>CBEUCJ010000019.1:0-2121 GCA_965541615.1 uncultured bacterium | reverse complement strand
CCTCCAGATGGAGAAAATTTAATAGCATTTTCTAAAGGATTTAAAATCGCTTGCATTAACCACTCTTTATCACCTTCTATTTCTATATCTTCTGCTATATCCACCTCTAAATCTACATTTTTATCTTCACAAAGAGGTTTCACCCAAAAAATTACTTCCTCTATAGCCTCATTTAAAAGAAACTTTTCTTTTTTTATTTTTAAATCTTTAACTAAATATTCTAATGATGAAAAAAGCTTATAAATTAATCTTTCAACTCTTTCTAAAGAATTTTTAAATTTTTCAAAATACTCTATATTTGAAGATCTATTCTTTTTTATTTCTTCCTCCAATTTTTCTGCATAATTTTTTACCATAGTAAAAGGAGTTTTTAATTCATGAGAAAGATATGCAAGTGCTATCTCATAACTTCTTTTTAAAATTTTTTCCTCTCTCTTATCAAGCAAAAGATAAGCTGTAAATCCAGAGGGAAGAAAAAATATCTGAGCATCCCAATAAGAATTTTTTAAAAATGCCTCTATGTGATCCTTTTTCTTTCCTCTAAGATCTCCTAAAATTTCAAGAGCTTTTTTATTTTGCCATTTTATTTCTTCTTTTTCAATTATAAAAAAGGGGAAAGGACAATTAGAAAAAAGCTCTATCCAAAAATTAAGCTCTCTTTTTAAATATCTATTTTCTCTCTGAACTTTTAAAATTTTTTTAAAAAATAAAAAAAGACCAACTAAAAGGCATATTATTAAAAGAATCAATAAGAAATTGAAACTTTCCATCTTATATTTGAACTAAACGATATCCAAAACCTCTAACAGTTTCTATGATTTTTCCATATTCACCTAATTTTGTTCTTAGCCTGCAAATGTAAGCATCTAAAACCCTTGAATAATATTCTTTTTCTACAGGCCAAATTATTCTAATAAGCTCTTCTCTGCCTACTACCCTTTCTGGATTTTCCAACAAAAATTCTAAAATTTTGTATTCTGTAGGAGTTAAAGTTAAGGGTTTTTCTTTTAAAAAAATAACCTTTTTCTTTTTATCAATCTTAAGTGGACCATAGTTCAAAATTTCTTCTGATTCTAAATCTTTTTTTAAAATTCTATTAGCCCTTATTATAACTTCTCTTACACTAAAAGGCTTAACAATATAATCATCTGCACCTAATTCTAACCCTAAAACTCTATCAAGCTCTCCTCCTCTGGCTGAAATTATAATTATTGGCAAATTTTTAAATTTAAGAGTTGAACGAATATATTTTAAAAGCCCTAATCCATCACCATCTGGAAGAATAAGATCAAGAATAATAAGTGATAAATCCGAAGAAGATAAAAGATAAGTATAAGCTTCTGATAAAGAACCAACTATATGACACTTATAACCTTGAGAAGAAAAACTTTCTGAAAGAAGTTTCCCTATCTCTTTGTCATCTTCCACTATTAAAATTTTTTCCATCTTTTTATCAAATTTTTTTAACCTATTTTTAACATTCTTTTAACACTTTTTTAAACTTACTTTTTTATATTCTTTCAAAAAACTTAATTAAGGAGGTGATAAAATGAGGTGCTTAATTTTAAAATTTTTATGCTTTTTAGTTATTATAATATTTGGTATTCTGAACAACTCTTTTTCTCAAGCCACTGAGTTAACAGGAGCTGGAGCAACTTTCCCTCAACCTGTAATATTAGCTTGGGCTTATCAATATTATAAACAAACTAAAGTAAAAATCAATTATCAAGGTATAGGTTCTGGAGGAGGAATAAGACAGGCTCAAGAAAGAATTGTTGATTTTGGAGCAAGTGATAAACCTTTAACTTCTAAAGAATTAAGAAAATACAACTTAGTTCAGTTTCCTGATATAATTGGCGCAGTAGTAATCACTTATAATCTGCCAGGATCAAAAGATTTTCTTCTAAATTTAGATCATAAAGCAATATGTAATATTTACTTAGGTAAAATTAAAAACTGGAATGATCCTTATTTGAAAAAACTAAACCCAAAAGTAAATCTTCCTGACCTTCCTATTATAGTAGTAAGAAGATCTGATGCCTCTGGAACATCTTGGCTTTTTACTACTTATTTAAGTAAAGCCTGTTCTGAATGGAAAGAAAAAGTAGGAGCTGGAACAGC
>CBEUCJ010000018.1:0-3101 GCA_965541615.1 uncultured bacterium | reverse complement strand
GGTGCAGAGCCTTTTAGAGGAGGATATAAAATTGTGGCTGATGAGAATGGTTTAAGAATAAAAGATTTCTGGCACACTAAAATTAATGTTTTACCAGGTTTTAAATTGACAGATTTTGCCTCATGGATTTATTTTACTGATAAATGGTTTATTCCAGGAAATTTTTCAATAAAAGTGAATAAAAATAAATATATAAGCTATTTAAAACTTTACAAAAGTAAACTAAATTATCTTAAAAGACTTGAGAAAAAAATTAAAAATAAAAAAGAAAAAGAAAAATTTAAAGAAATAAAAGGAATTTTAATTCATAATCCAGAATTAAATATTAAAAATGTAATAGAAAAATTAATAAAATGAAAACTTTAAAACATTACCACCAAGAAATAGTTTTATCAGCCTCCCAAATTAAATCAATCAATTTATCATAATCAGCATCTGTTTTGGCATCATAAAGAGCAAATTCTATAATTTCATTTCCTTTCTCTTTTAATTTAGATATAATTTTTTTTATATCTTCATTTTCTGCACTTACTTTATGTTTATAAATACAAAGTATTTTCATTTTTACCCCCCTTTATACTATGCGCATTGTGCTGGTAGAGGCACTTTCATAGGTGGTAAACCGTATACTGCAACAGCGTCACATTCTAAAATTTTTTCTACTACATCATCAAGAGTTGCTTCAGCTAATCCCCATTCTTCAATATTAAATTTTTTAGTTTCCTCATCCATTGTATCTGTTACTGCATAAACTTCACCTTCCATATCTCTAAGCATATCTAAAGTTTCTTGTAAATATTGAGATTTGGCAGGCATTTTTTGATAGAAAATAAAGGCATAAGAATACATATTTTCAACAGCTAATCCTAAAGTAGAACGTAAACCATCTTGTATATAAATTCTATTTGCAATTAGAAAACAAACTTTTGGAGTCATATTTCCCCTCCTTTTAAAGTGCTATATATTTGCCACATTCTTCAACAATTTCTCCATGCACTGCTTGGGTACGCAGTTGTTTTTCTGTTAATCCTAAAGCGTGATATTCAGCTTCATATCCTTCACAATTAAAAGCAGCTAAACAAATTGCAAAATCTTCTTCAGGTACCATATTTCTTAATTTTTGAAAATCAGGGTGAAGAACTAAATGAGTTGCTTTATAAGTAAAAAAAATCTTAACTTTTTTCCCTTTTCTTTGGGCAGCTTCTACAATTTTTACTAAGTGAGATATATTTACAGGTGAAGAAACAAAAATTCCTAATTTATCAGGATCTTTAGCCATGTTAACCTCCTCTCATAAAAATTTTTTAAATTTAATTATTTTTTATTTTTTCTTAATCAAAAAACGTGTGTAACCTGATTCATCAGAAACTAAAAGCAATTCATGTCCTTCTTTTTCGCAATATTTTTTAAGCTCATTTTTTGTTCCTGGATCTGTTCCCCATACTTCTAAAATTTTACCTGATGCAAGTTTCTCTAAAGCTTTTTTAATTTTAAGCATAGGCATAGGACAACTTAAACCTTTAACATCTAATACTTCATCAGCTTTAATTTCTGCCATAGCTCCACCTCCTTAAAATTTATTTTTAATTAAATACCAATAACAAATTTTTCACTTTTTTCATTCCAAGTTACAAAAATATACCATAATAAAAGAACTAAAGAAAGTAAAATAAAAGCTCCACTGTAACCTAAATAATCTGGTAGAAATACTTTTTTCCCAAGAATTCCTTTATCCCAAATTTTCCAAACATAGTCCATATAATAACGGACAAGTGCATTAGTTAAAGCAAAGAAAATAACAGCAATAATTAATTTAACTTGCCCTTCTGCAACTCTAAAAAGAGAACCTGAACCACATCCTCCAGCTATAACCATCCCAATACCAAAAATAAATCCACCTATTAAAGCACCTAATATAAAAGTTTGTGGAACATATACCATAGGAGGCATTATTTCTAATAACTTGATAAATAATATTCCTATCATTGCTAAAAACATGCTTAAAATAATAGCTCTTGCAAGTGTTGCTTCACCAGATAAAAACGGTTCTCTAAAAGCAGCAACAAAACAAATACGACTACGATGCATTGCATAACCAATTCCTGCTGAAAAAAACAAACTTCCTCCTAATAAAGCTCCCATTTCGTCCTCACTATGAAAATATGCATATCCACCCCAGATTAAGACTATAAGAGCTATTATACCTAATATAGGATTTAATTTTTTTAAACTAATTTCTGTTCCTCCTTTTGAAGGAAGATGTTCAATTTCCCATAATAAATATTTAACACCTACTAAAACACCTATCATTAATCCAATCATCATAGGAATAGCACTTGCTGAAAGATTAGTAAATGGGGTATAAAAACCTCCAATATTACATCCTCTTGCCAATGCACCACCTATACCCATAAGTATTCCACCTATAATACCTTTTATTATTTCAAGAAAAGGAGGAATTCTTATTCCAAATTCATAAGCAAGATTTGCTGAAATAAAAGCACCTAATAAAAATCCAATATTTATAATTGAAGCAGAAGACCATAATGGATGAATTGGTTCTTCATCTATTACACCAACCCAATACCAAAACCATTCACCCCAATTTCTTATTCCAGCTATGATTCCCCAAGGACGACCCCACATTTCTAAAAGAATAGCAAATAAAGCTATTAAAATTCCTCCTGTAATAGGACTCCAATTAGATTTTATAACAGATGAATAAAATTCAGAAAAAGTATCTTTAAAATATCCCATAATGACCTCCCAATTTGTAAACCTAATTGGTTTTTTTTATTTTAAATAACTCTTTTTAAAAAGTCAACTTAATTTTTAAATAAAAAAATAAAATGAAATAAAAAAATTTTATATAATCCTTTAAAATTTTTATTTTTTTAAGAATTTTAAAATTATTCAATCAAGTTTGTTAAAGTATTTTTATAAGTTTATAAGTCTTATTCTTTCTGATATTTTTAAATAAGTTTTTCAATTCCGCAAGTAAAACATTGCCTTTGCTTTACTCAAGTTCCTTCAATTATAGCTTTATCCTTGCAATGTTTATATATCAAATAATGGATACAGAAAGCTTTCATAAGCTTTTA
>CBEUCJ010000017.1:0-3235 GCA_965541615.1 uncultured bacterium | reverse complement strand
GTTGCTATTTTAAAAGCTGCATTTCTAAAATGATTCATTTTCTTTTGATGTAAAGGGTAATAGAAAGTGACATAAAGAGATTTTAGCAGGAAGACAGTTATTAAAAGAAAAGAAAAAATAGTTAAGGGAGAGGAAAAATTTTTTATTAGAACATAAAAATTAAGCACAAGAAATAAAAAACAAAAAATATAAAATATTAGTTCGGGTTTGTAGTGTAAAAAAGAAATATAAATAAAAAAGCCTATTGCAATGACCAAGTTAATAAAAGGAAACACTTTTAAAATAGAGATTTTATAGATTTTGGGTAAATAATTTTGTTTTATATAATGGTATATAGGTAAAGTGCTTAAAAAGATCAGACCTCCTGCTGATGGTAGCATATAGCGTAGTCTTGCTCCAGGAAACATAAAATGGAAAAGGTAAGAGAAAAAGAAAAGGAAAAAAGAAAAAATAGATAAATTGTAAAAAGGAGGATTATTTTTAAGAAAGGAAAGAAAATTTTTATCTTTGTAAGAGATTAAAAACCAGAGCCAGGGTGAATAACCTAAAAAGGCAAAGATGGTATAGGCTTTAAAATGCTGAAAAAAACTCATTTCTTGAGCTTTAGCTGAAGATAAATATTCATTAATCCAGGCTGTAAAGAAAGGTTTGATCCCTATTTTTAAACTTACCAATATTGTCCATATGGAAAATACTCCTAAGTAGATGATAATTCCTAAAAAGTGATGAATACTTAGTAACTCTTTTAATCTTTTCTTGAAAATAAGATAAGGTAAAAGAGCAAGATAAAAAAATATCAAAGCCTGAAAGGTTTTAGTTAAAATTCCCATTCCTAAAAAAATGCTTGAAATTATATAAGCACTTGTTTTTTTATTTTCTACTTCATGAAGGTAAAACCAGCTATAAATAGCTATAGTTATTAACATAGTATAAAAACCATCAATTTCTGCTCTTATAGCCTTGTCAATTACTTCTGGAGTGGTTAGAAAAATTAATCCCGGTAAAAGAATTGTTGTAAGAGAAAGTTTATGAAATTCTTCTCGGGATTTTATTAAAATTTTTTGCCAGATAAAAACCAAAAACAAAGAGGCTAAAATTAAACAGAAAGAGGAAAATGCTCTTGCAATAAATTCGGAATAGTTCCTTGTTATTAAGAATACTCCAGCTAAAGCCCAGTTAAAAAGAGGTGGTTTATTAAAATAAGGCTTATCAAAAAGTTTTGGTATTAAAAATTCATTATTTTCAAGCATTTGCAAAGCTATTAATACTCTTCTTCCTTCTTCGCCTTGGAATTCTTTCTTTCCAATAAAAGGTAAGTAAAGAGCTATTCCGAAAAGAAACAAAATTAAAATGGCAAAAATTATTTTTCTTTTCATTTTAAAATTTTTTAAGTAAAATTAGCAATTAAAATTTTTAAAATCAAGTAATTTTATGCAAGATTCTCGTTATGTAAAGATCTTATTTATACTACTTATTGGAATAGCAATTTTTTATAATCTTGGCAAAAGACCATTTTTTGGGGTTGAGGGAAGATGGGTTGAAGGTGCAAGAGAGATGTCTCTTAAGTCGTCTTGGTTTGTTCCTACTATTAATTTTGAACCTCATATTACAAAACCACTTATTCCCTTTTGGTTAATTAAAATAACCGGAGAGATTTTAGGATATTCTGAATTTTCAGCAAGGCTTCCTGGAGCTTTGCTTGCGCTTTTGTCTGTTGGGATTTTTTATTTTCTTGCTAAGAAACTTTTTGAAAAAGAATGGGCTTTTTGGGGAACGATTTTTTATGGAGTCTCTCTCGGTTTTATTCAATTTGCAAGACTTTCTCAATCAGAAATTTATCAGCTTTTTGGGATAGTATTAGCTATTGCAATTTATGTTTACTATCGGGAAAAAACTTCTTTTTGGGGTTATTTTTTGTTTATCCTTACACTTCTTTTTGGGGCTTTAAGTAAAGGTATTACTGCTATTGCGGTTTTAACCCTTTTTGTATTTATCGATATAATCACCTACCGCAGATTTTATCATTTTAATGTAAAACTGATTCTAAGTCTATTAATCGGAGTTTTTATATATTTTTTCCACTACTATTTAATCGCAAAGGAACTTAATACTGAACTCCCTTTCTATTTATGGTTTAGAGAAAATGTTAAACAAGCTATAGAACCATACGACAATCTCCGTCCTTTTTATATTTATCTGTATTACTGGCCTCTTTGGGTAGCGCCTCTTAGTTTATTTTTATTAGGAGCTCTTTATCAAACATTAAAAAATTTTAAAAACCTAAATTTAGATCAAAAAGTTTTCTTGATAACAAATTTTGCTATCTTTTTTTTATTTACATTTGCTAAAGCAAGAAGAGATTATTACATTTTACCCATTCTTCCTTTTTCTATAATTTTAATCACCTATTATTTAAAAAATAATCTTAAAAATAATTTTAAAATATTGCTTATAAAGGCATATATCTTTTTAAGTTATATTTTGCCATTCTTGACCTTGCTAAGTCTTTTTTGGCTTAAAAAAGAAGGGTATACTATATATAAAGGAACTTTAATTTTTACCATTTTAGTTTTTTTCTTTCAAATATGGAGTCTTTTTGTATTATCAAAAAAAACATCTGCTTTATATTCTATTATTTTAGTATTTTTTTTAGTAGAAATTCTATTTTTTGCTTATCTTCAGCCTGTTTATAGTGTTAGCACAGAAAAATCAGCAGGTATTTTCGTTAAAAACTTGGTGGAAAATGTTCCCTCTTTGAGGGTTTGTAGTTTTTCTCCTTATAAAAAACCGGTTGCCAATTTTTACTTTTATGCCAGAATCAAAAAGAAAGTCATAGATTACAATAATTTTGAAGAAGCTTTAAAAAATTGTGATGTTATTGTTGTGCGTAAGTTTTTAGATCAAAAATTTATAGAAAGATCTAAGAATTTTGGTTTTCTTTTAAAGAGTTTTGAAGATAAAAAGGAGTTTTCCAAGAACTATTACATTCTTTATAATTCTTCTATTTTGAAAACTCCTTCATTTTGAGCTTTATTAAATCTTTTAAGATTTTTATAAATTATAAAGCTAAGACCAGCTCCAATTAAAAAACTCACTTCTAAAAAGATTTTTATTAAATTTGGGTTAGAAAGTATCCACAAACCAAAAAGCAAGCTGATGCATATATTAAAAACAAATGCGAATTTAAAAAACTTTTCAAAAAAATCGGGATTTTTCATCACAAAAGGAAAAGTTA
>CBEUCJ010000016.1:0-3286 GCA_965541615.1 uncultured bacterium | reverse complement strand
AGAAGAGATAGATGATTTTATTATTCTTCGTTCAGACGGAACACCCACCTACCACTTTGCAGTAGTGATAGATGATATAACAATGGGAATAACTCATGTTATAAGAGGGGATGATCATATTTCAAATACTCCTAAACAGCTTATTATTTATAAAGCTCTTTCTGTTGAACCACCAGAATTTGCTCATATTCCTATGGTTCTTGGATCTGATGGAGCAAGACTATCTAAAAGACATGGTGCTAAATCTATACTTGAATACAGAGACGCAGGTTTTTTACCAAAAGCTCTCCTTAACTATCTTGCTCGTCTTGGCTGGGGATATGGAGATCAGGAATATTTTACAGTTGAAGAATTAATTGAAAAATTTGATTTAAAAAGCATTAACCTTTCTTCAGCACGATTTGATCAGAATAAACTTTTGGCTATAAATGCCTATTGGATTAAAAATAGTGATAATATATATTTATTGGAGTACCTTAAATATTTTCTTAGAGGCTACGATTTAGGTAAATTTTCAGAAGAATATCTTCTTTCTGCTATAGAAACTGTGAAAACAAGAAGTAAAACTTTGGTTGAAATGGCTGATATGATAAAGTTTTACTTAGTAGAAGATGTTAGCTACGATTTAGATGGAGCTAAAAAATTTTTAATTCCAGAAATAAAGCCTTTACTTAAAAAAATTGCAGAAGATTTAAAAGATTTACCTCTTGAGGAGAAAAAATTAGAAGAATATTTTAGAAACCTTGCTGAAGAATCTGGTATAAAGCTTAAAAATATTGCTCAAGCAGTAAGGGTTGCTTTAACAGGAAAAACTGTAAGTCCTGGGCTTTTTGAGATAATTAAAGTTTTAGGAAAAGAAAGGGTGGAAAAAAGACTCAAAAAAGCTATAGATTTTATAAAAAATACTTAACCACTATTTTTTAAATATTCATTTTGCCAAATAGGTAAGGTAATTGCTTCTAATTGTTTGTCATATTCTACTAATTTTTGATAATATTCCTCTGAATTCATAGCTTCTTCTGCTTCTTGATTTTCTGGTTTTACATCAGATGTAAATATTTTTGTTCGGAATGTATGATAATTATCACGGATAGCGCAAGGCATTAGCCAGTTTTTAGCATTTTTACTATAAGGATAACCATATTCTTTTTGCCATTCTCTTCCATTTTTAAAAAAGAGATTATTCCAGGCATCAGCAAGTGTTTTACCTTCTTTATATATATCATAAATATTGTCTACATAATAGGGGATAAAAACACAAGGGGTGATATAACCATTCCAATCAATATAAAAATAACCATTTTGACGACCAAAAGCAATGCAACCATCAGCTAAAGGGCCACTATTCCAAAAATCAGCTATAGGATATCCTTTTTCTAAAAGCTTTTCCCATTTCCGATAAAGCATTATCCTTTGTTCAGGAGAAGGCATTAAATCGAATACATTTTTGCCTCTGCCAATAGGCATTAGCTGAAAAATCCACATATAACTTGCACCTTGTTCCTCAAACCAAAACTGATAAAATTCATCACTTAATAATAAAGATAGATTTTTGATTGTAGCAGTTACAGAAACAGCAAAAGGCACACCCACTTCTCTCAGATTTTCCATTGCTTTTAAAATTTTCTTAAAAACACCTTTTCCTCGTCTTTCATCTGTTTCCTTTTCAAAACCTTCTACTGAAATTTGAGGAAAGGCATTGCCTAATTTAGCCAGTCTCTCAGCAACTTTTTTATCAATTAAAGTGCCATTAGTATAAAAGATAGAAAAAACATCATTATATTGCTCCCAGAAATCAAACAAAGTTTTACCTTCACTGGAATAAAGCAAAGGCTCTCCTCCACTGACAACAAGAAATCGACTGCCAAAATCTTCATAAACTTCTTTTAAAATACGGTCAACTATTGAGGCAGGCAAAGTTTTCCCTGTTTGAGGAGAAGAAGATGCATAACATCCTATACATTTTAAATTACATTTTTGAGTAGGAGAAATTGTAATAAAAAGCGGAGGCTCTGTACCGTATTTTTCTTTGAATTTAATTCTTGCCTTTTGAGCCTCAAGATTTTTATTTTTAAAAAAATTATTAAATCCTAAAGTGTAAATTGTTTTATTAAAAATATCTTTTGAAATATAATTTTTATCAAAATTTTTTATTAACTGTCTAACAAAGGCTCTTACCCATTGGTATTTCTTTAATTGAACATTTGGTAATTGATTTTTATCACTTAAAAAATTTTCATATACCTTTTTCTCAAATTCCCTTAAGATTATTTCCCTTCCTACTTTTGTTTGGATTGCTTTTTCAATTGAATAAAGAAAAAAATTTTTTTTAATTTGGTCAAAGTTAAACATAAACATTATATACCTCCTTTTATTTTTACTTACTGGTAAGTAAATTATTACTTATTGTAATTATAAAATAAAATTTGTCAACTTAATATTAATTATTTAGAAAAGAATGAAATAGGGATGAAAAATTTATTTCATTTCTGCTTCTAAAAGAGTGGCAACTTTTTTAGTAATCTCTTCAAGATTAAACTTGGCATTTAATGATTGTTCTAAGAGTAAACCATTCATTATATTTATAAAAAGAGAAGCAATAGCTTTTATATCTTGTTTATTAGAAAAAATTTCCTCAAATATTTTTTGAAGAGAAAAATTTAGTTTATTCCATAATTTAATAACTTCATTCTTTAAAGAAGTATCTATTTTTGTAAAGCACAAAAATAAAGATTTTACTAAAAATTTTTCTTTTTGACCAAATTTTAAATAACTAACTATTAATTGATATAATTTTGCTTTAGGATCTTTAACCTGATTTACTGCTTTAAATATTTCTGTTTCTAATTCTTTAAATACTCTTTCTAAAATTTCTTTATAAAGTTCTTTTTTATCTTTAAAGTAATAATAGAGTGCGGGTTTGGTAATATTTAACTTGTTTGCAATATCATTCATTGATACACATAGATAAGTGTATTCTGCAAAAAGATTTCTGGCAACATCAAGAATATTTTCTTTTGTATTTTTAACAATTTTTCGTTTCATCTAATTATTTGTTATCTTCTAAAACTTATTAAAAAAATTACTACAATAAATTTAGGCGTCAAGCAAATATTCAATTGGAATTATAATTTATAAAGTAATTGAATTTCTTAGAATAGAAACTTATTGTAAAAAACTTAAAAGGGATTATAATTTATTAAAAAATCGGGGCGTAGCGCAGCCTGGAAGCGCACCTGCCTTGGGAGCAGGGGGTCGGAGGTTCAAATCCTCTCGCCCCGATTTT
>CBEUCJ010000015.1:0-3425 GCA_965541615.1 uncultured bacterium | reverse complement strand
ATCCTTTTTTAGAAAGACCATTATTTAATGTTATAGTTTCCAATCCACCTTATATTTCTTTCAGTGAATGGGATATTCTTGATGAAGAAGTAAAACTATTTGAACCAAAAGAAGCTTTAATTTCTGGAAAAGAAGGAACTGAATTTCAGGAAAGTCTTTTAAAATTTGCTTATAAGTATCTTAAAAAAGAAGGTTTTTTAATTTTTGAAATAGGATATAATCAAGGAAAAAGAATAAAAGAGATGTTAAAATTTTATAAATGGAAATTTGAGATTTATAAAGATTTAAAGGGTTATGATAGGGTAGTTCTTGCATGGAAAGAAAATATGTAATCAAGGGTAAAAAACCTTTAAAAGGTGAGATAGAGGTAAGCGGAGCTAAAAACGCATCTCTTCCTGCAATTTGCGCAACACTTCTTGCTCCAGGAGTATATAAATTAAAAAAAGTTCCTAAAGTTAGAGATGTTTTTTGTATGTTAAAAATTATGAAATATCTTGGTGCGATTTATGAATTTAAAAAGGATTATTTAAAAATAGATACTACAAAAGTAAACAAATTTTCTGTGCCTTATGAACTTGCAAGTCAGATGAGAGCTTCTATCCTTTTTTTAGGTGCTTTAGTAGGTGCTTTTAAGAAAGCAGAAGTTCCTCTTCCTGGAGGTTGTGCTATAGGTAAAAGACCAGTTGATTTTCATATAAAAGGAATTTCTCAACTTGGAGCAAGTATAAATCTGGAAAGAGGAAATTTGATTGTAAAAACAAAAAAATTAAAAGGCACTGAAATTATTCTTGATTTTCCATCTGTTACTGCTACTGAAAATTTGATGATGGCTGGATGTCTTGCTGAGGGTGAGACTATTATTAAAAATGCTGCTAAAGAACCTGAAGTGGTGTTTTTAGGAAATATGCTAAAAAAAATGGGAGCTGAGATAAGAGGGATTGGGGAAGATACAATATATATTAAAGGAAAAAAGAAACTTAAACCTGTTAATATAGAAATTATTCCAGATAGAATAGAAGCTGGAACATACTTAGTTTTAGGTGCACTTTTAGAAGAAAATGAGGTAATAGTAAAAAATATTAATAAAATTCATTTAAAAACACCAATTCTTAAGCTTCAAGAAATAGGTATAACTTTAGAAGAAGTAGACAAAAATGCTTTTAGAGTAAAAAGAAAAAAAATTATTAATCCTATAAAAATTATTACTGCTCCTTATCCAGGATTTCCTACTGATTTACAGCCTTTTTTTGCAGTTCTTTTAACTCAGGCTAAAGGAGTATCTTTTATTACAGAAAATCTTTTTGAAAATAGATTTCTTTATGTATTTGAGTTAAATAGAATGGGAGCTGAGATAAAAGTAGAAGATAGAACTGCTATTATAAAAGGTCCTACACTTCTTATGGGTTCTCCTGTTAAGGCAACAGACTTAAGAGCTGGGGCAGCATTGGTTTTAGCAGGTCTTTGCGCTGAAAATACAACCACTATTTATAATGTGGAACTGATAGAAAGAGGATATGAGAATCTTATAGAAAAACTCTCGGGGATTGGTGCTGATATTAAAGTAATAGAGGATGAAAGTTAGAAATCTAAAAGAAATTTTAAAGCAGGAACCAGCAGTTAATCTTTTAATCCTATCCTTAGAAAAAGATAGACTTTCCCATGCTTATCTTTTTACTGGTCCAAAAGGAGTTGGTAAAGAAACTACAGCTTGGGCTTTTTTATTTCATCTTTTTTGTGAAAAAGATAAAAAAAATCCTTGTGGTGAGTGCAAAGCTTGTAAAAAAATAGAAAAAGAAATACACCCGGATATACGGATTCTTTATCCAGAAAAAAAAGAAATTACTATTGGGCAAATAAGAGAAACAATATATTTTTTAAGATATAGACCCCTTGAGGCAGATTATAAAGTCATTTTTATAAGAGAAGCAGATAAAATGAATCTTGAAGCAGGAAATGCCTTGCTTAAGTCTCTTGAAGAACCACCACCTTATGCAATTTTTATTTTACTTACAGAAAACTTTAGCAAACTTTTACCTACTATAATTTCTCGTTCTCAGATTGTAAGATTTAGAAATCTTCCCAAAGGGATTATAAAGGAATTTTTAAGAAAGAGATTTTTGTTTGAGGAAAATGTAGCAGAAACTCTTGCTGATATATCATCTGGAAGCATAGGAAAAGCTATTACAATTGCAGAGAAAGGTATTTTAGAAGAGTTGAATAGTTTTGTAAAGGCAAGTTTTTCAGGAAGTCCTTTAAAAAGATTTAAAGTAGCAGAAAGACTTTCAACTTTTTCACAGGAAGAGCTTGATGAGTTCTTTTATCTTCTTAGTATCTGGGTTTGGAGATCTTATTTAAAACGCAAAGCAGGTTATCCTTATCCTCGTGCTTTTCCTGAAGAACTTTTTGAAGGAAATCCTTATTCAGCTATTAATATTATTTATGAAGTTAAAGATGCTCTGGACTCTTATGTTAATCCAGAACTTTCCTTTTATTATCTTTTAAATGTTTTAAACACTTCTTAAGTACATAAATTTTCTTGCCTAATTTAAATATTAGTATTATTTTTAATAAAAAGGTTTAAGGAGGTAAAAAGAATATGAAAAAAAAGAAAGCTTTTACTTTAATGGAACTTTTGGTAGCTCTTGCTCTTCTTGCCATTATGGCAGCTGTTGCTGTAGGAGTTTATAGAGGTTATGTAAGAAAGGCAGCTCGCTCTTATGTAGAAACTGATGCCAGAAATTGTATAACCTGTGTGGCTGCAGAGCTTGCAAGAGTAGCTTTAACAGGAGGAGAGCCAGATTTTACTTCTTGTGAGAGAGGTTCTCGTTATACACAAAGCTGTGATGTAGAGTGTGATGATGATTATGAAAATTGTCAATGCACTTGCACAGGAGCTGGCATTGTTTCTGGCTATACTTGCACAGCAAGAACAGATTCAACAGAAGTTGATTGTGATTAAAAAGTGAATAAAGGCTTACTGCAGGTTATTTCATCCTGAATATTGCAATTTTCTAAATTATTAAAATCAAAAAAATTTGAGTCATTTATACAATAACTTACAGCTAAAATTATTAAGTACTTATTCTTTGAGGAGCTGAACAGACTACATTATCTGTTGTAGCGTTATATGTACAAGTTACTTGATAAGTTTGTTCTTCTACATCTCCCTGTATCGTAGCAGAAAAATTATTGCAGGTAGGTAAAGTAGTAAATTGTATATTTGTAATATATCTTGTGTCATCTGGATTTTGACAGGCATCAAGAGTAGAAGTATCTGTGCTATTATCTGTCATACACTCAGCTATTGCTTCCTGAATACAGGCTCTTGCGAAATTAATAAGTTCTTTAGCTTTTGCTTTTCTTATATAATAGGTAAAAGGAATAATAGCCATCCCTGCAAGTATAGCAAGGATGGCTATAACAAT
>CBEUCJ010000014.1:0-4077 GCA_965541615.1 uncultured bacterium | reverse complement strand
TAATGGTGCAGATTTTAGATTAAAACCAGATGTCCCTTTAGTAATTCCAGAGATAAATCCTGAGAGCTTGAAAAATCACAAAGGTTTAATAGCAAATCCTAATTGTTCAACTATTCAAATGGTAGTAAGTATTTATCCTATTTATAAAGAATATGGTATAGAAAGGATAATCGTAGCTACTTTCCAATCAGCTTCAGGAGCAGGAAGAAAAGCTGAAGTTGAATTGTTATCTCAATCTAAAGAGATTTTAGAAAGATTAGAAGAAAAAAATATAAAAATAGGAGATAAAGAATTTTTAGAAAATCTTTTTACTAAAAAAGAAAAAGAAGTTTTCCCTTTTCAAATAGCTTTTAATTGTTTTCCTTGTATAGGTAGTTTTAAAGAATTTGATTATACTTCTGAAGAATGGAAGATGGTAAAAGAGACTCAAAAAATACTAAATGATAACTCTTTAAAAATAACAGCTACTTGCGTAAGAATACCTGTATTCAGATCTCATGCAGAAGCTATTTATATAGAAACAAAAGAGAAATTTGATTTAGAAAGAGTAAAAGAGTTATTAAGAAATTTTCCAGGAGTAGTTTTTATAGATTCTCTTGTAGATATCCCTCAACCCATTCTATGTGCACAAAAAGAACCTGTTTTTGTAGGAAGAGTAAGAAGAGACCCTTTTAATGAAAAAGGTTTGTGGTTGTGGTGTGTAGCTGATAACTTATGGAAAGGTGCAGCCTTAAATGCAGTCCAAATAGCAGAACTCCTCATAAAAGAAAATCTCTTATAATTTAAAATAATGAAAAATATAAAGATGGTTTTAGAATATGAAGGAACAAATTACTGTGGATGGCAAAAACAAAAAAATACATCTTTAACTATCCAACAGATTTTAGAACAAGTTCTTTATAAAATTTTAAGAGAAAAAGTAAGAGTAATAGGTAGTGCGCGCACAGATAAAGGTGTACACGCAAAGTATCAAGTAGCAAATTTTAAGACAAACACAAAAATTCCTTTAAAGAATCTTAAAAAAGCTTTAAACTCAAATTTACCTCCAGATATAAGAATAAAATCTCTTGTAAAAGCCCCCCTTGAATTTAATGCAAGATTCTGGGCAAAATCTAAGACTTATAAGTATTTTATTTATAATTCTGAGACTCATTCAGTTTTTTACAGAAGATTCAGCTGGCATATAAGAGAAAAGTTAGACTTAGAAAGAATGAAAAAAGAGATTAAAGCTTTATTAGGTAAAAAAGATTTTAAATGTTTTTTATCGAGTGGTGCAAATATTAAAAATACTGTGAGAGAAATTTATAAAGCAGAGATTAACAAAAAAGGCAAACTCATAATTATAGAGATAAAAGCAAACAGTTTCTTTTATAAAATGGTAAGAAACATTGTAGGCACTCTGGTAGATTTTGGCAGAGAAAAAAACAAATTAAATTCTTTAAAAGAGATAATAAATTGCGGTTTAAGGAAATTTGCAGGAGTATGTGCTCCACCTCAAGGTTTATTTTTATGGAAAATAGAATTTCTTAATTTGCAAAAATAAAACTTGACATATATATTTAAAGATGGTATTTTTTATTCTGTGAGATAGGAAGGAGGTGAGTTGAATGAAGAAAAGAGGTTTTACTCTAATTGAATTGATTATGGTCATCGTTATCATAGGTATTTTAGCTGCTATTGCTATTCCAAGATTTATCAATTTAAGAAAAGATGCTCAAAAAGCAGCATGTTTTGGGAGCGCTTCTGCTATTCAAACTGCACTTTCTAACTATTATGCAAGAAAAGCTATTACTGCTTCAGCTGATGAAGAGGCAGTATTTCCAAGCACTTTACACGATTCAAGTTTTGTAGCAAATTACTTTGCAGAAGGAACTTTACCTACTCACCCAAGAGGTTGGGATTGGAATAATTATTATAGTCCTACTAAAGGAATCCTCCATACAGGTAAAGATGCAGACTCAGGAGCTTGTACAGCTTTTTAATTTAGTAATTTTAGTATAGAATTTAGAAAAATTTATTAACCCCTGCTTTAAAAAAGCAGGGGTTTTTATTTTTTCTTTAAATTTAATTTTTTAATAAATTCATAAAGAGAAAAGGCAGGCCTAAAATTAGGATTTAATTCTATAGATTTCTCTAACTCTTTTAAAAATCTATTATCCTTTAGTTTTATGTATATCAAAGAAAGCGCATAGTGAGTGTAGAACCAATTAGGTTCTAGTTCTATAGATTTCTTGTAAAAAGAAGCCGCTTTCTTAAAATCAGATTTTTTTTCATAAATTTTTCCTAATAAAAAGTAAGAATAAAAGTCTCTTGGATAGAGTTTAATTGCTTTTTCTGTATATTTCTTAGCTTTTTCTAAATTATTAGATTCTATATACACTTTTGCTAAATTTTGATAGATTTTCCATGCGTAAGGATTTAATTCTAAAGCTTTTTTCCAACATTCTAAAGCTTTTTCTTTGTTTTTTATTTTTTCATAGAGGATACCCAAATCATTGTAAAGTTGATATAACCGTGCAGAATTGGGATTTAAATTGATACCTTTTTTTAAAAATTCAATAGCTTTTTGATAATTGCTTTCTAAAAAATATACTCCTGCTATATTTTGATATAGACCTGCCTTCCATTCTTTATCTTTATTAAACAAAGTTAGAGCCTTGTTAAAAGCTTGTTTAGCTTTTTTTAATTCTCCTTTTTCCTTATAAGCTAATCCTAAATTCAGCCAGTTTCCTATATGATTAGATTCTTTGAGAGTACCTATTTTCCATATCAATAGAGGATCCTTGAATTCTTGGTTTCTTTTCAAAGTTATGACACTGAGTGTGCTTAAAATTATTGCTATTGTTAAATAGAGAATTTTTTTTCTTTTTATGCTGACCATTTCTAAACCTGCTAACAAAACCATATATACCCCTATACTAGGAAAATAAAAATGATGTTCAGAAGCAGGCACTTTTAAAGTAGCATAAAACTTAGGAACCAAACCTATTAAATACCACAATATTCCTAAACTGATTAAAAAATTTCTTTTCCTTAGGACAAAAACAAGGATTACCAATAATAAAATCCCTAAAAAAGGAAAGAGTCCTTGAAGTTGAAGGAAAGAATTCAATTCTGGAACTGAATGTAAAATATTTAAATTATCAGGCCAAAGAAACAATCTGAGATAGAAGAAACTAACCCAACTTTGAATGAGAATGTTAGATAAAAAAGGTCTCAAATTACCTGGTCTCAAACCTCCAAAGAAGGCTTTTTTATAGTAGATATAACTAAAAGTAGCTATTACAAGAGAAATAAAGAAAAATAAATGTTTTTTATCTCTTAAAATTTCTTTCAAAGATTTAAATTGGTAGAGTAAATAGTATCCAAAAATAAGGATTCCAAAAACTAATCCTGTTTCTTTGCTTAATAGCCCTAAAATATAACATATGCAACTCAAAACAAACTTTTCTTTTAAATAAAGATAGAATCCTAAAAGAACAAAAAAGCTTACCATTAAATCTGATCTACTGCTTATGTAAGTGACAGCTTCAGTGTTAAGAGGATGAGCTATAAATAGAAGGCATACAATAAATAATAAAGAATAAGAGATTTTTTCTTTTAAAGTTTTTAGAATAAAGAACAAAAGAACAGCATTGAGGAAGTGAAAGAGAATGTTGATTATATGATAACTTACAGGATTTAATTTAGAGACTAAATAATTAAAAGCAAAACTAAGCATTAAAAGAGGTCTGCACATCCCTTTAGGAATTGGATAAGAAGTTACATATCCTTTAAAGAACATTCCAAAATATTTAGGATCCTTTATAAAAAGATTGTTTACTATCATATGATTGTCATCAAAAATAAAAGGAGCTGATATTGAGTTTAAGTAAAGGAGACAAGAGAAAACAGCAAAAGCTATAATAGTTAAGAAATCTCTTTTATTTTCCATTTTTTAAATTCTTCTCAATTAACTTTAAAAACCCTTCTTTTACCTTATACCCTAAAGATTTAGCTATTTGGGCATGTTTTTTGGCTAATTTCCAATTAGGAGGGTTTAAAGAAGCATAGATTACAGCTAGGTCATTGTGGGCA
>CBEUCJ010000013.1:0-4176 GCA_965541615.1 uncultured bacterium | reverse complement strand
TCTGCTAACCATTCTAATCTAATAGGAAGCAAATTCAAGATTTTATCACATAAATCAGGTTCTTTCTCTTTATCAGAATTAAATGTAGGACTTCTTGTGGGTATTCTTTGATGCTCTATATGGTTGTTTTCTAAAACCTTTTCAAAGAATGCTCTCTTTTTAACATTCTTCTTTACACTCCTATAAACTCACTTCCATTATCTGTCTGAAAGATAATTTTCATGGTTTGAGGAGAGATATTGTATTTTTTAAGGTGTGCTATCACATACAATGCAAATAATCCTGCATAAAAAGAGTTATTTTCATTACTGTAAGCATAAAAACTTAATCCTGTAGATAATTCTCTAAAAGTATATTGATAACGAGGAAGATTCAGTCTTTTCATGTAAACCCAGTATTGAGGAATGTCAGATAAATCTTTTACATCAATCTGGTTATATTCAAAAACTTTATATTTTCTTTTAATTTCCTGTAATTCTTTCTTCTTTATATGCTTTCTTTTCTTTTTCTTTATCCTTCCATTTTGTCTTAACACTCTGTATTGTTCCTAATAAATTCTCTGAATCTGTGCCATTTTTTGTTTTCTTTTCCTAAAAATATCTGTTTGGTGTTTATTATATTAGTAGGCTGGTAAATTGAATGGTTTGTTTGGGAATTATTTAAATTTCCTTTTTTTCTTAATTTTTTCCTCAAAGATAGATTTACTTTAGAGGAAGAAGGAATCTTCTTTATTTTCTTGTTAGAAAAAACCTTTAATCTTGATGCGTGCTTTTTTAACCTTTTAAATAGCTTCTTATCAAAAAATGATAGGGGTTTTAGGTGTATACCATGTGGGGTTTACTTTTCTAGTTACTTGTAGAATTATCTTGACAATATATTATTTTTTGTTAATATTAAGACAAAATAGAGCCTTTTGTGCTTAATATAGAAATAAAAGAGGATTATCTATGACATTGTTAGAGAGGATGTTAAGACAGAATCCGTGGTGGCAGGGCAGAGAGATTGAAGACATAAGGAATTACAGAGAGAGATTTCTTCTTAAAGAGATTGAGAGATATTTTGATGAGCCTCAAATAATTGCAATTATAGGACTGCGCCGTACAGGAAAAACTGTTTTGCTTTTCCAGATTATAAAGAAGATGCTTAAGAGAGTTTCTCCAAAGAGGATTCTTTATTTTTCATTTGATGAAATTTTAGGAAAGGACCCTGAAATTATTGAGAAGATAATTGAAATCTACGAGAATGAGATTTTAAAAGAGGATTTAGAAAAGGTTTATATCTTTTTTGATGAGATAAATCATATAGAGAATTGGCAGGTAATTCTTAAAAGGTTCTACGATCTGAGAAAAAGGATTAAATTTTTTGTTTCTGGTTCATCGAGTATCTATATTAAAAAGACGAAGGAAAGTTTGGCTGGAAGGCTCTATGAGTTTAATCTTTCTCCTTTAGGATTTAGTGAATATTTATATTTAAAAGGAATCGAAATAAAGGATGTAAGTTTGCAAACACTAACTTTAAAGAGAGAATTGAGTAAATATTTCCTTTCTGGCAGTTTACCAGAGATCGCTGGAGAAGAAAATTTTTCTAAAGTAAAGAAATATGTGGAGTCAGTAATTGATAAGATAATTTTTTATGATATCCCCAAAGTCTATGAAGTAACGAGTCCAGAAGCTTTAAAGATGATTCTTTCTTTCATTGCCCAGAGGCCAGGAATAATTTTGGAGTATCAGAGTTTAGCTTCGAGCTTAGGATTGACCTATCAGACAGTTTCAAAATATGTAAAATATTTGGAAAATGCCTTTCTGATTAAATTAGTTTATAATTTCAGGGGAAGCCCTATTGCACAGGCGAGAAAGCTTAAGAAGGCGTATTTGGGTGCAGTGAGTCTGGCTGCAGGATTTTTGGAAGAAGAAAGAGAATTTCTGGAAAAGTTACCCCTTTTAGCAGAGAATTTAGTTTGTTTGCATTTAGGTGCAAAGTGGTTTTGGAAAAAATATACAGAGATTGATTTTTATCATAAGGGAATTCCTGTTGAAGTGAAATATACTGAAAAGGAGCCAGATATCAAAAATGCACTATTAGCAGCAAAAAGCCTTAAATCAAGAAGGATTATTGTGATTACAAAGGATATTACAAGAAAAGAGGAGCAAGATGAAATAGAGATCGATTATTTGCCCCTCTGGAAGTTTCTTATCTCAGACAGACCAACATCTCAACTTTTGAAATAGAATTTAAGACCTGTAAAATTTACAAATCAAGCATTATTTATTTTATCAACTTATTAGAGTAAAGTTTCCTTCAAAAAATATTTTAGGAGAGACAAAACTTTTTATCTTAGCCCTCTAATTCTTTTAGATAAAAGATAATTCAAAAAGCTTAAAAAGAAATGGAAACTCAGGTAGATAATATTTGAAGTGCTTTAACTTTATGCTAATCTATTGGCACAAAATAGCAATTTTGTGATAATGGATTAACAAAGATGGAGTTATTTCATTTAAGAGAACAAAATCCATTTTTCAATCTTAACTTGACAAAATCTTTTCAAAATAAAGTGTCAATTTATAATGCAAGTTTTAAAATGTTATCCTTAAAAAACCTTTATCCTGTTTACCAAATCTTATTACATGTCGGGTTTGATAATTAAATAAAAAGGTTTTAACTGTAATCGGGTGCCTTTGCTTTTCTACAGCTTCAAAGATTGTGCTTGACAGGGGATCTTTTATTTTGTAAACTATAGTTAATGAAATTCATAAAGTATAGTTCACAAATATGAAGAAATATAAATCTTATGATTTAGGGAAAATATATAAATCTCCCTCGACTGTTTTTACTGTTAAGGAATTAACTTTACTCTGGGGAGTTAATCAACCTAACCTCGTATGGGCAAGGATAAATGATTATGTGCGTAGAGGAAAATTGTATCGAATAAAAAGGGGTATCTATGCTAAAGATGAAAATTATGATAAATTTGAGTTGGCTACTAAAATTTACACTCCTTCGTATATTAGTTTAGAAACAGTATTAGCTAAAGAAGGAGTAATTTTTCAGTATTATGAGACAATTTTCGTTATCAGTTATTTAACAAGAGCATTACAGGTGGATAGGTATAAAATCAGATTCAGGAAGATTAAAAATGAAATTTTAATAAATTCAGAAGGAATTAGACAGGAGAAGAACTATTTTATCGCTACGAAAGAAAGAGCATTTTTAGATGCTCTGTATCTTTATAAGAATTATTATTTTGATAATTTAGATGTCATTGATAAAAATAAAGTGTTTGAATTAGCCAAAATTTACAGGAATAAAAAATTAATCGAAAGAGTTAAGAAATATTTTGATACTGTGTAGGAAATTCTACAATTATAAAATATGCTTGATATTCAAAAACACAAGTCAATTTTAATTCAAATCCTTAAGGATATCTACTCTGATAGTCAGTTGGGTCCTCTTCTTGGGTTTAAGGGTGGAACCTGTGCTTACCTTTTTTATAAATTGCCCCGATTTTCGGTTGATTTAGATTTTAATCTTTTAGAATTGGAAAAGAAGGATTTCGTTTTTGAAAAAGTGCAGAATATTCTAAAAGAATATGGTGTAATAAAAGAAAATAGAGAGAAACGTTTTACCTTATTTTTTCTTTTATCTTATGAGGATAAAGCTCAAAATATAAAGGTTGAAATTTCCAAAAAAATATTTCCTAACCGGTATGTGGTTAAAAATTATTTGGGAATCCCGATGTTGGTGCTGAGAAAAGAAGATATGTTTAGTCATAAACTGGTAGCTCTTTTAGAAAGAAAAAGAATTGCTAATAGAGATCTTTTTGATATCTGGTTTTTTTCAAAAAATAAGTGGGATTTTAATAAAGAATTGTTAGAGTTAAGAGTAAAAATGGATTATAAGTCATATTTAGAAAGATGTATTACAGAGGTAGAAAAAGTTGATGAAAGATATATCCTTCAAGGATTGGGAGAACTTGTTGAGGAAAGACAGAAAAAATGGATTAAAGATAATCTTAAAAAAGAAGTAATTTTCTTTTTAAAATTTTATTTAGAGAATTATTAAAGTGGCTTAAATTGGTTGGATTGGCAATATATGCAGATTGCAAGTTTATTTTCCATAATGTATATCATTTTGTCAAATAATTTGGACAGTTATGGAACTTTCGTTAAAAAAGAAATT
>CBEUCJ010000012.1:0-4234 GCA_965541615.1 uncultured bacterium | reverse complement strand
CCCCACCCTGGAGTTACTTGAGAAGCTATCATCATTAAACCACCCATCATCATCATCATCACTAAACTTGCTTTTTTCATATCACCCCTCCTCATTTTTTATTTTAAAATAAAACTGTATTTTAATTTCAATTTTAAATAATATAAAAAAAATTTAATTTAGAGGCTGCGGTCAAATTAACCGCAGCCTAATAAATTAAACAACTATTTTATCTCCCATACTTGAACCCAAATAACCGCATCCTGAGAAAGCTTTTTACCCTTGTATTCTAAATCCCCACCTACATCTATAGCTGCAAAACCCCACCAACCTGCTTTAGGAAGACCAAAAGTAAATACACCATTTGAATCTGCCTTAATAGTCTGGGTAACAAGTGCATCATGGGGAGCCTCTATCTTGGCTTCTTTAACAAAAGCATTTCCTTTAATATCATGGTTTAAATATTCTACTTCAATCTCAGCATAAGGCACTGGTTTACCGCCGCGTGTAACTATACCACGAAATACATTACCAACCCACAGAGCATAAGGTTTATCTAAAGGAATAATCTCAACAGGTAAAGGGTCACCTACTGGTTTATCCCAATCTGTTGGTATACCACCTATATTGAATATAACCTTGGTGCACTGCTGAATATATATGTCTTCTGAAGGTTCATAATATGGTGCAGGAACAAAATAAAAAACATGATCACCCATGCCTTTTAGTTTAACATTAGCTTCATAAGCCCTGCCACTATTAGTCAAACTTCTAAAAGTAATTGGTTTTAATTTTTTCAACAAATCCTTTTTCTTTCCTTTATGCATTACACCAAATGCTATAGGTGGATGTATCTTACCACTTTCATCTTTTCCAATATCCATAGTATGACCTGCCTCAAATGGATGAGTAAAGATCAGCTTAAGATTAATCTTTCTCGTTTTAGGAACGCTTTCAGGACTATAAATTAACATAAAATGAGCAAATGCAGAAATACTTAGCATAAATATAAACACCATACTTAATACCATAATCTTCCTCATCTCTTACACCTCCTTTATTATTTTTTATTCGGTGATGTCTTTACTATCTATTTTTAATACATGACCTGGCCCTGCATCAAAGATTACTGTATAAGGGACATTTGGCTTTTTAAAAGTAAATTCACTATCCTCATTCATCTTTCCTTTTATCAACACTTTCCCACTTTTATCCACCACAAGCATAGTTACACCAGCAGCAGAAGAACCATCAGAAAACCCACCCTCACATGTCACAGTTCCATCTCCATTGTCATAACAAGTGCAAAGAGGAGTATGGGCATAAGAATAATTACTCATAACCATAAGACCAAATAAACAAATTAATACTTTTTTCATTATATCACCCCCCTTTTATGTGATTTTTGGCTCTCTTTTGACAAATCCCAATATTGCTGTACATATTATTGCTAAAATATAAAAGGCTATCATTGCTTGAATTCCTGAAAGACCTAATAAGTTTCCTCCAGTAAATATAAGTATTGCTATTATAAGTCCCAATATAATAGGATAAATCGTAGCAAATAACATCCATTTTGTGCTTCCAGTCTCCAATCGCACCATAATCAGTGTAGGAATACAAGGAGGATACATAGCCATAAAAAGCATTATAGCCAAAGCATGAAGTGGTGTCCAACCAGTTTCTTCCCTCTTCATTCTTTCCCCGAGTTGTGCCTCTTCACCTGTTGGAGATTGATAAATACTTCCTAAGGTTGCTACAGCATTTTCCTTGGCTGCAAAAGAACTAATAAGGGCAATATTTATACGCCAGTTAAATCCTGCAAATTTTGTAAATGGTTCTATAGCTTGACCAAAACGTCCTAAATAGCTTGACATAACTGTCTCATTTTTAATTTCACGTCTTAGTTTCTTTCTTACCTTTGCAAGCTTTTTATATGCCTTATAAATCTTTTTTGCATTTTTATCTTTTATCTTTTTTCCATCAAGTTCATAGTTTCCTCTTTTTACTATTTTATAAAATTCAATATTTTTAGCCTTAAATTTTTCATCAATAGCCCTTTTTTCCTCTTTTCCTTTTGCCCTCATCATAGCAGTCTTATATGAGTCCCAATATCTGGTAAATTCCATAAGTCCTTCACCAGCCAAAATCTTAGCATATGGATTTTCTTTTCCTATTTCCTTATAAAACCTCTCAATTGCCTGATTTGTCATTTTTTCATAATAGGCTTTTCTTTCTTTACTTATTCCAGGCATGCTAATAAGTATATAAACAATAGTAGCTACTACAATAACAACGGTTATAACCTTTCTTACAAAAAGCCATGTCCTTTCTAAACAACGACGCAAAACACCAGAAATTGTAGGGATATGATAAGGAGGTAACTCCATTACAAATGGAGCACTTTCCTTTCTCTTAAGAACAGTAAGATTTAAAACTTTGGCTACACCAAGTGCTATAATTAATGTAATGGTAGCTATAAAAAACATAGCAAAAGCTTTATATTTAGCAAAAAACATACCAATTAAGAGCACATAGAGTGGAATCTTAGCCATACAATTCATAAGAGGTACAGTAAGTATTGTTGCCATACGTGCCTTTTCATCTTTTATACCACGACATGCCATAACACCTGGTATGGCACAACCCCCTACATATACACCACCTAATATATAAGGTAGAATAGATTGCCCATGAAGACCAAAATGCCTAAAAATACGATCTAAGATAAATGCCATACGTGCCATATAGCCTGTATCTTCAAGTATTGCTATTAAGGTGAAAAGAATAAGAAAAATAGGAATATAATTTAAGACTGCTATAATTCCATCAATAACCCCTAAAGGTAAGGAACGAAGGAATGGATCAAAAATGAATCCTTCAGGAGGAAGGATTTTTGCTATAAAATTTCTAAAAGAAACTAAAAGTGGCCAAGTATAATTAGTGATTTTGTAACCTTGAACTATAGAAAGTTCATATAAACTATAAATAACAGCAGCTAAAATAATAAAACCAAAAACCTTATGGCAGACAACTTTATCAATTTTATCAGATAAGGTTAAAGTTACTTCCTTTTTTCTCTTAATAACACTTTCTACAATTTTCTCTGCAGTAAGATAACGCCTTTGAGCAATGACCTTTTCAGGTGTCTCCTTATATTGAGATATAAATCTTTCTCTTTCATTTTTCACATAATCTATAATTTCTTTCCCATTTTTTGATTTTTCTTTAACAAGCCTTTCTGCCTCACTATCTCCTTCCATAAGTTTTACAGCAAGCCATCTTAAAGGATAATTTTGAGAAAGCACAGATTCTTCTGAAAGTCTTTTTTCTAAAGAAGATAGTATAGGCTCTAATGTATTACCATAATCAATACGTCTAAAGTTAGGTTTAATATTTCCTTTGGCAACATCCCATATTGCTTTCTGAAGTTCTTTTTTTCCTTTTCCCTTATTACCAATTGTTGGAATTACTGGGACCCCTAACTGTCTACTTAATTCATCTATATTTATTTCGATTCCTCTATTTTTTGCTACATCCATCATATTTAAATCAATTACTAATGGAATTCCTATCTCACCAAGTTGAAATGTAAGATAAAGATTCCTTTCAAGATTTGACGCATCCACTATATCAACTATCAATTTTGGTCTTTCATGAAGAATAAAATCCCTTGCTATACGTTCCTCTAATGTGTATGAAGTAAGGCTATAAGTACCAGGCAAATCAACCAATTCTATTTTATCTCCTTGAAACTTAAATATTCCAGTCTTCTTCTCAACAGTTACACCAGGATAATTAGCTACATGCTGCCTTGCCCCAGTAAGAAGATTAAAAATTGTAGATTTACCAGAATTTGGCTGACCTGCAACTGCTACTATAATTTTTTCCTTTTTCATAATGGTTCTACCTCAATATATCTGGCTTCTGAATGACGAAGACTAACATGATACCCTCTAACAATAAATTCAACCGGATCTATAAGAGGTGCATTACGCACTACTTTTACCTTTGTTCCAGGTATAAAACCCATATCCATTAAGCGTTGCCCTATAGCACCACTTATATTTACTCTTATAATTTGGCATTCTTGACCAGGTTTTATTTCATCTAAGGTTATTATTTTTTGTTCTTTCATATTTTAATTTATAGTGTATTTCAATTTCAATTTCTATATACCAAAAAAAAAATTTTTGTCAAGGGGTTTGACAAAATTAATTTTTAAATTAAAGTTGTGATATTTAGCAATGGAAAA
>CBEUCJ010000011.1:0-4369 GCA_965541615.1 uncultured bacterium | reverse complement strand
CGCACCTGCCTTGGGAGCAGGGGGTCGGAGGTTCAAATCCTCTCGCCCCGATTTTTTTCAAATTTTAAAGAAATTCTAATCTTTTAAAAAGATTCAAAATCTCTTAAGAATTTATATTAAATTTTTTTCTTGTTTTATAAAAATTTAATAATATTTTATAATAAATTTATAATGGTTAAAGAAATATGGAAAAAACAAAACCTTTAAAATTTTCTACTAAAGAGGTTGTAAATAAATTCTTAGAAATTGTTAGTAAAGATAGAAAAATTTTGGTAGCATATCTTTTTGGTTCTCGTGCAAAAGAAACCGAAAACTTAGATTCTGATATAGATTTGCCATTTATACCTCTATAAATTTTTTCCTTTGAAGATTATTTACTTTTAAGAAGTGATTTGAGTTTGATTTTAAAAACAGATAGGTTTAATCTTGTCTGGATGAATGTTGTAGATCCTATAATTAATTTAGAAAAAATGGTATTTAAAGAAAGCACACTTCTTAAATTATTATTTTTAATTGCTGAAACTATTTTAGATTTTTTAGAACATATTTTGGCTTCTAAATTACTACACAGATTTAAAAGGACTCAGGAGTTTTAAAAATATTTTAGCTCATGAATATTTAGAATTAAATGATGAACAGGTTTATCAGAATATTAAAAGAGCTTAAAGATCAAATTTTCATGAAATGATTGATAAAGAAGTATTTTTGAGATTTATAATTCAAAAGGCAGAAAAGCTTCTAAAAGTTCTTTTAAAGAATTGAAAAAAATTTTTAAAAAGCTCTTAAAAACAGAGTTTCCTCGTAGTCATAAAATTAAAGTTTATAATATGGAGGAATATAAAGAAGAAGAGGCAAAGAAAATAAAAAGAAAAAAGTTATAAGAGAACTATTTTTGTATATATTTTATTTTGTTTTTACCATCCTTTTTAGCTTCATAGGCAAGTTTATCTGCTAAATTTAAAATTTCATTTGGTTCTTTTGTTCCATCAATTTCTACAAGCCCTATACTTATACTTGTTTTAATTTTATTAGAATTTATATTAATCTCAGATTTTTCTAAATTTTCAAGAATTCGTTGTGCTATTTTCATTCCGCAGTCTTTATTACAATGATTTAAAATTACTACAAATTCATCTCCTCCCCAACGAGCTGCTATATCTTCTTTTCTGAGATTTTCCTCTATAATTCTGGCAACTGTCTTTAAAACTTCGTCTCCTGCTAAATGACCATAAGTATCATTTACAATTTTTAAATTATCACAATCTATAAAAAGCAAAGAAAAAATTTCTCCTCTTTTTGAAGCTGCTGCAGTTCTTTCTAAAACATCTTCAAAATATCTGCGATTGTAAAGATTGGTTAAAAAATCATGAGTAGCTAAGTTAAAAAGTTCTTCTTCCTTTGCTTTAATTTTAGTTATGTTCTGACCAATTGAAAGATATAAATTTTCATAAACCTGAATTATTTGAAATGAAAACCAAATATTTTTAATTTGAAATTCATCTTTTATTTTTACCGGGGAGTTTAACTTTTTAATTTTTTCTAAGAAATTTTTGATTAAAAATTTAAGTTCTTCAACATTGAAATATCTTGTTACAAGTACATTTTTGAAAAGGATATTTTCATTTCTGTCAAAAAGTAAAATTAAATTTTCAGTTCTCTCAGCAATGGTTGTATAGATTTTTTCTTTTATAGAGAGATCTTCCAAAGCTTTATTTATAGTCATAGCTAAGCTTTTATATTCCTTAGTAGAGTATTGAGAGGAAAGTCTTAATTTTTCTTTCTTTTCAACCTGTTCAATTTCTTTTAATAAATTTTGCAAAGGATTTAAAAAGTGTCTTTCAAATAAGAAAAATATAACAAAAATAAATATTAGAAATAAACTTACTTGAATAATAATTAAAGATAAAATGATAGATTTAATTAAAAATTTTTCTATAGGATAGAATACTTTTATTTTTAGAGTTTTATCGTTTAAAAATTGTGGTTTTTCTAATACTATTTCATTAACTCCTGTTTTTAAAAATATAAGATTCTCAGAAGAGCCGAAAGATCTAAAGATTTGAAAATTTTTTATTTCAAATAAATTTGATAAATATTTTTTTTCTTCTGATGTTATAAATTTACCTATAAAAAGATATCCCTTTTTAGGACCTGTATAATCCGATTTTAAAATAGGATAGACTGCTATCATAAAAGGTTTGTTCATAAATATTATCAGTTTTTTAAAACCAATTAACTCCCTTTTTTGGAATGAATCAACCAAAGAGTTAACAAGTTTTATCAAATCTTTATTAACATATATTTTTTTTGTAGTTTTATTAAAAAACCCACCTGCTTTAATTTTTCCATTTAAATAAGTATAAAGAAGCAGATCTATTTTTAATGTTAAAAAAGTTTTTGAGGTGATATTAAATTTTGCAAAATTTGGATTTTTATTCTGCATAAAAAGATAGGCGTCATCCCAAACTGCCCGCTCTTTTGCAAGATTATATAAATCAGTTAATTCTTTTTGAAAATAAATTTCAATTCTGTTTACAATTGTTTCAGCCTCTTTTTTTCTAAGAACAAAAAAATTTAATTTCAAAAAGTTGAAAATAAAAAAATAAGAAAATAAAAAAAGGAAAAAAGCTATAATAAAAATTAAAAGAAAAAATTTTCTAAAGGTCATCAATAAATCCTTTTGCTGTTTTTAAATTTAAATAATATTTTTTAAATAATAAATAATAAAAAACAATTAAAACAATTTAATATAAAAATTAAAAAAAACAATCTACTTAGTTTGTCTATTTATCTTGACAATAAATCAATTTTTTATATTTTTTAGCTTAAAAAAAAATGAATGAAATTTCTGTTAAATTTATTTTTTGTACTTTAAAAGAAGAACTTATTCAAAAATTAAAAACCCATCTTAAAAATGTTTATTCCGTAGAACCAAATATTTCTTATCTTTCTTTAGATATCTCCAAGGCTTATAATTTTAAAAAAAATCAATATTTGGCAGAAATTATAATTAGAGAAGCAGAAAAATTCAAAAAAAATATTCGAGAAAAATGGCTTCTGATAGTGGATGTTGATCTTTATGCTTTAGGTTTAAATTTTATTTTTGGTCAAGCAAATTTAAGATCTGGGATTGGGATAATCTCACTAACAAGGCTAAGACCTGAATTTTATAAACAAAGATATAATGAAAAATTATTTTTAGAAAGAATTTTAAAAGAAGCTACACATGAATTAGGGCATCTTTTTTATCTTCCCCATTGTGAAAATCCTAAATGTGTGATGTCTTTTTCTAATTCTATTTTGGATACCGATAAAAAAAGTAGTTATTTATGTCCAAGTTGTAAACATATTTTGAAAGTTTATAGAGGAATAAAAATTTAAAAATTTATTATAAATTAAAAAAATCAAAATAAAATTGTTAAAAACCAAAGTTTATTTGTAAAAAAAAGCTAAATCTTTAATTTATTTTTCTTGACAAAAATTTGAGTTTTTATAAAAATTTTATTTAATATAGTTTTAATTAAAGTGATATTAGATTTTTTAATTATTTTAAGAGGGAGGAGAGGGGTGAAATTGAGTAATAAATTTTTTTATATATTTTTAGGATGTTTATTCTTGCTGATTTTTATAAGTTTTTATGTATTTTCTGATAATATTACTTTTGCAAAAAGTGAAAACAGTTGTTTAAGATGTCATTCAGTGAAGAGGCTTCCCAAGGTTCTTTCCAGTGGTGAGAAGATGGATCTTTATGTAGATAAAGAAAAATTTTTAAATTCTGTTCATGGAGTTTTTAGTTGTACAGACTGTCATATGGATATTGATACTTCCACCCATCCAAGGCCTATGAAAATAGAAAGTAAAGCAGCATATGCAAAAAAAGTTTCTCAAAACTGTGTAAATTGTCATATGGAAGATAGTTTGTCTCCTATTCATCAAAAAATAATAAAAGAAGGGAAATTATCCTGTGCAGAATGTCATGGAGCTCATAATGTAAAGCCAATTGAAGAGTGGAAAAAGAAAGTTAGTGTTAATGAATATTGTATGAGATGTCACAGGTTTAATATAATGAAAAAACTACCAAGCAAGGAAAAACTGAGTATGAAAGTTGATTTTTCCCAGGTTGAACATTCTGTTCATGCAGGATTTAGCTGTACCGACTGTCATATGGATTTTTCAAAAGATGAGCATCCTATTTATAAATTTAAAAATAGAAAAGAATATGCTATAAATCTTTCTCGCAATATATGTCAAACTTGTCATACTGATGAAGAGTTAAAAGAAAATCCTGTTCATTATTCTATATCAAAGACCATTTCCTGTGCAGAATGTCATGGAGCTCATAATGTAAAGCCAATTGAAGAGTGGAAAA
>CBEUCJ010000010.1:0-13399 GCA_965541615.1 uncultured bacterium | reverse complement strand
TGATAAAGCCTTTTTTAGCAGATTCTTTTATAAGAGAGAATTTAATTGAAGAAGAGCTATTTTGTGCTAATGACAAATTGTAATCTAACATACTATGAGGCTTTGAAAATTCAGGATCTTTATTTTTAAAATAATCCTTCTTTCTTAAAAATTTACTCATAAGTCCTTCAGTTATAACTAATTGTGGAGTAGCATTGTTTAAAAACAGAGGAGTTAAAACCATAGCAATTCCTGTGAGAATGTAGAATACAGAAAATCCAATAAGGATAAATATAGGATTAACTTTAACTCCTGTCCATATAGTAAGACTTATGCTTCCTAAAAATCCTGAAGGAATAAATATTTTCCTTACCCAAGGTTTAGTGGAGAAACTACCTATATAATAGACAATAAGAGAAAGAATAATACCTGCCCACCAATACCAGTATGTAAGAATACCTCCCCAAGCCCATAATCCTCTTATTATGAAGGCAATTAAAGGTATACCAAAAACAACTTGTAATTTTACTGCTGAGCGTTTTCTGGCTTCTTTAGGCCAAAGAGCATTTCGCCAATAATTAAATACTGCTACACTACCTGCTAAGATGCAAGGTAAACCAACTAATATAAGTATTGAAGCTAACTGTAAGAGTTTTAGAGGTACAAAAGATAGAGCAAGCAATGTTAATGTTATCATTAATGTCATTCCCACAGTATAGGGCAATTTTAACAGCTCCTTAGGTTCCTCTCCTAAAATTTCTTTAATTTCACGAATAAGAGTTTCAAAACCTCTTCCTGAAATCGTAAATCCTCCTTGAGCCTTAGTAATAGCATTATGAAATCTTAAACCATAAAGAGGTATCAAAGGAACAAAGAAGCTATGAATCTTAGGGAATAAAGCGATAAATTTAGAAAATCCTCTTATTATACCTTTTCTTAAGGCTAAATATACCCAAGCAGGAAAACTTATTCCTTGATTAAGTAAGAGCCCAATTATACCCATTAAAATAATATATTTAAAGTTAACAAATCCACTTACTCCCAGCAAAATTATCCATCCTAAATAGATATAGTTTACAAAAGGAATTAAAGGTTTCTTATAATAGAAAGACCAAGGTTCTACATTAAATATTTTCTTTCCAATATGAACATCGTCACTTCTTAATATTCTATAACCCCACCTACTTAAAGCATATTCTGCAGTATTCTGAGACCACCTTCCACAAGGAGTAAGGGCTCCTATAAATGATGCTTCTCGAGACTTACCAAAATGAATATATTCTCTATGAGTGGTGCGGTAGTTATTTAACCAGAATCTAATAGAAAGCATTGTATCTTCACCAGAATATTTATGTACTAAACCTCCTGCAACAATTAATGCCTCTCTATCAATAATTGCACTGTGTCCATAAAAACCACAAGCACCAAACATATTCAAGAATCTTTGCACTTCATTGGTCCAGGTACTATCTCCTAATCCAAAGGCTTGGGTTGTCCAAGAATAAGGAGCATTGTAAGTTTCTTCGCCAAAGAGAACCAGTTTAAGTCTTTTATCCTTATTAAACTCTGCCAATCCATTAACAAGCTTTACTGCCTCTTCAAGTCTTACAGAAGCATTAGAATCAAAAAATAATACTTTTTCTCCTCTTATAAAAGCGAGAGGAGTAATTTGTCCAAAAGCTTTGCCACCCAAGAGAGGTTTACCTTCTGGAGCTTTGCCTATAATGTTGTCTGGATCACCTTTACGGAGACCTCCTCCCCACCATACTTCTAAGAAATCATATTGTTTCATCAATTTTTTAATATAATTTTGCTGTTGTTTAGGAACAGCAAAAGGATATCCTTCATAAATCAAGAAAATCTGTATTTTCTCATCTACAAGTTTCTCTATTTCTTCTTCACTCAATTCAGGAAAGTTTATTTCAGCAAACAATATAAAAGCATCTCTTATTAAAGCGACCTCTCTTACAGTTTTTGCTACAGGAACCATTCTATCTGCTGCCCAATCTTCAATTTTTTCTTTTATATCGTCGGGTAAATCATAAGGTAGTAATCTTAAATACTTACCTCTCATTACCTCTTCTCCATGTCTTTTAAGAATTTCTCTGATAAAAGCTTTATCATCTCCTTCTATACTTTCTACCATTCTCTCCCATTGTAGATAATAAGAGGTAATAAGTTTATTTAATCTGGTAATCTTTGCTCCTTTTTCAGGAGAATTTAACTCTTCAAAAGGATAACTTACCGTCTCATTAAATGCAGTAATCATTGCTGTTAGAGATGGTAAATTCCACCAATAAGGTGCATAAGGCATATGCATAAGCCAACTATTGATTAAATCTATAATTATTTCCTCAGCCTCAATATCACGAGGTGGATGTGTTAAATCTTCCTGAAGAAGTCTTTCTTTTTCTTCTTTAGAAATCTTATAAATCTGAAATAATCTATTTACAAATCTCTCCCAATACTTTCTCCACACTTCCTCTTCTTTTCCTCTCCATTTATCTTTTACCTCTGTAGGTATCATTAATTCTATAAACCGCTTTTTAGCATCTTTATATTTTGCTTTTGCTTTTCGCCAAGTTTTTACCTGCCCTACACCTTCCTTTTTACCTTGATAAAGAGTAAACAATCCAGAAACTACTTTAGGAAAAGTAAATATGGAAAGAATGATACTAAGAACTCCAAATACCAGAATAGGTACTCCTAAAATGCTACCCCACCAGATTCCTATCTTAAATAAACCTAAAGTAACTTTCCAAGTTTCTCTAGCAATAATCCAGTTAAATATTGCCCATAATGTGTTGTTAATGAAGAAGAAAATAACCGTAGTAAAAATCTCTTTCCATTCTCTAGAATATTCTTTTCTTATCCCTTTCTTTGCAATAAATCTCAATATATGATATCCAAAGTATAAACTGGTTAAACCTAAAGCAGCTTCTATAACCAATTTTATAGAAACATCTATAACTCCTATTACCTCTAATAAACTTCCTGAAATTACTCCTATTACAAAAACTAAAGGAAGCCATATTACAGGAAAGAGGTTCTTAAAGAAAGTAAAATAGCCAATTTTGTCAGCAAATTTAGTAAGGGATTTAAGGTAAATAATCTCCTCAACAAGATATTTTCTTGCTATTTTGTTATCAAATAATTTCTTAAAGAGTTTCTTTTTCCATCCTTCTTCCATCATTTCTATCTTGGATATTTTTATTTTATTCAGTCCTTCCTTCAAATATTCTATTCTTTCTTGATCTTTTAAATTATCAAATTTTTCTATAAATTCTTTATTTTCAAACAAATCTATCAAATCATCATAACCTACCATCTCTTTATTAGGTGCGTTTTTAAGGTTAAGCCCTTTAAGTTTAAGTTGAGCTGCCATAGCACTCAATAATTCTTTTATGGCATTTATGTCACTTATTATCGTCTTTTTAATCTCATCTTTCTGATTGTGAAGATATAAACCAATTGCTTTATCCAATAAATAGAATAAGAAATTGGGTGAATAACCACTTAGAGCTAAACCCTCTCTATTCATTTCTTGAGCAATCCATTCGACTAAAACCGCAAACATTAAATCATCTTCTATGTACCCACTATTACGACCTACTTTCTTACGCCATTTTTGTAAACTTATTTCAGTTTCTTCAAAAGACTTTCTCAAATATAAAATACCTTTATTTTTAATTGTATGAAGAATTCTCTCCTTTACATAATAACCACTTCCTACTTTTATTTCTTGTAATCTTCTCTCAATCAAAGGAGTATAAATTTTTTCTATTAAGGAAAAGAGGTTTGAGACAGGAATGTTATTCTTTTCTATTTCTTTTCTTATTAGTAATTCTCTGTATTCTCTTAATAAATTCTCATCTACTCCTTCTTTTCTTAAGTAATTTATCTCTTCATCTATTTCTTTAAGTACCTCTTCTCTACTTTTACTCTTTCCTCTAATTTCTTTCCTTATACTTCTATCATGGAAATATTTACCTATAAAACATACAACTAACAAGACTAAAATAGTAATTCCTGAAATCATTCCTGTAACATAAAAAGCATTAACCGTCCCTATAAATGGTAAAGAATACTTGTCATTGCTCATTTCCTTCCAGAAATCTTTAATTACCTGTTTAACATTCATTGGCTCTTTAGGCTCACCTGAAGTATCGAAATAATACTCTACTGTCTCCCAACGCTCTCCAACCACAGGTTCACGTTCTATTGTAATATGGATAATTCCTCTCTTTATCTGTTTAGAAGTGAACGACTTTGCAATTAATTTATTATCCTTTCTGTATAACTCAAATGCATGGCCATCAATATTGTAGATTATTTCTTCCCATCTTTTAATAACGGCTCCTTCATTATCTACCGCAAGTGTTGGTAATTCAAATTCATCATACCAAGTTGTTAGCGTTCCTTTTTCAACAGGATAAACATTAGCTAAACGAACTTTCACGTAACCATACTTTTTAGCCTTCTTTCGACCATCAAAACCAATGATCATTTCTTTCAAACTTTCTTTTCCTTTACGTGTGTCTTTAATCTTATAAATAATTGTCTCGTTGCTTAGTTGTTGAATATAACTCTTAGCAACCCATCCACTATCTTCCCATGGACGAATGGAATGCCATCTACAAGCAATATGTTTCGCCCACCAAGTAGGCTGAGCATATAGAGATGCAACTATTCCTTTTGCCTCATCGTATTTATAAGTGTAAGATTCAGTGCTTATAAGAATGTATTTAAAAGATGGATAGTGTCTAAATTCGATCCATAAGGGTTTGGTGTTTTCATCGAAGAAGCCATCTTTGGTGAGTTCAGGATAGCCACTTAAAATAATTATTGGTCTTCCATAATTGTCTAAAATCTCTTTGTAACTAGTTACAGTAAAGAAGTTGGGGAGATTTCTATAAATTTCTCTTAAAGATTCATAATCAAGGTTATTCCTTGCAACAAGACCTTTTTCATCTATCTCTAAACCTTTCTTTGTCTTGAATATAAGATGACCTTTTTTTGTTAATACAGTTAAGTTAGATATAGAATGAATGTATTTATTTCCTTCATTATCAGTTACAACCATTACTGAAGCTTTTATGATATTGTATTGGCCTAATTCTCCTTTTCCATATTTATAGAAGGAATAAGTTATTGAATCTGGTGTTTTGTTGTCTTGTTTGAGGAAAATGACTTCTTCTCGATTTCCTAAATTGTTGTTAATTATATGGGTAAAAATATTGACTTTTTTGCCATTTATCATCAATGTTATGGCGTGTTTATATCTGATTCTTCCTCTATTATCGAACAGACATTTTAAAACTTCAGGTGAATTAAGATTAAGAGGCTCTCCTGTGATGGTTAAAAGATGAGATTTTTCCTCTACAAATTTTATCTTATCTTCCTGTTCAACTAATGGTTTTGTTATTCCAGAGATAGGAATCTTCATTGCTCCAGGTATACCTTCGTATTTAAAGGACCTTTCTTCTTCAGGTATGAATTTATCCTCCTTTACTTCACCATTTATTAGCTTTATTAATCTGTCATATTTATCTTTAACTATCTGATAAACGCGGTGAGACTTATTATCTGTAATCTGAGTTTTGAGTTGACCTGTAGAAGGATCATAACTTACAGTAACAGATTCTTTAGAAGGTTGTTTATCTTGAGTACCATCTGGATAGCTGCTTAATAGCTGAGTATATGCAGGAATATCATAGAAAGTAAACTTATCTTTATCATATATATTCTTTTCCTCTTGTTTTACTGCCCATTTTTCATTCTTATTTACAGTGTTACCCAACTTATCAAAATATTTTATTGAAGCTAAAGATCTATTTCTTACAAAAATATTCTTCTTCTCATGCCAAGTAAGGTTTCTTAATTTATCATAGAATTTTATAGTAAGGACACCATTTTCAAAATCATCAGCTTCTGATTGTACCCATTCTATTTCTTTATGAGTCTTTCTGATATCGATAATCAATTTTGTCTTTCCTCTATCTGCAATTAAAGGACAACCTAAATTAGAACCATCATAAATGTATTCTGTTACTACTTTTACTAAGCCTATATTTTTATCTTTTTCTTTAAGTGTAACTATCAGAGGTATCTCATATTTAAGTAAACCTTGATCAGTAAAGGCTTCTATGACCTCTCTATTTCCTTTAAGGAGTTCTATTTTCTTTCTGATTAACTCTCCATTTATCCATTTATAATCTTTATACTTAAATTCAAGTTTTTCTGTTTTAGTTTTGAGATCTATCTTGTAAGTTCTTCCCCTAATCTCTTTACCATTTTCATCATAATCAGGAATGTATCTACGGATAATAGAATCTTTAAAATAAGTATCTCTGTAAATCAACCTTCCATAAGCTGAAAGTAGACTTATTTCTTTTAAAGAATTCTTTTCTTTTTGATTATAGAAATCAGGGTTTTTGTTTGCGTCTCTTTTCCAATAGAATTTGTAATCTGTTTTTGTCCATTCATGAGTTTTAGGATTATATATGGCTGTAGATTCAATTACTTTTTCTCCGTTAGAGTATCTAACAGCTTTTGTGTAAGTTTCATATCTGTTATGCTTAAGCTCAGTTACCCAATTTTTATCTTTGCTAATAACTTTAACTGGAGCCTCCCAAGGATATTGGATAATTAAAGTTTCTTTCTTTCCTGTATTTTTATCGACAGATATTAATATTGCACTACGAGTTAAAGGATCATAAGTTTGTGTAGTGGTTTCTTTAATTAGTTTTCCTGTTCTAACATTATAAATACGGGTCTTTATAGGAATAAGACCATAATAGAAATCATCATTATATTCATATTTTACATTCAACTTAAACTCTCTATTTCCTACAAAATCTGTATAAGACTCTTCAGCTATCCTTCCAAAATGAGTATTGTCAAATGTGAGATATTTGGTTAAATCTTTCTTAATATCGTATCTTCTTACTCTTGTTTTATATCTGTAATCTTTCAAGTCTTTTAATGTAGTTAATTTTTCTGGAGATATGAGAGAAGTTAAGATAAATCTCTTTTCACCTTTTGAATTTTCTAAATCTTTCCAAGCTTTTACTAATCTTTCAACCCTACTTCCATTTGCTTTATTATCCCAAATAATTGCAGATTCAAAGATTCCATAAGGATTGTATTTAGTCTGAGTAATGAACTGATCATTTATCTCTTGAATGGGTAAACGAGATAATCCCCATACTTTGATAGAGATATTACCAGTTATATAATTTAAAACTAATTTAGCGATCCTTGGTTCGTTAGTATCTATTTTCTCTTCTTTATTTAAAATCCAGAAGGCGATTGTAGAAGTTCTCTCAACTATAGCTCCTTTAGCAGAATTGATCTTTTCATAAAGTACTTTTTCATCTTTTAAGTCTTCTTCATTTATGAGTGTGAGTCCTTTTTTGTTTTCATAAGTAATAGTGTATCTTTCAATGTTGTCTTTAAAATTGTGTTTATTTAAATAAGCTTGTTTAGGAATTTCAACTATTCTATCTTTAGTAATTATGAATCTTAATACTCCATCTATATAAATTTCTTTGTAAACATTTCCATCTAATTTGCTTTTGTAAATATGTAAAACAGGTTTCTCAAGAGGAAATTGAATCGTTACAAATACATCTTTTCCTTCAAATTTAAGACGGAAATTAGCAAAATTTTTATAGTAAGCAATGTAAGCACGTTCAGCATCAGATAAACTATCTATAATTTCCCAGAGTTTTTTCATATCTTTTCCTGTCAGTACAGCAATGACTTTACCCATATAAGGTTTGCCATTAATCTCTATAGCCTCTCTAACAATAGCTCCTGGAGCTTCTTCATACATATATTTCATCTTCTTTAAAATAGCGTAGGCTTTGTTCATTCTTTCTGCTTCTTTTTCTGTTTCTTTTAATGAATAGATAAAGATTACTTTTACCAAATCACCTTTTTCATCTTGATAAATGAATCCACTCCAGTTTTGTTTATTAACATCTTTTAAAGAGTTCTCCTTTAAACCTTCTTCTTGAAGAATGCGTTGTGCTTCTTGTAGCTGTTGTTTTTCTTCAGGAGTGAGTTCAAGTTTTCTAGATAAAGCTCTCACATCAAGAAAAGCTCCCAATATTTCTTCATATCTTTCTCTAGCTTTTTTGCCTAAATATAATTTGGGCTCTTTTTCTTTACGAGGAATCTTTCTGGAACTCTCAATGATTTGAACTACTACTCCTCCTTCATCAAACATCTTCATATAAACTTTAAAGCGTTCTAAAATCCTCTTTCTCAATTCTAAATTCTTCTCAAAAGCTTTCATTCCATAGAAAATAATGCTCTTTACTTTGCCTTTCTCATCTACGATTCCATATATAGGAAGGATTTCTCTTCCTTCAGAAGTTCTTACATAATCAATGACCTTTACTTTTCCTTCTTCTAACATCCTGTCTAAATCTTCTTGAGTAAAATATTCAAATTTATCTCCAAGAAGACTTTCTTTTATTGTAAATGCATAGTGGTCTTTTAAGCCTTTAAGGTATTTTTCCATTACACTCAATTTATAGAAACTTAAAAGTGGGAAGCCAAATACACGAATCTCATAGGCAGATAAAGACTTTAAAGAAGGAGCCCAACCAAATGCTTTACCACCTTTCAAAGTCTTAATTGCTGCTTCAATATCAAAAGTAAAATCAACAAACTGTAATAGGTATTTAGGTGATAAATCAAACTCTCTTATCTCTTCTAAAGAGGGGCCTTTTCCTAATAAAATCCATTTACTAATGACAAAAGATAAAGGATATTTAAGGCTTATATGGGCATCAGCAGGATTAATGAGATTGAGAAGGTCATTGTAAGTTTCTTTCTTTCTTAATTGAGCTGATTCTAAAATGCTTAAAAGAATGGCAATACTGTTCTTTATCTTTGCATCACGAGCTTGATCTCTAAAGAATTTGAGCATAGCATCTACTTCTTCTACTTTAACATCGTAATATTCTATTTCTCCATTTTTATTTATTTTCTTTTCAAAGAAGTAAGCTCTAATCTCTTCTAAACTTGCATTTTTTAAATCTTTTATACCTTTTACTCTGACTAAATAATCTTTAGCTGCTTCTAAAAATTCTCCTGTTGTTGGCCATTGAGGTAAGGAAGTATATCTTGTATAAATTCCAAACATTAGTCTTATCAATCCATTAAGTGTGTAATTTATTGAACCTACACCATACAATCCTCCAACTATATTGAATAAAGATAAACCTGCTTCTAACACCATCCATCTCTTCTGGTTCTTTATTGCTCTTTCTACATTGTATCTTTGAATTGCACATTGGACTATTCCCATTGCTGCCCATAAAACATCTGATTTTAGTTTGATTTCACCAAAGATGATACGATCTTTGAATTTAGGATTTTCTAAAACTTTATCTTCTTTACCTACTACAACAGGAATTACTACATCGATTCCTGGTTTGGGTAATCCTTTGTATTCTAAATCATCGATTACACCTTCATATACATATACATAGGGGAGAACATAGAGTTTAGTTTTATCATTTTTAAGAATTAATCTTTCTCCACCATCAGTTCCTACATCTTTATAAATCTCATCTTGAGTATAGAACTTTACTGGTTCTTTATAAAATGCTGTGCCATGAACATTTCTCATTCTTACTTGACAAGCAACAAAAGGACGTGATGGTCTCTTTTCTATATCTATTCCAAAATATTTTTTGATTAACTTTAATTGCTTAGAGATAATTTCATCCTCATTTTTTCCTTTTACACTTAAAATCTCTATAATCTTCTTTTCTATATCTCTATGAGCAAGAAAAGCAAAACTAAGATCACGCATAATCTTAGCTGACTTTATACCTCCCATAAAGATTCCTTTGTAGGTTTTGCCATCTTCTTTCCAAGTTATTACAGGAATTAGAGGAATCTCTTGTTTTATTAACTCTCTTACTTTTATGTTAGAAACTCTCCCACCAATATTTATCACTCCTGTAGATGTAAGATTGTAAAGATAAAGATTTACTACCACATCTTCTCTTTCAAAGAATTTTTTCATTTGAGAGTAATCTTTGAAATATTTGAGAGGTGTGTATTCTTCTCCTTCTTTAACAGAAAATATTACTCCTAGATATCCTTCTTTATCTGAGAATAATTTTTCTGTTATTTCTTTCCATCTTTTGTATGCTTTGATAAGTTGTATATACTTTTCATAATCACCATTGATTATAATTTCTAATTCCTCATGTACTTTTTCAAAATCTGAATTGAGTTTTTCATAAACTTTTCTTTTGTCTGGGATAGTTAATAAACTATAATCTTTATTAATTTTTCTATATTTAGCTAATTCTGGAATTATAGAATAAGGGTTGACAATTTTTGTTGTTTTTAAGATGGTAGTTATGTCATTTAAGTTTTTAAAAGATCTTCTTACCTCAAAATGGAGCATGTATCCTACTTTTTTAGCATTGCCTGAGTTTCCTACGTATCCGATTAAAGAAGAGGGAGTTACTTTTTCACCTATTTTTACAGGGATGTTTCTTTCTAAGTGAGCATAAATAAAGTAGTAATAGTAATTATTATTTTTCGATTTAATTATTAGTGTGTATCCATAGCCATTGATAAAACCTTTATAGAGAACTTCTCCTTTAGAAACAGAATATACTGGTGTGCCTTTTTTAGTATCTAAATCTACACCTTTATGAAAACCGTATTTTCTTGGTGCTCTGAAGTCACCAGAACGCAGGATTCTAAATTTGTCTTTCAAAGGTGGAGCTCTTGATTGAAGAGGTTGAATTTTTAGAGGTTGAATCTTATTTTGAGAAGTTTTCTGAGTAGTGATTTTGTTAGTTGGAGGTTTTATATTCTGTCTTTCAGCAGGCAAAGATTTTTGTTGAGATTGTGAATTAGATTTTGTGGGTAGATTTTCTGCTTTTGGATTTTTATTAGAATTATTATCTTGAGATTTAGGAGCTCTTTCATTCTCACCTAATGTAAGCTTCAATGCTATTTTTGTAGCCAATGTTTCATTTCCAAAATCTGTAAATAAATTTTTGATATTTATGAATCTTGGGTATTTTTCACCTAATCTGTACTTTAACAATAAATCTTTAAGATTGACTCCTTTTCGTGAACATACCTCTGTCTTTTCAGAAGTTTTAAATCCATGGTTTCTTAAATATTCATTTATAATCTGTGAAGGCAGATTATCAGGTGTTATTCTGCTTGCCATTTTCCACATATCTTGAGGTGGTATATTTATTCCAACAGGTTGCATAGGACCTAGACCATCTATATCTACATAATAATTGGGTGTGGTGTATTGTGCATAGGCCTTGCTTAATGGCAGTAGATTCCAACTACAGAACAATAAGAAGGCTAATGTACCTGCACATAATTTAGGATGCTTCCAGAAAATTTCGCGAATTTTAGAAAGGAGAGTTTTGCCAGTAGATTCATTTTCTTTAATTTCTTCTTCTATCTTTTCTTCGATAACTAAATTTTTGTTTTCTTTATAACTATTAATTGTCTTCTCATTCAACTTACTTAAATCAATAATCAGTTCCTTTTCTTTTTCTTCAATAAAGATATTTTCTGTGAAATTCTCATCTACAAAGACAATCTTCTTTACATTTGGATTTTCCTTGATTTTATTTAAAATAAATTCAATAAGTTCAGATATATTTTTATTCTCTTCATATTTAAGAGAGTATACTTTGTTTTCAAATCTTATTCCTAATCTCTCAGCAAAGAATTCTGCAGCTTTTAATGGGTACTTCTCGATAAATTTCTTTTCTAACTTTTCAATGATTCCATTGAATAATTTTTCCTGATTTTCATTTAGTGTATTTATAAATGCAAAGAAGAAGGAATAAAGTTGAGTTAGAATCTGTTTGAATTGTTTTTCTGTTAATTTTTCAATGAAATCTTTGTTTATTCTTTCTTCTTTTGCTATATTTTCAATTATGTTATTAACGACTTCTTTTGTAGAAATCTTATTTTCTCTCTTTATTTTTCTCTTAATTAATAATGATGGGCGTGCTATAGAGAAAGGAGCAAGAAAAACAGCTATCTGTGGAAAATAATGAGCTAATAAACCTGCTAAAAAGATACCTGAAACTGCAACTAAAGTTAACTTTAAAACTCTATTCATTTTAAAAGAAATAGGAGAAGATGTGGATCTATTTAAAGGTAATTCAAAATATTTAATATCTCCTGTTGTTATTATATTAAGCTCTTTGTTTTCTTCTAAATTCTTTTTTATTTTTCTAAAACCTTTTATTATCTCTTCTAATCTTTTCATTTCTTCCTTTGCTTTCTCCCACTTTTCAAATTGAATATAACCTAACAATGGAGTCAATGCATTTCCTAAGAAATGGGCAACTGTATTCTTAAATGCTCTCTCAAAATCAGATTCTTCATCTATTTCTTTCAATAACTTGTTGTATTCTTCACGAATATCTATATAATTTGTGTCTTTATTATTTATTTTTTCTTGGATCTTTGCTTTTAAATCTTCTATTCTTTTTATTGTCTTTTCTAACGATTCAGATAATACACTACTACTTTTTCTCTCTGAATCTTTCATCAGATCTCTTCCAAGATAGATAAGGAGTATAAATGCTCCTATAGAGATAATTAAGAATATTGTATTATCTGGGTCTTTTATTATAATCTGGTTATCTTTTAACTCTATTTCCTTTATCTTTTGTGGTAAGAGTCCTTTTGTATAAATAGAACCTTCTATAATGCCTTTTTGAGAGTTTAATTTAAAGGAAATGATGATTGGTTTTCTTGCTTTTAAATCTATCTCTTTGACTTTTATTCTGATTTTCTCTTCTAATAAATCTTTGGCTATCTTTGAGAGATACACATTGTCTGTATAAATAAGGTAAATAGTTGATTCTTTTAGATTGATACCTTCTTCTTTTAAAATATTCTTTAAGTTTTCAATTTTCTGCTCAATTATTCTTTCATTTGCTTCCATTTCTTTTGTTATCCAGTAGCCCCACCTATCATAAGGAGAAAGGTGGCCAAGAACGATCTTTTTACCACTAAAATCAAAAATCAAGATTCCTACACATTGACCAGGATAGATTCGAGTAGTAGAAATAGAAACATTTTCTTTAATACTTGCAACAATTACTTCATCTTCACCACTTTTATTTTTGTTATTATATGTATCTAAATTGTATAAATTGTATTTAGATAAAGCAGAAAGATTCAAAGGAAATAAAGACATTAAAACAAAGCAAAGAGCTATAAAGATTTCTTTGAATTTCTTGAAAATAGCTGAAGATGAAGTCGTTAACTTATTGAAAGCCATTATTCTATTTTGATCTTTTACCTCAAAAATCTTTAAGATTAATTCTTGACCTATTCTTTCGATCTGAATCTGGAATTCTTTACCTTCTAATTCAATCCTTTGAGA
>CBEUCJ010000009.1:0-15140 GCA_965541615.1 uncultured bacterium | reverse complement strand
TACGCATCATTTTTGAGCTGTTGAGATTATTTTTAGAACTTCTGAATATAAATCGCTTAATCTGTAAGAAATATCTAATACATTTTCTATCTTCTTATCCTTATCCTTTTTATACTTCTCAAAATACCTTAACCAGATATCAAGAACTTCATCTAAATCTTTTAATGTCCGATAAAATTGAAATTCTTTGGTCATAATATTCTGAGAAGAGGGAATCTCATTAAGGAGTTCTTCTGTCTGTTTTTTTGCTCTTAGTATATAAGGTTTTTTATTTAAATTATTGATACTGCCTGCTTTTTCAATATCTTCTCTAATTGAAAATATTTTTCTGCGCACATCTTTTCTCACAAAAGGACCTTGCATTAAAGAACGACCTTTATATTCTTCATCTTCTACTATTGGATTGCCAAAAAAGTCCTTTGCTAATTCTTTAAGTTTTTTAATTGCCTCTGTGTGTCTAAAAGTTGGTCTGCAGTAATACCTATAGCAACGGTATTCTCCTAAATAATTTTCAACATAATTTACTCTTTTAAATATCTCCATTTTAAGACAGGGAGCTTCTTTATTTTTGCAAAGAGGGTAACAATACTCAAAACAATATGAAGGGGTATCTGCTGCATTGCATTTATCATAATAAATACAGCAATCTGATGTTTCATCGAAACACTCTTCTTTCTTTTTCTTTAACTCATAACAACATTCTGCATATAAAGTGCCCTGCTGAGGACATTGGATATTGCATCGAGAGCATTTTAGTTGCTCTTCTATTGTCCTTAAATTTTTTTTAATAGATTCTGAAATATTCTTATCTTCTCTAATTGTTTTTTCTAAACAAGATATAGCTTTACTTAAAGAATTGTAACTTTCTATGTAATATTCTCTTATCTTTGCATTTAAATACTTTGCTTTCTCTAAGTAATCTGGTGGCTGCCAACAAGAAAAATGACGATGGTAATAATAGTAATAATAGTAATAGTGATGAGGGCGCCGTCTACATTTGAATTCTAAATCTTTAGCAAAAGAATAGGCTTGATTAGAAATGTAAGGTAAAACTACATTAAAATATTTGTTAAATCTTTCTATCCAATAAAAATAGTCATTTAAATAAGGATCTTCATAAAGTATCATTGAAAAATCAGTTTTAGGTAAAGTAGCATCTGAAATAAGAGTATTGCTTGGAGAGTAATCTAAAAATGTAATAGGATCTGAAATAAAACCTTCACCTGAAGGAGTAGGAAGAGTTTGACTTAATATATCTGCTCCATATGTAGGGTTAGCTGCTGCTAAACGAGTATTTTTATAAACCTCTATTCTTTTCAATTGATTGTAAGTGAGATTTGAAAATACTCTTACACAAGCTACACCAAATAAAGCCAAACAAACAAACACCATTACAGTCTCTAAGGTTACCTGTGAATATTTTTTATTTTTAAAAAATAACTTCATTTCAATTCCCTCTTTAATATCTTTATTACCTTTTGATTGAGAATTAAACTTATATCTTTGGGAATTTCTTTTACCTCTATTTCTTTGATATTATCTTCCCAATCTCCTTTTTTAATTTCTTTTTTAATCTCTTCAGGTTTTTTAAAATCCAAAAACAAAGGTTTTTCTTCTGAAACAATGAGTTTTTTTACAGCTATCTTTTTTGCACCTGCTTCTTTAATTTTAGTAATGTAAGTGTAAGTCTCTTTCCTAGTAAAATTAGGGTATCTTTCTTCATGGGGTAATGGTGAATCGATCCTAGGGAAAATAACCTGCCACATCCATTCTCCTTCTTTGTCTTCAGTATCTATTTTTACCTTTGTAGGTGGAACCTCAATATAACAGTTGTTTCTTATCATAGCTTCACCTATTTGTAATAAGACTCTTGTGGGTATGTCTTCTGGGTCTTCTTCTACAGGTTCATATATTTTATAAGGATTGTATTCTACAGAAGCTGTAGATATTAACCTTTGTCTAGATAAACCTGTAAAAAAAGAAGGAATCACAACATCTCTCACAACTGTAAGAGAAATACCTCTTTCTTGTTCTTGACTTAACTGGAGAGCTCTTCTAAAGGTATACATCTCTAAAGACTGCATACAATTGTAAATATATCCTCTTTGAAGAAGATAAGTTAAAAGCATAATTATTAAAACTCCTGCAATAGCTAATTCTGTTGTAGCTTGAGCTCTTTTTTTATTTAATCTCTGGATACTCATCTGGATAAGTAATTTCATATCCTTTTCTTACAATACTTTCAGGAACAGAACCATTGGTTCCATCATAATAATTTTTTAAAACACCATCTTCATATTTACTCACTCTGGTCCCTGTTTGAGTGACATTATATTCTGCATCTGTAGTTAAAGGCTCATAGTGGCGTTCACTTAGTTGATCAGCTAAATCTTTGATCCTGCCTTGTATTCCTCTTTTAATATAAATCTGCATAGCTATTAAAGCTGCAGTAACTATTCCTATTAAAATTGCATACTCAGTTAAACTCTGAGCTTTTTTACACATATTTTTAAATTACTTTGTAGGCCAGTACTCTTTTTCAAACTCAGGAGTAGTCTCATATCCTGTCCTATCCTGAGTCTGAGTAGTTTGAGTAGTCGTAATAGGTCTTTCTCCACCTTCAATTCTTTCTGTAGAAGTAGTAGTCGTTGTAGTTGTATAAGAATAGGTAGTGTATCCTGGAGAAAATTGCTCTCCTATCTCATCTGTAGCTGATCTTAATCTTCCTTGAATACCTCTTTTAACATAGACCTGCATAGCTATTAGAGCTGCTACAACTAAAGCTATTAAAATTGAATACTCTAAAGTAGTTTGAGCTTTTTTATTGAACATTTTTCACCTCCTTATTTCTCAAAATGATTATGGTCCTTGGTATCCCTCCCATCCTCTAGTCTCTGTAGCACTAACTTGAGTTTGTGTAGTAGTATTTGTAGAGTAAACTCCTCCTTCCTGCAAAGCTCGTGTATTTGTAGAAGTTTGCTGAGTATTTCTTTGTGAGGAAAGATAATAAGGTTCATATTGTCTTCCTGAAAACTGAAATTCAACTCCTCCTACATCTCCTCCTGTACCTACATGATCTACAACATCTTTAATCCTTCCCTGAAGACCTCTCCTAACATATGTTTGCATAGCTACCAAAGCTCCTATCACTAAGCCTATAAGGATTGCGTATTCAGCTGTAGTTTGAGCTTTTTTAAGTTTTCTTAACATTTTTCAACACCCCCTTTTATCTTTTAATTTATGGAGTAGTGCTACTCTTTCCACCAAAATCAATCATTTTCACTGCTTCTTGCATCTCATTTGTTACATGATCTAAGCTTTCTTTCACTCTAGGTTGTATAAACTTGCTCGCTGCAAAAATTATTGCACTAATGATGGCTGTTAAAACTAAAACATATTCAAGAGTGCTTTGTGCTTTTTTCATTTTTCTCACCTCCTATTTATTTTTAATTATTATGGTTGGAGCTGTCTCTAACTCTATATCTCTTAACTTTGCATTTACAGCTCTCCTCAAATACACATTCATCGCTAAAAAAGCCATAGCCACTATAATTATTAAAAGCACGTATTCTATGACTGTTTGAGCTTTTTTAATCTGGCTCATCTTCATCATAGTATCTGCCCCACCTGTTTATTCTCAAAATCTTACTCTTAGTTATGTCGAGAGTTGTATTTATATCTTGACCTATAGCTCTCATCTCAGGATACTCATACTCAATGTGACTCTCTTCATATGTGATCCTAGGTTCATATTGAGTATCTGAAAACATATCTATATTTTTTTTCCAATTTCCTTGAAGAGCTGACTTAAAATACCCATACATTGCTAACCAAGCAAAGGTTACTAAAGAAATTAAGGAGACTATTTCTAAAATAGATTGTGCTTTTTTATTCATTTAATTTTTCAATAGCTTTATCTATAGCTTCATCAAACAAAGACTTTACTTTATTCTCTTTTACTTTAAAACTTCCAAAGACTAATAGAACTGCTATAGTAAAAATAAGAAAAAGAACAAAATATTCAAATATAGATTGTGCTTTTAAAATCCTTTTCATCTTCCATTTAAAATATATCTTATTGTTATGGAAAAATTCAAGAAGGCTTCTGAAAAATCTTCTCAGAAATTGGAAGCCCTTTCAATCTTAATTCTTCAAAAAAGGTGGGGATGTAACCTGTGGGAAGGTGTTCTCCTATTACTCTTCCTTGAGAATCTATTCCTTTTTCTTTAAAAATAAATATATCTTTTAAATTTACATGGACTTCATCTAACATTCCTGCTACCTCTGTAACCTGAACTACTTTTCTTGAACCATCTGGAAACCTTTGAAGATGGACTATAAGGTCTATAGCTGAAGCTATCATCTCTCTTATTGCTCTAATAGGTAACTCTATTCCACTCATTAAGATTAAGGAATCTAATCTAACTAAAACATCCTGAGTAGAATTAGCATGGAGTGTAGTCATAGAACCATCATGACCTGTATTCATTGCTTGGAGCATGTCTAAAGTCTCAGCTCCTCTGCATTCACCAATAATAATCCTATCTGGTCTCATTCTTAAAGAATTTCTAAATAAATCTCTAATAGTTACAGCTCCTTTTCCTTCTATATTTGGAGGTCTAGATTCTAATCTTATCCAATGAGTCTGATTTAACTTTAATTCTGCAGCATCTTCTATAGTGATTATTCTCTCTTCATCAGGGATAAATAGAGATAAAACATTTAAAAGCGAAGTCTTACCACTCGCTGTCCCTCCTGAAATTATTATATTTTTCCTTCCCAACACACATGCTTTTAAAAACTCACCGATTTCTTTGGTTAGAGTGCCTAACTTTATAAGGTCTTCTAAACTGAATATTTCTTTTCTAAATTTTCTAATAGTTAAAGTAGGACCTGTTAAAGATAAAGGAGGAATGATAGCATTTACTCTTGAACCATCAGGTAATCTTGCATCTACCATAGGATTACTCTCATCTACATGCCTACCTAAAGGAGCTAAAATCCTGTCTATTACTATCTTTACTTGTTCATTAGATATAAATCTTTTGCTTGTAAGTTCTATTTTTCCTTTTCTTTCTACATAAATTTGATCTTTATTGTTCACCATTATTTCAGTAACCTCTGGATCTCTTATTAAATCCTCTAAAGGTCCTAAACCAAAAGCTTCATCTAAAATTTCTTTTGCTATCTTTTTCCTAACCTCAACTGAAGCTATTAAGGAATTAGTCTCTTCTGCTAAAGCATCGGCTATTATCCCCTCTGCTTTATTTCTCAATTCCTTTAACCTTTGAGGGTTGGTAAATGTTTTTAAATCTAAATTTCTTAAATTAAGACTTTCTATCAATTTTTGATGGATCCTTTGTTTTAACAAAATTATTTCATCTTCTTTTTCTTCTACTTCTTCAACAGCTTTTTCTTCAATTGAAGTGCTCCTCTCTAAAAATCTATCTCTTTTTATAAAAGGTAGTTCTGTTTCTTTAACTTCTCTTTTCTCTAAGAATAAATCTTCTCTGCTTAAAAGCATTTCTGCAAAAGAATCTAAACTTCTTGCTATACCACTTCGAGGAAATTCTAATATTAAAGGTACTCTCTTATTTATTGAAAGCATAGCTACCTTTCCTTCTGAAGGGACTTTTAAGATTATCTCACAAGGTAAAGCTGAACTTATTTCTTGAAAATCTATACTAGCTAAAGATTCTGCTCTATTAAGAATTATCTTTACCATCTTTAAAGGAAAGTACAAAGACTGCAGAGTATCTAATGTCCATTTAGTCTGATAAACAGATAAAACATCTGGAGTAACCACAAGTAATAAAAGGTTAGCCTCTTCAAAGAGTTTAACCAGAGCTTCTGAAAAAGCTTTCCCTCCATCTACAATAATGAATTCGTATCTCTCTTTAAAAAATGAAAAAACATTTTTAATAAGCTCAGGAACAAAATGTGAAATTTGATGGGGTCTTACAGCTACAGGTATAAAATCTACACCTACCCAATGATTAATTATAAAATCTTGAATATTTACAGGTTTTTCTTTTTTAAGATTGTACATAATATCTACGATGCCTTTTTTTGGCTCTAAATCTGTGATTCTACAGATATCACCTACAGCATCTAAATCAAAGTCTACTAATAAAACCTTTCTTTTCTTTTTTGCTAAACCAAAAGCAATATTTGTAGCTAAAAGAGTCTTTCCTACACCTCCTTTAGTGCTAAATAATATAATAGTTTTGCTCATCCTTTCTCTCCAAAGAAGATAGGGAGTTCCACTGTTATCTCTTCTAATTTCAATTCTGGAGGGAAAGGAGGGTAAAGTAGGTTTTTTACTACTTTTAAAGTCTCTTCATCTAAGATTTTATATCCAGAAGGTTTAATTATCTTAGCTTCTCTTAATATACCATCAGAAGATATCCTTAATTTTAATATCAAATTTGCTTTCCATCCTATATCTAACAAACGCCAAACAGATATCACTTCCCTCCTTATTCTTCTATGAAGATAATTAATATAATTTCTAAGGATCTCCTGTGAAGAAGCAGGTTGAAATGTTATTTCTTTTCTTTCTTTAAGGATTTTTGGAGTTAAAGTTATAAAAAGTTCTGTATTTCCTTTAGAAGTACCTTCTCCTACCCTTACACTCTTATGTCTGAAAAAAGCTCCTAAAATAGGGATATCTCCTAACCAAGGATATTTTTTAAGATCTTCTTCTGTTTTTTCTTTAATTAAACCTCCTATAAATAGAGTCTGTCCATCTTTAATTATGAGTTGAGTAGAAACGTTTCTCTTTGCAATTGGATAAGCTTTAGCAGTAGGAGCTGTGGTTGGACCTATGGTCTCAGCTTGCGCTTTCAAAATATCACTCACCTCTATATTAAGGGTTAAATCTATTTTATCTTCTTCTATAATGGTAGGTTTTATCTTTAGCTTTATTCCATACTCTTTATACTCGACTTCTGTAGCTGTAGTAGCTGTAACACCTGTTACAGCTTGTGTAGTAAGAATAGGGACTTCTCCACCTACTAATAGCTCAGCTTCTTTACCACTCCTACAAACTAACTTTGGTCTAGATAAAATTCTAGCTTTTCCTTCCTGAACTAATAGATCTAAAGTCGTAGTTAACCTTTCTCTCGTCCATTCACTCAATCTAAATATAGCCTCTGGAAATGAATAAAGTTTTGAATTCCATTTACCCTCTGGTTCTGTAATAGTTATAGTTTGAGGCCAGTTAAAACCTAAATTCTTTAAGGCGCCTGTATTTAACTCTAAAACTTGCACATCTATCTCTATACTCCTTTGTTCTTCTTTTACTTCTATTAAATCTACTATCTTATTTTTTAAATCTCCCAAAGCCTTCATTAATCTCTCTTTCTCCTGTTGTGTCTTAAGTGTTCCTAACATAAAGACTTTGGCTTCTGAATCCATAGCTTTAGTAGTGATTGTAGTTAAATTCAATTTCTTTAAAATCTTATCTATTCTTTCTTTTATCTTGCTCATATTTTCTAAATAAACTATAAGATTTACTACATGTTCTCCAAAATCATCCCAGTAAACCAAAGTAGTCTCACCAGGACTCTTCCCTATAATTGAAATCTCACTTTTAGTAACTGTAGAGACATCTGCTATATCAGGGTTGGCTATAGCTATCCTTTTAGGATTCTTTGTAGAGATTTTCTTCATTTCTTTCACATAAATTACTAACTCTTCTTCTCCAAATACTTGAATATTAGAAAAGACAAAGATTGATAAAAAAATAAATAAGAATGCTTTTAAATTCATCTTATCTCTACTACCTCTTTTTTAAATCCTCTATAAATTTCTACTTTTTCTGAGGGAGGTAAAACTTCTTTTTTAGGTGGTTTTTGATACCCCATAATTTTATTCACATACTCAAAAAAGGTATTCCAGTTAACTAAAGGCACAGTTTTTACTTCAGCATCTGCTGGAGATCTTAAGATGAGTCTGATTTTGGCTTGTTCACTTACAAAAGATAAAAGACTTGCTTCTTCTGGTTTTAAAGCTAAGGTAACAAGAAGAGGGCCTCTTCTTCTTTTTTCTTCTTTTTTTTCACCAGTTAATTTTTCTAAGAAACTCATTTTTCTTCCTTTTTTAGGCGAAATTAAACTTGGACCTACAGCTAAAATTAGTACATTCTGAAATAAAGGAATTGTAACTAATTGATTTATTTGCTTTCCTTCTACTTGAGTAGGAACATTTATTACAGCTAATACATCTACATAGTCTCCTGGTTCAATCATACCTGCTAAACCTGAAATATCATCTATAGAAATAGTTATTGCTCTTTTTCCAATAGGTGTTGCCATAGCTAAAGACCTTGCTTTTAACACTTCCTCTCTCATTAATTTGTCCAATATTATCTGTTCTCCCTTAGTGATCGGAATAACTACTCTCATCCCACTTATTCTTTCTACAGAACTCACTGCTCTGGGCAAAAGATATTTTCTTGGGATGAGTTTCATTTCTACCATATTTGAATTAATGTACTCTCCAACAGAAATATTTCTCTTTGCTACTAATACAGGAACTAAATCTTTAATCTTTTGTTTCATTTCTTCTTTCAATTTTTCTTCTATCCTTTCTTTTTCTCGCTTCACATGGATGTTGACTAACATCACTGCAAAACCACCTAAAAGTAAACCTAAAGCTATCAGGATTATTCTTCTATCTTTCATTTTATTTTTTCTTCATATATCTTTATATAAGGCTGGGCTTTTTGGGAAAGATTTCTAAGGAAATTCTCTAAGGCGTCTCTTTGTTTTATAATCAATAAAAGACTTTTTATTGTATCCCACATTTCAGACAAACTTCTTTGTCTACCACCTTTCTTTGCTTCTATCTTTATTATGTAATAACCCTCAGGACCTTTAAATATACTACTGTAATGGCCTACTCCCAAAGCAGGTGAAAATGCTACCTCACTGAATTCTTTAAACTTTTTCTTTGTAGCTTCTTCTGGAGTCATAAAACCTAAATCTCCACCTTTTTTTGCACTTTCTACTATAGAGTATTTTTTAGCTAAATCTGCAAAATCAGCTCCTTGTAAAAGTTGGATTAATATTTCTTTAGCTTCTGCTTCTGTTGGAACTACTATCTCTCTTATTTTTCTTTCTTCGGGTTCTTTAAACTGTTCTTTAGCTCTTTTGTAGTAATCTTCAATCTCCTGAGAAGTTACGTTTATGTCTTTGGTTATCTCTTCAGTAAGTTTTGCCACCAATAAAGTTTCTTTTGTCTTTTCTAATTGTTTTTGAATATCAGGAAGTTTATCTAATCCTCTATCTAAAGCTTCTTGATATAATAATTTTCTCCTAATTACTACATTTCTTAAATAATTAATCTTTTGATCTCGTGTGGTTATCTTTTGTTCAGGTTTATCGGGAGGTACAGTAGAATTGTAAGCTTTTATCTCTTCTTCTAACTCTTCTAAAGTGATTGGAAAATCATACACCCATGCTATTACAGTCCCAGCTACAACTGGCTTCTTTTTAGATTTTTTTTCTTCTTTTTTTCCAAATTTTTTAATTAAATCGCACCCTGAAACTAAAAGAAAACACAATCCTATTACAATATACTTCTTATTATTTATACTCATAATTCAAAACCTCCCTCTTTTCTTTCAGCCCCAACGGGATTTGAACCCGTGCCTCGTGGCTGAGAACCACGCATCCTATCCAGGCTAGACGATGGGGCCTTTTTCAACATAATAATTGTATATTTTAAAATAGGTTATGTCAATTAATTTTATCTATTTTACATTGACTCTTAAATAAAATTATTATATTCTCTAAAATAGATGAAGATAATCTGTGAAGTTATTCAAACTTTTGATGTAGAAGAAGCAATTAAAAAACTCCTTTTAAAAATTTATGAAAAGTATCCTAAAAAAGAATATTATTTGGGAATCGTCTTTTTTACTTTTGACTTTGAAAATTCAGAGATCTTTAAAAAACTTTATAAAATAAATTTTGTAAAACATCTCTTTTCTTTAAAAGTTTATAAGATTATCTACAATGCTAACATATTCTCACCTGGAATAGGAATACTACTCTTTCCTGATAAAGAGTTTTTAGAATTCTTATTTTTCCATAACTTTGAAGAAAAAAGATTTCCAGATGAAGCTGAAAGAAAATTCTTCCAATTAGTAAAAGAAAAACAGTTTAAAGAAAGTTTTGTGTTTCACATAATAGATGCACCTTTATTAAAAATAGATAGATTTTTAAGAGGTGTACAAAATGTATTGGGCACTGATTCAACAAATTTAGGAGTATCTCCTTTTCAAGACTTTTCTTTGGAGAGCAATCAGTTGTATTACAATGGTAAAATTTATAAAAATTATATTATCTCTTTGCTTTTCTCAAAGAAAGTAAATTTTTCTTTTTCTCAAAAGATAGGAGCTTTAGAAATTGGAAGTCCTTTTACAATTACACAATCTTATTTGAATTTGATAGAAAAAATAAATGACAAACCTGCCAGCTCTTACTTTCTTGATTTCACAGGTTCTCAAATACCTAAAGAAACTTTTCCAAGAATAGGACTTTATTATCCAGTTGGACTTTATTTAGAAGATAAGATCTATTTGAGAAATATAATAAGATTCTTAGATGGAGGTATTCTATTCTGTGGAGGAGAAATTGAAGAACATAGTAAAGGTAGAGTTTTTTTAGTAAGTAATGAAGAGATATTAAAAACCTGTAGAGAATCTGCTAAAGAAATAAAAAATGCCTCAAAAGAAGAAACTTTAAAAATGTGCTGGGTATTTTCTGGAATAAGTAGATTAAAATCTTTAGGGCATAAACAAGATTATGAGGTAAAAGAAATAAAAAACTATTTAAATGCAGAAATTTTTGGATTTTATACTCATAGAGAGATTTCGCCTGAGCTCTGTAAAATTTCTAAAGGTAAAATTTTATTTCAAAATGCAAGTATAAATATCTTAGGCTTTTTAGAATAATGATTACTTTGGACTTTAGTGACCTTTTTGCATTTTCACTCTTAATCATTATATTTTTTTTAAGTCTTTTTATTCACCTCAAAAATGAGAAAATAAGAGTTTTGAGAAAAGAATTAGAAAGATTAAGAATTTTAAATAAAGAATTAGAAACTCAAACCAAACTCATAATAAAAACAGATTTAGAATTACGTGAAACTCAAGAAGAATTAGATAAAAAAATATTAATGTTGAGTACTCTTCAGAAAATCTCTCATTTAATAACGACCACTTTAGATGAAAGAGAAATATTAAGAAGGCTCCGTCCTTCATTGATAAAAAATTTAGGTGTAGATAAAGTATTAATAATTTTAGACAAATTTATCTTTCCAGAAGAAAATATTGAAAACAGAGAGCTACTTCTTACACTTAAAAGATTAAATGAAAATTTTGAGAAAACCAGTTACTTTGAAGGTCCTCATGAACAAAAAGATCCTTTTTTAGAAGAAACTCAAAATCAAATATTGAAGAATTCTAAAATCTCTCATTTTTTAGTCTTGCCTTTAAATACAAGTAGAGAAAGGATTGGAATAATATTTTTTGGATGGAAAAATCCTTTTAAAGAGATAGATGAAACCCAAAAAGAAGTTTTACAACTCTTTTCATCTCAACTCTCACAAGCAATTGAAAATGCAAGGTTATTTGAAGAGGTCTATCACGCTCAAAGGGAATTAGAATTAAAAGTCAAAGAAAGGACTCATGAATTAGAAGAAGCTCTAGAAAAATTAGAAAAAATTAGTAAAATGAAATCTGATTTTGTAAGTGCAGTCTCACATGAATTGAGAGGGCTTTTAACTCCTATTAAAGGGTATACTTCACTTTTAATAAATGGGAGTTTTGGAACTCTTCCTGTACAAGCGACTGAAAGATTAAAAAGAATAGATAAACATACAGATAGTTTGATCGATATGATAAATAAATTATTAGATATTGCAAGGATAGAATCAGGTAGAGAAGAGATTCTTATCAACAAAAATAATCTTACAGAATTAATAAAAAATACAGCAGAGTTATTTCTTCCTCAAATAAAAGAAAAAGGACTGAGTTTAGAAGTAAATGTACCTCAAGATTTATATGCACAATTTGATCCCAAGCAAATAGAAAGAGTCTTAGTAAATTTGGTAGGAAACGCTATAAAGTTTACTCCTCAAGGAGGAAAGATTACTATAGAAGCAAAAGAGCTGGATAAAGAAGTTGAAGTTAGTGTAAAAGATACAGGGGTAGGTATTTCTCCAGAAGATAAAGAGAAAATATTTGATGAATTCTATAGAACAAAAGCCTCTATAAATTCAGAAATACAAGGAAGTGGATTGGGATTATCTTTAGTAAAAAGAATAATTCAGGTCCATGGTGGTAAAATAGGAGTAGAGAGTGAATTAGGTAAAGGAAGTAGATTCTTTTTTACTTTGAAAAAATGAGGAAACCAAAAGTCTTAGTAGTAGATGATGACCCTGATATTTTAGAAATCTTAGAATTAACTTTAGAAAATGATTATGAAGTTCTGACTGCTACAGATGGTGAACAGGCTTTAGAAAAAATAAAAAATGAAAGACCAGACTTAGTGATCTTAGATTACAATATTCCTAAAAAAGATGGTATCCAAGTCTGTAAAGAAGTAAAAGAAGACGTGTTATTAAGACATATTCCTATTTTAATTTTAACTGGTAAAGGTGAAACCCATGAAAAAGTAAAAGGTTTAGATTCTGGTGCTGATGATTATATAGTAAAACCTTTCAATCCTACAGAATTGTTAGCCAGGATCAGAATGGCTTTAAGGAGAACGACTCGAGATTTAGATGCTAATCCTTTAACTCTTTTACCTGGTAACGTTTCTATTTATAATGAGATCCAAAAGAGAATAAACAATAAAGAAATCTTTGCTGTATGTTATTTAGATTTAGATAAATTTAAATCTTATAATGATAAATATGGTTTTGAAGCAGGTGACAGAGTAATTAAAGAGACTGCCAGAATAATCATAGAAGCTGTCCAAGAAAAAGGCACAGAAAAAGATTTTGTAGGTCACATTGGAGGTGATGATTTTGTAATAATAACTGTACCTCAAAGAGCTGAAAAAATTTGCAAAAAAATAATTGAAGATTTTGATAGAAAAGCTCCTTTCTTTTATGATGAAGAAGCAAGAAAATCAGGGTTTATAATTGCTAAAGATAGGCAAGGAAACATTCAAAAAATCCCTCTCCTTTCAATCTCTATTGGAATAGTAACTAATGAATTCAGAAAATTTTCCCATGTAGGAGAAATAGCTCAAATAGGTGCAGAACTAAAAAGTTACGCTAAACGCCTTCCAGGCTCTAACTTTGTAAAAGATAAAAGAAAAGGAGAATAAATCCTAAGATAGAAAAGTAAAGAAGAAAATAATAAAAAATGCGCGGGGAGGGACTTGAACCCTCACGGGCAAAGCCCATGCGCCCCTCAAACGCACGCGTCTGCCAGTTCCGCCACCCGCGCTTTTTTAAAAAATTTACTCTTGCTCTGAACTTTCTTCTTCAAAGATGTATTCAAAATCTACAGCTTCTAAACCTTTTTCTGTCTCTTTACACTTTACTTTAACGTTATCACCTACTTCTATATAAGAATTCTCTATAAATTCAGGTGTAGTTAAAATCTTTGTGTTGCCTACTACTATGTAAGTCTTATCCTCAGATATCTCTTTAACTTTGCCCTTTATTTCCTTAGTTTGTTCTGCTTGCTGTTCAGTTTTTTTGATTTCTTTTGATTGTGATGGTTTTTGAGATTCTTGAGCTAAAACCATAAATGCTAAAAATCCAAATATAGAAAGAAAGATTATTAATTTCTTCATTTTCTTTCACCTCCTTTCATATAAATTGTTCTTATAGGAAAAGGAATTTCGATTCCTTCTTTATCATATCTTTTCTTTAATCTTTTAATAAACTCATGTTTTACCCTGTATTGGTCTACAAATTCTTTGGCTCTCAAAATGACAGTAAAATTTATACTAAAATCATCAAAAGTATGGAACCTCAAAAAAGGTTCAAATTCAGGAACACCACCTTCTACTTCTCTCATAACTTCTCTGGCTACTTCTAAAGTAACTCTTTCTACCTTCTCTAAATCTGAATCATAACTTACTCCTACATCTATTAAAACAGATAAAACTTTTTCAGGTAAATAGAAGTTAGTTACTATACTTTGAGATAATTTAGAATTAGGGATTATTATTAAATTGTTAGGTAGTTGTCTAATAATCGTATTTCTCCAAGTAATATCTACAACATAGCCTTCTTCACCAGTTTCTAATTTTATATAGTCACCTACTCTTATTTTCTTTGTAGCCACCAAATGCAAACCTGAAAATAGATTAGATAAAGTATCTTGCAGAGCTAAAGCTACAGCTAAACCTCCTATTCCTAAAGTAGTAAGAATAGGAGTAATAGAAATCCCCAAAGTCTGTAAGATTATTAATACTCCTATTAGTAATATAAAAATTTTAGATAGATTCTTGAAAATTGTGACTGCAGGTAGAGTTTTTTTAAGTCTTCCAGAATAGATTACGATCAGCTCAGAAGTAAATTTTCCTAAAAACCAAAAGACTGAGAATATAAATAGAGCTGTTATTCCTTTCTGGAAAAGATTAAGGAATTTAGGTTCAGCTTTTGTAAATGGAAGAGCAATCTTTAATCCCAACAACAAGAACCAAAAAACTATATTATTTTTCAAAGAGCTTATTAAGATGTCATCTATTTTTGTCTTTGTCTTTTCAGATAATTTTAATAATCTAAAAATTATATACTTTCTACAAAGAACACCTGCAAAAAAAGAAATTACAACTATACCAAAAGGTAAAATTATTTTTAAGAAACTTGCTGTCATTATTTGAATTTAATTATACCTTTTTAAATTCTATTTTCAATAACTCTTCTTTAATTTAGTGTTATAATAAAATTAATGTTTTTTCTACAGGTATTGGTTCCTTTATTTATAGCTATTGATCCTATAGGACTCTTACCTATTTTTCTATCTTTGGTCTCTGAATTCTCTCAAGATAAAAGAAAAAAGATAGTATGGGAATCGATTACTACAGGTTTCTTGTTAGCTGGAGGGTTTCTTTTTTTGGGTAAAGGTTTTTTAAAGATTTTAGGTATAAAACAAGCTGATTTTT
>CBEUCJ010000008.1:0-32288 GCA_965541615.1 uncultured bacterium | reverse complement strand
CGATTTATATTCAGAAGTTCTAAAAATAATCTCAACAGCTCAAAAATGATGCGTATGAATAAAAGATCACAAGTATTACCTTTTATGGTTTTGATAATGATAGTTTTAATATTAGCCATAGCAGCAAGTTATGTAATTGGAGAGTCAGGTTTCCAGAAAGTAAGGATAATGAACGTTGTAGATAGTGCTGTAATCTCTTCAGCTTCGCAATTAGCAAGAGCTTTAAATTCTGTTAAAGCAGTTAATAAAGGTATATTAATGAATTACATTAGTACTCAATCAGCAGCTCTGGCACTAGCTGGTGGTCCATGTAGTAAGGTAATCCCAAAGTTTTTTTTAATTATAGCAGAAGGTTTCTTAAAATTTTATCAGTTATATAAGGGTGCAGAAGATATTTTAGAAGAGAGCATAAAAAGTGCAAGACAAAATCTTTATGATAGTTGTTTAGGAGGTCTGGTAGATGAACCTACTCCTTTTTTAGAGAGTGAAGTAGAAAGAGATGAGAAAGGGAGGGTAATAAGTATAGATTATGCAAAGTATCTTAAAAGAATTGATGAAGAAGGGACTACTTTTGAGAAAAATTATCTTGATTTTAAAAGGAATGATAAAAGTTGGTATAAAGCTAAAGAACTCACTTATTATTTTAATAAATCAAAAAAGAAAGTTCTTGAAAGAGAAGGTATGTTATTAAAAGGAGAAGCTGCTTCTCCTAATTATGATTATGAAAATTATGTAAAGGTTAATTTGAAAAGAGCTCCCACAAAAGCTCATATTTCTGTTCAATGGTTAATAGTGATGACTTGGTGCTGTATAGAAGTAGCTGGAAAAACTGTATGTTATCCTATTCCAGCTCCTTTTCCTGCTTGGATAAGGAGCGTAGATTTAGATACAGAGTATGTAGAAGCTGAAGTTAAGAAATATATTTCTTTTGAAAATTTTTCTTTATTTCCAAACAAAGCAAAGTTAAAACACACAGCAAGAGCAAAGATAAAAGGAAATATTTGGACATACTATGATTTTGTACTGGAAAAATAAATTTACATTCTTATTTTTAATATTGTTTCTAAATATAGCTTACTGTGCTATGGAACCAGAATTATGGAATGTGCCTCCTTTACCTTTAAGTGAAGTAGTCTGGAAAGATAAAGAAGTAGAATTTGATGGAGAATTAGCTCACTGGACATGTTTAAAAACATCTCTTTCTAAAGAAGAGATAATTGAATTTTATAAGAAGAATTTAACTCAAAATGGCTGGAGATTTAAAGAGATAAAAGATGGATTTTTTCTTGTATTTGAAAAGCCAGGCAAATTTATGTATGTGATGATAAAAAAAGATTTATATTCAGGTTATAAAAATGAAGTTTACTTAACAGTTACCAAAAGTAATCTTTGTAAGTGCAATAAATGTGGATTTAAAAAAGAGAATTTTTCTCAAATCTCACAGAGAAATTTATCAGACATTCCTCTTTATCCAAAAAGTAAACCTAGATTCATTTTTAATCCTTCTCTTCAAGAAAACATAGCTTTGTATGAAACTGACAGTTCAGTTTTGGAGATAACAAAATTTTATCGCAAAAATCTTAAACGGATGGGATGGGAAGAAATAGATGTTTTCAATTCTAAATATGTAAGGAAGTTTTTCTTGAATAAAAATATGAGAATACTTTATTTTCAGAAAGGCAAAGACACTTTACTCATAAATATATTTACTCCTAATCAAAACTTTTTTAAAAAATCTACTTTAATAGTAATCGTCAAGAATCCAGAAAGTCTTGCAAAGAAAGAATATTTAGAAGAGCTTTTAAAAAGAAAGGAGTGAGAATGGAGATAGGAATCTTTGTTTTGATTTTGGCTTCTTCACTCTTAATTACTTCAGGTTTAGCTATAGAGAAAAAATCTTTTCCTCTTTCTGTTCTGAGAAAGTTTTCATTCTCTTTTTTAAAAAAGGAAAAATTGAATTTAAAAAAGAATACACTCATACTTTGTTTAATAATTTTCTTTCTTATCATTTTAATCACTCACTCTTTACTCTTAGGTATCATTGTATTTTTAATTGGACTTTCAATTCCAAAATTAATTTCAAGATTTAAAGAATTAGAAAGAAGAAAGAAATTTTCCAATCAGATATTAGATATAATTATGACCATTAATAGCTGCTTAAAAGCTGGGAGTTCTCTTTTGCAAGCTTGTGAAGTTATAGCTGAAGAGCTACCTCCTCCTGCTTGTGAAGAGTTTAGTTTAGTCGTAAAAGAGACGAGAGTCGGTTTAAGTTTAGAAGAGGCTTTAATAAGGTTGAATGAAAGATTAGGCAAGATTAAAGAATTGGAAATGTTAATAAATTCTTTATTAATAGCTCGAGAGACAGGAGGAGATGTAATAAAAGTTTTAAACAGATTAGCTATAACTATTAGAGATAATCGCAAATTAAAAGATATGGTAAATACTCTTACTCTGCAGGGAAGGTTACAGGGATTGATAATGTCAATTTTACCTTTCTTTTTTGTAGCCTGGGTTTTAATGTTTAACAAACACCACTTTGATATTATGTTTGAGAGCTCTCTTGGAAGAATGTTGTTAATGCTCGCTTTAGTATTACAGGTAATAGGTATGATTCTCATTAAAAGATTTTCTACTGTAAAAATGTAAGGAGGCCAAAAAATGATGGGATTAGTTTATTTTTTTATTATTTTAAGTTCAGTGATAGTCATTTACTATGCTTTCACACCTTCAAAGATTACTTTAAAACTTCCTTCATCTAAAAAAGAGAAAGAAGAAATTTCCAGAAAAAGAAGAAGTGTTTTTATTTTACCTCCTTTTCTTAAATTAAGTAAATTTTTGATTGACAAATTTAACATGAGGAAAAAACTTTCAGACAAATTAGCTGGTAGCCGTTCTTTGCTTACCCCTGAAGAATTCATGAGCATAAGATTGGAGTTAGTTATGTTATTGGGAGTTATTGTTTTATTTCTTCTCCCTAAATTCGATCCTTTAAGTTTAGTTATCTTTTGTGGTTTAGGATATTTTCTTCCAGAGTTTTATTTAAAAAGAAAGATTAGACTCCATAAAGAAGCTATTGTAAGAGTTTTACCTGAGACCATAGATTTAATAGGTTTATGTGTAGAAGCAGGTTTGGATTTTACTTCAGCTCTTAAATGGATAGTTAAAAAAGTTCCTGACAATCCTTTAGTTCAAGAGTTTGCTGTAGTTTTAGAGGAAATAAGATGGGGCAGGTCTTCATCAGAAGCTTTAAGGAATATGTCTAAAAGGTTAAATATCCCAGAAGTCTCAAGTTTTGTTCAGACTTTAATTCAGGCTGAACGAATGGGAACTCCTGTAAGTGAGACTTTTGCTATGCTTTCAGAAGATACTCGTACTCAAAGATTTTTAAAAGGTGAAAAAATGGCAATGCGAGCTCCTATAAAGATCTTACTTCCTCTGCTTTTCTGCATATTACCTGTTATTGGGATAATTATAGGAGGTCCTATTCTTTTACAATTTATGCAAGGAGGTTTATTTGGAGGAATTATAAGATGAAGATTTTCAATTTCAAAAAAAACAGGATTCTATTTAAAGTTTTATGTACAGGATTAATTTTACTCTTTTCTTTTCAAAACTCAGCTTATCCTATAGTTAGAGATTTAAGAGATGAAGGAGACATTAGTGCTTTTGATGTAGCTTTAGCTATCATCTCTGGATTCATTAATGGAGCAGCTTTAGCAGAAGTTGAAGATGTTTTTAAATTGAGTTTTTTAGCTAAAACTTATGTTCTACCTGTAATTGCCAGTAAAGTAGCTGATAAATTAGGTATAGAAAACTCAATTGCTCGTGCAGCTTTTATTATGGGTTTTACAGCTGGAATAGATGCATTTGGAAATAAATTGTATGGCAGCATTAAAGAAGCTGGTAAAAAAACTGCTAAAGATACAATAAAGAAGACAGCAAAGAAGATGCCTAAATCTGTAGGACAAAAGGTGATAGAAGCAATTAAGAATTCATCTTTTTATAAGGTTTTTGCTAAAATTTTTGGGAAAATTATAGATGGAATCAGAGAATTTTTTACTCCTCCTGATCCACAGTCCCAATTACGATCACACACACGTGCACGTATAGAGGGGTCTAAAGAATTTTCAAAGGCAGTAGAAAAGTTTAAGGAAGCTTTAAAAACAACAGCAAAACCTACTTGGAAAGAAGCTATAAAAATAGGTGTGAGAAAAGCTATTCAAGGAGCGATTCAGGGAGCAGTTGAACAGGCAGTATATGAATATGCAGATAAACACTTAAAAAGATGGTGGGCAGAGTTAATAGGAGATAGTGTAGGTTTATTTGTTGGAGAGGGTATAGAGATAGCTGAGACAGAAATAACTGGTGAAAAAATAAGTTATGATGAAGAAAAAGGAATAGTTGTAGAAAAGAAGGAAGAAGGTTACGCAAAAAAAGAGATAAAAGAATTCTTTAAAAAATTTGGGATAAGAATGTCTCCACAATTCTTAGCAGCTTTAGCAAGAGAAATAGGAGGAAAAAAGGAATGGGGTATAGTAGGTTCTGTATTTGGAAATGCTTTAGTTGAAAAACTTTTCTTGGATAAAGAAAGAATAGAAGGATTAAAGACTGTGGTAAGTAATACAGATGAAAAAGCCCCCTCCTCCTTTACTCCAGAAGAAATAGAAAGAAGAATAGGTGCTTTAAATGAAGAGATAAAAGGGTTAGAGGCAAAAAAAACACTTACAGAGGAGGAAAAAGAGAGACTGAAGAATTTAAAGACATTAAGATATTACTACCAGGAATTGAGGCTGTCTACTAAAAGTTTTCAAAAAAAATTAATGGATGCTTCTATTTATGCTCTTGGTGGGATCTTATTAGAAAATATCAGTTACAGAACACCTTCTCCTGTACATGGAGCTTATTTTAATTTATTTCTCACTTCTTTATTTAAATCAGGAATAGATATATTTAGAGGAAATATTCCTTATGATGGAGGTATAAAAGGCGCATTCAAATTTATGAAAAATAATTTTATTTATGATGCTGTGCAAGCTCTGGGTAATTTTTATAGTATGGGTAGATTAAAGCCAGAAAGACCTGCAGGTAGAGGAACAAGGTTTAAATTTACTCCAGAAATAACTTACAACCCATTCTTTATAGATAGACTTGCAGATTATGTAAGAATGGGAGAAAAACATGGTTATTTAGATGCAATTATCTCTCAATATGTAAGTTCTTTACACACACAGAGTATGTTAAATTTCTACCAGTCTTATTTACTTTTAATGAACCAATTACAACCAGTCTATATTGATTATGGAAAACTTTTGAAAGAGTTGGGTTATGAAGAGAAACTTGAAAAATGTAAGAATGATATAAATGCATTAATTAAAGAAATTGAAAAAAAATATCCTAAAATTGCAGAGGAAATTAAGGAAAAGTTAATGATAGAAGGTTATCGAGGATTTGATAAAAAAACAGTCTCACAGTCTCTAACAACCTCACAAAAACGTGAAGCAATTATACATGCAATATTAAGACCTCCACATGAAAATTTAAAGAAGGCTATAAAAGAAATAGAAGAAATAAAAGAACAAAACCCAACTGCAGATTTGATTAAATCTCTTGATAAACTGATAGCCTCCCTTGATAAATATGTATTTCTTTTAGAAAATTTTTCAAGAAAAAATGACGGCCATGGAATTGCTTCTATAATAACTAATCCTCCCAAAAAGAGAGAAGAGTTGTTGAAATTAGTTAATCACCAAATAAAAATAGCTCAGGAAGAAGGAAATTTAGAAGAGGTAGCTAAGCTATTAGAAATAAAAAAGGTCTTACAAGAAGATAATCCTCCTTCTCTTTTTCAGAAATTTAAATATTTCTCTTCCAAAAATCCTCCTTCTCTTTTTGAAAAATTTGAGAAAAATTACAATGCTACTCAGCCTGCTTCTTCACCACTTCAATCTAAAGCCTTTGAAGCTTTTAAAAAAGAGTTTGAGAAGAGACAATTTATAAACCAAAATGTAGGTAAATTCTATTCATATATTGATCCTTATGGAAATCATCATTATGGTGTTACACTCAAGCCTCAACCAAATGCTCAATTGCTTCCTTTTAAGTTACAACCACCAAAACCACACCTGTTGAGTCATCAGCCACCACCACAGCCAAAAAAACTACTATCTCCTATCAGATTTGGAGTCTTCTTTCGTTATGATGAAAGCGAGAGTTATTTTTCTTTAAACATGTATGAAGGGCATCTCAGAAAGTTTTTGCCGTTGTTAAAAAAGGAAAAGCTAAAATAAAAATTTATTTCCCTGACATTGAAATCGATCAGGGACATGACGAGATAGGATGGTCATTTAGACGAACAGAGGAAGGAGAATGGAGAAATATACAAGTAACTATAAATAGAGTATGGGCTGTAAAAGCTTGGCTGGAAGACTTCTTGAGAAAAGAAGATATAGATCCTAATGAAGTTATAGAGGTAACAAAAAAGCCTAAAATTTATAAGGAAGAAATTAACCGACTTTTTAAAGGTGAGCTAGGAAAATCTCCAGGTGGAGGAAGAGCGGCAAGAAGGGTAGTAGTATTTGATATTAAGCCTACAGAAACTAGATCTTCAGAAATTAAAAGAGTATTTTATGAGCCTCCTTTGAAGGAAATATATCATACAGTTAAGAAAGGTGAGACTATTTGGAAAATAGCAAAAAAGTACGGAGTAGGTGTTAATGAGATAATAAAGGATAATAACCTTCCACAATCACCAGATGGTTATGTAAAAATAGTACCGGGTCAAAAATTACGAATCACAGTTGAAAAGGAAGCTTCAGTCAATACTAAAACTAAAATTTTTGAAAAGGTTTACAAAAGTTTAAAATAATGAGGATTTTAAAAGAGGAGTGAAAAAAAAGAGTTTTTAAAAATATTGAAAAAGTTTTCAAAATATGTTATATTTTTAATGGCTAAATAAAGCGGATCGAAAAGGCGACCTTTCTCGTAAGAGAAAGGGAGCAAAGCCACGGGCCCTTATAAAAAGGGCATCCGGGTTGCCGAAATCCGCTATAAAGGATTTTTGGCAACCCTTTTTTATTTATTATAAGGAGGATGAAGGAAGGAGAAAAAAGAGAACCAGAACCTAATTTACAAAAGGGCTGTATTAACTCTTTAAGGGGAAGACTTTGGGTTAAGGTAATAGCCCTTTTAGTAGCAGGAATCTTTTTATTTCAGGACATAGCCTGGGCAGTAAATTATAATTTTGGCTTCTTAACATTTCCTCAATTCTCAGTAAGCTATTTAAAAGAATTATCTCCTGAAATCTTCAATAAAGCAATAGCTGATTCAGTTTATAGATTTCTCAAACCTTTAATCAATAAAAAGTTTCTTAAGATTCAAATAAAACCTCATCTTACAGTAGATATAGATGCAAAACTTACAAAAAAAGATTTAAAATCGATTTATATATTTCTCAAAAATCCTGAAACTGAAACAGTCCCTTGCTCAGCTTATGTTTTATACAATTTTCTAAGGAGTTTAGGGCAAAATGTAAGAGTTGAAGAATTAGCGAGTTTACTCATTTTAATAGATATTTTAATAGGAAATATAAATCCTGATGCCCTCTCTCCAAAGATTTACAATTCTTTATATGCCTTAGAAAAGACAGCTCAGTATTTTAATTTAAGAGTATCTTCTTTTAAAGTTAAAGAAAAGGATTTAGAAAAATTAAATTCAATCACTCCTTTTATAGCTCATCTATCCTATAAAGATGATAAATCAAAAGGACACTTTGTTCTGGTCACAAAAATAGACAAAGAAAAAGTATATTTCTTTTATGATAAAGGAAACACTTTTTTACCCAAAGAAAAATTCTTAGAAAAATTTTCAGGTTATATTTTAGTTCCTTTCCATTCTTTGCAGTTAAAATCAGAAAAATTAACCCCTCAAATCAAAAAATCTATATTAGGTGCTAAAACACGTAGAGACAGAGCTTTAGATACATTTGGAATTATAGGAGGTAGTTCTCTTTTACTTGCTTCAGATTTATCTTTTAATTCAATCAGCACTTTTGTTAGAAATTATGCTATTAGCTGGGGAGCACCTAAATTATTCAAAGCTTTAGGATGCAATAGGACTATTTCAAATATAGCTGGTGGAGTCTTAGCTGGTGCAATTTTAGGAGGAATGAATAGTGTTTCAGGAATTAACCAATTAAATCCTTTTAAATGGGGTAAAAACTGGGCTCCTGTAGTCCATGGTGCAATAGTTTCAGGTATAGCTTCAGCTGTTCAAGAATGGGGTTATTCAAAGAAATGGGATATGAGGATCTCTTCAGGTTTTACTCACTTTGCTTCTTTAGCAGCTTCAACTTTGGCAGATGCAGCTCTCTCAAAGTTAGTGGGAACTTGGGGAATAACTGATTTAAAAGGACCAAATATAGGTTCAAAACTTACTTTTGTGCGTCCTTCTTCAATTCCTATAACTGGAACTATAACTCAATATCAAGGAAAAGAAACTTATGTTTTAGGTCCTTTATCTTTGCAAAGATGGCTACCTGTAATAGGAGAAGGTGTAAGTTTATATATTCAGCATTTAGCTGAAAAGCATTGGGGTTTAGATAAATACCCTGAGTTAGGAAGACCACTTAGCATAGCTGCTTCCTCTTTCTTTAATGAATTATCTACAGGAAGATTGCCATTATTCAAAACTATAACCTATTCAGCTATTCATGGTCTGGTATCAGCAGGTTATCAATGGCTATCTACTGAGATAAAGAGTCCTTATTTAGGTTCTTTCTTTAGTTTTGGTCTCTCTCAAATGTTTTCTCCACAGATTTCTAAGATCAAACAAAATATCCAAGCTGTATTTGGCGATCTTTTCAGTGGAGGAATAGCTACTTTAGATGCAAAAGGAAACTTTCTTTATCACACTCCAATCGGAGCTCATTATTATGCTTACTGGTCAGACATTAGCAGAAGAGCAAGGAGTTTACCTCACTCAAGCTGGAGCTACCAGGACTGGAAGTACTATCAAAGAACAGGAAAAACACCTTCTACAGAAAGCTTTATGGTCACTCCTCTCCACATGTATTTCTCCAGCCTTCACACAATAGCTACCCGCACTACAGCTGATTTCTTGGCTTCAAAACTCCAGCCTATTACTGAAAGATTAGATAGATGGGCTACTCCTGTTTTAAAGGAAGTCTTTAATAAAACCTTAGGATATTTAATAAATCCAAGTGGTGAGATAAAAAGGACTTATTCTAATATAGTAGGTATTAATATTGATAGAATCTCTATTGATAGAATCTCTCAAGAAGGGAAAATCATTTTTGCTCAGCAACCTTTTACTCCAAATTGCACACAACCTTATTGTATAAATGTAAATGAAAAAGAAAAATTATACATTTCTGAAAAAGGATTTACAGGTCTCATACCTCGTATTTTTGGATTTTATGGAAAGAATTCTCATTCTGAAGTAAAGATTGATTTAAAGCATCGTTCAGACCCTCTTCTTGCTTTTAGTTCTTCTGAAGAAATAACCACATCTTTACTTCCTTTAACAGGAACACCTTTAAAAAAATATTTATTAAAAGCAAAAATAGGACTTGTACATAGTTATATTCCTTTATCAATTCTTCAATCAAAAAAAAGTTTTAATATTTCAGAACTTATTTCGAATCTCAAACCTCAGCCTTACATTTTAGGAGCATTTAAAATTAATGCAGGTGTTTATGTTAATAATGAAAAAATAGCAGATGTCTTAGCTTTTCCTAAGATAGCAAATACTTTACAAGCAGTAGTTAATTTTAATAATAAAAATCCTTTTGCATTTTCTTACAGACGTGAGCCAGGAGTACAAGCTTTAGGCATTCCACCCGCATATTCAAATTATAATATAAAAGTTCAAGAAGGGAATTTGATAAACATAAACGGCTCACTATCTTTTCTTTTAGGAATTATACATAATGATCAAATTTATTTTTCTCCTGAAGCTCGTGCAATAATTCCTTCTGATATTTTAGAATCAGCTATATATTGGCAAGAAAAATATCCTGAAGTAATAACAAAAGTAAATGGATTCACTTATGAAACTCTTGGCAAAATAACAGGTTCTCTTACAGCTCAACAACTTAAATTAAATTTAGAAGAAAATTTAGAAGAATTAAAAATCTCTCCTGATGAAAAGACTTCACCTATTAAAATTTCTCATTCTTATGAATGGATTAAAGAAAAAGACTGGTGGAATAAAGCACATATTACTTCTTATTATAAAATACCTTATTTAGATAAAAATAAACAGCTTTTGTTCCGTGACGAAGTTCACGCTATTTTAGAACTCCCCAAAGCTAAACTCAATATTCAGAAATTTTTAAATAAGCCAATAACACAAGAATTCTTTAACCTGCCACTTTTGGGCAGAGCAATGGAAAAATATTCACAGATTTTTGGTAATGCAAATCTTTCTAAAAATTCTGCTTTTTCTTTATCTTTAGAAGTTTTTAAAAATTACTCTAAAGATCAGAAAATTTTAGAATACAAAGAAAATGGAATAATAGGATATCTTTTGGCTAATAATCAAGGTTTAAAAGATAAAGCTCAAATTTGGAGACAGTTTAAAGGAAGAGAATACCAGATAGATATTTTTGGTGAAAGTGGAAATAGACTACCTCAATTTAAAATTCCAGGAGCTAACTCTAAGGTAGGAATAGGTAAAGGCTACTATCGAGGTGTACTTATTTCTAAAACTCCAGATAATAAAATAGAAACTGCTGAAATTTATGCACCTTTAGAAAAAGATTTGCCTCCAGAGCAACTCTCTGAAATTCAACCTGAACTTCAAAAACAATTAGGGGCAGATCTACTTTCTACCACTGGTTGGGCAGTTTATAGTGACAAAGGAAAGATAGGTAATTGGGAGATCACAAATAAAATTTATTATGATTTTGGTAAAACTATTGAACTTTCTAATAAACAAGAGTTAAAAGAAATTGTTAAAGAGGGAACCCCCCGTCATTATGAGTTATTAAATTTAGGTAAAGAAGGAGGGATTAAAGCAAAAATAGAGTCTCTAAAACAAGATTTAGAAAATCAAAAACAATGGTTAGAAGAGGGAATGCCTAAGAGAGGCTACTTTGTTTTAGAATACCCACCAGATCAAGTACCTATAATCCAAGGCTCTCCTGTGGTTTGTAAGTATAGTCAGTTCAGATTCGATAGTTCAGGAGCTCCTAATCCTATTATAGGATGGTGGATGTTTTCAACAAATAATCAAGAAGCTTCAATTACTTATGATGATAAGATATTTCCCATTAAGATAGATAAAAATTTAGGAGTAGAATGGGTAGGAAGACAATATATAGAGAGGGAAGGACCTCATTATGGTAAGGTTATTACTTATATTTTGCATTTTGATAGAAAAAATCCTCTTGTTTGGAGGGAGGGAGGATGGACGATAAAAGAAACACACACAGCTCAAGATGTTGCTCGTCTTATTAAAAAAGGAAAAATAAAGTTAGTTGATGTTAAGAGCTTAAATAAAATCAATAATAAGCTATTTACATTCGAAATTATAGGAGATAAAGTAATTGAACCTCCTGGATATGCAGATCTTCAATTAGGAGTAGCATCTGATATTTTAACTGGTAAATACGCTTTAGAGTTAATAGCAGATGTCAAAGGAAAAATTTTTCATCCTCCTATTTATTGGAGTGTAGATCCTTCTCAAAGAGCTCAATTTCAACAACAGGCACTTTTTGGCAAGATAAAGGTAAATCTTAATACAGGAGAAGTAAAAATACCTACAAATAAAAAATCATCTTTGAAGTTTTCTACCGCTTATATTCGACCTTCTCTTTGGGATGGTAGGAATACTCAAATTAAGGTTGTAGGTTCTACCAAATATAATCACATAATAACTGGAAAGATTTCTTATATTTTGACAGGAGCAGAACTTAATCCTTATGAAAATTTAGGTTTAGGTTCACAGATAATTCTTCCTGAAAACATTTCTCTTACAACTGTTTCTCCAGGAGTTCAAAATTATCTTCCTCCCAACAAGGATATTAAAACTACTCAATATATATTTACTACCTTTAAAACTACTAAACCTACCAGAATAATATTTGGAGATTTTGAAAAAAGAATTCCAGGAGTAAAAATAGGAGGAGGTTCTCAACTTAATTTGCCTTCTATAACTGGGAATATATGGATTATTAATACCTATTATAATTTGGAAGGAAAATTCTTAGGAAAAGATGTCGCTCAAATAGATTTTAAAAATGCTGCCTTAAGTACTCTTTACCCTCATTATGATATAGTTTTTTACACATCTCCTAATACTGAGCTTCAAGGAGAATATGTAGGTATTATAAAAGGTGGTAATAAAACTATAGCAGGTTCTGCTCATGTTACAGGTATAAAAACGATTAAAAAAATAAAAAACGAAGTAGAAGAGGTTGTTCTTAAATGGAGTGGAGCTTTAATAGGTGAAAGGAATCCTAAGATAAATTCTTCATCTCCAATCTCTATTTTGCCAAAAGAGAAAACACCTGCTTCTAATAATGTAATTATTCTATCAGGTAAAAGTTTAGGTTTAGATGAGGAATATGTTAAGACTAAAGATGAGGTAAGTTATAAAGGTAATCCTTTAACTTTTTATCTTACAGTAGATAATTGGGATTTAATTTCTTTGAAAGATTTTTCAATTTTGAAATCTACAAGTAAAAGTTGGAGCTCTCTTCAAAAAGATTTACTTGTAGAATTAGTTCTGAAAACCTCCAATTTAGCTCCTTATATTCAATCTGCTAAAAGAATTTTTAAAGGAGAAGGTAAAGTTACTCCTCTCATTAGACTGAAGAAAGATAGCCTTCCTAAAAATGCTTATTCATTAGAAACATCTGTTTCTTTAAAAGATTCTTACATTATTCGTTCAAAAGAAGGTCTTGCAAAGTTAGGTCCTAAAAGCCAAATTTTTCTTACAGGTACTACTTTATTTAAATTTGTTAATGAGAATAAGACTATAACTAGGCAACTTGGAGTAGAGCTTTTAAAGATAGCTAAAGAAAATAGAATCGCACCTGTTCTCAAAGGAATAGGAAATTTAAGTCTAGAATATAGAAGTAGATATTTAAGAGCATTTAATAAGTTCAAAATTTTAGGAAAAGAAGTAAGTAAGAATATAATTTCCCAAATATGTTCAAGTGTACTTGCTGAAAGCTTAAAGTCCCTTAAAGAATTTTATCCTGCTTTGGAAAAAGCTTTAAAAGAAATTGTTAAAAAAGAAGGTAGTTTGAGAAGATATGAAAATGAGATTGAAAAAGTTTTCAAAGAATTTGAAAATAACCCTCAACTTTTAGCTCAAAAAATATTTAATATTCTTAATCCTCATATTCCAGAGATTATTGAAATCAAATATCAAGAAATACCCAACAAACAAGGAACCGCTATAGAAAAGGTAGCTTATAAATTTCTTCAAGGTTCAAAAGGAAATTTAAAACCTTTAGAATTAACTAATAAAAAATATCAACAATATTGGGATTCTACTCAAAAAACTTTTATCGTTCCTGTTAAATGGATACCTACGAAGAAAAATCTTTCATTAGGAAAGGTTGTAATACCTAAATTTACACCATTTTCTTATTATTCCTTTAATCCTCAATCATTAGAAAAAGTAGACCTTAAAAAAATACAAACAGACACGCAAAAGATTACTCCAAAAGCACGTACTCATGTAGAAGAATTTAATAAGAATTCTCCTTACTTTAGTATTTTTACTTCAAATGTAGATATAAATGCTTTAGCTCCTTTTGAAGTTTTTTATAAAACAAAAACTTGGCATTTTGGTAAAGAAGGAGGCTACCTTGCTATTGGAAATTATCCGATAAGAAAATATTCTAATGGTGAGATCAGATTAATTAAAGATAATCAAGGAAAATTTAGAATAGAGTTTCAACCTGGCTTGAAACAAGAATTCGTTTTTAATGAAGTCTATCCTATTGAGAATATTTATCCAAAAGGAGTAGCACTCGTTCTTTATAAAAAAGGATTGAAATTAGAAGCAGTTAAAAGCTCTGAAGGAAATGTTTATTTTAAATTTGCTGGTAATGCAAATCAATATATAAAACTATCAAGTTTATTTGTAAGCCATCCTAATTCTAATGATTCTAATGATTTTTATCAATTTCCTCTTACAGGGACACAAATTAATGAAAATGGTATATTAGCAAGTTTTTATAATCCTAATTGGCAAAAAACTCCTGCTTTACCTACAGCTATACAAATTAGTCAAAGTTCAAAAGGCGGTTCAAAGAGTAATTCTATTTCAGAATTTCCTTCTAAAAGTGTAAAGTATTACAACATAGCTAAAAATACTCCTATTTCTTCTATTATTCATAACTTTAATCCAGAAAAAATAGTACAAATAGGAGGATTTCTTTATAACGTAGGAAGAGGAAAAATTGAAAAGCTTACTCTATACCTTCCTCCTCTAAGCAACTTCGCTTATCCTGCTAATAACTTTCCTGGTGTAGCTACCTATATAAAAATAAATGGAACAAAGCCTTTTAAATTAAGTAAAGATCAACAAATTGGAATAACAAAAGGAAAAATATTCATAGATCCCTCTGGAAAGATATTCATTTCTGATGATGCCATAATAAATATGAATTCTATAAATTCTACAGCAAATATAGATCAAATAAACAAAAACTTACCTTCTTGGGCGAAGTGGATGTTTAGAATTGGAAGTTTTGGACTATGTGATTTAGTAGGCAAACTAGTTAATGGAATTACTTGGTGGAGCTTAAAGTCTGTTGAAAACCTTCCTGAAAATCCTTCTGTGAAAGATATATTAAAACTGACAGGAAAGATAGCTGTAGGTTCTCATTTAACAGCTTCTATGCATACGGTATTAGTTACTGCTTCAGTGTATTTGCCCACTAAATTAAAGATTCCTATGCCAAATTTAGGAAGACTTTTACCTCAATCTGTTAGACTTCCTTTATCAAATACTTTCACAAAATCTTTAACAAAAATAACACCAAAAATAGCATCAACTTCAGCATCTGCTTTCCAAAGGACAGCAGGAAAGGCAGAATATGAATTTTTAAAGAATACAGCTGGCAAAGGAGTAAAATGGCTTATTGCCAAGAGAATTTTAGAAGGAGGTATAAATGTATATAGAAATTGGCCTGAATATTCTTCTCTCAAAGAAGGATTTATAAATGGAACTAAAGATTTTCTTAAAGGAGTTTTTAATCCTCATATTAGAGAAAGCGATGTAGCTGTATTCTTGTTAGGAAGTCTTCCTTGGAATAAGTTAGGAACTCCGACAAGCTTTGGTGCTAGTGCTATAAGAAATTTAGCTTTATTTAACAATATTGATACTTTAATAGCCACAGCTATTAATCCCAATATTTCATTCGAAGATACTTTTAAAATTTGGATTTCTAACACACCTCATAATCTACCATGGGCTTTGGGTTTTGCTGGTGTAGGAAAGATTGCAAATATGTATTACACAAACAAATTACCTAAATTCATCTTTAAATATCCAAATTTAACAGCGGTTTCTTTAGGAATATTAGGAAACATTGGTTTGAGAATGATTAATAATTATCATTATCCAGATGTTAGTTGGAAGCAGGCTTTTACAAATACTCTTACTAAGCCTTCAACTTACATTGAAGGAGCTTTATGGGGTCTTTTAGTCAGGTACAGTTTAAGCAAACCCTTATCTCTGGAACGTAAATTCTGGAGCTTGGTAAAAAGAACAGAAAAAATACCTCTCCCAAAAGTATCTCAAGGAATATCTAAAATGGCAGAAAGAAATTTAAATAAACTGAATCTGTCCAAAATAAGAATGGGCAAATATTTAAATCAACCCAGAGTTCTTCAATGGGGAGCAATTAAAAGATTTAAATATGGATTTACAGCTGGAGCAGGTATTAGCATTGTGGGAAGTTTGAGTGATAGTCTTTGGGATCAATATGTTAATCATAAAAAAGAACCTTACAAAGTCACGTTAATAAAAACATTAAATAATGCTGTTACAAAAGGTCTTACAGCAGGTTTAGGAGCTATTTGGCTTGGAGGTTTATTAAGAAATCCTGAAAACGTAAGAGCATTAGCAGGACTTGGATTCAAACAACCAAATATTTTTGGAATAAATAGAATAAAGTTATTGTTTGATTTTGGTAAATGTACAGGCGCATCCTACATAGAAAAATTAATAATTGCAAAGGCTATAGAATGGCCTGTGGTAAGTGTAAGTCTTTCAACTGCAAATCAACTTTTAAAAGCTGGTAGTTTGAAATTAGTCGATGCTTTAGGTTATACTTCTACTTTTAAAAATTTAGGCATTATTCATAAAGATTGGTCCAAAGAAAAATATGGATATTTTTATAATGTTATAGAGGGGAAAATAAAGGACATTAAATCTTTCAGTGAATTTGCTCGTCAGCTTCTTTTAGAAGCAATTCATGCTCCTTCTTCAGGCGCAAAAATAGGTCCTTTAATTGAATTTGCACAAGTTACTACTTATAAATTTCCTACTCCTAAAATTTTACCTATGTTAGAAAAATGTTCACGCAAAATAATAAACATTAGAAAGCCTGTCTCTATAGATGAGACGAATTTAATTTTTGAATGGGCTGAGAGGCCTTTAACTACTCGTATTTTAAGTTTAACTAATCGTATTTTACCTAAACTCAGAATACCACCAATACCACCTAAAGGAGTACAATTTGCTCAAAGTGTTGTTAACTGGTCTAAAAATATGATGATAAAAGTTCCTTTAATTGTAAGTGTTTCAGATTTAATAGTAAGAGGAAGTGAGAATTTATTACAAACAGGATTTAAGAAAGTATTTAATTTAACAGATGCTCAAATACAGGACTATGGAATAGGATTTTCTCATTTTCAAAGAGAAGCTATTCCTTGGATTGTTCTTTTCAGTTTTTCTTCTCCTTCCTCTGAAGCTCAAAGAGATTTTGGAGAATTAATGAGAGAATTTAAATTAGGAGACAGTGCTAAAGCTAAAGCTTTATATGAGTTTGCCACACGCACTAAAATGAGTCTAAGAGAGTTAAGAGAATCTACATTGAACTTAGAGCATGCAAAATTTAACAGAGTTATAGAAGCTACTATAGGAAAAGACTTGAGAGAAATAGTAAATAAAGTAACCCAAATTACTCAAAATATACCTTTTGAGAACGAAATTAAAAAGGTATTGTCAGATAAACCTATTATTTCTACTCCAGAAATTGCAAAAGCAGTGAAAGAAGTAATTAGTTCTAAGAAAGAAGAGATCATTCGTAAAATTGCTCAAAGAAATTTAAGTAAATTCCCAACAGCTAATTCCAAAGAACTTGAGGAATGGTATAGAGGTTATTATGAACAATATCCTGAAGAGTTATTTGGTGATATACAGGAAGCATATCCAAGGTGGGATTTTGACAGAATCGTTTCTTTTATTTCTTTTAAACATGCTTTTATTCCTACAATTTCTAATGCTATTAGAGAAGGTCATTTTACAAAGTCTGAATTAGTTTTTGATAGAGCATCATTATTTAAAAATTTAGATGAGTTAATCATTTCAGCTTTACCTCAAAATTTAAGAGATGCTTACAGAGAGTATAGAAATGGAAAAATTCAAAATATAGAATTAACCCCTAATCAAAAAGAACTATTTGAGAAGATAAGAAAATTCTCTGAAACTTTTGATTCTGTAGATATTTTTACAAAATCTAAAGTTCTTCCAAACTCTCTTTTAAATTCTGTTGAATCTATAGTTATTTCTTCTCAATTATCACGACTTTCTTTGGATAAGCTTCAAAAGATAAGCCAAATGGTAGAAAGAAAATGGAAAGAGGAACTGAAATTAGATAGCAATGGTTTAATAGATTTAAGTGAATTTATACCTGATCTCAAAGAGATAAATATTGTTACTCTGAGAAATGCACTTTCAAAGACTTTAACAGCAAAAGTATTAACTCAACCTGAAATCTGGAGAGATATAGAAGAAAATGAACATTTTGTATTAAAAGAAAAAATTAATGATAAAGAATTAGAGTTAGAGTTTCCAAGCAGATTAATAAGAGAAGGAGGAGTAATTACTCAAGAATTAGAGAAAAACACAGCTTATGTAATAGCAAGCATTTATGAGAAAGCAACGCCTCAACAGATGGATAAATTAATCAATGAGTTATCTCGCAGAAATACTCAAGAACTCAGTTTGGTTGATTTAGCAAAATTCTCAGAAGTAAAAGATATAATTCCCAGAACTCAGGAAGGGCTCTTCTCAAAAATAAGACTTCCTCAAGATATCCATTCTTATTTTCAACGCATGCAAGCTTTGACTGAGGTAAGAAAAGAGTATACAGAAAGGAAGATGAGTGTAGAAAATGAAAGAGAGTTTTTACGTAAATGGGCTGATTTTGTTTCAAATGTGCGTAATAATTTTATTTCTCAAGCTCCTACTTTCGAAAAAGATAGATTAATCCAAGATTTAACACAGATAGTATTTAAAGAAAAAATCCAAAATCAATGGGAGAAGATTCAAAATAGAATTAAAGAATTAAGAAAGACTTATGAGATTGAAGAAGTTGCAGATTTTGGTAATCTTAAAAAGAGTTTTGACAAAGTAACAGAAGCACTTAAACAAATAAATGTCGATTCTTTAGAGAAACTCTCTGAAAGAGTCTCTCTTTTAACTCGTGTTCAATATTTGAAGGATAAAGTAAAATCTCTAAACGAAGAGCCCGCAAAAGAAAATATTGATAAGATAAGCAAGAGATTAAAAGAAACAGAAAAAGAAATGGCTGAAATAGAATTAGATTACATTTTAGGAACGCAAAAATATGTAAAGACCAGAAAAGAATTAACCCAAAGATTAAATGAGCTTTCTTTAAGACAAGAAGCATTATTAGCTTACAATAGGTTAAAAAAAGCTAAAGAAATTCACATTAAAAGTGAGTTCTACTCTCCAAAATTGTCACTTCTAAAGACTCTGCAAAGTTTTATTACTGACAATTGGAAAAAGTTAAATGAAGCTCGAACTAATTTTGAGGAATCAATCAAAAAAGGAGATATCCAAGAGATTACAAAAAGATGGAAAGAGTATCAAGATACATTAGCAGTTTATAGTAAAACTATGAGAGGAAAGAATGGTTTGAGAATAGAGTTCCTTGGAAGAGAAAAGATGGAATTGGTTACTTTTAATTTAGGTCAAGCAATAGACATAGCAGAAAAATATTCTGAAGAAATAAAAAATTTGAGAGATAAGAATATTAAAGAAAATTTAAAAGATTTAAAAGAAAGGATTGAAAATATCTCCCAAAATGATGAATTATCTCTTGAAGAAAAGGTAGGTAAATTATCAGCCTTAATGAGCAAATTAATAGAAATAAAAAAAGGTTCTCTTAGAGAAATTCAACACCCAAAAAGCATATTAGAAATGTTTGCAAAAGATAATTTACAAACTGCGATGGGTCAAGGTAAGACTCTTCCAGCTGGACTTAGCTTAATGATTAATAAATTAATTTTCAAAGATAAATCTGCATCTTTTTATTTTACAAAAAACCCAACTTTAGTAGCTCAAACAATAAAAGAAATAGGAGAAATAGCAAAAGATCTTGGATTAAAAGTAGTAGATATGGATTCTTATGTCTCAGCTCATTTACCAACCTCTATGTTAAGAGAAATAGTATTTAGTCCTGATACTATTCTGGTAGGTACTCCTCAAGGTTTTTCTCACTATTTTACTCGTACATTAATAGAAGGTGGTATAGAGCGTATGAGAGCAGAAGAATTTAAGAAAGAATTAGCTTTAAAAGATAATCTTAGAATTCTTGATGAAGCTCAACATTTTATTATTAATCCTCAAGAAGCAATTATAGGAAAAGGTGGAGACTCCTTATTATCTGCTCTTTTCAAATATAAATCTGCTGTCCAGAAAATAGATGAGCTAATAGAAAATAAAGAACTTAAAGAAATAACACTATCTGTAGCAGACAAAGTAGGAACTTCTTCTTCTCTTACTGAAATGCTCAGTGAGCGCAAAGAAGCAGGTTACTATAGAGATCCAACAGGTATAGTCCATCTTACTCCTTCTGCATTAGAATTAATACGCACCAAAATTAATGATCCTTTCATAGGAGAGGGTGAAATTAGAAGTTTAGTCCAAGGAATTCTTTCTCCAGATACAGTAGCTTTTACTTCAGATAGACGTGTAGTAGTAGGAAATAAATTTAGTGGTATGGAGCCAGATTTAATTCAGCACGATAAAGCTTTAATGTTTGCATCAGCTTATAAACAGGCAAGACAAAAATGGGGAGAGAATTGGATTAATAAAGTCAATTGGAGAGATTCTTATGTTGGAGGCGAAATTCAAGCTTCAACAGATGCTTTAAGGGTTATCTCTGATATAGGTGGTAGAATTACAACAATTTCAGGAACTTTAAAGCCTTATGAAGAGTTTATAAGACTGTTTAATGCAAAAGATGTTAAGGAGATAGGTCCTCAAGTAAGCTTAGACATAACTTCAGGAGGAGATTTTAGACTCATTGAAGGTAAAAAAGAAATTAAGGTAGAAACTCAGATGACCCCAACTCCTCTTAAAGAATTAGCTGAAAAAGTAAGGAAAATCATAAAGCAAAAAGGTGCATTTATAATTGTAAGTGCAGAAAAATTACCAGATTTAATAAAAGAGTTAAAAGCCAAAGGTTTAGATATTCCAGAAAAAGATATTTATGATGTTTCAACTTCTCCAGCTCGCAAAGTAGAATTAGCTGACAGAGTTAAGGAGCTTAAAAAAGGTCAAATAATAATCACCACAGAGATAGGTTCAGAAGGTTTGAATGTAAATAAAGGTGTAGATTTATTCTTTGCTGATTTAGACACAATGGATTTGACTACAACCTTACAGAGTTTGCGCCGTATTAATAGAAATGAAATAAAAGATACAGTTCACCTATTTTATGATGATTTTCAAATTACAAAATTTCTTAAAGATAATTTGTCTCCTTCGATGAAAGAGATTCTTAAAAATAGATGGCAGGGCAAATTGTTATCTCTTTTAGATAGAGATATTAACAGTTTATCTTCTAAACAAAAAGTTTTATTAGCCCTCAATTTAAGAGAAGAAATTAACCGTAGTCATTATATTTTTCAGATGTTCCAAAGATTAATTCAGGATGCCTACATTAGAAGACCTTTTGAGCAGTTTATGGAATATGTAATGAGACACGGCACAGACATCCAAAAAGCATTTATCAAAGAAATTTACGAAAAAGTAATCTTAGATAGGAACTCAGAACTTTATGCAAGTTATGCTTATATGGATCCAGTCTATCCTAAAGAAATGATAAAACAAGTTTTTGAAAGCACTCTTTCTCACATAGCTACTCTTTATGATACTTTAATAGGAGCTTCTCGTAATTTTGAATTAAAGAAAGAAGAAAGAAGATTTATAAGTTATGAACCTACAATTTCTAAACTCAAAACATTAGCTGAAAAATCTCCCTTCCGTTCAGATAAAACTATGCAAATAGCAATAGAAAATTACTTTAAAATAAATGAATGGTCTAGAATAGAAGAGACATTCAATAAAATTTTAGAAGAAGAATTAACTAAAGACCTTAAAGAAAGAGCACCTCCATCAGATACATTAGATAAGTTAACCGATTTAGGTTCTGCTATAAAGATAGGAATATATCTAGCTGAGAAAGTTTTAGTTCCCACCATAAGAACCTCAGCAAATCTTTCTGAAAAATTAGTTATAGAAAGACAGCAAGTTTTACAAGGAGTAGAAAATTTTGTCCATACTTTGGAAAAATATGGTTTTGATGCTTCTTTAAAAAGAGAAGAGATTTTAAGAAGTATAGATGGATTATCTCCTTATAATTTCCTTCCTTTAAATAACAACCTTTTAAAAGCAGTTGGTTTAACAAACTTGAATAATTTACCTCAAAACACTTTTATACAAATTTTAGCCCAAACATTTAATAGCTCTTTCAAGAGTAATAACTTTCTGACTAATAACATTCTGAAGACAGCCTATAATATTCAGCAGGCAATAGTTAATAATATTTCCAATCTTAATCTTACTGACGAGCAAAAAAGAGATTTAGCAAATATATTAGCTATGAGCTTTAATCCATCGATGAATTATTCAAGACTCACTTTGTTAGCTAATAATTATCAACTATTAAAAGAAATAGGAGGAACTGAGTTTGCTCAAAATGTTCCTTATTATGCTCAAAAGGAATTTACTTTAATCTGGCGATATATAGGTTTAAATAAAAAGAGTTTATTTTCTTTATCTACTCTTAGAAGAACACTCTATACTTTCACAAGCAAAGGTTTTCAAGATTTTTATATTAATAAGATGATAAATCCTACTGAATATAAAGTAAGTCTGAGAGCACTATCTAAAATAGTTAAATTGAATAAGTGGAGTGATTTTGAAAAATTAACAAATAAGCTTTCCATAGACAAAACCCTTTCTAATTACCTCCTTCATGTAAATCTTGTAAATTCTATAGCTATCTCTGAATGGTTAGCTCAAAATAAATCTATTAATTTCTTTAAAAAGATTTGGAAATACATAAGATTTGGAGGCTATAGTATTTTCACTTCTTTCTATCAAAAAATAGATTCTTCACTTAAAAAGCCTTACACTCATACTTTAGAAAATATTTTTATACCTTCTTACTTTAAAGGAGATAACTCCTTGATGGATATCCTTAGTGAGACACATGATTTCTTTAGAAATTTAAACAAGAATCTAAATATCCAAGAACTTTATGAATACCACAAAGCTCAGCCTGAACATAAAATAAGATTATTTGAAAAAATAACTGGCAGACAAATTAAAGAAAAATGGTTGGAAGTTAAATCCAAATCTTTGGATGATATTTCTAAAAATATAGAAAAATTATACGAACCTATAATAGAAGCTTCATCAGTCTCATCGTTAATCTCATTGATAAATATTTTAACAGGAAGAAAAGATAAAAGTATTTTGCCAGAAAAAGATTTTATAACTAAATTTACCAATTTTAATAATCTTTTCAAATATCTTTATCCACAAGAAAATATAAACTTAGAAAAGATTAAGGAAAATCTCTTCAATAGATTCATTCCTGCCTTAGCAGAAAGTTCTACTTCAGATGCTCTTTTAAAGAATCTTGCCAAGAACAGTTTAATAAAAGTATATAGCGAAATATTCTCAAGCAATGTAAATAATATTGAACAGGCAGACAAGATTTTAAACCTAGATTTAAATAGTCTCAAAAAGAAGTATAAGATTGAAATTGCCACTACTATTAATGAAATTTTAACTTCCAATGAAATAGAAGAAGTTAAATACTCTTTTAGAAATTTAATAAATGAAATAAATGATTTAATATCTAAAAACTTTCCTTCACAAATTGCATTTGACTTCTTATCTCAAAAAATTTCTTCTCAGAATGAAATTTATGAAGTTTTAAATAAGATAAGAGAATTAAAAGAGATTCCACCTCAAAAATGGTATTACATTTTAAAAGCAAGCTCAGAGCTTGAAGAGATTAAGCTTCCATTGACTGTTTCTGCAATTAATATTTTAACTTTGAAATATCAAGCTGAAGATAAATTAAAAGATACTACCTTGTCTTCTTTTGAGAGAAACTATTATGAGATAGTTAAATCTCTCCTTGAGAAAGTAAAACACAATAAAGAGTATAAAGACCTTTTCTTCCAAATTCCAGAGATAGCAAAAAGGTTAGCTACTTTAAAAGAGATTATTCATAAATATCCACAATTAGGTTTAAAAGAGGAAAAGGTTATTGAATATTTTGATAATTTGCCAGAATTATTTGAGGATTTAGGTATTAAAAATTATAATGTCGAAAATAAAATTTTAGCTCTTGATAAAATAAATCAAGCTCTTCCTTTAATAGCTCAAGGACTTTTACCTTGGGGTATTGATTTTTCTAAAATTTCAACTCCTCAAACATCCTTTGAAGAAGTAATTAATCAAATAGAGAATGAATTGATAGTTAGTAAAATTTTATGGCAAAACTCAGGAGAATTGGAAGGACAATTAAAAGTTCAAAAACAACTTTATGATTGGGCGATTAAGAGGAAAGAGATAGCACCTTACATAAATAAAGATTTTGACAAAGCTATTAATGAATTGATAGAAATGCTAATGAAGAAAAAGATATCTGTAAAAATAGCCCCTCCTGATATAGATACTGTAAAACTTATTTCCAGAGTAGATGAAGGAAAAGGATATGAAGTTTGGGTTCCTTTAAATAGATTTGAAAATGTTTTAGGAAAGGATGGAATTTATGGATTACAACTGCGTCCAGTAGGTATAGCTGAAATTCGCCATGAGATATTAGGACATTTATTTGGTGAAATTTTAGGAATTCCTTTGGGTGAATCTCGTGAAGCTGTATGGGGATGGAATCCTACAGAGTGGTTTGCTCTCACTTTCACAAAATTAGATATTTTAGGAAAAGCAGAAAGAGGAGAATTAGTTTCTGCTGATGAAGTTTCTTTTGTCCATACATTAACAAAAGTAGATCCTTCCAGAGCTTTTAAAAAGCATCTTATTTCTGATTGGGATAAAAATAAACCTTGGTGTGAGACTTCAGCTTATGAAGAATTGATGCATAGATACTATCTTATGGAAAACTTTGGATTGACATCTTTTCAGAAAAAATTATCCAGAAATCTCTTAGACGGTTTTGCAAAGAAAGAATTCTTACTTAAACGTGAACGTAGCATTGACGAATTAGCTTCTCTTATCCGCCAAACATTAATGAAAAATGAAGGAACTACACCTATTAACAAGGAATTTATGGAATTATCTTCTCCATCTTTGATAAAACTATTTCCTTTAAGCCATTTATCAATTCATTATCCTCAAGAATCAGAAAAAGAAGTCGTTTCTTTAAAGCTTATTGAGAGGTTAAAGGAGTCAACTTCACAATTAGAAGAGGAATTAAATCAAATAATTTCTAAATCAAATATTCCTACCAATGGTTTTAAAATTATACCTGTATTATTCAACAACCAGCTCTGGATAAAAGAGGATGGAAAGATATTTATTAATCCTATTTTAATCAAAGAGCCATTATTATCAGGAACAATCCTTCCAGTAGCTCTCAATGGTAAAGAAGGTATAGGCTCTCAAGCTGAGTTTCTTGTAAAGAAAATTAAAGAGATAATTTTACCTGAAGTTCAAAAAGGAAATGGCAAAATCATTCAGCAAATACCTTTACTCAATCAGATAGTCAGTCAACTTCAGGAGAATAATAAAATTGAAGCAATAAAGTTAGCCAAAAATTTTATTAACAATCCAATTTTAACTTCTTCTCCTTTTAACAGAGATGATTATTTTAAAGACATAAAACAAATAATTCAAGCCTCTTCTACTATAGATAAATCTTTAAAATTTGAAGAGTTGAGAAAGAAAATTATAGAGAAAGCAAATCAATTATTTACTCCTGAAGAATTAAAGGCAATATTTAGAGCTAAAGAGATCCTTCAAACAGATCCTTTTCTTTCTCTAACTGTAAAAGATGTTTTCCACTCTCTTTATAAACTCTTTTCTGAAATAGCTGAAGAACTAGGAATAAAAGAGAGAACTTCTTTATTTCATAAACTTGAAGATATTTTCTTTGAAGAAGTGTTTAAAATACCCACTACAATAGAAAGTTTTATTCAAGCTACTCAAAAGAAAATAGAAGAATTATCATCTCAAGAAAAGGAATTCTGGAAAGAGGTAAAACAAACAATTATTTCAAATAAAGAGAATATAGAAGAAGTTCTTATAAATGTAAAATTAGGTAAATTAACTGCCTCACAAGCTATTGAAGAATTGAGAAGGACTTTTAATCTTCCATTAGAAGTTCATAAGAAATACTTAAAAGAAGGAATTTATGAAAACCTACTTAAAGGACTCTCTGAGAAAACGAGTTCTTCATCTATCCATTCTGTACCTAAACTATCCAATATCTCTCTCAAAACTCTTTCTAAAGTTTCCTCAATTTCTACTTTGGATACCTTTAAGGTATCTAAAAGTTTCCCAACTTCAGGTAATAATAAAAATATTTCTTCTACTTTTTCTACACAATATGGCTCAAGTTTTATAACTGGTAGTTCTCCAGTTAAAGAAAAACCATCTTTTCTGCATTTCTTACAACCTGTTATTAATTTAATAGTAAAGTATTGGAAGAAATCACATATTTTTAGAATAATTAAAAAAGAATTAGCCTTGGAAGAAGGAAAGAAAAGTTCAATATCTTCAAGCTCTTCATCTCAATTAATTAAATTTGGAACGAGTGGTTGGAGGTTCTTAATAGATAAAGTAACTGAACAACAACTTCTTGCAGCAATTTTAGCTATAAGAGATTACTATCATCAAAATGATTTAAAATCCATTTTAATAGGTTATGATACAAGATTAAAAGGAAAAGAATTCGCTAAAATCACTGCTCAAATCCTTACTGCAAATGGAATAAAGACATTCTTATTCAACGACTTTTCTCCTCCACCCATTGTAGCTTTTATGACTAATAAGTTAAAAATAGATGGTGCTATTAACTTTACTGCTTCTCATAATCCTCCCGAATACAATGGATTAAAATTTACTCCTTGGCATGGAGGAAAGAGAGTTTTATTAACATCTTCAAGTTCATTAAACTTCAATAAGCTTGATAATTTATTATTAAAGACTTCAAGTTCATCTCATTTTGTCTTAGAACAATCTGCACCTTTTAATAAGAATGAAAAGAGGCCTTATCCCTATAATATCCCAATACTACCTCATCAACCCTTCAATAATGTAAGTTTTCCTTTAACAGGTGTAGGGTTACTTTTAGGAAAAGTCTTAAATATTATAGAAACCACAATTTGTCCTTCTGCATTTGCTGCTAAAAGAAATACTTTTGCTAATAAACAAGATACTTTAAGGTTGAAAAAACACCTTAATTCTATCTCTGGAACAGGAGGTGTCTGTTCGGCTTGCTCTGCTATCGCCTCCGAGCAGAGCAAGTCAAATAAAAAAGGAGGCAAAAGAAGTAGTAGTTCTATTTTAAAGAGGATTGTTGATAGAGAAAGGGATGTAGTTTGTGAAACTGAAGGTTTAAAATTAAAATCTGCTCAAGGTTTATCTCAAAAGGAAAGGATTGTTTTTGTTTCAAGAAAAGGAATTATTGCCAGCTCCTCTCCTATTTTTGGAAGGAAGGAAAAAGAAGAGAAAGAGGAGAAAGAAGAGAAAGAGAAGAATATATTGGAATGGGAAGATATTGATGTACTTGCAATGATGGCTGGTAAGATAGCAGAGGAGGTTACTAAGGAAATTACTAAAGGAATTGAAGAGTTGAAAGAAGGTCAGGAAGAAGTTCGTGAACAATTGAAAGAGCAGAGTGAACAATTGAAAGTTGTTATAGATAACCAGTTAATAACTTTGGATACTGATTTGAGAGAATTGATTTTGAATAAGATTAAAGAAGTTATCGAAGATACCCATGGAGAGAAGGACTTAGAAGAAGTAGCAAAAGAGGTAGAAAAATGGTTTATAAAGCAAAGCACTGAAAGAAGCAAGAAGATTTTTGAATTAGGAAAACGTATATTGCAGTTGCAAGAAAACAAGAAAGAAATTAGTGAGAAAGAGGTTAATGAATATGTGTTGGATTTGATTAAACACCTTTCCAAGTCTGAACAGGCAAGAGAAAAAGTAATAAGGGAAAAGGAGAAATTTGAAGAATTGAAGGAGTTAAGAAAAATAGCCACCACTGCTAAGGAGGTAGCTGAGGAAGCTAAAAAAACTGCTGAGCAGATTTATGAGGTAGCTGAGGAAGCTAAAAAAACTGCTGAGCAGATTTATACTGTAGGAAAAAATTGTTTCTTAACTTTAGCAGAAAGAATAGGAAGAGGGTTAGGAAAAAGAGTGAAGAAGAGAATAGAAGAATTTGAAAGTAAGGGTAAAATAGCTAATTTTGCTACTGTTCATAGAATTTTGAACGAAGAAATAGAAAAACTTAAGCAGGAGTATCTAAAAGCAGGTAGAGTAGAAGAAGCGCAGAAGTTAGCAAAAAGAAAGATTTATGCCCTCAGTGAAAAAGAATTTATTAATCTTATCAAAAGAGGAGAAGTGAAAGAGATTTGGGCTTATGAAAATGTGGATGAGAAGACGATCCATACTTTTGAAGTGAAAGGTATTGGTAAAGATGCAAAGGGATATTATATAAAAGTCCTGATCGAAGGTAATGATAATGGTAAGATTAACAAAGAAGGTACTAGAAAGGTTTATTTGAATAATCTGGTGAAGTTTAAAGGAAAGATAATAATTAGCGTTGATGAAAGAAGTAAATCTGAAGAATTGAGGGAAGAGAATGAACCTTCTGATGAGGAGACTGAGTTGATAGAAAGAAATAAGAAAGTATTAGGTCGTAATGGTAATGGTTCAATCAGTGGTCAAAGCAATGGAGGAGACCAAACAGGTAATACAGGCGGTGAAGGCAATCAAGGAGGAGATAGCTCTGCAGGTTCGTCTGGTAGTAAGGGTGCTTCTGCAGGATTACCTCCTAAAAAAGAGTCTTCTTCATCTTTAAATAATATAAACAATATAATAAATAATAATGTTAACAATTTTAATCTCAATCTTCCTGAATTTGGTTACAACAATGTTAAAATAAATTACCAGATACCTTTAACCCCTGTTCTTCATTCTTCTTCAGGGCTGGCTCCTCCTAATTTTAGAATTTCTCAGTCTGAGTGCACCCTCTCTGCTATCTCCCAAACAAACTCAGGTTCTCTAATTTCAAAAATAACTAATCTCATTAATGGACTTTCTTTAAGAGTATTCTTTGCTCAACCATTCCAAGAAGCTCTTTTGATCCTTAATAATATACCTTCACCTTTAAAACTATTGTTGCTTTTCGTTCCTGGATTAAATGTCATTCTGTTAAATGCACATTCTCTTTATGCCTTTACTATTAAAGGAATTGTGAATAATGAAGGCCAGATAACACATTTAACTTTTAAATTTAATAAATGGACTAAAAAATGTCCTCCAGATAATACTCCTAGTGGCATAGGCGATATTCTTGGAAAAGCAGGTGCAAAACCAGATGATGAAAGTATGCGTGAATTTATTTATAACCCTGTTGATGGAGCAGATGGCTTAATTCTAAAACATCTATATAAGAGAGGTATTCCAGATGATAGACATATTCCTATAGGTACAGAAGTAAATATTGAAGAGGTTAACTCTGAGTGGTTAGAAAAAATTTCTCCTGAAAGATTAAAGCAGGTAGTGGAAAAATTGAATCAGAAAGGTTGGGATATAAAATTATTTCTATCGCCATCACAGCCACAAACTCCACCTTCTGCTCAACAGGTTCCTCAGCAACACTCAGAGTATGTAATTATTCTTTGGATAATTGCTATTCCAGTTTTGATAATATTTGTAGGTTATGCATTTTACATGATTTATAAACATCTCAAAGTTAATAGAAAGAAATCAAGTGATAAAGAAGCACAAGAAGGTGCAAAAGAAACTATACAAGAAGATAAGCAAGATAGAAAGAAAGAAATTGAAGAAGGAAAAGAGGCTGAAGAAAGGATTGAAGAAAAAGAAAAGAAAGAAATAGAGGAGCTACAAAAAGAAAAGGTAAAAATAGAAACAGCAAGTGCAGAGAAAAAAGAAAAAACTACTATACGAGATAATGTAGCTAAGAAATTATTATTAGAGGATGTAAAGTTCTATAAGGAGGCACTCCGTAGATACCCAGAAGTTATTCAACATATAAAAGAATGGTTAGAAGAGTCAAAAAATAGAGCTGAAAAGAATGGACTAAGTAGAGAAGAGATCGATAAGATAACAAAAGAATTAGAAGAAGATATTGCTAAAAAAGAGGCTGAAATAGAAGCTGAAAAAGCTAAGGAGATAGAAAAAGAGATTAATAAATGGGAAGCCAAACTCAGTGATTTTATTGAAAGAGTAAGAAAGGCTACTAAGCAAGAAATAGATGAATTAAATGAGGAATTTAATACTTTCTATCAAAATGTTCCTGCCCAATTAAGTAATCTTTTAAATGAGGCTTTTAAAGAGTTAGAAAACGCAAAGAGGAGAATAGAAGAAGAAAAGAAAAAGGAAGAAATTGAAAAGCTTTATCGCCAATTTAAAGGAGCAGTTAAAAGAGGAAATGTCGAAGAAATTATTAATAAAGGTAAACAACTACTCCAACGCAACCCTGAGCTACAGAAAGATGTTGACTTTCTGGTTCAGATGGGATTGAGTTACTATATCCAACAGGAACCCAAAGAAGCTGAGAAATATTTTAAGAAGGCTTTAGAAGGATTAGAGACATCACACGTAAAGAGCTCTAACTATTATTATATTCTGTATTGGTTAGCACAGACATATCTAAAACAGAAAAAATTGGAAAAAGCTTTTGAGGCATTTAAAGAGATTAAAACTGCTTCTGAAAAAGAGTTAGAAACTTCAGGTATAGATATAGAAGAGATTAAAGGTATTATTGAGGAATTAGACCACAAATTACAACAGAACAAAGACAAAGGAAGCAGTCCTCTTTTACCTAAGGCTCACAACGAAACTACTTTACCTTTTATTCCAGAGTTAATCCTTGGCTCTTCTTCATCCTCCATATCAAAGGAAAAATCTACTCATGCTTCTTCATTCCTTGTTAAAATCAAAGAATATTTATTGATAAGATTTAATGCTCTTAAAGACTTCATTAAAAAGATTTACTTAGAAGAAAAGTTACTTCCCATTATCCAATCTCAAGCACCTCCTGTTTTTGAGGCTTCTTCTCCTGTGATGAGGGTTGGGCAAGACTCAAAACAGGAGGTGCAGAAATGTGGAAAAGAATGGATATCACAAAAATTACTAAAACTCAAGAAGGTTATATTCTCTATGGCATCTTTTCTCACAGAGTTTACAAGTTCCTTATCAAAGAGAATAGAGTATTTATGGAAGAAGAAGGAAAATGGAGAGAATTACCAGCAAAAGTTTCACAGATTATTACTTACAAGTTTTTACAATGTTATTTTGCTTGAGAAGAAGGCTTTATTGTTAACAAAATTAGGTATTAAGAAAGCAATTGAGAAGATGATGAATGTAAAAGATACAATTTATAAGATTGTAAAACTCATTGTTTATAACGAGAATTACAATCACGGTCCACCCATCTCTGGGGAAGAGTTAACCAAAAAACTCCCTTCCCTCAGAGATGTTCACTATAGATTAACTTCCTCCCTCAAAAAACTCTCACAAACCCTATTAAAAGGAGGTGCAAGATGTATCCAAAAGTTAATTTCAATGATTTACAATTTAGGCATATTGTTGTCTCAGATTCAACAGGCATTATCTTTGCTTCAGCAAGAGCTGGCAAAAGAGTTGAAAACTTCCTTATCAATCCAAAAGAAAAACTGGTTAAAATCCAAGTTAATCACCATTTTGAAAGGCTCCCTCAAGATAAAGCAGAACTTATCCTTACTCTTACAAAGAACTCTCAAACTGCTCACATCTTCCACCTCCCAGATTTTGAGATTAGCTAATGAATCATTCATTGCCATTTTTATAGTTCTCCTATTAACTGCTCCTTTACATGCAACTAAAGATAATCCAGAAGTTCAGCAGTTGATTAAAAGAGAATATCAGAATTGGAATAATCCTGAAATACTACAAGAACGTATTGAAAATTTAGAAAAAATACTCAAGAAATCAAACATAAACAAACAACAACTTCAACAAAAAGAAAACTCCTCTCAGGTGCCTACAGAAGCAACTAATGGCACAAAAGTCAAATGGGCTTCATCACCTCTTTCCAAATTATTTGATAGCAACCCAGATAAAAAAACCTTCACTGATTGGATTTCTGCTTGCTTAAACAAAGCACCACCTATTTTTGTAAAGTTCACTTCTATTATTATTTTTATTTTGCCAATTATCCTTTCAGTTCCTTCTACCCTCTTTACTCAAAACTTTCAGAATTATCCAATTAAATCTTCAACGGAGTTAGCTTCTTATTTAACTTCTTCTGTTAGAATTCAAAAGGAATTACCTCTTGAGTTTTTGAAAGAAATATATCATCGCAAACTTCCTCAAATCAATTTAGGTAGAGGTAAATATCCAATTGCATGTTACATTCTTAATGGTCTCAATATTCCACCAGAAAAACAACTATACTGTGTATTAATCAAGGAAGATAAATATGTTTCTTTTGGGATAGGAGAGTTGGTTTCTTCAGAAGAGGAATTAAATAATTTAAAAGAAATTTACAAAGT
>CBEUCJ010000007.1:0-34852 GCA_965541615.1 uncultured bacterium | reverse complement strand
ATACTTAATAAATTCTTTAAAATCTTTTGGAGGTCTATTAGGGTTTAAACCTGCTTTTTTGAAAAGTCTTTTATTATATAAAAATTGAATATTCATGCTATCTATTGGGATTCCATAAATTCCAGGTTCTACTCCATAAATATTACCCTTTTTGAAAGTATTTACTTGTAAAGTCTGCTGAATAAACCTTTCTTGCCAATCTTTGATAAAAGGTGCCAGATTCAGAATGTAACCTGCTTTTATAAATGAAGCAAACATCTTCTTTTCTCCTAATACTCCAAAAATGTCAGGAAGAGTACCTGCACGAGCAGCTGCTATCACTTTTTGAGAGTAAATGTCAGGTGGGAAAAATAATTTAAACTCTACTTCTATACCTGTCAAATCTTTATATTTATTAGCTAACTCTTCAAATGCCCCTTGTCTATCTGTCATCCAGTGCCATATAATGATTTTTTTTGAAGAAATTTCTTTTTTTGGAGCTGAACATCCAAATAAAAAAAGAAATACTATTATAATAACTCTTTTTATCATAAAGAATTTTGTTTTTTTAACTTTTTAAATATTTTTTTCCAAAGCTACTCCTAATGGAAGAAGGTGCAAGGAATCGAATTTGACTCCAACTTTATATTCATCTACTATTTTTCTTATCCACATAATTTTTCCATATGTATGAAGAGGAGCAGCATCACCTTTTAAATGTATCCATATCTCTATATTATCTCCTGGTATAAGTTTTTCTTGAGTCTTTAACCCTAACCCTTCTGCTGAAATATTAAAGGTCTGAGCTGCAAATTCAATATCTTTATTTAACACTATACCACTTACTTTAAAATTACAAGGGTATCTTACAAATACTCTTCTCTCTTCTTTCAATTTCATAGTTATTTAATTATACCATAAAAAATTTCTCCACAAAACTAAATTATTTATTAATTACATCAGAAATAATTTGATCAAATTCTTCTATAACTATTGGCTTTCTTATAAAACCATCTGCTCCTAATTTAGATGAAATTTGTTTGGCTTGTGCATCTTGTCTACCCGTAATCATTATTACTTTTGTATCTGGAGATTTCTTTTTTATCTCTTTTAATATCTCAAATCCATCTAAATCTTCCATTATAATATCCAAAAGCACCAAATCTGGTTTAACTCTTTCAAATTCTTCTAAAGCTTGATGACCAGATGTAGCTGTGTAAGCTGAAATTTTTCTTCTCCTAAAATAAGATTTCATAAACATTACCACTGGCTCCTCATCATCTACAATTAAAACTTTTAATGACTTTTTTTCTATCCTGTCATTCATTATTATTGTTATTATACCATGATTTGAATTTCTTTTAAAAAGTATTTAAGAAGTTTTTAAATATTACTTTGTAAAACTTTTAGTAAAATTTTGAAATCATTTTCTACTAAATAATATTTTAAGTCTATAAAGATCATAAGGTTGGATTTGACAAATCTCAGCTCCTACCTCAAATAATTCGTCATTATATAAAGATCTTATCCACACAATACGAGCTATGAACTTTATAGGTAAAGACTTTTCATAGATTTCTAACTCTGTTTTAATATAAGTAGAAACTGGTAGAAACTTTCTACTTAAAAATTTAATTCCACCCACACTTATATTTTTGCTTAAATTTCCAAAACTTTTAAGTGTAGTGAGAGGTTTTACTTTAACAGGCACAGATAAAGGAATCCTTAAAAATCTCCTTCTCTCTTTCATCTTAAAAATCTTTTACTAACATTCCTAAACTAATTACTAAATCTAAAAAATGGTCTTTTAGATTTTGAATCTCAGAAGGAGAGCTGAATTTTGAAAATTGTTTAGGAAAACTCCAAAAATCTATTTTCATATTTAAATTTTTAGTGAGAAACTCTTTTATTTGATAAAGATGAGCTCCTCCTCCAGATAAATACACATTTTTTACCTCTACTCCTATCTCTCTTTTTAAATATTCAAAAGATAGAGCTAACTCATTGCTAATATTTCCAGCAAATCTTTTTATAATGAACAAAATCTCTTCATCTGAACCATCAAAATTTTTCTTTAACAAATCAGCCTCACCAAAACTTACCCTTTTTTTCTCACTGATCCTTTGAGTTATGTCACGACTACCTAAAGGAATATCTCGAGAAAAACAAGGAATACCATTTTTGAGTATTATTAAATTAGAATACATGTTTCCTATATTTAAAAGAGCTATTGTTTTATTTTTAACTTCTAAAGGATAAAAAAACTTAAATGCATTTGCTAAACACAATGTATCAACATTTATATTTTGAGGATATAAACCTATCTCTTTTAGCAATTGAATTTTTTTATCTACTATCTCTTTCTTAGCAATCACTAAAAGTACAAATATCTCTTTTCGTTTTTTGAAAGTGTCTTTTAGTATTTCTAATATTTGGATATCCCAACAGACATCTTCCATTTTAAAAGAAACATATTTATCCCATTCTAATTTTATAGTATTTAGAATATCGATTCTCCTCATTGCAGGAAGATATATGTATTTAAAGATAACTTCAGAGCCTGAAATAGAAATTTTAACTTTGGCATCCTTACTAACTTTCAACTTATCAAAAACTTCCTTAAGTATCTCAGAAATTTGTGAAGGAGAAGCTTTTAAAGGAAGTGAAGTTAAATTGGATTTTACCTCTTTTTTTCCTAATTTTTTTTTAATTACAACTGACTTAACAGAGGATGTGCCAATATCTAATCCTACTACCTCTTCATTTTTAAAAAGCATAGATTCTTAAGATTATTTTTCTTGGAGTTTAAGATACTTTTCATAATATTTTTGAGCTTCTTTCTCATTCTTTAAATTCTTATGATAAATAAACGCTAAATTATAACATGCTTCCTTATCTGTAGGATCTATTTTTAACACCTCTTTATATTCTTTAACAGCCAATCTATACTCTTTCTTTAAAGCATAAAGACAACCTAAGTTAAAGTGGGCATCTTTATCTTTTGGGTCTAACTCTAAAACTTTTTTATATTCCTGAATAGCTTTCTCTATCTCTCCTTTCTGCGCATATAGATAACCTAAATTGAAATGAACAAGCTTTTTATTTAAAATTGATTTTTTTTCAATTCTTTTAGGTCTGCTTACTTTCTTAAAAAACTCAATTTGAGTTTTTAACTTTTTATTCTCATCTTTTAAATGTAAAATTTCCTTTTCATACTCTTTTATCTTAACAGTTGCAGAATTTACTTTAGCAGTTAATTCTTCAACTTTTCTTTCCAATTCTTTATTCAACTCCTTTAAACCTTTTATTTTATTTTTTAATTCAATATTTGTATTTTCAAATTTTTCTGCAAGCATCTTATAATTCTGAATTTCTTTTTCTAAGGATTTAACATAAGAACTTTTTTCTTTTAATTTTTCATTTTCTTTTTTAAGAGATGCATTCTCTTTTTTTAATTTGTCGATCAATTTTTTGTACCCTTTACCTTTTTCTAATTCTTCTATCTTTCTTTTAAGTTCTTCATTTTCCTTCTCTAAGTCAGCTATTATATTTTTTAGACCCTTCTTCTCCTCTTCCAAAACAGAGACTCTTTCTCTTAGTTGTGCAATCTTTTCTCCTAAAGAAACTATTTTTTTGCCTAAAATTTCCATATCCTCTACAATAAATGTAGAATCTTGGCTCCAAGAAATATTCATAAATAAAAAAGAAAATAAAAAACAGAGTATTATCCTTACCATTTGGGACCTCTCAAAGAAAAAGGTTTCCTTTTAAAATAAAGAAACTTACCCCATTTTAAAGACATAAATTTTTTTAAATGTTCCTTTTCGTAAAATGAAAGCTCAGGTTCAGTAACTATAGAAGGAGTAACAAATATTAATAATTCTGAATCAGAAGAAGATTTTACATTTCTTTGGAAAATTTTTCCTATCAAAGGTAAATCACCTAATAGAGGAAATTTATCTATTGTATTTGAAGTATCTTTTTTTCTTAAACCACCTATTACTATAGTTTCACCATTTTTAACTAAAAGATTGGTTTCAGCTTTTCTGGAATCTATAATTGGTTGTCCCTCTATGATTCCACTTCTAAAGCTTTGTTCAGTTTTAAGATTCAATGAGATATAATTTTCTTTTGTGATATGAGGAGTTACGTATAACTTAATACCTGCATCTCTAAATGAAACAGTAGAAGTAATAGCTCCTGTCTCTGAAGAAACAGTAGATTCAACATACGGAACTTCTTCTACTAACTCAATAGTTGCAGTCAATCCATCTAAAGTAATAATTTTAGGATTAGCTAAGACTTGAGCTCTGCGTTCTTGACACCACATATCTATTAAAGCTGTAAAAGCAGCTTTTGGAAGCAAAGTCTTTCCATATCTGATTATAGCTTCTGCTCTCTGTGCACTTAAGTGTTGTTCTATCTTTCTTTCTGGACGTTGTTTATGAGTCAAAACCCACTCTACTCCCAATTGTGATTCATCACCTAATTTTACATCTACCATTAACACCTCTATCATTACCTGAGGAGTTTTCTTATCTAACTTCTTAATTATTTCCATCATCTTTCTAATATTGTTGGGAGTATCAGTGATCACTAAAGTGTTCGTCTGAGGGTGAGCAGTTATCTTCCCTCGAGAAGACCTCATTGGTTCTAAAACTCTTAATATATCTTCTGCTTTGACAAAATTTAAAAAAACGACTTTATTTTCTAAAGGCACAGCTTCTTCTTCTCTTCTAAACTTTTCATAAGTCATTATCCTTAAAAAGTTTCCTTCTCTGACTGAAACCAAATTATATGTCTTCAATATTATATCCAAAGCATCTTTCCAATTAACATTGCTTATATTCATTGTAACTTTAGCTTTCACATCATCTCCAACAATTATATTCAACCCACTTACTTCAGAAAACATACGGGCAAGATCTTTAATATCGACATCCTTAACATTTAAATTTATGATTCCAGATTTTTTTGTTGAAGTATTCTTACATTCTGATTGCAGAAAGAATAGATTTACTCCTACCGATATAAAAATAAAAATAATTAATTTTCTTATCATTCCTTTTTAGAAGTCAATACTATTTTTTTATTGCCCCATTTTAAAATAACTCTGTCTTTTTCTATCTTTTCTATTTTAAATTCACGCCACTGTTCACCTTCTTTTACGATCTCTCCATTAAGGATAGCCAAAGATGTTGTTTCTCCACACATTACGCCTTCCAATTTTATAGGATAAGGTAATTTTACTTTTTTTTTCTCTTTCTCTGCTTCAGCTTTATCTTTCAAAGAGACAAAAGGATCTCTTTTATTATTAGCATTAGCATTAACATTTATTATTATAATATAAGAGACAAATATGAGCAAAATAAATCTATTCATGATAAACTAAAACTTCTTTTTCTAAACTGATAGGCAAACTAAACAAACAAATCTCTAACTCAACATTATGCAAAAAGGGAGTTTGATTAACTTTTATTATATTGAGATTTAATATCTTAAAAAATTTTTTTGCAGATTCTAATTTTTTTATAAATTTTAATAACTCAAAATAGTTACTTTTAGCTTTTATACGTAAAGTCAATTTCCATACAAAAAATTCTTTTTTACTTCCCTGTAACCTCTGCCTCCTTTTCTTTTCTTCAGAAACTAACACTACCTTCTCCCATTCTAAAGGTTGAAAAGAAATGAATTCTATTTTGGTATCCTTTGCTAACTCTGTAATCTTTTTTAATATCTCAGAATTATCAGGTTCAGGAAATGTCATCTGAGTAAATTTTTCAAATTGGTGTGTTATCTGTTCTATATCTCCTCCTAATTTTTTGATTTCTTTCATTACCCAACTCCTCTTTTTCAACTCATTTTTTTTACGCTCTATTTTATTAGCCAATTTTTTATACTGTTTGAATTGGGGTAAATTTAATTTTAAAATGAAAAATAAAGTTATTACCAAAATACCGATAACTCCTAAATAAATATACTCTTCTTTTAACTTCATTTTTCTTTAAGAATTATTTTAAACTCCATCTCTAATTGGGAAGCGGTTTTCTTATTTACATCTTTGAGAGCTACTTCTTTAAAATAACGTCTTAAAAATCTATCTTTTTTAATATTCTCTATAAATTCATTTATTTTGTTAAGCATTTTTTTATCATCTTCTAAAAAACCCACACATGCATTTATCTGAAGGTTTTTATTTTTATCCATACTCATCTTAGTAAACCAAATCTCTTCTGGAGTTAACTCAGAAAATCTTTCAAGAACTATAGACCATTTAATTGGTCTTTTAAAAATATTTCTAAAAAAATTAAATATCTCTTCATAACTTTCTTTCCATCCTAAAAGATACTCTCTTTTTTCTAATAACTTAGCTGTCTTTTCTAATTCTTTTTCTATTTCAGATAATTTTGACTTAAGATACCTTATCCTTAGATTTAAAAAAATATTACTCCCTATGCCTATAGGAATTAAAAGGAGGAAAAAGATAGTTATTTTTTTATAAACCTGAATTAAATACTCTCTTTTCCTTCTCTCTTCACTTCCATAAAGAAGATTTACTTCTAAAAATTTCTCCATCTCGTAATTAATTATAACAAGAAACTCACTAAATTTTAAATAATTTTGTTATAATTTATTTAAAAATGAAGTTAGAAGGTCCTATTTTCTTAATGCAGCCAGTCCCTTATTTTGGAGAAGAAATCAAAGGAGAATGGATATATGAATCTAAAATAGATGGGTGGAGATTGCAGATAATAAAGTATTCTGATGGAAAAATTGAATTTTGGGGAAGAAGATTAGAAAAAAATCCCAACTGGACAAAAGAACTAAGTTACCTTTCTCCTTTCATACAACCTTTTTTACCTAAAGGTACTCTGTTAGATTGCGAACTTTATTCAACAGAAGGCAGAAGAGGTATTCCTTCTGTAATTAAAAGAACTAAAAGAGCTGAGCCTTTAATATATATCTTTGATGTAGTGTTTTTTGAAAATGAATTTGTAGGAAATTTAAAATTGAAGGAGAGGAAAAAGATATTGGAAAATTTAAAATTAAAAGAGCCTTTTTTTATATTAAAATTTAAGGAACTCAACGATTTAAAAGAAGCTTTAAAGAACGCTATTGAAGAAGGGAATGAAGGTATAGTAATTAAAGAGTTAAACTCTTTTTATGAGATAAGCAAAGATGGACCTATAGCGAGTCTTTGGTGGAGAAAGATAAAACCTGTTTAAGAAATGATAGGTAGATTTCAAGTTATGGCTATCTTACAGAGTGCACGTGCTTATATTTTAGGAATGGATATTGAGAGTGCAAAGAGTTTTGGTTTAAATAGAGCTATATTTTATGCAGCTGCTAAGAAAGGATTTTTTAAAGGTAAAATCACTCTAAAAGATTTAAAACTACCCAAAGAAATTTTAGGAAAATATTTACAGAAACCTTCAGATTTTAAGATAGAAAAAATAGGTGATGAAATAGCTTACTCAATAGAGATCGAAGGCAAAAAATATTTTATAATAGGTAACAAACCTCAAACTCCGCAAGATTTTTATAAACAGGTAGAATCAAGATTCAAAGGAAAATTTGAAAAAGCTTGGAAAGAAGCTTTAGAGATCTGTAAAAAATATGATAGAGGAATCTTACTTTCTCAAAGATATTTTTATGAGACAGTCTACAAACCTAGAAGAGATGAATTAGCCAAAAAATGGACTCAAATGGTTTTAGAGAAATAAATATTTTAAAATTTCAAATTTTTCAAAGAGATGAGTTCTGCTCCTCTTTTCTGCCACAGAGTCATCAAAGAAAGAGCTTTTTTAACATCTACTTCTTTTATAGCTTCTTTTATAATAAATACCTTAAACTTCCTTTTTAAAAACCCTTCAACAGCTTTTCTTACACAAAACTCTGTGACTACTCCATATATGTAAACTTGAGTATATTTCTCTAAAAATAAATCTACATTGGGATTTGTAAATACATCAATATCATCTTTTTCAAAGATTACTTGAGGGTAATTTTTTAAAATATCTTGGACTTCTTTAGAAGTCAATTTTTTATCATAAGGAATAAAAACTACTTTTTTCAATAGAGTCCCTTTAATCTTTTTTTGACCCCAAGTTCCTTTAATACAGTGAGGAGGGAAAGCTTCAAATTCTTTAGAATCTTTAGGATGGGCATCTACTGAACCTAATATTTTTATCTCTTTTTCTTTAGCAATTTTAGTTAATTCTTTTAAGTAAGGAATAATTTTTTCTGCACCTTTTACGTATAAAGAGCCCTTTTTGCTCATAAAATCATTTTGAGTATCTACATCCCAAAAAATGATATTTTCAAATTTAGCTGTCCTTTTTCTTATTAAACTTTGAGCTTTTTTTTGCAAAAGCTTTACACCTTTACTAATTAAGACTGGATAAAATCTTTTGACTGTTAACTCTTTTAAGTAATCAGGTAAAGTTTTGATATTCTTTTCAACAAATCTTCTTACTTCTTCGATCTTAGGAAAGTCATCTATTAACCTTCCTTTTTTCACCCTTAACTTTAATAGCTTTTTACCTTCAATATTCTCATCCTCTAAACCTAAAATATCTTTTTCCATCTTTCCTCTTTCATCATAAACCCTAAATATCTGTTTTCTACCAGGATAAGTAACCTTATTTTTACTAAGTTTCATTACAGGTAAAATCTCTTTTGAATCTTCGTCTTTAATCTCTGTCAATTTATAGATTAAATCTGCGTAAGGTAAATCTGCTGAAGTTCCCATCAAAGTTCCAACGCCAAATCCATCTACAGGTGTTTTTTTATCTAAGATCTTCTTTATTTTGTATTCATCTAAATTTCCAGACAAAATTATCTTGACATTATTTAATTTTTCAGAATCCAAAATTTTTCTTACTTTTTTAGCTTCTGAGACTAAATCTCCAGAATCTATTCTCACGCCTTTTAATTCCTTCTTATACTTTTTTAAAACTTCAGATATCTTTATAGCATTTTTAATTCCGGAATCAGTCCCATAAGTATCTATCAACAAAATACTTTTTTCTGGATATTTTTGAGCAAAAGTTAAAAAACTTTCAAATTCAGAATCAAAGCTCATAACAAAAGAATGAGCCATTGTTCCTGTAACTGGAATTTTGTACAAGAACCCGGCTAATACATTAGAAGTAGCTTGGGCTCCACATATAAAAGAAGTATAAGCTGAAGCTAGGCTTGCTGATAATCCTTGAGTTCTTCTTAAAGAAAAATCTATAACGGGTTTATCTTTAGCACTCAATATTACTCTTATTGCTTTGGAAGCTAAAGTAATATAAAGGTTCAAAGTGTTTAGAACAAGACTCTCTAAAATTTGAGCTTGGATTAAGGGAGCTGTTATCCTTAAGATTGGTTCTTGAGGAAAGATTATCTCAGCTTCATTTACACTCCATATATTACCTATGAATTTAAATTCTTTTAAATATTCTAAAAATTCTTCTTCAAATATTCTTAACTTTTTAAGATATTCTAAATCTTTTTCTTTGAATTTAAATTCTTTGATTCTTTTAATAACTTCACTTATTCCTGCAGCTATATAAAACCCTCTATTTTTTCTTTTTTCTCTCACAAAGACTTCAAAGGTAGCTTCTTTCTTTATAGCTTTTAAAAAGTAACATTGAGCCATAGTAAGTTCATAAAAATCTACAAATAATCCTGGAAAAGATTCTAATTCTATCATTTCAACCTCTTTAAATAATTCTCAAAATTCTTTTTTATATCTTCAAAACTATCTGAACCAAATTTCTTTAAAAAATTATCTAAGATTACTATAGCTGTCACCGACTCTGCTATTAAAGCTGCAGATGGCACTACACAAGTATCAGCTCTTATATAAGAACTCTTTTCTTTCTTTTTAGTATTGATATTTACAGAATCTAAAGGAATTTTTATAGAAGGAATAGGCTTACAATAACCTCTTAATATGATAGGAGCTCCATTGCTCACTCCTCCTTCAATACCTCCTGCATAGTTCTTTTTTCTATAAAAGCCTTTTTTCTTTGAATAAAAAATTGGATCCTGAAAATCTGAACCTAAAATTTGAGAACCTAAAATTGCTTCTCCAATCTCTACACCTTTTACAGAAGGAATAGAAACCAAACTCTGAGCTAACTGGGCATCTAACCTCTCAAAATAATCTGTATAAGAACCTAAACCTGGTAAAACTCCTAAAACTACTACTTCAAATGCTCCCCCAAGTGAATCTCCTTTTTTTTGGGTCTCTAAGATCAATTCTTTCATCTTTTTTTCAGCAGATTTATCTGGACATAGAATTTCTGAACTTTCTGCTTTTTTCTTTCTTTCATAAAAATCTAAGTTTTTTAAATCTGCATTTATTTTACCTATTCTTATTACATAAGAAAAAATCTCTATCTTAAATTCCTTTAAAAATTGTTTGCATAAAGTGCCTATACACATTCTGACAGCTGTCTCTCTTGCTGAAGCTCTCTCTAATACATTTCTTATGTCTTTAAATCCAAATTTTAAGCTACCAGCTAAATCTGCATGGCCTGGTCTTGGAACAGAAATCGGTGCAAGGTTATCAGGCTTCTGAGCAAAAATTTTAAAATCTACATTTTTTATAAGAAAAGTTATAGGACTCCCTAAAGTTACATTGTTTCTTACTCCACTTAAAATCTCTACTTTATCAGACTCTATATCTCTTGACCTTTTTCCTCTTCCAAAAAAACTCTGTCTTTTCTTTAATTCTTTGTTTATATCTTTGATGTTTATCTTAAAACCTGCAGGAAATCCTGACAAAATCCCAACTAAAGCTTTACCATGAGATTCTCCTGCAGTTAAAATCCTAAGCATTTTTAAAAACCAAATAAATATCTGAAAACTCTCTCAGAATAAAATACTCCTAAAAAACTCGTTATAGCTAAAAATGGACCATAAGGGATCTCAGATTTTTTTGTCTTTATTTTCCAGATTAAACCAAAAATTGCTCCTAAAAAAGGAGCAGTAAAAAAACTAAAAAGAACTAATTTTGGTCCCCAGAAAGCTCCAACCATACTCAAAAACTTTACATCTCCTCCACCCATTGCTTCTTTTCTAAAAATTATCTTACCTATTAATCCTGAGATGTAAAGTAAGCCTCCTCCTAATAAAATTCCTATCCCACAGCTTATCAATGAAGAAATCATCGTAGGTTTATTATGTAAATAAGGAAAAAATCCACTAAATAAAATTCCTAAAAATAAACCTCCCAGATTTATCTGATCAGGGATGATCCTGTGCTCTATATCTGTAAAAGTAGCTATGATTAGCAAAGAAGAAAAGATTAACATTACAAAAAATCTTACAGAAAACCCTAATTTTGAATAGAGAAATAAAAACAAAACAGCACTTAAAATCTCTACCAAAAAATACCTAAAACTTATAGGTTTTTTGCAATACCTGCATTTTCCTTTTAAAAGAAGATAACTTAAAATAGGGATGTTATCATACCATTTTATATTATTTCTACAATAGGGACAAAAAGAACCAGGTTTAACTATAGAAATATCACGAGGCAGTCTATAGATTAAAACATTTAAAAAACTTCCCCAACAAGCTCCTAAAATAAAAAAAAATATCTTAAAGAGTGTATCCTGCATCTTTTAAGATCTTGAACATATATTTTGAAGTATCTCCTATATTTTTGAACCAGATGTTTTCGGATTCAGTTGCTTGAAAAACTAACATGCTAAGTCCATTGAATCCTCTTATTCCTAATTTTCTGCATTCTTTTAAAAGGGGAGTTTGAGGAGGGTTATAAACGAGATCATAAACCAAACAATTTTTATTGAGACCTTTTATATTAATAGGGAGTTTTTTATCTTTCATTCCACAAGGAGTAGCATTGATCAATAAATCTGCATTTTTTAACATTAATTCTTTTTCTTTAAAAACAGGCTGAATCTGGATATCTTTAAAATTTTTTTTAAGATGGGAAGCTAATTTTTTTACTCTTTGAGGCTGAATATCATACAACTCTAAGCTTTGTATTTTCTCAAAACACAAACTTACCCCTATACTAAAACCTGCTCCTCCACATCCTAAAAGAATTACTCTCTTTCCTTTCAAATTAAATTTGCAGATTTTCTTTATAGCCTTTACAAAACCTGAACCATCTGTATTAAAGCCAATAAGTTTGCCATTTTCATTTTTAATAGTATTCACTGCTCCTATCAATTGAGCTTTTTTATCTATTCTATCTAAATACCTCATTATCTTTTGCTTAAAAGGTATAGTTACATTTACCCCTATAAAATTATAAACTTTTAAAGCTTTAACGGCTTTCTCTAAATCTTTTGGTTTTATCTCAAAACAAAGATAAACACAATTTATCTTCTTTTTCTCAAAAACATAGTTATGGATGAGTGGAGATAGAGAGTGTTTAGTAGGGAACCCAAATAATCCTGTCAAAGTCGTTCTGGAATCTATCATTTATACCAAGACTATTTTATTAATAGCTTTCAAATAAGCTTTAATGGCTGCTTCAATTATATCTGTAGAAGTTCCTACTCCTGAAAATTCCTTTCCTTTATACTCTAACTCTACATTAGCTTGACCTTGAGCATCTTTTCCTTTAGTAATAGCATTTAATTTGAAATTTAAAAGTTTTGGTTTAATTTGAGTTATCTTATCTATAGCTTTGTAACAGGCGTCTACCGGTCCATCACCAGTAGCTTTTGCTTTTAAAATCTTATTTTTAAATTTCAACTCTATTTCTGCAGTAGGAGGTGCACTCGTAGAAGTATTGACTTTAAATGAGACTAATTTATATACCTCTTTTACAGGCCTTATCTTTTCTTCAATGATAGAGATTAAATCTTCATCATAGATCGCTTTTTTCTTATCAGCTAATTCTTTGAATTTTTTAAATGCCTTTTCTAACTCTTTTTGAGTTAAACTAAATCCTAAGGCTTCCAATCTCTTTTTAAAAGCGTGTCTACCTGAGTGTTTGCCTAAAACCAATTCAGTTTCAGGAAACCCTACTTGAGAAGGACTCATAATTTCATAAGTCTTTCTTTCTTTTAATATTCCATCTTGATGAATACCTGCTTCATGTCTAAAAGCATTTTTGCCTACGATTGCTTTGTTGGGAGGTACAAGAAAACCTGTCAATTTGCTTACTAACCTTGAAGTCTTATAAAGTAAAGGTGTTTTTATGTTCACATCCAAATTAAAAATATCTTTTCTTACTTTTATTCCCATTACCACCTCTTCTAAAGCTGCATTCCCTGCACGTTCACCTATCCCATTTATAGTACAGTGAACTTGTCTGGCACCAGCTTTTACAGCTACCAAAGAATTTGCTACAGCCATTCCTAAATCGTTGTGACAGTGAACAGAAATTATAGCTTTGTTAATATTAGGAACTTTATTTAAAATGGTTTGTATAAGAGTTCTGAACTCTTCAGGATAAGCCCATCCTACAGTATCAGGTATATTTATAGTCTTAGCTCCTGCTTTTATTACCTCTTCAATTACTTTTAATAAGAAATCTATTTCAGTTCTGGTAGCATCTTCTGGAGAAAATTCTATATCTTGGCAAAATTTTCTCGCATACTTTACTCCCCAACAAGCTAATTTTAATATTTCGTCTTTGGCTTTCTTTAACTTATATTTTCTATGAATTTCAGAAGTAGCCAAAAATACATGAATCCTCTTTCTCTTTGCAGGTTCTAAAGCTTGTGCACAAGTTTTTATATCTTCTTTTTTGGCTCTCGCTAATCCACATATAATACATTTTTTAATTTTTTTGCTTATTAAATTTACTGCTAAAAAATCTCCTTTACTTGAAATGGGAAAACCTGCTTCTATTACATCTACTCCTAAAGCTTCTAAACTTTGAGCTATCTCTAACTTTTCTTCTGGTCTTAATGAAGCTCCTGGAGCTTGTTCTCCGTCTCTTAAAGTAGTGTCAAAAATGATTACTTTTTCTTTAATTTCCATTTTTTAGGTTCTCCTTTCTTTTTCTTTAATTTTTTTCTTATATAGAGTAGAGCTTTTAAATCTCTTTTATCAGTATCTCTTTTTGCCATCTTTTTCATTTTTATAAGTTCATCTAATCCTATGATATTTACCTTTACTCCTTCTATTAAGTTGACTCTTTTTCTATTTTTCCATGCTTCTTTAAACTCTATCTTAGCTGGAGACATAATTATATCTACTCTCACAGGAGCTACTCCTATTTGATAGACAAGGTCTGGATTTGTGAAATCTTCAACCCTAACATCCTGTAAAGGTGCTCCAAATTCTTTCAAAGCTCTATAAACCTTTTCAGCATTTTTTAAAGAAGGTTCTATCCAAATATCTAAATCCTTTGTGTATCTGGGCTCTGTATAGTAAACAACAGCGTAAGCTCCAATAATAAGATATTTAACTCTGTGCTTGTTTAATATTCTCAACAGATCTTTGTAATCGAAAGGTATCTGCATTTATCTTTTTTCCTTTTAATCTATAAGAATCTATAACCAAAGACCAAGTAGCTAAAAACCTGACCTGAGGCTTTTGGCTCTGCCAGAACAAAATATCCCAATCTCTTTTAACCTTAGATAAAGGAACTATTCTTGCCCATATTTTTTTCTTTTTTCTCTTCATTCTGAACTCTCTATCCAAGGCATCATTTTTCTAAGATTTTTTCCAACTTCTTCTATTAAATGCTCTGATTCTTTTTTCATCAATAGTTTAAATACAGGTCTTTGAGCTTTATTCTCCAAAATCCATTCTCTGGCGAATTCTCCAGTCTGAATTTCTTTTAATATCTTTTTCATCTCCTCTTTTGTACTTTGAGTAATAATTCTTTTACCCCGTGTCAAATCTCCATACTTGGCAGTATCAGACACTCTCTGACGCATTCCTTGGATACCTGTTTTATAAATCAAATCTGTGATCAATTTTAATTCGTGTAAAACCTCAAAGTATGCAATTTCAGGTTGGTAACCAGCTTCCACCAACACTTCAAAAGCTGTTTTTATAAGAGCTGTTACTCCTCCACATAAAACAGTTTGCTCTCCAAACAAATCAGTTTCAGTTTCTTCTTTAAATGTAGTTCTAATAACTCCTGCTCTTGTAGCACCAATAGCTTTTGCATAGCTTAAAGCTAAATCTAAACATTTCTTAGTGTAATCTTGATGAACAGCTACTAAAGCTGGAACACCTTTATTTTGAACAAACATTTCTCTAACCAAAGCTCCTGGTCCTTTTGGAGCTACCATAAATACATCAACAAAAGGAGGAGGTTCTATCTGATGAAAATGAATGTTAAATCCATGAGCAAATCCTAAAGCTTTTCCTTCCTTTAAATTCTCTTTAATCTCATTCTCATACACTAAAGGTTGAATATGGTCTTGAGTTAAAAGCATAATTACATCACAAATTTTAGAAGCTTCTTTAGCTGAGACAGGCTTAAATCCATCTTTTAAGGCTTTTTCATAATTTGGACTGCCTTTTAATTCTGCTACTATTACTTCTATTCCTGAATCTCTTAGATTTAAACTTTGAGCTCTTCCCTGAATACCATAACCGATTACAGCTACCTTCTTTTTCTTTAATACTTCTAAATCTGCATCCTTATCATAAAAAATCTGAGCCATCTTAAAACCTCCTATTTAGTAATAGCTATCCTTCCTGTTCTTACCAACTCTTTTATTCCAAATTTTTTTACTTCATTTATAAAAGATTTTATAGTGTGTTGATCTGAAACTATCTGGATTATACAATAATCTTTCTTTATCTCTAAAACTTCAGCTTTATGTGTTTTAGAGATTTTTTTAATCTCAGAAAGTTGCTTTGTATCTTTATAATTAACCTTTAACAATATTAACTCTCTATCTATATATTCTCTTTTTGTTAAATCTGTGACTGTAATTACATCTATTAGTTTTCTTAACTGTTTTTTAATCTGGTCTAAAATTAATTCATCTGGAGCATCTACCACTATTGTCATACAGGAAATAGTAGGATCTTGGGTTTCACCTACTGCTAAAGAATCTATATTAAAACCTCTTGCACTAAATAAAGAAGCTACCCTTGCTAAGACTCCAAATCTGTTCTCAACTAAAGCTTGAATAGTATGTTTCATTTTATAAATGCCTTGACTTTCAAAATTATCTTTTCTAATAAGGGGAAACCTTCTTCTAAAAATTCTTTTATTTCTTCAAATTTAATATTCATATATTCATGCGCTAATATATTTCTTAATTTTACCCAATTTGCAAATTTTTCTAATAAATTATTGGTATCAAAACCTTCAACTTCTTTCATTTTAATTACGACCTCTCTATAAGTCTCAGGCATACAGAACTTTTGAGAAGCTAAAATTATTTTAAAGATATCCAAAATAGAATTTATAAGATTTTCCACAAACCTTTCAACATCTCTTCTTAAGGAAGAATTTTTTTTATAATCTTCTATTTTTAAATTTTTAAATTTGTTAATGTCTTTCATCTCTCTATCCAGAAAAATTAAAATTCTCTCTATTCTCACTTTATCTATAGGATTTAAAGAGCTCGATCTCTCAAATATTTGATAATACTCTTGGCAAAATTTACACAAATCTTCAGCTTCCCTTGTAGAATTAATTAGAAGATCTAAATATAAATTTCTATTTCTTATCAAAATTATTTTTCCTGTTGAAAGAATCCTATTTAGAAATAAAGGTGGAGCTTCGTTTAATAGTATTAAATCTAAATCTTTATTTAACTTGATCTCCAATTCAGTCCAAATCTTATCTCTAAAATCTCTTTTTTCTTTTTTGCTCAATTCTTCTGTTAAGAATATTCCTATATCATAATCTGAAGTTCTCCTATATCTGTCTTCTGCTCTTGAACCGAACAACACAGCCAATTCTATTTCTTTCTTATTTTCAAAAAAATTTTTTAATAATTCAATATTCATTTCAAGCCATTCCAGTTATCATCTTGTTTATAGCTTCACCTGCAGGAACCATAGGAAAGACATTTTCTTCTTCTTCAATTATAAAATCTATTAATACAGGTTTATTGAGGCTTAAAGCTTCTTTAATTGCTGGTTTTATCTCATTCTCTTTTATAACTCTTATACCTACTGCTCCATAGCTTTTGGCTAACTTTACAAAGTCTGGATTCTTTAAGAAAGTATGAGCGTATCTTTTTTTAAAAAACAACTGTTGCCACTGTCTTACCATTCCTAAATAATTATTATTCAAAATTGCTACTATTACATTTATATTATAACTTACACAGGTAGCTAACTCTTGTATATTCATTTGGATTGAACCATCGCCAGCTATATCTATTACTACTTTTTCAGGATTTGCTACCTTTGCACCGATAGCTGCAGGAAATCCATATCCCATAGTCCCCAAGCCTCCAGAAGTCAAAAAGTGCCTTGGATATTTTACTTTATAAAATTGAGCTGCCCACATCTGATTTTGTCCAACTTCTGTAGTGATTATTGCTTCTCCTTTTGTCTGATTGTAAATCTCTTCAACTACATGTTGAGGTTTTATCTTTCCTTGAGAAGATTTTTTATAAGTTAAAGGGTGCTTTTTTTTGTATTCAGATAACTCTTCTAACCATTTTTTAGTATTAGGAGGCTTTTTAATCTCAGATAAAATTTGAGTTAAAACTATCTTTGCGTCTCCTACGATAGGAATATCTACTTTTATATTCTTGCTAATGGAGGTAGGGTCTATGTCAATATGGATAATTTTAGCGTGTGGAGCAAAAGAATCTATTCTACCTGTAACTCTATCATCGAACCTTGCTCCAACAGCAAGCAATAAATCACATTCTACCAAAGCTGTGTTAGCAGCTACAGTTCCATGCATTCCAGGCATGCCTAAATAAAGAGGGTGTTCTGATGGAAAAGAACCTAAAGCCATTAGAGTGGTGGTAACTGGTGTCTGAATCTTTTCTGCCAAATTCAATAACTCTTGGTGTGCTCCAGAAATGATTACACCTCCACCTGCTAAAATTACTGGTTTTTTACTTTCAGCTATAGCACGTACAGCTTTCTTAACTTGACCTATGTGTCCTGTCAAACAAGGTTTATAACCTCTAATGCTAATTGTATCTGGATAGTAGAAATCTGCTTCTTGCAATTGGACGTCTACTGGTAAGTCTATTAACACAGGACCAGGTCTACCACTGGAAGCTATATAAAAAGCTTCTTTTATAACTTTAGCTAAATCTTTTGCAGATTTTACTAAATAATTATGTTTAGTAATAGATCTAGTAATACCTGTAGTATCTGCTTCCTGAAAAGCATCATTTCCTATTAAAGTCGTTCTTACTTGACCAGTAATAGCTACAATAGGGACTGAATCCATGTAGGCTGTAGCAATTCCTGTAACTAAGTTTGTAGCACCAGGACCTGAAGTCGCCATACAAACTCCAGTCTTTCCTGAACTTCTTGCATAGCCATCTGCTGCATGAGCTGCAGCTTGCTCATGTCTTACTAAGATAAATTTAATCTCTTTTGTATCATAAAGAACATCAAAGGTAGGTAACAAAGCTCCTCCTGGAATTCCAAAGATTACTTTTACATCTTCTCTTTTTAAAGCTTCAATTAAAATCTGTGCACCTTTCATTTTGAATTCTAAAATAACACAAATTCACCAACAAATCAATAAATTATATTCAACCTTTTGAAGATCCTGGAGGTGTCCAAGGTTTTAAAATTTATATTTCAAGCCCATGTAAGTTGAGAATTTAGGAGATTGATAGCCATATATATCTTCATATTTTTCATTAAAAAGGTTCTCAAATCTTAAGAAAAAGTTTAAATTTTTGTTTAGCTTATAAATTAGAGAAAGGTTAGCTAAAAAATGTGGCTTTAACTTAATTTTATTCTCATTATCTGAAAATCTATTTCCAGTATAAGAGATTAGAAACTCTGTATTTAATTTATCAAAGACACTTTCTATCTTAAACAAGAACCTGTTTTTAGCTCTCCTTGGAAGGATTTTAGAATTAGTCTTATTCTTAGGAGATAAATAGTTATATCCAAAATAAATTTTAAGATTTGTAAGAGCTTTAATCTCTAAACCAAACTCTGTACCATCTATCTCAGATTTACCTATATTTTCATATTTACCTGTCCATAAACCTGTGTTTACCCAATCTATCATGTCTTTAATTTCTGTATGAAAGTAACTAACTTCAAATTTACATCTTTTAAAATCTTGAATTACATTCAACTGGTATCCTTCTGACCTTTCAGGATTCAAATTCTGATTCCCATACGAAGGTTCATACAATTGATATAAAGAAGGAGATTTAAAGCCTTCACTATAAGAAAATTTAAACTGAGTATTAGTTTTTTTAAATGTGTAACTAAAACCTACATTCTTTACCGAATGCGTGCCAAAATTAGGATGCTTTTGCGTCCGGAAAGAAAAGTTAAAAAATAAATTATCAGAAATATTACATATATTCTCTATAAAAATTCCTTTTGTATTTAAAGTTTCTTTTGGAAAATCAGAAATAAAACCTCCCCAATTACTATAGGAATCAGCTTTTTCTCTTAAATAATCAAATCCTAAAATTAATTTGTATTCTTTAGTAGGAGAGAATTCTGATTGAAATTTTAGTTGATAGGTCTTGCCATCATACCAATAATCTTGAGTTTGGGTTTCTTTTCCTTTTCTATAAATTCTTGTAAATCCAAAAAGAATTTTATAAAAAAAGTTATCATTCAAATTCTGCTTAAAAAGTAAGCCTCCTGCTCCCTCATGATAATAAGCTAAATTATCTTGATCATCTACAGGTAAATTTTTAACCCAATCGTATCTATCATATTCATATTTTGTGTATATATAATGAGTAATTAGAGAAAGTTCTATCCCCTCAAACTCAAGATAATCTAATCTCAGAGAAAAATTAAGGTTACTGAAAGGGTCTCTTTCAGGATTATTGTTTTTCTCTTTAGCAGATGAGTATCCTTTTGAGTCTTTTCTACAAACTCCTAATGAATAAAAAATATCTTTAAACTTTCCTGAAGAAGAAAAGGCTTCTTCGAAAAAACTCAAACCATAGTTATCATAGAAACCTATCTTTTGAATATAAAAATTCTCAGCCTTTTCTTTTCCCTTTTTAGTAAATAAATTAATAACCCCACCTATTGCATCTGAACCATAAAGAGAGCTAAAACTTCCTTTTGCGATCTCAATACTTCCAATGTTTATCAAAGAAAAACTGCCAAACCCATAATAATAAGCATTAGTTATTATAGGATCATATAACTTTATTCCGTCTAATAAAAATTGAGTATGGTAAGAATTAGCTCCCCTTAAGAATATACTAGTTTGAGAAATACCTGAACTTGCCAAATTTACGCTCAATCTCTCTTTTAATACAGCATTTAAATCTAACTTTCCATAATTTACCTCTTTTTCTGCATTTATCTTTTCTACAGAAACTGAGGAACTTGCAAAAGGTAACTTTGTTTTGTAAGGAGTAATTATCAACTCACCTAATTCTATCTCTCTTTCCTGAGAGAAAGAATTCTTTATCTCTTGAGCATTAATGAATGTAAGACCAAAATAAAAGATGGAAATTAAAAAGAATATTCTTCTCATCCCTTTTCTTCCTTGATGTTAGGAAATAAACTTTACTTAAATGCTGCTCCCCAAGATGCAGAAGTAACTAACTGTGAATATCTTAAAAGATAGCCTGATTTTACTTTGGGAGGTAAAATTTTTATTTCTTTTTTTCTTTTTTCAATTTCAGCTTTAGATAAAGCTACTTCTATTTTTCTTTTAGGAATATCTATCTTAATCTTATCTCCATCTTTTAAATAAGCTATTAAACCACCTTCTGCAGCTTCAGGTGAAATGTGTCCTACACATATTCCTTTTGTGCCTCCTGAAAATCTACCATCAGTAATTAAAGCTACTTTTTTACCTAAACCCAAACCTACTATAGCTGATGTTGGAGCTAACATCTCTCTCATTCCAGGTCCGCCTTTAGGACCCTCGTATCTTATTACTACTACATCTCCTGGTTTGATTTTCTTGTTTAATATTTCTTTCAAAGCTTGTTCTTCAGAATCAAAAACTCTAGCCTTTCCCTCAAATACTTTAACTTCAGAAGCTGATTGTTTTATAACGCAACCTTGTTCTGCTAAATTTCCCCATAAAACAGCTATACCTCCTTCTTTATGATAAGCTTTATTTAAAGGTCTTATTACATCTTCATCAAAGATCTCAGCTTTTTTAGCTATCTCTTTTATAGTTTTGCCTGAAACAGTAATGTTATCTTCTAATTTAGGAAGCAGTCTTTTTAAAACTGCAGGTATTCCTCCAGCAAATTCTAAATCTTCCATAAAGTATTGACCTCCAGGTCTTAAATTACATATGTGAGGGGTTCTTTTAGAGATCTTATCAAAGTCTTTTAAAGTAACATCGACTTTGGCTTCTTTTGCTAAAGCTAATAAATGTAGCACAGTATTAGTTGAACCTCCTAAAGCCATATCTAAAGTTATAGCATTATAAAAAGCTGATTTATTTAAAATCTTAGAAGGTCTTAAATCTTCTTTCACTAACTCTACAACTCTCAAACCTGCTTCATAAGCTAACCTTTGTTTTTTTGCTGAAACAGCTAAAGCACAAGCAGTCCCTGGCAAAGATAAACCTAAAGCTTCGATTAAACAAGCTGTGGTATTTGCTGTATACATTCCTTGACAGGCTCCTGCTCCTGGACAAGCTGATTCTTCTAAAAATTCCAATTCTTTTTTTGAAATTTCACCTTTCTTATATCTTCCAATAGCTTCAAAAGTATCTCTAACTAAAGATAATCTTTTTCCTTTATACCTTCCAGAAAGCATAGGACCTGCTGTTACGACTATTGAAGGGATATCTAATCTTGCTAAAGCTAACAAGCATCCAGGGTTGATCTTATCACAATTAGTCAAAAGAACTAAACCATCGAATTGATGAGCACGAGCCACACATTCTATAGAATCTGCTATTAACTCTCTTAAAGGTAAAGAATACCTCATTCCTTCATGACCCATAGCTACTCCATCACATAAAGCTGGTATCCCAAATATAAAAGGTGCGCCTCCTGCAGCTTCTACTCCTCTTTCAATAAATCTTTCTAAAATTCTCATATTAATATGACCTGGAACCAAATCTGTAAAAGAAGAGGCTATTCCTATGAAAGGTTTATTTAAATGTCTTTTTGAAATACCTGTAGCAAGCATTAGAGCTCTGTGAGGGGTACGTTCTAAACCTCTCTTTACCTTATCTGACTTCATTTTTTCCTCCTTTTTAATCTGCTCCCTCTAAATTCTTTAATTCTTTTTCTTCTAAGAAATCAGTTATCTTCTTTTCTATAGGTACAGGTTTTACATACTTTTCTACTAAGTATTTTGTATCTTCTACTTTAAGTTGTTTAAAAAGAAACTCAAATAACTCTTCTATTTCATCGCAAGTTTTATTTAAAACCTCCTTTGGCAGTTCATATATTTTTTTCTTAAAAGCACCCAAAGCCTGTTTTCTAGTCTTATACAAAAATTGCTCCTCAGTCATCCCTTCTTTCCAATTCTTTTTAAAATTCTCTTTCAACCAAGAATAAATCTCCTCTTTTAAATCTTTGGGCATATTTTCATAGACTATATTTTGGAATTGAGTAGCTAAATGTATCTCACAGCATCCTGTCTCAGGAAATTTGCAGAAAGCTTCTTTTGGCAAGGTTGAAGCTCCGTGTTGGACACACCCTGCTAATTTGAATTCTGATTTTGCTATTTGAGATAAATTTTTTAATGTATCAAAATCTAATTTTACACGAGCTATTGAACCATCGGGCAAGACTACTCCTCCATGAGTGGTACCTGTCTGTATAGCTATTTTAGATATCCCTTCTATACCTTCTGTGAGTTTTAAATACCCTTTCATAAAAGCTCTTAATTCTCCAGGTGTTGAATTTTTTCCTCCTATCTCACCTATCTCACCACCTACACTAATAGTTATATTTTCTGGTTCTAATCTTCTTATAAAATGAGTAAGAGCTGCACATAAACTATAATTTTCCTTTTGTTGAGCATCAAGATCCTGTTTTGACAAATCTACCAAAGTAGAAGTATCTACATCTATATTAAAGAATCCTGCATTAATAGCTTCTTTTATTAAATCTTTTAAAGAATCTATTTCTTCTTCTTTATTACTCTTTACTTGAAAGTGATCAGCTTGGATAAATACACAACCTTTAAAATCTTCTTTTATCGCAGCTAAAAGTATTAAAGAAGTGTATTCTGATGGTCTTTGTTTAGTATAACCTATTTCAGACTTTGCTATCTCAAAAATAAAAGCTCCAGCTCCTAACCTTTTTGCGACTCTAAAAATCCTTTGAGCTAAATAAAATGTAAGTGTCCTCAAATTTATTGCAGGAACAGTAAACACCTTCTCACACTCACCTCTTCCTATAGCTCTGTATAAAGAGTTTATAGAAGATGGAAATATCTGTAAGTTCTGTGCTATTTGCCAGACTAACCAGTATAAGTATTTTCTAATTGAATCATTTTGATTAAAAATTAAATTATAAGCTAAGATCTCTGTCTTTTCTTTTAAAAGCTCTTTGTTTAAGATTTCTAATCTGCCATTAAGCTTTACTGCTCCTTCTAAGTCTTTTAAGAGCTCTTCTTTAGACTCATAAAACATAAGATTTACACCTCCTTTTTAAGTTAATATCTTGATTAACTTATAATAGCTATCTACCTCTAAAGGTTTAGGTTTAATAGCTTCTTCTAAAGAGACTGTAGTTAATTTGTTATTTTTGATACCTACAGCTAAATTTGTTTTTCCTTCTAAAAGTAATTCTACACTCTTTGCTCCTAACCTTGAAGCTAAAATTCTATCTGTAGCTGTAGGTCTTCCTCCTCTCTGAATATGACCTAAAACGCAGACTCTGGTCTCTAAACCTGTAATTTGAGTTATCTTGTTAGCAATTTCAGAAGCTTTTGCTTTTCCTTCAGCTACGATTATTATCCAGCTTATTTTTCCTCTAATAGCACCTTCAGTAATCTCTTCACACATTTTAACAATATCAAACTCTTTTTCAGGAATTAACACATCTTCACAACCACCTGCTAAAGCAGTCTGTAAAGCTATATATCCACAATCTCTTCCCATAACCTCTATAACAAATATTCTTTCTAAGGAAGTAGCTGTATCTCTTATTTTGTCTATTGCATCTAAAGCTACGTTAACAGCAGTATCTGCTCCAATACTCAAATCTGTGCCCCAAATATCGTTGTCTATTGTAGCAGGAACTCCAATAATATTTATTCCAAATTCTTTAAATAATAAATTCGCTCCTTTAAAAGAACCATTCCCACCTATTACTATTAAACCATCTATTTGATTTTTCTTTAAATTCTTTATAGCCATTTCTCTTGCTTCTTTATTGTAAAACTCTTTACATCTTCCTGTCTTTAAGATAGTGCCTCCCAAATTAATTATTCCAGAAACTGATCGGTGATTTAACTTTATAAACTCATTATTCACTAAACCAATGTAACCTCTTAAAAAACCTATAACTTCTAAACCTTTGCTAACAGCAGTTCTTACTATACTTCTTATACAAGCATTCATTCCTGCACAGTCTCCACCAGAAGTTAAAACTGCTATTCTTTTTATATCCTTTAAGTTCCTAACTGCCAACTTTTTAAGTATTTCTTTTGATCTTTGGTTAACTTATCTATTTTTACACCTAAAGATTTGAGTTTTAACTCTGCAATTTTTCTATCTATTTCTTCTGGAACTTTATAAACTTTTTTTTCTAAACTTTTGTAATTTTTTGCAATATACTCACAACATAAAGCCTGATTTGAAAAACTTAAATCCATAACTTCTGCAGGATGACCTTCTGCACAGGCTAAATTTACTAATCTACCTTCAGCTAAAAGATAAATTCTTTTTTTATTTTTTAACGTGTACTCAGTTAATAAAGGCTTTACTTCTCTTTCTTTAATACTCAAACTCTTTAAATCACTTATATTTATTTCTACATTAAAATGACCTGCATTAGCTAAAATAGCTTTATCTTTCATCTTCAAAAAATGATCTTTTCTTATCACATCTTTATTCCCAGTCGCAGTAATAAAAATATCACCTAAATTTAAAGCCTCTTTTAAAGGTAAAACTCTAAATCCATCCATGACAGCTTCTAAAGCTCTTAAAGGATCTACCTCACACACCACTACATTTGCTCCCAAACCTCTTGCTTTTTGAGCTATCCCTCTACCACACCAACCATAACCACATACTACAATCGTTAGGCCTGCTATCAGTTTGTTAGTAGCTCTTATTATCCCATCTAAAGTACTTTGACCAGTCCCATATCTATTATCGAACAAATATTTAGTAAAAGCATCATTTACACTGATTATAGGATATAAAAGCTTTTTCTCTTTTTCTAAAGCTCTTAATCTGATTACACCTGTTGTGGTTTCCTCTGTTCCTCCTAAAGGTAAGTTTTTAGGCTTGATTTTATGGAGGATTGAGACTAAATCTGCACCATCATCCAAAGTTATCTGAGGACAAATCTCTAAAACTTTTTTGATATGCTCATAATAAGTAGATTTATCTTCTCCTTTAATAGCAAAAACTTCTATTCCAAAGTCAAAGACTAAAGATGAAGCTACATCATCTTGAGTAGATAATGGATTTGAAGCACAAAGCCTTAAGATTGCTCCTGCTTTTTTTAAAGTTATAACTAAACTTGCAGTCTCAGTAGTAACATGCAAACATGCTCCTATCTTTATATTTTTCAATGGCTTTTCTTTCTCAAATCTCTTTCTTATTATTTCTAAAACTGGCATTCTCTGTAAAGCCCATTCAATTCTTTTCTTACCTTCTCTCTTTAAATTTCTGTCTTTAATATCAAAATTCTTCATTTTGCAAACTTCATTAAGACCATAGGGAGTGGTTTTAGTTCTCTATTTATAGGATCTAAGATTAAACCTAAAGCTTCTAAAGTGGTAGCTCCTAAAAGAAAGATGTCTTTTTCTCCAAATATTACAGGAGAGGCTACTCTTACACCTTTATATTCAAAGTAACAGTTTCCCACTGGTTTCTTAATAATCTCACCATTGGCTAACATAAATTCTTTAAAGAAAGATGGTTTAATATCTAACTTTTTTAAAACTCTTGAATCTACAACTGAGTATATAGCTCCTGAGTCTACTAAAAAATTTAATTCCTTTGATTTCTTTAAGTTTGATAAATTTATAATTTTTACTTTTAAAAAAGTTATCCCCATTTTAACACCTCCAAAATTTAGAATTTAAAAAATCTTTTCAACTCTTCTACCTTATCTGTATTCTCCCAAGTAAAACCTTCTTCTTCTCTCCCAAAGTGTCCATAGCAAGCTGTTCTTTTATAAATAGGTCTTAATAGTTTTAGATGATCTATCATACCCCTTGGAGTCAAAGGAAAGATCTCTTTTATAGCTAAGACTAATTTTTCTTCATCTACTTTAGAAGTCCCAAAAGTATTCACCATTATAGCTACAGGATCTGCAACTCCTATACAGTAAGCTAATTGTACTTCGCATTCATCAGCTAAACCTGCAGCTACGATATTTTTTGCAATGTATCTTGCCATGTAAGAGGCTGACCTATCTACCTTTGTTGGATCTTTTCCTGAAAAACAACCTCCACCATGTCTTGCCCATCCTCCATAAGTATCTACCATTATCTTTCTACCTGTGACACCAGTATCAGCTACAGGTCCTCCAATCTCAAATCTCCCTGTAGCATTTATAAAAATTTGAGTATTTTTATCCATCATCTCTTTAGGAATTACATAGTCTATAACATATCTCTTAATATCTTCTTTTAAAGTTTCCATCTTAACGTCAGGGTCATGGTGGCATCCAATTATTACTGTTTTAACTTTCTTAGGAGTATTATTCTCATACTCTATACTTACTTGTGATTTCCCATCAGGTCTTAAATACCTTAAGATTTTTTCTTTTCTTATTTGAGCTAACCTTCTTACCAATTTATGAGCTAAAATTATAGGCAAAGGCATTAATTCTTTCGTCTGTTTACAAGCATAACCTATCATTAAACCTTGATCACCTGCTCCTCCAATATCTACTCCTCTGGCAATATCACTAGATTGTTCTTGAATAGCAGTTATTACTCCACAACTTTGGTAATCAAACCCATAATTGGGATCTGTATAACCTATATCTTTTAAAACTTCTCTTACAACACCTGGAATATCTACATAACAACTCGTAGTAATTTCCCCTGCAACATACACCAAACCCCTTGTAACCAAAGTCTCACAAGCTACCCTTCCATTAGGATCTTTTTCATAAATAGCATCTAAAATGGCATCTGAAATCTGATCACAGATTTTGTCTGGATGACCTTCAGTTACAGACTCAGAAGTAAATATAAATCTTCTCATTTTTCTACCTCCTGTAGTAAAGCTCTTAGTTCTTTTAAAGAATGATGGCTGCCTATATCATACCATAGTCCTTTAAAAATAAATCCATAAACTACTTCAGATTTACAAATATGAGAAAAGAAACTTCCTGGAGCATCTTTAGATTCTAAAGAGCTGTATTTAGAATAATCTAAGATAAGAGGAAGTTTCTTTTTAGAGAAATAATAAATGCATATGGTAATTAATGTAGATTGAGGATTTTTGGGCTTTTCTACTAAACTAATGATCCTGTTTTCTTTATCTATTTTAACTACTCCAAAATTTTTTGCTTTTTCTAAATCTTTTATATCATACAAACCTATCACAATATCCTTATTTTTAGAAAAACTTATAAATTCATCTAAAGAAAAATCAAAATAGTTATCTGACCCCAAAACTAAGATATCTTGGTTTATATTAAATTTGTTTATAGCTAAACTCAAATCTCCAATAGCTCCTAATCTTTCTTCTTCAGTGTTGGTGCCATCATTTATAATCTCAAAATCTAAATTTCTTTTTTCTCTAAATTCTATATACTTCTCATAATAAAAATTATTAGATACCAAAATTACTTCATCTATTCTGCTAAGTTTTTTAATCTTTTTAAATAAAAAATCCAAAATAGTCTCTCCTGAAGGAGTAACAGGTATTAAAGCTTTAGGAAAATTAAGAGTTAAAGGTCTTAATCTAGTACCGTAACCAGCTCCCAGAATAACGCAGATCATCTTTTTCTCAATTCTTTTTTTAAATAATCTATGATTTTAACAGGTGTGGGGTCTATTTTATTTAGAATCGCTAAATAAAAACTTACCAAATCAAAGAGATGGATTAGATAAAAAATATGTGACAAAATAGACTTACCACAAGATTTAACCTCTAAAAATTTTATATCTTTTTTTTCTAATATTTTTTTTGTTATCTCTATTCTCAGTCTTACTCTTTCATTTTCAAAAGGTGTCCTTAAAAAAATTACTTTTATATATTTAAAAACCTCTTTGGGAAACTGGAGACCTACTATCTCGTTGTGATTTAATTCAGGGAAAAAATTTACCCAACATAAATTTTTTGAATTTTCATTAAACTGTGCTTTTATTCTTAAAGCTACGGGTTCCAAAGGAAATTGGGCACAATATATTATTGGCAATTTTTTGTAAATATGTGTAGCTATTAATTTAGCTCTTTTGCAAAAAGATTTTTGAGAACTTTTTAAAAGAGTCACAATCTCTCTATAAGAAACTTTTTTAAGGATACCTAATCTACATAGCAGAAAATAAGGAATAAAAAAAGAATAACCTAAAGCCTGTCTGGGGACAAAATCTGAGGGAATTTTAATAAAAATAAATTTTTTTGATAATTTTTTTAAAATACCTCCTGTAGAAACGCAAACTATATTTTCAGTGATTTTTTTCGCCTTTTTAAAGCAACTTAAAGTCTCTTCAGTATTTCCTGAAAAACTAGATATAAAACAAAGTGAGTCTTTATTTAAGAATGAAGGAATATCATAATCTTTTATTACAAAAAAAGGTAAAGAAGTATTAAAAAACAAAATTTTTAAAATATCCCCTGCAATTCCTGAACCTCCCATTCCACAAAAAAAGATTTCTTTAAATCTTTTGTTACTAAGTTTTGAAATATCTAAAGAGTTAACTATTTTTAATGAATCTATTATTTGTTCAGGAAACTTTAATATTTTTTCTAAATGGTTTGAAGTATCTATTTTCTCAATTTCCTTAAATAGCGAGTTCCTCATATTTTTCTTTCAAAATCCTCCTTAACTCTTTTATACAGTAGTCTTCCACTTCCTTAGGAGAAGAAAAACCAGATACCTTTTTAAAGACTTCATGTGCTTCTTTATAAGAAATAGACCTTATTAACAATTTTGCTTTTGGAATTAGAGAAGGAGGCATACTTAATTCATCTAAACCCATCCCTATTAATAAAAAAATAAAAATAGGTTCTGAAGCCATCTCTCCACACATACTCACTTCTATATTCATACTGTGAGCAGCATCTATTACATTCTTTATTAACCTCAAAACTGCAGGATGAGCTGGCTCATACAGATAAGCTACTTTTTCATCTGCTCTATCTACAGCTAAAGAATATTGGATTAAATCATTAGTACCTATACTAAAAAAATCTGCATACTTTGCTAAAATATCTGAAATTAAAGCGGCTGAAGGCACCTCAATCATTACTCCTACTTTTAAATCTTCTTTAAATCTCTTATTCTGCTTTTTTAACTCTTTTTTAGCTTCTTCTAAAATCTTGTTTGCTTCTATTAACTCTTCAACTCCACTTATCATAGGGTACATTACTTTTAAATTTCCTTCTAAAGCTGCTCTCAAGATAGCTCTTAATTGTGTTTTAAAAACTTCAGGATGAGCCAAACAAAATCTTATAGCTCTTTGACCTAAAAAAGACTGTATCTCAGTAGGGACTCTTATTGGGGAGAGAAACTTATCTCCTCCTAAATCAAGAGTCCTTATAGTTACAGGTAAAGGTTGGAGTCTTCTTGCTACTTCTTTATAAGCTCTGTATTGTTCTTCTTCTGAAGGTAAAGATACTCTATTCATATAAAAATATTCAGTCCTATACAGACCTATTCCTTGTGCTCCTACATCTAAAACTTGTGAAATCTCTTCTGGAAATTCTATATTAGCTAAAATTTTTATCTCTTTACCATCTAAAGTAGTAGGGATTAATTTTTTAGTAAAAGAGTATTTCTTGATAAGTCTTTTTCTCCTTTCTCTCTCTTTTTTGTATTCCTCTAAAGTCTTCTGAGTAGGATTAACAATAACCTCTCCTTTACTTCCATCTATAATTAATTCATCTCCTGTCTTTATCTCTTGAGTAGCTATCTGAGTACCAACGACTGCTGGTATCCCTAAAGACCTTGCAATAATAGCTGTGTGTGAGGTTCTGCCTCCAATGTCTGTAACAAAACCTAATATTTTATCTTTTTTAAGAGAAGCTGTTTCAGAAGGTGAAAGGTCATGAGCTATAATTATAGATTTCTCAAATAGTTCTTCTTTGGCTTTTTTTTGCTTTAACATATTTTTAAGGATCCTCTTTCCTACATCTTGGAAATCATAAGTTCTTTCTCTTAAATATTCATCTTCTATCTTAGAGAAAATATTAATATATTTTTTTACTGATTCTTGTAAAGCATATTCCACATTTACTTTTTCTTTCTTAACTTTATTAATAATATCCTCGATAAAAGCCCTATCTTCTAAAAACAAAAGATGAGCATCAAATATCTGAGCATGATCTTCTCCCATCTCCTGAGCAATCTTTTTTTTCAACTCCAATATCTCTTCTCTTGTCAAAGATAAAGCTTCTTCTAATCTTAGGATTTCTTTAGAAACTTCTTCTTTAGAAATTCTGCGTGGCTTTATTTGTAAAGTCTCTTTTCCTTTTACATAAGCTTTACCTATACAAATCCCAGGAGCTGCAGGTATACCTTTTATTATCTTCTCTTTACCCATCTTCAGACTCTAAGATCTTTTTAAGTTCTTTTAAAGCTTCTTTAGCGTCAGGTCCTTCTAAAATTAAAACTATCTGTGAATCTTTTTCTAAACCTAAACTTAAAATATTCATTATAGACTTTGCATCTAAGATTTGGTCATCCTTTTTTATTAAAATCTGGGAATTAAATTCTAAAGCTTTTTTAACAAATTGAGCAGCAGGTCTTGCATGTAAACCCAAGGGATTTTTTATCTTAATTTTTTCTTCTATTTTAATCATAACTCAAACTTATCTTTAAATTTAAATTTTTTTTGAGTGGAAAAGAAAAAAGAAAACATGTATGCTGCAAAGTCTTCTCAATACCTGCCTCAGAATCAGAGATTGTATAAATAGGAGTAACAAATACTTGTGTTGCTTCTGAAAACTCAAATTTGTAAATAATTTTAAACCATTCATCAAAGAATTCAAACTGATTACTCTCTTTAAGTTCTGTAGGATCTTTATAGCGCTCATTGAATCCTGAAAGATTAAATTCTACACCAAATTTATTATTTTTAAATACAGAATTTAAAAAATTTATTTCATAATTTACTATAACACAATTATTATCTATTTTAACTTCTTTTGTTAAATCTATATCTTGGTCTTTAAATTTAAAGATTATAAAATCTTTTTTGTGGTCTATTACCTCAAAAATTTTATTGTACAAAATTTTATCACCCAAAAATTCATTTTTCAAAAAGGATTCTAAATCTAACTCTGATCTTAAAAAGTGCTCTATTAAACTTACTTTTCTGTAATTATCATAAATAAGGAACTTTTCTAAACCTTGATCTTTTATCTTTTTATTTTCATGAATACTTGCAACAGATTCTGAATTTTTGTTCTTACATTTTTCAAATATTATTTTATGATAAGGCTCTTTTCTTCTTGTCAAAGTATTTACAATATTTAAATCCTTTTCTAAAATATCCCACTCTAAAATATGAGAATTTTTTGAAAAAATTATTTTTTGAGTTTTGTTTTTTATTATAAATTCAGGATATCCATCAAAATCTATATCTTCTTTTAAAGAGAAATCTAAATGAGCATCTACAATCTTTTCAGCTTTAATTAAATTAGAGTAAACTGAATTTCTCAGATGATTTAAATACAGCCCTCCAAAGATCCCATGCCAATAGGCATCATTATTTTGAGCTTTAAATAAAAAGTATTTAGCTCTTTCTTTGCCAGGTGTCTTTAGCTTCTGAATTCTTCTGCTTATATAATACATCCTTTTATGGAGATAATTAGCTTCTGTATATTTAGTAAAAAAATTTCTAAAAAAACCTCCTGACCATTCTAACATCTCCTGGTAACTGGCAGATTTTAGATAAACGAGTTTTTGAGGAGTATTATTTTCTAAAAATTCCGAAAATAACCTTAACTCTATCCAATCTGCAGTTTCCAAAAACTCAAAAAATTTTTCTAACCATTTTTTATTGTATACCCAATCATAAGTGTGAGGCCACATACCAAATTTTTCTCCATCATCTGCATAACATATGCTTTTTATACCTTTTTCATATTTTTCATATAGATATTTTTTAAGGTCTTCTAAAGGTTTAAAAGGAATAAGGTATCTTAAAGTCTTACTGCCAGCAAAAATATTTATCCTTTTGTTATTAAACTCAGTTAAATAAAAACCATCTAACTCTTCTCTATCAAAACCTACCAAAACAAAATGTTCATCATCAGTAATAGTGTAAGAAATCTTGACCTGACTTAAAATTTCAGGAAGGTGAGGTTCCCAAACTCTTTCTGTAAGCCAGATTCCTTTTATTTTTGTATTAAATATTTTCTCTAATTTTTCAGAATAAAGCTTTATCTGGTCTATAGCATCTTGTTTAGGGATTATAGCTAATATTGGCTCAAAAAAACCTGAACCTAAAATCTCTATTCTTTTATCTTCTACTAATCTTTTTATTCTTTCTAAAAATTGAGGTTCATTTCTTTCTAACCATTCTAATAAAGGACCTGAAAAGTGAAGAGAAAGCTTTATTTTTCTAAAATTTTCTAAAGTATCTAAAAAAGGTCTATAACACTTATTAAAAGCCTCTCTAAAGATGTGCTCAAAATTTCCTTCTGGTTGATGATTATGAATACATATTAACAAATTAAGTTTTCTTTTGCTTGTATTCAATCCAGACCTCCATTATTTTACGAGCTAATTTTTTGGGATCGTGTCTTACATAATCTGAAGCTGAGATTAAATCAGCAGTAACGACTCTGTAACCCATCTTTTCTATCTCTTCAACATCTGCTTTCACAGGAAAAGATTTTTCTTTAGAATACTTATCTAAGAGTTCATTGGGTATCTTTTGGATATTTACCAAACATACATCCACTACTTTAGGATGAGAATGAGATATTAAAGCTTTTAAATGCTGTGAGGCTGTAAAGTTGTCTGTCTCACCATGCTGGGTCATTATATTGCATATGAAAATTTTCAATGCTTTAGAATTTACTATTTCTTGAGTTAATTCTTTTATTAATAAATTTGGAATGATACTTGTGAACAAACTTCCAGGACCTAAGATTATAATATCTGCATTTCTTATACTTTCTAAAGCTCTTGGATTTGCTGAACAAGTTGGGTTTAAAAATACTCTCTCTATCTCTTTTTCTTTTTTGGGAATATTGGTTTCTCCCTCTATAAAATCTCCGTCTTTAAATCTTGCTGATAATCTTACCTTCGTTAAAGTGGAAGGTATTACTTTACCTCTAATAGCTAAAACTTTACTGGAAGCTTCTAATGCTTTTTCAAAATCACCTGTGAGTTTTGTCATAGCAGTAATGAACAAATTCCCAAAATTATGACCTTTAAGATGAGAATCTTTGCTGAATCTAAATTGGAATAACTCTCTCATTAGAGGTTCAGCTTCAGCTAAGGCTACCAAACAATTTCTTATATCTCCCGGAGGCAAAATATCAAACTCTTTCCTTAATAAACCTGAACTCCCACCATCATCAGCTACTGTTACTATAGCTGTAATATTAGAAGTAAATTCTTTTATCCCTGCTAAAACTGCAGATAAACCTGTTCCTCCTCCAATAGTGCATATTTTTGGTCCTTTTGTTAAATATCTTTTCTCTAAAACTATATCTAATAATTCTCTTTCTTTAAAAGGTGAAAATAATCTCAAAATACTTCTCAGCATAAATTTAATACCTACAAATACTCCTATTATTCCTAAAATCACTATAGAAATATCTAATATTCTTAAGAAATTTACGTCTTTGACAAACCTGTAGGTACCAAATATTATTAATAAGACTCCAGTTAGCGTAGTAAAAATCCATCTTTTAATTTTTAAACCTGGATACAACCATCTAATCTTTCTAAATTTCATTCTTCTAAACTTTTTATTATTTCTATTACTTGCTTTATAGTTTTAGCTTCCATAAATAATCTTCTAAAATTTTTATCTCTTAAAATTTTGGCGATCTTAGCTAAAAGTTTTAAATAAACACCTATTTCATTTGTAGGGATTAAAAGTAAAAATATAATGTGGACAGGCTCTCCATCTAAAGAATTAAAATCGATCCCTTCTTTGTGCCTAGCTATACACAATAAAATCTTATTTAAACCCTCTATTTTAGCATGAGGTATTGCAAAATTTTGACCGATAGCTGTAGAACCTAATTTCTCACGTTCCAACAATTTTCCTAAAATTTTTTTCTTGTGATGTTTTTTTATTAAGTTTGCTTTTACTAAATTTGAGAGGATTTCATTTAAGACAGATTCTTTATCCTTGTTTTTTAAATCTAAAAAAATAGCTTTTCTTTTTACAAAATCAGATATTTTCATAAAGGAGTGAGAAAGTCAGAGCGGGTGAGGGGCTTCGAACCCCCGACCTTCACGTTGGCAACGTGACGCTCTACCAACTGAGCTACACCCGCTTTAAAAAATTTAAGTTTGGGCAAGGC
>CBEUCJ010000006.1:0-57675 GCA_965541615.1 uncultured bacterium | reverse complement strand
TCTTATTTTTGAGGGATGATAAATACCATCTGTTATTCTTTCATAAAGGATTGCAACTTTTATTTGAGAAAGATTTTGTATTTTCTCGATAAGCTTAATCTCCAAAATCTCAACTGGCTCTCCCCACATTTGAATTGTGACAATCTTTTTTGGTCTTGCTTTAAACCAAACTTTTAATCTGTCTTTTTTAAATTCATCTGGTAAATTCAATGGCAAATATTTTTCTCCTTTATCTGTTATAATTCCGTAAAATCCGCCTTCTAAAGGGATATATTTTATAGTTCCTGTTGCAGAAATTATCTCTTTTTTAGAATTATTTTGAGGACTCCAGCTTATTAGAAAAGAAGAGATAAATAATATTCCTAAGCTACTAATTATAAAGAGAATTTTATTTTTTCTCATTATCCTTAGAATTTTGTATCTAAAAACTCACAATCAAGATACTGTTTTTTTACTTTTACCCAATCTGCAGGTATCTTAACCTCAAAATTTTTCTCAGAAAATACAGGATTAAATTCAATACTTTTACCTTCCAAAGCTAAAAATAAAATTTTATTAAATCTTTAAGAAAAACACTTCCAGAATTTTTTAAGAAGATTTTTTAATTCTTCAATTATAATCTCTGTTTCTTTAAGTCCTGTGTCAGGGGGAGGAGCTCCCTTTTCTTCTAAATTAAAATCCATATCTAAATCTAATAATCCACAAATTAAAGAAGTCCAGGCAAAGGGTAAGATTTTTAGATTATATCCAGAAGTTATTAAATCGACTACTTTTCCTTGACAAATTTTTTCTGCTATTTTTCTTACATAATCACCTATCATTTTAAAACCATCTAAAGTTAATCCTAAATCTGTCAACTCATCTAAATAATGGGGGTCTGAGCCTCCATATCTTATGATTATTTGAGGGTTAAACTCTTCTGCTAAAGGAATGATTATCTTCTCAAAAACAGTTTTATAGGCTAAATTAGAAGTTCTCTGAGGCAAAGGAATATTAACTGTAAAGCCTTTACCTTTGTTTTCTCCAATCTCATAGATAAATCCTGAACCAGGATAGATAGTTTTGGGGTCTTGATGGATATCGATAAATAAAACTTCATTATCTGTATAAAAAATTTCTTTTGTTCCATTTCCTGCATGAGCATCTGTATCTAAGACTAAAATTTTTTTGAAACCAAACTTTTCTTTAAGATATTTAACAGCAACAGCCACATCATTATAAATACAGAAACCTTCTCCAAAATCAGGCTTTGCATGGTGAAGTCCTCCTCCAATACTAATTGCTTTTTTAAATTTACCTTCTGCTACTAAACTGGCTGCTTTTACAGAAGCTCCAACAATTAATCTTGCAGGTTTATCTATTCCTTCAGGAAGCTGGTAGGTTAAAGGGTTAAGGTTATCTGAACTAAAGTAATTAAAGATGTTTGAAATATATAACCCTGAAGATGCATATTTTACTGCTTCAATGTAATCTTGGGTGTGGACTAATTTTAAAAGATCATCTTGAGCTGGTTCAGGTTTTATAATTTCAAATTTATCTTTAAAAGGAGAAAAAGCCTTTTGAAAAAAATCCCAGAATATTAAAAATCTGTTCCCTTGGAAAGGATGATTTTCTCCAAAACTATATCCTTTTAAATCTTCATGATATAATAAAGCAGTCTTCGCCACAAATGCTCTTTGCTCTTAAAATTAAAATACTATTTTTCTTCTAAAATCTTTTCTGCTTCTTCTCTGTAAGCATCCATTACATAGGGAATCCCAGAAATTTTTGCTGCTTCTTCAGTTAAAGCTATTAAATCAGAGCGAGATATAGTTGAAAGTTTGAAGTTTCTGCTTCCTGCCATCAATTGTTGTAAACCTATTTTTATCTTTTGAGAGAATGTATACATAGCTATTGCTCCTAAAGGAATCTCTTTGATTCTTGTTCCATATTTTTCTTTTAACTCTTCATAACAGATAAATATTTCCTCAACACTATTTCCATATTTAGAAACAGTTTTTGGCAAATTGCCTTCTTTAAGCCACTTATCAATGTTTTTTCCTACCATTCCTGGAATCATCAATGCTCTTCCCATACATACTGCTTTAACAAAAGGAGCGCCTAAAGCTATTGCTTTAAATATTCCATCTTCAGTAGAAAAACCTCCAGCAATTGCAATATCAGGGACTTTAAATCCAGAATTCTCTAATTTCTTTGCAAATTGGTATGCTAAACACTCAAGGTAAAATGTAGGAATCCCCCATTCATTCATCATAGGCCAAGGACTCATTCCTGTTCCTCCACCAGCACCATCTATTGTAATTAAATCGAGTTTTGCTTCTGCTCCTAATCTTAAAGCTATTGCTAAATCTACTGCAGAATAGGCACCAGTTTTTAATGTAATTCTTTTAAAACCTAATTTTCTTAATCTCTCTATTTCTTTTAAAAAAGATTCTTTATCTACAAATCCCAATCTTGAATGTCTTTCAAACTCTCTGATTGCTCCTTTTTTATAGGCTTCTTTAACTGCAGGGTCTTCAGGATCAGGTAAAACTATGTATCCTCTTTTTTTAAGTTCTAAAGCTCTTTCTATTGTTTTCAATTTTACCTCTCCACCTATAGATTTTGCACCCTGTCCCCATTTAATTTCAATCGTTTCTAATTTATGTTTATCTATAAGGTACTCAGGAACTCCTAATCTTGTATCTTCAACATTTACCTGAACAAGAATCTCTCCCCAACCTTCATGAAACCTTTTATAAATCTCTATTCTTCTATCCATCTCTGGAGACTTTTTAACTTTTTTATCAGAAGTAAGCTCAAGTTGAGGATCCATCCCACATACATTTTCACCACACACAATTGTAATCCCTGAGATTGCTGCACCTACTGCAAAATGTTCCCAGTTTTTACGAGCAATTTCTGTAGAACCTAAAGCTCCTGTAAAGATAGGCAGTTTCATTTTTACCTTTTTCTCCCATCCATATTCTGTAGTAGTATCAACATTTGAAAATATAGCTTCATCAGGACCTGCACCTTCAGGTAATCCTTTTGCTCCTCTTGCATATCCTTGAATATTTAGATGAGAGTAATCTACAGGATAGTTCTTATCTGCTCCTGCAGTTATCTCTCCAAATGGTTGAGGGTATAAGACTTCTCTTCCTCTAAATGATGCAAGCCAAACTTCACATCCTCCTGTGCATCCATCGACACATTTTGAACAAAGACCTGAAAAAGGAACAGGATTTCTTGAGCGATTAAAAGTTAGTGTAGCATCATTAGCATTAGGCCTTCTTAAATTAGGCATTTTTCCACCTCCTTTTATAAAATACTCATAAAAATAAAAAAGCTCAGGGTGCTATTTTTTGAGCTCCTTTGCTCCCTGAGCTTCTTTGCTTTAACTACCTCGTTGTAGTTTTCTAATATTATTTAAAAAAAATTTACTTTGTCAAGAAGAAAATAAAGTAGAAAAGAAAAGTAAAGGCACCTGATTATACACCTAAAACCCCTATCATTTTTTGATAAGAAGCTATTTAAAAGGTTAAAAAAGCACGCATCAAGATTAAAGGTTTTTTCTAACAAGAAAATAAAGAAGATTCCTTCTTCCTCTAAAGTAAATCTATCTTTGAGGAAAAAATTAAGAAAAAAAGGAAATTTAAATAATTCCCAAACAAACCATTCAATTTACCAGCCTACTAATATAATAAACACCAAACTGATATTTTTAAGATAAAGAAAACAATATAGAACATCAAAGAATACTTTACAAGGAATCCTACATTTAACTCTGATATTGAGGTTTTCATAAGATAATTGAAGATGAATTCTATGAATGTGAAAGATTTGATGATCAAGATGATTTCTTTATTAAAAGTTATGCTTATCTTTTTATTCTTTAATAATCTCCTTATCAACTCCTTAAAGAAAAAGAACCTAATTTATGTGATAAAATCTTGAATTTGCCATCAGTTAATTAGGATGGTTAGCTGGAAGTATGAAAAGTAGTGATTATAAAAGTGTATACTAATGTACCTTTGCTGGCCAGTAAACATAGGTTCTATATCTTACATAAAGTCGAATAAGGACAGTATCTGCAACTTTCTTTAAATGTAGTTCTCACAAAAGGAATTTTAGGATCTGAAAGTTTCTCTAAGATTTCTTTTATAATCTCTTCAAAAAATAAAAGAACTTCTCTTTTTTCTTTTAAACTTTTACATTTAAGATAATCTTTAAAGAAGAATTTTTCCTGGCTAGTTTTTAGGAAATAAAAACCTGCATCTAAATCTTTTTGTGGAAAGTCTTTTTGAACTAAGAGCAAATAAAAAGGAAGTTGTAAAGAAGAGATATTCTCTTTGATGGTCTCTATATCTTTTGTATTCACTTTATCTAATTTGAATTTGAAATTTTTAGGAGAAGATGTCTTATAATCTAATATTACTACTTTTGCGTTCTTATCTTCGTCTTTATATCTTTCTTCTACTCTATCTAATATTCCTTTTAAGGAAAAATTTCCTCTTTCTGAAGATATAATAAAATCATTCTTAATAGGGAATTCTCTCTCTATATATAAGATCTTTATTTTCTCTTTTTTCTCTTTCTCTTTTTCTAAAAATCTTTTTAATCTGTAGAAGAGTATTTCTTTTAAAAGAAAAGATTCTGGTGTCTCTAATTTAAAATATTCCTTAAATTTTTGCTCTGCTATTTTGAAAAGACTTTTTTCAAAATTTTCATCCAAAATTATTTCTCTATCTAAAAATTGAAAATATGCAGATTTTAAAACTTCGTGAAAAAAATTTCCTATGGTTTTGGGTTCAATGTTTTCTTCTAAATCTTGATACTCTTCTAAATTCATTATATATCGAAAATAAAATTTCAAAGGACATTCTAAATAAGTATCTAAAGCTGAGGGTGTTATCTTTAAATTTCTTATTCTTTTTAATACTTCTGAATCCTTTTCTATTTTCATCTCTTTTTTTAAAACTTCTATATTAAAGGAGATTTTTTTAACAGGGAGGGCTCCTAATTTTAAAGACTTTTTTTCTTCTCTCCAGATAATCTCTTCTATAAATCTGCTTCTTGTTACTCCTTCTTGAGGAAGGTTTTTATAAAAAAGCCAAATGCGCTCAGCTCCTCCTATTAGTCTTTTAAAGTGGTATCTATAAATCTCATCTCTTTTTTTATAAGAAGGGAGTCCTAATTGGTGTTTTACGAGTTCTGGAATAAGGCTCTCATATTCTGGAGTTTTAGGTAAAATTCCTTCATTTACATCTAAAATAATAACGTTTTTGAAATTTAAATTTCTCGTCTCTAAAGCTCCCAAAATCTGTAAACCTTTCAAAGGAGAGCCAGAAAAAGGAATATTCTGATCTAAAAGATTGAATCTGAAAAACTCAAATAGAGAATTTATGTCTTTAAAATTCTCATTTTTAAAAAGAGAAGATTTCATTTCTTTAAGCAGATCAAAAAATTTTTTAAATATCTCTCCTGAAAATATATATAAAAAAGTATCAGTATATTTTAAAATAAATAAAAATAATTCTTCTAAGTGTTGGGCGAATTCTAAAGGTGTCTTCATTTCTGAAAACTTATCAAAAAATAAAAAATGAATCTTTCTTAAAAATTCCTTTAATCTTTCATCTTCTATAAACAGAGATCGATCTTCTTCTACTTCTCTCAAATCAATAAAAAGTTTTTGAGAATAACTTTTCTTTTCTTCTCCTAAAATAGATTTTTCTATCCTTTCTATAAGAAGACTTATTTTATCTGAAGTAACCGAAGGCAAATTCATATTTTTTATGAAAGGATGAGTGATTATTTTTAAATAATCTTTAGTATAATAGAGATTATTCTTCTTTCTTTCCTGGGCTTTTACCAATAAATCCAAGAAAGAAAAAAGATGGGTCCTTTTTAAAGGGTATCCCAAAGAGACATTATAATCAAAATCAAAATAAGAAATTGCTTGTAGTAATAAAGGTAAAAGAGCTGAAGCCTCAGGTAGCATAATGCAAGTATTTTCTATCTCTGTAGGAGGTAGAGAATTTAAAATTTCTTTTACTTGCTTTATTTGAGAATGAGTATCAAAACATTCAAATATTTCTATTTTAGGCTTTTCTTTTCTTTCAAAAGGAATCTCAATAAATTTAGATTTAAAGAAATCCTCTAATTCTTTGAAAACTTCCCAAGTATCTTCTTTTTGAACTAAGAATACTCCTCCTTTTCTATTCAAAATATTTTTTATAATCTTTTTTTCTGCATTTCTTAAAGCAAAAAAACCTACAAAGTAAATACATCTGAATTCCTCTAAATTTACTTCTTGAGAGTTTTTTAAAGCTATTTGATAATTATTTCCTAAAGTAGTGAAATTATTTTCCTTTAAAAACTCCTTAAATTCTTCTCTTATTTTTTTCAGATTCTTGAGTAAAATATTTATCCTTTCAGGAACTTGATAACCTATTTCTGCATTCTTTTCTATACTCTTTAACTCTTCATTAGAGATATCATCTTTATCTAAATCTTCTAAAAATTCATATATTTTCTTTGCCCATAAAAAAAATTCACAAAACTCTGTATCTTTGTAGTCTTTAAAACTCAAAAAATCTGATTTTTTTAAGATATTAAAAATAACCCAACTACTTTCCTGCAAAGAGAGTTCTTTTAAAAAAGGTGAAGTCTTTTTAACTAAATAATCTATAAACTCTATTATAGAAAAAATTTGTGGACTTATAAAAGATGAGCCTATTTTTTGAGAAAGAAGTTTATTTAAAAATAACTTAGGTCTTCTAGATGGGAAAACAACACAAATCTCAGATAAATCTTTTTTGAAATCTGCTTCTTTCAACAATAATTCTGCTAAGAATTCTATAAGATTTACATGAAAAGGAACTGAATATAGTTTCATATTAAAACTTCTTTTACAGTTGCAGTCTCTAAATATATAAGGTAAGGAGTTATTTTTTGCTGAGGATAAATTTCTTTTAAAATATCTACATACTCCTTTATCTGAGTTAGGTGTTCAGGAGAAAAGTTCTCTCCAGATTTAAAATCTATAAGGATAATTTTTTTAGGAGTAATCATTAACCTATCTACTCTTTTTAAATTTCCTTTTTTATCTGTAATTTCTTTTTCAGTAAATATTTTCGCTCTCATCGTAAAAAAATCTTTAAACCTTTGATTCTCAAAATTCTTCAAAAGCACAGATAAAATTCCTTTAGAATCTGAATAACTAAAAATTCTGCAAACTTGAGAGACTAAATCTTCTAAAAATTTTTGATAGTCAGAAGGAATCTGCTTGATATGAGCTAAAATGTAATGAAAAATCTCTCCTCTTAATTTATTCTCGTTATTTATTTCTTTAATTACTTCTTGAGGGGATTTAAGCTGATCTTTAAGTCTTATTTGATTAACAGAAAAAATTTTGGGTTTATCTGAAATTTTTGGTATGAATTCTTGAGGAGCTTCTTTTTCTACAGGTCTCCTCTTAGATTTTTCTCCTAACTCTATCTTTTCTTTTCCTTTAAAAAATAACTCAATTCCAACATTCTTAGTCCTACCTATATTTTTAGGAAAAAAAGCATAGAGCTCATCAGAAGCTCTTGTAAAAGCTACATAAAGAGTATTTAACTCATCTAAAATATTATAAAAATATTCTTTTTGATATTCTTTTTTTATATTAGAAGAGAGTTCACTAAAATTTTTAGAGATACTTATGAGATGTAAACTACTTTCAGTTTCCTTAAATATTCTATTTTGTGTTTTTCTATAAAATTGAGTATCTATTGTTACCTGAGGTAAAATAACTACTTTGAATTCTAATCCTTTTGCTTTATGTATAGTCATTACTCTTATCCCTTTAAGATTTTCAGAGATTTTCAATAAAAGCTCTTCAAGGGGTATTTTTTCCCATTCTTCTAAAAAATCTCTTAAATTATTTATTTTATCCTCCTTATTCTTTGCCAATTCTAAAAAATGCATAAAAAAGGCTTCTTGAGTGGGGAAGTTTTCTAACAATTTAAATTTTTTAAAAAATAGATCTAAAAGGTCATAGAGAGGCAAAATTTTATAATTTATTAAAAATTCTTCTATATATTTCTTCCATATAGAAGGAAAATCTTTACTAAAATTCTTATAGAGAGGCACAGATCTTTCTCTTTTATACAACCATCTTTTAAGTTCACTAAATTCTAATTTAGATTCTTTTAGAAAAATATCTCCTAAGATGAAATTAGCAAAAGAAAGATCATCTGAATTATTTAATAGAAAATTTAAAAAACTTATTATCTCTCTTATCAAATAATTCTCTTTTATGTTAAGGGTCTGTTCTGAACTTACAGGTTTTTTAAGTTCTAACAGAAACTCTGTTATTTCTCTCACATCCTCATTCTTTCTTAAAAGGATTCCTATCTCAGAATAGAGATATCTTTTCTCTAACTCCTCTATTAACTCTTTAAGTTTTTCTTTTACTAAATCTTTGTATTCTTGAAAATCTTTGGCAGAGATCTGTTCTAAATATACATACCCACCTTTTTTATCTTGCGTATCTAAAACTTCTTGTTCAGAATCACTATAAAACTCTAATAATTTATTTTTATAGGTTTGTTCTAATTCTAAATTATCTAAAAATGTTTTAAGGTTCTTAACATTAAAGATTGAATTATTAAATTTAACTATGTTCTCTTTGCTCCTAAAATTTTTTGTTAAAGACTTTGAAATGATTTTTTCAACTCTGTTTTTAAAATAATCTTTAACCTCTTCAAATAATTCTGCTTGACCACCCCTAAATCTGTATATAGCTTGTTTTCTATCACCTACATAAAATAAAGAACCTCCTTTAGATATAGCTTCATCTATTAAAGGAAATATATTCATCCATTGTAAGATGCTTGTATCTTGAAATTCATCTATTAAAAAATGATAAAAGACAGCAGATAACCTATAATATATCTCAGGAATAAAGGCTGGATCTCCTTTCAAAAATTGATTAGCTTTTTTGTTCAGCTCTTCTAAAAATATAATCTTCTTCTTAAATTTAAATTCTTCTAAATGCTCGCAAAATTTTTTATAAATATTTATGTAAGGATTAAATCTCTGTAGACAAAAGTTATCTACATACTCAGAACAAAGTCTTTTTAATTCCTTAATCTTTTTTTCTAACTCTTGAGGTAAATTAATTGTAGATAACCTATCAAAAATCTTCTTTAAAGATTTTAAGAATTCTTTAAAAGAAAAAGATAACGCTTCTTCAAAAAGTTTAATTATCTTTTTCTCTACAAAAATATTCTTTTCATAAATGTAAGATAGAATTTCTTTTATTTTTTCTTTAATTTCCTTTTCTAAACTCAGGAAATCTTTTTCTAAGAACAAAGTCTTTATATCTTTTGCTCTTATATTTTCTTGATTATGAAATTGAATAAAAATGTTTAACATATCTTTCTTAGGGTACCAGCTGGGTTTATCCTCTACTTCTAAATAGAATCTCAAAAACTCTTTAAAAAGCTTAAAGACATTTTGATCTCTATTTAGGGTTTCTAATAGTTCATCTAAAATAAATTCTAAAAATTCTTGAGAATCTTGGAGTATCTCTGCGTAAGGAGGGAGCTTTAAATAAAAAGCTGAAGCTAAAAGCAAAGAGTTCACAAAACTATCTATTGTCTTAACATAAAAATCTGAATAGTTTAAAATTATCTCCTCTATCTTTCTGCAAGCTATCTTTGAAGCTTTTTCAAGATCTTTTATCCCCAACTCTTTTAAGATACTTTGAGAATAAGAGGTCTTTAAAGCTATGTTTTTCAACATATCTAAGATCCTCTCTCTCATCTCATTGGCTGCTTTATTTGTAAAAGTTATAGCCAAAATATTTTTAATATCTGAATTTGGTCTTTGAGAAAGAAGAAATTTAATATACCTTAAAGAGAGTTGACGGGTTTTACCTGTTCCTGCTGAAGCATTCAGAATATAAAGATGAGGAAATACCATTTTTAAAAATATTCAGAGTATATCTCTTTTAAAGTATTGATCAACTTCAAAAATTTATTAAACACTCTTTTCTTTCTGGATTCAAATCCCATAATAGCCAATCCCAAAGCTAAAGAATTTCTCTTTGTATCTAAACCTTCTATTTGAGGCACCAAAGGACTCTTACCAAAAGATTCTTCTATTATCTTACAGAAACCTTTTATTTGGACTATACCTCCACATACCACTAAATTTTTCTCAGCTAACATGAATAAATTTTCTTTTTTTAAAATATCTTTTATCTCTTCAAATATATTTTTTATTTGATTTACCATTATCTCTTTAACTTTTGAAACTTCTATTTTTTTATAATCTGAACCTAACCTTACCATTATCTCCTCATCTGAAGGACTTTCTAAATTAACAAATTCTTCTTTAACTTTTTTGGCTAATTCCAAAGAGATCTCAAAATCCTCTGAGATCTTTCTTGTAATATTTCTCAAACCTTGATTAATAATTTTCACAGACTTAAGGATACCTGCTTCAAAGCTTAAAACTTCTGTGAGAGTATCTCCTACATCTACCAATACACATCCTTGATTTTTAAGATCTGAATCTAAGAATATTTGACTTTGAGCTATTCCACTAAAAATAAGATTCTTTAAGTTTTTATCTAAAAACTCAAATAATTTTTTAATATTCTCATAGATAGTGAGAGGCGTGCTTATTATAAAAATATTACCCTTTAATTTTCTACCCCAAAGTCCAACAGGATTTTTGACTATCTCTGTATCATCTATTATAAATTCTTGAGGAAATGTATGTAAAAGTTTTTCTGTCCAATTTAAGGCTAAGAGTTGGGCTTGCTTTATAATGTAATCTGTATCTCTTTTGGTAATTAATTTTTCCTTTTCTTCTGTGATTACAAAAGAAAAATCTGAGAATTTGGTGTTTAAAAAACTACCTGAAATATTCACATTCAAGTCATCTATTTTGAATCCTGTTTCAATTTCAGTTTTTTTGAATATCTTATCTAAAAATTCTACCATCCCATAAAAATCTTTAATGTAACCAGATTCTATAAAATCTGTCTCCCAAAATTTAGAAAATACTATTTCAAGGGGCTTTACTTTTCTTATTCCTACCAAACTTATCTTAGAAGAACCTAAATCCAAACCCCAGCTTATCATCTTTTAAATCTTATTACTGGTTTTTCAAATCTCAAATCTACATATTCTAAATCTTCTTTTTTTATTCTTTTTAATATTTCCTTTAAACTAGATAAACGGTTTTTAATATCTTTATAACCTATTATGATTTTTAAATTTGATTTCATTTTAAATCTTAAATTTACTAATGTATATATCTCAATGAACTTTATCTCCTTTAAAAATCCTTGTTCTTCTAACCCCTGAGAGAGCACTCTTAAAACCTGAATCTTATCTTTGTCTTTGAATTCCAAACCACGAATTTCTATAAGTTGAGGATGGGGGGCATATTTTAATCTTTTAACTGCCTTGAGATTCTTATCTAACATATACCACTTTCCTCTATAAAAAACTTGAAATATAAATTTTCTAGGTTTAAATCTGACCTTTATTGAATTAGGTAGTATTTTGAGAAACTCTATTTCTTCTAAATCTTTGTAAAAGTCTTTTAAAGTCTGTTTTTTTAACTTTTTTATATCTAATTTAAAGATATTCTTACCTATAATTTTTTCTTCAAGGTATTTAGAAAGATTATAATTAAAAGGTTCAGTTATTATCTTCTCTATTTTAAATAAAAAACTATTTAAAATAAATAAAGTTAAAAAATACAAAGAAGCTATGATTATAAAAGAAAAAATGCAAATTATAAAGACCCTTCTTTTTTTGTACATCTTTTCAAAGCCAACTCTATCATCTTAATGCAAAGAGACTCAAAATCAAAACCTACTAATTTTGCAGCTTTGGGTAATAGACTAGTTGGAGTCAATCCCGGAATAGAATTTGCTTCTAATACAAAAGGCTCTCCTTCCAAAGAAATTCTCATATCTATTCTTGAAAAATCTCTTAAACCTAAAGCTCTGTGAGTTTTTAAAGCTAAATCTTTTACCTTTTCTTCTAATTCCTTTGGAATCTTTGCTGGCACTTCATAGAAAGTAAAACCCTGAGTATACTTACATTTAAAATCAAAACATACCTCTTTAGGAATTATACGAATTGGAGGCAGAACTCTTTCTTCTAAGATCCCTACTGTTAATTCTGCTCCTTCTATAAATTCCTCTATTAAAAGAGTCTCATCTATCTTAAATGCCTCTTTTAAGGCTTTATTTAACTCAAACTTTTCTTTTTTTATTATATGCAAACCTATACTTGAACCTTGATTTGCAGGTTTTATGACTATCTTACCATTTTTAAACTCTTTTAATAAACTCTCTAAATCTATCTCATCTTTCTTCTTTACTACTTTAAATTTAGGATGAGGAATATTATGTAGTATTTGAAGTTTTCTGGTCAAAGTCTTATCCATAGCGTTTTTACTAGCTCTGCTATCTGAACCTGTATAAGGGACACCTAAATCTTCTAAAATACTCTGCAAAGTGCCATCTTCTCCAAATCTTCCATGCATAGCAATAAAAACTAAATCTATTTTATATTGAGTTATTATGTTTTTTATTTCGTGTTTTGATTCTGTTCTTAAGTCTATTCCCACAACATTTAATCCTCTTTTTTTAAGAGCTTTCAAAACATTCTCTCCTGTAATAAGAGAAATCTCTCTTTCTAAAGAATTTCCTCCCATAAAGATTCCTATCTTTAAGTCATTTATATTTTCCATATGATTAAATCTGGTTCTAATTCTATACCTGTTTTTTCTTTAACTTTATTTTTTACAAATTCCATAAGATTATAAAAATCTGAGAATCTTGCACCTTCTTTAACTATAAAAAAATTAGCATGTTTTAGACTCACACTTACCTTTCCAATACTGTATCCTTTTAAACCTACATTTTCTATTAACTCTCCTGCTGAAAACTCCAAAGAATTCTTAAATACACAACCTGAATTTTTATATTCTAAGGGTTGAGTAGATCTTCTATATTCAAAGAAATTTTTTATCTTTTCATCTAAACTCTCTTTTGTCTTCTCTAATTTAAACTCAGCCTCATAAATTACCAAATCCTTTATTCCTGAATACCTATAAGAAAAAGGGATCATTTTTTTAGGTATTGTGAATTTTTTCCCTTTTAAATCTAATACCTTGATATTTGAAAGCCTCTCTGAAATCTCACCCCATTTAGTAGAAGCATTCTTTACAATAGCTCCTCCTACACTCGCTGGTATACCCCATAGAGTCTCTAAACCTTTTAATTTATTTTTTACACAGAATTTGATCAATCTATTTAGATGAGTGCCTGCTCCTACTCTTAAGATTTGATCTTGAGGAAAAATGTAATCTATGTTTACCTGCAAAAAAAGTTCTTCAAAAAGACCTTCCTGCATTAAGATGTTAGTGCCTTTGCCTAAAATCTTTAAGTTTACTCCTTTGGTTTTCCTCCATCTCAAAATCTCTTCTAACTCAGGCAAATTTTGAACTTTAGCATAAAACAGAGCTTTTCCTCCAATATTTAAATTGAGGATTTTTTTTAAATCAAAGTTTTTTATTATTTTCATTTAAAAGGGAGTAAGTTTCTTCTAATACCTTATTGACATTACCTGCTCCTAAACTTACGAGTAAATCTTTTGGCTTTAAAAAATCCTTTAAGAATTTGGGTATATCTTCTAAATGCAAGTATTTAACTCTATTTTTTAATCTTTTTCTCATCTCTTTATAAAAATCTAAAATATCTATCTGATAAATATTTTGTTCCTGAGCAGGATAAATATCTGTGATTATCAAAAAATCTACTCCATCAAAAGAATCTAAAAATTCTTTAAATAAAATACTGAACCTAGAATACCTATGAGGTTGAAATACGCAGATCAATCTATTAGGAGAAAAAAGTTTTAAAGCTTTTAAACTTTCTTTTATTTCCTGAGGATGGTGAGCGTAATCATCAAAAAAAAGTATATCTTTTAAATTATACTTTAATTCTAACCTCCTTTTTATCCCTTCGAATTTGCTGAGCACTTTTTTAATCTCCTTTGAATCCAAACCCAAAATTACACCTACACAAATACATGCTAAGGAATTCAAAATATTGTGAAGACCAAATAATTTTATCTTAAATTCTTCTATATACTTTCTGTTCAAGAATACTTTAAACCGTGAAGTGTTTAAATCTACAACATCTGCTCTTAAATCAGCATCTTTACTAAATCCATAGGTGAGTTTTTTAGGTATCTGAGAGAGACTCTCTCTTAAATACCTGTTATCTAAACATATAATATTTTTATACTTGGTCCTTGAAAAAAACTCTAAAAATTTTTTCTTTAAATTATCAAAACTCCCATAAAAATTTAAATGCTCTTTATCTATGTTCGTACAGATAGTTATGTAAGGATGAAAATCTAAAAACGAACCATCACTCTCATCTGTCTCTACGATGAAATACTCAAAATCTTCTTTTCTTGCATGTAAAAGAGAGTTTCTGAATCTGCCTCCTACAAACCAAGAGACTCTTTTCAAAACATTTTTAAGCAGAAAAGAACACATCCCTGAAACAGTCGTCTTCCCATGAGCTCCACAAACACATATAGTTTTTTTATCTTCAACTAAATAATTTAAGACTTGACTCCTCCTCAACAACGGAATACCTCTTTTCTTTGCCTCTAAAACTTCAGGGTTATCTGACTTAATAGCTGAGGATAGGATTAAAACTTCTTGAGAAGTAATATTCTCAGAAGAATGTCCTATAAATACTTTGATGCCCTTTTCTTTTAAAATCTTAGTATTTTCTGATTCTTTAATATCTGAACCTTGTACACAAAATCCAGATTCTTTTAACAAAATAGCTAACCCACTCATTCCTATTCCTCCAATCCCTACTAAATGTAACCTTTTTGATTTAGAAAGTATCTCTTTAATCAACATTCTTTAGTAATTAATTCAAAATTTTTTAGAAAGACTTCTTTGTTGTATTCACTTAAAAAATCATCTACCTTCTTTCTAAACTTTTCTAAAGATGTCTTATCCTTATAAATAGAGAGTATTCTTTTTTTAATTTCTGTAGGGTCTTCTTTACAAAGATAAGCCAATCCTATCTTATGAAAGTATAAAGCATTTTTAACTTGGTGAAGTTGAGCTAAATAATGAGGTAAAAGCAGAGGATATATTTTAAAACTTAATACCTCAAATATACTCATTATACCTGCTCTCATCACACAGACTTTGGTTTTAGAATAAATCTTATGCATCTCTTCAAAAAAATCATATATCTCTAAATTATCACAAAGCTCTATTTTTTTAGAGACCATCTCAAAATTATCCTTACCAGTTATTAAAATCAATTTCATATTAAATTTTAATAAATCTTTATAGATTTTTAAGAATAAATTGTTTATAATTCTGGAACCTTGTGAGCCTCCAAAAAAGAGGACTACAAATTCTTTTTTATATAAATCTTTAGGAGACTTTCTTAAAATTAAAGGTAAAAAAACCTCTTTATTTTTAAAGATACTCTTAGTCCATTTTTGAACACAAATTTTATCTGCAAAAAAACCTAAAATTTTATTTACCTTTCCATAGTTAACATTTTGCTCATGGATTATTAATCTTTTTAAAAAAACTTTACTTAAGATCCCTATCCAAAAAGAAGAAAAATTTCCAAAGCAGAATACAAAACTTGGTCTTTCTTTTAAAAGTATTATTAAAGACTCCCAGAAATTAAACAAAAATAATAACAATGTTTTTAGAAAATCTTTTAGTGGGAATAATCTGAAATATTTAATTTTTATAGTATAAAATTTAATGCCCTCTTTTATTAAAATTTTCTTAAATTCCTCTCTGTTAATTATGAATACAACAGAATATTTTTTTTTAAGCAAGTTTGCATAATTAAAGGCAGGGAAAAAATGTCCGCCTGTGCCTGCTGCACAGAATACAATTTTTTTAATTTTTTGAGGCATTTAGAAATAAACCTAAACTTAGCATACTACAGATTAAAGAAGACCCTCCATAACTTACAAAAGGTAAAGGCAAACCCTTTGTAGGTAAAACCCCTAAAACTACTCCCATATTTATTTGAGCTTGCAGGATTAAATTTAAAACACATCCCCATGCTAAATAATAAGAAAATTCATCTTTGATAAATTTAATCAATTTTAAAGAATAAAAGAAAAAAAGTAAGTATAAAAAAATCACAGAAAAACACCCTAAGAATCCTAATTCTTCTCCTATGATAGCAAATATAAAATCTGTGTGAGCTGCTGGCAGATAATACAACTTATGAATGCTTTTACCCAAACCTTTTCCTAATAAACCTCCTCTTCCTAAAGCCAAATGTGCTTGCACAAGTTGGTAGCCTGCACCTTTAGGGTCTTTCCAAGGATTTAAAAAAACTAACAATCTTTTTGCTCTGTATTGTGAAGAAAAGCTAAAGATTAGAAAAAATATTAATCCTACCAAGACTATAAACAATAAATGCTTAAACTTTGCTCTTCCTATATAGAACATAAATAAAAAAATTAAAAATACAAAGATAGCCTGACCAAAATCAGGTTCTAAGATTATTAAAAAAGAATATAGAGCTGTAATTAAAAGAGGAGCTAATATTCCTTCTTTAAAATCTTTGATTTTATTTTTTTTCCTGCAAAGATAATCTGCATAATATAGAATAAGAAATAATTTACAGAATTCAGAAGGTTGAATGTTAAATCCTTTAAGACTTAACCATCTTTTAGCTCCTCCTGCTTGTCTGCCTATATGAGGCAAAAATACACAGATTAGACTAACTAATCCTATTAAAATAAGAACTTTGCTATATCTTCTTAAAAAATCTAAATCCAATAAAAGTGCAAAACCAGATAATATAAATCCTATAAAAAAATATAATAGTTGTCTTTTAAAATAAAACTCACTATCACCTTTTATCTGCCAACTGCTTATAGAAGTAGTACTATAAACCATAATTATCCCTAAAAGTATGAGGGTAAAAGCTATTAAGATTATTTTTACTCTCAAAACTTTTTTTTGCATTCTAAATCCTTTACTATTTTTTTAAAGAAATCACCTCTTTCCTCAAAATTCTTAAAACTATCAAAAGATGCACACATAGGAGATAACAACACACAATTAATCTTATTTTTTTTAGCTATTTCAAAGGCTACTAAAACTGCTTCTTTTAGATCTTGTGCACAAAAAATATCTTTAAATCCTTTTAAGCAATCTTTGAGTTTTGATTTAGCTTTACCAAAGACTACTATCTTTTTTACATATTCCTTAAAAATTTCATTATCTTTCAAAATATTAAAATCTTGATTTTTATCTTCTCCGCCTGCTAACAATATTACTTTCCTTCTTAAATTCTTTAAAGAAAAAAGAGTAGAATGAATATTTGTAGCTTTAGAATCATTATAAAAATCTATGCCTTGTATTCTTTTTACAAATTCGGTTCTATGAGGAGGTAATTTAAGGGTCTTTAAATAATCTAAGGCTTTTTTTTCATCTATACCTAAAATAAAACAGATACTTAAAATAGCTACAAAATCTTCATTGATTTTATCTGAAGCTTTAAAAAAGATTACTCTAGATTTTAAACTTTTGGATTTTTTTATTAAAAACTCATAATCAAAATTTAAAAGAGAAAAGTCTGTTTTCTTTTGATTTTTAAAAATATTAAATTTTGCTTTTACATATTCTTTAAAACTTTTGTATCTGTCTAAATGGTCAGGAGTAATATTAAGTATTACTCCTATATTTGGTCTAAAATTTATTATGTTTTCCAATTGAAAAGAACTAAGTTCTAAACATATTATTTGAGGTTTTTCATCTATTACTACTGAAGAAAAACTCCTACCGATATTTCCACAACTTACAGCTTTAAAACCAAACTTTCTTAGAACCTTTTCTAAAAGATAAGTAGTCGTGGTCTTTCCATTTGTACCTGTAACACCTATTATAAATGAATCACAAAAATTGTAAGCTAATTCTATCTCACTGATTACTCTTACATTGTATTTTTTTGCCCATTTAAATACAGGAGAACTTTTAGGAACACCTGGTGAAGTTACTATTAAGTCTTGACCTTTTATAAACTCTTCTGAATGAGTTTTACATTCATACTCATCTACCAGTTTTAAGAATTCTGGAGGAGATTTTTCTAAATCTGAAAGAGTAGTAAGTTTTATTTTTGCTCCTATTCTTTTAAGGAGTCTAACTGCTCCTTCTGCACTTACTTTACTTCCAACGACTGTCACTTTTTTAAATTTAAGTCTCATCTTATCTTCAAAGTAGAAAGAGCTAAAATCATTAAAATCACTGAGACTATCCAAAATCTAATTGTAATCTTTGCTTCAGGATATCCTAAAGCTTGAAAATGATGGTGTAAAGGTGCTATCTTAAATATGCGTTTCTTAAATATTTTAAAAGAAAATATCTGCAGTATTACAGATAAGGTCTCAATAACAAAAATGCCTCCTGCTATTATTAAAAGCAATTCTTTTTTTATAAACAAACTCACACACCCCAAACTTCCTCCTATACTCAAGGAACCTGTATCCCCCAAGAAAACCTGAGCAGGAAAACAATTAAACCACAGAAAACCCAATAAAGCTCCTCCCAAACTCGCACAAAAAACAGTTAACTCTCCTGCTCCTTTTATAAAAGGAATGAAAAGATATTTAGCGAATACAAAATGACCTGCAAGATAACTCAAAATAGCATATGTAAGAGTAACGAATATTAAACTTCCACAAGCTAAACCATCTAAGCCATCTGTGAGATTAACAGCATTGGAACTAGCTGTAATTACCAGTATAGAGAAAAAGATATAAAAGATCCCTAAGTCAACGATCTTATGCTTAATAAATGGAATATCTAAATAAGTATCTAAATTTTTTGAAAAGTAAATGTATATTCCTATTATTAAACCAACTAATCCTTGCAGAATCAATTTCTCACTTTTACTGATCCCTCTTCTTTGAGTCTTTCTTATCTTTACAATATCATCTTTTAAACCTACCAAACCCAAACTTACCATTACAAAAAGAGTAAGCCAAATAAATACATTATCTAATCTTGCCCACAGAATTACAGAAAAAAGTACAGCAAAAATAACTAAAATTCCACCTGCTGTAGGTGTCCCTTCTTTTTGAGAGTGTAGATTCTCTAAAATAGGAGCATCTTTAAATTTTATCTTCTCAGTGAATCTTAAAGATTCTAATTTTTTTATAAAGTAATTACCGAATAGAATAACTATTAAAAAGGATGTTAAAGCACTCCCTGCACTCCTAAAAGTAATGTATTTAAAGAGATTGAATCCAAAAAAAATATTTTTTAAAGGGTATAAAAGATGATAAAACATTTTAAATTTTTTCTAAAATTTCTTCTAATCTTGTTCTTCTTGAACCTTTTATGAGTAATAAATCTCCTTTTCTTAATATTTTCTTTAATTTTTTAATCATTTTAGATTTTTCTTCAAAGTATTCGCAATTTTTTTTAAAATCTTTTATCCTGTCAAAAAGAAATTTTGAGTATCTTCCCCAACATAATAAATATTCAAAATCACATTTTTTTAATAATTCAGCTATTTTATAGTGATAGTATTTAGCTTTTTTACCTAACTCTAACATATCTGCTAACACTAATATTTTTCTTTTGTTTTTGAAAGAATCTAAATCCTTTAAAACTGAACTTAAAGACAAAGGATTTGAATTGTAAGCATCATTTATAATCAAAATCCCATTTTTATTTATTAACTCAACTCTCATTTTAGGAAAAGTAAATTCTTTTAATTTCTTTTTAATAAAACCCACTTCTAAACCTAAACTTACCAACAAACTTATACCTGCTAAACTATTATACACATTATGCAAAAATGCTGATTTTATTGTAAAGGTCTCTTTTAATTGAGGCACATAAAATTTTATATAATGATCTGTCTTTTCTTTAATGATAGCTTCAAAATCAGCTTTGTTTTTTAAAGCAAATGTAGTCTTTTTTTTAAAATTTACGTTTCTTAAAAACTTATCATCATTATTTAAAAAAACTTTTTCTTTGGTAAATCTTAAAATTTTTATCTTCTCCAAATAAACATTTTTTATAGTCTTAAAAAATTCTAAGTGCGAAGGACCGATATTAGTAATTAAAGAAAAATCTGGCAGAGCTAGTTTACTAAGTTTATAAACTTCACCTTTTTTATTTGTGCCGATTTCCAATACCAAATACTCTGTAAAAGGAGTAAGTCTAAACACAGTTAAAGGCAATCCAATAAAATTATTATAACTATCTTTACTAAATACTGTATTAAACTTTTTACTCAAGATAGTTCCTATAATCTCTTTTGTAGTAGTTTTGCCACAACTCCCTGTTATACCTATCACTTTTACTTTATCATGCTTTTTCCTTATAAAATGAGCAAAATCTGTTAAAAATTTTAATGTAGATTTACAGATTAGGTAATTAAAATCTTTAAAACTCTCTTTATTTTTTTTATAAAAATCCTCTTCACAGACGATTAAAGAAGCTCCTTTTTTTAAAGCTTCTTTTATAAAATGGTGCCCATCAAATCTTTCTCCCTTTAAGGCTACAAAGACTTCTCCTTTTTTTATCGTCCTTGAATCAATACTGATACTCTTTATATAAAAATCTTTTCTAAAAAAGATTTTTTTATAAATATTTTGAGGAATCTCAGATACTTTTATCTTTAACATTTAAAAATTTTTTAACATAAAAAGAATCTTTGAACCAAATTTTTTTATCTTTAAATATCTGATAACTTTCATGACCTTTACCTGCGATTAAAACACAATCTCTGGGTTCAGCAATCTCTATAGCATATTTAATCGCCTTTTTTCTATCCCTAATTATTTTAAAATTAGATTTTTTTATTCCTTTTAATATATCTCTTATTATCTTTTGAGGCGATTCTGAGCGTGGGTTATCATCTGTAATTATAACTATATCTGAAAGACTTGAAGCTATTTTTCCCATTAAAGGTCTTTTAGATACGTCTCTTTCTCCTCCACATCCAAAAACAGTAATTATTCTATTAAATTTTAACTCTCTCAAAGTATTCAAGACTTCTTTTAAAGCTGATGGTGTGTGTGCATAGTCTATAACAAAGCTTACTCTTTTAGTATTTATAAATTCTAATCTTCCTGGAGGAGGCAAAAATTCTTTTAAGGCTTTTATAGTCCTTTTTAAACTCAAACCTAAAGAAACTGCTACTCCCAATGAAGCCATAATATTATAAATATTATAGATACCTAAAAGTTTGGTCTTTATGGTGAAGGTATCTTTTAGGATTTTGATCTTAAGCTCTTGGGAGAATCTCTTTAGAATCCTTTCTTTAAGATAGATATCTTTTTTTGTCTTTATCCCAAAACCTATCTTTTTTGTTTTCAATGCTTTATACAATCTTTTTCCATAAGAATCATCTAAATTTATACAAGCTGTGCCTTCTAAAGATAATTTCTCAAATAATCTTTTTTTTGCTTTAAAATAATTTTCTAAAGTGAAGTGATAATCTAAATGGTCTTGAGATAGATTTGTAAAAACAGCTATTTTAAATTCTAAGGGTTCTAATCTTTTTTCTTCTAATCCTTGAGATGAAGCTTCTAAAATTACATACTCTATACTTTCTTTTTCACATTTTTTTAAAATCTTAAATAGCTCTGAAGCTAAAGGTGTAGTAAGAGAATTTTTTAAAATCTTTGAATTTAGGCTGCAATTGATAGTACTAATTCTTGATGTTTTTAATCTGTTTTCTTTTAATATTTTTTCTGTTAAGAAACAGACTGTAGTCTTACCATTAGTACCTGTAACCCCTATAAATTTAAATTTCTTGAGATCCACTTTGTAAAAATATAGATTTACATAAGAAAAAAGTTTAAGAGTATCGGGTGTAGTTATCCAGAATATTTTTTCTTTATTTTTTTCAAAAAAATTCATATATTTTTTAAACTTCTTATCTTCTAAGACAAAGATTTTGGCTCCTTTTAAAAAAGCTTCTTTTATAAATCTATGGCCATCTGTCTTTAGACCTTTTAAAGCAAAGAATAAATCACCTTCTTGCACTTTTTTGGAATTAAAAATTATTCTTTTAAAATTTAAATCTAAATTTCCTCCCCAACTTATTTTTAAATTTTTTAAATTTTTTATTAATTCTTTTACTCTCAACTCTTTAAAAGATAATCTTTTATTCTTAATAATATATTTTTAAAAGTTGGAGCTGCTACCACGCCTCCATAGTGAGAGAGTTTTGGTTCATCGAATACCAAACTTATTACTACTTTTGGTCTTTCTAATGGAAAAAATCCCACAAAAGAAGCTCTAAAAAGTCGGTGAGAGTATCTTCCGTTCTCTATCTTTTGAGCAGTACCTGTCTTTCCTCCTATCTTTAAACCACAAATCTTTGCTAATTTGCCGGTACCTTCATTTACTACTTTATACAGTATCTTTTTCATTCTTTCTGAAGTACTTTTAGATATAACTCTTCTAATTATCTTGGGTTTAAACTCTTTTATTATTACGCCTTCTGGAGAGACAATTTTTTTAACTACAAAAGGCTTTACCAAAAAACCTCCATTCACAACAGCACAGAAAGCAGTTGCCATCTGAAGACATGTTACACATACTTCTTGTCCTATAGGAAAACTAGCTATCGATATTTTAGAATACTTATTAATAGGTTTAATAATACCTGTGGTCTCTCCTGGAAGGTCTATTCCTGTTTTTTTTCCGAATCCAAATTTTTTAGCAAATCTTATAATTTCTTTTAGACCTATTTTCTGAGCTATCTTTGTAACACCTATATTTGAAGATTGAATTATTACTCCTTCAAAACTCAAAATATTATGGGGTGTATGGTCATGGAGGATATGATTAAATATTCTGTACCTTCCATTTTCGCAAAATATCTTATCATCTTCTTTAAATATATTTTTTTCTAAAGCTAAAGATGCTGTCACTATTTTAAATACAGAACCTGGTTCATAAAAATCAGTAATACATCTATTTCTTAAATTTTCTTTTGGAAATTTAGAAGGAAAATTAGGATCATAATCTGGAACATTTGCTAAAGCTAAAATCCTGCCACTAAAAGGTTCTATTACTACACAACTTGCAGATTTTGCTTTGAATTTTTCTACTGTTTTATGGAGTTCTTCTTCTACTACTTTTTGGATAAAAGAATCTATATTGAGGATTAAAGTGTTACCTTTTCTTCTCTTTATCCTCTCTTTAACCTCTAAGAATCTACCTTTTGCATCCTTTATTATTTCAAATACACCTTCTTCTCCTTTTAAAACATCATCATATAAAAGTTCTAATCCTTCTAAACCTTTTCCATCTATATTTACAAAACCTACAATGTGGGAAGCTAATTTTTTTTGAGGATAAACTCTTTTATACTCTTTTATAAAACCTAACCCTTTAATATTTAATTTTTCTAACTCTTCTTTTTTTTCTAAAGGGATCTTTCTTTTTATCCATACAAATCTTTTTTTTGACTTTATTTTTTTTAATATACTCTCATAAGGAAGATTAAGTTTTTTTGAAAGTATTAAAGCTGTCTTTTCTTTATCTTTTACTAAAAAAGGATCTATATATACTGAAAATGCATAAATATCTGTAGCTAATACTTTAAGATGAGTATCTAAAATATCTCCTCTTTTTCCTCTACTCCTTAAGATAATTATACTTTGTTTTGAAGAGAGGTTTAGAAAATGTTCAGATTCTATTAGTTGAATTTTAATTAATTTTAAAAAAAGAATTAAAAAACTGCTAAATATAAAAACTATTAAAATTTTTTCTCTATTTTTTGAGATTCTCTTTTTCACTTAAGAATTAAAAAATTTATCTTTTTTCTTGAGCGGAAGCTATGACATTAAAAAACTTTAGCTCTTGAGGCTTCTTTCTTGTTCTATTAGGAATTATAGCGAAAACATCTTTGTTCTTAGCAAATTTAAAATCTTTAAAATCTAATTCTTCTTCATCTAAAGAAGATTTAACTGTCAAATTATAAGATAAAATATTTTTAACTTCTGAGAGCTCTTTAATTATCTTTCTTTTCTGGCTGATATTATAAAGAGATTTAGTGATTTCAGTCTGTATTTTTACAAAAACAGAAGCTAATAAAAATAGGATTAAATTTAAATAAAAGAAAATTTTAATCTTCATTTTTTTGAGCAGCTCTCAACTTTGCAGACCTTGCTCTAAAGTTTTGCTCAATTTCTTGTTTTGAAGGAACTAAAGGTTTCTTTGTCAATATCTCTATCATTCCTTTTGTATAAAATTCTTTAAATTTTTTCTTAACTATCCTGTCTTCTAAAGAATGGAAGGAAATCACAATGCATACTCCTTTAGGATTTAAAAAATAAAATATCTTATCTAAAGCAGATTCTAAAGATTCCAATTCTCTGTTTACAGCTATTCTCAAAGCTTGGAATGTGCGAGTAGCTGGATGGATTCTTTGCCTTCTATTAAAAGGGACTGCTCTTTCTATTACTTCTCTCAATTGAGATGTAGTTTTAAAAGGTGTCTTTCTTCTTTCTTGAACTATCTGGTGAGCTATTTTTTTAGCGAACTTTTCTTCTCCAAACTCTTTTATTATTTTAAAGAGTTCTAAAAAAGTTAAGTTATTTATAAGGTCTGCTGCACAAACAAAAGAAGTCCTATCCATTCTCATATCTAAAGGACCTTCTTTTGAAAAACTAAATCCTCTTTCAGGGTTATCTAATTGAAAACTTGAAATTCCTAAGTCAAATAAAACTTTATCTACTTTTTTTACCTTTGCTTTTTTTAAAACTAAATCTAAGTTTCTAAAATCTTGATGAAATAATATAAAATTACTTCCTATTTTTTTTAAATTCTCTTCAGCTATCTTTAAAGACTCTGCATCTTTATCTATACCGATTAGTAATCCTTTTTTTATCTTTTTTAATATTTGAGAAGCGTGTCCTCCTACACCGATTGTGCAATCTAAAACAATATCTTTTTCTTTTAAATTAAAAAATTCTATTACTTCTTTTAACATTACAGGTTTATGCAAAGTGTATGGCATTAAATTATTAAATCCTCTGAGATCTTGTCGAAAAGCTCTTTGTGTTTCTTGTAGAATTCTACCCATAATTCTTTTGCCCAAATTTCTATTCTAAAAGCTACTCCTATAAGAACTATCTCTTTGTTTATGTGAGCGAATTCTTTTAGATATTGAGGAATAGTGAGTCTACCTACAGAATCTAAAACTATTTCGACTGCTCCTGAAAAAAATATTCTGTTAAATATTCTTGCATTCTGTTTAGTTAAAGGAAGTGTTTTTAAAGAATCTTCTATTCTTTTCCATTCAAAATCAGGAAATAAAAACAGACAGTTATCTAATCCTCTTGTTAGATATAATTTTTTAATCTTTTTTTCTTTTAAGATGCTTCTGAACTTTGAAGGTAAAATGAATCTATCTTTATTATCTAAAGTGTGGATATACTCTCCATAGAACATCCCACTTTATCCCACTTTATCCCACTTTGTAATATAAAATTACTTCAAATATTTGTCAATAAAAAAATTTAAAAATTGTTTTTAAAAAGTATTTTAAATATTTTTAAATTGGGGTCTTAAAAAAGGAGAAGCTATCTTACAGTTATTCCTCCGATCTCTACTTGAACATTACCTGAAATAGTCACATTCCCTTCTATATAGGAAAGATAATTTTGACAATTCCTTGTTTGGAATGAAGGATCATAACAGCCTTTTATAGAAAAATTTTGAGCTAAAGTAGAGTTTGTATTTATAGATAATTCATTTAAGACTGCATCTGTAATAGCAAGGGTATTATTATCCTGAGCTTCATTTATAGCTGTTTGGAGCTCTTCATAATAAGTATTTTGATTTAAGTTTTTAATAGGTTCTTCCCAGATAAATTCTTCTAAAGTCTTTACAAAATTTTCTACTCTACCTATAGAACGTAAATGTAATCTGCGTTTATAAAAACTACATCCTGAAGTGCAACTCCGTGGTTTTTGAAGGTAATCTATCATTACAGTGTAATTTCCTTCACCTAAAGAAACATTTTTATATAAAAAATACCATTCATCAGGATCGTTAGGATCTGGTCCTGTAATAGGATTTCCTAAATTATCGGTTAAATTTTTTCCGTTTACTTCTCCATCTATCCAATTTGAATCTAAATACAATTCAGCTTTTGCTCTTTCTAAACCTGCTCTTGCTATTCTTTTAGCAAGAGCTATTTTCCTTTCTATAAGTAAATGTCTTTGATCATAAATAGTCCAGATAACATAACCTGTTAAATAAACTGAAACCATAGTCACTACCAAAAGTACACTTAACATTACTATTCCTTTTTTATCTTTAACTTTCATAATCAATTTGCTAAGTAAACTTTAAATTGAGAAGTAAAATTTATAACCCTTCCTTCAATATTAGTCCTAGAAAGTGTAAAATTAATGGTTATGCTCTCTGAATCTGAAGAAAATTGTAAGTCAGCTACACCTTTAGTAACTGTCTGTTGAGAGACAAGTGAATATGTAGAATCTAAGATTTCTCTTTTTAATTCATCTCCTATTAATTGGTATCTTATATAATATCCTTCATTTTCTTCTGCTCCCCAAGGAATAGTATAGTTATCGTCTATTTGACTTAAAAGAGGTATCTGAAAAGTAAGGACATCTGGATTAGAATCTGTAATGTTTATTCTATTGATTTGAGAAAGAGAAAGTTCTTTTGTAATGGTATCATGGATTTTTTTAGCTTTTCTGTATAACTCAAGCTGAGTTAATACTGTATCTCTATAAGTATCATTAAGTTTTAAGGCAGTAAAAGTTATACCTGAAATTACTGCAAACACACTTAGAACCACCATCATCTCCATTAAAGTAAAAGATTTTCTATTTTTCATCTCACTTTAAAAATAATCTATTAATCTAAAATATTCAAGACTATTGCTCTCCTAAATATAAGCCTCTTTTTTTCTTTGAAATAAAGCTCCTTAAAAAAACTGGAGAATCTAATTCTCCATTTCCGTTTAAATCTTCACCTGCATCTAAAATTCCATTTAGATTTTTATCTTCTCCTATTATCCTTCCGTTTGGTAATTTAAAAGAAGCTGTGATTTTGGCTTCAAATAATCTTCCATAACCTGTAGAAGACCAGACATCTTTTTTATAACCATTACCATAACCACCCAGTATCCAAATTCTATCTTTAAAGACTGTTCCTGCATGAAGATATCTTTTAGACCAATTTGCATTATCTGTTGCTTTTATCCAGCAATTACCATTCTTTGAATGCCAGACATCATTATAAGGGGTGCCATATTTATCTCTTCCTCCTAAAATCCACATCTTACCATCATAAACCACACTTACATGGCAACCTCTCTGAATACCTGTAGCATTAGTGGTAGCTGTATTCCAACTAGAACCATCTGTAGAATAGATAACATCATCTGAGTAGCTCGTTCCATTAAAACCAGCTATTACCCATATTTTATCATCAAAGACTACAGATGTATGCAAAGCCCTAGGAGATGGCAAAGAGTAAGTGCAGTTCCAGTTTACTCCGTCTTCAGAATAACATACATCATCTAAGTAATTTGTTCCATCATAACCTCCTATTACCCAGATTTTGTTATTAAAGACCACAGATGTGTGTAAGATTCTACCAGATGGTAAAGAATCTTTGCATGTCCAATTAGCACCATTTGAAGAGTAACAGACTTCTTTTAAGTAATTTGTTCCATCATAACCTCCTATTACCCATATTTTGTTATCAAAGACTACTGAAGTATGTGAAGCTCTGGGAGATGGCAAAGAGTAAGTGCAGTTCCAGTTTACTCCATCTTCAGAATAACATACATCATCTAAGTAAGTCCCATCAAAACCTCCTATTACCCATATTTTGTTATCAAAGACTACACAAGAAATTCTTTCACGCCCAGTAGGAAAAGCTGAAGTATTAGTAGCATTCTCTACTCTATAAAGGTCGTATCTATCTTTAAGAGTAAAATTTCCTTTTCCAATAAGATTGTTTGCTTCATCATAGATATCAAAACTTCCTCCTAAAGAACAATTAGAAAACAAACTCTCTAAAAATCCTTTTTTTTGCATTTCTGAAGCTTCTTGCAGACATCTGTTTAATGCTAAAGAGATGTATTTAGCTTGCTGAGCTGTGTTTAAAAGAGAATTAAAAGTCCCTAAGAATGCTGTTAATATTAAGATCAAAATTGTGCTTGCTATTAACAGTTCCATTAAAGTAAAACTCTTTATTTTTTTTATTAAAATTTTCATCTTCCTAAGAGTTGAGTGATCTTTAAGATAGGTAAAAACATACTAACTACTATTCCTCCAATTACGACTCCTAAGAAAATGATGATAAAAGGCTCTATAAGAGAGACCAGATTGTTTGTGGCTATATCTACTTGAGTATCATAGCTATCAGCTATATTCTCTAACATATTCTCTAACTCTCCACTCTCTTCACCTACACTTATCATCTCTATTACCATTGGAGGAAATATTTTACTTTTCTCTAAATTAGGAGCTAAAGTCTTTCCTCTTCTTACCTCTTCTAAAGTCTTTAAAATAGATTCTTCTAATACTTTGTTTCCCACAGCTTTACTTACAATTTTTAATGCTTCTAAAATAGGCACACCACTCCTTAAAAGTATCCCTAAAGTTCTACTAAAACGCGAGATGGCCACTTTTTGAAAAAGAGGACCTAATACAGGGATTTTTAATTTAAATTTATCGAATAAAAATCTGCCCCGAGAAGTGTTAATAAGTCTAATAAAGATTAAAAAACTTATAATAAAAAATCCTGCAATGAAAAAGAAATATTTCTTAAAAGTATCACTTACTTTTATAACTATTCTTGTAGGTAAAGGTAACTCTCCTCCTAAATTCTCAAATATTTCTTTGAATCCAGGTATGATTTTAAAGACTAAAAAAGAAGTAATAATTATTGCTACGATAACTACTGCTGTTGGATAGATCATGGCAGTCTTTATTTTTCTTAAAAGAATAGATGTATTCTCCAAATAATTAGCTAATCTTTCTAAGACATCTTTTAAAGTTCCACTGGTTTCACCAGCTACTACAGTATTTATATAGAGAGGAGAGAAAACTTTGGGGTATTTTTTTAACCCATCTGCAAAACTGTTTCCTGCTTCAATATATTTTGCTAAATCATGGGCAATTTCTGATAAAGTCTTTTCTTTAAATTGATTTCCTAATATCGTTAAACTTTTTACTAAAGGAGTGCCTGCTCCTACCATTGTAGCTAACTCTCTTGAGAATTGAGCTAAACTATCTAAACTTACTTTCTTTATTCTCTTTGCAAATTTTCTTTTTGTCTCTTTTAAAAGTAAAACTGCAGAAAATTCTTCTCTTAACTTTGATAGAGCTTCCTGATAACTTGGAGCTTCGATTATAGATTTGGTGGTCTTTCCTTCAGAATCTTTTGCTTTATAAACAAATACTGGCATCTTTTCTCCTTCTCATTAAATTATACCATATTATTTTTGGGAGAATTAGAAATGATTTTAGTGTATTAAATCTCTTTTACATCTTCTTTTATGAAATTTTTATACCAACAAAGATACTCTTCTTTTGTGATTACATGGATTTCAAAAGGAGAAAAGAAACCTATTTTTTTATAGATGAGAGTTTTAATCAAAGTTCTTTTTGAAGGATCTAAATTCTCACATACGATCAACACATCTATATCACTTGCAAAATTGAAATTACCTTTTACTACTGAACCAAAAACATATACTTTGGCTCCTTTTAAAATCTTATTTACCTCTTCTTTAACGATTTTTAAATATTTTAAATAATCACAGAAATACTTTTTATTTTCTTTTGCTTCTTCTAATAAGATATCTGTAAGAGTCTTCATAGTTTTTTAAGAAAATTTAATAACTTATCTACAAATACCATCATATTTTCTACCTGTTTTTTCTCAAAAATATAAGGTAGATACCTTGCTCCAATGTAAGCGTCTTCAAGGTTAGAGACCACACTTATATTTTCTTCAATTAATTTTTCTACATCTTCTTCTTTTTCATAGACTTTACCTACTTCTCTTATTAATCTTTTTAAATAATGAGTTTTAGGGAAATCACCTATTTTAAGAAAGATATAGTATTTTAAAAAAAGTTGGCAGGCTTGTTCTAAATTAAAAGCAGATAAATCATACTCTTCTTTATTAAACAAATCTTTTGCGTTCTTAAGGAATTTTTCTGCTCTTTCTTTTAAAAAATCAGCTTGCATTTTAAATTTTTAGTTAGTTAACCTATTCTATCAGTTATTTTTATTTTAAACAATGGTAATCAATTATCAGCATAAGCTGTTTGTATCCATTTTGTTCCATCCCATAAGAGCATTAAGGTGTCATTTTCTCCTAAAGTTAAAGTGTTTTTTTCTAATTCTATATTTCTTGATTCAGAGATAGTAATAGTATAAGAAGAACTTGTATTTTCTAAGATGAGTAGGTCTCCAGGTGATTTTCCATCTTGTAGAGAAAGAGTAGTATCAACTTGAGGGTTTAATTGAAAGTAAGTTCTTGGGTTTGTGGTCATATCCAGAGTATAAGTTGAATTAGAGATATCAAGGGGTTTTCCTTCAAGAGTGAGTTTGAGTTTGTCTGTGTAGAAGGTGGAAGAAGGTCTATCATAAATAGGATGTGTATAATTTCCTTGAATATAATTACCTACAATATAAATATTTTTTAAAAATGGATGCCAGATAATAATCCCATAGTAATAACCACCATTACAAACAGAATCATAAATATAATTTGAGGAAATAAGAGACGGAGCTGTTACGTATATTCCGCAGTCTGCCCAAAAGCCGCCTGTAGCACTTTCAGAAATCATGTTACTAAAAACTAACTCAGCTCCATTATAGTTAATAGCAGGGAAACTACTTTCTTTGATTAAATTATTTGAAATCATGCTTTTCCCACCTGAGTAATTAATTCCTCCTCCTCCTCCACTAAGGAGATTGCTACACACAACTAAATGATTGCAACGAGGATTAATACCTCTAGTTACAATATTACCTCCAGGTACAATATTTCCTAAAAGAATGTGACGACTACAATATGCACAATAACCATAAAGATCAATATTGCCAGAAGGAAAAATATTTAAAGAAATTATATCACACTGCATACTACCTCCTCCATATCCATAGAAATGAATCTGAGGGGTAATAAAATTGTTGGAAAATATACTCAATCCTTTACTACCCGAGCCAAATCTAAGGGCATCTTTACAATCAATTCCAGATAAAATATAATTATCAGTATAAATACTTAACCTATTGACAAGAGTAATCCCCCAAGAGGTGAGATCTTTTATCCATACATTATCAACTATAGAGTATTTAAACCCAACTTGATACCAACCCCCAAGACTAATTCCACAGTTCTTACCTGTTACTGAAGCTTTATTTCCATCGATTTGAAAATTACTCATAAGAGCGCATCCTTTTCTTCCGTAATAAAGTTTAAAAACACAAAAATCTGCATCTGCATTTACTTTTAAGATACTCCCAGCTCCTGTGCCTATTATAGACTTATAACTATCTCCTATTCTATCAGGGGTAAAAGTAAAACCAGCTCCGTATTCTAACTGTATCGCATTACTCACCAAATACTCTCCCTCTAATAAATACACTGCACCTTTATCATTTCCCAAATCATTTATTGCCTGTTGAATTTCTTGTTGATCATCTGTTCCATCACAGGTTTTGTCTGCATCATATCTTGAGTTTTGGGTTCTTACTATTTGAGAAGCTACTGTTTTGTCTTGACCTTCTCCTATTTTCTGCCATTGTGAGCCATCATAAAAGTAGATTGTATCTTCATCTGTTTTGTAGTAGATTTCACCTTTTGTAGGAGAAGCAGGCAGAGTATCTGAACCTTTTATAGTTAGAGTTTGAGTTTGAAGGGTGCCTTTTATACAGAGGTTGTCTTGTTGGGAGAAAGAAAGAGAGGGACAGAAAATAAAAATAATGAATAAAATATTTCCTATTTTCAGTTTATTTTTCTTTATTTTTGTAATCATTATTCTTCTTCTCAGTTTTAAAAACTTTCAACATCCTTGGACACTCCGGAGGTGTCCACATGGTTTGGGATAAAAAATTTTATTTTAAATAATAATCAATTATCAGCATAAGCTGTTTGTATCCATTTTGTTCCATCCCATAAGAGCATTAAGGTGTCATTTTCTCCTAAAGTTAAAGTGTTTTTTTCTAATTCTATATTTCTTGATTCAGAGATAGTAATAGTATAAGAAGAACTTGTATTTTCTAAGATGAGTAGGTCTCCAGGTGATTTTCCATCTTGTAGAGAAAGAGTAGTATCAACTTGAGGGTTTAATTGAAAGTAAGTTCTTGGGTTTGTGGTCATATCCAGAGTATAAGTTGAATTAGAGATATCAAGGGGTTTTCCTTCAAGAGTGAGTTTGAGTTTGTCTGTGTAGAAGGTGGAAGTACCCTGATCTTCGACTTTAATTTGTTGAGAAAATGGGCCCCCTTCAATGAGATTACCTACAAAATATACACCTGTACTAATACCTCCATATGCGTTTGTAATAGCAATTCCACGCCAACACCAACGCCAACTTCCAATAGTAGCTGATGTACAAAAACATAAATTAGAAGAAATTAACCCATATTTATGTCTTTTCATTCCAATTAAAGTTCCCGTGTCTCTTGAAGCTATATTTCCCCATATTATATTAAAATGATCATCCAACCACCACCAGCCAAAACCAATAGATGCTACATTGCAGGAAGAAACCATATTAAAGGATGCAATAAAAAGCCCTATATTTCCTCCCTTATTTCCTACCACTATACAATGCCCAGGTTGTTGATGGCTTAAAGAAAAAATATTTCCTATAAAGATATTATTATACATACTAGCACTGTGTATATGAGAAATATATCCAGCAATATTAAAAGAAATAATACTACTGTATATCCCTTTTGCTGTACAAATTCCATGTGAATTTCTTATACTAATATTGTTAGCAAGAATTGAAGAGCTAAAACCTGCCCATGGATAAGCTCCCATTCCAGAAGAAAACCAACGAGAATTACATTGTTCAGCAAAAGAGGAAGTAAGTATACTTTTTTTTGCATTCCCTAAATTAATTCCTATACAGTAAAACTTACTTGCCCAAACATTGTCTATTAAACTGTGAGCAAGATACATTGCATATATTCCCTCGTATCCTACTTTATTTCCATCCATTCTAAATTGAGAAAGAAGGTTTCTTCTTTTAGTTCCCCAACTATAATAAAGTTCAATTATGTTCGTTTGGCTATCTGTTTTTAATAAACTCCCTGCACCTGTTCCAATTATAGACTTATTAAAATCACTTATTCCATCATAATTAGGACTATTTTGTGAATCTAATCTGACAAGAGCTGAAAGATTATACTCTCCCTCTAATAAATAAACTGCACCTTTATCATTTCCCAAATCATTTATTGCCTGTTGAATTTCTTGTTGATCATCTGTTCCATCACAGGTTTTGTCTGCATCATATCTTGAGTTTTGGGTTCTTACTATTTGAGAAGCTACTGTTTTGTCTTGACCTTCTCCTATTTTCTGCCATTGTGAGCCATCATAAAAGTAGATTGTATCTTCATCTGTTTTGTAGTAGATTTCACCTTTTGTAGGAGAAGCAGGCAGAGTATCTGAACCTTTTATAGTTAGAGTTTGAGTTTGAAGGGTGCCTTTTATACAGAGGTTGTCTTGTTGGGAGAAAGAAAGAGAAAGCAGAAAATAAAATAAAAGAAAGAATAAATTAATTTTTTTAAAGATCGTTTTTTTCAACCTTGTTTTTTTGGACACCCCAGAAGTGTAACATTTAAGGACTGTCCTTTTTTGTTTCTCACTTACAACTTTCTTTATTTCCTCAAATCTCAATCTTGTTCTTTGGGCACCCATCTCAACCTTTGTTCTTTGGACACTCCGGATGTGTCCAAGGTTTTATTTTCAATTATCGCTGTAAGCTATTTCAATCCAATCAGAACCATTCCAGATTAGAGTCAGAGTATCTTCAGATTGTAAAGTTCTATCTAAACCTCCTTTTAACTTAACATTTGCTCCATTTTTAATTGTGACTGAACCTGATGAAGGTCCTTCTAAGATGAGTAAATCTCCTTGAGCTTTTCCATCATTTATTGCATTAATATTGTTTGCTGGGTCTCCTAATTGAATGTTTGAACCTCCTGTATCAAAAACTACATACCCACGAGGAGTAGTAGCTACTTCTAAAGTTGCAGGTGAAGAAGATAAAGTTACAGTCTGGCGTTCAAGTGTTATTTTTTCTTTTTGAATGTGTTGAGTATTTGTGCCATCATCAGAAAATTTTAAAGCATTAGGTGCAACTATCTGATTTCCTACAAAATAGTTATCTGAACCATCATTATCAACTGCATATCCTGAAGTATAAGAAGAATCTATATAATTGAAAGTAATAAGATTTTCATTAGATAAAGAGTTTAAGTGTAAAGCATTACAACTTGCTTCTTCTTTTATAAGATTTGCTGTAACAAGATTTTTGTCAAAAGCTAAATCAATTCCTTTTGCATTATTTGAAGAGAGGAGATGAATTAGATTTGAAGATACAAGGTTTTCTTCTGGGGATGAGCTAAGAAGTATTCCATATAATTTAACATCAAATATACTATTAGCGCAGATAACATTGTTACTTGCATTAAACCGAACTCCTATTCCGGTCGGTTCTGCTGGACAATTATGTATACTATTTCCCATAATAATATTTCCTTTATCTTGAAGATATATAATTCCAACTCCCATATAAAATGGCACATTATAAATTATATTACTTTCTACTATGTTATTATTACTATTAGCTGTAAGCCATAACTCTAAACCTTCAAATATATTATTTGCAAAAATATTTGAAGAAGAAGAATTTACCCATAAACTCCCCATAGAAGTTTTTAAGAAATTTTCTGAGAAAATATTGTGTTTATAATTAGAGCAGTGAACATCATGTAGAGTTTTAATCCATAGACTATTAATTGCAGATTTTTCTATACAATTAAACCTAAGCTCACCTTCTATTTTCAATTTAGAAATCAAAATACCTGTTAAAGGATCACTAGAAGTTCCACTTGCATTTATAACTATACCATTTATTTTCAGTATTGTTCCTCTTCCCTGTCCAATTAAAGAAACATTATCTTTGTTAATATGTATACTACCAGTTAAATTATATGTTCCTTCTAATAAATAGACTGCCCCTCCTTCAGGAGGCAAAGAATTAATTGCCTGATTTATCTCTACTTGGTCACTTATTCCATCGCAAGTAAAATCTGCTCTTTCATTTGTACAACCTGAAGCATCACATACTGTATCTAAGGAGTCTTTAGCTGCAACTATTACTGTAGCTACTGATCTTTCTTTTCCTCTTAAATCTTTCCAACCAGAACCATCACAGTATTTTATAGTCTTATCATTTGCATCATAGTATATCTTTCCTTCTGAATCTGCATCACAAGTAGGTGGTGTTGATTGAGGGACCAAATAAAGAGTTCTTTCTATGATTAAGCTGTCAGGTATATTGAGTTTTGCAGAAAAAGAGTAAGAGATAAAAAGAAAAATAAATAATAAAATGAAAAGTAACTTTTTAAGGTCTTTAATTTTTTTACTCAGTTTTATCATCTTTTTAACAAATTCATGAGCTTTTTCTAACCAGTTTAATCTTTGCAGATAAGTAGACTTTAAATATAAATCTAAATGATCTTCTTTAAATTTTTTTCTTTTCATCTTTTTCTATTTTTTCAAAATCTTTAAGCTTAATTAAATCTATAAAATCCTTTTCTCTTTTTGCTCTTTTTTTAAGTTGTCTTAGATGCTTGAGAGAAGCTAAAGGAATGGTAATCTTTTTTACTTTTATTTTTTTTGCCTGTTTATAAAGAGATTCAAATTTTATTGGCTCTTTTATAAAGACATCTATTATTTTAAGGGGGTCTTTTGGATGATAAAAAGAGAATACTATCATATTTTTCTTTTTTATCCATTCAGCTCTCTTTTTCTTATCTTTAAATTCTTCTTCTGTAACAGGAACTTTTGGTTTAAAACCTAAATTTTTGATCGCTTTGAAGAATCTATCTATATTTTTTTCTTCTAAATGAATTACTAAATCCAAATCTGCAGTAAAGCGTAATATACCATATAAGACCAGAGCTATGCCTCCTACTACTACATATTTAACTTTTCTTTTATTTAACTCTTTAAAAACCTCTTCATAAATCATTTTTAGTTATCAATATGTTCTAATTCAATCCAGTGAGTTCCATTCCAGATCAGTTTTAAAACATCATTTTTGCCTAAATCTATGTAAGAAACACTTAAATTTATTGCATTTCCTGAAGGAGAACCAGGATCAGTATAATCATAGACTCTAATAAAGTTATTTTTATTATTGGTCTTGTTCTCTAAGATAAGTATGTCACCTGGAGATTTGCCTGTCGTTAAATAAACAGTATAAGTGCCTGCTCTGTTAATATTAAAAGCTATATAACTGTGAGCCCGTACATTGACAAAAGTATCTAATTTATAAGGAGAAGAAATAGATGGATAAGGAAAAGTATACTTTTCTATTGTCATTTTTTCTTTTTGAGTATACTGAGTATTTGTGCCATTGTCCTTTATATTTCCTGGAGAATTTGTGCTGCTATCTATTATTTGATTTCCTACAATATAGTTATCTTTTGAAAGACTATCTATTTCAATCCCATAATCAGGGATTCCAGGATAAAGTATGTAATTGGAAGCTATGAGGAGTTTATCTGAATCAAGGATTGAAAGTGAAGCAAAATCATCTTCTTGGTCCCAAATATAATTTCCCACTAAAAGATTAGAATCTGAACTCGACTCTATTTTTATCCCATAAGCTGAATTAGAAGAACCTAAATGAATGTGGTTTGAAGATAAAAGATTGTAAGTAGAACCAGATAAATTGACTCCGAAATTTTCTAAACCACTTAATAGATTTGAATATAAAAGATTGTAATCACCTTCTATTAAAACGCCTCCTATTTTAGAACTTGTAATATGGTTTGCCAAAAAAATATTGTAATCACCATGTAATCTTATAGCTCCTGTAGTAACTGTTCCTGTTAAATTGTAAATAATATTGCTTTCTATTATGTTATAATTGCTATCTGAAGTTGAAGCAAAGTATATAGCTCCTTCAGGTATATTTTCAATTATATTTTTTGCAATGATGTTATTAGAACTTGAATCAAAGTAAATTCCTTTTGAGCAATTTAATAGAAAACTTTTAGAGAAAATATTATAAGAAGAGTTTTCCAATTTTATTGCAGAACCTGAACAATTTTCAATCCATACTTTTGTAATTTTTGAATTCTGAGCATACTTAAAATAAATTCCATTGTGTGTACCTGACACATTAGCTTTATTTCCATCTACTCTTAATTGGGAAATAAAAGCACCTTTGAGAAACTCTGTAGAAGAGCCAATTACATTTATTATATCGTAAGCTGTGCCAGAAACTGCTTTTAAAACTGTGCCTGCTCCTTCACCTATTAAGGAGATATTAGAGTATAAAACGATGCCTGGAGTTGAATAAGTTAAAGTAGTGCCATCTGGTTTTGTGTAAGTAATAGATGTATTATCACTTATATTGTAAGTTCCAGCTAATAAATAAACTGAACCTCCCAAACCTGGATTATTTTGATTAAAATACACATCTATTATTGCTTGATTTATTTCTTCTTGGTCATCTGTTCCATCACAGATATAGTCTGCTCTGCTTTTATCTGGAGAGTCAGATGCTGCTACTATCCTTGTAGCTATTTTTTTAGGACCTTCACCTTCTCCTAATTTTTGCCACTGAGCTCCATCATAAAAATATAAGGAATTATCTGCATCATTAAAGAAAAGTGAACCTTCTTCTGAAACTTGCACCCAATTTGAGCCATCCCAAGTATAAAGATAAGTCCCATCAAAATACAAATCTCCTAATTGAGGAGAAGCAGGAGGGGTGTCTTTTACAGGTTTTAATCTTAAAGTTCCAAACTTTATTTGAGTATCACCTTCTACTCTAATTTTAGGAGATATTGGATCTTGAGAGAATCCATATTTCAAAAAGAAGAATAAAAAAATAAAAAAAAGATATTTATGTTTCATACCTCCTTTAAATTATACCATATTTAAAAAAAGAAAATCTATAAAAAGAAAGGGGTTCAAAATTGGGCAGTTACTCTTATTACTTCTTCTAAGGAAGTAGCTCCTTTTAAAGCTTTCAGAAAACCATCTTCACGTAAAGTATGCATTCCTGTTGATTTCAGATACTTTTTAATATCTAAGAGAGGGGCTCTCTGAATTATCATCTCTCTTAAAGTATCATCTACTAAAAACGCTTCTACTATAGCTTCTCTTCCTTTATAACCTACTCTATCACACTCATTACAACCAGTAGCTCTGTATAAAACGACTTCTTCTTTATCAACAAAGATACCAAATTTTTCTAAACTCCTTTTATCTATGATATAACTCTCTTTACAGTAATCACATAACTTTCTTACCAATCTTTGAGCTGAAACCATTCTTAAAGCACCTGCTATCAAAAAAGGCTCTATTCCCATATCTAACAATCTGGTTATAGCTGATGGAGCATCATTTGTGTGAAGGGTAGTTAGAACCAAATGTCCTGTTAGAGCAGATTTCATAGCAATGTCTGCTGTCTCAAAGTCTCTTATCTCACCTACCATAATCACATCTGGAGATTGTCTTAAAACACTCCTTAAACATTGAGCAAAGTCTAAACCGATTTCTGGCTTTATCTGGATTTGAGCAATACCTTTCAGATGGTATTCTATTGGATCTTCAATTGTAACTATGTTTTTTTCAGGTGTATTTAACTCATTTAGCATAGAGTACAGAGTAGTTGATTTTCCAGAACCTGTAGGACCTGTGATTAATATGATACCAAAAGGAGAAAAGATAGCTTCTTTGTATATTTCAAAAGCACGCTCAGAAAAACCTAAACTTCTTAAATCTAACTTCATTCTTCCTTTATCTAAAATCCTTAAGACTCCTTTTTCTCCAAAGTATGTAGGTAAAATTGAAACTCTAAAATCTATGTTTCTGTCTTCAAAATTTATAGTAAATCTGCCATCTTGGGGAATTTTCCTTTGAGTAATATCTAATTTAGACATTATTTTTATCCTGGCTAAAAGTGCATCTTGCATATCTTTTGGAAGAGTCATTTTTTCTGTCAAAACACCATCTATTCTGTAACGGATTCTGATATGTTCTTGATAGGGTTCTATATGAATGTCACTCGCTTTAGATTTCAAAGCTTCCAAGATAATATTATTGAGGGTGTTTACTACCTTTTCTTGTGAACTCATCTCTGTAAGTTTATAGATATCTAACTCTTCTTCTTCAGCTGTTGTCTTCTCAATGGTTATTTCTTTTGTCCTTTCTTCTTTTAACTTCTCTATACTCATCTCAAAAGAAGGCTTATAATAAATTTCTATTGCTTCCAAGATTTCTGAAGAAGTGCTTACTACAGGGGTTATCTCTAATCCTATTAAATAACGCAACTCATCTAAAATCATTAAGTTGAGAGGATTTACCATAGCTAAAGTGAGTACTGGACCGAATTTAGCTACAGGAATAACTTTATAATTGCGGGCTATTTTTTCTGGAATGAGATTGAGTAATTCTTTGGGGATTTGATATTGAGAGATTCTTATAAAAGGAATATTTAGCTTCTCTGAAATCTCAAGCATATAATTTAGTTCATCTTTTTTAGAAAAATGCTTTTCCATCTTAAAAACTATTTTAAACTTCTTGAGCAGAAGTTACTCTTATTACCTCCTCTAAAGAAGTCAAACCTTTCATTAAGAGTTCATATCCTCTTTCTCTCAAGCTCCTCATTCCTTGCATCCTTGCTTTCTTTCTGATTTCTCTTTCAGGAGCATTTTTTTCTATTAATTCTCTAATTTCAGGAGATAACATCAGAGCTTCCATAATAGCTCTTCTACCAAAGTAACCAGTATTATTACATTTCTCGCAACCTTTAGCTGTGTAAATTATTTCTGGGATCTCTTCTTTTTTGTATCCATATTGCTCTAATTGAACTGAAATTACTTTTGGAAGAGGTTGAGGCTTTTTACAATCTGGACATAATAATCTGACTAAATTTTGCGAAGCTATTAAAAGGCAAGATGAACTTATTAAATAAGGTTCTATTCCCATATTTATCAGTCTGATAACTCCACCTGTGGCTGTAGTCGTATGAAGAGTGCTTAAAACCAAATGTCCTGTTAAAGCAGCTCTTACAGCAATTTCAGCAGTTTCAGAATCTCTAATTTCACCTACCAGGATTACATCTGGGTCTTGTCTTAAAATAGAACGTAAAACTGCAGGAAAAGTTAAGCCTATCTCTTCATTTATCTGAACCTGATTTATACCATAGAGTTGGTATTCTACAGGGTCTTCTACTGTTACAATATTTTTTTCTACAGAATCAATATATTTTATGGAAGCATATAAAGTTGTAGTCTTCCCAGAACCTGTAGGACCACATATTAAAATTATTCCATAAGGTCTTAATAAACTCTCTTTAAGAGAAGTTAAAGAATAAGGATCTAAACCTAATTTATTAATATCTAAAATAAGCCTTCCTTTATCCAAGACTCTTAAGACCACTCTTTCTCCTAATCTTGAAGGAACTACTGAGACTCTGAAATCTACTTCTTTTCCTGGAAATTTCATTTTAAAACTACCATCTTGAGGTAATCTTTTTTCAGAAATATCTAAACCTGCCATTACTTTTATTCTGGTAATTATTTTTGAATGCATTTCAGAAGGCAAAGATGCAAATTTAGAAAGCACACCATCTATACGAAACCTTATTTGTAACTCATCATCTAAAGGTTCAATTAAAATATCACTTGCTCTTTTATTGACTCCTTCAACAAGAAGATGGTGAGTAAGATCTACTATTGAAGTTTGTTTAAATCTTTCAGTCAAAGTACTTTTTTAAAGCTTCTTTTATTTCTTCTTTCCTACCTAAAAAAATTCTAACTTTAAAACCTAACTCCTCAATTTTATTTAAAATCTCTTCAGAAATAGAAGGTACAGCTACTGTCATTATATTATCTATTAAATCCAAAGGCAAAATAAAATATCTTAAAGCTACTTCTTTGGGAACCTTTTTAACTACATCTGGAATTAAATTATAATTTTTTACCGAAATAAAAGGGTATCCTTCTTGAATTCCTAAAGCTAACTCCACATCTTCTTTACTTACATATCCTTTTTCTACCAAAATCTCACCTAAAGGTTTAGAGATATTTTCTTTTGCTTGAAGATAGAGAGCTTCTTTTAATTGATCTTTGGTTAAAGAAGTTGCTTCCAACAAAATCTCACCTAATTTTAATTTTTTTCTCACTTTTTAATCTTTTCTGCAGCTAACCTACTAATTCTCACATCAGAACTTCTGCTCATTTCAGAAAGAATCTTCTCAGCTTCAGAACCTCCTATTTCTGCTAAAGCTGAAATAACTGTTTTTTTGACTTCATAATCAGGGTGTTTGCTAAATTCAGCTAAGACATCTACAAAATCTTTGTCTTGTAAGAAACCTACTATCTCGATTAAACGAATTAATTTAGGAATTTCTTTTTCAGAAAGCAAAGCTCTTTTTAGTTCCTGAGCTGCTTTTTTTCCCATCTTTTTTAAAACATAACTTATTTTTTTACGATAAATGTAACCTTCAAAAGTAAAGTCAGTTTTAGATACAATAACAGAGATTATTTTTTTCAATGCAGGTTCTCCAAGCTTAACTAATATATTTTCAATTATTTCTGTATGTTCTAAAGAGGGATCGGCTAATTCAAAGATTAATGTCTCTACTAAATCACTATCTAAAAGTTTAAAAACAAATAATCTTAATTTTTCTTTATTTCTTTCTACTTTAAAATTAGTGCTTTCTTTATTTAAAGCTTTGTGAATACATTCAACTAACTCATTAAGATAAGAAAATCTTAAATGGATTATGTATCTTTCCTTGCTTAAAGAAGTAACAGCACTTTTATAACACCATTTTATAACTAAATCTAAAATTTTAAGTGTGTGTTCATAAAAAGGAGATTCCAAATTTAATATTTCATCTTTTAAAGATGAGATTATTTTGGCTATATATGGGTCTATTTGTGTCTCTTCTAAAGGTGTAGATTCTAAAAAGTTGTTTAAGACTGTGAAAACAGTTTCTTTTTCTGAAGATTCACTTTGTTTTAAATAAAACAAGAATTTATCTATAATTTTTTCTAAAGCTTCTTTTTGAGAACTCTTTATCAAATTATTTAAAAGTTCTCTTATATTTTCTATTCCCAAAGAAGAGTATCCTGAAGGTGGAAGTTTTAAAAGGGTATCTACCTTTTCTTTTAAACTTAATGTGCTATAATCTTTTTGAATAACAAAAGAAATTTCACCTTCACTTAATCCTATTTTACTTAATCTCTTTTTCAAAAGAGAAGCTATCTCTTCTCTTCTTCCTTTTAATGAAGTAAACTTTTCAAAAAGTTCTCGCATATGCAAAAGAGAATCTTTCCCTGCTCTTGAAGCATTGATTATCATCTCTACTATCTCTTCATTTGAAAGGTTATTTACTATTTTCTCTAACATTTCTTTTTCTTTTTGTAAAGGAGAGCTTTTTTGAGAAATTAAATAACTTTTTAGAGTACTATCTAAATGAGAGACCATCTTAACTAAACTTTCCTTAAAATGAGGAGCTCTTTCAGAAACTATTTTTTCTACCTTTTGAATAAAATCACTAACAACCTTTGCCTCTTCAATAAAATCAACTTTACCTGATTTTTTTAGAACAAAATCTCTTGCTATTTCAGTAAGTTTTTGAGCTAAGATTTGAGGAGACTTACTTAACCATGTAATTAAAGTCTCTGCGCTCTTTTGTTTTTTTTCTCCTGAAAGAATATCTAAAAGAGCAAATTTCATAATATTTTCTTCTAATGGCTGGAATCTCTGTTGAGTAGCCACTCTCTCATAACGAGCTGTATCTACTTTTATATTCTTTATTCCTTTTTCTTTCAAAATTTGACCTATACCTCCTTTCTTTTTCAAATCTTCTCTTTTTTGAGAAAGTAAAACTAAAAATGCGCTTAATTCTTTTTCTTCTAATTCAGGTAAAAACTGGACTCCTTTTATCTCTTTTTCTATCAAAGTTGAAATAAAGTTTTGAATAAAAAAAGCTTTTTCATAATGAGAAGGCAATCTATGACCATTTACGATAAGTATTCCTTCTACCTCATTAAAAGTTAAACTTGAAATCTCTTTATTAATATTAAAGATATCTATCAAGCCAGAATGTGCTCTTTTGATAGAATATTCTCTAATCTGATTTCCTTCAGGATATAGAATAATATTTCTTAAAGCAGCTGAAACCCATCTTAAGAATTCTGCTATCTTTTCAAAGTCTTCTTCTTTTATTTTCTTTTCTATTTTTCTTATCTTCACTTCAGCTGGTGTCTCTTCAGTAGAAATTTCAGTCGTCATTTCTTCTAGATAAGAAGTTATCTCAGTTGGATCAAATATTTTTGAAATCTCCTTTTCTATCTGAGTTTTATATTTGTGCAATTTAGAAGTATCTCCTATTTTTTCATAATGATAAGTTAACTCTTGCAAAAAGTCTTGAGGAGGAGGTTCTTTTTTATAGACTTCTTCTATAGCTTGGGTTATTTTCTTATGCAAAGATATCTTTTCAGAAGGGCTCAGCTCTTCATAAATAACTTTTTGTAAAAAAGGATTTAAGAAATCAAAAGTATTTAATTTTTTTGCCTCAATAAAACCTCTTCTCTTAGCTCTATCTATTAATTCAAAAAGAAAACCTAAATCTTTTTTTACCATGTGCCTTAAAAAATCTAACTGGAAATCTTTTCCAATAACTACTGCTTGTGCTAAAAATTCCTTTGTCTCAGGATCTAATTTCCTAAATCTTCTTTTTAAAACTTCTTCTAAAGAAGAGGGAATTTCTTCTTTTGAAATCTTGTGAATCTGCCATCTTTTATCTTTATAAAAAATTACTCCACTCTCTATTAGATATTTAAGCATCTCTTCTATAAACAGAGGGTTTCCTCCTGTAATTTCAAATATAGAATTGTAAAATTCTTCAGAAGCAGTTATCTGTGGAAAAATGGAGCAAATCATTTCTTTGGTCTCTTCTAATCCAAAAGGTGGTAATTCTATTATGTCAAAATTTATATTCTTTTTAGGTGATTTCAAAAACTTTTTAAAAGGAGCATGCTCTTTTAGTTCCTCTTCTGATAGAGTGCAACATACCATTATCTTTCTAATAAATTCATTATCGATAAAATAACTCAATAATCTAAGAGTTGCTTCATCTAACCACTGAACATCATCAAAACACAATAAAAGTCCTTGAAACTGTGAGAATTGAACGAATATATCTCTAAAGCCTTTAAAAATATTTAATCTGGTTTCCTCTGTTTCTTCTTGAAGGCTTTCTTTTATGAGTTTTTTAAAAGAAGGTAATAACTTAGCTAATGCTTGCACTTCTTTTGGTGGTAAAGATGCAGTTAATGCAGATAAAAAAACTTCATTGTTTTGCAAAAATTCTTCTAATCCTTGTGAAAGAGTATAATAAGGCTGAAGCATTTTTCTTTCTTGAGCTATGTTTTTTAAAGATATTATCTGTAAATCTTTAGCATATCTTTCAAATTCATTAAGAAGTCTTGTCTTTCCTATACCAACTTTTCCTTTAATTATAACTAAAGACATTTTTTCACCCAAAGTATCAGAGAGTCTTTTTTTAAGAAACTCTAATTGTTGGGTTCTATTTATAAATCTTTTAGTAGGAAATAGTTTTAAAGCTTCCTGTATACTTATTGCCTCTTGGATGACTTCTTGAGCTAAAGATAATCTGTTTTTACCTTTTTCTTTAGAAAGATACAAAGCCTTATCTGCTTTATCGAGTAAATCTTGAAGAGTTTGACCATCTTGAGGATATATAGCTAAACCTGCACTTACAGTGATTTTTATCTTTTCAATAGAGATTTTACTTATCTCTTTTATTATTCTTTGAGCCACATTTTTACTTATTCTCTCATCTACATCATTAAGAATCACCAAAAATTCATCTCCTGCATATCTTACTAAAATATCTTTTTCTCTTACAGACCTTTTTAATACTTCAGCTACTTTTTTTAATACTTCATCTCCTTTTAGATGACCATAAGTGTCATTTACACTTTTAAAATTATCTATATCTAACATAACTACTGCTATCTTTTTTTCAAAATTCTTTGCTTCTTCAAGAATTTTTGGGAAATTATGATAAATAAAATAACGTGTGTAGAGTTTAGTAAGAGGGTCTATAGTAATAATACTTTCTTTTAAATTTTCTTTTTCTTCCATTTTTATTTCTTAAATTGTATACTACATAATTTTTAAAGTCAAGGTATGCAAAAAGAAAGTAAATTCTAAGAAACAAAATCGCAAGAATCTCTTATAATCAGCTTAGCAGGAAGATATATTTTCTTTTTTGATTGAGATTTCTTTTCTTCATAAATTATAGAACTTAAAATCTCTACACTCTTTCTTGCCATCTCACTCAAAGGTTGTCTTACAGTAGAAAGTGCTACTGGAGTCATCAAACATAAAGGATTATCATCAAATCCTATTAATGAAATATCTTCTGGAATCTTTAATCTATGTTCAAGGATTACATACATACATTCTTGAGCCATCTCATCAGAAGCACAGAAAATAGCTGTGGGTCTGTTTTTAAGTCTTAAAAGTTCTTCTGTAGCGCGCCTGGCTAAAATCTTAGAAAAATTACCTATTTTTATCAAATCTTCATCTATCTTTATTTTTGCTTTTTCTAAAGCCTTCTTATAACCCTCTAATCTTTCCTGAGCACATTGGGTTCTTAAATCTCCTGCAATATGAGCTATCCTTTTATGCCCTAAACTTATTAAATAAGAGACTGCTTCAAATGAAGCTTTTTGATTTTCAATAGCAATAAAATTTACATCTAAATCTTTAAAAGAATGGTTTATTACTACACAAGGAATCTCTCTTTCTAAGCATTCTTTTAACTGGTATTCATTCTCAATTATATCTGCAAATATAACTCCTTGCAAAAGAGAAAAATTTATACTTTTTTTAGGTGAAGCTATGTGTAAAAAAAGATCAAATCCTAACTCAGTGCAGATAGTACCTACATTTTTTATGATCTCATTTCCATAATAAGAGTAAAAAAGACCTTCATATGCAGGAATTACCAATCCTATAGCTTTTACTTTTTTCCCTGCTAAACTACGAGCAAATAAGGAGGGCTGATAATTTAATTTTTTAATTGCATCTAAAACTCTTTTTCTAACCTCTTCTCTTACATAAGGAGAATCATTTAAGACTCTTGATACTGTAGCTATTGAGACACCTGCTTCCTTAGCAACATCGGTGATCGTAATTCTTTTCACCTTACTACATCACCAACATTTAACTCCAGACCTGGTTTTACTTGCAAAATATCACAGGCTGCAATTTCAGCTCTTGTTTCTATCACCTCTAAATCTGCAATCTTTACACCTTCTCGGTAAACTCCTAACCTCATACCTGCAGTTAATCCTTGTTTTTCACCTGCATCTATTATTACAAAATTATTTTCTGTATTCACTGCAATTATTTTGGCCTCCAATCCTTTTTGTGCTAAAGCTTCTGTTTGTGGAGTAATAATTATTGGGGGAAGTTGAACTTCTTTTGTTTCATTTTTTTGGGCTTTTGGTTTTTTTCCTTCTATCTTTTCTATTAACTCCATCAACTGGGCAGTTTTCTCTTTAATTGCTCTCTGCATTTTCTCTATTCTCTTTGAAAGTTCTGCATTTTCTTTTTTTAGAGAATTCAAAGATTCTTCTAACCTTTCTTTTTCACCCTCTAATCTTTTAACCTCTCTCATTAACTGCAAGTTATCTTTTCTAAACTTTTCTATTTGCTCAGTTAAATTTCTTTTATCTTCTTTTTCTTTATATAATTCTTGAGATAAAATTTCTATCGTCCTTTCGTTGAACTTTATTTTACTTTGCAACTCTGCTATCTTATTTTGTTTATTTTTTAATTCAAACTCTAAAGCCTTTTTCTCTTCTTCCATTTTCTCTTTAACTTTCCTTAATTCCTTTATCTTTTCTTCTAAATCTTCTACTTTTGCTTTAAACGTAGCTCTTTCTTTTAAAACCTTTGCCCAAAAAACATCTTTAGGTATAGGTTCTTTAGGTTTTGCTTCTTTAACAGAAGGTTTTGTCCTCAATTTTATTCTCAGTTCTTTCAACTTTTCTAAAAGAATCTCTTTTTCCCTTGAAACTGTCTCATACTTGTATTCTAACTCTTTTTTCTCTTGCTTTATCTTTTCTAACTCCTCTTCCATAGCTGATAATCTTAATCTGTAATTTTTTTCCTTTTCTCTGTAAGAAGAAAGTTCTCTTACATATTCCTGTTTTTCTTTCTTCCATTCTTTTTTAGCTATTTCAAAATCTAAGGAGATTTTTTTAAACTCAGAGTAAAAGTAATAAGACAAGTATCCACTTCCAATTAAAAGTAAACACAAAATTATAATTAATATTTTTCCTTTATCATCCATATCTTACCTCCTCCTAAAATAGTTTATAGTTTAGAAAATACTTTCCTCACAACTAACGAAGCTCCACCTAAAGCTACTGACTCTTCTCCTAAAAAAGAGGGGACTATCTTAAGAGGTCTGTTAATTTCTTCAAATGTCCAAGCTTTTACAGTAGTCCTTACAGAATTAATAAATATTTCACCTGCATACTCAATCCCTCCACCAATTACTACTATCTCTGGATTCAATAAATTAACTAAAAAAGCTATTTTTATTCCTAATCTTTTACCTGCTTCCTCTAAAACTTCCTGTATTAAGCTTTCTTCTTTAGCTAATTCAAAGACTTCTCTCAAAGTTAAATCTTCTACCTTTTTCTCTCCTAAATACTTTATTCTCTTTTTGTAGCATCTTTTTTTTACTTCTTCTAAAATCCCTAAATCTTTTTCCCATCTTTTTATAAAACAATTGTTTGCAAACTCGCAGTTAAATAAATTATCTTCTAAAGAGTTATAAACAGAGACTTCTCCTGCACAACCTGTAGTTCCTGTATATAACTCTCCATTTAATATAAAACCTACTCCGACACCTGAAAACATATAAATAACATTCTTTATGCCAAAAGGTAACCCTAACCAGTATTCAGCAAAGCAAGCAGCAGTAGCATCATTCTCAATAAGTACAGGCAAGTTCCATTTTCTTTCCATAGATTTTAAAGAGATTGGCACAGGAACATAAACATATTCTTGATTTTTCTTTTCCGGCCATTTAATTAAACCTTGCTCTTTATCTATAACTCCTCCTATGCCTATGCCAATGCCTTTTATTTTTTCTTTTATTTGAAAATTATCTTCAATAATCTTTTCAATTATTTTTTCTATGAAATTTTCTACATCTTTAAAAGAAACTCTTTCAGCTTCAAATTTTGTACTATAAACTATCTTACCTTCTAAATCAGTAACTACTCCCACTACGCCAAAAAGATTAATTCCTACTCCTATAGCATATCCTGCCTGAGGATTTAAATCTAATAGTAAAGGTCTTCTTCCTCCTCTTGAGATATCTAACTCTTTTTTCAAAACTAAATTCCTTTCTAAAAATCTTTCTATGTAATTGGAAATCGTTACAGGATTTATTCCTGTGAGTTTGGATATGTCTGTTTTGCTTAAAGGGCCTTTTCTTCTTATTGCTTCTAAGATAAGTATATTCTTAAAAGCTCTTTCTCTTACCTCTTCTTCCATCTTTATCAAAAAATTACTTGCAAAAAATTATATCGGAATTTTCTTTGGATGTAAAGATTTATTTTACATTCAAAAGAAAAGTAAATCCACATGGTATACACCTAAAACCCCTATCATTTTTTGATAAGAAGCTATTTAAAAGGTTAAAAAAGCACGCATCAAGATTAAAGGTTTTTTCTAACAAGAAAATAAAGAAGATTCCTTCTTCCTCTAAAGTAAATCTATCTTTGAGGAAAAAATTAAGAAAAAAAGGAAATTTAAATAATTCCCAAACAAACCATTCAATTTACCAGCCTACTAATATAATAAACACCAAACTGATATTTTTAGGAAAAGAAAACAAAAAATGGCAAAGATTTAAAGAATTTATTAGGAACAATACATTCATTGAGCCCGACCCCCTATCAGATTGGAGGGTTTATAGTAAAATATTATCTTCTTTTTCTTTTAACACTCTCCAAAAAGGAGGGTCGGGCTATGACTTATTATAGCATATATTCAGGAATAATGAACTTTTTTGATTATAGGCTTAAAATGGTAAGATATGCTTTGGAATTTGGAGTATCAAAGGCAAGTAGAGAATTTAAGACAACAAGGAAGACTGTTTATAAGTATTTAAGAAGATACAGAGAAGAAGGCTTAGAAGGACTAAAAAATAAACCCAAAAAACCTAAAAGAATACCTCATAAAATGCCAAAGGAAGATGAAGAATATTATACTTTCTTTAAGAGATAAACATCCTTCTTGGGGAGCAAAAAGACTAAAATTAAGATATAAACTAAAATATTCCCATACAGCAATAAATAGAGTGTTAAGACAAAATGGAAGGATAAAGAAAAAGAAAAGAAAGCATATAAAGAAGAAAGAATTACAGGAAATTAAAAGAAAATATAAAGTTTTTGAATATAACCAGATTGATGTAAAAGATTTATCTGACATTCCTCAATACTGGGTTTACATGAAAAGACTGAATCTTCCTCGTTATCAATATACTTTTAGAGAATTATCTACAGGATTAAGTTTTTATGCTTACAGTAATGAAAATAACTCTTTTTATGCAGGATTATTTGCATTGTATGTGATAGCACACCTTAAAAAATACAATATCTCTCCTCAAACCATGAAAATTATCTTTCAGACAGATAATGGAAGTGAGTTTATAGGAAGTGTAAAGAAGAACTTTAAAAAGAGATCATTTTTTGAGAAGGTTTTAGGAAACAATAACATAGAACATCAAAGAATACCCACAAGAAGTCCTACATTTAATTCTGATATTGAGGCTTTTCATAAGATAATTGAAGATGAATTCTATGAATGTGAAAGATTTGATGATCAAGATGATTTCTTTATTAAAAGTTATGCTTATCTTTTTATTCTTTAATAATCTCCTTATCAACTCCTTAAAGAAAAAGAACCTAATTTATGTGATAAAATCTTGAATTTGCTTCCTATTAGATTAGAATGGTTAGCAGAAAAGATGGAAAGTAGTGATTATAAAAGTGTATACCATGTACCTTTACTGCTCATATTTTACATTCAAAGACTTTTTTCTTTTAGAGGCTTTTTGAAGAAACTTTTCTGGATCTTTCCAGAAAGCTTTAAGGACATAGAATGCTTTGCGGGGTTCTCTTTTATGAACTCCGTTTTCTAACACCTCTAATTGTTTTACTATCCCAAACCATTCTTCATTCATATTTAAATTTTTATCTGTTTTTATGTCAAAATAATAAGAAGGGTTTGACCAACCAGCTTCTGTGTTATGCACCTTCCAATCATAAACATTTTCTGGATTATGCTTCCACCACTCATCTATCCATTCAAAAATAACTCCTCCTAAAACATTTCCTTCACCTCTTGGATAGATATTTTTATAAATTTCTATCCATTGAGATTTGAGGAAAAAGGCTTGCATTTCTTGATCTTCTTTCTTCAAATATGCATTGTAACTATCTGCTCCCATTTCACTAAAAAGTATTGGCTTATTGAAAGTGAACTTTACTGATTTATAAATGTTTCCAAATGTCTTTCCTCTATAAACTACTAAAGCTAAAAAATCTATGTGTCTGCAAATCTTAGAAGCTATTTCTAAACCTGTTAACTCACCATTACCCAAGCCTACAGGATGATATTTGTCTATCTTCTTAATTTCTTTTGCAATTTCCTCTACCAAAGAATAATAGATCTCTGCTTTCTTTTTTCGTTTCTCAATAGGATCTGAAATCTTCTCAATTTCTTGTGTAGTCCAATTTTGAACTCTTCCATCAAAAGAATAATTATTCTCATTTCCCAATATCCAACATAAGATTCCTTTTTCATCTTTCAGTTCTTTTACTACTTTTAGAACTTTCTCTTTAACTTTTTTTCTAAATTCTTTATCTCCATAAAAAGGTGCAGGATAATTCCAAAAACCTAACCAGTCTCCTACAATTGTATAGATTCTGTATTTTTCATAAAAGAATCTTATAACTTTTTTGGCAGATTCTAAACTTTCAAGAGGAATATTATAAATTCTTATCGTGTTTATCCCCATCTCTTTCATCAATGGTGCATCTACTTTCCAAGGTTCAGATTCAGAATTAAAGAAATTATAAGTAGGTCCTTTACCTATAGGAACAGGATTATAACAGACTCCTCTGATTATGAAAGGTTTTCTATTTACCAATAATCTAAATCCTTTCCGATACCTTTTTATTTTTACTTTAGTTGGTCTATTTTTTGAGCAATGTGTATCTTTCCCACTATATAAGGTTAACAATAATGTTAAGAAAAATATAGTAGTGCTTTTTCTCATTAAAATTTAAAAACAAACTAATTATAAGTTACTATTTAACTAATCTTTTTCAAATTTTATTTCATCTAAATAAAAAGTGCATCCTTGAGGATTATTATCTACATTTAAAGAAAAACAGAATCCTCCTATTATGTAAGATAAATCTTTACCTCTTAAATCAATTGTGTATTTCCTCCATTCTTTTGTTAAAATCACAGGCCCAATAGAAGCTGAATCTGAATCTGAATATTCCCCCATAATTCCACCAACTTTAAATTCTTCTATTCTCTCACCGCCTTTTTGACCTCTTGCCCAAAAAGTAAGTCTTGTAGCACCTGTCAAATCATAACCACCATCAGCTGTTCCCCAGTTATTAGCTGGATTCTGCCAGTAAATGCCTGCCCATCTTGCACCTTGAGAACACTTACCAGTATAAGTTATCTTTATACAGGTTTGACCTGAATAGGGGTTTTCTGTGCAACTTTGATCTACTTTTAAATCTCCCCAATCTCCCATATAGCCTGAAGGAATATAATGATTATCTAAACTTTTTGCATCTGCATATATGTAAAAAGGGAACGTCACCTTTTTTGCTTCTGGTTCTAAGCCTGGTTCATATACATACTTTATATTATCTAAATAAATCGTGCAACCTTCAGGATTCTGATCTGCAGTAAAGATAATACAGAAACCACCACTTATGTAAGATAAGTCTTTGCCTACTAAATTAATGCTGTATTCTTTCCATTCTTTAGTCAATTGAATAGGACCTATTTCTACTTCTGTTGAATCAGGATAAGCTCCTTTTATTCCTCCTATCTTTACTTTATTTATAATCTCTGTGCCCTTTTCTCCTTTTGCCCAGAATACAAGTTTGTTAAATCCTGTTAAATCATAACCTCCTTTTCTTTCTCCCCAGTTATTAGGTGGATTCTGCCAGTAAATGCCTGCCCATCCTTTTCCTTGAGATTTTTTAGCAGAATAAACTATCTTAATACAAGTCGTACCTTCAAAAGGATCTACTTTGCATTCATCATTTAACTCAAGATCTCCATAGTCTCCCATCCAACCAGAAGGAGCATAATGATTTTTAGGAGATGTCTTGTCAGTATAAATATCAAATGATTTCTCCTGGCAAAAAGCTGGAAGTAAATATAAACTTACAATCAAAATTAAAAAATAACTTAACCTTTTCACTTTACCTCACCTCCCTTTTCTTTCCAGAGTTCCTTTAAAACATAATAAACTTTTCTTAACTGTCTTAAAAAAGGAGAATTTTTGCCATCTCCTTGACTACATATTCCTAACCACTCTTCATGCATGTATCCATCTAAAAAAGGACCGCTAAATACTCCTTTCTTATCATGATAAGAAGGTTCGTATGCTTTCCACCATTCATCTACCCATTCAAAAACCACACCTCCTAAAGCATTTCCACAACCTGAACCTGCAGAGTTTCTTAAAATATCTTGCCAACAAGATTTATGGTATTCAGCTTGATAGGCTTCAGCTTCTTCTAAAGTGTAACCTTCTCCAAAAGCTGGTGCTCCATATTCAGTGATTAAAACTGGTTTATCGCATAAATCTTTTACATCTTGCCATAAAAATCCAAAACCATACTTACCTCTATAAGCATTGGTCCCAAAGATATCTATATTATCACAGTATTTAGCAAAAATATCCAAATAAAGTGTATCACCATTACACAGAATAACAGGGTGGTAAGGGTCTATTTCTTTGATAATCCCTGCAACTCGGTTTGCAAACTTATAGAAACTCTCAGGCTTTTTATCAGCATTGCAAGCTATTCCATAATTATTTTCATTCCCTAAAATCCAAGCTAATATGTAAGGTTCGTCTTTAAATTCTAAAACCATTTTTTTGACAGATTCTATCATGTTTTTTTGATGTTCAGGGTTGTCATAGTCTGTGCCTTCAAACCAATCTGCTCCTGATCCCAAAGCATACTTACCTAAGAAATCACCCATGAGAACATATATTTTGTATTTTTGGTACATCTCTCTTAAAACTTTTTTGTTAAGTTTAAATGGCTGATGATAAATCCTTATAGCATTTACTCCCATTTCTTTCATTAAAGCGAAGTCTGAGGTAACTTCTTCATCTGGGTCTTTTTTATTATTCTTATTTTTATCTACAAAAACTTCAAAGCAATCTATTATTCTGTTATTGTTGTAATCGTATTTTGTCCAGTTTCTTAAAGTGCCTTCATCAGGCGATTCTCCTACTCGGGTAGGAGAGTAAGTAACTGCTTTTATTAAAAAGGGTTTTCCATCTACCAGCAATTGCCAATCTCCTGATTCATATTTTACCAATCTAATCTTCCCTTTAGTTCTTTCTTCTATTATTTTACCCAATTCTCTTTTTTTCTCTTTTTCCACTTTCTCTGATGAATCTACTCTTTTTATTCTTCCTGGACTTATAATAAAAATGTCATTTGAAACATCATTATCAAAACCATTTATTATCTTTATCTTGCAACCTTCAAATTTCATATTTAACTCTGGATGTTTAGATATTAAATACTTTATTCTTGTAGCGCAAACTTTTGCTAAGTACCATGGTGTATGCCAGTAAGTCCATCCATAACTCTTAGGAAAATGCACCAAGATTGCATAATATCCTTTTATAGCTTGCTTAATTAGACCTGATCTTTCTAATATTTGAGCTCTAAAGAATTGTTTTACAGCTTCAGATTCAGGAGCTATGCACCATTTAAAGAAAGCTGTTTCTAAATCCTGAGTATTTAAAATCTGCCAGTGATTAAGTTTTTTAAATGCTTTTTTATTTTTAACAATTTTAAATCTAGGATTCTTCATGAAAGAACGAGTATTAGGCCAGACTCCTTCTCCTACAGCTTTTATTAAACCTGCTAAATCTTTAATTTTGTATTTATAGTGTTGAGTCCCTTCATTTAGAAATTCGCCGTATTTTTCATAATCTACAAGGTCTTTTCCTGGATTAAATAAAATTACTTTTGTACGGGCTGTAGGCTTTTTTAACTCTTCTTCTAAGATTCCCTTTTCTAATTTATCTAAACTCAATTTTGATTTCTCAGCTATCTTCCACCACCAACCACGAGGATCCCAGCTTTGAGCATAAGGAAAATCCTTAATTAATTTCTTAAAGACTTCTTTTGCTTCTTGATTTCTCCCCTCTCTCATTAAAGCTTCTCCTTTAATAAAAAGACAGGTAGCTACATCATTCATTATGTTATATAAAGATTCTTCTCCTTTAGGAGGGAAATCTTTTAAAGATTTAGAGATTTCCAAAGCTTTTTTTCCATATAATTTTATACATTCATCTACTAATTCATAAACTTTATTAAATTTTCTTTTACTTAAAGCTTGCCAGCATTCTTTTACAAATTCTGTTGAAGTTTTTTGAGAATATAAATTTATGCTTAAAAAAAGAATTAAAAAACTTGATATAAAAAAAATCTTTCTCATCCTACCAATGCACCTGCTGTAATTCCTTTAATTATATATTTTTGAGTTCTTAAATAAATTAGAATAATAGGAATGCATGCTAAAGTCAAGCCACTCATTATCAAAGTATAATCTATAACATTTTTATTATAAATTTCCATTAATCCTACTTGCAAAGGCATCAGATTCTCATCTGTAAACATTAAGGAAGCTAAAACGAATTCATTCCATACATTTAAAGAATTAAATATTACAACTACCCCTAAAGCAGGTTTGACTAAAGGTAAAGCTACATTCCACCAGATACCAAGTTTACTACAACCATCGATTTTGGCTGCATCTTCTAAGTCTCTAGGTAACTGATCAAAAAAAGTTTTTAATAAATATATACTCAAAGATAAACCCATATTCGTCATAGCCAAAATATAACCTATCCTATTTACCAATTTTAATTTGGTTAAGAGAATATATACTGGAACGAATCCTGCTGGTAAAGGGATCATCATAGCTGCTAAAAACATATAAAAAATTAAATTTTTACCTTTAAATTCTAATCTTGAAAATCCATAAGCAGCTAATGAAGAAATAAAAACTATACTTAAAACAGTAACAAAAGTATAAAATACACTGTTTAAAAAATATACTCCTATCTTTGCTTCCTTAAAGACTCTTACATAATTCTTAAAATCAAATCTTTTGGGCAATTGTAAACCATAGTCTTTTTTAAACTCATAATTATTTTTAAATGAAACATTTACCATCCACAAAAGAGGAAAGATACAACTTAAAGCTACACTCATCAGGAAAGTGTGAACTATTATTAATAAAACTAATTTTTTAACTTTATAAACCATACTTTTGTCTGGCAAATTTAGAAAATTTGAGCATACCAAAAGCTACTATCACTAAAATTAACCCTAAAACTACACCTTCACTACATGCATAGCATGTTTGACCTGTCCTTAAATGGTTATAGATCCTCATTACAGGGACTTCTGTTAAACCACCTGTTCCTCTCGTCAAAGCTAAGATCATAGCAAAAGCTTGCATAGTACCCAAGATTGTAAGAATAACTACCAAGGTAAACACTGGGATCATTAAAGGCAAAGTTATTTTTAAAAAACTTTGGAAAGCATTTGCTCCATCTACACGTGCTGCCTCATATAATTCCTCAGGAATACTCTGTAAACCTGCTAAAATAATCACAAAAGCCCAACCAAAACCTTTCCAACAGTGGACTAACGCACAAGATAACAATGCACTTTGAGGAGCTAGCCAATCTCTTTTTAAAAAATCTAAATGTAACCTTTCTAACAAGTGATTTAAAACTCCAGGATCTGATAACAAGAATATCCTCATCAATAATCCTATTATTATTTCTGACAAAATAGGCAGTAGAAAAAATACCACTCTATAAAATTTTTGAGTTCTTACAGCTTTATCTACTCCTAAAGCTAATAAGAATGCTAAGATATTTTGAAAAGTTAAAGCCCAAAAAGTTATAAAACCAGCATTATACATAGAACGCCACCAGGCTTTATCATAAAGTAGAATTTCTTTAAAATTATTAAAACCTACAAATTCTAAGTAACTGATCGCATCTCCTTTAAAAAAACTTAGAAAGAGAGTATAAAAGAAGGGATAAATGTAAAATACAGAAAATATTAAAAAGGCTGGCAATACAAATGAAAAGTTATAAAATTTTTCTCTTATTGAGATCTCTTTGTTAATAGGACTCTCTCCTTTGCTTTTTGAACTTCTAAAGCTACTTGTTCAGGGGTCTTTAACCCCATAATTATTTGCTGAACACCTCTGTTTATTACTTCGACTACTCTAGAATCTTCTTGAAGAGGCCAAACATTAGGATGAGTTAAATTTCCTGTATCATCTAAAAATTCTTTTAAAATAGGTGAAACTTCTTCTAAAGGAATCTTAACTGCTGGAAGGTTTAAAGTCTTTTCCATTAAGAACTTTTGTTGCTCAGGTTCAGTTAGCCATTTTAAAAATTTAATAGCTTCTGTTTTATTTTTAGAGTTAGCATTTACCACAAAAGAAGAACCTGCTCCTCCCCAGATTTTTACACTTTTTTTATCAGAAACTGTAGGCAATGGAAAGACTCCATATTCTAAATCTGGATTTAATTTTTTATAAACATTTATGCACCAAGAACCATTAAAAGAAAAACCAGCTTTTCCTAAAGCAAAAGATTCTTCTGCTTCTTTGTTTATCATAGTAACTATGTTAGGTGCTAAAATCTGAGCATCTCTCATTTCTTTAAATAAAGAAAATACTTTTATCCATTCAGGATCAGTATAAGGAACTTTTCCTCTCAAAGTATCAAAAAATTTATCTTTACCCATTATATTAATTGCAAATTCGGTAACTAAACAATAAATAAGCCAAACTTCTCCCCAACCACATACAAATCCATTTACTCTAAGCTTTTCTTTCAAAATCTTTGCATACTTAATAAATTCTTTAAAATCTTTTGGAGGTCTATTAGGGTTTAAACCTGCT
>CBEUCJ010000005.1:0-187340 GCA_965541615.1 uncultured bacterium | reverse complement strand
TCCTTAATAAAAGATGTGCTTCATTTGAAGATACCTACAAAAATCCTTCTCCTGATGCTTTCCTTGAGCGCAGAAATAAAATCACTAAATTAGTAGAATCTAGCTCCTTTGTCTCTTCCAGTTCTTTAAATATAAATAAACTTTTAAATAAAACAATCTACAATAAAAAATTAGACGAGGTTTCTAAATCTAAAATCAAACTTAAAGTGTTAATAGACCATCCATTTTCCTCAACAACCTATGTAGAACTAAGCACTTTATTTGATATGGGTATGGAAATAGAATCAGAAAGAGATGAATCAGGTTTAACCTTAGGAGAGTGTTTATTAGGTGAGAAGGCTACGAGGGAATATATTATTTTAGCAGTAAAGAAGTTAAAAATAAATACTGAAGAAGAATTGATAAGAATACTTGATACAATTAAAGCATTAAGAGATAATTTTGCTAAATTTAATTATTTTGATAAAAATTTTATAAAAGTCTTACCAGAAATAGCTTCCTTTTTTACAACACCAGAACAGTTTATAGATGCATTATTAATCGAAAAAAGTTTTGCTAAACTGCTTCTGCAAAGAGTAACATTTAAAGTGGAGTGGTATTGTACGCAATGGGAAAAAGAAAAAATGGGATCTGGTATAATAGAAGGATTTATAATAACAAAACCTGTTTTTTATTTTTATAAGACATTCTTCTCTGAAAAAGAAATATTAAAAGTAGTTCATTTAATAGCAGAGGAGATAAAGAATAATCCCTCTTTCGAATGGTATTTTAATAATATAAAAGATTTCCATACCTATTTATCTACTATCCACAAAAGAATTGATAATTCTGAGTTAAAGAGAAAGGAAATGGTAGAGAAGAAAGAAGGGAAAAAGGAAATGGTAGTTTCAGAGTTAGTGAATAATAATATCCTTAAAAAATGTATTGTCTTGGATGCTGATGGAGTATTATGGGAAGGTATTATTGGGGAGGATGGATTAGAAGGCATTAAGATAACACCTCAACATAAAAAATTTCAGAGAGTTATTAAGAGACTGAAAGAACAAGGAATTATTTTGGCTATAAATAGTAAAAATAATCCTGAGGATGTAGAAGAAGTTTTAAGAGAACATCCTGATATGATTTTAAGAGAAGATGATTTTGTAATAATAAAGGCCAACTGGCAAGATAAAGCTACTAATATGAAAGAAATAGCAAGAGAATTAAATTTAGGTTTAGATAGTTTTGTGTTTGTTGATGATAGTCCTTACGAAAGAGAATTGATAAGGAAAATGATACCTGAAGTATTAGTTATAGAATTTTCATCAATTTTAAAAGAAGTAGAAAATGTTATTTATTTACTTGAAAAAATATTCTCAAAAAGAACTGTTACAGACGAAGATAAAAGAAGAGCAGAACTTTATTTATTAAAAAGACATAGAGAAGCATTTAAGAAAGAATTTTCTTCACTAGAAGATTATTATTGGAATCTGGAGATGAAGGTAATTATTAGAGAAGATGAAGAAAATTTACCTTACGTTTCTCGCATAGCTCAGCTTACACAGAGAACGAACCAATTCAACTTAACAGCAAAAAGATATTCTGAAGAAAAGATAAAAGAATTTTGTCAAAGGGAATGTTATAAAGTTTTCAGCTTAGAATTAAGAGATAGATTTGGCCCTTCGGGAATAGTTGGAGTTATAATTGTGTGGTATGAGGAAGGAAATGTATGGATAATAGATACGTTTTGTTTAAGCTGCAGAGCTTTTGGTTTAACTTTAGAGAATTTATTTATAGCTTATGTAATTGGACGTTTATACCAACTGAGTTCTGAAAATGATAAATTAAATGATGAATTAATTATACGAGGAGTTTATGTTCCCACTGGAAAAAACAGATTAGTGAAAGATTTGTATCCTTCTTTAGGTTTTCTTAAAGGAGAATTTAAAGGTTATATTCTTACTTGTATTGAAGAAGGGGAACATTACATATTTAATGTTACAATAACCAAGGTTCCTTTACCAAAATGGTTTAAAATTATCGATTCAAAATTAGAATTGAAAGATTTGTATTTATATACTACTGAGTATAAGTTGAACCTCTCTCAACTATCTTCAGAAGTGGTTCATATTGAAGATGCTACTTGTGAGGAGATAGATGACCTTGTATCCAAATTAGAAGCTAAGGGTTATAAGATAATATATATTCAGCATTTAGGGCCTACAGGAAGTTATGATGCTTGGGGCGAGACTGTTACTGGATATAGAGTGTATTATATTCAAAATAAACTTGAAAGAAATAGTTCTTCTACTATTCAATCCATTAAATATGTTCCTCAAGTATTTACCTTCAAGAAAAAACCATTCAGTTCCTCAGCTAGTCCATTAAATAGAGATGTTTCTAAAAAGATAAAAATAAAGTATGTGGTAGATATAATCAATGAAAAACTATTTGTTGAAGTTGTAAGAAAATTAAAAGAATTTTTAGAGGGAGAGAAAATAAAGGTTTCAAATGATTTCTGGAAAAGATTAGATATTAAATTAGCTGAGACCAAAAATATCTTGCCAGGATTTTTAGGATTATCATATATTTCACCGTATAAATATTATTACACTTATTCTGAATGGAAGAAAAAGCCAGTAATATATATTGCTAAAAGATTATATGAATATCTTGAAAAAGTTCCTCAAAGTATTCCATCTAATATTATCATAGGTGGTCTTCTTCTTTATGAAATACTCAATTTATTAGAATTATATGATAAACAAGAAATTTTAGGAAAGATGTATTTTGAAAAAGAAGGGTATCCACAATTTAAGTTATTTTCTTCTTATAAGAATTTTCTTTTTGATTTAACAAAGAAAGTAATAGTGCCTACGCATTTGATTACAGAGAATTGGAAGATAATAGAATTCAAAGAAAGAGAAAGAAAAATAAAGGCATTGCCAAGTTTTTATGTAAAAAATCAGATTGAACTGAATCCACCTTATTCAGGAAGAGGAAGATTAACTGTTGAGATTGATAATTTGGGTATATCTTTGTGGCTGTGTGCTTTTACCTCTATTATAAGTGGCCAAAGGATAGGAAGTGAATTGATGGCAAGGATATTTACAACTGGATATAGAATAGCAAAATTGATCGGTCTGGAACCTAAGTTGTTATTTCCTTATTATTATCTTTCAAAAGAACAGACAATAGAAGATGAATATGGTGGCTTGAATAAGTTTTACGGTAGTTATGGGTATCTTTTTAAGAAATTATTTAAGTTTAGATATAAAGAAGATAAAGAAAGTTATGCTCAAGCTCTTTATAAAAAATATGTAGTACCTCATAATTACTATGGCGGAGGAGCATGGATAGGTGATTTATTTGAGTTTATTAAGAGAGTTGATAAGAATTGGTTAAAATGGTTTCATAGAAAGAGATTAGAGAAATTTTATAATCTTTTGGAAGAAAAAGAAATTGATTTCTATAAAGAAATTATTGGCGAGTTAGAAGATCAAGCTGTAATTTTAGAAAAAGAGAAAAACGATATATTAACTTTTTTAGATATATGTGAACAACTTCTTCATCAAGACATAACCTCTTCTTTAAGAACAAAAATATTAAAAGAAAAGGCTAATTTAGAAAGAAAAATTGACTCTCTTTCTTCCTCATCTTCTCTGGTTGAAGATATTTTGAAGAAAATTAAGACAATAAAATATGAAGAATTTATACTTTTTATACAGTTAGAGACTAAAATAGTCAACGAGGGTGTACTTCTTATCAAGCCTAATGTATTTAGTAGAAAGTTCCTCCAAAAATTAATTGAAAAGATTAATCAAACTGGTTGGTATATAGCAGGTTTAAAGGTTTACAGTGGTAAGGCAATAAAAGAAAAAGAAATAGTTAAAAGAAATTATCCTCTGATTTATAGATTTGCAAAGGAAGGAAAAAAGAGTTTATCATCTAAAGATTGGAAGAAATTAAAAGAAATCTATGATAATGAAGAATTAGAAAAGATATTTGGAATAAAATTTAAAGAATTAAAGATTTATGGAGCTTTAGAATTGTTAAATAAAGGTTTAACTGAAAAAGAAATAATAGATTTATGGAAGGAAGGATATAGAAAAGATAAGTTTAGAACAGGAAAGGTAGATGGTTTAAATAAAATAGGGCTGAATAAATCTGTATTTTGCGTAAGGCATTCTAAGATAAATAAGGGAAACCCCTTCCTTATGATAAATGGTTACTATTTAGAACTAAAAGAATTATTCGAAGGAAAAAATAAAACTATTGTAATTTTATTAAGAAGCAAAGATGGTTGGAATTGGGATATGATGCGAAAAGATTTTGTAGGACATTATATTCCTTGGAAAGCAAAAGAAGGTAGTTTAAGAAGAGAGGCTTGGGAAGGTAGGTTAGGATTAGATAAGAATGAGATAAGTATTACAAACAATGTATGCCATTTTAGCAACGGAGCATTAGAAGGATTAGCTGAAGCTTTAGTATGGTTTGATTTAGATATTTCTGATACATTTTTGGGCAGAAAACTTATAGAAGAGGGATATTCCAAAGAAGAGATAGAGTATTTTCTTACTAATCCTCAATTAGCAATTCTTAATACTACTCTATTTGAATTAAATGCTTCCAAAGGCGCAAAAGAATTTATAAAGATTTTAAAACAATACTTCCCACCTTATTATAAAGCTACAGGATATCTGCCCACAGTCAGTTTTTCTCAATTTTTATCTTTATTAAAGAGACATAAGAGAGGAAAACTTAGTGTAAAGACAAATAAGGTAGATAAAGACAAAATCAATTATCCTCTTGAAAAGGAAATTAAAGTTGTGTTTTTCCAAAATGAGAAAGAAAGAATAAATAATTATCAAAAAGGAGTAGAACTTATCAATAAAGGAAAACTTGCTCAAATTATTTTAGTTGGTGGGACAGGAGGAAGATTATTTGGCTATGATGTTCCAGAGAAAGAAAGGATAAGATGTTTAGCTAAATTGATAGAAATAGAAGGAAGAAAAAGACCATTTCTTGAGATAAGAATTTTACATAATCTGTGGAGCAAGGAAAAATTTAGAGGAAATATTCCTATTTGGCTCATGACAAGTTATCTTAGTGATAAGAAAATAAAAGAATATGTCAAAGAAAACTTTCCACAGCTTTATCTCTCATATATAAATTTCTATACAAGTGCAGGTATCCCCCGTCTAAACCCAACATTTATTGATCTTAAATCAGCGTATCCTAAAGAAGATATTGAGAAATTAAAAGAGTTTGTAATCCAAAATACAAAGGAAGGAGATATTTTCCGCTTTAGTAATGGAGAGATAAATTTTAAAACTCCAGGTCATTTAGATGGTATTCTTTCATTAATTTTAAATAAAGAACTATTAAGAATGATAGAGAAAGGTATCGAATATATAGATATTTCTAACGATACTGATTTAGGAGCATTGATTGATCCAGAACTTTTAGGAAAGCTAGCAAATAGTGATAAAGATATGCTTTGTATCTTGGTTAAAAAAGCTACCTTATTTAAAATAAAGTCACCTCAATTACCCAAAGAAGCAGTTGTTTCTATGTTAGAGGGAAGAGTTATAGATAATACTTTACCTTTAGGATTTAAACCTTTAATTAAGAATGAAAAAGTAGTTGGAGTTATCGATGAGGCTACAGGAGAAGGAATTTCAGCCGATATTAAAGAGACATTAGAAAAAGGTGGTAGTTTAGTAGAAATAGACAAAAAATTACGTCTTTTAGAAGGCTTCTGTTTTCCAGAAGATTTCGATCAATCAAAATTGCCATATTTTAGCACAAATCATTTTATTATTAAAACAAAATCCTTACTTAAATTACTTAGTTTAGATTTAGAAGAATACAGAAAGATTTCTTACTTTAAGCTATTAAGAATCATTGAGAAAAATATTACTTCAAAAGTAGGTACTTATATAGAGATTAAAAAGATTAAAGACGAAGATTTAATGAGAAGAGGTGCTCAGATAACTCGTATTATGGGAGATTTAACTATTCTTTTAGATACCTTATATATCGTAATCGATAGAGAAGGTATAAAGACATATTCAGGTTATTTTGGTTATAAAGAACCTCAAGATGTTCAAAGGCATAAACGAAGATTTGAAAGAGTGATGTTACCAAGGCTAAAGAAGAACGCAAGTTCAACTTTTTCTTCCCTTAAAGAAATAAACTACTCAAAAATAATCTATCAAACTACTTTAGCTGATAATACTGATAAAAACAGAAATGAACCTGATACCTCTTCTTTTGTTGTATCTTCTAGTTATCAATATCCTCAAGGGTTAAAAGAAAAACTAAATAAACTCCTAAATCTTATCAAAGGCTACAAAGAAACTCCTCCTCAAGGAATCTGTGGTAATCTCCTACCTCAAAGTGTTTCTTCTTCAATCTTTACATCTTCTCTTCCTTTAACTATTCAAATCCACAAAGAAAAACTAACTATTACTCAAAAAGACTTACAAGAAATAACTTCCCTATTGCCTAAAATCCTAAAAGAATACGATATAAGAGGACCAGATGAGATTATTACTAACAAAAAACTCTTAATTCTCTTAGGATTAGCCTTGGCTAACATTGAAATTGAATCTCACTGGGGTAAAGAAAAATTAAACCAAGGAGATTACTTCTTAGTAGCAGGTGATAATGGTCCTACAACTCCTTTAATTGCCAAATACCTGATTGAAGGATTAAGACTTGCAGGAATAAATGTTGTCTATTTAGGCTTAGTAAGGAGTGGTGTTCTTTATTCTTCTATTCCTAGATTAGGAGCAAAAGGAGGTCTTTATATTACAAGAAGCCATGTTGAAGTAGGAGTAAATGGATTTAAACCTGTAATTGGAAGAACAACTCTTTATGGAGAGATGATTCAAGAGTTAGGCAGATTAATAGAGAAAGGAGAATTCAGAATTGCTCAGAAGAAAGGTAAATTAATTGGTGATATCGTTCATAAAGCAAAAGATATAGACAGAAAGCTAAGAAAAGAAGAAACAAAAGAACTGCTAACTCTTCTTAAAAAATATCCTTTAAAAATTGCTGTAGATTTTGGAGGAGGGAGTGCAACTACAGATGTGGATTTAGTAAGAGAGATTTTAGGTTCCTATCTAGTAAAACTTTTCAGACCAGAATCTGACCCCTACTGCATAAGAGGTTTACCTGATCCTTCAAGAGCTGACCAAATTTGTCTAAATCATCCTGAAGTTCGCATTATTGAATGGTCTAAGAAAAATCCCGATGTAATTATCTTCAGCTTTGATTTAGATGTAGATAGATGTGCAATCATATGGGATGGAACTCTTTTTAAAGGAGATTTACTATTCTATCCAGTAATTGAATATCTTTTAACTCTCTACAAATATAAAGATTGGCATAAAGAATTCTATTACGATGCAAGAATGATTCCTTCCATTGTTGAGTTAATCAACTATTTTGGAGGTTTTGCAAAAATCCATCCTAAAGGACATTCCAAAGTAAAAAGAACTCAAGAAGAATTCTTAATTAAATTAGCCAATATTTTAGGATATGAGTCAGTAGAAGAATTTATAAAAGATACAGGTTATATAAACTATCAAATAGAATACTCTCTACATCCTTTTGTTACTACAGAATCTGGAAGAAGTGTTGATGACGCTTTAAGATTTATGTTCTTATGGCTTTATATATTCTTAAAAATTAGAGAAAAATATAACAATTCTAATCTCACCTTAAAAGACTATATTAACTCTCTAAGAGAAAGAAAGATTATCTCAACTTGGTATGCATTATCTGAACAAAGAACACCAATGCAAGAAGAATACAAAAAAGAGATAATGAATGAAATGAGAGATAAAATTGTAGAATTCTTTAAAAACAATCCTAACTTTGAATATGTCTTCTGGAAAGACTATCAAAAACAGACCAAACCCTTTACTTTAATTGACATTGAAGGAGTTTACTACTTTATCACACCTTTAGGAATCTTTTACTGGGGTTGGTCAAATACATCTCCTAAAATCTCTTTCGGTGCTCATTCTAAAAATAAAAAAGCTCTCCTTAAATTAACAAAGATAATGCTTGCTTTATATATCAATATAAAAGATCAAAAACCCAAATTAGAAGAAACCTCAAAGATAATTCAGGAGACAGAAACCCAGTCTTTAAGAGAATTGTTTAGATTAGATACAAATAAAAAGATTGAAGACCTGATAAGAAAAGAATACCCTCAGATTAATAAAGCGTTGATTTCTCTCAAAAGTGCCTCATCATCCATAGGTATTTCCTCAATAAAACAGATTACTTCTTTAATACATAAGGGAAAATTAGGTAAGTTTAGAACTGAATCTAATCCTATTTATGCCGGTGATGTTTTAACCGATACTGCTCAATTCCAAACCATAAACCAAATATTACTATTATTGCAAAAATTGTTATCACAAAGACCATTTTATTCCTCCTCTTCAGGACAGACTATTATGCCTATAATAAATATTCCTAATGCTCCTATAGTTATGCCTACTTTAATTGACAAAGGCATTTTAAGGACTTCTGATGTTCCTAACGCGCCTATTAATAATAAAAATAGATGGGATAAAGTTCTTGAAAAATATCTTCTTCTACTTGTATTCCAAAAATTAGCTTTCATTGTAAGACTTATTCTATTACACTCTATCTTAGATGTCAAATTAAGTAAAGTATATATGGCTTCTTCTCTTATTTCAAGAGATAGAAAGTTAAACGAACTCCTAAATCTTATCAAAGGCTACAAGCAAAATGCTCCTCCTCAAGGAATCTGTGGTAATCTCCTACCTCAAAGCACTTCTTCTTCAATCTCTTCCTTAAAAGAAAAAGATATAATCAAACTCATCCATGAAAAAATTTATCCACTTATTGAAAAAGGAAAATTAGTGTTAGTCTTTGATGTTGATGGAACTATTTTGGAAAGAAAAGAAGATACTTTTAGAACTGATAAGGAAATTTGCAATCTATTTATCCAACTGTTAAAAGCCAAAATAAAGATAGTAATCATCTCTGGAAATTCCAGAGTTGAACAGACTTACAGGATAAGCAAGTATATTAAAGAAATATTAGAAAATGAATGTTTATTGCATCTTATGGAAAACTTGATTATCTATGTCAATGGAGGAGCAACAAGAGTGACCTATGATTATAAAGGCAGTGAGTCTTTTCAGAATATAACTAAAGAATTTTCATCTGAAGAGATAAAAATTATTAGCAAGAAAATAAGAAAAATAATAAGACCTATTTTGAATGAGCTGACCGATACTGCCAAAAATGCAATTAAGCAGTGGTATAGTGATCCTAAAAAAGGACCTAAGAAAGGTTTTAAGAATTGTGAATTCGATATTAGTTGGATAAATTTAAATAAAGAACCTAAACTCCCACAAATAGAAGCTGGAGAAATTGCAAAGTATGTCTATTCTGAATCTGAAAAAATAGAACCACTTACAATAGAATCGCCTTGGATTGAGATAAGAGATAATGTTCAGTTAGCTATAAAACTAATACCCAACCTCTCTATACTAACACAAGGAAAAGAGAAAGATGTAAGAGGTAAAATTGTAGAATGTTTAAGAGAGCAAGAAGACCTTAAATTGCTTAATATTCGTTCAGGAGGATTTGCTTCCATTGATATAAATAAGGAAGATGCAAACAAACTTTCAGCTTTAAGAGACTTATGTAAAAACTTTAATATAAAACCAGATCAAATAGTTTACTTTGGTAACGAGTTTGGAGAAGGTAAAGGAGATGAATGTATTTTAGATGAACCAAATTTAAGATTAGTTATTGCTGTAGATGAAAAACCAGAAAAGATGTCTAAAAGAGCAAAAGAGAAAGTTATCTGGATTGAAAAAGGCCCTACTGCTACAAAGAGATTCTTGAAACTTCTTATTAATTTTATCAATTCATATTATCCTTTTATCAGAATCTACTATGTAATATGGGGTCCTTGGTCAGAGTGGAGCGCAGATTACAGGTTTATAAGAAAAGCAGATAAAGATAAAGTGATTAAAGAACTTCAAAGCTCAAAACATCCCATCTATGAGATTAGAGAAATAAAAGAAGTAAAAATACCTTTGTTAGGATTGGAATCTGAAGAAAATATCTATGCCCGAATTAGAGAATTAGCTCCTCCTCTTGAGAAACTTGAAAAAGGAGAGGGAGTAAAGATAGATAAAGCTTTGGTCGATGAAATAGTTTCTTTAATAGTCATTAACCAGAAAATTTATCTTTTAGATGCTTTTAAAGAACTAACTAAGAGATATGGTAACAAAGATATAGCTTTAGCTAATCTTTATCAAGGTTATTATCAAAATACCTTTTCTAAACATTTAGATTTAATCACACCTTTAACAGAAAATAAAAATGTTAAAAGTAACAAATTCAAACACTTTGATCCTGAAGAAGATAAGTTTTTTGCACAATATTATCCTCAACCCCATCACATAGCTCTACCTTATCCAGGATACACTCTAATAACTTGGATAAAAGGAGGTACACCTCTTTATGTTGAGTTATCCAGTTTCAGAAACTATCTTGAGAAAGCATTAGAAAAAGAAGGAATAAGAGAGATACTCGCTTTAGTTAAACCACAGAGTTACCATTTAACTATTCATGATTTGGAATCTTCACATAGATTTAAAAACTTAACTTCTAGCAAGAAAAAGGAACTTATTTCAAACACAAAACAAGCATTTTTAGAAATAAAACAAAAAGGATACTTACCTATAAAAGCAAAAGTAAAAGGTTTAGGAACTTTTGAGAAAACAGTTTTCATTGCTTTAGTCTACATAGATAAAGAAGATTTATTGAAATTAGCTCATATAAGAAAAATGATCTCTGAAAAGACAGGTAAAAAACTATCTTACTCTTACACAGGTCATATTACCATAGGATACTTTGTAGGAAGAAAAGAAAATAATATTTTAACTGTAGAAGATTACAATAAATTTCTCGATGTTATTAAACCTTACCAAAACAAAGAATTTGGCACCTTAATCATAGACCACATAGAATTAAGTTACTTCCCTGATATGGATGAGTATAGGTTTATTGAGGGGGTTAGCTCTTCTATAGAAGTAATGGATAAAAGTTCCATTTCTTTCATTAAACAATTTTTAGACAAAATTACTCGCAGTTATGATTTCAGAAGTAAAGATGCAGATAAAGAGTTGACAGAAGAAGTTATAGAAGCTTGGACAAAAGGATTAGTAAAATTCCAAAGAGAGCTTTTAGATAAAGATAAATTAGTCTGTGTGGTAGGTTATGATATAAGGCATTCTTCAAAAAGGATTTCAGCTCAATTAATAGACACTTTATTAAATTTAGGAATAGATGTAATTGATATAGGGTTAGTTACCACACCTATTTTATACTTTGCAACTTTATATTTTGATGCAGATTTAGGAATAATGATTACAGCTTCGCACAATCCACCTCAAGAGAATGGTTTTAAACCAGTAATAAAAGATAAAGAAGGTCAAAGGAATCCAACTACACCTGAGATAAAGAAAATTACAGAATTTGCCAAAGAGATTTTAGATACTCAAGAGTTTGTAGGATTTGAAAGAGAAGCAGATTTAATTAAAGCAGATAACAGAAAGATAATTGAAAAATATGTAAATATGGTTATAGCTTCTGGCTGGGCAGTAGGACCTAAAAAATGGTTAGAGTTGCAAAGAGAAGAGTCTTATAAAGATTTAGTAGATAAAGCAGATAAATTTATTAAAGAAAGACTCAAGAAAGAAGGCTTACCTTTAGAAGGTCTAAAAGTTGTAATCGATCCTGGAAATGGTGTGGCAGGATTACCAGCCAAAATAGTATTAGAAAAATTAGGTGCACAGGTTTATGGAATAAATATGGAACTTGATGGAAACTTCCCAAATCATTTACCAGATCCTACAGTGAGAGAAAATATGAACCAAGCTTATCAAAAATTGAAAGAAGTAAAAGCAGATATTGCTATAGGTTACGACAATGATGGAGACAGAATAGGAGCTATAGCAGAAATCAATAGCAAAAGATTTGACTTTCAAGGAGAACATATTTTAGGTGCATTTATAGACAGAATATTAAGAGAATTTCTGGGTGCAAAGATCGTAATAGATGTAAAGATGAGTGATTGTATTATTAAAAAAGTTAAAGAGTTAGGAGGAGTTCCAATTACATTTAAAACAGGACACACTAACATAAAACAAAAAATGAGAGAAACTGGTGCTGTTTTTGGAGCTGAGCAATCAGCACATATGTATCCTGCTTGGTTTGGTAAAAATGGATTTTTTGATGACTCAATTCAGGCAAGTTTACTTTTATTATTGGCTTTAAAAGAAGTAAATGGTAATGTTCAAGAGTTGATCAATAAATTACCTGAATGGCAATTTACTCCTGATATAAGACCTCCTTATTCAAAGAAACTACTTTCTGAATACGAAGGAGATTTAAAGAAGATAAGAAAAGTTGTAGAGGAGATTTTGATAAGTTTTGCAAAAGAAAGAGGATTTGAGTACTCTGCTATAGATGGAATAAAGATTTTCTTTGAAGATAAAGGTTGGGCATTAGTAAGATTTTCAGGGACACAAAAAGTTTTATCTACCAGAATAGATGCTCAGTCTAAAGAGAATTTTGACTTAATTGCTAAAGAGATTTACTCTTTACTTATAGAAAAAGAAATAGCAGATTTTTCTGCTGAGTTTGATAACAAAGATTATTTTGAAAAAGAAATAAAGCCACTTATTTCTTCCAGCCCAGTAATTCAAAAATTCTGGAAGAATCAAATCCTAAATTACTTTTCTTATTCTAGCAGTCCTTTAAAGGTTTTATTTCAGGTAGCTTTAGATTTTATAAATATAGAATCTGCTTTAGAAATAGCAGAGAAAGTTTGTGAATATGTAGATATTATTGAAGCGGGAACACCTTTAATTAAAGCAGAAGGTTTAGGTTTGATTAAGAAAATAAAAGAAGAAAATATAGATAAACACATAGCAGTAGAAATAAAACCTATGGATACAGGAAGATTGGAGATACAATTAGCAATAAATCAAGGTGCAGATATTATAGTCATACCTTTAATTGCTCCTTTATCTACAATTAAAGAATGTGCTGAGACTGCTAAATCTTATAATAAAAAGTTATATTTAGACACAGAATGTGCCCAGATTTTTAAAGATAAGAAAGAAGAGATTATTAAAAAAATTTATAAACAATATAATTTTATTCCTGCATTGCCCAAAAATACATTAATCGTAAAAGGTTATCAAATTAAGAAAAAAGGATGCAAAGTAATAAATACATTGAAACAAAAATATCCTGAAAAAATAATCTGTGCAGATTTAAAGACAATTTCAGAGGCAGATAAAGAATTCGAAATAGCATTTAAAGAAGGAGCAGATATTGCCTGTATAATTGGAGCAACAAATGATGAGGAGATAATAAAAGCAGTAGATATCGCCCACAGATACAATCGCAAAGTTATGGCAGATTTAATTGGATTAAGAGATTATTTAGGTGAAGAAGGTTTAATTAAGAGAGCAAAAGAATTGGAAAAGTTAGGGGTCGATATAGTTTGCTATCATATCCCTATAGATGATCAGGTGAGAGGAGAAAAAGTTCCTCCTGAAAGTGTAAGAAGAATCGTAAATAGCTTAAATATTCCTGTAGCAGTTGCAGGAGGAATAAATCAAAAGACTGCCCTCAATTTAGTTAAAGCAGGTGCAAAGATAATCATTGTAGGAGGAGCAATAACAAAAGCAGAAAATCCTGCAAAAATAGCAAAGTTGATAAGAGAGAAGATATCTTCTTCTTCACTAAAAAGAGATAATTCTTACTTGGCTTTAGATATTCTATCTTTATATCTTAAAAATCAAGTTTTGCCCAAATTAGATTCTAAAAAAACTTTTGAATTTTATAAATTGATTTTGAATACAATAAAAAATAGAAACCATATCTTCTACACTGCTGCAGGAAGAAGTGCTAAGGCAGCAAATATGTTTGGGATAATTTTGAATCTTTTTGCCAGAGATTTTTATAAAAGAAGAAAAGTTTGCGAAGGCTATTCCACAGAGGATTATTTTCCACCTCTGGAAGATGGGGATTTATTAATAGCAGTTACAGGTTCAGGAAAAACATGGTCAGTGAATGCAGCTTTAAGATTATCTCGCTCTACAAGAAAGATAAAGATCGTAGCTTTAACAGCAAATAAAGATGCAGAGATTTGGAAAGAGATAAAACCTGATTTAATGATTGAATTTCCTGCAAGGACAAAGTTAAAAACCCCTGCTACTTATAAGGAATATAAAGAAGAATTAAAATTTAAAAGAGCTTTACCTTTGGGAAGTAGTTTTGAGATAGCAAGTGGTGTATATCTTTTAGGAATAGTTGAAGCTTTATGGAATGAATGTAAAACTGAAGAAGAGGTATTTAAAACATTAAAGAATTATATATTAACCCATTTAGAAGCCATACAAATCACAGGAAGTGAAGAATTTAGAAAGGAAGTAACAAAAGAAAAAATAGAAAAGTTCTACAAGATGTTAAAAAAGATTGGAAATCCTCCTATTTTTAAGAGATTTAAACTTCTTTTTAAGCCTACATCTTTTTCTAAAGTTTATATTTTGGGTGATGGAGTGTCCCATCAAGTAGCTTTATCTTTTATGACTCGTCTTAAGCAGTTAGGAATTATCGCAACTGTTGCAGGTGCAAGACATGTTCAGGCAAGAATAGAAAAAGGTGATTTAGTAATAATTATTGGTGTTTCTTCTCGCAAGATGAGAATCAAAAAATTAATAGAGACTGCTAAAAAAGCAAAGGCAAAAATTGTGGTTATAACTGCTTTAGAAAACCCAGAATTAGATGTAGATTTGGCATTCTTCTTGCCAGGAACAGCTGAGGAAGCAGGAAGTGAAGAATTTATAGATTTGCAGATTAAAGGAACAAAAGCACTAAAACCTTCATTAATAAAGTTCTGGATTTTGGCTTGGTTTTTAACTGAAGAAGTTATAGCTTGCTTTGGAAAGAAAAAGGATTTAGAAAAAGAATTAAAACATGTGCAATTTGAGTATCCAGCAAGGTTAAAAGAACCTTACCAAAAACCTGCTTCCAAACAGAAAAAAATCTTTTACAATTATTACTTAAAGAATAGTTTTGAAAAGTTTAACCTAGCAATTGCTCCCAAAAAATTAGTAATTTTAGTTGATAAGACTAAAACTGGTAAATTGGCAGATATAGTAACTGTACCTCAAAAAATAGCGATTTTAGAAAGTTTAGCTTCAAGAGCACCACCTCCGGAATCAGAAAAATCTCAAATCTTCCAAACCCTCATTAATGATGTTATTCTCCATGAAATTTCCCACCTTATTAAAGGATTAAATGAAGAAGAAGCTCAATCTAAAAGCATCAAATATTTTAAATTGTATCCTCAAGAATTAATAAAATATCTGATAGCTTTAGAAATTTTTAAAATTGAATTAGATAAAGATTATTACTCAAATGTAAATAAAACTACTACTTTAGCAAAAAAAGTTTCTTCATCTTCAATAATAAGACTATTAGATAAATTGGATAAAAAAGATGTATTTGTGTCTTTAAGAAATGTATATGAGTGGTTGTATATAGAAAAGCAGATTCAAAGATTAAAAGAAAAATATAAAAATTTAAAAGGTTTAAGAGTCTTACACATAAATACTACCAAAGAAGGAGGAGGGGTAGCTGAACTTTTAGGTAATCTTGTTCCTCTTTTTGGCAAAGTCGGTATAAAAGCAAGTTGGGAAGTATTTGAAGGAAGCAGTGAATTTTTTAATTTCACTAAAAAGAAGCTTCACAATGGTCTACAAGGAAACAGAGTAGAGCTTGGTGAAGATGAGAAGGAATTCTATAAGATTATATCTCAGAGGGAATTTAAAAACTTGGAGAAAAAAGGAGCTTTTAAAGATTTAGATATTGTAATCTGCCATGATCCTCAGACAGCAGGGATTATTCCTTTGATAAGAGAAAAGTATCCTCATATTAAAATCATCTGGAGATGCCATATAGATTTATCTTCTCCTAACAAAGAAGTGTGGAAATTTATCTATGAGTTTGTCAGTTTAGCAGATAAAGTAGTCTTTCATACAGAAGAATTTGTCCAAAAAGATTTGCCTAATGAGAAAATAGTAATTATACCTGCAAGTATTAATCCTTTAAGTCCCAAAAATAAAGAGATTCCTCAAAAATTAATTAGAAGAGTATTAGAAAAGTATCAAATTAATCCTTACAAACCCATAATTCTTCAAGTCTCTCGTTTTGATCCTTTTAAAGGTCAAGAAGTTGCAATGAAAATATTTGAGGAGATTAGAAAGGATATAGATTGTCAACTGGTGTTGGCAAGTAATTTCCCTCGTGATGATGCTGAAGGATTATTTATTTTTGAGATGTTCAAATCTTTAAGAGAAGAATATGAATTTAAAGAAGATATTCACCTTCTTCGCTTAAAAAGTGAAGGAAAAGAAAATGCTTTAGAGGTAAATGCTTTACAGAGAGCAGCTTATTTGGTGGTGCATTTAGCACAAAAAGAAGGGTTCGGATTGGTAGTTACTGAAGCTATGTGGAAGAAAAAGCCAGTTGTAGCTACAAACTGTGGAGGAATAAAAGTTCAGATAGAAAATGGAAGAAGTGGATTTTTAGTAGAAAATAAAGAAGAAGCAAAATTTAAAATCTTACAACTTTTTAAAGATAATGAGTTAGCCAGAAAAATAGGAAAAGAAGCACAAGAGAGGGTAAGAAAAGAATTTCTTGTAACTAAACATCTTGAAAGATACTTAGAAACTTTTAGTAAGATGCTGAGTAGTTCTCCTATTAGGATTATTGAGCTTGAGTTTGCATCATATTTAAGAAAAATAGTTAATAGTTTAGAAAAGTATCTTAAAAAGCTAAATAATGTTTTGAGATGTATAAATATACAGACATTTCAAGAGATTATTCGTCTTTCCAAAATACTCGAAAAAGCAGGAGTAGACCCTGATACTATAATCTTTATCCTTAAACAAATCTTATACCAGACTAATAATCCTGCTGAGTTCACTCAAGTAAGGATTAATTTAGAAGAGAAACTATCTCGATGCAAAAATGAATGCAAAAAATTAGAAATGCAGGCTAAACAAGAAAAGCAAAATGGAGGATTTTCAAGGAGTATTTTAACGATTGAAAAGAGAGGTAGTGCTTTTGTAGCTGGTGAAGTTGGAGATTGGTATATACTTTTAACCTGTACCCATGTAGTTTATGGTGTTAAAAATGTTTTACTTCAAACTAATACTCACCTTTCAGAAAAGATAGGTGTAGCTAAAGTACTTTTGCACCATCATCTCTCATCTCCTGATAGAGGAGACTTAGCTATACTCGTTCTCAGAAAAGAAGAAGTGCAAGATAGAAAGCTTTTACCAATTAAAATAAAGCTTAAGTTTAGTGAAAGTGAGTTAGCTGTTTTAGTGAGTGGTTGTAATGAGATTGTATCTAGTGGCTTTTTGTTACCTTTAAAAGAAGGCAATGTTGTATTAGTAGGAGCTCATTCTATTCCTGGAGATTCAGGTTCCCCGTACTTAATTTGGGATGATAAAGAATTTAGGGCTGTAGCTGTTACTGCACAAAATGGTCCTGTAGGTATGGACTTTGCTACTAATATAAAAGATATGCTTAGAGGATTAGAAGGCAGAAAATCCAATTTTAGGCTTATTAAAGACGTTGAGGATGAAGCAATAAAAGCAGTAAAGAAATTTTTAGAAGAATTATATTTACAAACAACTTCCAGCCCAGTAATTCAAATTAATCTCAATAGAAAGAATCCTGAATTCTGGAAGAATCAAATCCTGAATTGCTTTTCTTATTCCAGCAGTCCTTTAAGTAAAAAAGAGAATATAAGGAATATTAAGAGAAAAATTCAGATTTTAATGGAAAAGGAAGAGTATGAAAAAGTAGATAGATTATGTAAAGAGTGGGTTGAAAGACTAAAAAGTAAAAAGGAAAGAAAAGATTTGTTAGAGATGGTAGTAAAACTTTACACTTTTAAGGCAATGTCTTATCGTGAGAAAGATTGGGAGAAATATTTAGAACTTCAATTTAAGATATTGGAGATCCATAAAAAATTAGAAAATAAAGAAAGGATAGCTAAAGATTATACTTTTATAGGTTTAGTTTATGAGAGATTAGGAAGATTTAGAGAAGCTTTAGAATATCTCCAGAAAGCTGTGAATTTAGATTTAGAGAGAGGAAATATAAAAGGAGCAATTGCAGGACTTTTTGAGATTACGCATATTTATCATAAACTGAAAGATAAAGAAGGGATTATTTCTACCTTTTCAAAGATTATCTCTGTTTGTGAGAAGGGAATAAGAAAGGCGAAAGTTTCTGGAAAAGAAGAAGTTGAGAAATATAAAGAGGAAAAGAAAAAAGTAATGAAATCCTTAGCTTCAGAGTTTTATGGAAAAGCTTTAGAATATTTTAGGAATAAAAAATTTTATGAAGCAGGTCATTACTCTCTTAAGAGCGCCCAACTGGAAGAGGAGTTAGAAGAATTTGAAAAAGCTATAAAAAGAAGAACCTCTGCTCATTGGAATTTTGTTGATTATTTATTATCCCAAAAAAGAAAAGAAAAAGTAAGTATTCTTTTTGAGAACTTAAAGAGGATAGAAAAAGATGGTTTAATGCTTTATAAAAGAAAAATCTATGGAGAGAAAGAATGGGCAGAAATCAAAGCTAAATGCAAAAAATGGAAGGCAGATATTTATTTTCTTTTGGAAGATTTTAAAAGAGCAGCTAAACTGCTGGAAGAAGGCAGTTTAATTAATAAAGAAATAAAGGAAAGAAAAAAAGAATTAAGACTTCTTTTTAAAGCAAGTATTTTTAGATTTTTGGAAGGTAATTATTTTAAGGCAGAGGAAAATATTAATAGATGTATTGAAACTGGTAGGGAATGTAATATGAAAGAGGAAGAGTTGCAAGCTTTAAGCTGGAAAGTTATTTATTTATTGGGAGAGAAAAGATTTAAAGAGGCTGAAGAATTGTATAATATGATCCTTCAGAAAGCAGAAAAGAAATATTTTGAGTATCCCTGGATGAAAGAATTTCTTGAGGTAGTTTCTGATAAAGAAAAAATTGATATAGAAGAAATTAAAGAGAGAACAAAAAAAGATTTATATGAAGAATTTAAAAAATACAGACAAATCTTTCTTGCTAAATTTTCTTCTAGTTCTATTTCTTTAGATAGATTAGAAAAAGAAAGCAAATCTCTATATGAGCTCTTCTCTAAGAACATAAAGTTTCTTGAAGATATAGTCGCAATAGATATTAACAGAATAAGAACAAAGAAAGTAAGTGTTTTTGCTGCTGATAAAGAAATAATCTTAGGAATAATTGTATATTCAGACTTAGGCATAGGAAGAATTTACTTTATTGACTGGCGAGAATTATTATCAAAGAAATTTGATTTACCTTTAAGTTTATATTTTTCAAAATACACACCTATTAAAATTTCTTTAGAAAAAGTAGAAATAGGAAAAACTCAATTGTTTATTCCTTATATAGAAGGTGTATTTCCTCCTCATAGTTTTGCTACAAGAAAATTAATAGAGTTCGTCTTAAAGGATATAAAACGATTCAAAACAAAAGATATCAAAATTTTAGATTTAGGTTCAGGGACTGGAATTATTGGATATGCTTTAGCTACCAAAGGTTACACCCAGATTACAGCTATAGATTACAAACTTTCTGCTTATTTAAATACTCTACTCACATTAAGAGATGTAAAGAATGCCATTATTGTTTGGGGAGATTTCTTTAAAACTCCTCAAATCAAAAACAAAAAATATGATGTGATTATTCATTATGCACCAGGGTTAGAAACAGATTTTGGAATTATCTCACGTCAAGGAGTATCAGAACTCTCTAAAGAAGAGTTAACTCAGCATCTTAGAAAATTAATTGAAATTTTACCTTTTTATCTTAATGTAAATGGAATTTTTTATCTTGCTTTAGTTGGTTCTTTGGAAAATTTTGGAATAGAGAGATTGATAAAACAAAGAGGATTAGATTACATTCTCTCATTTTCAAATAATGAGATTTTTATCTACAAACTCACAATTTCCTCTTCTTCTTTAATAATTTCTGATAGAAAGGATTTGGAAGAAGCAATCAGAAAGAGTTCTGCTGAACACCAGAAACTCTTAAAGAAAATATTAGAGTTAGTTAATGAGGTAAATCTATTTACAAAAGGTGATGTTGAAGGAAAATGTGAAATCGTTACATTATGGCTGGCAGAAAAGTTAAAGGAATTTGATCCTCAGATAATAATAGGCAGTTTTAGAGATATTGACCAAACTTATTTTGAAGAACATCATTTCTTATTCTTTCTTATAGAAAAAACAGGAATTGCTGTTGATTTTACTATTGGACAAACAAGAAGATACAGAGATAAAGAATTTCTAATTATAATCTCTCCTTTAACTTCTCTATTAAATAAACTCAATGAATATTATGGAGAAGGAATTTGGCTCTTAAAGAAAAAGAGTTCTAGTCCCATTTTAGAAAAAAGGTCTTCTCCTATTTCAGAAAAGTTAATTAAACAAATTTTATCTAAACAACCTCTTTTAGGAAAGCAATTGTTTGAAAAATTAGATGTAAAAACTATAGCTGGTGCTGTAAGAGTATGGCAGATATGTAAAAAATGCTCAGAGATTGAGATAGTTTTTGAAGGAAAAAGATATTTAAGAATAGAAAGAGATGAGGAAGGAAAAATTATTCCTCAAATTTCTCCAAGTATTCTTAGAGAGTTTCATACCTATTCCGTAGTGGGATTGAAGAATGATGAGAGAATGAGAATAATTACAGATAAATTAAGAAAAGAAAGAGAATTTGTAAATATTAAAAAGAGAATGTTAGCAAAAGATATTCTCTCTTATACTTTCCTTCCTTTAGAGGGCGTTTGTTTATTATTAACAGGAGATTTATCTATAGGTATGGCTCACAATGAAATTAGATTTAATCCTTTGACTAGAGAAAGAATGTATGGTTCAGATATAGATATAATTATGATTTATGATAAAGAAAAAATTTATGATAAAGAAAAAGTCTCTCCAAATGCATTATTATCTATAGAGAAAACAATAGCCTTTGCTGAAGATATTTTGCCTGAAGAAGAAAGAACAGAAGTAGACTTTGAGAAAGTAAGTATTCAAGAAATAGCAAAATTTAATAAGGATTCTTACGAAGATTTAAGAACAGCTAAAAATATTATCCTTACGAGTATGCACTTAGCAGGTGATTTTAAGGTTTTGGAAACAGCTAAGAAACTGATAGAAGAAAGAGGAATAAGAAATAAGTTAGAAGAATTAGAAAAGATAGCTTTAAAGATGAGAGACGAAAAAGAAAAAGAGCTTTGTTACAAAAATTATGAGGAATGGAATCAAAATGAAAAAAGTATATTTATAGGAACATTTGAAAGCTTTGAATTTCTTTCTTCAAGTAGCTCTCTGGGAAATTCATCCCATGTTAATACAAAAAAGATGACTCTTTCTAGTAGTCCAATAGCAGAAAGGGTAAAGAAACAACTTTTAGCAGAAAAAGTTATTGTTTTGACCCATCCTATTGAAGCACATAAAGAAATCTATAGAAAGATTATTTTAGAACACAGAAATTCACCTTTAATAGTTTTAACAAACTCTATGTTTTCATCATTACCTTTAAAAGAGTTAGAAATTGAAATCTTAGAAATAAACAGCCAATGGGGAGAATATGAATTTTTCTATAATATCCAAAAAGTATACATTTTAGGAGGAGCCTTTAGCTGTTGTTTAAAGAACACTGTAAAAGATACTTTAAGTGCATTTCAAAAATCAGATTTAAAGAAGTTTGAGCTTATTTTAATTTCTGCAGGGATCTGGGAGTTTAATGTTTTTGAAAAAATCCTTTTAACTTTGGAAGAAAAAATTTTAGAAAAGATTACAGAAGAAATTACTCAATTGAGGAATAGAGGATATGCAGAAGAGATTATAAATAAGAGAAAAACCTCAGTCTTAAAAGAATTCTTTAAGAGAAATTGGCAGCCTATTTTATTTGAAATGAATAAGAAAGGAATAAGCATCTCTTTAAATGTAAATAGTAAAAAAATAGATTTGAATTTAATTCCTTTTCTTAATTCATCCAGAGAAGTTGACATTAAATTAATAAGTGATCGCCTCTCTTCAATTATAGGAGAAGCAAGTAGTTCAATTTTCCAAAAAATTTCTTTGAGAAAGAGTTTTTATAGATTCTTGCAATTAATTAAAGGATATACTCAAAATGCTCCTCCTCAAAAATTTAAAAATGAGTCCTCTTTTCAAACTGCATCTGATTTGAATTTGCTTTTAGAAAAGAGCATACGCAACCTTCTTGCAACCAGCTCTTCTTTAAATAAAGAAACTCAACAAATAATACTTCTCCTTTCTAAAAAACTTAAAGAGTTTAGAGAAGAAGTAAGAGGAGCTTTTGAAGAAGAGTTTGAAAGAAAATATTGTGAATTTATACTTTCTCTTTTTAAAGAAATATTAGGTTTAAGTGGCTATTATTACAGATTGTATATTCCTACTTTAAAATGGAAGACTCTAGCAAGAATAGCTACTTTAAGGAAGTCTACTTATGAAGATGAACCTCAAAAAGCAAAGTGTATAGAAAAAGATTATTTTGCTTCCAGATTATACGAATACCTTAATAAAGGTATTTTGCATAAGATAATAGAATTAAATAATAAAGAAAAAGAGAGCTTTGGAATAGAATGGATATCAAAAGAAAAGGAAATATTACTACTTATTAGAGATAGAGGAAAGCTTGTTCAAAATTATTCTACTCAAGTAAACTTTTCTAATTGGGAAAAAGACGCTGTAGAATATGCAAATGGAGACAAAGAAAAGGTAAAGTCTTTACTTTTCTGGATTATTCATTCTTCTCGCATTTATGCAGATGTAATTCTCCTCACACCTTTCCATAAGATAAAAGAGTGTGAAGAAAAATTTGAATTTTATTCTTCAATATTAGAAGAGATCTTTGTCCTTGGAAGGTTTATAAAAGAAATGTTAGAAATTCCTAAAGTCACTTTAAGATTTGCTTACAGTGATGAATTAACAGGTTTATTAAATAGATGGGGATTTAAAGAAGTAATTAAAAAATGGAAAAAAGATAGAGAACTTTTAGAGGCATCAATTTCTGTATTAGTAATAGATATAGATCATTTTAAAGAAATCAACGATACTTATGGACATGAAATAGGAGATCAAATTTTAAGAGAGTTAGCAGAGATTATAAGAAAAATATGCAGAAAAGAAGACTTGAAATGTAGATGGGGAGGAGAAGAGTTTATATTAATTCTTCCATTCTCTTCTAAGAAATCTGCTTTGAAAGTAGCAGAAAGATTAAGAAAGAGTGTAGAAGAAAAAGAATTTAAGACTTCAAAAGGTTCTATTAAGATCACAATAAGTATAGGACTAACTACACGCAAAGTTAACTCTATTGATCAGATAGAAGAAATGATTAAGAAAGCAGATGAAGCTCTGTACACTGCAAAAAATAAAGGAAGAAATAGAGTAGAAGCTGCTTCTCCCATTGAATTATCAAGAATTCAAGAAATTTTAAAAGCAATTAAAGAAATAGAAAGAAATAAAAAGCTTTCTGAGAAAAGTAAATCAGCTATTATTATGACTTATCTTAATAATAAAAGAAAAATATCTCCAGAAAATATCATTCCTCGTCCTTTTGAAGATGCTTATATAGATGAAGAAAAAGCTAAAGAATGGATATCTCTTCAGCCTAAGAGATTTCCTAAAGAATTAGCTGAGTTCCTTGTTAAAAATATTAGATATGTTGATCAATTTGAATTTGAATTAAACTTACAGTTAGCTGGAGAAGGATTTAAAGATGAAATAAGAGATAGATCTTATCTCATTCTTCAAGAAAGCACTCCTGAAAATAAGAAAAGTGATATTTGGATAAGAGATTTGCTTGTAGAAAAAGAATTACTTCCTGAAAATGCTTTTATTGTAAATATTAGAGAAATACAGCCATATTTTGTTGATAATCAACTCGTTGAAAAAATTAAAAAGAAAAGAATTCAAGATATTTTGGTAATCGATGACTGTGCTTTTTCTGGAGATAAACTCTACGAAATAATTAAGCCTTTTATATTCCTTTCTCAATATGTTGATACAAAAAAGATAACTCTCCATGTATTGGTGCCCTTTATGATGAAAATAGCCGAAGACAAAATCAAAATGTATTATTCTGAGATATTTAGTGAGATAAAATTTTACAAACAGCAAACTATTAAAAGTATTTTAGAAATATTTAGATCTTTACCTTCAAAAGAGAGAGATTATTTTAAGGAACTTTTTGATAGAGTATTCTTTGGCTATGAAAATGCTCTTAAAGCCTTATTTTACACTCAACACAAAATGCCTGATATACGTTCTGTATTATGGCAAGTATTATCTGGAGCTATTTTACCATCAAACAGACCATTTTTCCCATCTGCTGAAGAATTGTTAAATCCTTCTTGCAATATTGAATTTAAACCATTTATTCCTTCTACAACACCTCCTTATAGACAACCTTACAAGAGCCCAGAATTTGGTTCAAGTTCATTAGGTATCAGTAAAGAATGTTTTCAGTTAGCTAAACAACTTCTAAATAAAGGGTATCCTGTAGAAAGTAAAGATTGGTTTATTAGTCGACTCAATAAAGAGTTTGCTGATCTTGTTTCTTCCTCATCAATGAATATAGAGATTATCCAGATAAAAGATATTAATGAAATAAATAAAGTATTTGAAGAATGGTTTAAGAAAAAGCGTTATTTTAGAAGGTTAGTATGGGAAATGGAATTTTGTAATGCAAAAGATAAAGAGATTACTTTTCTTGTAGCAAAGATAGAAAAAGAAGTAGTAGGTCTCCTTTTAGGGTATAAAAAAGACATTTTTAAAATAGGAGAAATCGGATTATTTAAAGAAAAGAGTTTTGAAGAAGAAGGATTTATAATTGCTTTAATAGAAGTAGATTCTTCTTATCAGAGAAAAGGAATAGCTAAACTTTTAATTGAAAAATTAACCGATAAAATTGGCAAAATTCCTCTATGGGCAAAGGTTGTACGTGGCAGGGAGGAATTTTTTGAAAAAATTGGTTTTCAACAAATTACTGAAGACTGGTGGCGAAAAGAAAAGAAATCTCTTTCTTTGACTTCAAGCAGTGCTATAGATAACTTGAATAAAAATTCTTTTCTAAAAGAATTAGCAGTTGTTATTACCCTTTATAACATTCATCTATTCTTGTATGGACTCTTATTGTTTGAGATCATTAAAAATCCTATTTTGGTTATAGGAGTAATTTTACTTCAAGATACAGTGCTCGCGCCTATAATAGAAGAAATAATATTTAGAAAATGGATATTTAGACGTTTGCTTATAAACAAATTAAATATTGGTGTAAAAAAGAGTATATTTATTTCTTCAATTGTCTTTGCATTGTCTCATATTTCAAAAGGTTATTGTATCCCTGTTTACCAATTCTTTCCAGGTATTATCTATGCTTCTTTGTATGTAAAGACTAAATCTCTAAAATGTCCTATTCTTGCACATGGATTATGGAATGGATTAGCTCCTGTATTTTTAATTATTATTGGTCCTCCTATTGGTAAAAAAGTGCTTTTAACTTTAGCAATGACCGGTTCTTTCATTCTTTTTCCAAGAAAAAATGAAAGAATAGTTTTTAAGAAAGATGAAAATAAAGATTCCAGAATTCAATCAGCCTCCTCTTCTTTGAATTCAGTAGAAATACAAGAAAAAATACAGAAATACAACTTCACAGAGGAAGATTTGATTTACTCAGGGCAGACAATTGTTTTGAAAAGAAAAGATTTAAATTTTGTTATAAAGATTCCTAAAGATGAGTTTCAGCAATTTACTTTGAGAGGTTATCAAAAGGCAAAAGAAAAATTAAGTGGTTTAGTAGCAGATTTTATTATGAATTTGAGTTTATATATTAAGATTAAAGGAGAAATGAAGAAATGGGAAAATGTTATTGTGCAGATTAAAACTCTTCCTTTAGATGAAGCTTTAATTTTAGCTTTCAATGAAAAAGATTGGCAAAAGATAGAAAAACTTCTTGAGAAGAAAATTGAGTTAGATAGAGCTATTTTAAGAAGGGGAATCTATGTTCATGATAGTTTTATAACCCAATATGGTGTAGACTCTCAAGGCAGAATTTTTCTTTTAGATTGTGGGTATGCTACTGATGATCCTTTTGAAACTATCTCCAATCTTAGAGATGTTTACTATATGCCTTCTAAACCTTTTGGAATTCAGCAGAGACTAAATAAAAGGGGATGGAGCCATTATCATTTCATTTTCTGGTTAAGATATAGAGGCAGAGAATTAGGTGAGAAAGCAGCAGAATATTATAAAGAAAAAACAGGTTTAAAATTTAAAGAGATAGATTTCATTATTCAAAAAGAAGATGTTAAATATGTCGATTCTGAAATAGTATTCTGGTTTGTAAGAGAAAGGTTAGGATACAATCTTCCATCATTAGATGAGTGGATAAATCTTCCTCCTCAAATAAAAGAAAAATTAGCACAGTTAATCATAAGAACAAAATATCAAGATGAATTCATACAACTTGCCAAAGAAGAAATGTCAAAGTTTTATAATGCAAGTAGCACTCTAAAAAAATTCCGTTCTCAAATTAGACAGATAGAAAAATTAAGAAGAAATATTAAGACACCTGAAGATTTAAATAAACTTATCTCTATGGTGAAAAGAACTATAGTTTATGCTAAGACTGTAGCTTTACCCTCTCAAGAAAGAAAAGAAGTTTTACTTGGATTATATGAGTTGTTAGCTTCTTTGTATTTAAAGAGAGGAAATGAGACCAAGAAAGATTTTACAAGAGCATTAGAGGTAATAGAAGAAATGGAAAAAATAGAGAGGAAAATTAGTCTTTTAGAAGTTAAGATTATGAAAATATATGCACAAGTTCAAAAATTAGCTTTTGAAGAATCAAAATATAAAGAGGCGATCAAAATCTTAAAAGGACAGATAGAGAAAACTCCAAATATTGAGGAATTTAAATCTGCATTGATAACGATCTATACAGAATGGGCTCTTAAAGAAAAGAATAAAGAACTGTTAGAAGAAGCTAAAGATGAAATTGAAAAAATGGGAGAAAAAATTTTATCTCCAAAAGAGAAGATACTGTGTGATTTGAATTTGGCAGTAGTTATCTTTGAATTGGCAGAATTTGATAAGGATAAAAAGGATAAAGAAAGAAAATATAAAAAAGTTGAAGAGTTATATTTAAAAGGAATAAAAGAGTTAGAAAAGTTAGAAAAACCTTACTTATTATTAAAAACTAAAATAAATCTTACTGGTCTCTATTATGAGTGGAAAAAGATAAATAAAGAAAAATCAAAAGAATTTATGAAAATTGCAGAAGAGGTATTAAATAAAACCAGAGAAGAAAAGATTAGTATAGTTTATTATTTAGAAAAATATCTTTTAGAAAAAGATATCTCTTATTTAAAGAAGGCATTAAGCTTTTATCCTTTATTAATAAAGAAAAAAGAAATAAAACCTTATGAATCAGAAAGAGAGATTTTAGAAGTAGCAGGTGTTACACAAGAAGGTTTAGAATATGCAATTACTTACTTTTTAGATTACTATAAAGATTCTTTTGAAGAGATTTTAAAGGTTCTTAAAGAGTTGTTCCATATTAAAAAATTAGATGAAGAAAAATTAGTAAATGTTTTATTAAAGATTAAACCTAAAAAGAAAGAGATAATAGAAGAGATCACAAAAAGCCTTTTTGTTTCAAGCATTGAGAAAGAAATTGAAGATTTAGAAGAATACGTCAAATTGCTTACAGAAAAAGATTTAAAAGAAATGAGAGAAATAGAAGAAAGAATTAAACTTCTCTTCTCAAAGATTAAAAAATTAAAAGGAATAATAAACAGAGATTTAATTGAAAGAGCAGACAATTTAAAAATAGAGTTTGAGCAGAAAAAAGAGCATTCTCAAATAATAAAAGAAAATATAGATAATTTAAAATCAAAACTTAATATCTCAGAAGAATGGAAAGAAAATGTTCTTTTGGAGTTGATGTTAAAAGAAGGCAAAAAGAAAATAGAGAGTTGGATAAAAGAGATAGAAGAAAAAAGTTTATCTTTAAATCTTAATCAATTGTTGATCTCTTATTTAAAAGAAAAATATAAATTAAGGTTGCTTATAATTTATAAAGCAATAGATAAATGGAGTAAATTAAAAGATTCAGAAAAGACACTTAAAAAATTAGAAGAGATTATAAATACTAAAGCAAGTTCTACTCTAAAAATTCAAGAAAGATTCAATGAGATTTTAGAAAATGTTGAAGAAGATTTAGCTTCTCTTCAAGTTTTATCTCAAAGATTTATAGGTAATCCATTTAAAGATAAATTTGTTAAATCAGTTTTAAAAGATATTGAATTGATGCTAAATATGGTTAAAGGAGTATACAAAGGAGATGTGCCTTCTTTACCCTCTTCTCAATTAAGAAGATCAGAATTTACTTTCTTTATAAAAGGATTGATTTCAAAACTAAGTGAGAGATCAAAGAAGTTATGTCAAGTTATAATTTCAACACACAGAGAACACAGGAAAGAATATATAGAAAGATATTTAGAGACAAGAAAGTTTTATAATTTACTAAAAATTGCTCTTTGGGAAAAAGTATTTTCTTATTCTTCTCCAGAGTACCAAATGGCAAAGAATATTCTCAATAAAATTTTAAAAGAAAATAAGATAAATAAAAAATATTTTCTCATAGTAACTCAAACTTATCCTTTTACTTTTGCTTACGCTTACAGTGGAGGAAATAACTTTCCTGATTTTATTGAAATAGATGAAATGACTGTAAAAGGACTTAATCAAGATCAACTCGCTTTAACAATTGCCCATGAGATTGCTCATCTTGAAATGAACCATGTAAGAAAATTTGCCAAACTCTGGTTCTCTTCAGAAATAAATAATCTTGAAGAAAAATTATATAAAGAATTTCGCAATCAAGAATTTGAAGCTGATAAAGAAGGTTTAAGATACATTATTAAAGCTAAGTTTAATCCTTACAGAGCTCTCACCTTTTTAGAAAAATTAGATTCTCTTAAAGAAAAGGTTCAATTAGAAGAAAGAAAAAAGAGGTTAGAAAGATATGAGATTGAAGATTTATTCAAAGACCATCCAACTCCAAGATTTTCTCATCCTGAAGATAAAGAAAGGATAAATAGATTAAAAGCATACCTTTCAAGTTCTAGTAGTCTGAATAACAAATTCTCTCATAAAGCAGATATAATAATTGGTATTCCTTTTGCAGGAGTAGAAAAGGAGTTGAAGACTTTAAAAGGAGTTTTAAAGACAGCTAAAGAAGGTTTAAAAATTTATCCTGAGAAAGTAGCTAAATTTTTGATCATAAGTTCTTTTATTGGTAAAAGATGGGAAGAAAAGATCAAAAAGATTTTTGAAGAAGAAAAGATAGATGGAGAATTTGTTGTTTTAGAAAGAAGAAAAGAAGGAAAAGGATGGGCGATTAGAGAGATGATAGAAAAAGCACAAAATTTAAATTCTGATTTGATTATTTTAGAAGCAGATTTATTAAGAAAAGAAAACCAGGGAATTCAGCCTGAGTGGATAAGAAAATTATATGAACCTATAATGGCAGGTTATGATTTTGTATTTCCTGTATTTAATAGACCTATTGAGGGAAAAAGAATTACTGATCACATAGTAAGACCTATTTTACTTACTCTTTTTGGATATGAGATAGAAGAACCTATAGGAGGAGTTTATGCTATAAATAAAAATGCTTTCAAAGCTTTATTAGAAGATGAAGAAGAATTATTTTTTAAGACAGATGTTGGTAGGTATGGAATAGATATTTATTTGTGTATAAAAGCTATCGTAAGTAATTTAAAAATTTGCCAAACTTATTTAGGGACCAAACTCCAAATACATTCACCTTACAAATATCCTTTAAGATTAAGAGAAGTTGTAAAAACACTCTTTAATGAAATTGAGAGAAATTTTGAATATATCTATACCAAAAAGGAGTTTATACCTGTTAAACCTCCTTTTTACGGAGAACCACTTCTTTTAAGAGCACCTCCTGTTGAATTAAATGTATCTGAAGAGATAAAGTCTTTCATAGACAATTTTAAAAGGTATAAAACTTACCTCTATGAAAGAGTCTTTCCTCCCTTCTTCTATAGAAAATTAGAGAATTTAACCAAAAAAGAAATAGAAAAGTTCAAACTAGATCCTTCAGATTGGGCAAAAATTGTATTTAGTTTGATTTTAGCTTACTTTTATTCAAATATTCCCAAAGGTGATATTCTAAACTGCTTTGTAGCTTTGTATAGAGCAAGATTAGCTACTTTCTTTAAGGAACTCAAAGAGATAAAAGATGAAAACTTAAAGAAAATGCATGCTCAGGAATCATTAGAAAAAGAAATAATTGAGTTTTCAAAATTAGTCAAAAAGTTTAAAAAGAAGTTTAAGAAGAAAGAATTAATGTATCTGCCTCCTTCTAAAGAAGAAGTGATGTTAGAGTATTTAGAAGGATTTCCTTTAAGGATACCTAAAAAAGTAAAAGGTGTTGATGTTTTTGATATATATGAAAAGCTTTTAGAAAAAGTTAAGAAGAAAGGAGAAAGATTCTTAATGTCTCTTGGAATAGATTTAGCTCTTTCAGGTAAGAAGAAAGCAAGAGCTTTAGAAAAAGAATTTTGTAAAGTAGAAAAGAAATTAGAAGGGTTATTAAAAGGAGAGATTTATTCTAAAAAAGGTGTAAAAGAATTAGTAAACAACTTATCTGGATGTTTAGAAATTAAAGAAGGTTTATTTTTAAAAGAGGAGATAATAAAGAGATTTTTAGAAGAAAATAAATCTTTATTGAAAATTTTTAAAGAACTTTCACCTGTAGATAATTTAATTTTGAATTATTTTATAAATGAAAAAGTTCGAGATAAATTCTTAAACTGGATTAAGAATTTTAAAAGTGAGTGGTTCGAAGTAAGAAAAATAGCTTTTATTGTTGAAGAGTCTAAAGATTTTATTAAATGGGCAAGAGTAGAAGATAAAAAACTTTCTTTTGTAGAATTACTGTGTGGAAAGATTTTGGTTACACCTTTTCCCAAAGGAGTTACTCTAAAATATCCTTACATTTTTTATCTTACTCGCATAGGAGTGCTCCTTTCAGAAATAGAATTATTCTCAGATTATTTAAGAGAAATTCTAAATGAGAAGGAATTTAGTTTTTATCTCAAAAATTCTTTAAAAGGTAGATTCTCTAAAGATGAGTTATCATCTTACAGATACTTTAAGGCATTAGTATTTGAAGAATTCGTTAAAAAATTAAAGGAATCTGAGGAATTAAATAAAATTTTATCTGAATTTTTAGATGTCTATTATGTAATCTTAGAAGTAGAAAAAGGAAAGTTTTTACCTTTAAGCATATTCAGCTGGGCTTTATATAGAGAAAAAGGAAGAGGAATACCTTCTGTGGGATTTTTGGGAGGAGAATCACAGATTGAAATGAATTGGTTTATAAAAGAGTTAATCGACAGAATTGCACAAAGATTAGGTATTTCAAAAGAAGATATCCAGAAAACTCTGATAGAGTTGAAAAAACAGGCAAGAGAATGTGAAAATTTAGCTGTAGAATTAGGAATAATAAAGCCTTTAATTGTAGATAGAAAGAATTTACTTTATATATTTAAAAAATCAAAAAAGCCCACAGATTACAGAAAAGTTATAAATAAAACTTTAGAATTGGAAAAGAAATATTTAAGCTGGAGAAAAGAAGGTTTCAATAAATATGTTGAACTTTTATTAGAACTGTGTAGAAAAGAAAGACTCTCTAAAGGAGTAATAGAAGGAATAAATAACCAGATAAATGAAATAAGAAAAATCAGCAAGGAGTTAAAAGGAGTAAAAATAGTGCATATAAATTCTACAAGAGTAGGCGGAGGAGTAGCTGAGATTTTAGAATGGATGATACCTTTATCAAATTCTTTAGGCTTAGATACAAAGTGGGTAGTTATAAAACCTAAAGATAAAAGATTCTTTGAGGTTACAAAAGTTTTCCATAATATGTTGCAAGGAAATAGAGAAATTAAGCTTACACAAGAGATGAAAAAGATTTATGAAGAAAACAGTAAATATATAGCTTATAGAATTAAAGATGAATTAGAAAAAGCTGATATTGTAGTTTGCCATGATCCTCAACCTCTTTTAGCTGTATTGTTAGCTTTATCTAAAGTTAAAAAAGATATAAAAAAAATTTGGAGATGTCATATAGACTTATCTTCTCCCAATCAAGAGATTGTAGATTACCTGTTACCTTTTATTAAAGAATATGATGCAGCTATATTCCATTTTGAAGAATTTGTTTTGAAAGAATTAGAAAATGAAATTCCTATATATCTTGTTCCTGCAAGCATTAATCTGTTATCTCCAAAAAATATACCTTTACCTGAAGGTTTTATCTTCTATGTTTTAGAGAGTTTAGGAATAAATGTAAATAAACCTTTAATACTACAGATATCAAGATTTGATCCTTGGAAGGATCCTGAAGGAGTAGTAGAAGCTTTTAGGATGGCAAAAGAAGCTTTGGAGGATGAAGGTATAAATATTCAGCTTGTTTATGCAGGAAATATGGCTAAAGACGATCCAGAAGCAGGAGAGATTCTAAAAGGATTAATCTATTCTTTAAACCTTAGAAGGACAAAACCTTTGAAAAGAGAATTGATTCCTAAAGGAACTATCTGGAGGAATGGAGAAATTTATATTATTAACATAGATTATGCACCTTTGATAATAAATGCTTTACAGAGAGAGGCTACAATCATCTTACAGAAATCTTTAAAAGAAGGTTTAGGTTTAACTATTGTAGAAGGTATGAGTAAGAGAAAATTAGTGATTGCAGGGTATGTAGGAGGACCAAAACACTTAGTAGGAGAGGATAAGTATGGATATGGAGTAAAAGGAAAAGAAATAGAAGGAAGATTAAAGTATACTCCTGAAGAGACAGCAGGAAAGATTTTAGAATGCTTTAAAAATCCCAAAGAAGCTTACAGAAGAGCAAAAGAAGCTCAAAATAATGTATTTTTGAATTATTCAAGTATAAGACATCTATTAGATTACCTTAAAATCTTTAAAGCTCTTTTATCTTCTTCAAGTTCTTCTATTTTGCCTATTCAAAAGATTTTATCTATTTTTAGAATAGGATTCCAAAAAAGATCTCAAAGCCAAGAGTTTCTAAGGAAAGGAAAGAAAAAAGAAAAGATTGAAGATAAAATTACAATTTCTAAAGAAGCAAAAGAAAAAATTTCTAAAACCAGTTCTTCTATCTTTGATTTACCTTATTATCAAAGAGTATTTAATAAATTTAATTTTATCAGAAGTAAAGTACCAAAAGTTCAGTCTGATTTATTAGATTCAACTGAGATAGTATTAATCGAATTTATAAAATTGGTAGATTATTTAAGAGGGGTTCAGAATGTTAGTTTGGAGGAGATTTCAAAACTTCAAGAATTATTGTTAGAGATAGGCAGAAGTTTCTATTTTCTTTCTGCTTTTCAAGAGTTATCAAAAGAAATCTTTGAGCTTTTTTCTACATTAAAAGCAATGGAGACACAGATAAGTTATAGACCTTTATTCTTTTTGCCACAGCTCTTAGAGTATAGATGGCAATTTGAAGGATTTAATAAATATAGATATAAAGTTGAAGATAAAATCGTTGAGATCTTTGTGAAAGAAGATGAATTTGAGTTAATAGGAACTCTTATAAAAATGATAATGAGTTTAAGAGCTACCCTTTTAAATAGCATCAGAGAATTAGCTTCAATTACAGGTGGTCTTTCTACTTCAAATCTTTTTGTTATCCTTTGGAATTGGCCTCAAACTTTATTAGAAATTCCTCAAGCAAAAGATACAGCTTTAGCTTTAAGTGCATTTATGGATATTTTGATAAGAAAAGAAATTTTGCCTCCTTTAAGAAAAGAGTCCAAAAATGCAAGTAGTTCATTGAGCTCTCTTTCTTGCTATGATTTACTTCAAAAGTTAAAAAATCAGGATAGAAAAATAAGAGAAAGAGCAACTCTACAACTTTTGAGACTTTCTGAAAAAGCGCCATTTGAGATCCTCTTTGATATATTTAAGAATTTAGAAAAGAATAAATTTAGTTTTGATCCTCAATCTCTTTTGAGATTAGCTTATATAACAAGAAAAATTATTTTAAATGATTTTTCAAAGAGTTTTCAAGAAAGTTTTCTTTCAGGAGAAAAATTATTTTTGGATATGTTTATATTCAGATATTTTGTAAATGAAGAGATCTTTTCTGAAGAGATCCCCTTCTTTTTAGAAAGATTATTTAATGTGATTATCAATGATATCAGGGGTTTAAATTCTATATTCTTTGATCAATTCATAGAGATTATTTTAGATCCTTCTTCAAAATCTTTCTTGTTAGAAGAACTTAGCTCTATAGAAAAGCTCTCTCCAAAGTTAATAATAACTTCTCATCATATAGATGTAATTATTGCTAACTTAATTTTTATGTTGGAGTTAGGAATTATTGAAGGAGATTTTGAGATAGGAATAGAGCTCTTCAATGAAGGAATTTTCAGTAAAGAAATAGATAAGGAGAAATATTTAAAAGAAATAATAAAGTTCCAAAAAGAGATAAAGATTATTTTAACCTTCCTTTCACATTTTGGTAAAATCAAGTTTTTTGAAGATAAATTTTCTCACTATTACTTTCCAATAATAGGTTATGAAGTTAAAAAAGAAAATCTTCCTATAGCTATCTCTTTTCTTTCAATTCTATTTTACATAAACTTAGCTTTTAAAATTTACAGGAGAATTAGAAAAGAAAAATATTGCGCTTTGCAATTTGAAATTGTCTTATCTGAAAAATTTAAAGAGATTCTGAAAGCAATGGAAAGAAAAAATGTAAGCAAAGTAAAGAGAATAACAGAAAATATATCCAGAATTTATTTTCAAGATATTCCAAAAGAGCTGAAAAAAGCCTCTTCTTCAATACATACTTCTGAGATAGCTCTAAGTTGGCACAGATTAATCTCAGCTTTGGTGATTTCTTTTGTTTTGGTCTTTATTCGATTTGGAAGATTATTTGAGCCTGTTCAAATTATTAATTTAGTGTTCTTTACATATTTGGTCTCTATCTTTTTACATGAATTTGCTCACAGTTTAGTTGCCAGATTAAAGTTAGGATATTGGTTAAAGATAGAGATTTCAAAAAAAGGGATTACCTATCCTAAAATAGGTAGTTTTCATCAATTAGTAACAATAGGTGGTGCAGGTGTATTTATGAGTTCTTTAATTGCTCTTTTAGCAGGTATCTTTTCTTTCTTTGTAAAAGAAGATAACTTAGCAATAATTTTGAATACAGCTACGATAATCAATGGTATCTTTAGTTTATCTTACAAAGAATGGAGAATGTTTGCTTTACGTCATTTAGCAGAACGCATCTATTTAAACATAAAAGAAGCACCTCAAACTTTAGCTTACAGATTAAAGAAAATGTATGAACTCAAAAAAGGAAGGTTAATAATTGCTTTGGGAGGAGAATTTGCTTCTGGAAAAGGATATTTAATAAAGAAGTTAAAAGAATATATGGATAAAGATTTAAAGTATTTAGCTGATAAGATTTGTGTTGTTGAGGTAGATAGATATCTTTTACCTGAAGACAGAAGAACAGACAAAAGACCTTATCCTTATAATACTTTTGAAATAGATAGATTTATGATTAGTGTCTATCATATAATTGAAGGAAAGCCTTTTGTTCTTCCTTTTTACTTACAGATTATAAGAGATAGATTAAAAATAGATTTAAGAAAAATAGAAAAAGAAAGAAAAAGAGCACTTTTTAAAGAGGAGTTAGATTATGAGGTTTTAGATGCTCCTTCTGAAATCAGAGAGAAAAGGTTAATAGAACTGGTAGGAGAAGAGGTGAAAAATAAAATTAAAGAAGTAAAAATAAAAGCTCCTGAAAGAGCCAAAAAAGTTGAAGATTACTTAAAAAATACTAAGTTAAAAGATATTTGCATTGAAAAAGATAGTAAAATACTTATTGACGCTTTAACAGGTGACATCTTAGAGTACATAATTCCTAAAGATAAAATTTATATAATTGAAGGAGAACAGGCTTTAAGATACAGATGTTTCTTAGATGAGTTCGATGATAAGTGGTATGTAAAAACTGAACCTGCGAATTTAATTCATAATTTCATATATCGTTGGGTAAAATCAGAGAGATACTTTGACTATTTAGAACTTTCCCAAGTAGAAAAAAGAGCTCTTTATTTTCTTGAAACCCATTTATTTCCTGGAGAAGAAGAATATGCAAGAGTAATAATAAATAATGAATTTTCCCCACAAGAGATACTCAAGCAATGTAAAGTAATAAAAGAATTTTTAGAAAGATCTTCTTCTCCAATTGAGTCTTCAAAGATAGATTCTAAGATAAAGAAGATTATTCTTTCTTTCTATTCTCAGTTGTTTAAGAATCTGGGGCATTATGAAGATGTTCAAAATCAGTACAGATTAGCTTTGAAAATAATAGAAGAAAATTTAAAAGAAGTTTTACCTAAGCCCATTTTAGAAAAACTTCTTTCAGTTATTAAAATCAATGCTCCTCCAAAAAGAAAGACTTTAAATGAGATAGAGTTATCGTTCTTACCTCAAAAATTTCAATCCCAAATCAAAGATTTGCTTATTTTCCTTAAATTAGTTGAAACTCCTCCTTCACTAAAAGAGAATACCAAAGAGTATTACAACCTTCAGGCAAGATTTTTTGATTACACTTCAGATATTTTAAGCTTAGATAGATTCCCCTCATATTTAAAGCAAAGATTAGAAAGGATAGTAAAAGAAGCTCAAATTAAACCTGAAAGTGTAATCTTAGATGTAGGAGCAGGTACAGGAGTGTTATTTTCTTATTTTGCAAAATACAGACCTTCTAAAGTAATTGCTTGTGAGCTATCAAAAGAGATGATAGAGAAACTAAAGGAAAATTATCAAAAATTAAATTCTCAATTTAATGAGATTTTCGAATTAGAGATTTATCATAAAGATGTTTCTCCTTTATTAGATGAGTTAGAAGAAAATTCTATAGATTATATTTTCTTTAATGCAGTCTGGTCTAATTTGAAAGAGAAAGAAAAGATTATAGAAAAAGCCTTTAGAGTATTAAAAGAAGATGGAAAGATAATTATATCTCATCCTGAAGGAAAAGAATTTATAGATAAAAAACTAAAGAAATTCCTTCCTTTTCCGTTAGATAAATTACCTGAAAAAGAAGAGATAAAAGATTTGCTTTTTAGGTTTTCTTTAGAGATAGAGAAATTTATTGACCAAGAGATATTTTTTATTCTTATTAAGAAAGTTTCAATTATTGATGATTCAAAATCTTCAAGTTCAATACTTCAAAGATTTAAAAAAGTAAAAGAAGAGATAGAAAAAGTCAATAAAGTCTTATCATCGATCGAAAAAGGTATTGGTGTTTTTGGCTCAGCCAGGGAAAGAGAAGGCACTTATTACTATAACTTAGCCAAAGACTTAGGTAGATTGCTAAGTGGTGATTATTTTATAGTAACTGGTGGAGGTCCAGGATTAATGGAAGCAGTCTCAAAAGAGGCAAAAAAGACTGTAGGTTTAAAAATGAGACTTCCTTTTGAGTCTACAGAAAATTATGCGAGTTTAAATTTACTCTTTCATTATTTTTACAGCAGAAAATTAGCTTTTGTTTTATCATCGTGTGGGTTTGTAAGTTTACCAGGTGGTTTTGGAACTTTAGATGAAATTTTTGAAATATTAGCTCTTAAAAAAGAAGGTGTTATTGAAAAAGATGTACCTGTAGTTTTATTAGATACAGATTTCTATGGTGGTTTAGAGAAAATTTTAGAAGAAAGTGCCAAAGAAGGTTTTTTAGATAAAGAAGATTTAAAAAGCTTTGTTGTAAAAGATTCTCTTTCTGAAATAAAGGAATTATTCGATAAAAATTGTAAAAGAAGGTCTAAAAAAATAGATATGAACAAAGTATTATCAGATGTAGCCAATATCTATTCTTTAAATTTAAAACCTGCAGTTGCAATCATTGGTTCACAAAATATTAAGAAAAATAGCTTCTATTATGATTGTGCAGAAGAGTTAAGTTTTTATTTAGCTAAGAAAAATTTTAATATATTGCATTTATCTAAAAGTGGAATCTATCAAGCTTTAGGCAGAGGAATAAAGAAAGCTCAAACTGAAAATTTAATTAATGCAAAATCTGTAGGAGTAGTCACAAAAAGATACAACTTCTCAGTATTTACAAATTTAATTCTTAAACTGAACTATATTTTCCTACAGAAAATAGCTTTAACAAAACACAGTGATAGTTTTGTATTCTTTCCTGCTGATTTTAGGACTTTAGATATTTTATTTGAAATTCTCGTTTTAATCCAAACTAAGAAAACAAGGAAGCGCAAGATAATATTGTTCGGTGAAGACTACTGGCAAAGATGGCATGAATGGATAAGAAAGGCGCTTTTAAAGAAAAGATATATAAGAGAAGATGATTTAAATTTATTTAAGATTACCAATAGAGTAGAAGAGACAATTAAAGAGCTAACTTCCTCTAGTTCACTTATAAAAGAGATAACAAAAGAAAAAGTAGAAGAACTTCTCAATAAAGGGGAAAAAGGAATAATCCTTTTGCAGAAAGCAATTTTTCATCCAAAAGAAGGAGGAATAGATCTAAATAAAAAAGAATTGAGAAGGTATATCTGGGAGAAATTGATTGAGAGGTCTTTTGGTGGTAAAGAGAAAATAAAAGTAATAAATAAGGATGAGATACCTCACAGAGAAAAGCAAGAGTATATAAAAAAATTAGGGCATGTAATCATTAAAGGAAAGCTTCCTAAAAGTGGAGAGTTAAGATTAGGTAAATCCCACATAAAGTCAGAAGCTTATGCTAACTTGGAGTATGAATTGGAGATGAAAGACGGTATACCTATGAGAATATTTTTCTTAAAGGATAGTTTCTTAAAAGAATTTTTGCAGGTTAGAGATAATGAGACAGGAGAAGTCATTGATGTTCATATCGGGAGAATCATCCGTAGAAAATTTGATAAGTATAGAGACGTTACTATTCATACCTATTTGGGAAAGGAAGGTATTTTGTGGATAGGAGGAGGAAGACCTTTAGTCGATGGTAGTTTGCCTAAGAAACCCCGATATTGGGCAAAATTTGGTATTGAGCATGAAAACGAAAAGGTAGCAGTGGTAGTTAAAGAAGGGGTGGTCTTTAGAGTATTTTCCTTAGAAACAGATTTAGATGTAGAATTTGCCCTTGTTTGGAAAAAATCTGAGAAAAAGTATACAACTTCTTTCTGGGGGAAACTATTTGAAAATGAATTTAATCTGCTAAATGAAGACTATGAAATCCACAATTATCGTTTAAGTAAAGATGGCTCACTTCATCTTGGTGGTAGAGAGGATTGGATAGATTTTGGTGCACCTTACAGTTATAAGAGGGTCGATATTATTAAAATTTTGAATCCTACAGGGGGAAAAGCATTCATCTTAGCTGCTACAGTAAAAAATGAAAAAGGAGAACCTTTAATTACTAAAGAACTTTCTTTAATTTATACAGTATCTCAAGATGCTCCTGCTGAATCTTTTGCTAAAGAAGATTTGGTTGAGGTTTTTGAGAAGTTGAGGCGTGATAAGTTAATCCTTCCAGATGGCACCAAATTAGAGACATATGTTATTTCCAATATCAAAGTCGATACTAATGGGATTTTAGATGTAGGGGGTTATTGGGGTAAATTTAGTTACTTTCCTGGAGCTGAAGTTGAAGCTAAGGTGGTAGATGGAGAAAAGCGTTTCGTAAAGTTTATTAAAGATAAAGAAGGTAATCCCATACTGGATGTTGAAGGGAATCCTTTAGTTGTTGATGTTAAAAAAAGTATAAAAAGACAGATATTAAAAAGATCTCAACTTTTGCAGAGTTTGAGATCAGAGACTTCTAGGGAGCTCTATACTCGAGCAGAAAAATTGCTTTCTGAAGGTAGATATAGAAAAGCTAAGAAGTTATTTAGTGAGATAATTCGTATAAGAAAAAGAAGAGTGATTCCTATTAGAGAAGAAGAGGAGCTTTCTGAAAAGGCAAAGAGTCATATTGAAGAATTAAGAAGAAAAGAAAAGTTAGAAAAGCGAGAGAAAAGATTAGAGAAACAAAAGTTAAAAAAGCAACAAAAAGAATTAAAAAAACAATTGTCGTGTATACAAACTCTTTATCAAAAGGGCAAAAAGTTATTTTCTCAAAGGAAATACAAGCAAGCAATCTGTAAATTCAAACACTTAATAAGAATATTAAGAAAGAATTTGACTGATTTCCCCGAGAGAGAAAATTTACTTGTAAAAGCAAAAAAGTATTTAGAAATTTGCCAGGGGATTGAGAAAGAAAGAAAGAAGCCTTCAGTTCCTTTCACTATAAAAAACTATTATAACAATCCAAAAACTTTTAGTTCCACTGAAGAAGTAGAATTAATGAGAAAAATTCAAGAGGGTGATAAGAAGGCAAAGAGTTTATTTGTTGAGAGTTATATTTGGCTGGTTAAGAGGGTAGTAGCTGAAATTTTTAATCCCTCTTCAGACTATTATGAAGATTTAATAAGTGAGGGAGTGATAAGATTATATGAGATAGTCGATAGATATACTGAGCTGAAGTTGAATAGTAAAACAGTACTTCCCTTTCAAGATTATGTTAAAGAAGATTTAAAGAGATTCTATAAAGATTTACGTAAGCAGAATAATAGAATTTTGTACAGAAATATTTTTTTAGAAGCTCCTCTAAGAGAAAGTCACATTAACCATAATAGTAGAAATCTTCTGACTTTGAAGAAGATTCTTTCTGGCCAGAGAATCTCTGTTGAAGAAGAGGTAATAAACAAGATAAGATTAGAAGAGTTAAAGAAGGGCATCTTTGAAAACGAAATTTTGACTCAAGCGTTTAGATGTCTTTCTAAAAAGGAGCAGGAAATAATTTTATCCTGGATTTTAAACTCCTTTCCTTATGGAGTTCAACCTAAAGAAAAGGAGATAAAGAAAGTATTAGATAAATTACGCAAGTTAATCAGTGAATTTTCTAAGAATGGAAGAGCTTCTTCTATCTTGAAGAAAAATTTCCCACCTTTTGCTTATGAAGCTTACAAACAAATAGGTAAAGAAGGTTGGAAGAAAATCCCTCTTAAATTTTTGAAGTTTTACACTGTTATTTCAATGCCTGAGCTAATTTTCTTTTTATCTCGGGAAATAAAAAATAAAAAAATTCTTTCTGTGGGTAGCGGAAGAGGAGAGTTAGAAAAAGAACTTGCAAGAAATAACCAAATTATTTGTGTGAATATTGTACTTGAAATGGCAAAGGCTGTCAAAAACCAAGATTTAAAAACAATAGTAGCCGATGTCCATCATCTTCCTTTTAAATCTAATTTTTTTGATGTAGTAATATTTCCTTATTCTCTCCCCCATATGGATGCTTTCAAATCACTTTTTGAAGTTAAACGGGTTCTTAAAACTAAAGGTAAATTGATTATTATTAATCCTAAATTTACCTCTTCTCAAAATACCAAAAATTTAGCAGAAGGTTTTTACAGATTAAAAGAACTTTCAGCAATAGTCAGAAAAGCAGGTTTTAAAATTATCTATAAAACAGAGAGACCTTTATTACCTTCTCTTTTCAGTGAAGAATCAAAAGAATTTTCTATAATTTATATTTCTTCTGCAGAGAAATCCTCTTCCTCTTTGTTCATTAGGAAAAAATTAGAAATGATGAAAGAAGAAATAGAGAAGATAAATAAAGTCTTTTATGCTATTGGAAATGGGAACTGTGCAGAAGAGTTAAGTTTTTATTTAGCTAAGAAAAATTTTAATATATTGCATTTATCTAAAAGTGGAATCTATCAAGCTTTAGGCAGAGGAATAAAGAAAGCTCAAACTGAAAATTTAATTAATGCAAAATCTGTAGGAGTAGTCACAAAAAGATACAACTTCTCAGTATTTACAAATTTAATTCTTAAACTGAACTATATTTTCCTACAGAAAATAGCTTTAACAAAACACAGTGATAGTTTTGTATTCTTTCCTGCTGATTTTAGGACTTTAGATATTTTATTTGAAATTCTCGTTTTAATCCAAACTAAGAAAACAAGGAAGCGCAAGATAATATTGTTCGGTGAAGACTACTGGCAAAGATGGCATGAATGGATAAGAAAGGCGCTTTTAAAGAAAAGATATATAAGAGAAGATGATTTAAATTTATTTAAGATTACCAATAGAGTAGAAGAGACAATTAAAGAGCTAACTTCCTCTAGTTCACTTATAAAAGAGATAACAAAAGAAAAAGTAGAAGAACTTCTCAATAAAGGGGAAAAAGGAATAATCCTTTTGCAGAAAGCAATTTTTCATCCAAAAGAAGGAGGAATAGATCTAAATAAAAAAGAATTGAGAAGGTATATCTGGGAGAAATTGATTGAGAGGTCTTTTGGTGGTAAAGAGAAAATAAAAGTAATAAATAAGGATGAGATACCTCACAGAGAAAAGCAAGAGTATATAAAAAAATTAGGGCATGTAATCATTAAAGGAAAGCTTCCTAAAAGTGGAGAGTTAAGATTAGGTAAATCCCACATAAAGTCAGAAGCTTATGCTAACTTGGAGTATGAATTGGAGATGAAAGACGGTATACCTATGAGAATATTTTTCTTAAAGGATAGTTTCTTAAAAGAATTTTTGCAGGTTAGAGACAATAAAACAGGAGAAATTATTGATGTTTATATTGGGAAAATTCCTTTTAGAAAATTTGTTAAGTATAAAGATGTTACTATTTATACCTACTTAAAAAAAGAAGGCATGTTATGGATAGGAGGAGGAAGACCTTTAGTCGATGGTAGTTTGCCTAAGAAACCACGATTTTGGGCACATTTTGGTGCTGCACACGAAAATGAGAAAGTAGGATTAATAGTTAAAGAAGGGATCATTTTTAGAGTATTTTCTTTAGAAACAGATTTAGATGTAGAATTTGCCCTTGTTTGGAAAAAATCTATTAGAAAGTACACAACTTCTTTCTGGGAAAAGCTATCTGAAGATGAATTCAATCTGCTAAATGAAGATTATGAAATCCATAATTATCGTTTAAATAAATGTGGTTTACTTTATCTCGGTGGTAAGTATTGGGTAAATTTTGGCAAACTTTACAGTCATAAGAGAGCTGATATTATTAAAATTTTGAATCCTACAGGAAAAAAAGCATTTATATTATCTGTTACAGTAAAAGATGAAGAAGGAAAACCTTCAATTACCAAAGAATTATCTTTAATTTATAAAGTACCTGAAAACGCCTCTCCTGAATCTTTTGAGAAAGGAGAGTTAATTGGTGTTTTTGAAAAATTGAGTTGTGGTAAACTAATCCTTCCAGATGGCACTGAGTTAAAGAGCTATATTATTTCCAATATTAGAACAGATAAAAAGGGAATTTTAGAAGTAGGAGATTACTGGCTTAGCATTAGTCAGTTTCCTGAAGCTAAAGTTGAGGCTAAAGTAATAAATGGAAAGAAACGTTTTGTAAAGTTTATTGAAGATAGAGAAGGTTACCCTATACTGGATGATAAAGGAAATCGTGTAGTTGTTGATGTAAAGTATAAGAAAAAACCTCAAACTGTTAATGTTAGAAAGATTTTTCAAATAATAAAGTACCTATTTAATGAAAGAGAAGAGCTTCTCAAATTTAAAAAGGCTCTTCAAGGAGAGAAAAGAGTAGAGGTATTTGAGAATTTTGTTAAAGATGCAGAGGAAAAAATAAAAAAGATAAAAGAAAATGAAGAGAAAATAATCTTAATCTTTATTTTAAAAGAAATAGAGAAATTTTATCCTGTAAAAGAAATTGAAGAAATTTATAAGAGATTTAGTAAAGATTTTGAAGAAGTCCATAAAGAGTTTGAGAAGGTTTATGAGGAGTATAAAAAAATCTTACAGGAATTTTACGAGAGATTTCAAGAAGTATTTCAAAAACTATGTAAGAGAAGAAGAAAATCTTCAAAAAGTTTCTTCCGAAAAATAAAAAAGCTTCAAAAAGAAAAAAAGAAAAAAGAAAAAGAATTTTTTGAAGAGAAAAGGAAAGAATTTGAAGAGAGATTTAGAGATTTACATTATCAACTAAAAAAAGAAGGTTGGTCTCTTAAGTTAGATATAAAGGAAAAGTTCTTTGAAATTAAGAACTATCCTTCTGAAAAGATTAATTCTTTAATTGAAAGACTTTCTGTTTCTCAAGAGGAGTTAAAGGAAAAAACAAATATAAAGATCCTTGTGAGAAAAGTGTTAGAAGAGATTCTCAAAAAGAATTCCAGTTCTTCTATATTTGAAGATAAATTTTTAAATGTAAGACTGCTAAAAGATATTCTCAAAGAAACAGAGAACAGTTTAAACATAGAATTAGAACTCTTTGGAAGTATCCTTGCTTTAGGAGACAGAAAAGTTCCTTACGAATTACTTGGAGATTTAGATGTAAGAGTAGGTTTAGGTTACTTTGATAAAAAGGTGTTAAAAGAAATTATTAAGACACTGAATTTTTATCTCAAAAAATATAATACAAATGCTAAAGTAATAAAAGAAGGAGATGATTTTTATCTCCAAAGAAGATGGTTAATATTTCCTTTAAAAGAAAAGATTCTAATCTCATTCTATTTTTCCTCTGGCTCTTTTATTAATCCTTTTGAACTCAATGGATTATTGAATAGATGTCTCTCACATATTAACTCATCTAATTCTGATGAAAAGGTTAAAGCTGTAAAAAGAACACTCTTAATCTTAAAAGGATTTAATCCTGAAAAATGGAAAGTTCAAATAAGAAAATTACACAAGACATTAAAGATAAATAGTATTAATGAAGAAGAGATATTCCAAGAGTTAAATAAAATATGGAAAAAAATCCGCACGCAAGGCTTTCCTATAGAAGTTTTAGAAAGAATTAAATCTACTTCTTACAAGACCAGCAGTCCTATCGATTTTAATAATGATTTTAATGAAAAAATTATGGAAAGAGTAGTTTTCCAAGCAAGAAAAGAATCTAAAAGAAGAAATTCAAGTTCTTCTTTAGATTCATCTAAAGTCAAAGAGATTGCTAGAAAATACGGATATGTTTTAGCTAATCCATACCCAAAAAAATCAGAAGATAAGATCGCTTTAATAGAAAGAGTTAGCAGTGACAAGAGAGTAAAGATAGGTAATGGTAAAAAAACTGCAAAATTAAAAGATGCTGAACCTGGAACAGAATACATTCGATTCGTTTATAAAGGTATTACAACTGCTCTTTATTTAATATCAGCAAAAAGGTACATTCAACTCATTTTAGCTTATGATGAGGCCAGAGGCAAACTTTTAGATTCATTTTTAACTACTATATTCTGTTCAGATTTAGAGAGATTGTTAAGATCTGTTCAAGATCTTTTAAGGTTAGAGTTTGTTCCTCTATTGAAAAATAAAAGCATATATTTTGCTGGTAGAAAATGGATTACAAATACTAAGACAAAAAGCACTTACGCACATTTATTAATGAAAGGAGAGAGTTTAGAGAAAGCAATAATAACAAAGGTTTATTGGCCTGTTGAGAATAAATGGGAATATACCAGTCTCATTTACAACTTAGATTCAAAAGAAACAGAAAGATATTTTTACAAAAAAGTTACTCCACAAGAGTTAAAGAAGTTAACTAACCATAAAATTTGTAATTTTACTTTAAATTCTTGGGGACAGTTATATTTGGGAGGAAAAGTTATATTTCAATCTCCTCGTTATTCTAATGCAGTTGTAGATGTTATAGTTAGAAAAGGTAAACCTATAAAAATAATATTTAAACAAACAAAAGATGGATTTCCAATTTTAGATAAAGATGGAAGACCTCTTTCAATAGATTTAACTTCAAAGATTTCTACCCAAAAACAGTTAGCAAAAAGAGCAAGTTCATCTATCAGTAGAGAAGAAAAGATTCACAGACACAGAATCTGTCATTTTGATAGTTTACAGGAAGCAGAGCGAGTTTCAGATTATTATAAATTGGATAAGATAAAAGAGATTCAGCCCGTCGATTCAAATATATCAGGAATAGTATTAATCATTACAGAAACAAAAAAATTTGTGCTTAAAAAATCTCCTTGGGATGAAAAAGGAGCTATTTTAGAATACTATTTGATAAGTTTTCTTAATAAGAAAGATCCCAACTTTCCTTTACCCAAAATAATTTTGAACAAATATAATTTACCTTTCACAGAATTTAATAACAATATTTATTTTCTTTATACTTATATAGAAGGAAGAACTCTTTCTCTGCAAGAACTAAATTCCTCACAATTTAAAGATGCTTTAAGGAAACTATCTCAATTACACCATTATACACTCTTATCTCCTCGCAATTTATTAAGAGCTTCTGCGTATAGAGAATGTGATCCTTTGATGAATTTTAAAGGAGGAAGAGACAAAAGGTTAATTCGTTTCCAAAATTATTATAAGAGAGTAAAAGAAGAAAAAGATTCACCTTTTAAAGAGTTAATAATCAAAAGTTATCCTTTAATATTAAAAGTAATAGAAGAACTAAAAGAGAAATTTCAAAAGACTTATTTAAAGTTACCTAAATCTATTATCCATGGAGATTACACTCTGTCTAATCTTAAATTCTCTAATAAAGAAGTAGTTGGAGTCTTTGATTTTGATACAGCAAGAGAAGAGATAAGAGCTTATGATTTGACCAGAACAGATCTTTATGAGATAGATGAGAAATTAGAATTTGATAGCTTTATAAATTTAATAAATACTTATCAAAATCTTTCTTTACATCCTTTAAATAATTTAGAATTAGAATCTTTCCCTTACTTAATTGCACTTGCATTCCTCCATAAGCTTTTCTGGTTAGTAAGATGGAATACTAAACAAAAAGTAAATACTTCAAAGAGCAGTTACCAATTCTTTGTAAAGATTTTAAAGACTCTGGAAAATTTAAGAAATAAAAATTATCTGCAAAAATATTGGAAAGATGTAATTTTTGCAAGTTCAGCTATTAAAAAGTATTGTTTAGATTCTTACACACCTATTTCTCCTTCTATTACGGGTTTAACTAATATGCTCTGTGTGGGTAGAGGTTTTAAAGATTTGACTGAAAGCAAATTTTCTGATGGAGATATAATCTTAGTTTTTTATAGTGAAGAAAAAGAAGGAGCTTTACTCCATCTTAATTTCACTTCAGAGAGAGATTCAAATTTAAATGAAGAGATAAAAGAAAAGATAAAGAAATTCTTAGATTTTACTTTTCAGAAAATAAAAGAGAGAAATGTTAAATGTATTCTGATCTCTAAAAGTTCTGGTCCTGAAAAGAAGATAGTAAAAGAGAATTTAAATGAAAGAGGAATAAGGTTTATAGAGTTAGAAATTAAAGAAGATTTTGAAAAGATCTCTTTAGATTTAAAGAAAGGAGAGCTTTTTGCAGATAAAAATAAGATCTTTCATTTTATAGAAAACAAAGAGCTTTTTGAAGGAGAGACTAAAAAATTAGTAGTAATTGACTGGCTACTCTTTACCCCCACAGCTCAACCTGCCAAAAGATTAATATTTTTACCTTACTTACAATCAGGTGCTTGGTATCTACATCCTTCTACTATAGCTATCATCAAAGTTATGCTTAAATTTAAGAATATTTTTAAAGGAAAGATCATTTTGGATATAGGTTCTGGTAGAGGAGATTTATGTATTATAGCTTCAAAGTTAGGAGCTAAAAAAGTTTATGGTGTAGAGATAAATAAAGAGCTTGTAGAACTTTCTAAAAAAGTAGCATTTAAGAATAATGTAAAAAATATAGAATTTATAAATGAAGATTTTAAAAAACTCTCTTTAAGTATAAGACCTCATATTATTTTAATAAACATTTCTAAAACTCAATTCAAAGAGACTGTAGAATTTGCAATGAAAAGATTTTTCCAGACTGAGTATTTTATAATCACAGGATTTAGCACTAAAAAAGATTCTGATGAAGATAAAGATTTGGATAATTTTGTAAGGAATTTTGGAGATATTTTGTATAAAGAATATTATGAACAGATTTTATATAAAGAGATATGTTATCCTGTATTTGTGGTAAAATCTTTTTATGTAAAAAATTCATCTCATTTTAGTTCTTCTCCATTAAAAAGAATCTCTTTTAAATTTGTAGAGTTACTCAATCTTTTAAATTCTTATCAAAAAGAAAGAATTATTAAAAATTACTATATTACTGGAAGCTTTGCAAAAGGAGAATGGAAATCTCATTCAGATATCGATATAGCAATAACTCTTACAGCAAAGTATGGTGTTGAGATTTTCTCACAACTTAAAGATTTAGAAGAAAAGATAAAGAGAATTTCTAATAGATTTCATCTAACTTTAGAAGCTTTTGGTCCAGTCTATGAGATAAAGAAAGAAAAAATTGTATTTACAGGTAAGATTGAAAAAGAAGATATCTTTTTAAGACTTCCTGAAAAAAAGAGAGGGATTTTAATTAGATTAGATGATTATTTCTTTGAAGAAGAGATACCTAACATAAATTCTTTAGAAAATCTCTATTCAAAAATATTGAAATCAAAAGAAAAAGTTTTAGTGAGTATTCTTCAAAAATTAAGAAAAATAAATTTTTATGAATTTTCTAATTCAGATTTTATCTGTTTCCATGAATCAAGTTTTCTTAAGATAGAAGTTCCTTTCAAAGATATCTTTACTGAGTGCATCTGTATAGTTTTTCTCAAAAATAAAAAGATCTTTTTTTCTCATATTAAACCTCAAGCTCAGATAGAAAATTTAAAAGAAGAATGGAGAGATTACATATTTTTTGATGAAGAAATTTTTAGTGAGGATACAAAGGTATTAATGGTAGGTAAAGTAAGAGAAAAAAGAGAGTTTGTTAGGAGACTTCAAGATTATTTAATCTTGCAAGGAATAAAAAAAGAAAATATAAAAATAGATGAACCTCCAAATACAAAAATAGACACAGCAGGCATTTTTATTTTGCCTTCTCAAAAAATAATAATTACTTCTTACGCTCAACAGATAGAAGGAGAATACAAGATATTGAAAATGAATGGATACAATATTGAAGAATTTAGCTTCTGTCCTTTTTACACATTAGAAGAGATATTAAATAAAATCTCAGCTTCTTCAAGTCTTAATTTTAAAGATCTTTTAAAAGATATTAAAGAAATTTTATTGAAAAAATACTCCACTTCTCATGTAAAGATTTTATTTTTCAAAGGTATATTAAAGAAAGAAAATGAGAGTTTGACAGTAGGAATAGAATTAAAAACTTTACACGGTAAAAAAAGAGTTGTGATAAAAGAAATGCCTTACTGCCGGGCAAAGCAAGGCATGCAAGCTTTAAAAATTTTAGGTTTTTATGTGCCTTCTTTTGAAGAGGAAGATGATTATTTTATCCTTGAATATGTAGGCAAAATGGATCTTGAAGAATTTTACAAATACTATACTTTTTATTTTAAAGATGAACTATTTATCAAAGAGCTTTCTTTTTCTTTAGCAGAAGCTTCTTTAGGTGCTTATCTAATAGGAATAGCTGATAGATCTCCTTCAAATTTAAGAATAGAATTTAATCCTCTCAAAATATTTAACATAGATTTTGTAAGTAGTTTTACTATTAAAGAACCAGATTTTAATGAACAAAAATTTATGTTAGAAAAATTTATAAATGTTTTAAGAGAATTTAATCCTTCTTTAGAAGATAAAGCCAGAGATTGGTTTATTAAAAAGTTTTTATTAAGATTTAATTATATAAAGAAAAATTTTGATTCGATTAAAGAAAAAGGAAAAGATTTGCTTTCCCAAAATCTGTGGCAAGAGATAGAAAGAAAGATCGAGGTTTCTTGTAAAGATATAGTATCTATTTTTAGAGAGAAAAAAACATCTTCTCCTGTTAAAAAATGGACAAAAGAAAAAATTATTGAATGGTTAAAAAATCCACCTCCAGAAGTTAAAGATCCAAGAAATAGTGTATCATGGCAGAAAGCTGGATATAGAGATGTTCCTCATTATGCTTATTTCTTTTTTGGTTCTTGGCATAATGCTTTAAAAGCTGCAGGTATAAAACCATTAGAAAGAAAAAAAAGAAAAGAAATAATTTATACCTTTTGTGATTGGAAAAGAATAAAAGAAATTATTCCTGACTTAATAGATTTTCAAAGAAGTCAGATAAGAGTAGTAGGAAACAGAAAGCTTAAAGAAGAAGAATTAAATAAGCTTATTGAGGAATTACACAAAGGTAATAAAGCTGCTTTAATTGCTTTAATAATTTTAAATATTCCCTTAGTTAAATGGGTAATTAAGAAAAGATTTAAAAGACCTCCAGAAGAACTACCAGAATTAATTAATATAGGGACCTTTGGATGTCCTTATAAAGGGACTGGAAAATTCCGGCATGGTTTGATTTTAGCAATAGAAAGTTTTGATCCCAAAAGAGGCATAAAGTTTTCTCCATATGCTACTCTGATTATAGAAAGAGCAATAAGAGAGTACTTAAAAGAGAAAGAAAGAAAAGAAAAGATAGAATTAAGTATAGAAGACCTTCAATTACAGTTAAATCCAAATAGAGTATTATTTAACTTGCTTAAAGAAAGAGAAAAAAGAGATAGAGAAAGAATAAATGTTAACTTAAAAGAAATAGAGAGAGAAATAGAAGAAGATTTCAAAGAAGCAGTAAGGATTTTTGAAGAGAAGTTAAAAGAAAATGGTCTGAAGATAAATGAGAGACATAAAGAAATCTATAAACTATGGTTAAAAAGAAAATTCTTTCTCCAGCATCCAATTTCTAAACTCGATTTTGAAACTGCCTTCTGTAAATATAAGATTCCTTATGAAGAGTTTAGAGAATTCAAAAAGAGATATAGAGAATTTACTTTACAAAAGATTGGAGAAAGATTTGGAATTAGTAAGCAACGTGTAGAACAAATTGTGAAGAGGATAAATTCTATTCTAATAAAGAATAATGTTTTTTCTTCTAGTCCACTAAAAAAAGATGAAGATTGGGCTTATGAAAAATACTTAGAAGTATTTGAAGAATTTTTAAAAGAACCTGAAGTTAAAAAAGCTATTGAAAATAAGATACCTCTTACAACTTATCAAATAGTATCTTTAATAGAAAAAAGATTTAAGAAACTTTCTGAAGATTTAGATAAAAAAAGTCCAGAATTCAAAAAATTATACTTTGAGAAAGAAAGATTAAAAAATATAGTGCAAAAAAGGTTTTTTCAAACCAAAAGTATGTGTTTAGTATTTGTTTTATGTAATGGATTATTACCATATGTAGTTTGGCAGTTACCTCAAGACAGAGCTTTAGAGATTTATATTATGCGTGATGGTATGTTTTATTTGCTCTCTAAAAAGATACTTAGATTATTAGGGATAAATGTAGGTTCAGAAAATGAGACTTATTTTTATTTAAGTAGAATAAAAATGGGAGTCCCTTTAGAATTTATAGGTTTAACTAATGAAGAAGAAAAAGAAATTTCTAATTCTCTAAAAAAGCAGTTTGAAGAATCAGTTTATAAAAAAATGGAAGATATGATTTTCAAAAGTTATTTAAAGAGTCGTATAGAAAAACATAGATTAGGTAGCTATAAAGTAAATGTAGAAAGATTCTTCAAAGAGCTCAATAATGAATTTGAATTGAGAATGAAAGAGGACAAAAGTTTTAAAGAGATAGCTTTTAAAGTATGGTTAGAGATTAAAGAGAAAATTACTGGTTACAATAAAGTTAGAATCATAGATATCTTTGTATATGGTGGAACATTGTTATTTTTAAGCTCAGTTATAAATTATTTTAGTAAAAAAGAAGGATTAAAAATTAAGGTAGAGATGTTTAAAACGAGTAAAGGTGTGTATGCCACCAATCTGCCTGGTTTTTCAGCTGAAAAAATAAATTCAGAAGAGGTAATAAAGCTTTTAAAAAACGAAGGTTTCAGCAATGTTGATATTCAATATATTATGAGTTCTATTGATAAATATGTTTCTCAAGCAAGATTTGTTGAGGAGTTTAAGATAAAAAGTGATAAATGGGGTCATATAGTAGAATATGATCCCAAATCACAAAAATTTACTTTTTCAAGTCTTGATGAACAGTTATTATTTTATGCAAGACTTTTATACATGCTTAATGGAGCTATAATTCTTTTCAATTGCAAATTGAATCCTCAAAACTGTTCAGTTCCTTTAACTACTTATCCTCAAAGACTGAAAGCAGCCGATGATTGGTTTGAAGCTCATTATGGGAAAGATATTAAAGGCACATTTGTAGATATTGGGGTAGGTTGTTGTGTAGATGAAGAAAATGATTTATTGGTACCTGCTACCACTTTAGAGTTAGCAAAAAGATTCCCACAACTCCAAGTTTATGGCATAGATTTAATTATACCTCAGATAGCTATAAGATATGAAAAGAATTGGAGAGTATTTTGGCTTGTTTTTAATCAGAAGAAAGAGATTTTTTTATTAGAAGAATTAAGGGAGCAACAAATTTTTAAAGGAAATTTACTAAAGCCACCTTATGAACTAGATTACCAACAAGTAATTAATTTAATAAATGAGATTAATAGAAAGTTGCGTTTAAAAGATATAAGTCTTTTTAAAATAATAGATAAGACAGAGCCTGAGAAGATCTTACTAAACAAAGAAATAAAAATTCTTATTAATCCTTATGAGATTGCAAAAAGATTTTATGGAGTTGAAAATTTAGAATTTATTGAATGTAGTTTTGAGGAGTTAAGGTATAAAAAAGATATAAAGTTTGATTTTGGAAGGATATTCAATGTATCTTTGCATTTTCCACCATTTGAGATTTATAAGAAGCTGAAAAGCTTAACTTTTGTATTCAAAGAGAAAGGAATACTAATAGAAGGAAATACATTACCTACCGAAGAAGACTTAATCTTTGGTATTTATGAAATTTACAGAGGAGTTTTGCAACTTAAAGAAATATATTTACCTTCAAATTTATGCACGATTTACAGATGGGAAGAAGGCAAAATAGATTTAGAATTTTTCCCAACGGTTATAAAGATAGAAAAAAGGTATAAAGAGATAATTAAAATTTTAGAAGAACTATGTGAAAGATATAAATATAACCTTGAACTCTTTTTAAAAGCATTAAGAGAAAAAGGTTATGAAGTAGAAAAGTTAGGTGAACTTTTCTGTTTAAAATTTAAAGCTTGCCTCAGCTAAAAATCAATAATTTTTCTTTACAAACTTAAAAATAGAAGTATAAAGAAAAATAGAGTAGAGAGCAATAAATAAGATGAAAAAGATATTTTTTTTCTTTTTTAGTCTCTTTATAATTTCTTCTTTTGGAGAAAGAATCTATTTAAAATCTGGAAAGATAATTGAAGGAAAGATTTTTGAGAAAACAGATAAATACATAAAGGTAATGTTTGAAGGGGTACCTCTAACTTTTTGGAAAGATGAGATTGAAAAGATAGAATCCACACAGCCTTGTGTAGGTGAGTTGATAGAGAAAGGTTTGAAAGCTTTAAAAGATAAAAGATTTAAAGAAGCAATAAAAATATTTCAGAAAGTGATAGAAAGTATGCCTTATAAGATTGAAGCTTATCTTGCTTTAGGTAGAGCTTATGTAGGGTTAGGTGAGTATGATAAGGGAATTGAGTATTTTAATAGAGCCATAAGCATAGATGCAAATTGTAAATCAGCTTACATAAGTTTGGGGATGGTTTATTTCAAATATAAAAAAAATTATAAATTATCTATCTATTATTTTAAAAAAGCTCTTCAGATAGATCCATTTGATGCTTTTGTCCATTTTAGTTTAGGTGTAGTTTACTCTTTGAATAAAGAAAAGAAATTAGCTTTAAAAGAAATTGAGATTTTAAAAAAATTAAATAAAGAATTAGCAGAGATATTAGCTTTATATTTGGCTCAGCTTGAGAAAAAAAATGGAAAATAAATTTAAAGATTTTAAATACCTGTATGGACCTGTATTTTCAAGAAGATTAGGTTTTTCTTTAGGAGTAGATGTAGTTCCATTTAAGACTTGCACCTTTGATTGTGTTTACTGTCAGTTAGGTAAGACTTTAAAGAAAATCCTTAAAAGAAATAAATACATAGATTTAGAAAGATTTAAAATAGAACTTAAAAGAAAATTAAATTCAGAGAAAAAAATAGACTTTATAACCTTTTCTGGAAGTGGAGAACCTCTGCTTAATTCTCAAATCTCTAAAATTTTAAAGATAATAAAAAAATATTCAAATAAGCCTTGCTGTCTTTTAACTAATGGGAGTCTATTTTATCTTAAAAAAGTAAGAAAAGAAGTTAAAGACTTTGATTTAATAATTCCATCTTTAGATGCTCCAGATAAAGAAACTTTTATAAAAATAAACAGACCTCATGAAAAACTAAAATTTGAAAAAATCATTGAAGGTTTAATTGAATTGAGGAAAGAGTTTAAAGGAGAAATTTGGCTCGAAATTATGCTAATAAGAGATTTAAATGATAGTAGTTCTCATGCACAGAAATTCAAAAAGATCATCTCTAAAATAAATCCTGATAAGATACAGATAAATTTACCTGTAAGAGTACCTGCTGAAAGATGGGTAAAACCTCCTCTTAAAAAAAATATCTCTCAATTTTTAAAAAATTTAGGATTAGAAAGAGCAGAACTTATCTTCCAAAAAAAAGTACCCTTCCAATTAGGAATAAAAAAAGATACTGAAAATAAAATTTTGAATCTCCTTAATAGAAGACCTTTAACTTTTAAAGAATTGGAAATATTGTTTGACATTGATTCAAAAAAGTTAAAAAGGATTTTGCAATTTCTTCTTGAGAAAAAATTAATCAGCAAATTTAAGTATAATAAGAAGGTCTTTTATAAAGGAAGAAGATTGATAGAATTTTAAATTCTTTTAAAAAGTTTTTCATAAAAATCTGATTTAAAATACTTGACTATTGAAAAATATTTTGGGATAATTTTTAAAAAATTTATTTATGAAAGTTTTAAAAATTTGTATAATATTTTTAATGATAGGCTGTGTGCCTAAAGTAACTTATTTTCCTCATCTACAAGAAAGTCCTGAAGTTAAAATACTAACTTCTCCTCCTAATAAACCCTATAAAGTGTTAGGTGTAATTCAAGTAGAAGGTAATGAATGGATGAGTAAAGAAGATTTTTTAAAACTTTTAAAGAGAAAAGCTTCTCAAATAGGAGCAGATGCTTTAATGGATTTAGAATTTGAAAAAGGAGGCAAAAAATTAGAAGAAGCCAAAATAGGTCATTATGCAGAAAGTGAGTTAGTGTGGAGTCTTCCAAAAAGAAAAATTAATAGATTATTTGGTAAAGTCGTTTTAAAAGCAAAGGCTATTAAATATGTAGAGGATTTAAAAGAAGGGGGTGAGTAATGAGTAAAAGAGTAGGAGTATTTTTAGTTGGAATTTTAATCTTTTCTTTAGTTGGATTTTGTCAAGAAAGTAAAGAAGAACTCAAAGGAAGAGATATTCTTTTTGCTCAGAAAGGTTTACCTTATGGGTTTGAAGCTTCATTACCTGAAATCCATGGATTCTTAAGTTCTCAATACTGGAATGCACAAGACCATGTCCAGGGAAATTATGCTAATACAGGTTCTTCTTCTTATGCTCCAGGACAAAACACTTTTCTACCACATAGTTTCTATGTAGATATAATCAGTGAATTGAATCCTCAGGTTTTTATTGAAGGTGAGTTTGAGATGTATAAAGGATTAAAAGGTAAGTTTAAAGTAGGAGCAGGTCGTGTAGTTTGGCATCCATCATCCAAATTTATTTTATCTATGGGAAGGCAATTTGTACTTTTAGGTTCACAAGAATTAGTATATTATCCTACTTCAAAATATCGTTTTATGACCTGGCAACCATATGTATATGAAAAGTTTTTAAGATTTACTGGTTGGTGGGATACAGGAATTTGCGTTACAGGAAGAATACCTATTGGAGAAAAAGAAGCTTTTTTAGAATATGGATTAATGGTATCGAATGGTCCAGGAGATTATACAACAAAAGGCTATGCTACGATGAATTCAAATGGTTATGTATATGAAATGTTTAATGCTCATAATCGTCAGTCTTATGATAATAATGATAATAAACCTGTTACTTGGAGAATAGGTTTTTCACCTTTTAAAGGACTTTTATTAAGAGTAGAAGGAATGCAAGGAAAATATGATGCAGAAGACAATAGAGATTTTAATTATTTAACTTCTGAAATCTTTTTTAGTAGAGGAAAGTTTGATGGAATGATTGGTTTTGCTCAGTTAAAATTTGAGGCACCTGCTGATGCAGATCTTGGTCTCAGTGGTATCTGGCCAGGAGGAACAGTTAAACAAAGAGCTTTTTATATTGTAGGAGGTTATAAAATTATTGAAAAACAATTTGGCATTAACTTTTTACAACCTGTATTTAGATACCAATGGTTTGACCCTAACATAGATTGTCCAGATAGCGTAAGTCAATATGAACACTATGGAAAAAGACAAGCATTTGAAGTAGGTTTAAACTTTTCTCCTTGGGAGCATTTTATGGTTCGTTTAGGATACAGATGGCAGGATGAATTAAAAGGACCTGATTTAAAAGGAGATGGTTTAACTTTAGAAATAGTAGCTGATTTTTAAAAAGGAGGGGGAAAATGAAAAAGTGTATACTAATAGCAGGATTAATTGTGTTCCTTTCTTCCCCCTCCTTGTTTAGCCAAAATTATAGAAAAGAAGCAGTAGTTTCTCCTGTATATGTTTATCAACAGATGCTTTCCTATTTGGAAGAAGGAAATTATAAAAAAATTTTAAAATCACTCTCTCTTTTAGAAGAGATTCTGAATGCTATAAAAAGTAAATTTAACAAAGATTTAAAGACACTCATAGAAGATGCAGTCGCTACAAAAGATGTAGAAAAGATCAGAGAGGCAATCTACACTTTGATTTTTTATGATATTAAAGATGTTTTTAGTGAAGTGCTAAATAATTTAAATACAAAAGGATTGTATCAATTGAAAGAAACATTAAAATTTGCCTATCTTGATTATCTTTTAGTTTCTCCTGCCGTTAAAAAAAGAAATTTTAAGGTGGACAGAGATATAAGAAAAAGTTTTACTGAACTTTTAGGAGGTCTTTTAGCTAAAGCTATTGAAGAAAAAAATTCAATCTTTATTGAAGGAAAGTTCTCTAAGATTGAGAAAGACTGTAAAGCTGTTTTAGGGATCGAGTAATTAAGAAATTTTTTTAAATATCAAAAATAAATTCTAATAAGGAGGGGAAAGGGGAGCTATTTTATGTTTAGAAGTTTCAAAAATAAGATTGGTCTATTATTAGTTATTGTAGCAATAATTCCTCTCCTTATCATTTTTTTTATTTTTTCTAAAGAATTAAAACATACTCTTCTTAAACAGCAAGAAAGAGAGATTGAAAAAGCACATGAATATTTAGAGACTACCTTTAAAGAATTTGAAAGGAAATTAACAAATTACCTAAACTTACTTACTGAAATTACTGAAATTCAAGATGCAGTAACATACACGATTAACACAAAGGACAGAAAACCTTTAATTGAACTTTTACTTCCTTACTACAAACAGATTGGATTAGATACTTTGCAGATTATTAAAAAAGATGGTGAAGTCTTAGTCAGAACAGATGATGTTGAGAGTATAGGTGAAAATTTAGGATATCAAAATGTTATAAAGCAAGCTTTAGAAGGAAAATTAAGTATAGGTATAGAAAAAGAAAGAGGAGTATATTTATTAAAAGGAGCAGCCCCTCTAAAAACAGCTGGAGGAATAATAGGAGTAATTTGTATAGGAGAATTTTTAGATGAAGAATTTGTTAAAAAGATTTCTCAAGCTACTCTTAGTGAGTTAGCTATTTTTTATAAAAAAGAGTTAATTTGTGCTAGTTTCTTTGAAACGAAAGTTACTGAAAGAATATATGATGAAGTCATAAATAAAAAAGCTACAAGATTTTTTACTATAAAAGAAAGACCCTTTCACTTTTCTCCTTTCACATATTCTCTAAAAGAGGCAGAAACTCCTTTTGAGATAGCAATAGGCATTAGTGCTGAACCTTTAATAAATAGTGAGAAAAGGATGAGGTTCGTTTTAACAGTGATCTTAGGAGTAGTAGGAATAGGTAGTGCTTTTGTAGGGTATATTTTTTCTCAAGGATTGGTAAAACCTTTACTCTCATTAGAGAAGTTTGCTTTTAATGTAGCTTCCACATCAGACCTTACTCAAAAAATAAGAATAAAATCTAAAGATGAGATTGGCAGATTAGCTTCAGCTTTTAATAAGATGATAGAGAGTCTAAGTGAAATAATCAAAGAAGTAAGAAAGACTACAGAAAAAGTTAATAACTTTGCACAAAATTCAAGTGCTTCAGCTCAACAGGTAAATGTTTCTACTCAACAGGTTTCAACTACTATCCAACAGATAAGTCAAGGAGCAAATGTCCAAGTTAAGAGAGTAGAAGAAGCAAAAGAAGTGATAGGAAAGATGGTCAATTCCATAAAACAAATGACAGATTTAGCTACTCAAGGAGCTCAAAGCTCTCATCAAACAAAAGAGTTAGCTCAAAAAGGAATGCAGAATTCTTTAGAAGCTGCAGAAAAGATAGATAAGATTGTAAGCACAGCTGTAAATATTTCTAATATTGTAGGAAAGTTAGGTGAACGTTCTCAAGAGATTAGCAGGATCGTAGAAACAATAACTAAAATTGCTGATCAGACAAATTTATTAGCTCTAAATGCAGCAATTGAAGCTGCCCGTGCTGGAGAAGCAGGTCGTGGATTTGCAGTCGTAGCAGAAGAAGTAAGAAAGTTAGCTGAAAATTCAGCACAAGCAGCTGTTCAAATTGTAGAGTTAATTCGGAATATTCAAACAGAGACAAAAGAAGCTGTTAATTCTGTGGAGAGTGCTTACAAAGAAGTAGAGGAAGGAAAAAAAGTAATTGAAAGAGTAAAAGAGATGTTAGAAAGAATATTAAAAGCTGCAGAAAAAACAGCCCAACAAGTAGAAGAAATAGCAAAATCTGCTGAATTTCAGTTAGCCAGTACTCATGAAGTTAGTCAAGCTGCAGAAGAGATAACCAGTGTTGCTGAACAGAATGCTTCAAGTGTAGAAGAAGTGAGTAGTTCTGTAGAGGAGATAACAGCTAGTATTGAAGAGATGACTTCTATTTCACAGGAATTAGTTAGCACTACTTCTGAATTAGAAGAGTTATTAAAAAGATTTAAAGTAGAAGAAAAAACCTAAAACTCTCCAATCCAATAGAGGCAAAGCTTTTAAAAGATGTATTTCCCTAAATGATTAGGTGGTATTAAATCAGATGCCTTTACTTTCTGACCTAATTTCAGGCATTGTAAAATAACTTTGTATAAATTCTTGACAGCCTAAGCAAAGAGGGTTATATCTTTCTAAAAAGAAGGAGATGATAAGCCAGCAAGAAAAATGAACTTTGACTCAAAATTTTGTTAATAGTACCTGATTTAATAGTTTGATGATTGTAGGAAAAAAAGTATAATTGATTTAATATGTTTAAATTATGTTTAGTAAATTGGGAAGAAAAGAGTTTAAATAGAGTTTATCGGAAGTATTTTCGAGGAGTTGAGGTGACAGGTAAAGGAATAATAGAAAGAGAGAGAAGTTTAATATTATTTTCTTGAAAAAGGGAGGTGAAGGATGCGAAGAGTGAAGATAGTGTTGAGCAGTTTAATTATCACTACACTTTGTTTTTTCTTAATTTCCCTATTTGCTCAGGTAGAGATACCACGAGGAAAATCAGGAAGTGATTATGTTAATGAAGCCAAAAGATATGTTCAGGGTATATCTGTGGAAGAGGCAAAACAAATATATGATAAAGATAAAACTGTCCTTTTTGTTGATGTAAGACCTTATACTGAGTATGCTAAGTATGGATATTTATTTCGAAGATTGGACTTACCTGCAGGAAGAGTAATTTTTGATGCTCGCTTCAGAATTCCTAATAAGGATACACCTATTATAACTTATTGTAAAAAAGGAAAGAGGTCGGCAATAGCTGCTGCACAGTTAGTCCAGATGGGTTATACTAATGTGAGATATATGAAGGAAGGAATATTAGGTTGGAAAAGAGCAGGTTATCCTATTATGCATTCATCTTTTGTAGGGACAATCGATATGCCTCAGGGAAAAACACCTGAGGACTTTTTAAAAGAAGCAGAAGCTGTTGTAGGCAAAGGAATAACTCCTCTTGAGGCAAAAGAAAGAATAGATAAAGACCCCAATACAGTTATTCTTGATGTGGCTACAAGGAGAGAACATGCTATAAGAGGCTTTAAAATTCCTGGAGCTGTGATTACTTCTTATGGAGAAATTGTTTTTACAGATTTTATGAAGAAAAATTTTCCTGATGCCAATACCCCCATAATTACTACCTGTACAAAAGGTAAAAGAGGACTTCTCATTGCTAAAGTATTAAAAGAGATGGGCTATAAAAATGTAACCTATATCCGGGGAGGATTAGATGCATGGAAGAAGGCGGGTTTACCTTTAGAAAAATATGAGCCTGGTGAGGAAAGAAAGATTAAGCCCCTAAATCTTCTTCAAGTTGAACCCCCTCAGGGCAAAACGGGTGAAGATTTCGCCAATGAAGCTAAAAGATATGTTAGGGGTATCTCTGTGCAAGAGGCAAAGAAAAAGTTTGATAATAAAGAGGCTATTTTTGTAGATGTGCGTAGGCGTTCAGAGTATAAAAGTGGGTTTATTGAAGGAAGTTTGGATATACCTCTGGGCAGATTGATTTTTGATGCAAGGACTAGAATTCCCAACAAGAATACCCCCATTATAACCTATTGCGAAAAAGGAATGAGAGCAGCCATAGCAGGTAGTTATCTTGTTCAGATGGGTTATACTAATGTGAGATATTTAGAGGGAGGAATATCAGCATGGAAAAAAGCAGGTTATCCTGTGATAATCTCTCCTTACTATTACAAAATAGATATACCTCAGGGAAAAACGCCTGAGGACTTTTTAAAAGAAGCGAAAACTGTTGCAGGTGAAGGAATAACTCCTCTTGAGGCAAAAGAAAGAATAGATAAAGACCCCAACACAGTTATTCTTGATGTTTCTACACCAATAGAACATACCCTCCTGGGTAAAATTGAAGGTTCCTTATTACTTGAACAAGGAAAAGTTCCTTTTAACATCAAAAAGAAAGTTCATGATGCTCGAACGCCAATAATCGTTACCTGTTCTTCAGGAAAAAGAGCGATTCTTGTTGCTAAAATATTAAAAGAGATGGGCTATAAAAATGTAACCTATATCCGGGGAGGATTAGATGCATGGAAGAAGGCAGGTTTACCTACAGTAAGTTATGTAAAAGGAGAGGAGGAATTATAAAATTTGTTATTGATAAGAAAGATTGAATTTGTATGCAAAATTTGTGAAAGGAAATTTTTGGTTGTATATATTGGGAAATAGATTAAAAAGGAGGGGATTATGAGAATAATGAATTCTGTGCGTAGTAAGATGATAGTCATATTTGTTCCTCTTTTGATAGTTGCTGTTTTAATTGTGGGATTGTTTGCTTATAACATTGCTCGACGTTCACTTCTTGAAGCAGTTAGAGCTGACTTGGATAGTTATGTGCAACAATTTTATACTTTTTTGAAAGCTAATCCAGATATGGATTATGATGTAATTGAGAAGCTGTGTAATGAAGATATAGTTATAGGAAAACAAGGGTTTATTTTTATAGTAGATTCAAAAGGGAACTTATTAATACATAAGAAAGCACAGGGAGAGAATTGGGCAGATAAGCCACATATTAAGGAGATTATTACCAAGAAAGAAGGAAGGATAAGATATATTTCTCCCAAAACGCACACTTATAAAATAGCCAGTTATAAATATCTTAAAGATTTTGATTGGATTATTGTTGCCAGTGCTTTTGAAGATGATTTCTTAGCTGAACCTCGCGCTGCCTTGATAAGAAATCTGACTGTGGTGGGAATAGTTATTATTATTATCGGGACTTTGCTTATCTTTTTCTTTACCACTTTATTAGTTAAACCTCTTTCTGTGATTACCGAGACTGCAAGGGAGATTGCTTCTCAGGCTGCTGATCTTACAAGAAAGATAAAAGTTACCAGCCATGATGAAATTGGAAAGTTAGCTGAGGCATTTAATGGAATTATTGAATCTACACATAATATGGTTTTACGAATTCGCAATAGTGCTGATAAGGTAGCTACTTCCTCCCAGGAGCTTTCCAGTTCCAGCCAAGAAGTAAATGCTTCTGCTCAGCAGATAACCAATAGTATTCAGCAAATATCGAAAGGGGTAACTGTTCAGGCACAGAAGACAGAGGAGATATCCAAAATTGTTCAGGAGGCAGCTGTTTCAATGAAGCAAGTCGCATCTAATGCTCAGCAAGCGGCAACTGCTTCCAACCAGGCATCGACGCGAGCTCAGGAAGGTAAAAAGGCAACTACTGATACTATTAAGAGAATGGAGGAGATCGTTAAAGTGGTTAATAATACTACAGAAGTAATTAAGAGTTTGAACCAACAATCTCAGCAGATTAGTGAGATTAACGAAACAGTTGTTTCTATCGCTGATCAGACTAATCTTTTAGCCTTAAATGCTGCAATTGAGGCGGCAAGAGCAGGAGAGGCAGGACGTGGATTTGCAGTTGTAGCAGAGGAGATTCGAAAGCTGGCGGAAGGTTCTGCCAAGGCAGCAGGAAAAATAAGTAACTTGATTAGGAATATACAAGCTATGACCCAAGAAGCAGTGACTTCAGCTGAGGCAGGTTCTAAAGAGGTTGCTGAAGGGAAGAATGCAGTAGATAAAGCCTCTCAAGCTCTGGATGAAATAATTGATTCAGTGGAGCATATTACAGCAATGATAAATGAAATTGCTGTTGCCAGTCAGCAGCAACTTAAGTCAATGGAAAGAATAGAAACTGCTGTTGGGGAAGTTGCTAGTATAGCGGAAGAATCAGCTAGTGCAGCTCAACAAACCTCTTCATCTATTGAGGAGCAAAGTGCTTCTATAGAAGAGATGACTGCTTCAGCAACAGATCTTGCCCGTTTGGCAGCAGAATTGAAAGAAAGTGTAGCTAAATTTAAATTGAAAGAAAGTGAATAAATTCGCTTTTAAAAATTTCCTGAGTTAAAGTACATTAAACTAATGTTTTTGGAAGGAGCATTAATAATTTAAAATTCTTGACCATTGAAAAATATTTTGAGATAATTTTTTAAAAAGATTATAAGAGTTTTAATGATAGGTTATATGCCTAAAGTGTTAAGTATTCTTCATGCAGAAGGTAATGAGTAGATGAGTAAAGAAGATTTTTTTAAAACTTTTAAAGAAAAAAACTTCTCAAATAGGAACAGGTTCTTTGGGGGATTTGGAGTTTGAAAAAGGAGGTGAAAAAATAGAAGGAGTTAAAAGAGAAAGGTTTGAAAACTTTTTTAATAGGGAGGAAGTAAGAAATGAAGGAAGAATTACAATTAGTTATATTTAAAATAGGTAATGAAGAGTTTGGTGTCCCTATCAATCAAGTAAGAGAGATTGTAAGATTAATACAAATTACACCTATTCCACGTGCTCCTTCATTTATTGAAGGAGTCGTAAATCTAAGAGGGCAAGTTTTAGCAGTAATAGATTTAGCAAAAAAACTAAATCTAAAATCAAATCCTCGTTCAGAGAAAACAAGGATCATCGTTGTAGAAGTAGATAATAATACTGTAGGAATGATAGTAGATGAAGTCACAGAAGTATTAAAACTTCCTTCAGAGAATGTAAAAGAGACACCTGAAGTTATAGCTACACAAATAAAGCAAGAGTATTTAAAAGGAATAGGAAAATTGGATGATAGACTCCTCATCCTTATTGACTTAGCAAAAGTTTTATCTCCAGAAGAGGTAGAGGAAGTTAAAAGGACCAATCTTTCACAGTAAAATTTTCTTATGTTAAGAAAAGCTAAACTCAAAGATGCAGAAGAAATTTATTCTCTTATAAATTTCTGGGCAAAGAGAAAAAGAGTATTAGAAAGATCTCTTAACTACATATATGAAAATATAAGAGATTTTTGGGTTTATGAGAAGAACAAAAAAATTATAGGCGCATGCGCTTTGCATATAATAGGATGGCAAGATTTAGCTGAGATCAAATCATTGGTAGTGAAAAAAAATCATCAAAATAAAGGTATAGGAAGACAATTAGTTAAAGCCTGCATTAATGAAGCAAAGGAATTAGGTGTTAAAAAGATCTTTGTGCTCACTTTTATAGGAGATTTTTTTAAAAAAATAGGATTTAAAAAAATAAGAAAAACAAAACTTCCTCAAAAAATTTGGAGTGAATGTGTAAACTGTGTTTATTTTCCTGAGTGTAAAGAAGAAGCTTTTATTCTTAAAGTATGAATGACAAGATATTCAACATAAATCAATTTCAAAAGGATGCTTTAAAAGAAATTGGAAGCATATGTGCAGGAAATGCAGCTACAGCTTTAAGTCAATTAGTAAACAAAAAAGTTGAAATAACTGTACCTGAAGTTTATTTTCTTCCTATAGAAAGAGTTCCCCAAGTAGTAGGTGAAGATAAATTAGTCGTAGGATTAGTAGTAAGAATCTTAGGAGATTTACCAAGTGTTATTTTGCTTATTTTTTCTCAGAAAGATGCTTTGAATTTAGCTTCTTTAATGACTAACAAAAAACCTTCCAATGGAGGAGTAATAACTGAATTAGAGCGGTCAGCTTTAAAAGAAATAGGAATCATTTTAGCTAATGCTTACATGGGAGCTTTATCTGTGTTTGTAAGATTTGGTTTGGTGCCTGCAGTTCCAGAGTTAATAGAGGATATGGCTACTGCTATGATAGATTACATATTAATAGAACTTAGCCATGTCTCTAAGTATGCTCTTCTTATAAAATCTGAATTTAAAGAAGAGACGACCAAAGTAACAGGTCATTTCTTCCTCATACCAAATCCTACAGGCTTAGAACTCCTCCTAAAAGCAATAGAGTATTAATGATGGATAAAAATTACAAAGAATTATTTTTCAGTGAGTCTCAGGAGTATTTAAAAAAGATAAACAAAGAACTTGTAAAGTTAGAGAAAAATCCTTCGGATTTGGAGACCATAAATGAGATATTCAGATTAATGCATACTTTAAAAGGAATGTCTGCTACCATGGGATATAAAGAATTAGCAGATTTAGCTCACCATTTAGAAGATATTTTTGATATTTTAAGATCAAAAAAAGCAAATCTAACTTCCCAAATGATAGATTTGATATTTGAGAGTGTAGATGTTATAAGCACCCTTATAGAAGACTTAAAAAAAGAAGCTCCTATTTCTGTAGATACTTCTCTCTATATAACTAAACTTAAAGAAGCTATTTCTAAAGTAGAAAAGAGAGAAAAAGAAAAAAAGTTAGAAAAAGAGACAAGAATAATAAGCAAAGAGCAATTACTAAGGTTTAAAAATAAAGGGAAAAATATATTTCTTGTAGAAGTGTATTTGAAGAAAGATACTCCTTTAAAAAGTGCTAGAGCTTTTATTATCTTAAATCATCTTAAAGTTTTAGGAGAAGTGATAAAAAGCATTCCTTCCAAAGAAGCTTTAAAAGAGGGTAAAGTAGAATTTCCTTTTAAAGTGATTATAGCTACCTCTTTAAAAGAAGATTTTATTAAAAGTAAACTTTTAAAAATAACTGATGTAGAAGATATAAAAATTTTTCATTATGAAGAAAAGATAACTGAAAAAGAAAGACCTTCTGTAGTTCAATTTAAGAAGATTCAAAGTATGAGGATACCTGTAGAAAGGTTAGATAAGATTTTAAATCTTGTAGGAGAGTTAGCTATTGCTAAAAGTAGGTTAATTCAAATTACTCAAGACAGAGATTACTCTTTATTAGAAGATTCAGTCTATTTAGTAGATAGATTAGTATCTTCTTTACAGGATGAGACTTTAAAAATGAGATTGTTACCTATCTCTTACATATTAGATAATTTCCCCAGGATAGTTAGAGATTTGGCAAAAAAAGAAGGAAAGGAGGTAGATTTAGAGATTGCAGGAAGTGACATAGAGTTAGATAGAGCTATTTTAGATGAGATTGGAGACCCTTTAGTCCATTTAATAAGAAATGCTATCGATCACGGAATAGAACCTCCTTCTGAAAGAATTAAGAAGGGAAAACCTTCTAGGGGAAAGATCTCTATAAAAGTTTGGAGAGAAAAGGGGCATGTAATAATAGAAATCAGTGATGATGGTAGAGGAATAGATTTCAAAAAAGTAATAGAAAAAGCTGTTGAAAAAGGTTTGATTACCCAAGAAGAAGCTTTAAAAATAGAACCTTCTCAAATTTTAGAAATATTAACTATGCCTGGGTTTTCTACAAAAGAAAAGGTCACTGATGTCTCAGGAAGAGGAGTAGGTTTAGATGTGGTAAAGGCAAAGTTAGATGCTTTAGGAGGAAGGATAGACTTAGAAACTCAACCAGGAAAAGGTTCTAAATTTCAGCTTACTTTACCTTTAACTTTAGCTATTATAAAAGCTATGCTGGTAGGTGTCGGTAAAGAGGTTTATGCTATTCCTTTGATGAACATAAAAGAAGTAATAAAGATCCCTAAAGATAATGTAAAATTAATCGGTGCCAATAAAGTAATAACTTTAAGAGAAGAAGTTATACCTTTAGTTAATCTAAATGAAGAATTTGGAATAGGTTTTTCTACTGAAAGAAAGGAGCTTTCTGTAGTAATAGTTGAAAGCAGAATAAAAAGAATAGGTTTAGTAGTAGATGAAATAATAGGAGAACAAGATATAGTAGTAAAACCTTTAGGTGCATATATAAAAAAAATAAAAGGTATAGCAGGTGCTACAATTTTGGGTGATGGAAGAGTAGCTTTAATTTTAGATGTGATTAATATAAAATGAATTTTTTTATTTGACGCATTTAAATATAAAAAGTATCATAAAATATTACTTTTAAGACTTCAAAAAGGAGGTTTGAAAAATGGAACTTCATAACTATATGGAAGATATAGTTAAAAGTATTTTAGAAAAAATCCTTGCTGAAAGAGAAGATGTGTGTAAATGTGAGAAATGTAAGTTAGACATGATGGCTTTAGCTTTGAATAGATTACCTCCTAAGTATGTCGTCACTCAAAAGGGAAGAATATACACTAAATTATCCGAATTAGAGTTACAATTAAAAGCAGATGTGACTAAAGAAGTGACCAAAGCTATAGAGATAGTTAAAAATAACCCTCAACATTAAATTGTGGTAAAACTCGATATAGAAACTGAAAGAGAGTTAAAAAAATTTTTAGATTCTGTTAAAAGAATTAAAGGGGTAGATTTAAGTTCTTATAGAAAAAGTTTTCTTTTAAGAAGGACTAAGATAAGGATGGCTAAAAGAAACATAAAAAATTTAACTGAATATTTCTATTTAATAAAAAAAGATCCTCAAGAATGGAGATATTTTTTAGATAATCTTAACATAAATGTTTCAGAATTTTTTCGTGATCCAGAAGTTTATTTCCAATTTCAGAAAATATGCATTCCAGAATTAATTAAAAGAAAAGAAGAAAAAAAACAAAAAATTATTAGATGTTGGTCTTGTGGTTGTAGTTGTGGAGAAGAACCTTATTCATTAGCTATTGTTTTTAGAGAGACACTGAAAGAAAAAATTAATAATTTCATACTGAGTATCTGGGCTACAGACATAGACGAAGAAGCTTTAGAGATAGCCAAGAAAGGAGAGTATACTTTGAATTCTTTAAAAAGATTAAATGAATATTTTTTAAAAAATTATTTCATAAAAATTTCAGACAGTCTTTATAGAGTTAAAGATGAAATAAAAAAGATGGTCATTTTTAAAAAACATAATATTCTTACGCAAAGACCTTTAGGAAACATGGATGTAATATTTTTTAGAAATTTAAGGATTTATTTTGATCCTTTAAAAGCCAAAGATATCCTTTTAGAAATTTATAAAAGTTTGAAAAAAGATGGATATTTAATTTTAGGTAAAGTAGAGACCATAGATTTTTCTTTAAAAAAGCTGTTTACACCAGTAGATATTACCAATAAAATATTTAAAAAAACAGGGAGGTGAGTTATGGCTCCGAGAATATTAATAGTAGATGACGCTCTCTTTATGCGAAAGATGCTAGCAGATATTTTAAAAAAAGAAGGTTTTGAGATATGTGGAGAAGCTGAGAATGGAAAAGAAGCTATCGAAAAATATAAAGAATTAAGACCAGATGTAGTTACAATGGATATAGTAATGCCTAAGATGGAAGAGATAGATGGAATCGCAGCTGTAAGAGAAATTATGAAAATAGACCCCAATGCCAAAATCATAATGGTATCAGCTATGGGCCAACACGCTTTGGTAGTAGAAGCAATTCAGGCAGGAGCAAGAGATTTTATCGTTAAACCTTTTCAGCCTTCCAGAGTAGTAGAAGCTATTAAAAGAGTATTAGGAGAATAAAGATGCAACAAGATTCTAAGCTTACAATAGAGATCGGGATAGCAGAGATGAGAATATCTGAAGCTCCAAATATTTTGGTTACCAGAGGTTTGGGTTCATGTGTAGGAATAGTACTCTATGATAGTTTTAAGAAAATTGGAGCTTTAGCTCATCCAATGTTACCGAGTATTAAAAATGCTAGGTTTAAAAGTAATCCTTTTAAATTTGTAGATAGCAGTATTTCTTTAATGTTAGAAGAGTTTAAGAAGAGAGGAAGTTTAATTAAAAATCTTACAGCAAAAATCTTTGGTGGTGCGCATATGTTCGCTTCAATACCACCTGAAAGCCCTCTCAATATAGGAGCAAGGAATATAAGTATGGCAAGAGAGGTATTAAATTCTTTTGGTATAAAAATTATAGCAGAAGATGTAGGAGGTAACTTTGGAAGGACTATATTCTTTGATTTAGATAGTGGAAAAGTAAAGGTTAGGACTATTTTTCAAGGAGAGAGAGAATTGTGAAGAAAATAAAAGTCTTTATAGTTGAAGATTCTATTTTAATGCAAAAGATTATTTCAGATATTTTATCGAGTGACCCAGAGATTGAAGTTATAGGAAAGAGTATTTTAGGAGAAAAAGCTTTAGAACTTATCCCTCAGTTAAAACCAGATGTAGTCACTTTAGATGTAAATCTACCAGACATTAATGGATTAGAAGTCCTTAAAAGATTAATGAAATTATTTCCTACCAGAGTAGTTATGCTCTCAGTTTATACTCAAAAAGGAGCTGACATCACAATTAAAGCTTTAGAGTTAGGTGCTTTAGAGTTTATTCCAAAGCCTTCAGGAGAAGTCTCTTTAGATCTTCACAAATTTAAAGAGGAAATAATTACTAAAATTAAATTTGTAGCTACAATAGATATAGAAAGATCTAAAGAAATAATAAAAGAAATTACACCTGCAAAAGAGGCTTTGGAGATAAAAAATTTAGTAATAATTGGAGCTTCTACAGGTGGCCCTAAAGCGATATTAGAGATAATGAAAGAAATACCTTTTGATATAGATGCTAGTTTTTTAATAGTTCAACACATGCCCTCTGGATTCACAAGAAGTTTTGCTGAAAGGATCTCATGGCATTCTCAGATTAGATCAAAGGAAGCTGAAGACGGTGATTTACTTACAAACAGAACAGCTTATGTAGCTCCAAGTGGATATCATATGTTAATAGAAAAGATATGTGAAGAAGATGAAAAATATTGCATAAGATTAGATCAAACTCCTTTGGTAAATTATGTAAGACCTGCTATAGATATTACTATGAGTTCTGCAGCTGAAAATTTTAATGGTAAGATCATAGGTGTTATACTTACTGGTATGGGAAAGGATGGTTTAGAAGGAGCCAAAAAGATAAAAGAAAGAGGAGGGAAAATAATTGCTCAAGATGAAAAGACTTCTATAATTTATGGAATGCCAAAAATGGTAGCTGAAGCTGGTTTAGCAGACAAAATCTTACCTTTAAAAGAGATTCCTAAAAAGATAATAGAGGAGATTCAAAATGAATGAAAAAAAGAAAATCTCTCTTGTCCATTTAGATGCTTTAAAAGAGATAGGTACAATCAGTGCAGGAAGAGCAGCTACTGCTTTAGCTGAAATGTTAAATTGCAAGGTAGAGATTAATGTGCCTGAAGTAAAAATATTCCCTTTAGAACTACTCAATAAAGTTTTAGGAAAACCAGATGACCTCTTTTTTGTTTTAGATGTTAATATGGAAGGTGAGATTAAAGGAAGATGGTTTTTTCTTTTACCTCCTAATCAAGCTAAAGTCTTAGGAGCTTCATTATTAAATAAAAAACCTGAAGAAATAGACATAAGAGACTCCCTTTTTCAATCTTCATTAAAAGAAATTACAAACATCCTTACAGCTGCATACTTTAATGTTCTTTCAGAGATGACAAATTTGGTATTTTTATATAATCCTCCATCTTTAGCAATAGATATGGTAGGAGCACTCTTAGATTTCTTCTTTATACAAGTAGCTCAATATGCAGAAGAAGTTATATTCATAAAGACTCAATTAGAAATTGAAGGTATAGATTTTCAGGGATTAATTTTATTCTTTCCTGAAATGGAGTCTTTAGTAAAGTTACTTGAAAAGTTGGGAGTAAAAGAATAAAAAAGGAGGTGTTATTATGGAAGAGAAAAGGAAGTTTAACAGGTGGTATACTCAAAATAAAGCTACTATCTCTTATGAAGGTGTAAAGAATGAAGTTAGTCTTTTAGATGTTAGTGCAGGTGGTATGAGATTTTTTTCTGATCAGCCTTTAGAGATAGGCAGTTTAATATATGGTGAATTTAAAGTTCTCTCTCAATTAAACCCTTTCTTTGTAAAAGGTAGAGTCATTCGCACTCAACAAAAAGACCCTAATAAATGGGAGATAGCAGTAAGATTTGAAAAGGTAAGTACTCTTCCTCTTGTTTCATAATTTTTTTTCAAAACTTTCAAGGAGTTTTTTGCAAGAAGAAGTTATATCTTGTGCTGCTTCAGGAGTGAGTAATAGCCAAAAATCACCTTTAATCTTTTCTTTAACTTCTTCAAAATTACTTTCAATTACTACTAGAGAATCTAAAGCTTTATAATCAGAAGTAATAATTTTTATTATCTCAAAAAAAGGAGCATTGATTAAAACAGGTAATGAAGGCACGATTATTTTCCTTAAATAGTATCCTAAAGCATTAATGTAAGTAGAAATTACAACTCCACCTATTTCTTTTATTAAAGACATACCAATTTCAGTAAATATACTTCCCTTTTTAATTTCCTTATCAAATTTATAACATATATCTATAAATCTATAAGCACTTTTTTCTTCTAAAACAAAAATAACTTTACCTTTTAAACCACTTAAAATTTTATTCTGCAGAGCAATACTCATTCCTTTTATGTGAACAGTCTCTTCTATTTCTTTACAAGATACAACTCTTACTACAGGCACATTTAGAACGATCTTTCTTCCTAATATTTCTGATAGAGCAATGCTACCATGAGCTGCAGCTATGTTACCAATCTCTTTTAATATGTCCATTTCATCTTTCATTTTTAACACCTCCTTTTTATTAAATTAAATAATCATACCATCAAATTCTTTTTCATACAAGTGGAGAAAAATGTTATAATTTAGAAATTATGAAAAAAAGGATAATAACTCTATCTCTTTTTATTTCATGTATAGGGATAAATCTTTATTTTAGAATAATTCCTGCTCAGCTCCCTCAACTCAAAAATAGAGCAAAAAAAGAATTAGAAAAAAATTTTTTGCAAAATGTATATAAGTTAATAGAGAAAAACTATTCTCAGTTTAGTCCTTTAGTTAAGAAAGAATTAATTAAAATGGCTGTAAAAAGAATGAAAAAAGAAGGTGCTAAAGAACTTAGAGAGATGGTTAAAAAAAGATATAGAGTATTAAAAGATTACTTTCAAGATGAAAATGGTCAAACATATCTTTTAGGTGCAGATTCATATGAATGGTTACGTCGTGTGGAAAATATTTTAAAGAATAGATGTCCAGGAAAAAAAAGAATAGGAAGACTAATCTATTATGAATATTTACTTGCACCTTTAGGATTGGTTTCTGAACCAGTAACTGATTTTTTCTTTTATCCTTCAGCTTACTTATACAAAATTTTTAATTTCTTCAAAAAGATATCTTTATATAAATTTATTTTTTGGTTACCTTTGTTTTATTCTTTTATATTTTTAACTATAGTGTATTTAGGTATTAAAGAACTCTCAAATGATTTAGGAGCTTTCTTTGGTACACTTTTTATAGGGCTGAATGGTTTTATTTTAAAAAGGAGCTGTGTAGGATGGTTTGATTATGATACAATGCTTATGACTTTACCTTTGATAATCGTTTTCCTTTTATATTTTTCTTTCAAAAAAAATGCAAAAAGAATAAAGTTTGTTTTATATCCAGTTCTTGCTTCTCTTACCTTTGGAATTTTGAGTAGCTGGCGGTTAGGATACTGGTGGATATTTGTAGTAATAGTTGGATTTTATTTTTACAGTATAATAAATTTTTATTTAATTAACAAAAGACTTTCTGAAGAGGTAAAAAAATATCTTATTTCTTTTGGAATATTTTTAATAGGAAGTTTTGTGTTTTGCTATATTCTTTACCATATAAATATATTTACAGATATTTTCTTTAAAATAAAAGAGAACCTAAATTTAGGCACCCCTCTCAAAATTTCAATTTGGCCTAATGTTTACTATACAGTCGCAGAACTCAAAAAAGCTTCATCTCAAGAAATAGCAAAAGCTCTATATGGAAAATTTATCTGTATTTTTTCTTTATTTATAGCACTTTATTTATTCATTAAAGAGAGAAGATCAGAAAAGAAAGATATTGTATGCATGATGATTTTATGGATGATGTTTATGATACCTGCTTCTTATAAAGCGATAAGATTTGTAGGTTTTCTAAGCATACCTTTAGGTATCTTCTTTGGAGTCTTTGTAGGAGAAATATCTTCTCAAATTATAAATGTTAATTATTTTAAAGATTTAAAGAAAAATTGGCTTGGAGTTTGCTTTTCTTTGTTTCTCTTATATGCAGGATTTAAGTTTTTAAAATACGCATTTAAAGATATGTTTTCTTTATATCCTACGATGAATGATGGTTGGTATAAAGCCTTAAATTATGTTAAAGATCACACACCTCCTCATTCTATAATTAACTCTTGGTGGGATTATGGAAATTTTTTTAAAACGATAGGAAAAAGAAGAGTAATATTTGATGGACAGACTCAGAATAGACCCCTTGCTTACTGGATGGCACAGGTTTTATTAAGTAATAATGAAGAAAAGGCTTTAAGAATATTAAGAATGATGAACAATTCTTCTGATAGATTATTTTTTATCTTAAACAGATATATAAAAAATCCTTTTGAATGTATAATTTTTTTAAAAGAGTTATTAAATTCTGATAGAGAAAAAGCAAAATATATGTTAGAAAAAGCTCAAATTCCTTTTCATGTAACTGAGAAAGTTTTAAAAATCTTGTTTGAAGTCCCTCAACCTGCTTACTTTATAGTAGATAAGAGCATGATTTCTAAAATTCCATCTATATCTTTTTTAGGAAATTGGGATTTTAGAAAAGTGTATATTGAAAAGAGTATATCTGCTCATAAAAAAAGAGAAGAAATTTTAAAAGGATTAAAAGAGATATTTAAATTAAAAGAAAAAGAAGCTGAAATTTTATTTGAAGAGATGGCACTTATAGTTGGTAGCAAAGATTTTTATGAGAGTTTATCTCATAGAAATAGATTTTACTCTTCTTTAAGTAAAGGAGAAAGAAAGGATGATTTAGTTTATTTTGACAATGGTTTAGTTTATAACTTAAATTCAGATTATGCTATCTTTTTTTCGCCTCAAATAGGTGAGTATAAGACTTTAAAGAGTATATTTGTTTTTAAAGATGGTAAGTTTAAAAAGATAGAATTTAAAGATTCAGATTCTTTTATTTCAGCTTTAATAATTTTAAAAGAAAATGAATATAAATCTATATTTTTAGATGAAGAATTGGGAAAATCTCTTTTAGTTAGATTGTATTTTTTAAAAGGAGAAGGACTTAAATATTTTGAGCCGTTTTATTTAGATGATAAGAATGGAATTTATATATTTAAAATAAAGTGGAAATGACACAAGATACTTTGAATGAAATAGAAGTCTCAGTAGTTCTGCCTTGTTTGAATGAAGAAGAGGGTATAGCTAGTTGTATTAAAAAAATTAAAGATGTTTTTTCTAAAGAGAATTTGAAAGGAGAGATCATAGTAGCTGATAATGGTTCTACTGATAACTCTGTTGAGATTGCCAAAAATTTAGGTGCTAAAGTCGTTTTGCAGCCTGTTAGAGGTTATGGAGCAGCTTACTTAAAAGGAATAAAACAAGCAAGAGGAAAGTACATTATTATAGGAGATGCAGATGATACTTATGATTTTTATGAAATTCCTAAATTTATTCAACTTTTAAAAGAAGGTTATGATCTGGTTATGGGTTCAAGATTTAAAGGAAAGATTTTTAAAAAAGCTATGCCTTTTTCACACCGTTTTATAGGAAATCCAATAATTACTTGGGTATTTAAAAAACTCTTTGGAACTCAACTTTCAGATGTTTTGTGTGGAATGAGAGCTTTTACTAAATCTGCTTTTGAAAAAATGAATTTAAAATGCTTAGGAATGGAATTTGGTATTGAGATGATACTTTCAGCATTACAGAAAAATATGAAGATAGCAGAAATCCCTATAAATTATTATCCAAGGAAAGGAAAATCCAAACTCAGACCCTTTAGAGATGCATGGAGATACTTTAGATTTATGTTTTTATTCTCTCCCACTCAACTTTACATTTTTCCTGGAATATTTTTTACTCTTTTAGGGTTAATAATTCTCTTTATTTTAGTAAGGGGTCCTTTCCTTTTTTTAGGACATAAATGGGATATACATATGATGGTCTTAGGAAGTTTAATAAGTCTTTTAGGATTTCAAGTCCTTAATTTAGGGATTTATGCTAAACTCTTTGGAGTAAGAGAAGGGTATTTATCTCATGATAGGTTCACTCTTTTTTTAATGCGTAAGTTTAAAGTAGAATTTGGAGTTTTTTTAGGAAGTTTATTCTTTATAATAGGATTTTTAATAAATCTTTTTATATTTTTAGAATGGTGGAAAAATCTTTTTGGTCCTCTCTATAGAGTAAGAGAAGCAATACTAGCTTTAACTCTTATGGTCTTAGGTTTACAGATGATATTTTCTTCTTTTTTCATAAGTTTTCTTATAATGGAAAATGATACTCGTAATTAACAAACCTTTTTTTAGATATGAAGAAAAAGATTTGTGTGATAGTACCTTTTAAAAAAGTCTCTTTTAAATTTAAGAAATGTATAGAAAGTATTTTAAATCTAGATTATCCTGATTTTGAAGTAATTTTAGTAAATGATGGCAAAGATCTCTTAGATGATGATTTTTTAAAAAGAATTGAAAATAGAATAAAGATTTTAAGATCTTATGGAAGAGGTCCTTCTTTTGCAAGAAACTTAGCTGCCAAGAATACTTGTGCAGAATTTTTAGCCTTTACAGATTCTGATTGCATAGTCTCAAAAGATTGGCTTAAGGAACTTCTTAAAGGTATAGAGAGTTTTCCTGAAGTTGTAGGTTGTGGTGGAAGGCAAGAAATTCCAGAAGATGCTACACCTTTTGAGAAAAAAGTATTTTTGTTTATGAAGAAGGTAAGTTTTATCACAGATTATATAAAAAAAGGGACTCACAAAAAGTTAATTGAGACCCATCATAATCCTTCTTGCAATGTGATGTATAAAAGAGATGTTTTTTTAAAAGAGGGAGGTTTTTTAGAAGGTTTATGGCCAGGAGAGGATGTAGAGTTAGATTACAGATTGAGAAAAAAAGGCTACAAACTTATCTTTAATCCAAAAGCTGTAGTTTATCACTACCGTCCACAGAGTTTGAAGGATTTTTTAAAAATGATGTATAGGTATGGAAGATCAGCTGGATTCTTAACTAAAAAGTATGGATTTTTTAGGAAGATTCAAATAACACCTTTAATTTCTTTATTTTTTTTAATTTTATTCTTTTTAAGCATAATTTTTAATTTTGTTTTATTCTTTATAATTTTGTGTAGTATAATTCTATTTTCCTTGTTAATCTATTTTAAATTTGATTTTACATTATTTTTGCTTGCTTTTTTAAGTTATATTTTTTGGAGTTGCGGGTTCTTTAAAGAAATTTTTTTAATTAAAAGGAGGTTTTAAGATGTCTAAGAGAAAAAGAAGAAGAAAACTTTCTTGGAGGTCTAAAAGAGCAAATAAAGGAAGAAAGCCAAATTTAGGATAATAATCTTTAGAATCTTTTAGTTAAATGAAAGCAATTTGTTTATATTCAGGAGGGTTAGATTCTGCTTTAGCTGTAAAGATAGTCAAAGAATTGGGAATAGAACCTATTTGTGTGAGGTTTATTACTCCTTTTATAAAGAGAGACATCAAACCAATTAAAGAATTTATAAAAAAAGAAAATTTAAAGTTAATAGAAATAGAAGTTTTGCCTGATTACATTCAGATATTAAAGAATCCTAAATATGGTTTTGGTAAGAATTTAAACCCCTGTATAGATTGCAAAATATATTTTTTTAAAAAAGCAAAAGAGATTATGGAAAGAGAAAAAGCAGATCTTATGGTTACAGGAGAAGTGCTCAATCAAAGAAGTATGTCTCAAAGAAAATATGTTTTGGAATTAATAGAAAGAGAAACGAATCTAAAAGGATTAATCTTAAGACCTTTAAGTGCAAAGTTATTACCCCCTACCATCTTTGAAAAAGAAGGCAAAATAGATAGAGAAAAGTTGTTTTCTATAAAAGGAAGATCAAGAAAAATACAACTTGAATTAGCCAGAAAATTTTTTTTAAAAGATTTTACCAGTCCTGCAGGAGGCTGTTTACTTACACAACCTTCTTTTTCTCAAAGACTTAGAGATCTTTTAAATCATGAATCTGATTTTTCTTTAAAAGATTTAGAATTATTAAAATTTGGAAAGCATTTCAGAATATCACATAACACTAAACTCATAATACCACGCACCAAAAAAGAGGAATTAGAAATTTTAAAATTAAAAGAAGAAAATGATTTTTTGATTTCAGAGACTACAATAAATTTAAAAGCTCTTTTAAAAATTAAAGCTTATGATCTTAAAGATTTTATAACTGCAGGTAAAATTTTTTTAGATGAGTTTAAAAAAGAAGAAGGTAATTTAATTTTTCAATCTGATTTTAAGAAGTTCTGTAAATTTTTGTGTGTAGAGAAAAATGTAAAAGAAGATTATCATATTAAATAATTTTTTATTCATATCAGTGGTGATATAATTTTAATTAATGGATGCTAACTTATTGATAGGCATTGTGTATTTAATTTTTAGGATTTTAATACTTTTAGTAATAGGATATGTATTTTTTTATGAGATAAAAAAATTTAAAAAATAAGGAGTATGGGAGAGATTGAAGAGATTTTGAGATTAGAAAAAAATTTAGTCGATAAGTTAAAGAAAGCAGAATCAGATTCGCAGAAGATAATAAAAGAAGCTCAAAAGAAAGCTGAAAATATTTTAGAAAGTGTATCAAAAGAAATATCTGAGTATAGAGAGAGAAAGTTAAAGGAGTTAGAAAGAGAAATAGATAGTTTAAGAAAGCAGAAAGAAGAAGCATTAAAAAAAACTCTTAAAGAGTTCAGAGAAAAGATTCAAAAGGAGAAAGTAAAGATAAAGAATTTAATTAAGAATAAAATTCTTGGTTTATGATATTTAATTATTCAGGAGCAGTAGGTCTATTAGGAGCTTTAAAGAGTAAATCTCTCAAAGAAGAGCATTTGAATAAAGTAAAAGATAAAGATATAAAGACTTGCACAGAAATTCTCAAATTCTATCTTCCAGAAAATAAATTACCCTCTACTCTTTTAGAATTAGAACATTCTTTAAATTTAGGGTATATAAAAAGAATAACTAAACTTTTAAGATTTTTGAAAGGAAAGGCTTTTTTAGCTTTGAAGAGTTTACTTTTTGAATATGAGATTTTCAATCTTAAATTATTGATGAGGAGTATTTATTACAATTTATCTTTAGAAGAAGTAAAGAGTATTTTTTATTTTGGAATTCCTTTCTTAATTTTTAAAAGATTTCCTTCTCAAATTTCAACTTATAAAGATATAGAGCATTTTCTAAAAAAGACTCAATTTTTAAAAGAGATTTTTGAAGAGGCTTTTAAAGCTTTTCAACATTACAAAGATATCTTTTTCTTTGAGGTGCATTTAGATATTAGATTCTTAAGATTTTTAAAAGAAGTAGCAAATTTTTTAAGAGATAAGGGAAGTTTTATCTTAGAGAACTACGTAGATTTTATGTCTTTGATATGGGCTTTGAGGTTTAAGTTTTTTCAAAATAGAGATAAAGCTCAAATCTACAAATTTTTTTCTCAAATTCTAAATGAAAAGATACTCTCAAAAATATTAGAAGTCGTTAATTTAGATGAAGCTTTGAATTTAATAGAAGAGAATTTTAAAGAAAAGATCTTTGAGAGTTCAGATTTTGAAAGAGATTTAAAAGAGTATTTCTTTTCAAATTTTTTGAAAAAAAGAGAATTGAATTTATTTTGTTCAGTTCCATTTTTAATGTATGCTTTAAAACAAAAATACTTTTTAGAGAGATTAATATTTATTTTAAATAGTAAACAGAGTTAGTTATGTTTAGACCATTAGATATGAGACTAGTGAAGATATTTTTTTTAAAAGAGCATTTAGAATCTGTATCTAAGAAGCTTTATGATTTTGGATTCATAGAGATAGAGAGAGCTCAAAACTTTATGGAGACTGATTATGACTATTTAGATTTAAAAGAGATTTTATTTAAATGCCAAGATATAAAAGAAAGAATAAAAAGAATTATGAGAGAGTTAGGGATTTCTGCTGTTTATAAAAATAGATCTTCTTTTTCAATTTCTTTGAGATTCGTTCAGGAGATAGAAGAAGAGGTAAAGAATATAGAAAGAGAATTAGAATCAGTTCTTTTTAAACTCAAAGATATTCAAGCCAAAATAGAAGAACGAGAAAAGCTTTGCAGAGTATTAAGTTTAATTGAAAATACAGGTTTAGATTTAGATTATTTTAAAGAGTTTAAAAATATCGTCCTCAAAATAGGACTCATTCCTTCAGATTCTGTAAAGATCTGTAGTAAGTTATTAAAAGATTTTGTTTTTGAATTTAAAGGTACCTTTAAAGATAAGACTTTTATATTCTGTATAGGATTAAAAGAAAAAGAATCTGAGTTAATAAAAAACTTAGAAGCTTTGAGATTTGAGGAGATAAATGTATTCTTTGAGAAAGATTTAAAGCCAGATTTAGATAAAATGGAATTAGAACTGTGGAGCATGAAAGAGGAAGTTGTAGATTTGAAACTGAAGTTAAAAGAGATTAAAGAAAAGTCTAAAGATAAACTTAAATTTTATTTGTTCAATTTAGAAGAGAATGAAAAGCTCTATAGAGCAATGAGTAGATTTCTTTCTTCAAGATCAGGCTACATTATTGTAGGATGGACTCCTGAAAGTAAGATGAAAGATTTAATACATTCTTTAAAGAGTATACCTTTTGTAGAGATTCAAACAGAGAGACCAGAGATTTTAATAAAAAAAGGTTTAGGGTATCAAGATATACCTTCTTATTTAGACCATAAATTTTTTAAACCTTTTGAAAAGATCCTCAAATTCTATGGAATACCTGCCTATAAACACATAGACCCTACGATCTTTATGGCTTTAAGTTTTCTAATAATGTTTGGAATTATGTTTGCAGATTTAGGTCATGGCTTAGTTCTTTTTTTAATAGGCTTAGTTCTTTTTTTATTTAAAACTCTAAGAGATTTTGCAAAGATAATGCAATTAGTAGGTATCTCTTCAGCGACATTTGGAATCCTTTTTGGAAGCTTTTTTGGAAAAGAAGACATAATAAAACCTGTTTGGTTTTCTCCATTTAGAGAACCTCAGAGGTTTTTAAATTTAGGTATACTCATTGGAATAGTTATGATTAGTTTAGGTATAATTTTAAATATCATTCAAAGAATCTGGCAAAAAGATATAAGAAGAGTTCTATTTGAAGAATGGGGTATTTTTAGCATTGTTTTTTATTGGCTTTCACTTTATTTTTTAATCTCAGCTTTAAGATTTGAAAGTGTTCAGCTAAACCTGGTTTTAATCATTTTTATTTTGGCAGTTCCTTTATTTTTAATTACGTTTGGAGACCTGTTATTTTTTAGAAAAACAAAAGATTTAAGTATCGTCGTCTCAAAACCCATTGAGGTTATTTTGGGTCTGCTTACTAACACTATCTCCTTTGTGAGAGTAGCTGCTTTTGGTCTCACACACGCAGCTTTAGGAATGTCTGTTTATTTGGTAGCTGATTCACTTTCTAAATTACCAGGTCTAAAAGAAACATTAATAGTTGAGGGAAATATAGGAGTGATATTATTAGAAGGTTTGATCGTTTTCATTCAAACATTGAGATTGGAATTTTATGAATTCTTTTCAAAATTTTTTCATTTAGATGGAAGAGAGTTTAAACCTTTAAAAGAAAGGAGGTCAGCATGAAATTTAAAAAATATCTGCGAAAGTTTAATTTTATTTTATTAGGTTTGGCAGTCGTTTTTTTAATAATAGGAGTGTTTTTAATCACCCTACAAAACTCTTTTGCTCAAGAATCTCAAATCCAATATAAAGCTAAAATAGCTGGATGGGGATTTTTGGCAGCTTCAATCTCTGTAGGACTTTCTTGTATAGGAGCTGGAATCGCAGTCTCTGTTGTAGGTTCTGCTGCTATGGGAGCTGTAGCTGAAAGACCAGAATTGATGGGAAGGTCTCTTATATATGTAGGATTAGCAGAAGGTATAGCTATATATGGATTAATAGTCTCTATTATGATCTTAGGGAAAATTTAAAATGGAGATAAAAGTCGTTGGAGAAAAAGAGTTCTGCGAGGTATTTGAATTTTTAGGTATAGATGTATTTTGTAGTGAATCTCCCCAAGAAGTCCTTAAATTCTTAGAAAAGATGAGTGAGAGTGAATGTTTGGTACTCCTTTCTCAAAAGATCTATAAAGAAATACCAAATAAAGTTCAAGAGATTAAATTGAAAAGCAAAAAGGCAGTGATTTTGGAAGTTCCTTCTCCTCACTACAGAGAAAAACAAGTATTTGAAGTGAGAAAAATATTAAGTCTAATTTCAGGAGTAAAATTATGAATATTAAAGAGGAGATTAAAAAAAGGACAGAAAGAGAAATAGAAAGAATAATTAGAAGAGCTCACAAAATAGCAGAGCGTGAGTTGATTTTGGCTAACAAGAAAAAAGAAGCAGAGTTAACTAAAGAAAAAGAGAAAATAGATAAATTTATTGAGGAGAAAAAGCAAAGCGCATTTTCAGAAATAGAATTAGAGTTTAAGTTAAAAGAATTAAAAGCAAAAGATGAATTAATAGAAGCTGTCTTTAAAGAAGTAGAAGAAGAATTAAGTAATATTGAAAAAGAGGATTTAGAGATTTCTTTTAAAAATTTAATCCTCCAAGGATGTCAGAACTTGAATGCTAAAAGGATAATACTCAGAGTTAATAAAGATTCTGAAAAAATTTTATCTCAAATAGTAAAAGATCTTAAAGCACAAGGTATAGAGGTAATAAATATAGAATTTCAGAATATCCTGGGAGGAGTCATAATCTTTTCAGAAAACAAAGAAAAATTATTTAACAATTCTTTTGAAGAAAGACTAAACAGATTCAAAGAAGAGTTAAAGGTAGAGATTTTAGAGATTTTAGAAAATGCCTGAAGTTATAGAAGCTTGGGGTTTAGTAGTTAAAGCTAAAGGTTTAAAGAACTCTTTTATAGGAGAGTTAGTCTATGTAGGCAAAGAAAATCTGATAGGTGAGATAATTAGTTTAAACAAAGAGATAGCTACTATTCAAGTGTATGAAGATACAACAGGTTTAAAGATAGGTGATGAGGTGAAACCTTCAGGAGAGTTTTTATCTATAGAATTAGGACCAGGTTTAATAGGTAAGGTTTTAGATGGATTAGGAAGACCTTTACAGGAGTTTTTAAAAGAATCATATTTTATAAAAAAAGGGTTTACCTTTGAGACTTTAAACAAAGAAAGAAAATGGAGGTTTATTCCAAAAGTAAAGCCAGGAGATTATTTAAAAGAATTAGATATCATAGGAGAAGTCCCTGAAACTTTTTTGATTACCCACAAGATTATGGTCCCTCTTAAAATGAAAGGGAGAGTGATAGAAATAGCCAGAGAAGGAGAATATAAAATTTCAGAGACGATCTGTAAAATTCAAGATGAAGATAAGATCTATGAGGTAAAAATGTATACAAAATGGCCAGTTAGAAAAAAGAGACCTGTTTTAAGATATTTACCAGCTTCTGAACCTTTAATAACTGGTCAAAGAGTTTTGGATTTCTTTTTCCCTTTAGCAAAAGGTGGTAGAGCTATAATTCCAGGAGGTTTTGGAACAGGAAAGACTGTTTTACAACATCAATTAGCTAAGTTTTCAGATGTAGATATTATAATCTATATAGGATGTGGTGAAAGGGGCAATGAGATGACTCAAGTTTTAAAAGATTTTCCTGTATTAAAAGACCCTAAGACTAAAAGACCTCTATTAGAAAGAACTATCTTAATAGCTAACACCTCTAATATGCCAGTAACAGCCCGTGAAGCTTCAATCTATACAGGTATTACCATTGCAGAGTATTTTAGAGATCAAGGTTACAATGTAGCTTTAATGGCAGATTCCACTTCAAGATGGGCTGAAGCTCTAAGAGAAATTTCAGCAAGATTAGAAGAGATACCTGCTGAAGAAGGTTATCCTGCGTATTTAGCTTCAAGATTAGCTGAATTTTATGAAAGAGCAGGAAGATGTAAAGTTACTGAATCCAGAGAAGGTTCTGTAACCGTTGTGGGAGCAGTCTCTCCTCCAGGAGGTGATTTTTCAGAACCAGTTACTGTCTATTCTAAGCAGTTAGTTAATACTTTATGGATTTTAGATAAAGAATTAGCTTCTCAAAGACATTTCCCTGCAATTAGTTGGATTCAAAGTTATTCAGAATTTATTGAAAAGTTATCTGAATGGTGGGATGCTCAATCTGAAGGTATAAAATGGTCAGAGTTGAGAAAGAAAGCTATGAGAATACTAAAAGAAGATGAGAATCTTCAAAAAATAGTAAGATTGATAGGTACAGAAGCTCTGCCTGATCCACAAAAACTCTTGTTATTTAGTGCTAAGTTGATAAAAGAAGGTTTTTTACAACAATTAGCTTTTGAAGAAAGAGATAATTTTTGTTCACCTCAAAAGCAGTTAGAATTAATGCACACTTTAATATATTTTTATGAAAGAGCCCAAAAATTATTGAAGAAGAAAATTCCTGTCTCTAAGATAATCAAAATTCCTGTAGTAAATGAACTTTTAAGAGCCAAAATAGAGATTACTGATAAAGATTTAGATAGATTTAAAGATTTAAGACGAGCAATAGATACTCAACTCAGCTATTTAGAAAGAGAATATGAGTGAGAAAGAATTCATAGGTGTTAGTAAAATTTATGGTCCTATAATAGTTTTAGAGACTTCTCAAGATATAAGTTTAGGTGAGATAGTTGAGATTAAAGATAATTCAGGTAACATTCAGACAGGCAGAGTTTTAAAGATTACAAAAGATTTCGTTCTTATTCAGGTATTTGGACCTACTCATTCACTATCTTTAGAGAATACAAGAATAAAATTTTTAGGAAGACCTTTTTTATTAGGGGTTTCAGAAGAAATGTTAGGTAGGATCTTCGATGGAAAAGGTACACCTATTGATGGGGCACCTCCTGTCTATACAAAAGAAAAGAGAGATATTAATGGTTTGCCTATAAATCCTTGCGCAAGAGAATATCCTTCAGAATTTATTCAAACAGGAATTTCAGCTATAGATGGTCTCAATTCTATTATCAGAGGACAAAAAATAGGGATATTTTCAGGTGCAGGTCTTCCTCACAATAAGTTAGCTGCTCAGATTTTAAGGCAAGCCAAAGTGTTAAAAACGAGTGAGAAATTTTGTGTGATTTTAGCAGGGATTGGTTTAAAAAAAGAAGAGGCTCAATTTTTTATAGAAAATTTTAAGTCTTCAGGGCAAGCTTTAAGAAGTGTTTTGTTTTTAAATTTAGTTGAATCTCCACCTGAAGAAAGAATTTTAACCCCAAGATTAGCTTTAACTTTGGCAGAATATTTAGCTTTTGAAAAAGACTATCATGTTTTAGTTATTCTTACAGATATGACTAATTACTGTCAAGCATTAAGAGAGATAGCTTCATTTAAAGAAGAGATCCCTTCAAGAAAAGGTTATCCAGGATACATGTATACAGATTTAGCTTCTATCTATGAAAGGACAGGCAGAATTAAAGGAAAGAGAGGTTCTATTACTCAAATCCCAATTTTAACTATGCCTAATTTAGATATTACTCATCCCATACCAGATTTAACAGGTTACATTACAGAAGGTCAGATAGTCTTGTCTTTAAGTCTTCATCAAAAAGGGATATACCCACCAATAGATATCTTATTTTCTCTTTCCAGATTAATGAAAGATGGTGTAGGAAATGGTAAAACACGTTCAGATCATTTACATTTAGCTTCTCAGTTGTACTATGCTTATTCTCAAGCAAAGAATATAGAAAATTTAGCTTCTATAATAGGTGAAGAAGACTTAACTCCTTTAGATAAATCCTATTTGGAATTTGGTAGAGTATTTGAAAATGAATTTATTAACCAAGGATTCAATGAAGAAAGAAGTATTCAAGATACTTTGAATATAGGATGGAAGACTCTGAGAGTTTTACCTGTCCAAGAATTGAACAGAGTAACTCCTGAAGAGATTGAAAAGTACTATTCTAAGATATGAATGAATATAGATTTTTGCCCACCAAAATAAATCTTTTAAGATTAAAAGAGGAGTTAAAGTTAGCTCAAGAGGGAGTAAAACTCTTAGATAGAAAAAGAGAAGTTTTAACAAGAGAACTCTTAAAGATAGGTTTTGAAATAAAAGAGATAAAAAGCAGAGTAGAAGAATTCTTAGAAAATATATACAAAAAATATGAGGTCTTAAAAAAGAAGATAGGAAATGAAAAGTTAAAGTTCCTTAAGTTTTTAAAAGTTACTCCTCCCCAAATAACCTCTATAGAGAAAAGTATAATGGGAGTGCATATTCCTCATTTTGTTATAAAAGAGGATTTTAAAATTAATTTTTGCTCGCCTTTATTCAGCTGTAAAGAATTCGATGAGTTTATCGATAGTCTTTCAGAGCTTTTACCATTACTTTTAAATTATGTAGAGTTAAATTTTTCTTTATTTAGAGTAGCAAATGAACTTTTAAAAACTCAAAAAAGATTGAAAGCTTTAGAGAATATATTTATCCCTGAATTTAAAAGTAGAATAAAGTTTATAGAAGAGGTTTTAGAAGAAAATGAGAAGGAAAATTTTTTCAGAAGTAAATTGATAAAGACAAAAAGGAGGTAAGATGTTCAAAAAATTGTTATTTTTAATCTGGGGAGCAAAAGAATCTCCAGAGATTTTAGAAAAAGTTGTGGAGTTAGCAAAATCCTTAAATTCAGAGATTATCGCTTTCAATGTGATAGATCTGAATATCGTTAGGAATTTAACTAAAGAACTTCAAAAAAGAGAAGCTGAAGTCTTAGTAGATTTAGAAGAAGATGGCTGGAAATATTTATATCATTTAGAGGATTTAGCAAAAGAAAAAGGTGTTAAGATTTTGTTAGTTCAAGAGGAAGGGATTTTAGAATCTGAGATTTTGAAAGCATACAAAAAATTCGGCGCAGATATTATAATCTTACCCAAATATACAGGTTCAGTCTTTCATTACTATACTAAGATAATAGAAGATATTTTAAAAAAATTAGATTGCTCTATACTCCTTATTTAGATTTTATGCTTGAAAAGGATTTTTATAGAAGTATAATCTTTAAAATTTAACAAAAGGAGGGGTTAGGAGCTATGTATAAGATAAGTGAGTATCTTAAAGATGAAAGGATCATTTTAGAATTAAAGTCTAAAAAGAAAGAGGAAGCAATAAGAGAATTGTGTGAACTTTTAAAAGGGAGTCCAGAGATAACCGATTTTAATAAATTTGTAGAAGAAGTCTTTGAAAGAGAAAAATTAGGTTCTACAGGTATTGGTCAAGGAGTAGCACTCCCTCATGCAAGGAGTAGTTATCTTAATAAATTTGTAGTATGTTTTGGAAGATCTCAAAGAGGAGTAGATTTTGAAAGTATAGATTCAGAGCCTGTCAAACTCATTTTTTTATTAGGTACTCCCAAAGACGATGTGGAAAATTATCTAAAAACTTTAGCTCATCTTTCAAGGCTATTAAGGAAAGAGGATTTCAGAGAAAGACTTTTAAAAGCTGAGACTAAGGAAGAAATAATAGAGATATTTAAAAAATATGAAGAATGTTAATTACTAAATCAGAATGGGACACTTTACTAAAAGCAAAAAAGGAAGGTTTAAAGAAATTAAAGATAAAGTTAGATTTTGGACTAAAGGAAGCAGAAGTTAAAATATCAGACGATTATTTTTTAATAAATAAATGCAAGATCCCTTTAAAAGAAAAAGTAAAAGAAAATTTTTGTTATTTGGTAAAAAGAAATAAATTACTTCCTGTAGCTTTCTTTTCCAAAAAGAGAAATAGATTTTATAAACTCCTTCCAACAGCTGATCTTCCTACTTTGTGTATAGGGAGTGTACCTATGCACAAGATAAAAGAATCTTCACCTTTAAAAGATGTTTATAATAAAATAAGGTTCTTAAAGATCAGAGGTAAAGTTTTAGATACGTGCTGTGGTTTAGGTTACACAGCTATCTTTGCTTCACAAAATGCTGAAAAAGTCTATACATTTGAAGAAGATGAGAATGTAGTCTTCTTAGCTAAGTTAAATCCCATTAAGGATAATCTATTTAAAAATGAGAAGATAATTTTTAAAAAAGCAGATGTCTTTAAAGAGATAAAAAAATTTCCTAATGAGTTTTTTGATTGTATAATCCATGATCCCCCTACCTTCAAATTAGCTCCTCTTCTTTACTCACTTGAATTTTATAATGAACTTTATAGAGTATTAAAAAAAGGTGGAGATCTTTATCATTATTCTCCTTTACCTCAAAAGACAAAAGGTAAAGATTTTTCTAAGACTATCGAAAAGAATTTGAAGAGAGCAGGTTTTAAAAGAATAAGATTTAATTCTGTTTCTCAAGGATTTTACTGTTCTAAATAAAATTTTTGACAATATTAAAGATTTAAAATAAACTAAAAATTCTATGCAAGGTTACAAAGATTTATTTTTAAAGATAAAAATTCTTTTAAAAGAAAAAAAGTTTGAAGAGTTAAAACAGATCTTAAATTCTCTCCATCCAGAAGATATATCTAAAATCATAGAAGAATTAGATAAACCTGCTTTACAGATTTTACTTTTCAGGTTATTGAACCCTACTCTTTCTACAGAAGTCTTTGAATACCTTTCGCATGAGATTCAAGAGAAATTGCTAAAATCTATGTCGAGTCAAGAAGCAAAAAAGATTTTAGATGAGATGTCTCCAGATGAGAGAACATATCTCTTTGAAGATATGCCAGCCGAATTAGTAAAAAAATTACTATTTTTATTGTCTCCTCAGGAACGCAAAAGAGCTATTGAATTGCTTAACTATCCTGAAAATTCTGTAGGAAGATTATTAAATCCTGATTTCATTCAACTTCAAGAAGATTGGTCTGTAAAAGAAGCTTTAGAACATATAAGAAGAGTAGGAGTAAAAAAAGAGACTATTTATCAGTGTTATGTTTTAGATAAAGATAAGAGATTAATAGGAGCTGTATCTTTAAAAGATTTGGTTTTAGCTTCTCCTGAAATAAAGGTAAGAGAGATTATGGACAAAAATGTTATAAAAGTGGGAGTATTGACTGATAAAGAAGAAGCTGCCAAAATTTTTAAAGATTATGATTTAATAGCTCTACCTGTTGTAGATAAAGAGAATAAACTTTTAGGGATAATAACTTTTGATGATTTGGTAGATGTTTTGGAAGAAGAAGCTACTGAAGACTTTGAAAAGATAGCTGCGGTAGTCCCTGTAGAAAAGCCTTATTTAGAAGCAGGATTCTTTGAGATCACTTGGAAGAGAACATTTTGGTTATTTGTGTTGTTAGTCTTAGAATCTTTATCAGGTTTCATTCTTCAAGGATATTCGACCTCTATTAAAAGAATGGTCTCTTTAACCTTTTTTCTACCTGTCTTGATAGCTACAGGAGGAAATGCAGGTACTCAATCTGCTACCATGATAATAAGAGGTTTAGCTACAGGTGATTTAGAATTAAGAGATTTTTTAAAAGTAATTATCAGGGAAGCTGGAATGGGTTTTTTGATTGGAATAATAATGGGAATATTTGGTTTACTGAGAGCTTTGTTACAAAGAGGAGATTGGCTCTTAAGTGTGAGTGTAGGTGTGAGTATGTGCGTAACTATTATATTTGCTACAGTGATCGGAGCTTTATTACCTTTATTATTCAGAAGACTGAAACTAGATCCTGCTTTAATGTCCTCTCCTTTGATAGCCACTTTGATAGATATAATAGGAATAGCTATATATTTTGAGATAGCTAGTTTCATTTTAAAAATCTAAATTGAAGAAGAAAGAGTTTAGAATACTTTACGAAGATAATTATCTTTTAGTAATAGACAAACCTCCAAATCTTTTAGTAACCCCTATCTCTTCAAAAGAGACTACTCTTACAGACATTTTGAATAAAGAATACAGACCCAAGAATTCTGACTATAAGTTTTATCCCTGCCATAGACTAGATAAAGAAGTTTCAGGTGTTTTAATTTATGCTAAAGGTAAAGATATTCAAAAAAAAGTAGCTAAAGAATTTCAAAGAAGAAAAGTTAAAAAAGTCTATATAGCTTTTGTTCAAGGAGTTTTAAAACAAGATAAAGGTAAAATAAATTTTAAGTTAGATAATAAATCAGCTTTAACTTTTTATAGAGTTTTAGAAAGAAGAAAAAATTTTACTGTGGTAGAAGTAAGAACACTTACTGGTAGAAAGAATCAGATAAGAAGGCACTTTAAAATGATAGGACATCCTTTGGTAGGAGAATCAAAATTTAGTTTTAGAAAAGATTTTGAATTAAAATTTAAAAGAGTGTGCTTACATGCAAAATCTATAGAATTTAGGCATCCTGTTACAAAAAAACAAATTAAAATAGAATCTGATTTACCTGGTGACTTAAAAAAATTTTTAGAATCAAATTAAATTTATGCAGATATTTATTTTATAAGAAGGAAATTTTTCTAAAAGAGTTTTAGGTATTTTTACTCTAAAAGCTGTTTTTTGAATCTCTTTGTAAGTATGATTTCCAATCTTTATTGAATCTATTTTGTACCTAGATTTATCTTCTTTCTTTAAATTATAAATTACTTTGATTCTTTTGCCACAGAAATTAAATTCACAACTTAAAAATTCAGAGGATTTAAAATTTTCTTTAGTAAATTTAGGTTCTAAAACTAAATCTCCAAATTCACCTTTTACTCCAAAAACTTGAGTTAAAAGAGTAAAAATATACCAACTAGCAGATCCTGTTAAATACCAATATAAACCTTGCCCCTCAGAGTTAAAATACTCAGGTAAAAGAGGATAAGATTTATTTCTATTGCTAATAGCCATTTTAAACAAAGATTTTAATACCCCCCATCCTTCCTTAATAAAATTTTGTTCATATAAAGCATAACTAAACATAGTATTCATATGAGAAAAGAAAGCTCCATTTTCTTTATCTCCAAAACTAAATCCAAAAGCTCTTCCTAAATTCAAATTTATTTCTTTAAAATCTGTATTTAGCCTAAAACCTTTAAGTTCTTTATCATACAAAAACATTTTAACAGCTTTAATTATCTTTTTAACCATTTCAGGATCAGCTACTCTGCTCATTATGGCAAATACTTGACCTGTTAAAGTCATTTTTACTTTATCACCAAAAACACCTTCTACTCTTTGAGATTTATTATCATAATATCCATTAAAAAAACCAAATTCTCCAAAATCTAACCATTCTTTGTTTCTCAAATGAGAATAAAGGAAATTACTTTTTCTTTCCAAATCTCTTATTAAATCTTCAGTCTTAATCTTTACTTTTTTGCCTGAGATCTCTCTCTTTGTGCTATTCAAATATTCCTCTAATAATTTTCTTTTCTTGTGTGGATTTTGGTAATCTAAAGGATGATTTAAAGTGTCCAATAACAGAAAGAGCTCTTCAAATATTTCTACAAAATTTTCTTTAACTTTCTTTAAAAGATTTGCTAATTCTTTTAAGTTATAAGCATAAAAATGAGTAAAAGCAACACTCTCTCCAAGATCAGGAGCGCAGTCTAAAGCATCATTCCAATCTGCATTTTCTAATTTTATGTTATTGTGAGGACCAACATTGAAAAATGAAACTAAATTTTGCACTAAAATATGTTCTAAAATAGTCCCTTTGTAAATTTTACCTTTAGAAGTCTTTAATAAGTTATTTTTTGGGATATTTTGATAAGAATCGGTTTCTTTAGCTCTTAATAATAAATGATCACGCCAGTAAGTTACTTCTTTGAATAAAATCCCTATATCTCCTGTAAAGTTTATATAAAGATTTGTAGTGAAAAAAGGCCACACTCCATGATCTGACCATACTCTAGGGATGTTATTCCTGTCAGCTATAAAATTTCCATCGTAAGTAATTATAGTAGCATTAGTTCCATCGATCCTGACACCTTTAAAGTTATTAATTATTTGTGATTTTGTTTTTTTAGGTTCAACAAAAAGCAAAGTTAAAAGATCTTGCCATAAATCTCTCCAGCCTCTACCTCCTCTTCCATAGTCAAAATCAGGTAAAAAAGAATTTCCATAAATTCTTCTTAAAATAGGTTGTAAAAGTACCCATTTTATCCAGTTATCAAAAATTTGATCTCCTGTAAAAAAAGAGATTCTGTTGATCTTTTTTCTCCAAAATATTTTGGTTTTCTCAAAGTGTTTTTTTATTTTTTCCAAAGTATCATATTTTTTTATTATCTGTGAAATTTTGTTTTTATCGTTTTGAGCTCCAAAACCTGTTATTAAAGATTTGTTTTCCTTACAGAGTAATTTTAGGCTTTTTTTAAATCCAATGAATGCTTCTTTTCCTTCTTTATAATTTACTTCAGATATATTTTTTTCTAATAAAATTTGAGGTGCCTCCAAATTTCCTTCTCCTATAAATTCATCTGCAGTTAAAGTTATTTTTGGGTTTTGTTTTTTTTCAAAAACACAGAAAGCAAAGTAAGCTGTCTTATTAAGTTTATGTCCTCTTTCGTCAAAAATTAAAGTGGGTTTTAAGACTGCATAATTTTTAAATTTATAGATTCTGTTTAATAAAGAGCTTACATGATGATGATCTCTAATATTATCTGCACTCCTACCATAAAGAGGAACACCTATTAGTACATCTAATTTAAGAGTTTTTTGGGAAACATTCTTTATATTTACTACCATTATTTCTAAGTTATCTTCTAAAGGAACAAAGTTTAATACTTCTACGATAATATTTTGGGATTTAAATTCTCTTACTATCTTATGGTAAAGAAAACCAGCTTCCACTTTTAAAGTTTCATCTTTGGGTAGAGGAGGCAGTTTACTTAAACTCAAAATTTTACCATCAAGGTACAAGAATATTTTCCTAGATACTAAACTCGTTTGGATATCCCATCTCGTTTGAGGAGGAGTTATAAATCTTTTTTGGTCTAACTTTACGTCTCCTCTAAGAAAAGGAGTAATGCATGATTTTAATCCTTTTTCATTGCATAAAGGAAAGTAAAAATAAGGGAAAGGATCTTTATACTCAAATTCAGCTTCTTTTAAGAATTTATAATTCATATTCTTTAAAGATACTATAAAAATCTAGATTTTCAAGATTTACATTAAAAACTTGTATGATAAAATCTAAAAGATAAAATTTAAAGTTATGGATCTGGAAAAAGAAAAGTTTTCATATGATAAAACTTTAGAGAGGATAAGAAAAGATTTAGATACAGCTTTAACCTTTTTAGATTATGAAAAAGCCTCTCAACTAATAAAAAAAGGGCTTAAAAAATCTAAATTACTCAAAAATAAATTTTATCAGTATTACTTTAAAGCTGAAAGCCTCATCTTAAAAGAAGATTATAAAAAAGCAATTAAATATTTTGATAAAGCTTTAAAAATAAATCCTTATGATGCTGAAACCTACAATGATAAAGCTTTGTGTTTAGCTGATTTGAAAGAGTTAGATAAAGCTTTAGAATGCATAGAGTTAGGATTGAAATTAGCAGGTGAACATAAAATACTCTATCATAATAAAGGTTGGATTTTAATGGAAAAGGAGATGTACGAAAAAGCTATAATTTACTTTAAAAAAGCTTTAGAGTTTGATACTTCCCATAGTGTAAGTTGGGCAAATTTGGCAGAATGTTTAAAGATTAGAGGTGATTTTGAGGAAGCTTTAGAAAGCTATAAAAAAGCTTTGAAATTTGTGCCAAAAAATTATCCTCACATAAGAGAAAGGATAAAAAAAGAGATATCTGCTTTAAAAAAATTTAGTAAAAAATGAATGCTCCTCTTTTAATATTTGAAAGAGGTTGTCCTAATTGTGGAGGGAGTATTAGTGATTTGAGGTTAAAAGAAGGTTTAGTCTGTGAAAAATGTTTAAAAAGACCTCTAAAAAATAAAAATATTTTGGAGGCTTTAAAGAAAAAAAATAGATTATTAAAACTAAAACCCATTTATGAATGCGAAAAAAAATTATATGAGTTTGAAGATTTTTTTAAAAAAGCTACAGGTTTTGTATTACAGAATCTTCAAAAAACTTGGGCAAAGAGAGTTTTTTTGAAAAAAAGTTTTGCTATAGTAGCTCCTACTGGTGTGGGCAAAACTACTTTTGGTTTAGTTTTAAGCTGTTTTTTTGAAAGTAAAGTATTAATAATTGTTCCTACAAAACTCTTAGGAAGGCAAGCCCAAAACAGATTAAATGAGTTTTTAGAGAAAGTGAATAGTAAAAAAAGAGTCCTCTTTTATGAGCCAAAAGAAAGGATTAAAAAGGAGTTTAGAGATAAAGAGTTTGATATTTTCATTTGTACTAATGCCTTTTTGCATAAAAATGTGAATAAATTATTGGAGATAGATTTTAAATTTATTTTTATAGATGATGTAGATTCTTTTTTAAAAAGATCAAAAAATATAGATTCCCTTTTTAAATTATTAGGATTTACAGATTATGAGATAAAATTAGCTTTAAAAGATAAGAAAACAGAAGATGACTTAGAAAAGTTAAAAGAATTAAGGAATAGAAAAGAAAAACTGTTGATACTGTCATCTGCTACTTTGGTTCCAAAAACAAACAGAATTAAACTCTTTAGGAATCTTTTGGGTTTTGACATTCAAAAAGCGAGTTCTACTTTGAGAAATATAGATGATTTTAAATTAGAGGTACCTGATATTAATTCAGCAAAAAAAATTTCTTTAAAGATAATAAAAAAATTAGGTTCAGGGGGTTTAATATTTATTTCAAGTTTAGAAGGAAAAAAGAAAGCAGAAGAATTAGTTGAGTTCTACAAAAAAGAAGGGATTAAAGCTTGTTTTTATGAGAAACTAAATCTTAAAGATTTTGAAAAAGGTGAATACGAAGTTGTAGTAGGTCTATCACTAATAAACAATCCTTTGGTAAGGGGAATAGATTTACCTTCAGTTATTAAATATGCTATTTTTTTAGAACCCCCTTTATTTAAAATCCCTATCTCTGAAGATATTACTTTAAAAGAACTCTTTAGTTTATTGTGTAGTCTTTATAATTTAATAGAAGAAAAAGAGAAAGTTCAAAGTTATATTTTCTTTCTTAAAAAATACTTAGGACTTAGAGAAGAGGCTTTAGATAAATACCCTAAGATAAAAGAGAGAGTAGATAAAATAAAGGAGTTCTTAAAGAATCTTTTTAAAGATGAAAGATTTATAGAAAAGATTAAAAATTCAAAAGAAGTTTTTTTGCTTAAAGAAGAAAATAAATTTTTTATAATTTTAGGCGATGCTCCTACCTACATACAGGCTACAGGTAGGACTTCTAGATTGATAGGTTCTAAGTTAACCAAAGGCGCATCTTTTTTATTATACACGAATCCCAAATTTTTTAATTCTTTGAAGAAAAGATTAGATACTTTCTTTAAAGCTCAGGAGATAGAATTTATAGATTTCAAAGAAGAAGTATTAGATGAGTTAAAAGAAGAGTTAGATAAAGATAGAGAATATGCAAAAAAAATCTTAGAAAAAAAAGCACCTTTAGTTGAATTTCAACTTTTCAAGAATACTTTAGTAATAGTAGAGTCTCCTTCTAAAGCAAAGACTATAGCTTCTTTTTTTGGTAAACCTCAAATTAGAATAGAAGGAGATTTAGTTTTTTATGAGATCCCTTTAACAGATAGGATTCTTTCTATCACAGCTTGCTTAGGACATGTTTTTGATCTGGTTAACAGTAAAGGATTTTTTGGAATTTTAACTGAAAACAGATTCATTCCTGTCTATGATACGATCAAAGTTTCTTTGAAAGATAAGACCCAATACGTAGAAATAGATCATCTTAAAGAGGAAGATAAGAAAAATATAAAAGATAAATTTCAGATAGTAGAGGATTTAAGGACTTCTGCTTTCTGGGCAGATGAGGTCTTCATATGTACAGACCCAGATGCTGAAGGTGAAAAGATAGCCTATGATATTTTTTTGGCTTTAAGATTTTTTTGTCCTTATGTAAAAAGAGCTGAGTTTCATGAAGTAACCCCTTATAGTTTTAAAAAAGCTTTAGAGAATTCTAGAGATATAAATCTTGATTTAGTAAAAGCTCAACTGGTAAGAAGAATCTCTGATAGATGGATAGGGTTTGCTTTATCTCAAAAACTTTGGAGTGTATTTAAGAATCATTCTCTTTCTGCAGGTAGAGTTCAGACACCAGTCTTAGGTTGGATAATTGAGAATTACAATAAGTTAAAAGAAAAGAAAGCAATAGTGGAATTTGAAATAGCAGATTTTAAAGTCAATTTAGAATTTGAAGATACCGCTCTTGCTAAAAAAGTATTTGATAATTTAGAAAGAGCTCAAATAGAAATAATAGATGAAAAAGAAGAACTAATCTACCCTGAACCACCTTACACCACAGATGCTATCTTAAAAGATTCTCCTTTTTCAGCTCTTTATACTATGAAAGTTTTACAAGAATTATTTGAGAAAGGGTTAATAACTTACCATAGAACAGATTCTACAAGAGTGTCAATTTTGGGTCAAAATGTAGCTAAAAAGTTCATAGAAGAAAGGTTTGGAAAAGAGTTTGTAGAAAATAGAAGTTACTTCTCAGAAGGAGCTCATGAGTGTATAAGACCTACACAACCTCAAGATTCAGAAAACATAAGATTTTCTATAAATATGGGAGTCTTAGAATTAGATAACTTACAAGCTGGTCTAAAAATATATGATATGATTTTTAAAAGATTTATTTCTTCTCAAATGAAACCTGCCAAAGTTAAATATAAAATTCTAAAGATTAAACTTGATTTTTTTGAAAAAGAAATATCTGTACCTTTTAAAATATTAGAAGAAGGCTTTTTAAAATACAATTTGAGTATAAAGATAGTTAAGAGAGAAGAGTTTGTGATAAGACCTCTCAAAATAAGATTTGTTCCTTCTTCACCTCCCTTTACCCAAGGTTCACTCATAATGAGAATGAAAGAAAGAGGCTTGGGGAGACCTTCTACCTACGCACAGATAGTGAATACTCTTTTAGAAAGAGGTTATGTAGTTGAAAAGAATAAGAAGCTCTTTCCTACAAAATTAGGAATTAAGGTTTATAATTTTTTGTCAAAGAACTATTCTGAATACGTTGAAGAAAATTTTACTAAGAAGTTAGAAGAAGAGACAGATAAAGTTGAAAAAGCCCAAGTCTCTTACCAAAAAATTCTAAGAGAAGCTTACAAAATTAAAAAAATCATCTAATGCAACTTTCTTCAAAAAAAATAGATATCAAAGAATTTTCTCTTTCTGAGCTTAAAGATTATTTTAAAAAAATAGGAATAGAAAGTTTTAGAGCAGAGCAAATATTTAACTGGGTTTATAAAAAAAATGTAAGTAATTTTTCCGAGATGACAGATCTCCCTCTAAATTTGAGAGATTTTTTAGAAAGGAATTTTTCATTGTCCAGTTTAAAGTTAAGAAAGAAATTGATATCAAAAGATAAGACTCAAAAATTCCTTTTTGAAACATCAGATGCAAAATTTATAGAGAGTGTCTTGATTCCTCATAAGAAAAGATGCACTCTTTGTGTTTCTACTCAAATCGGATGTAAATTCAATTGTTATTTTTGCGCTTCAGGAAAATTAGGATTTATAAGAAATTTGTCTACTTCAGAAATATTAGATCAAATAATTTTAGTAAAGAGAATTGCTAAAATCACCAATATAGTATTTATGGGAATAGGTGAACCTTTAGATAACTATGAGAATCTTATTAAGTCTATAAGAATAATTACTTCTCCTCAAAGTTTAAATATTTCTCAAAGAAAGATAACAGTATCTACCTGTGGATTGGTTCCTCAGATTGAAAGGTTATCTGAAGAAAATCTTAAGATAGAGTTAGCAGTCTCTTTACATACTTTAGATAATGATCTCAGAAATTTTCTAATGCCAATAAATAAAATTTATTCCTTAGATACTTTGATGGAGGCTTTAAAAAGATACTTTAAAAAAACAAAGAGAGAGATAACTTTTGAATATATTCTCTTTAGAGGTTTAAATGATTCAATAAAAGATGCTCAGAGAATAAGAAAGATTAGAGGTTTCAAATTTAAAATGAATGTAATTCCTTATAACCCTATAGAAGGAATAGAGGATCTATTTGAACCTTCTTTAGAAGAGGCAAAGAGCTTTTGTGAATTGTTGAGAAAATATGGGATAAAAGCTACCTTAAGAACTCCAAGAGGAAAAGATATTAAAGGAGGATGTGGGCAGTTAAAGATCAGTTTTCTAGATAAACTATGCTTATAATAAATGAGACCAAAAACGAAGTTCTGTTTGAAGAAGCAAAATTTGCCAGAAATTTTTTTGAGAGGTTAAAAGGCTTAATGTTTAAAAAAGATATCTCAGAAAAAGAGGCTTTAATTTTTGAGAACTGTAAACAAATCCATACTTTTTTTATGAAATTCAACATAGATGTGATATACTTAGACAAAGAATTTAAAGTCATAAAGTTAGAAGAGAATGTAGTTCCTTTTAGAATTTGTAAATGGGTAAATAAAGCCAAATACATAATAGAAATTAAATCTGGACTTATAAAGAAAAAGAAGATAGAAATAGGAGATAAAATTAAATTCATTGAAAGATGAGGTTTAAAACTGCATGGAGGTTATTAGGAAGTCTTCTTTTTGTGATTTTTATAGGTACCTTTTTATTGAGCCTCCCTATTTCTGCAAAAAATGAGCCTATAAAAGTAGTAGATGCTTTTTTTACTGCGAGTTCAGCAGTGTGTGTTACAGGTTTGGTTACAAAAGATCTCTCTAAAGATTTTTCTTTGTTTGGGCAGATAGTTATATTATTTTTAATTCAAATAGGTGGCTTAGGAATAATGACCTTTGCAGCATCAGTCGGTTTATTTTTAGGACAGAGTTACTCTCTAAAACAAAAAGTATTGTTAAAAGAGATTTTGGAAGCTCAAAGTTTAGCTGAATTAAAAAAAGTACTTAAATTTATAATACTATTTACATTTATCATAGAATCTATTGGAGCTGGGTTTTTATTTTTAAATTGGATCCCTTATTTTGGGATCTCACTGAAAAATCTTTATTACTCTGTATTTCATTCAATCTCTGCTTTTTGTAATGCAGGTTTTTCTTTATTCCCAGATAGCTTAGTAAGATTTAGAGATAATTTAGCTACTAATCTTATTTTTTCTTTTCTTATAATTCTAGGAGGATTAGGTTTTTTTGTGAACAGAGATCTGTTCTTTTTTAAAACTAGGTTTAAACTCCATACAAAGATAGTTTTATTGATGAGTTTAATTTTGCTGGTAAGCGGGAGTCTAATTTTTTATCTTTTAGAATTTAATAATTCTCTTTCTAAATTACCTGTTAAAGAAAAGATTCTTGCATCTTGGTTTCAATCAGTCACTGCCAGGACAGCTGGTTTTAATACCTTGTCTATAAAGAATCTCAAAATCCCTACTCAAATATTTTTAATGTTCTTAATGTTTATAGGAGCATGTCCAGGTTCAACAGGTGGGGGTATAAAGACTACAACTTTGTTCGTGATCTTTAAATCTATAATAGATTTTATAAAGGGAAGAAGAAATTCTTTTATATTAGGAAGAGAGATCCCTTTAGAGAATTTTAAAAGGGCTGTAAGTGTATTCTGCTTTGGTCTATTTTCTATCTTTATTTTTACAATTTTTATTAGTATTGAAGAAAATTTCGCCTTTGATAAAATACTTTTTGAAGTGACGTCAGCTTTTGCTACATGTGGATTAAGTACGGGCATTACTCCTTTTTTAAAAGATATGTCAAAAATTTTGCTGTCTGTTTTAATGATTATAGGTAAACTGGGTCCTGTAACTTTTGCTTATTTATTGCGTTCTGAACCTAAAGAAGAAAAGTTTTCTTTTCCTCAGGAAGGAGTGATGGTAGGATGAAGCAGATAGTAGTCTTTGGATTAGGAAAGTTTGGTTCAAAAGTAGCAAAATCTTTACAGGAAAAAGGAGTAGATGTAATAGCTGTAGATAAAAACAAACAAAGGGTAGAGGAAATAAAAGATTTTGTTACGCAAGCTGTTTGTTTTGATGCTACAGATAAAGAGTCTTTGAGTGCTTTAGGATTAGAAGATATAGATGCAGCTATTGTAGCTATTGGAGATAATGTAGAAGCAAATTTATTGATCACTATGCTTTTAAAGAAGATGGGAGTAAAGAAAATTTATGCTAGAGTTATAAATCCTCTTCAAGAAGAAATTTTAAAACAAGTAGGTGTAACAAGGGTTATAAATGTGGAAGAAGAGGTAGGTCAAATGCTGGCAAATTCATTAGCTTCCAAAGAGATGGAAAAATTCATCCCTTTAAGTGCAGGTCATGTTTTAATTGAAGCTAAAGTCCCTAAAAACTATGTAAATAAGACTATAAAAGAAATAGATCCACGTAGAAAATTTAAGATTAACATCATAGCTATAAAGAGAAAAAAACCTTCTATCAGAGAAGATGGTCAAATAGGTTTTGATGAAGAGATTATAGATATCCCTCTTCCTGATACAAAACTTCAATCTCAAGACGTCCTTTTAATAATTGGAGGAGAAAAGAACATAAGAGAGTTTTTGTCTCAGTAAAGATGACAAGATTTTTTTTAATTTTGGTATTTGTTATTTTGCTTTTAATAAGCTTTCTCAATCTTTTTCTTTACAAAGATAATCCTATTTATCTTTTAAATAGCTTACTCACCTTAGCATTAGCTTTACTCATATTGAAGATATTTAATCTTTTTCATTTTTTTATCAAAAAGATGGATACACTTTTAAATAAGTTAATAGAAGGTGAACAAAATGTGGGCATAAAATATGAGAATAAAGGAGAGTTTCAAAAGATCTCTGAAAAGATGAATAGGTTTTTAGAAAATTTAAGAGGTTCATTAAAAGAGAATGAAAAAAGAGCTTTTCTTACCAATAAAATTATAAGAAATCTTTTAAGAGTTTCTCCTCAAGCTATAGGAATATTGGAATCACAGAAATTAAAGATAAATCCAAAAGCTCAAGAATTGTTTGGAGTTAATTGGTCAGAGATTTCTGTAGATTTCTTTCTAAATCACAAAGAGAACACTGAATTCAGAGAACTTTATAAAGAGATATTTGAAGATAAAATAGATGAGAAAGAAAGAAAGATTGGAATTTATTTTCCTTCTAAACAGAAAAAAGAGTTTTTTAATTTAAAAGTGATCACTTTAAAAGATGAAGAAGGAGAAGTAAATTTATCCTTACTTTTCTTTAAACCTCTTTCAGAATGAAGAAAGAAATTTTTTTAATATGCATCTGTATTTTGAGTATAATTTTAAGATTCTTACCTCATATTCCTAACTTTTCATCTTTAATAGCTTTAAGTGTAGTGAGTGGGATAATTTTTAATAAAAAAAGAGGTCTTATTTTTCCTTTAACAGCAGTTATAATTTCAGATATTGTATTAGGCTTACATAGATTAATTTTATTTACTTGGTCAAGTTATATTTTAATCTATCTTATTTCAGCCAGAGTCAAAAATCCGAATACTTTAAAAACAGCTCTTTTGAGTTGCACAGGTTCAGTACTTTTTTTCTTAATAACAAATTTTGGAGTTTGGTTGGAGGGATGGTATCCTCATACTTTACAAGGTCTTTATGAATGCTATCTAAGAGCTCTCCCCTTTTTTAAAAACTCATTTTTTTCTAATTTAGCTTTTTCTATCATTTTTTATTTAGGTTATAAACTTTTTTATTTAAAAATTTTTTCTTATTTAAGTAAATTTAAGTTAGTTATAAAGGAGGATGAACTATGAAGGTATTAATAATTTATTATTCTAAAACAGGAAATACTAAAAAGTTGGCAGATTTGATCAAAGAATATTTAAAAGAAGAAGGTGTAGATGTAAATATTAAGAAAGTAGAAGAAACTTCTCCCAGTGAGCTTTTAGACTATGAAGGAATAATAATTGGGACTCCTACTTACTATGGAAATTCAGCTTGGCAAATTAAGAAATTATTAGATGAAAGCGTAAGTCTTCACGGGAATCTAGATGGTAAAGTAGGAGGAGCTTTTACATCCTCTGCAAACATTGGTGGAGGAAATGAAACAGCTATCTTAAGTATTCTGAATGCTATGTTAATTCATGGAATGATCGTTCAAGGAGACCCTCAAGGAGATCATTACGGTCCTGTTTCAATAGGTACGCCTGATGAGAGAGTTAGAAGAAACTGTAAAAGATTTGCTAAGAGATTTGCAAAGTTATTGAAAAAAATTTATAGATAAGATGGTAGTTTTAGTTCTTTTGTTAATTTCTTTCATCCTTACTTTAATATTTGCAATAATAAGTTTTAGAGATGCAAATTTAAAAAAGTTAATCGAAGAAAAAGATAAAAAAATAAAAGAGTTAGAAGAAAGATTAGAGGTTTTAAATCAAGTATATGAAGGACTAAAATCTGAATATGAAGAGTTAGAAAGAAGATTAGAAGAAAGGACGCTATGAAAAAAATTTATTTTTTTCTTATTTTAGTTATTACAGGATGCGCTCCTTTTATTATGATAGGAAAGACTCCTCCGCAGGTTTTAGATCCTCAGACTTTATTTTTTAAAGTAGAAGCAGATTTTGTTTCTGTATGGAACGATATAGTTTTTCTTTTGAATAGAGAAGGAAAAATTTATTTTTCAGATAAAAAAGATAAGCTCATTAAAGCAACTTTAGAAGATAGAGATATAGAGATTATCTTTGCAGAGCCAATAGAAGGACTAATTTACATTTATATAAGAGCATTTAAAGATTCAAAACCAGATTTACCATTTGCACAAAAAGTAGCCAACAAGATAATAAGAGAAATAAACTCTTTGTGGTAAGGATTTACACATCTTTTCTTTAAGAATATTTAAAAGATGAAAATTTTTTTATGTGGTTTTATGGGAACAGGAAAGACTAGTGTCGGTAAAGTTTTAGCTAAAAAACTAAATTTAGAATTTATAGACATGGACAAGATAATAGAAGAGAGAGAAAAAATGAGTATACCTGAAATATTCAAAATAAAAGGAGAACCCTATTTTAGAAATTTAGAAAAAGAACTGGTAAAAGAATTAGTTAAAAAAGAAAATGTAGTCGTAGCCTGTGGTGGAGGAGTTGTATGCAATCAAGAGAATTTAGAAATTCTCCAGAATAATACTACACTCATTCTTTTGGAAGCTGATCCTTCAGAGATTTACAACCGTACTAAATCCTTTACCCACAGACCTCTTTTAAATGTTCCTGACCCTCAAAAAAGAATAAAAGAATTGTTAGAAAAAAGAGCTCCTTTTTATCAAAAAGTAAAGATAAAAGTAGATACTACTCATAAAAGTATCCAAGAGGTAGCTGAAGAAATAATAAAAATAGTATGCAAGAAAGACAAATCCTAATATTTTTAAATTTTTTGCAAGAAATCTCTCCTAAAAAAATAAATCAAATATGGCAAGCTTTTGAAGATAAGTCAGAGATCTTACGGAATACACAAAAACTAAAAGAATTAAATCTTAAGGAAAAAGTTATAGATAAAATAAAAAATAAAAAGATAAGAGATAAATTTAAAAAAGAGTTAGACTTAGCTTATAAAAAAGAAATAAAAATAATAACTATTTTAGATGAGGAGTATCCTCAAATATTACGAGAGATTTACGATCCTCCACCTGTGCTTTATATTAAAGGTAAGTTTGATCCTTGTTCTTTAAACTTAGCTATTGTAGGCACAAGGAGAGCATCTTTTTATGGGTTGAGTCAATCTGAATACTTTGCATATGAATTAGCTTTAAGGGGAGTAGTAATCATCTCAGGATTAGCAAGAGGAATAGATACTTATGCTCATAAAGGTGCTTTAAAAGCAAAAAGCCCTACTTATGCAGTTTTGGGAAGTGGTTTAGATAATATCTATCCTCCAGAAAATAGAAATTTAGCTCAACAGATTGTAGAAAAAGGAGCTTTAATTTCTGAATTCCCTTTAGAGACACCTCCTTTCAAAAAAAATTTTCCTCAAAGGAATAGGATAATTAGTGGTTTAAGTTTTGGAGTCTTTGTTATAGAAGCTGGCAGAAAATCAGGAGCTTTGATTACTGCAGATTTTGCTTTAGAACAAGGAAGAGAAGTTTTTGCTTTACCTAATCAGATAACTAACACCCAATCACAGGGTGTTTTAAACTTAATAAAAGAAGGAGCAAAGTTAGTCACAAGTCCTTTTGATATCCTTGAAGAGCTACCTTTAGATTTTAAAAGAAAAGTAGTTAAAGAAAATAAAGAAAAAATAGAATTGACAGAAAATGAAGAACGTATATTAAAAGTTTTAGAATCCCCTTTATACTTTGATGAAATATTAAGTTCTACTCGATTAGAACCCAAAGTTTTAAATACTACTCTATTAGAATTAAAATTAAAAGATCTAATAGAATTCTTACCAGGTGGAAAGTATGCAAGAAAGAAAGGTTTCTAACTTAGTCATTGTAGAGTCTCCCACAAAAGCAAGGACTCTTTCTAAAATTTTAGGTAAAGATTTTTTAGTAAAATCTAGCATGGGGCATTTAATAGATTTGCCTGAAAATAGAGTAGGTATTTACATTAGTAAAGGTTTTAAACCCTATTTTTGTGTAATACCCAAAAAGAAAAAGATATTAGAGGAATTAAAAAAATTAGCTTACGACAAGAAAAATATTTACATAGCTACAGATCCTGATAGAGAAGGAGAAGCTATAGGTTTTCATATAAAAAGGAAGTTAAAGAAAAGAAAAGATAAGAGAAAATTTTTAAGGGTAGAGTTCCATGAGATAACAGAATCTGCAGTGAAATCTGCTTTTTTAAATCCAAGAGAGATAAATTTAAATTTAGTTAATGCCCAAATAGCAAGGAGAATTTTAGACAGAATCGTAGGATATTTTTTAAGTCCTCTTCTGTGGAGAAAAGTTAAAAGAGGTTTAAGTGCAGGAAGAGTGCAATCTGTAGCTTTAAAATTTATCGTAGATAGAGAAAGAGAGATTCAGAATTTTAAGCCTTCTGAATATTGGGAGGTAGAAGCTGAATTTGGATATGGAAATAAAGTTTACAAATTTAAGCTCACTAAATTCAAAGGAAAAAAGATCGAGATAAAAAATAAAGAAGAACTCTCTAAAATATTAAAAGATTTAGAAGAAAAAAAATTTGTTGTAAAGAGTATAAAAAAGACACTTAGAGAAAAAAAGCCACCAGCTCCTTTTAATACTTCCTCTTTACAGCAAGAAGCTTTTAATAAATTGGGCTTTACTTCCAAAAAAACCATGTTAATAGCTCAAAGACTTTATGAAGGAATAGTTATAAAAGATACCCCTACTGGTTTAATAACTTATATGAGGACTGATTCCTTGCAAGTAAGCCAGAAAGCTAAATCCGAAGCAGAGGATTTTATTTTAAAAAATTTAGGTCCAGACTACTTACAAAAAGAAAAGATTACACATAAAGAAAAAAGATTTGCCCAGTTAGCACATGAAGCTATAAGACCTACAGATGTATTTAAAACTCCTGAAAGTATAAAAGAGTATCTACAGGAAGATGAATATAAATTGTATAAGTTAATCTGGCAAAGATTCTTAGCTTCTCAAACAGCAAAGTCTAAAATAGAGAGTACCCAAATTTTAATAACCGCTGGTGACTATGAATTTAAAGCTACTTTTCAAAAAATAAAGTTTAAAGGCTTCTTAGAATTTTGGCCTCAAGAAATAAAAGAAGAAGACCCACCTGCTTTTAAAGAATCTCAGATTCTTACTCCTCTCAAAATAATCCCTTTGCAGCATTTTACTCAACCTCCTCCCAGGTTCACAGATGCAAGTTTAGTGAAGATTTTAGAAGAGAAGGGAATAGGAAGACCTTCTACATACGCAGTAATAATCTCTACTTTAATTCAGAGAAATTATGTAAAAAGAAAGAGAGGAGTTTTATTTCCCACAGAATTAGGGATTTTAGTGACAGATATTTTAAAAGAACATTTTCCAGATTTAATGAATGAAAAATTTACAGCTATTATGGAATCAAAGTTAGATAGAATAGAGACAGGAGTTTTGGAGTGGAAAAGACTGTTAGAAGAATTTTATAAAAATTTTAAACCTCAATTAGATAAGGCTTATCAATTAATCAAAAAGGAAGTAAAAGTTATAAATAAAAAATGTCCTAAATGCGGAGCTACTCTTGTTGAAAGGTGGGGAAGATTTGGTAAGTTTTTGAGTTGCTCAAGATTTCCAGATTGTAAATATTCAGAAAATATAAAAAATGAAGCATTTTAATAGATTCTTAGAGAGGTTTTTGAATTATCTGAAAATAGAAAAAAATTACTCTCATAATACTTTAAGAAATTATAATAAAGACCTCTCAGAGTTTGGAGAGTTTATAAAAGGCATTTCTCCTTTAGAAGTAGATTTTTTGACTTTAAGAAGATTTGTTATGGAGCTTAGTAAAAGAGGATTGTCTAAAAAAACGATTGCAAGAAAGATATCTTCTTTAAGGAGTTTTTTTAGATTCTTATGCAGAGAAGGATACTTAGATTCTAATATAGCTGCTTCTTTAAGTTTACCTAAGTTAGAAAAAAAGTTACCTTCTTTTTTAACTGAGTTTGAAATGCAAAAGTTATTAGACTCTATAAAAGGAGATAGTTGGCAGGTAAAAAGAGATAAAGCTATTTTAGAGACCCTCTACAGCACAGGTATGCGAGCTCAAGAATTAATAGATTTAAATTTAGAAGATATAGATTTTATATCAGGGGTGATTAAGGTGAGAGGAAAAGGAAGGAAAGAAAGGCTTTTACCTATAGGGAGTTATGCTTTGAATGCTATTAAAGAGTATTTAAACAGTTGTCCTTTTGAGATAAAGAGAGCCGTTTTTTTGAATAGGAGAGGTAAAAGACTTTCAGATAGATTTTTGAGAAAGATAATAAAAAAATATATAAAAAAAATAGCTTTGGCTGAAAATATCTCCCCACATACTTTTAGACATTCTTTTGCTACCCATCTTTTAAATAGAGGAGCAGATTTAAGGAGTGTACAGGAGTTATTAGGCCATAAAAATATTACTACGACTCAAATTTACACACATATTTCTACACAGAGGTTAAAAGAACTCTACAAAGAATTTTGTCCCAGGTGAAGAGAGTCATTCAAGATATATTATTTTTTACTCTCCTTCTTATCTTTATACCTTTTTATATAAAAAGAAAAAAAGGATTTAAGATAAATCTCATAAAAAGATTAGGCTTTTTAAGTAAACAAGAAAGAGAGTTTTTAGCTAAAAAGAAAAATCCTTTATGGATACATGCTGCAAGTGTAGGAGAGGTTTTAACTTTGAGACCTCTGATAAAAAGAATAATCTCAGAATTTGGTTCTGAAAAATTTGTTTTGAGTTGCATTACTCAAACAGGTTACAATATAGCTAAATCTGAATTTAAAGATGTATTCTTTTTACCTTTAGATTTTTCTTTTTTAATTGAAAAGTATATTAATTTGATAAAACCTGTTTGCTTTATAGCTTTTGAGACAGAGATTTGGCCTCAACTCTTTTCTATACTTTACGAGAAAAATATACCTGTAATCTTGGTAAATGGTAGGATTTCAGATAGAGCATTTAAAAATTATAAGAGATTTAAATTCTTTTTTAAAAAAATATTAAAAAAAGTAAGTTTATTTTTAATGCAATCAGAGATTCATAAAAAAAGAATAATAGAGTTAGGAGCTCTGCCTTCCAGAGTTGAAGTTTTAGGAAATCTTAAGTATGAGTCTGCTCAAATCCCTCTCAATGAGAAAGAAAGCAGATTTTATGAGTTCTTAAAAGAAAAATTTAAAGATAAAAAAATCATCTTAGGAGCGAGTACTCATTCAGGAGAAGAAAATATTCTGTTAGAAGTATTTAAAAGATTAATAAAAGAGTTTAAAGACTTGGTGCTTCTTATTTGCCCACGTCATCCAGAAAGGAAAAATGAGATAAAAGAATTAATCAAAAAAGAGGGATTTTCTTATACTTTTTTAAGTAAAGATTCAGAGTTTATAGTTTCAGATTCCAATATAATCATCGCAGATTTGATAGGTATTTTAAGAGCTCTTTATAAACTCTGCTATGTAAGTTTTGTGGGAGGAAGTTTAATAAGATTTGGAGGACATAATGTGTTAGAATGCGCTTATTTTGAGAGACCTGTAATTATAGGTCCTTTTTATGATAACTTTAAAGAGATAATCTCAGATTTTAAAAAAGAGGAAGCCATAATAATAGTAAAAGATAAAGAAGAATTATTTTTAAGCATAAAAAAACTTTTAAAAGACAAAGATTTTTATTTAAATATTTCTAAAAAAGCAAAAAAGATTCTAGAAAAGAACAAAGACCTTTCTTTAATTTATCTTAAAAAAATTAAAGAATGTTTAAAAGAAGAATTAAAAATTTAATAGAGGCACAGTTTAACATTAAAAATTTTATTTTAAAAGTACCATTATTGATACTTTCTTTTTTTTACTTTCTTCTTGTAGTTTTGAGGAGATTTCTTTATGAAAAAAAGATATTTAAAAAGATAAAGGTTAAATGTAAGGTAATAAGTATAGGGAATTTGACTTGGGCAGGTACAGGTAAGACTGAGTTGGCAAAAAAGATAGCAAGATTTTTCACTCTTAAAAATAAAAAAGTAGGGATAATTTTATCTCATTATGCTTTTGATGAATATGAGCTTCTTAAAGAAGAACTAAAAGGAGTAAATGTTTATATAGGGAAAAAATATATGATGGCAAAAAAGTATGAATTAGAAAATGATATTCTTATAATAGATGATGGTTTTAGTCACTTAAAATTATATAGAGATTTAGAGATTTTAATTTTGGATTGCGTAAAAAAGTTTGGGAATCAGATGCTTTTACCTGCAGGTATATTAAGAGAACCTGTTTTTTTCTTGAAGAAAGCAGATATCTTATTACTCAGCTATGCTCAATTTTTAGATAAAGATTTTTTAAAAAAGATAAGTTTTTTTAAAAAAGAAATATTTTTTTCCTACTATAAAATAGAAAGATTCTTAGATTTAGATACGAATCAAATTTTAAATAAAAATTGTTTAAAGGATAAAAGGTTAGGTGCTTTTTGTAGCATAGGAAATCCTTCTGGATTTTTTAGAATCTTAGAAGAAGATTTGAAGATTCTGTTTAAATTCCCTTTTCTAGATCACCATAGATTTACTTTTAAAGATATCTATTTTTTAAAAAAAATCTCTGAAAAATTTAATATAGAATTCTGGATCACAACAAAAAAAGATCTTGTAAGATTGAAAGGATTTAAATTGCCTTTTAAAATTTTAATAGCATTAGCTGAGTTTGAGATAAAAGATGAAGAAAGATTTTTCAAATCCTTACTTTCAAAGATTAATATTTAATCTATTTATAAAACTGATCTCAGATTTACCTATTAAAATTCTGTTATTTTTGGGAAAAATAGGTGGTCTATTTTTTTACCATTCAAATAAAAAGTTCAAAGCTCTAAGGAATTTGAGGATAGCTTTTGCACCAGAGAAATCTCCTTTTGAGATCAGAAAGATATTAAGAAAAAGTTGTATGAATTTTGGTATGAATATCTTTGAAATCTTAAAACTCCCAAAGATAGATAAAACCTATTTAAAAAAATATTTAAGATATAAGAACCTTGAACTTTTAAAAAAGTACCAAGATACTTCAATAGTTATTATGGGTATACATTTTGGAAATTGGGAGTTGGCAAACTCTAAGATTGCTCAAGATTTTAAATATGTGATATTCGTAAGACCTCAAAAGCCTAAATTCTGGGATGAGTTTCTAAATTCACAAAGAAGAAAGTTCGGTTTAGAGATTATAGAAGAATCTATGAATTTTTTAAAAAGGATTAAAGAGTGTATAAGAGAGAAAAAATTCTTAGGCTTTGTAGCTGATCACGGAGTAAGTGATAGAAGCCCCAAAATAGAATTTTTTAAAAGAAAGGTAGCTAGTCCCATAGGAGGAGTTAAGATCTGTCAAAAATATAACCTTCCTCTTATTTTGGCATTTACAAGGAGAGAAAAGCAGAATTTTCATTTAATAGAGATTTATAAAGAGATTTCCTTAACAGGAGATGTAATCAAAGACTTAGAAAAAGTAAATAAAACTTTAGAAGAATACATAAAAATTTATCCTTATGAATACAACTGGTATTTTAAAAGATTTAAATTTACTTCAGATAGATACCTTTTGTTTATTACAGATTCAAAACCAGGACACAAAAAGCAATTAGAAAGTTTTTTGAATATAGTAAAAGAGTCTGAGTTTGAGATAGTACCAAAATTTGTAAATATAAAATTTAAATCTAAATTTAGAAGAATTCTTTTAGATTTTTTAGTACTAATATTTTATAAAATAGCTCCTTCTTTACTTATTTATTTCTTAAAGTTTTGTTTAGAAGACAGTAGTTTCAAAGAGTTATTCGATTTTTCACCAGACTTTGTTATAAGTTGTGGAGCTCAAACTCAGGCAGCAAATCTCATTGTAAGTTTAGAGAATAATGCGAAGAATATTTCTATCTTAAAACCGTCAGGATTTCCTTTTAATTGGTTTTATAAAATATTTTTGCCTTATCATGATAAAGTGAGTAGAAAAAATGTGATCAATTTTTGGGGAGCTTTAAGTTTCTTTGATAAAAATAGTATTTCAGAAAGTGTAGAAAAGCTTAAAAGAGAGTTTAATATTAGAGAAGGAGAGAAAATATGTGTGTTTTTGGGAGGCAGATCCAAAAATTTTTATTTTGATAAAGAGTTTGTAATCTCTTTTTTAAAAAAACTTATAAGATTATGTGAAAAAAGAAAAATAAAATTACTGTTAACTACTTCCAGAAGGACTCCTTTTGAAATTGAAGAAGTTTTAGAAAAAGAATTTAAAGATGAATTTGAAGTCTTAGTTTTAGCTAATAAGAGAAATTATCCTTTTATAACTGAAGGATTTTTAGGGCTATCTAAAAAAGTGATCGTAACTTCAGATTCTATATCTATGGTATCTGAAGCTTTGAGTTTAAAAAAAGAAGTTTATGTATTAGATTTGCCTTCCAAGAAGCATTCAAAACATTCTGAGTTTTTAGAATCACTTTTAAAAGAAAATTTTATTTTAAAGATAAATTTAGATAATATAGAAGAGATTTTCAATCAGAATACTTTTAATAAAAGATTCAATGAACACTTAAAAGAAGCAATTTTAGATTCAATAAGATGAATGTTCTGCAAATTGTACCTAAGTTAGAATTAGGAGGAGTAGAAAGAGGAGTAATAGATTTTTCTAAGTTTCTGGTATTAAGTGGTAATAAATCTGTAGTAATCTCTGGAGGAGGTAGTTTGGTTAAGGAATTAAAATCTCATAATGCTATTCACTATACTTTGCCTGTCCATAAAAAAAATCTGTTCACTATACTTTACTGTTATAAAAAAATAATTTCTATAGTTTTGAAAGAAAATATAGAAATAATCCATGTCAGAAGTAGAATCCCAGGTTTGATAGGGTATCTTGTAGCTCAAAAAACACAGGTTCCTTTAGTAAGTACATGCCATGGATACTATTCAACAAATATTTTCAGCAGGATAATGGGATGGGCAAAGTTTGTTATATGTCCTTCTCAAATAATAGCTTCCCATATGATAGAAGATTTTGGTACACCTCCTTTTAAAATAAGAGTCATTGAGAGGAGTGTAGATTTAGATAAATTTAAGTTTTATCCTTTTAAAGAGAAGAGGAAAGATAAATTTATAATTTCAGTCATAGGAAGACTTACTCCCCTAAAAGGACATAAATATTTTTTAAAATCTTTAACAAAAGTAGTAAGGAGCTTTCCTTTCATAGAAGCTCAAATTGTAGGAGCAGGTAAAAAAAATTATGAAGAAGAGTTAAAGATGCTGACCAGAAGACTCTCTTTGAGTAATTATGTTAAATTTTTAGGAAAAAGAACAGATATCTGGCAAATTTTAAAAGATACTCATCTAGTAGTAGTCCCTAGTATATGTGAAGAAGCTTTTGGAAGAGTAGTAATCGAAGCTCAAAGTTCAGGTGTCCCTGTTATTGCTTTTAGTGTAGGAGGAATAAAAGACTTAATAGAAGATGGAGTCACAGGTTTATTAGTCCCTCCAAAAGATACTGATACCTTAGCTCAGAAAATAATTTACTTAATAAGAAATCCTCAAAAATGTCAAGAGATAGCTTTAAATGCAAGAAGGTTTGTAGAAAGTAAGTTCACTATAGAGAATATGGCAAAAAAAACTTTAGAAGTATACCAACAAGCTAAATCTGTTCAGAGGATTTTAATTATAAAGATATCTGCTTTAGGAGATATAATTTTGAGTGTACCTTCATTAAGAGCTATTAGAAAGAAATTTAAATCTGCTAAGATTTTTTTATTAACTGGAAAGAAAGGTTTTTTAATTTTGAAAGATTCTCCTTACATAGATGATTTTTTAATAGTAGATGAAGAAAAATTGAACTCTCCCAAATATATATGGGAGATTACTGAAAAAATAAGATTAATAAGTTTTGATATGAGTATAGATTTACAGAATTCAAAAAAAACTCATATTTTAGCTTTTTTAGGAGGAGTAAAGAAAAGATATGGATATGATAGAAAATTGGGATTTTTATTAAATTTCAGAATAAAACCACCTTTAAAACTCCTTTCTCCTATAAAGCATCAAAAGTATCTTTTAGAAAAAATAGGAATAGAATTAGAAGATGAAAGTTTAGAATTAAAAGTCTCAGAACAAGACATAAAAAAAGCTGAACACTTTTTAAGAAGATATACTCAGATTTCTTTTGAAAAGCTGATAGGAATAAATTTAGGTGGTTCAAGCAAATGGCAGACGAAAAGATGGAACAGAAAAACACTCTTAGAGTTTATAAATTTACTTTCTAAAGAAGGTTTCTTAAGTGTTTTAACAGGTACATCTGATCACTTAGATTTAGCTAATTTTTTGGAAGCTTCTTTGGGTAAAAAAGTTATAAATTTATGTGGAAAGACCGATTTAAGAGAATTGATAGGAATAATAAAACTTTTGCCTCTTTATGTAACTTTGGATTCAGCTCCTTTACATATAGCACTCAGTTTGAATAAGAAAGTAATTGCTATATTTGGTCCAACTTTACCTGAAAAGCACTTACCTCCTTCTAAAAATTGTTATGTTATCAAAAGAAATCTTAAGTGTTTAGGATGCTATAAGAAGAAATGTAAGACTTTAAAATGCACAGAAATAGACCCCAAAAGACTTCTAAAAGCAGTCTTAGAAATCTTAAAAGATGAAGATACTCCAACTAACAAATCATCTTAACATAGGAGGGATAACCAGATACATTTATACTTTAAGTAAATATCTTTTAAAAGAAGGAATAGAGGTAGGGGTAGCTTCCAGAGGAGGTTCAGAAGAAAAAAAGTTTGAAAAATTAGGAGCAAAGATATTTAAGTTACCTTTAACTACTAAAAATGAACTCTCTTTTAAATCTCTTTTATGTTTATTTAAACTTCTCAAAATTAAGAAAAAAGAATTTAATTTTGATCTGATTCATTCTCATACAAGGTTAACTCAATTTATAGCACAAAACTTTATGATTTTTTTTAACACTCCTCACGTTACTACTTTTCATGGATTTTATGAAAAAAATAAGAGAAAAATTTTTAGAAAGATTTTTAAATGTGCAGGCAGAATAGCCATTGCTATTACTCCCCAGACAAAAGATGAATTAATAAGATTTTTTAAAGTTAGAAAAGAAAGAATAAAAGTTATAGTTAATGGTATAGATTTAGAAGAATTTTCTCCTCATAATGTTCAGCCTTTAGAATTAGAAGGAGACCCAAAAATCGGTAGTTGTGGAAGGCTTTCAAGAGTTAAAGGATATGAGTATCTTTTAAAAGGATTTAAGTTGCTTTTAGATAAATACCCTTCAGCTAAACTCTATCTATTAGGAGAAGGCAAAGATGAATCAAGACTTTTAAATTTAGCTTCTCAATTAAATATACAAAAAAATTTTGAGATTTTAAAAGGATTAGATGTAAAAAGATTTTTAAAAAGTTTAGATGTATTCTGTTATCCTTCAATAGAAGAACCTTTTGGATTAGCTGTGTTAGAAGCTCAGAGTTTAGGAGTGCCTTGTGTAGTCTCTAAAGTAGGAGGTTTAAAATACTTGGTAAAAGATAAAATTACAGGCCAGGTTGTAGAACCTGCCTGTGCAGAAAAGATTTTTGAAGCTATAGATTTCATTTTAAGTAACAAAGATTTAAAAGAAAGTATGTCTATAGAGGCTCAAAAGTTCGTAAGAGAAAATTTTGATTTTTCAAAAAAGATTTCTGAATTTATAAAAGTCTATAGAGAAGTTCTAAAAGATTAATTTTTATGAAGATCGTAGTCTTTAATGTAAATTGGATAGGAGATGTTATCTTTTCAACACCAGTATTTAGAACATTAAAAGAAAATTTTAAAAACTGTTATGTAGGGTGTATTTTGCCTAAAAGGTGTTCAGAGCTTTTAAAACATTCTCCATTTGTAGATGAGGTTTTAGAATTTAATGAAAGAGCTGAACACAAAAGTCTTTTAAAGAAAATAAGATTTATAAAAGAACTTAGAAAAAAGAAGTATGATTTAGCTATTCTTTTGCATAGGTCTTTTACAAGAGCTCTAATCTGTTATTTGGCAGGTATAAAAGAGAGAGTAGGCTTTATTACTAAAAAAAGAGCTTTTATTCTAACTAAAAAAATACCCCCACCTTCAAATACTCTTCACAAACAAGATTACTATCTTTACATTTTAGAAAAGTTGGGCTTAAAAGTTACCAAAAGAGAATGTGAGGTATTCGTTTCTGATAAAGAAAAAGAAAAAGCCTCTAGAATTTTAAAAGAAAGCAATGTAGAAAAAGATGAGATTTTAATAGGTTTGCATCTGGGAGCAAACTGGGAACCTAAAAGATGGCCTTTAGAGTATTTTGCAGAATTAATCAGGCTTTTATATACCCATTTTAAAAAAATAAAGATTTTCATTACAGGAGCAAAGTCTGATTTGGACTTAGCTAAGAATTTAATAAATCTCTCTAAATTCCCTTTAATAAATTTAGTAGGAAAAACATCTTTGTTAGAGTTAGCAGCTCTCTATCAAAAATTTGATTTAATAATTTCTGGTGATTCTGGACCTTTACATTTAGGTGCAACTCAAGGTACAAAATACATAGGTCTATATGGACCTACATCTCCTCAAATTACAGGTGTAAGAGCTAAAGCAAAAGGAGTAATTATATTCAAAGATGTAGGATGCAGAGTTCCTTGTTATGAGAAAGTTTGCAAAAAAAATTATATCTGTATGAGGAGTATAAAACCTTTTGAGGTCTTTGAGAAAGTATTGTATCTCTTAGAATCAAAATGAACGCACTCATTATTACTCTTTCTAATTTAGGAGATTTAGTCTTGAGTCTTCCTGCAATAGATTCTTTTGTTGCCAAATACAAAGATTTAGATCTCAAAGTTATATGTAGCAATAAGACTTTTGAATTTTTAAAATCCTGTAAAAACATTACAGAATTAATAGTATTTAATAAGAGAGCTAATTTAAGAGAGAAATTGGATCTTATAAAGTATCTAAGAAAATTTTATTTCGATTTTATAATTGACTTTAAGAATTCAGGTTTACCTTTATTTTTAAAAAAGAAAGTATCTACTCCTTTGTTTTTAAATTTACCAAAAAACATCCATAGAAAAGAGAGGCACTTATTGGTTCTAAAAAAAACTATAGGAGATTTTGAAGAAAAAAGAAGGGTTTTAAAATTTGGGATACCACCAGAAAGAAAAGAATATCTAGATAGTTTGTTGAATATTAGTAATCCTAAAGAGAAGGTCATATTTTTAGGGATAGGAGCAAGATCTCATTTAAAAAGATATACTCCAGAAGGGTTTAGTTTTTTAATAAAAAAAATAAAAGAAAAAGGATTCATATCTGTTAGTGTAGGAGATAGTTTTGATAGAGAGTTTTCAGAATTTATAAAAGAAAGATTTAATCTTTCTTTTATAGATCTGTGTGCAAAGACTAAACCCCAAGATTTAATCTATCTTTTTGAAAAATATGCAAAAGCAGTTATCAGTTGTGATAGTTTTATAATGCATTTATCTAGTTATTTAAATATTCCCACTTTAGGGATTTTTGGACCGACTTCAGAAAAAAAGTATGGTCCATGGTCTGAGAAAAGTAGAGCCGTTTTTAAAGAAAATTTAAAATGCAGACCTTGTCAAAAAGCTGTATGTAAGTTTTGTCATGAATGTATGAGACTTCTGGAGCCTCAAAAAGTATGGGAAAAATTCTTAGAAATCTTAGATTAAAAAAAGATTTAAGGATATTGATTACTCGCACAGATAGAATAGGAGATGTAGTGCTCTCAGTCCCTTTAATTAAAATTCTAAGAAAAAATTTTCCTCAAAGTTATATAGCTTTTATGGTAAGACCTTATACGAAAGATTTACTGATAGGTAATCCCTATTTAAATGAAGTCTTAATTTATGATAAGTATGGAGAACATAAAAGTTTTAGAGGATCTTTGAGATTTTTAAGAGAATTAAAAAAAAGAAAGTTTGATTTAGCTCTAATCTTACATCCTACTAACAGATGCCATTTATTGTGTTTTTTTGCTAAGATTCCTGTAAGGATAGGTTATGATATTAAGATGGGTTTTTTAAATAATATAAAGATCCCTCATTTAAAACATTTAGGTTTAAAACATGAGTTAGAATACAATTTAGATTTTTTAAAAGTTTTAGGAATAGAGTACAAAAAAAAAGAGGAAATAGAATTTTATTTGCCAATTAAAAGAGAATCTGAAGAGAGAATAGAGAATCTTTTTAAAGAATTAGGAATAAAAGAAAAGGATTTAATTATATGCATTAATCCTACAGCATCTTGTCCTTCTAAGATATGGAGACCTCAAAAGTTTAAAGAATTAATAGAACTTTTAATTGAGAATTTAAAAGCCAAAGTAATATTAATAGGCAGTAAAGATAGAATAGATATTTGTGAATTTATAGAGAAGAATATCAAGTATAAGATCATAAACTTGTGTGGAATGTTGAGTTTGGCAGATTTGATCTCTCTATTAAAAAGAATAACTGTGTTTGTTTCTTGTGATTCAGGACCTGTTCATATAGCTAATGCTTTAGGTAAAAAATGTGTAGTTATTTTTGGTAGAAACCAGCCAGGCTTAGGACCTAAAAGATGGGCTCCTTTTGGAGAAGGGCATAAAATTTTACATAAAGATGTGGGGTGTAAAGAGTGCTTAGCACACAATTGTAAAAAAGGGTTTTTGTGTTTAGAATCTATAACTGTAGATGAGGTCTTTAAAGCTTTATTGGAGATTCTTCCTACAAAATAATAAAAAAGAAATATTTTTGCAATGTTTAAGAGTAGTAGTATAATTTATTTAATTTTATTTGAGAACAATTTTTTAAAAGCTTTTAAAATCTTCCTTACTTAGCTTTTTATGGAATTTTCAAAAAGAAAACTGTTAAGAGCAATAGATAATTTTAAATATAGAAAAGTATTAGTAATCGGTGATGTTATTTTAGACCATTATATCTTTGGCTCTGCAGAAAGACTCAGTCCAGAAGCCCCTGTCCCTGTAGTCTGGTTAAAGTCTGAAGAATACCTTTTAGGAGGAGCTTCTAACGTAGCTAACAATATTAAAGTTATGGGAGCAAGAGTCTTATTATGCGGAATAGTTGGAAAAGATATCCATGCAGAGGTTTTAAAAAAATTATTAAAGAAAAAGAGGATTGATTCTTTCCTAATTGAGACTAACAAAAAACCTACTATTTTAAAGACCAGAGTAATAGCTTCTCATCAGCAGATAGTAAGAGTAGATAAAGAAGATCCCGCTCCTATAGATGGAAGAATAATAAAAAGAATAACTGAATTTTTGATAAAGAATATAAATAAATTTGAAGGTATAATCATTGAAGATTATGGAAAAGGATTGATTACTCCAGAGTTACTTATAAGAGTTAAAGAGATAGCCAAAAAATACAAAAAGGTTGTAACAGTAGATCCCAAAGAAGATCACTTTAGTTTTTATAAAGATTTAGATGCCATCACTCCCAATAAGAAAGAAGCTCAATCTGGTTTAGGTATAAAAATTAAAAGTAAGCAAGATTTAGATAAAGCAGGTAGAATTTTATCTGAGGAATTTAATATAAAATCTGTATTAATTACTTTGGGAGAAGAGGGAATGGCTTTGTATGAGAAGGGAAAACTGCCCCTTCATATTCCTACAAAGGCTTTGGAGGTCTTTGATGTAACAGGTGCAGGTGATACTGTAATAGCTTTATTTACATTAGGAATCTTATCTGGTTTAAATAGTTATGAATCAGCTCTATTAGCAAATTTTGCAGCAGGTATTGTTGTTAGTAAATTGGGAGTAAGCACACCTACACCCAAAGAATTAAAAGAAAGAATAATATCTGATTAATGGAGACCGTTTGTGTAATTCCAGCAAGATACACTTCACAAAGATTTGAAGGAAAAGTTATAGTCCCTCTTTTTGGAAAACCTTTAGTCCAATGGGTATGGGAAAAAGCAATAGCTGCTCAAACTATAGATGAAGTTATAATAGCTACAGATGATGAGAGAGTTTTTAAAACCTGTAAAGATTTTGGAGCAAAGGTCCAAATGACTTCACCCTATCATTTTTCAGGAACAGATCGTGTTTGTGAAGTAGTGAGTGCTTTAGAATGTGAGATAGTAATAAACTTGCAAGCAGATGAACCTTTAATTCAACCTCAAGCTTTAGATGAGTTGGTATTAGAATTAAAAAAAGATAAAGATTTGCAGGTCTGCACTTTAATTAAGAAGATCGAGACAGAAGAAGAATTAGAAGACCCTAATATTGTAAAAGTAGTAATAGACAGATATAACTTTGCTCTATATTTTTCCAGGGCAAAGATTCCTTATATAAGAGACAAAAATATTTCTTTTGTTTTTTACAAACATATAGGAGTATACGGCTTTAAGAGAGATTTTCTTTTCACATTTAAGAATCTTCCTAAAGGAAAGTTAGAGAAAGCAGAGGGGTTAGAGCAATTGAGAATTTTAGAAGCAGGTTTTAAAATCAGGACTATAGAGATAAATTTTGAAAGTATATCTGTAGATACTCCTCAAGATTTAGAGAGAGTTAAAGAATTTATAAAAGATTTAGGACATGCCTAAGTATATTTTTGTTACAGGAGGAGTAGTTTCAAGTTTAGGTAAAGGAATAGCTTCAGCTTGTATAGGGTTACTGTTAGAATCACGGGGTTTAAAGATAAATTTAGTTAAATGTGATCCTTACATAAATGTAGATCCAGGAACGATGAATCCTTATCAACATGGAGAAGTCTATGTTACAGAAGATGGAGCTGAAACCGATTTAGATTTGGGTCATTATGAAAGGTTTACTTCTGTTACTACTTCTCAAATAAATAATATTACCACAGGAAAAGTATACTTTTCAGTAATCTCAAAAGAAAGGAGAGGAGATTATTTAGGAGGTACAGTTCAGGTAGTCCCTCACATTACAAATGAAATAAAATATTTTATAAAAAGAGCTGCTAAAAAAGACGTAGATGTAGTGATTGTAGAGATTGGAGGAACAGTAGGTGATATTGAGAGTTTACCTTTTTTAGAAGCGATAAGACAGATGAGATTAGAATCAGGTTTCAATAATGCTTTAAATATACATTTAACTTTAGTTCCTTATATAAAGACAGCAGATGAAATAAAAACAAAACCTACTCAACATTCTGTAGGTAAACTTAGAGAAATAGGTATTCAACCAGATATTTTGTTATGTAGGACTGAAAAGCCTTTGAGTAAGAAGATAAAAGAAAAGATAGCTTTATTTTGTAATGTAGAACCAGAAGCTGTAATACAAGCTATAGATGTAGATGAGATTTACAAGATACCTTTGATTTTTAAAAAAGAAAAATTAGATGAGATAATATTAAGAAAACTAAATATAAAGGCTAATGAAAGTGATTTAAAAGAATGGGAAGAGAAAGTAATTAAACCTATTTTAAATCCTAAAGCCCAAGTAAACATTTGTGTAGTAGGCAAATACATTCAATTGCAAGATGCATACAAATCTATTTATGAAGCTTTAAGACATGGAGGAATAGCTAATTGGACAAAAGTAAATATTATTAAAGTAGACTCTGAAGAGGTAGAAAAAAAAGGTGCTGAAAAATTTTTAAATTCAGCAGATGGAATCTTAGTTCCAGGAGGTTTTGGGCAAAGAGGTGTTGAAGGCAAGATCTTAGCTATAGAGTATGCTAGGAGAAAGAAAATTCCTTTTTTTGGAATATGTTTAGGAATGCAGACATGTGTAGTTGAGTTTGCTAGGAATGTATGCAATTTAAAAAAAGCAAATTCTACAGAATTTGACCCTCATACACCTCATCCTGTAATATGTTTGCTAAAAGAACAGAGAAAAGTAAAATTTTTAGGAGGAAGTATGAGATTAGGAGCTTGGCCTTGCTATATAAAAAAGAAGACGTTAGCCTTTAAGGTTTATAAAAGAAGTTTAGTTTATGAACGCCATAGACACAGATATGAGTTCAACATAAAATACAAAAAGTTATTTGAGAAAAAAGGGATGGTATTTTCAGGTACTTCTAAAGATGGAAGATTAATAGAGATGATAGAGTTATCTGATCACCCCTTTTTTATTGCTTGTCAGTTTCATCCAGAATTTAAATCTAAACCTTTAAAACCACATCCTTTATTTAAAGAATTTATAAAAGCAGCTTTAGAGTATAAGAAAAGATGTCTAAGTTAAGGAAAGTAAGAGTTTGTGATATTGAATTCTCTGAAAAAAATCTTGTTCTTATAGCAGGTCCATGTGTTATCGAAAGCAGAAAAGTAGTATTTGAAACCTGTGATTTTTTAAAAAGTTTAACTAAAAAATTAAACTTACCTTTCATTTTTAAAGCGAGTTTTGATAAAGCTAACAGGACTTCAATAAACTCATTTAGAGGACCTGGCCTAAAAGAGGGATTAAAGATTTTGAAAGAAGTTAAGAAAAATTTTAAGGTGCCAGTTACGAGTGATATTCATTGTTCTACTCAGGCAGAACCTGCATCTTTAGTCTTAGATTTAATTCAGATACCAGCTTTTCTGTTTAGACAGACAGATTTACTTTTATCAGCTGCCAAAACTCAAAAACCAATTAATGTAAAAAAAGCACAATTTGCTTCTCCTTATGATTGCAAATTCTGTGCAGAAAAAATCTTTAGTGTAAATAATAAGAATATTATATTCACAGAGAGGGGAACTTTTTTTGGATACAATAATTTAGTTGTAGATTTTAGATCTTTAAAAATAATTCAAGATTTAGGTTTTTGCACTGTATTCGATGGGACTCATTCTGTACAGTTACCTTCTTCTCAAAAAGGAGTCTCAGGCGGTCAAAGAGAATTTGTTCCAGGGTTAGTGAGAGCAGCAGTAGCTTTTGGGTGTCAGGGGATTTTTTTAGAAGTTCACCCCTCACCTCAAAAAGCTTTGTCTGATAAATATACGATGTTAGATTTTAAAGAGACTGAGACTTTACTCAAAGAAGTAAAGAAAATATGGGAGCAGGTAAAATAAATAAGAAAAAAATATTAGATTGGGCCAAAGAAGTCTTAGAGATTGAATCTGAAGCTATAAAAGAACTAATAGAAAGATTAGATGCTCAGTTTATAAAGTCTGTAAGATTAATATATTCTTGTAAAGGAAGGATAGTAGTAACTGGCATGGGGAAGGCAGGTATAATAGGTCAAAAGTTTTCAGCAACTCTATCTTCTTTAGGCACACCTTCTTTGTGGTTACATCCAGCAGAAGCAGTCCATGGAGATTTAGGAAGAGTAAAAAAAGAAGATGTAACAGTAATTCTATCTTACAGTGGAGAAACTCCAGAAATTAAAAATTTACTTCCCTTTCTAAAAAAAATAGGCTCTAAAATAATAGCTATTACTGGTAGGAAAGAATCTTTTTTGGCAAAAAATTCTAATGCAGTCTTAGACGTTTCAGTTAGAAGAGAAGCTTGTAAACTGGGTTTGGCTCCTACTAGTTCTACAACAGCAATGTTAGCTTTGTGTGATGCTCTATCAGTAGTAATACAAAACTTAAAAGGGTTTAGAGTGAAGGACTTTGCTTTTTACCATCCAGGAGGAGCTTTAGGTAAAAAACTCCTTTTGAAAGTAAAAGACATTATGAGAAAAGGAGAAAAAAATCCCATAGTAACTCAGGATACAAAAGTAAAAGAAGCTTTGGTGAAGATAACTTCTTGTAGAGCAGGAGCAGTTTCAATCGTAGACAAAGATAATAAATTAGTAGGGATTTTTACAGATGGTGATTTAAGAAGACATTTAGAAAAAGGGAGTAAAATTTTAAATAAGGAGATAAAAGAAGTAATGACAAAGAATCCTAAAAAAGTTTCAGAAAATATGTTAGCTTTTCAAGCAGCAAAGATTTTAAAAGAATACAAAATAGATGAATTACCAGTAGTAGATAAGAAAAACAGGGTAGTAGGGATGTTAGATGTTCAAGATGTATTGGAAGCTGGCTTAATGTAAATTATGGATAAGAGATTAAAAGAAAAATTTAAAAGAATAAAATTACTTATTTTAGATGTAGATGGGGTGTTAACGGATGGCAGAATGGTTTATGATTCAGAAGGAAGACAAATAAAATTTTTTAATGTTAAAGATGGCTTAGGAGTTTATCTTTTAAAATTAATGGGTATAAAAAGTATAATCTTGACAGCAGATAACTCTCAAGTTGTAATGAGGAGAGCCCAAGATATGGGAGTAGAAGAAGTCTACGCAGAAGCTTATCCTAAAACAAAATTTTATGAAGAGATTAAGAAAAAATACAGAGTGAAAGATTCTGAGATCTGTTTTATAGGCGATGATCTGTTAGATTTAGAGTTAATCAAAAGAGTAGGTGTAGGGGTAGCTGTTAAAGATGCTTGTAACGAAGTGAAAAAAATAGCAGATTATGTCACTAAAAAAAGAGGAGGTAGAGGAGCAGTAAGAGAAGTGTGTGAACTCATATTAAAGTCAAAGGGTTTGTGGAAAGAAGCTTTAAAAAAATTTTACCTTGTTTGAGCCTTCCTATTTAAAATTATATCAAAATTCAGAATTGAAAAAGAAAAAAGAACGACTCTTAAAGATGTTAGAGAGTTGCCAACTCTGTCCTCGTAGATGTAAAGTAAATAGATTAAAAGATGAAAAAGGTTTTTGTGGTATAGGAAGATTTGCTAAAGTGAGTTCAGCATTTGCCCATTTTGGAGAAGAACCTGAGTTAGTAGGAGTTTCAGGATCTGGTACAATATTCTTTTCTGGATGTAATTTGAAATGTGTTTATTGTCAAAATTTTGAGATAAGTTGTTTAGAAGAAGGCAAAACCTTATACCCTGAAGAATTAGCAGAGGTCATGATAAGATTACAGGAGTTTGGTTGTCATAATATAAATTTTGTAACTCCTACTCATGTAGCACCTCAAATATTAGAAGCTTTAGAGATTGCAATTCAGAAAGGATTAAAAATACCTTTAGTTTATAACTGTGGAGGTTATGAGAATGTAGAGGTGATAAAAATATTGAGAGGAGTAATAGATATTTACATGCCAGATGCAAAGTATTCTAAAAAAGAGAGTGCTGAAAAATATTCTTTGGCTCCAGATTACTGGCAAATTTTAAAAGAAGTTTTAAAAGAGATGCATTCCCAAGTAGGAGATTTAGTCTGTGAAGATGGTATAGCCAAAAAAGGTTTGATTGTGAGACATTTAGTTTTACCTAACAATTTAGCAGGGTCTTTTGAAATCTTAGATTTTATAGCCAAAGAACTTTCTTTAAATACTTATGTAAACATTATGGCTCAATACAGACCCTGTTATAAAGCTTATGAGTTTAAAGAATTATCTAGAAGAATAACTTTATCTGAATATAAAGAAGTGATTGACTATGCAAAGCTGATAGGTTTGAAAAGAGGTTTTGATTTAAACGTTTAAATATTTTTCTCTTGCAATACTAATTTTTATGTGATATAAAGGTTTCCTTATGAAGGAAGTGATAATTTATGGAAGAGCAGGTCAAGGAGCAATAACTACAGCAGCTATTTTAGGACAAGCTCTTTTTTTAGAGAATAAATTCTGTTATGCCTTTCCTCATTTTGGAGCAGCTCGTATGGGTGCTCCTATGAATGCTTTTTTAAGGTTCGATACAAGACCTGTAAAGATTAGATCAAAAATCTATGAACCTGATTATATTATCGTAATAGATGATACTCTTTTGGAGTCTTTAGATTGTTTAAAAGTTCTAAAAGAAAAAGGCTTAGCAATTATAAATTCAGAAAATTCTTTTACACCTCAAAAACTTGGACAAAAGATTTATTGTGTGCCAGCTTTAAAGATAGCTTTAGAAACTATTGGCAAACCTTTTGTAAATACAGTTTTATTAGGTGCTTTTAGTAAAGCCACAGGAGAAGTAAAATTAGATTCTTTATTAGAAGCTATAAGAAGAAGGTTTTTAAAAACAAAGCCAGAAGTGTTAGAGAAGAATTTGGAGGCTGTTAAAAAAGGATTTGAAGCTGTTTAAAAATGTTTGGACCAATATTTTGTAAACCAGCTTCCTCCAAAAATTACAAAACAGGTTCTTGGCGCTCAACTCATAAGCCTAAATTTTTACATCAGAATTGTATAGGATGCGGGTTATGTAAATTAATATGTCCTGAAGATTGCATTAAAGGAGAAGAAAAAAATAAATATGAACCTGACTTAGAATTTTGTAAAGGTTGCAGTTTATGTGCTTACATATGTCCTAAGAAAGATATAATAATGGAACCTGAAAGATGAAAAGAAAAGAATTTTTAGAAGGTTCACATGCTATAGCTGAAGCAGTCAAATTATGTAGACCCCAGGTAATATCAGCATATCCTATAACTCCTCAAACTCATATAGTAGAAAGATTAGCAGATTTTGTAGCTGATGGTGAATTAAAAGCTGAGTTTATAAATGTAGAATCTGAACATTCTGCATGCTCTGTAGTATTAGGAGCTGCAGCTTGTGGAGCAAGGGTCTTTACTGCAACTTCTTCTCAAGGTTTAATTTTGATGAGTGAAGTTCTTTTTAATGCTGCTGGAATGAGATTACCTATAGTTTTAGTATGTGCTAACAGGGCTTTATCTGCTCCTATAAATATCTGGAATGATCATCAAGATTCAATGGCTGTAAGGGATTCTGGTTGGGTTCAATTTTATGCAGAAAATGTTCAGGAAGCTGTAGATTTGATTTTTGCTTCCTATAGAATTTCTGAAGATCCTAAAATTTTATTACCTGTCATGGTCTGTATAGATGGATATATTTTAACTCATGGTTTTGAACCTGTAGAATTTCCTTCAGAAGAAGAAGTCAAAAAGTTTTTACCTCCCTTAAATCTGCCTTTTAAATTAGATGTAGAAAATCCTTTAACTTTAGGATTTTTAGGAGCTCCTGACTGTTATTTAGAAACAAGATACGCTCTTCATCAAACCCATTTAGAACTTTTAGAAAAGTTTCCTTATTTTGAATCAGAATTTAAAAATGTTTTTGGCAAAAGTATAAATTTAAAGATAGAGTCTTATTTTACTCAAGATGCAGATACTATAATTATAGCTTTGGGATCAGTATGTGGAACGATGAAAGAAGTTGTAGATTCTTTAAGAAAAAAAGGAGAAAAAGTTGGTTTGTTAAAAATAATTTCTTTTAGACCTCTTCCCAAGACCGATATTTTAAAAAATTTAGAATCTGCAAAGAGAGTATTAATTTTAGATAAATCTATTTCTTTAGGTTGTGATGGTCCAGTTTACATAGAGATAAAATCTTTACTTCAAGGAGCTGATAAGAAGATCTATGGATTTATAGCAGGGTTGGGAGGAAGAGATATTACTCTGAATACTATTTTAGAGATGCTAAAGATAGCTGATACTAATCCTGAAGGTAGTTATTTTTTAGATGTAAAAAAGGAACTCTTAAGAGATGAACTTTAAAGAGAGTTTATTTGTTTCAGGACATACTGCTTGTCCAGGTTGTGGACAAGCTATAGCTGCCAAACTTATAGTAAATACAGCAGGTCCTAATACCATAGTTTGTAATGCTACAGGATGTTTGGAAGTATTTTCTACTCTCTGGCCTTATTCAGCTTGGAGAGTACCTTGGATACATTCACTATTTGAAAATGCAGCTGCTGTTGCTTCAGGAGTGGAATCTGCTTTAAAAGCTTTAGGCAAAGAAAGTATAAATGTATTAGCTTTTGCAGGTGATGGTGGTACAGCAGATATTGGCTTGCAGGCTTTATCTGGAATGTTAGAAAGAGGTCATAATGTGTTGTTTGTCTGTTTTGATAATGAAGCTTATATGAATACAGGTATCCAAAGGAGTGGTTTAACTCCCACAGGAGCTAACACTACTACTTCTCCTTCAGGAAAAGTGTGGCATGGAAATCAAAGACCAAAAAAGAATGTAGTAGGTATATGTGCATCACATTTAATTCCCTATGCAGCTTCAGCATCAGTAGGTTTTCCTCAAGACCTTATAAGAAAAGTTAAGAAAGCTTTACAAATAAAAGGTCCCAAATACATTCAAGTTCATGTTCCTTGCCCTTTAGGATGGGGATTTTCTTCTGATAAGACTTTAGAGATCGCAAAGTTAGCTGTACAGACAGGTTTATACCCTTTAGTAGAGTATGAAAATGGTAAGTTGATTAATGTCTATAAAATAAAAGATAAAAAACCTGTAGAAGAATATTTAGCTCCTCAAAGAAGGTTTAAGCATATTTTAAAGGATAAAAAATTAATAGAAGAGATTCAAAAGATAGCAGATTTTAATATAGAATTTTATAATTTAATTTAAACTTTTTTAAAAAGGAGGTGAAAAAATGCAAGTGAAAGTAGATTCTTCTAAATGTATAGGATGTGGTTTATGTGCAAATTCTTGTCCAGAAGTTTTTGAATTAAATTCAGAAGGAATAGCTGGTGTAAAAGAGAATGTAGATTTTTCTGCTGTAAGTTGTGATGTCAAAGAGATAGCTTCTCAATGTCCAGTAGGAGCTATAGAAGTCTCTGATTAAATTTTTTTAAAGGTTTTTTGAGATTTTAACTCTTTGTAAAAGAGAAAAGAAGAATTCATTAAAGGTCTTAAGTTTCTTAATCTTAAGATAGATTTCCTTCCATTCTTCTTTTTCCTTTTCAAATTTATCTTTTGAAAAACCTTCTTTTGCAACTACTTTAAATATTATAAATTGAGAATCTAACTTGTAAGGTGGTTGCCATCTTTGTAAAGGAGCATTAAAGACTCTTTCTGTAAAATTTTCGTCTTTGCCTAAATTAGGGATGTAATCTCCTCTTTTAAAAAAATCAGATTCTTCTATCTTCAAATTTTTTATCTTCTCATTCTTTTTTAATTTTTTGTAAATTTTAAAAGCTTTGAATTTAGCTAATCTCAATGCTTTTTTTCTAGTCAACAATTCTTTTATTTTTTCTTTTACTTCATCAAATTTAGGTAGATAAGAAGGTTTTTTATCTATAAGTTTAATTACATATATTCCTCTTTCTGTAACGATAGGTTTTGAAGTTTCATTCATCTCTAAGTTAAAAGCATTAATATTTATTATTCTTTGCCATCCAATATTTGAGATAGGTTCTTCTAATGAAAAATAATTGCTCTCTAAAATTGGTACACCAAAAAAGTCTTTGATACGTTTTAAAGTCTTTAATTTTTTTACTGTAGATAAAGTTTTCTCATCTTTAAAAGGAATAAATACATATTTTATTTTTACTCTCAAAGGAGTTCTAAATTCTTCTTTATGTTCATTAAAATAACTTTTAAGCTCACCAGAATCTAAATGGATTTTTTTATAAAAGTCAGAAGAATTTATTTTAATAAAATTAATTTTAGCTTTTTCTTTTAGACTTCTATATACTTCCAAAAGTTCAGAGTCACTAACTTTTACATCTTTTGTAACTTGATTAAATAATTTTTCAATAAGTAAATTTTGCCTCAACATTTCTTCAAATTTTGAAGGGGTAGTCCTGAAATATCTTTTGACCAAATTTAAGTAGAATTCTTTATCAAATTTTTGATTTTTCTTAAAGTTGTTTATTATGAATCTGGCTACCTCTTTATCAGTAACTTTTAGACCTCTTCTTTTAGCTTCTGTTAACAAAATTATTCTTTTTATAGTCTCATTCTTTATATCTGAAGTACTTAACTTATAAAAATCATCTCCCAGACGCATCTTTAAACTTAAGTAAGTTAGGTTATAAAATTTTAAAAATTCGCTTTTTGAAAAATTCTTTCCAAAGACTTTAAGAACAGGTCTGAAAGAGACTCTTAATACTTGTGAACCCCAGAGTATAAAAGCAGGAATAATAATTATAGTTAGAATAACAAAATATCTTTTTATAGTCTTCTCTTTAGTTATCATCATAGTTAATTAATTTACTATATAAAATTTATTTGAGCAATAATTTTAAATTTGGTATACTAACTTTTCTATGAAAGAAACTCTGCCTGTACATCACCGGCCTCAATGGAAGTCTCATATAGGATTTTTATTAGCAGCTATTGGTTCAGCTATAGGTTTAGGGAATGTATGGAGATTTCCTTATCTTTGTTATGAAAATGGAGGAGGAGCATTTTTAATCCCTTATTTTTTAGCTCTTTTTCTGGTAGGATTACCTTTAATGATTTTAGAGATTGGATTAGGACACAAAATGAGAGGATCAGCTCCCGCTTCTTATTATGAGATCTCAAAGCATTGGGAATGGTTGGGATGGTGGCAGGTTATCTTTGTTATGTTTGGGATAGTTTTGTATTACTCTGTAGTAATAGCTTGGTGTTTGAATTATCTATTTTTTTCATTTAATCTTTCTTGGGGAGAAAATCCAAACAACTTCTTTTTTAATAAATTTTTAATGGTAAGTAAAGGTCCTTTTAATATAGGAGATATAAGGACACTGATTCTATTTGCTCTTTTTGTAATATGGTTTCTGAATTGGCTAATAGTATTTTCAGGTATAGAGAAAGGATTAGAACGTGCAAATAAAATATTTATGCCTTTATTGTTTATTCTTACAGCTATCTTAGTCTTTTGGAGTTTAAGGCTTCCTGGAGCAAGTTCTGGTTTAAAAGTTTATCTAAAGCCTGATTTTTCACAGTTAAAGAATCCTAAAGTATGGATAGATGCATTTAGTCAAATATTTTTTACTTTAAGTTTAGGTTTTGGGATAATGATAGCTTACGCTTCATATCTTCCTAAAAAATCCCAGATACTCAAAGATTCTATAGCTATAAGTTTTACTAATTGCTTTTATTCAGTCTTTGCAGGTTTAGGAGTATTTTCTGTTTTAGGGTATATGTCTCATGTTACTCAAAAACCCTTAGAAGAAGTAGTCTCTAAAGGAGCAGGTTTAGCTTTCATAGCTTATCCTAAAGCTATAAGTTTACTACCTGCTTTTCAAAATCTTTTTGGAGTAGTATTCTTTGCAATCTTAGTAATAGCAGGTCTATCGAGTTCAGTATCTATTTTAGAAGCTTTTACATCAGCAATCATAGATAAGTTTCAATATAAGAGAAAAGTAGTAGTCAGTGTACTTTCTATCTTAGGATTTTTAGGTTCTGTCATTTTTACTACTCAAGCAGGCATTCACTGGTTAGAGATCGTAGATCATTTTTTGACTACTTATGGATTGTTAACAGCAGGTTTTTTAGAATGTATACTTATTGGCTGGATATATAAAACTCACAGATTAAGGGAGCATATAAATCATGTGAGTGTTTTTAAATTATCTAAAATTTGGGATTTTTGCATAAGAGTTGTATGTCCTTTAGTGTTAGCTACTTTACTCTTTAATTCATTGGTTAAGGAATTTAAGCAGCCTTATGGAGGTTATTCTATTTTAAGCCTGATAATCTTGGGTAGAGATTGGTTAATATTTACTTTATTTTTGGCTCTCTTATTTTCTTTTAGACCCTGGAGATTAAGACAATCTATAAATAAGTCTTAAAATTTTCATAAAGAGGTTGACTAAGTGATTAAATTATGTTAAATTCTCTCTCATTATGAGAAAGACATATTTTCCTAAAAAAGAAGAGATAAAAAGAAAGTGGTATCTTATAGATGCTAAAGGTAAAGTTTTAGGGAGGTTAGCTACAAGGATAGCTATTTTGTTAAGGGGAAAACACAAACCTTATTTTTCTCCTCATTTAGATTGTGGAGATTATGTAGTAGTAATAAATGCAAAGTACATAAAAGTTACAGGTAAAAAATTAAAAGAAAAGATATACAGAAAATACTCAGGTTATCCAGGAGGGTTAAAAGAGATAACTTTGGAAAAGCTTCTTCAAAAAAATCCAGCAAAAGTTTTAAGATTAGCTGTTCAAAGAATGATTAAAAGGAATGCTTTAGGAAAAAGAATTATGAGAAAATTAAAGATTTATCCTGAAGGCTCACATCCTCATCAAGCTCAAAAACCAGAACCTATTGAGGTATGACACAAGAAGTTAAAGAGACCCAAGAAGTAAAAAGAATCTGGGCTACAGGTAGAAGAAAGACTTCTACTGCAAGAGTAGAGTTAATCTATCAAGGCTCAGGAAAGATTATTATTAACAAGAGACCTTTTGAAAATTATTTTAGTTGGCCTATACACAGGACTTATATATTAGAACCTTTAGAAAGAACAGGTTACAAAGATAAAGTAGATATTAGAGTAAAAGTTGAAGGAGGAGGAATATCTGGTCAAGCAGGAGCAGTGAGATTAGGGATTTCAAGAGCTTTGGTAGAGTTAAATCCTGAATTGAGGAGTATATTAAGAAAAGAAGGTTTTCTAACCAGAGACCCCAGAGCTAAAGAAAGAAAGAAATACGGAAGAAGAGGAGCCCGCCGAGCTTTTCAGTGGACCAAGCGTTAAAAGTTTAATGGGAAGTGTAAAAGATTTAAAAGTAATCTCTGAGCCTTCTTTAGAAAAAGAAGGCTCAGCAAGATTTTTGTTTTCAGATAGGTATTCTGTATTTGATTGGGGCCAAATGCCAGATTTAATAGAGGATAAAGGAAAGAGTTTATGTATAATAGGTGCTTTCTTTTTTGAAAAGATCCAAGAGTTAGGAATAAAGACACATTACAGAGGAGTAATAGAAGATGGTGTTTTGAAAAAATTAAATGAATGCAAAACTCCTCCTTCACAAATGGAGATTACATTTTTAAGGGTCATTAAGCCTTTAAAAAAAGGAGTAGATTACGATTATTCTATCTATAAGAAAGAAAAGACTAACTTTCTGATCCCTTTAGAAGTAATATACAGAAATGTGATAACTGAGAATTCAAGTATTTTAAGAAGGATAAAAGAAGGAAAAGTTAGCTGGAAAGATTTCAGATTAACTAAGCCTCCAGAGTTAGGCAAATTCTTATCTGAGCCAATTTTAGATTTTTCTACTAAGTTAGAGTCCCAAGATAGATATTTAAAATATTCTGAAGCAAAAGAACTTTCAGGTTTAGATGAAAGTGAATTTGAAGAAATAAGGCGTATTACTTTTAAGATAAATGATTTGATAACCTCACAATTAAAAAGAATAGGTATTTTGAATATAGATGGGAAATTAGAATTTGGTTTTAATGCTAAAAGAGAGCTTTTAGTTATAGATTGTGTTGGTACTCCTGATGAATGTAGATTTTTATATAAAGGTTTACATTTAAGTAAAGAGATCTTAAGGATATTTTATAGGAAGACTGAGTGGTATAGAGAAGTTGAAAGAGCAAAGCTTAAGACAAAAACAAATTGGAAAGAATTAGTGAAAACCACACCTCCTAAACTCCCTACCGATTTAAAGAAATGTATAGAAGATATGTATAGAGTTTTAGCTAATGAGATTACACAAAGAAAGTGGTTTGATTGTCCTTCTCTTGAAAATACAGTTAACAATTTAAAAAAAATAATTGCACATTTATAATATTTTTTTATGAAAAGATTTTTAATATTTATGTTGATTTTAAATGGATGTGTAAGTATTCCTAAAAAGATTCATTATTTAGATTATGCTTACTTACCTTTATCAAAATTCTCACCTCAAAATTTAAAGATAGATATTTTATCTCGAACTATTAGCTGCAATATAAAAAATAAGAATTTTAAATTTATTTTAAATACACCACTCTGTTCAATAGAAGATAATCTTTATCTTTTAGAAGCTCCTGTAATTTTAAGAAAAGGTAAAGTCTTTTTACCAAAGAGTTTTGAAAGTTACTTTAAAAAAAGAGCTTTTCAGACTATAAAGTATAAAAGATTAAAGATAGAACATGTAGTTTTAGATCCAGGCCATGGTGGAAAAGACCCAGGAGCAATAAGCAAGAGAGGTCTTAAGGAAAAAGATGTAGTTTTAGATATCTGTAAAAGAATAAAGAGAATTTTAGAGAAAGAAGGAATAAAAGTTACTTTAACAAGGACGACAGATAAGTTTTTGACTTTAAAAGAGAGAACAGAATTAGCAAACAGAGCAAAAGCAGATTTATTTTTAAGTATACATGCGAATGCCAACAGGTCATCTAAATTAAAAGGTTTTGAAATTTATTTTTATTCTCCTAAGATAACCGACCCTCAAGCTCTTCTTACTTACAGATTAGAAGAAAAAAAATATATAAAAGAGAGTAGATTAAAAAAGATACTATGTGATATGATACTTTCTGAAAAAAGAGCAGAGACTTTTAAATTAGCAGAATACTTAATAAAAAGTCTAAGAGCTCAAAATATAAGGTTTAGAACTATGAGAGGAGCTCCTTTCTATGTTTTAAGAAATACTTACATTCCTGCTCTGCTTTTAGAAGTAGGTTACTTAACTAACCCTACAGAAGAAAAGTTTTTGAGGAATCCTTATTACAGAGAACAATTAGCAGAAGCTATTTCTCAAAGTATAATATCCTTTAATAAAGATTTTGGAGAAAGAATAATTCAGGTTAAAAAATGAACCCTATTGGAATATTCGATTCAGGTATAGGAGGACTTACTATCTTTAAAGAGATAAAGAATAAATTTCCTCATCAAGATATTATTTATTTAGCAGATACTGCTCACTTACCTTACGGAGAAAAATCCAAAGAAACTATAATAAAACTTTCTTTGCAAAACATACTCTTTTTATTAAATTTTAAAGTTGAATTAATAATTATAGCTTGTAATACTTGTTCAGCTGTAGCTTTACCAAGTATAAAAGAATATTTTAGAATCCCTATATTAGGAGTAATAGACCCTTTAGTAAAAGAAGCTCTGGTTTATACTAAAAATAAAAGAATAGGAGTGATAGGAACAAATTCAACTATCAAGAGCAAAAGTTTTCAGAAAAGATTAAAAGAACTCTTACCATCTGCAAAGATATTTTCAAAAGCATGTCCTTTATTTGTTCCTTTAATTGAAGAGAACTTAACTAAAGGAGAAATAGTCCTTAAAATAATTGAAATGTATTTAAATGATTTTAAGAGAAAAAATATAGATACCTTAATTTTAGGTTGTACGCATTATCCTCTTTTAAAAGATTCTCTTAATCTATTTTTTGAAAATAAGGTCAAACTAATAGATGCTCCCTCATCATTGATTAAGACTCTAAAGAAATTTTTAAAAAAAGAAAAGAAAAGACCAGTTTACAGATTTTTTGTCACAGACGACATACAAGGTTTTAAGATTAAAGCAAAGAATCTCCTAAAAGAAGAGATAAAAAATATAGAGTTAATAAATTATGTATAAAATAAGAGTAACAGAGTTTTTTAGTGGGGCTCATTTTTTAAAAAATTATAAAGGAAAATGTGAAAATTTACACGGTCATAATTGGAAAGTAATAGCAGAAGTCTCTTCTGAAAAGCTAAATTCAGAAGGTATGGTTATAGATTTTTTAGAATTAAAAAGGATACTAAAAGAGATTTTAGCTAAATTTGATCACAGATTATTAAATGAATTAGAAGAGTTTAAAGATTTAAATCCAACTTCAGAAAATATTTGTTATGTTATTTATAAGAAATTAAAAGAAAGATTAAAAGATTTTAAAATAAGAATCACAGTTTTTGAAACACCTTTTAGTTCAGCCTCTTATGGTGAAGAATAGAAAAAATAAAAAGTGTGTGGTTTTATTATCAGGAGGAATAGATTCTTGTGTGAGTTGTGCTATCGCTAAAAAAGAAGGTTACAGAATTTGGGCTCTAACTTTTGATTATGGGCAGAGGCACAGAAAAGAAATAGAGCATGCCAAAAAAATAGCTAAATTTTTTAAGATTAAAGAACACTTAATTTTGAAAATAGATTTAAGAAAAATAGGAGGTTCTGCTTTGACATCTGATTCTATAAAAGTTCCAAAGAAAAGGAGTTTAAAAGAAATAACCAAAAAAATCCCTCCAACATATGTACCTGCCAGAAACACAATTTTTTTAAGCTTTGCTTTGAGTTTGGCTGAAAAGATCTCAGCTGAAAGCATATTCATAGGTGCAAATTGTATAGATTTTAGTGGGTATCCAGATTGCAGACCTCAATATTTTAAAGTCTTTGAAGAGTTGATAAAAGTAGGTACAAAAAAGGGAGTAGAAGGCCATCCTATTAAAATAAGAACTCCTTTAATAAATCTTACAAAAGCTGAGATCATTAAAAAAGGAATAGAATTGAAAGCTCCTTTAGAGTTGACTTGGTCTTGTTATGAAGGCAAAAGATTTGCTTGTGGTGAATGCGATGCTTGCAAACTCAGATTGAAAGGATTTAAAGAAGCTGGTCTCAAAGATCCCATAAAGTATGCAAAAAGCTAAGGTTTCAGAGATTTTTAAATCTATTCAAGGTGAAGGTCTGTATGTAGGAAGTTTGCAAATATTTATAAGATTTTATGGGTGCAATTTAAATTGTAAGTTTTGTGATACAAAACTTAATTCATTTAGTGAATATAGACCAGAAGATTTATTTAAAAAAATTCTTCCTTTGAATAGAGATACAAATTTCTTATCTCTTACAGGAGGAGAGCCTTTATTACATTCAGATTTTTTAAAAGAGTTTTTGCCTTCTTTAAAAAAAGAAGGATTTAAAATTTATTTAGAGACAAATGCCACCTTATCTAAAGAACTTGAAAAGATAATTGAATTTGTAGATGTGATATCAGCTGATATAAAACTGCCGAGTTCTGCACAATTAAAAGATTTATGGTCTGAACACAAAGATTTTTTGAAAATAGCTTTTAAAAAAGAGCTATTTATTAAATCTGTAATATGTAAATCTACTATACAAGAAGATTTAGAAAAAGCTGTAAAGTTAATAAGAGAGATAGATAAAGAAATCCCCTTTATTCTCCAACCTAATTCTTTTGAAATAGACAAGATTTTGATAGAAAAAATTTTAAATTTTTATAAAATAGCAAAGAGATTCTTAAAAGAAGTCAGAATAATTCCTCAAGTACATAGATTTCTAAAATGCAGGTAGATTTCAAAAAGATTGCAAAAGAGTTAGCGATAAAAGCAAATACAGAACTAAGAAAAGATTTCTTAAAACTCTTAAGAGAAGGTTTTCGTAAAGAAAAGAATAAGAGAGCTAAAAAGATATTAAAAATCATCTTAGAGAATGCTCAGATTGCAAAAAAAGAGAGATTAGCTATCTGTCAAGATACAGGTTTACCTTTGGTATTTTTAGAAGTAGGTAGAGATATAAAAATAAATAAAAAAATTATAGAAGAAATAAATGAAGGGATCGTTGAAGCCTATAAAGAAGCAGGTTTTAGAGCTTCAGTAATAGATATTTTAACTAAAAAAATTTCTTATAATTCTGAATTCTTTAATATAGAGTTTGTCAATAGAAAAGGATTAAAAATTACTGTATTCGTTAAAGGATTCGGTTCAGAGAATAAATCTCAATTAAGAATGTTTAATCCTACAGCTAGTTTTGAAGAAATTGAAGATTTCATCTTAGAAGCTGTTAAGAATGCAGGACCAGATAGTTGTCCTCCTTTTGTGGTAGGAATAGGAATAGGAGGGACAGCGGACACTGCCTTATTATTAGCAAAAAAAGCTTTATTAGAAAGATTAGATACTCCAAATCCTACTCCTTTTTTAGATAAATGGGAAAAAAGATTATTAAAAAAAATTAATTCTTTAAATATCGGTCCTATGGGATTGGGAGGTCTTACTTGCTTAAAAGTAAGGATAAAAACAAAACCTACCCACATTGCAGGTCTACCTGTAGGGATAAATATTAGCTGTCATGCTTTGAGGAGTAAAAGTAAAGTAATAAAGTTTTGAATAACAAATGGTTAGATTAAAAACTCCTTTAAAAAAACAAGACTTAGCTAAATTAAAAGTAGGCACAGAAGTCTTTCTGACAGGTCTAATTTATACTGCCAGAGATAGAGCTCACAAAAGATTAGTAGAGTTAATAAAAAAAGGCAAAAAACTCCCTCTTGATTTGAACAACAAGATAATTTATTATTGTGGACCTAACATTAAAGATAATGAACTTATGTCAGCAGGACCCACTACTTCTCAAAGAATGGATCCATTTTTAGAAGAACTTTTAAAGAAAGGATTAATAGCAGTGATTGGAAAGGGAAAAAGATCTGATAAAGCAAGAGAACTTTTTAGAAAATATAAAAGTGTTTACTTTTTAACTTATGCAGGATGTGGAGCTTATTTAAGAAAAAGAATTTTGCGTTTTAGATTAATAGCTTTTAAAGAGTTAGGACCTGAAGCAATATACGAATTTGAAGTAAAAGATTTTCCATTAATTGTAGGAATAGATGCTCAGGGTAGAGATATTTTTAAAAAGAAAGGAGTCTGAAATATGAAAAGACCTGATGGTAGAGAATTTGATGAATTAAGAAAAATTAACATTAAACCCGGATTCATAAAATATGCAGAAGGTTCTTGTTTAATTGAAGCAGGTAATACTCGGGTTATTTGTACAGCTACTTTAGACAAAAATGTACCTCCTTTTCTGAAAGGCACAGGTTCTGGTTGGATTACAGCAGAATACGGTATGCTCCCTAGAGCTACACAAACACGCAATTTAAGAGATAAAATCTCTGGAAGGAGTATAGAGATACAAAGACTCATTGGAAGGTCTTTAAGGAGCGCAGTAGATTTGAAAAAATTAGGAGAGGTGACTATCTGGATAGATTGTGATGTAGTTCAAGCTGATGGTGGAACACGTACTACTTCTATAGTAGGAGGTTTTGTTGCTCTTGTTGAAGCCTTACATAAGCTTTATAAGAGTAGAATAATAAGTGAGTTTCCTTTGGTGAGTCTCTTAGGAGCTGTAAGTGTAGGTATATGGAAACAAAATTATATTTTAGATTTAACTTTTCAAGAAGATTCAGAAGCAGAAGTGGATATGAACATTGTAATGAAATCTAATGGAGAATTTGTAGAGATTCAAGGAACAGCAGAAAAGAAATCTTTTTCAAAAAAAGATTTAGAAGAGTTGTTAAAGTTAGCTGAGAAAGGTATACAAGAAATAATTAGTTTAGAAAGAGAGATTTTTAAGGATATAGGGATAATTCAAAGTTTATGAGATTAATAGTAGCTACCAAAAACAAAGATAAGTTCAAAGAGATCAAAGATATACTTAAAGGTTTAAGATTACAGATTCTATCATTAAACGATTTAAACACAAATATAAAGATTAAAGAAGATGGTAATACCTTTTTTGAGAACGCTTTAAAGAAAGCTGTAGCTGTCTCAAAAATATTTAAAAAAGATTTAGTAGTAGCAGATGATTCAGGATTAGAAGTAGAATTTTTAGGGAATAAACCTGGAGTCTTTTCTAAGAGATATGCAGGAGAAAATGCAAGCTACTATGAAAACAATTCGAAGTTGTTAAAAGAATTAGAAGGAGTAGAAAGAAAGAAAAGGAAAGCTGTATTTAAATGTGTGGTAGTTTTAGTTAAAGATCAAAAATTAATAAAAAAATTTGAAGGTCAATTGAAAGGGTTTATTAGTGAAAAAATGATGGGCAAAAAGGGGTTTGGGTATGATCCAATTTTTTATTTACCAAGATACAAAAAGACTGTAGCCCAAATCCCTTTAAAAGAAAAGAATAAGATAAGTCACAGGGCAAAGGCATTTTTAGCTTTAAAGAAATATCTTGCTAAATTTCTAAATAATAGATAAAATCTTTTTGAATTTTAGAGAAAACTTTTGTATCGGGGCGTAGCTCAGCTTGGATCAGAGCGCTTGGTTTGGGACCAAGAGGTCAGGGGTTCAAATCCCCTCGCCCCGAAAAATTTGAAAAATATTTCAAGAGAAAGTATAATTTATTAAATCCCTATTTTGCGCCCGTAGCTCAATAGGAAGAGCAGCTGCCTTCTAAGCAGCGGGTTGCGGGTTCGAGTCCTGCCGGGCGCGTTTATTTTTTTATGAGAAGATTATTCATAAATTTATTAATCTTTTTTCTCATCCTTTTCTTATTAGCAGTTTTAGGAATCTATATTTATTTAAAGACTCAATCAAAAAGACTTTTTGAAACACAATTATCAAGGCTTTTAAAGGAAAAAGTCAGAATAGAGAAAGCAGAATACAAATTTCCTGGTATTTTTTTATTAAAGAATATAAAATCTGAAACTGTGAAAATAAAAAAAGCAGACTTAGATTTAGATCTTTTAAAATTATTGTTTAGAAAAATAGTTTTTAGTTTAAGTTTAGAAGAAGCTACCTTTAATTTTAAAAGTAACTTGAAAATCCAAAGAAAATCTACAAGAAAAATTTTAAGAAAAAAAAGAAGAGTCTTTAAAATTATTATTCAAAATTTAGATTTAAAAAAAGCAAACTTAACTTATACATATTTTAAATTAAAACCACCAATCATAATTAAACTTAAAGATTTAAATTTAAGGATAAGAAATTTAAGTTTGCCAGAGTTAGATACTCCTTTAGAATTCAATGTTTATTCAACTGTGCTTTGGAAGGATTCACAGGGAAATTTTAAAGCTTTTGGTTCTTTGAATTACAAAAGAAAAGATTTAGATGCAAGGCTCATCTTTAAAGATATAGAATTAACTTACTTTTATGATTATTTTCCTAAAGTTTCAAAATCTTTTTTTAAGGATTTGAGGTATTGTTTTTTAGATTTAAAATCAGATTTGAATTCCAAAAATGATAAGTTGTTAATTGAAGGAAGCATATTTTTAAAAAGATTTAAATTCAAAAGAGGAGCTTCAGATACTAATGTGAGATTATTTAAGAGGATATTAAAATTCTTTATTACTCCTGAAGACCAATGTAGATTTGATTTTAAGTTTGAGACTCAGTTATCTAATCCTAAGATAAATTTTATTTTTTTAAAAAAACAATTTGAGGCTAAGCTAAAGCACTATTCACAAGGATTTGTAGAAAAAGCAGTAAATACAATAACAGATACTCTTACACAGACTGTTGAGGGAACGGTTAAAGGGACCACAAAAGTTCCTAAAAAAGGATTAAAGATTCTAAAAGATATTTTGGAAGAGATCTTTCAATAAATTTTTATGGTGGGCGTAGCTCAATTTGGTTAGAGCACCTGGCTGTGGCCCAGGTGGTTGGGGGTTCGAGTCCCCTCGCCCACCCCTGATTGGGCAAAGACGGTAACTCCTCCCACAGATGCCACAGATGAAGAGGAGTTCTTCAAAATAGATTCAAAAGGTTTATTTATTAAAGGTAACTCCTCGTATAGATATTCCATTAAGAAAAACTAACTTCCTTATACTTCTCATAAAGATTTCTTTCTTCTTTTATCAGAAGCAATTGAGGATGTATGGGGAATAGAGATTTCTCCTGAAGAATTAGAATGGGCAGATACTCCTCAAGATTTAGCTTATTTAATTGTTTGAAGATAAACCCACAAATCTAACTCCCACTGCTCTTAATTTATCTTTCAATGGATTAGAAAACAACAAAATACTTTTCTTTTTAATTTACAATGCAACTGGAATTTTGAGAAAAGATATGGTATAAAATAAAGTGGGAAAAAGGAGGGAAAAAATGAGAAAAAGGTTTTTATTATCTTTTATTTTGATTATAGGCGTATATTTTTTGATTTGTAACGGTTTTGTCTTTTCTCAAGATAATAATGATAACAATAGAATAACTGGTTATTATTATGACCCTCGAACAGGTAAAATTATCCCTAGATACGGGAATCTTTCGCCCCGGCAATCTCTACGTCAGGAAGAATTAAAGAAGGCAAAAATAGAGGAAAAGACATACTCTTCTCCCCACTGGAGTTATCGGATTAAAAGTTATATAAACAAAAAAGGAAAGATTCTAAGAAGAGATGTCAATTACAAGTATTCCTATAGCTGGCCAAAGTATCAATGGAGTTATAAAGCCAAATCTTCCTATGTAGTAGATTATTACTATTATCCTAATGGAAGAATAAAGTCTTATGTAGGTTCAGGAACTTATAAAGGTGAATGGAGGTTTAGAAAGTGGCGTTATTCGTTTGATTATTATTTTAATTATGCAAGAAATTATTATGAAGATGGTCGTCCCTCTCATGGTTATTACCAGTATTTTGATAATAAGACACAAAAACCTATTTATAGCTGGAACTATAAATATGATTATTATGATAACCATAAACGTAAGTCTATATACTGGAAAGGTGTAAGTTACAACAGAAAAACAGGTGAGAAAAGATATATTTATGAATATACCGTTTACTATGATCGTAATGGAAGGTGGAAGGGTTACCATTATGTATTAAGGGATGGTAAAGGAAAGATAATTTATGAACGTAAATATTTCAGGAGGTAAGATGGTGAGAGGGATTATAGGAATAATTATAATTTTGTTTGTTTTGGTAGGTATTCTCTCTGGTTGCAAAGAGGAAAAGAAAGTTACAACAAAGATGGATAAGGAAGTTGAAGAGATTGCTAAATCTATGGAAGCACAGATGCAGCTTGCTAATCCTGAGTATATAAAAAGCGCTACACCTGAGCAGATGGAAAAGTTATCAGAGAATTTAAAATAAAAACAATAAAAATAATTTTACCCCCCTAAAAACTTAAAATTATTTTATCTTTCTTAAAAAAATTGCTAAAATAGTAAAAGATAATTTATGAAGCAATCGGTAAATGTAATTAAGGAAATAGTTAAGGGATTGGTTATTTCAGGATTAATTATATCTGTAGTATACTTTGTTTATCTTTTTAGTTTTTATGAGCTTCATTTACAGTGTAAGTTGATTAGAGATAATATTTATTTTGAAGCAGAGAAAATCCGTCATGAGGCAGACCAAAAGGCAGAGGAAATGTTAAGAAAAAGAAAGAATGAAGCATATGTCCATTTTCTTTCTACTGTAAAGAAAGAAATACCTAAATTATGGAGAGCAAGAAAAAAAGGCTTTATGGAATTTTTGAAAGCTTATTTAAAATGTAAAAAAGTCATAAGAGAAGCTAAAAAGAAGTATAAGATGGAGGTGAAAAAAGCTGAAAAAGAAGCATTGAGAATAAAAAAACAGACGAGGGAAAAAATAGCTAATTTACTTCAGAAATCAACAAAAGAGTTAAATCCTTTATTTTTAATCTTAAAAAGCAAATATACCCAAGGAGAAATTTTGGGTTATAAATATGATCCTAAAAAAGGAGAAATCATTCCCAATCTGAATAAATAATATATGAATAAAGGTTTCGCTTTAATAGAAATAATAATGATAATAGTAATAATAGGAATAATTGCTGTTATAGCTATACCTAAATTTATAAATTTCAGAGAAGAAGCATGCAATGCTGTTAATGAGGGAAATATTGGTGCTTTGCGTAGCGCAGCAAATATTTATTATGCAAAAAGTGCTATTTATACATGTTTGTGTTTAGCATCCACTACTCCTGGAAGCTGTAATGAATATGGGAGAGAAGAAGATGTAGAAGCACCTTGTTACCCAGCAAATACAGAAGAATTAGAAGCTCAGCTTGCTACTCCTCTTGTTTGGTGTGGTGAAGTAGAAGGTATTCTTTACAATTCTACGACAGGAGAGATAACACCTCAGTAATTTTTTGAAATTTTTTATATTCTTTACTTTTCTGAAGTAAGGACGTGTAGCCTGGATTAAGATTCCAAACTCCTCAATTTAGTAACTATTGGGTTCAAATCTCATCCTCCCTACCATCTTCTACAGAAAATTTATTCTAATAGATAATAAAATCCTCCTTTATTAGTTTCTGCAATTTTATCTTTCAATGGATTAGAAAACAACAAAGAGATAATGACAGAATTAAAGGACAAGAAAGTAAATTAACTCCTCTTAAATATCATTAATGAGGATTTTTATTAAAATTCTTGCAATCAGTTTTAAAAAATGTTTTAATATAAATGCTCTATCTAAATCTTTGAGGAGGTGGATTTTTGTGAAGAAAAATGACAATTTCAATAGAGTGTTAGCTAAATATAGAGGAAAATGGGTTGCCCTTTCTTCTGATAACAGAGTAATTTCCAGTGGTTACAATGCCAAGGCAGTTTATAAAAAAGCAAAAGAGAAAGGAGTAGAAATACCCACTCTTTTTAAAGTTCCAAAAGCACCCATAGCCTTTGTAGGCTAATGAAATTTTCTTATTTAAAATTTCAAATTCCAAAACCACCTCAGGCTTTTCCTCATATCAAGAGCATTTTACGTCCTGTTATACGAATAACTTTAGGATACAATGATAGAAAAGTAAACTATCTTGCTCTAATAGACTCAGCAGAGGCACCAGAAGAAAAACAAGTGAGGTTTTTCTGATGAGAAAGAACTTAGAGGAGATAAAAAGAATTTTGAGAGAAAACAAAGAGGTTTTAAAGAAAGAATTTAAAATAAAAAAGATAGGAATTTTTGGTTCTTATGTGCATAACCGCCAGAAAGAAGAAAGCGATGTGGATATTCTGGTTGAATTTGAGGAAGTTCCTTCTCTTTTAAAATTTATTCATATTGAAAATTACTTATCTGAACTTTTAGGAGTAAAAGTAGACTTAGTAACAAAAAACGCCTTAAAACCTTACATCGGGAAAATTATTTTAAAGGAAGTAATGTTTATATGAAAAGAGAAATTAGAGATTATCTTTTGGATATTTTAAAAGAATGTGAATATCTTCTTAGGAGGTCAGAAAAATTGGAATTTAAAGAGTTTCTTGAAAATGAAGATTTAAAAAGAGCAGTGGTAAGAAGTCTTGAGGTGATAGGTGAAGCAGCAAAAAAGATACCCCAAGATTTCAGAAAAAACTTTAAAAATGTTGAATGGAAAGATGTAGCAGGAATGAGAGATAAATTGATTCATGAATATTTTGGAGTGGATTATGAAATCGTCTGGAAGACTTTAAAAGAAGATATTCCTTTGTTGAAAGAAGTTATAGAAAAAATATTGAGAGGAATTCAATAGAAGAATTTTTGATAGACTCCTCTATATTTAAAAAAACCATTTAACCTACAAGGTTGAACTCTTTCTAAGCTGATCAAAATAACCCTTGTAAAATAATAAAAAGAATTTCACCTCCAAAAATAACTAAGTTAGTCCACAAATAGCATAAATTTTGCTTTTTAAAGCATACCCAAAAGCCATTTAATATTGATAAATACTGTTAAAAAGTCAACTCAATCTACAAGGTTAAACTGTAATTATCAAAAGGAGCTATCTAAAAAATTAAATGAACTTTTGATGAATTCTTAAAAATTTCACGTAAAGATTAAATTCTACTACATAAATACTTATAGATAACAAAACCCTACTTATTTCTTTCCTGCAATTTATCTTATAATGGATTAGAAAGTAACAAAAAGGTAAAAGGTGGAGATAGTAAATAAGAAAGTAATAGATTCCATTCATAAAATTTGCAGAAAAGTATTAACATTGCTTTTTATTTTTTCTTGACAAATATATGTTTATGATATATGTTTTAATCATATTATGAAGATAAAAAAGTTAGAAAGCAAGTTAAATGAAAAAGAAAAAGGATGTGATTTTTCTTTGCATAGAGTTTCCCGGTTTATTCAACCCAGTATTCTTTTATTTTTAAGTAGAAAACCATCTTACGGATATGAGTTGATAGAAAAGCTAAAAGATCTGGGATTTCATGAAGAATCAATAGATATTGGTGCAGTTTATCGCACTTTAAGGAAATTAGAAAAAGAAGGTTTTGTAAAGTCATCTTGGCAGAAAAAGAAAAGCAGAAAGAAAAGAATCTACAAGATTACTCCTAATGGCAGGATTTTACTTCGTCTTTGGGTTGAGAGAATTAAGGAAAGAAAAGAAGCATTGGAGAAGTTTATAAAGTTTTATCATGGAGGCAAATTATGAAGAGAAAATGCTGTTATTGCTGGTGGAAAGGAACATAAATTAGCTTATTGCCTATAAGGTTATAGCATATAGAAAAAAATTCTTAATAATTTTAAATAAAAAAGGAGGTGATTGTAATGAATAGATTTGAATATTTTAAAGAGATAGCAAAGAACGCAAAAGTTTTAGGCGAAGGCTGGGATAAAGTTTTGGAGGCAGCTTTAATTATGCATGGACATCTTTGCGGAGCAATGCCTTTAGGCTTTAGAGCAGGAAGACTTGCTTTGAAAGTTTTAGGAGAAGAACGAGAACCCAATATGGCAAAAATTGCTTTAGTTGAAACAGGAGTATTTCATGCTGCTGCTTGTTTTGCTGATGGTGTTCAATTTTCAACTGGTTGCACTTATGGAAAAGATCTGATAAGAAAACTTGATTATGGTAAATGGGCAGTAACTGTTGCTATTAAAAAGGATAAAAGAGCAGTAAGAGTATCTGTAAAGCCAGAAGTTATTCAAAAGATATTCAAAGGTAAGTTTCTTGCAGAAAGAAAAAAAGGTGTACCTCCAACAGAAGTTCCTCAAGAATATATTTTGCAGCCATTTATAAATATTATCACTTGTCCTGATGAAGAACTTTTAGATGTATCTGAAATATTTACCTATGAATTTAAACCTACTCCTAAACCAAGCTTTGAGATAGGTAAATGTGAAATTTGTGGTGAGATGGTAGCAGAAAACAAAATGAGGATAAAAGAAGGTAAAAAAGTGTGTCTGCCTTGTTCTGGGTATGAGGTATGAAAAATAAGCAATGATTTATTATGATTTACGCAGGATTAAAAGTAATGAGAGTTGAAGAACGCAAATTGCTTAAGGATAGCATTTAACTTAAAATTTTGAAATTGCTTTAAAGAAAGGAGTATAAAAATGAATACAATATATCTTGCTCCTATAATCTTTTTCTTTATTTCTTTTGTTTTTTCTATGCTCGGTATGGGAGGCTCTCAACTTTATATACCAATTCTTTTCTGGCTGGGAATGGATTTTAAAACTCAAGCAATTCCTTTAGGTATGCTTCTTAATGTGGTAAATTCATCATCTGCTGCATTTACCTATGCAAGAAAGGGTTTGGTTGATTGGAGAACTGCTATATCCTTTGGTATCTTTATGGTTATTTTTGCACCTTTAGGAACATGGGTAAATATTTCACTTCCTACTAAACCAGTAATTTTAATCTTTGCTCTTTTTACTGCTACAGCAGCTATTCTTATGCTTTCTGGATGGAAACCTAAGAGAGGTAAATTATCAAAAAGAGGCAGATTAATTTTGGGGATGTGTGCAGGAAGCACTTTAGGATTTTTTGCAGGATTAATAGGAAGAGGAGGAGGAAGTTTTGTTGTCCCTTTGCTTTATATAGCAGGATTAGAACCAAAGTTGGCAGCAGCCACATCAGCAATGGTTGTAACTTTTTCAGGAAGTTCAAGCTTTATCTCACATATTGCTACAGCAGCAAAACCTAACTGGATTGTGTGGGGAGCTTGTGTTATAGCTGTATTTTTAGGGAGTCAAGCAGGTTCCAGATTAATGGCTTACAGACTTAAATCAAAAGCAATAAAATTAATTTTTGGAATAGTTCTTTTAGGTGTGGCTTCTCTTTTAATTATAAAAGATGTATTAGATATATTATAATTATGAAAGTTGAAAATTTAAGCAAACTTAATTTTCCACCTTAGAGATGGAGACAGATCTGGTTGCCAGAATAAAATCTAAACACATTATTTATTAACATGAAGGAATTGCTTCTGAAATTTAAAGGAGCATTTATAGCCAGTGCTTTAGGAGATGCTATTGGTGAACTAGCTTTTAAATATAGAAGAAGAGAGCAACTCCTCAAAGCTATACAGAATTCTGAAAAACTAATTTATACTGATGATACTGCAATGGCAATAGCTCTTGCAGAATACCTTATAGAAAATGAAACTGTAGATGTTGAAAAATTAGGAGAAAAGTTTGCCTGCAGTTATGAAAGAGAACCTTGGCGAGGATATGGCCCAGGACCTCCTAAGATTTTTAAGCTAGTTAAAGAAAAGAAAATCAGTTTTGAAAAAGCAGCACAGAGTGTTTATCCTGGGGGTTCATTTGGAAATGGGGCTGCAATGCGTATTACTCCTGCTGGACTTTATTTTTCTCATCAAGAGGAAAAATTTTATGAAAATATAAGATTAACCTGTCTTCCCACTCATACACATTCGTTAGCAGTTGATGGAGCAGTGATTGTTGCTTTTGCAATTGGATTTTTGTTAAAAAGAGATAAATTTGAAAATAAAGAATTGATAGAAGAATTATTGAAGATAAGTAGATGTGGTGAATTTAAGAATAAAATAAAAAAGATTTCTTTTCTTATAGACGAGAATTGTTCTCTGCGAAAGGCTAAAATTGTATTGGGTAATAATTCTACAGCATTAGGATCTGTTCCTTTTGCTATCTTTGCCTTTCTGAAAAATAAAGAAAATTTTAAAGAAGGGTTGATTTCAGAAGTTTTGATTTCTGGAGATAGAGATACAGTTGGATGTATGAGCGGAGCATTATGGGGAGCTTATCTAGGAATAAAGCACATTCCATCTGATTGGTTACACAAATTAGAAAATATAACCTACATTGAAAAACTAGCAGATAAATTATATAGAAATAGTTTAATACATAAAATGTAGAAAAGAAAAGTTGCAAGACAAAATAAAGATAGTGGAAAATATCCTTAAATTGTTTATCATAGCACTTGCCAAAAAAGAGTTATCAAAAATCATTTAACCTACAAGATTAAACTGAAAAATATAAAAATAATTTGTAAAGCAATAGTTTACACAAAAATTTATAACTACGAACTTATATGGTAAATAATCTTTATTGTTATTTATAATTTTTTCTTGACTCCCACAATCAAATAGTTGTATACTATAAACGATTAATGGGAAATTTTAAATGTTACTATTATAAAACAAAAGAAGGCAAATCTCCTGTTGAAGAATTTATAGATTCTCTGGATAAAAGGACACAACTTAAGTTCTTTTACAAAAAGGAATTATTAGAAGAATTTGGCCCCAAATTACCTTACCCTCATGCAAAATATATAGGAGATAACATATTTGAACTGAGATTTAAAGGAATAGAAGGTCAAATTAGAGTCTTATATTTTTTCTTCTACAAAAATAGCATTATCTTTACCAATGGATTTATAAAGAAAACTAAAAAGACACCCAGAAAAGAAAAACAGATTGCTATAAATAGAAGAAAAGAGTTTTTGGAAAGGATGAAAGAGAGGTGATAGAAAATGAAAGGGTTAAAAAAAGTAGATACTCACTTAAAAAAGAAATTAAAAGACCCATATTTTAAAGAACTCTATGAATTAGAAAAACAAAAATTAAAAATTGCTAAAAAAATCATTGAATATCGTATAAAACATAATCTAACTCAATCTCAGCTTGCCAAAAGAATAGGAATAACTCAACAACATCTATCAAAAATAGAGAATGGAGAATTCTCAAATATTTTAACTTTAGAGAAAGTACTTCTTTTTATAGGTTATAAAGTCAAGATAACAGCTGTACCTTTACCCACCAAAATAATAAAAAGAATTTCACCTCCAAAAATAACTAAGTTACGTCCACGAATAGCATAATTTTTATTTTTTTAAGACACAGCCAAAACTACCTATCCATTAATTGCTTTTTTTAAATCCTAACTTAAATAACAAAATCATTCCGCTATATGTATCTACTTCTGCGAATCTTTATATAATATTTGCAGATATAGAAAGTTATGCAAGAAGTGGTAGAAATTACTTACTTAACCAAAGAAGTATGGTATAATACGTAATGATTTGAACAATAAAAATGTTGAATAAGAAGAAAGGCACTTATACTGCTGAAGAGATTGCAAAGTATTTAAGAGTCCATCCTTACACAGTTAAAAGATTAGCCCGCCAAGGCAAAATCCCTGGATTTAAAATAGGCAATCAATGGAGATTTGATGTAGAAGAGATAGAAGAATGGAAGAAAAAACAAAGAAAAAAATGAAAAATGAAATTGATCAAGTTTATTTAAAAAGAGATAGGTTCTTTTTACTTAAAAACCCTACCGTTAAAAAACTGCATAAGATTCTTAAGTGGGCTAATTCTCGTGCTCTATTTTCTCAAGTTACTTTTCTTGACTGCACTCAAAGTTTCAGGAGATTGCATTCTGATAAAAAAATAGAGGATTTACTCCCTTTTATTAATCAGAAGAATAAAACCTGTTTTAGAGTAATTTTGCGAAAAGATTTCAACTGGTATGGTTGGTTTTCTGATGATACCCATATCGAAGATATTATTGAAGTTGCTATGTGGGGGATTGAAATTGATTCAAAGGAGTATTTTATACAATGTTTTTTAAAGAAAGAATATATGCCTGAATTAAAAAAGAAATTTGATTTGGTAGAAATTAAATGATGCTAACAAAAGTGATAAATTTTAAAAAGGGAAAATGCTTTGAGGAGTTGTTTTTACAACTGATTGATAATAAAATACTTGCTGAGATAAAAAGTGATCTCCTAATAGCAGAAAGATAAAAGTTTTTAAAGATAGTTTCCCATAAACTATCTAAAAGTGGAAAGATTTGTTGTATAAGCATGGCGATACTGTTTACAGATAAAGAGTTTACGAAAATTTTAAAAGAAAAAGTTGCAAATCTTAAAAATATCTCTTCTTTATTTTCACTTTTTGAATTATTAGGTTATAAAGATTTTTTGTTTGATGAAACGTATCAGAGAAAAAAGGCAGATTTTGGAATACCATCAAAAGAATTATCACAGATTAAAACTATATATTCAATTTTTAACATCGAGAGGCAGTTATTTGGCTTTCTTATTGAAACAAAACACATCAATCGTCCTTTACTCAGGGTAATTTCCAAATATTTCTTGGATACCTACATAAAGCCACTTTTAATTTTTACCACCAACTTCAAGGTTTATCAGTTTGTTCTTCCTCAGTATGATAAAGGAACCAAAAAAGTTAAACTTTCAACTTTAATTCTTGATACTGACAACATATTTCATACCGACTTGGAAGTAATATATAACCTTAGGATCACTCCTGAGTCAACCTATCGAGATATCTGGCTTAAATGGAGAGAGGCTTTCAATAAAAGGCGAGTTAATGATCAGTTCTTTAAAGATTTTGAGACTGTATTTTTTAAATTAAGAGATTTATCTTACAAACAATTTAAGGATATAAAATTAGCTCATGAATTTACTCAACAGACGCTTAATAGAATCATTTTCCTTTACTTTATTGCTAAAAAGGGGTGGCTTGCAGGTGATAAAAGATTTATAAGCAATTTTTATAAAAGATACAAACAGGAAAGAAATAAAGGCGGTCAACCTAAAGATAGTTTCTATGATAAGTGGTTAAAAATCCTCTTTTTTGAAGTATTCAATAAACCTTTTCCAAATTTAGGAGTCTTCAGGTATTTACCAACTGATATTTCTCAAAAATTGGTAATGTTTCCTTTTCTTAATGGTGGCCTGTTCAGTGAGGAAGAATTTGATAGTTTTCAAATAAATTTACCTGACTCTATCTTTGATGAGATTTTTGATTTTTTGGATAAATATAATTTCACTATTAGAGAAGATTTACCTTTAGATATAGAAGTCGCAGTAGATCCCCAGATGCTTGGGTATCTTTATGAGTCATTTGCAAATGTAGCAGAAGAAATATATGAACGTCAGGATTTAGGTGTATTTTATACACCTGTTGTAGAAGTTGACTTTATGGTAAGACGTTCTTTGGTTGAGTATTTAGCCAATCATTTAAAAGATGTTCCAAAAGAAATACTTTATAAATTTCTCTTTGATGAGAATAAAAAAGAAGCAGAAGAATATTTCTCAAGGAAAGATTTGTGGAAAGAATTGGAATTTCTTATAGAAGATGTAAGAATAGTAGATCCTGCCTGTGGGTCAGGTGCTTTTCTTGTAGGCGCTCTTAAAGTATTAGTTGAGTTAAATCAAATTATTGATAGACATTTAGGAAGAGAAAGGAGTGATTTTGACTTGAAGAAAGATATCATTGGCAAAAATTTATTTGGAGTAGATGTAATGAAATGGGCTCTGCACTGTGCAGAATTGAGATTATGGCTTTCTTTAATTGTTGAAGCAGATATTCCTCCTGAAAGAAGAAAAGAAGCCTTGCTTCCTAATTTTAATCTTAGATTGCGTGTTGGAGATAGCCTTGTGCAGAAGATAGGAGATATTACTCTGGATTTTAAAGAAATAAGGCTTTCCAAACATCTAAAGGTTAAGTTAAACAGATTAAAAGAAGAAAAAAGTAGATTCTACCGAAATGATCCTGGCAGGAAATATAAAGATTATAAAGAAATTTATCAGGAAGAAGTAAGACTTTTTGGTGAAATTTTAAGAGAAGAGATAATTAAAATTACCCAAAGTATCCAGCAAGAGAAAGCAAAATTATCTTCTCCTGAAGGGAAACAACTCGCTTTTATTAAAGAAGTAAAAGAAAAAGAAGAACAAAAATCTAAGTTAAATATAGAAAAAATTAAGGAGAAGATAGAATTTTTAGAAGAGAGAAAAAAACAGCTTGAAAAAGCGTACAAAGAACTTCACGCCAAAGGAAAACAATTTGTTATCTGGAATATAGACTTTGTAGACGTGTTTGAAGAAAAAGGTGGCTTTGATATAGTGATTGGTAATCCTCCTTACTTAAGACAGGAAAAAATTGCCCCACCATTTAAACCCCGAGGAGAAGTATCTCTGGAGGAGAAGAGGAAATATAAAGAAGAGCTTATAGAAAGTGTTAAAGCCAAATATCCTTTTATTAAAGAAATAGATAAAAGATGTGATTATTATGTCTATTTTTACTTTCATGGATTAAGCCTTCTTAATGATAAAGGCACATTTTGCTTTATAACTTCAAATTCCTGGCTTGATGTTGGATATGGAAGGGTTTTGCAGGAATTTTTAGCCAAATACGTTCCTATAAAAGCAATATATGATAACCAAGCAAAACGCAGTTTTGAACATGCTGATATCAATACTGTAATAGTGGTTTTTGGAGCTCCTGATTCCAAAATAATAGGCAGAAGAAATCCTAACCCTTCGTGTCTGGATAACATAGCTAAATTCGTAATGTTTAAAAAACCATATGAGGAAGTTATATCCAGTAAAAGTTTAATCAACATTGATAAGTTCAAATTTGAAAAAGATAGTTTATTTGGCAATATTTTAAAAACAGATAAATACAGAGTGTTTGCCATAAAACAGGAGGATTTACTCAAAGAGGGATTAGAGATTTCAGATGAAAAAGAATTTGTGAAAGATAAACTTAATGCAAAATATATTGGGGCTAAATGGGGAGGAAAATTTTTAAGGGCTCCTGATATATTTTTCACAATTTTAGAAAAAGGAAAAGACAAACTGGTAAGATTAGGTGATATTGCAGAAGTGAGAAGAGGATTCACAACAGGTGCCAATGAATTTTTCTATGTTAAAGATGTAACGGATTTGGTGGAGGATGAGTAAGTAGAAAGGGGGTGATTATATGAGTAATTTTCAAGATTTTAGTCTAATAAAAATAGAAGTAAGTAATATAGAAAAAGAGAAAAAATTTACAAGTAAATCATATGCTTTTATTTTTATGGTCCTTGAAAAAATTATATTTACAGAAGAAATAGAAGACTTAATTACAGATGGTCCTAATGACTTTGGAATAGATGCATATTATATAAATGAGAAAAAAAGAGAAATAAATATATTCCAATTTAAATATTCTGAAAAGTTTGAAACAGCTCAAAAATCGATAAAAGAGAAAAATTTAGATAAGATGATAGTTACTTTAGAAGCTATATGGAATAAAAATAATACTTTCTTTTCAAAAGCAAATTATAAATTAAAAGAGGCAATAAATGAAATTCATAAGAGTATCGAAAGAGGTTTTGTAAACACGCGCGTGTTTTTTGTTACTAATTTCTTAACCCCTCTCCCCGAAGAAGACAAAGAAAGATATGGGCAAATTTTCTTTAAGAAATTTCGTGCAAAGCTTATTGTGTGGGGTCTTGACAATTTAGTGGACTTAGTACTTTCGTATAAAAGAGAACCAAGAGATACACAGCTAAAGTTTGTAGGAGAAAACTATTTTGATCTTGCGAAAGGGCAGATAAGAGCACTTATAGGAGAAGTTAAAGCTACTTCTCTTATAAAAGCTTTGCTTACACAAAATGATGAATTAGATGAAGGCTTTTTTGAAGAGAACATAAGAATATATTTGCAACTTAAAGGGAAAATTAATAGGCAAATTTATGAAACTGCAAAAGGTAATAATAGGCACAAATTTTTTGCTTATAATAATGGAATTACAGCTATTTGTGATTCTTTAGAATATACACCGGCAACTGATCCGTTAGTAAGATTAAAAAATTTTCAGATAGTGAACGGAGGTCAGACTATCCATGCTTTATATGATGTGTACAAAGATCCTAATTTCAGAGAGAAACTGAAAGATGTTTCTTTATTAGTAAGAATATACGAAGTAAAAGATAGAAATATAGGTCAAGAGATAGCGCGTTATACCAATACACAGAATCCAGTAAAGATGAGAGATATAATGGCCAATGATGAGATACAGATAAAATTAGAAGAGGAGTTGAAAAGATATGGATATTATTATGAAAGGAAAAAGAATCAATATCGAGACAAAGTAGTTTCCGAAAAAAGAGTGGATGCTGAAAAAGTAGGTCAAACTATTTTAGCATACTACATTGAAAAACCAGGATATTCAAAAAATAGAAAGCAAGAAATATTTGGAGATTTTTATAAAGATATTTTTGATGAGACAAAAATAAACGCTGAATATGTGTTAATTCCTTATTTGCTATATAAAAATATAGAGAAAGAAATTAAAAAATTACAGAAGGAGATAAGAAAGTTAGAAAAAGAAAATAGAGATCGTGATTTAAAAAGTAAGTTAAAAAAGGAGGGATTTATTCTACATGCTCATTATTATATTTTATTTACAATAAAGCTGCTTCTCCAAAAAGATAAGAGAAAAATTAAGGTAAAGGAAGTAAATAAAATATTCAGAAGGTATTTTAAAAAAGCAGTAAAAATTCTTGGGCAGATAATAAAGGAAAAAGAAACCCAACCTGATTTCTCGATTATCAAGATTTTTAAATCTAATGATTTAGTAGACGATGTAAAAGAGGCTATATTGTTATGAAATTTTCCCAAATCAAACATAAAATCAAAAACTTAGGTAATTTTAAATCTGTAAAAGAGATAAAAGAAGCGGGATTAAGGATTGTTTATAATAAAAAAGATGATTCTTACTGGTTGATTGAAGAAGAATTTTTAAAACCTGTAATAAAAAGTCCTCGCGAATGCAAATCAATTTTAATTAAAAAAGAAGATTTAAAATACAAAGTTTTTATGTGCCATAAATCTAAAGAAGAATTAAAAGGAACAAAGGCATTAGATTATATTAAATGGGGTGAAAAACAGGGATATCACAAAAGACCAACTTGTGCAAGCAGAGAAAGGTGGTGGGATTTGGGGGAGATAAAATTACCCATTCTTTCTAAACGATTTGTGGATGTTATATTTAGTTATTTTTGGAATAAATTTAACTTTTTTGTTGGTGATACTTTTTTTGTTATAAAACCTGAAAAGCAAATGTTAGAGAAGTTGTTAATTTTATTTCTCAACTCTACAGTTGGAGCTTTTTTTACAGAAATTTATGGACGTAAATTAATGGGGGAAGGTGTACTTTTGGTTTACGGTCCAGAGATTAATAATATTTTAATTTTGAAAGAGATTGAAGTTAATAATTTAAATTCATCATATGCAGATTTATTTTTTCAAAGAGAAAGTAAATCCATCTTCACCGAGCTTGGCTTTGATCCTACCAAACCCATCCGAGAACAAGAACCCAATCCTTTACCTGACAGAAAAGCCTTGGATGATATTGTTTTTGATGCATTAGGATTAACTGAACAAGAAAGAAAAGAAGTCTACTGGGCTGTAGCAGAGCTGGTTAAAAATAGATTGGATAAAGCAAGGAGTGTGAGGAGGTGAAGATATTTGCTATAGATGAAGCATACGATGATAAGATCATAGTTTTAAGTTGCATTGGATTAGAGGAAGATGTAGCAGATAGATTGATAAGAGAATTTATAGGCTTTAAACAAAAGCTTTATGGCGAAGGCAAAGAGTATCTACCTTTTAAATGGAATTTAAGTAAAGGAAATAAAACTCAATACACAGCATTAAAAATACTGCAAAAAAGAAATTTCACAAAGAAAGACACTCATCCACAAGTTATAGAGATACTATCAAGATATCCCTTTACTATAATTGCTGCTATATGTGAAGATGTACGTAAGTTTAAATTCTTTGAGAGAAAGAGCTCAGTAGACTTTTATCCACAAGCCTTTAAGTTTGTCCTAACAAGAATATATTTCTTATTAGAAAAAGAAGGCAAAATAAAAAAAGAAAAGGGAATAATCATTGCAGATGTTCATCCTAAAGAAAAAGTTTTTAAAAAAGATTTTTCCAATATAATGTTAAATACTTTTTATAGAGAACAAAAATTTCCTAATCGTATAATTCCTGCTTTGAAAGAGTACTTTTTAGGTTCTTTATCTTTTAGTTATGTGGAATTTAATTGTCTTTTGCAAATTTCGGATTGCATTGCAGGTTGTATGTACGATTGGATAAAAGAAATATTGAAAAGAAACCAATTGCCTAAAAACCACCTTTTTGAAAAACTGATTCCAAAATTAAGAAAAAACCCAGATTATCCTTATTGCGTTAAGGGCTACGGATTAAAGATTTTTCCTTCGAGTGGAAAATTATACGATCTTATCCCTTCAAATCTAGAATTAGAAATAAATAAACAGGAGGTAAACCATGGCTCTTTCCCATTTTGAGTTATATCATGGGGCAGTTCTTTCGCAAGTTATAAGAAATCCTGATATAACTGTTAAATTATTTGAAAGAAGTCCCGATCAAGGTTGGGCAGCTTATTCTGTTTCAGATAATGCGAAAGATTATTTACTCTACATAAAGTATACTTCACGTGTGACTTCTGGGAGACGAAAGAGTAGATGTAATTTTACTTTTTCAGTAGACGATATAAATCGGCTTAAGGAAAAAGAAAATAAGGAAATCTTAGTATGTTTGGTATGTGGTGATAGAGAGATATGCCTTCTGGATAAAAAAGATTTAGATGAATTAGAGATTTTAAAACACAATAAAACTTGTGGAGTTTCAGTATCATGGACAAAAGGTTCAGGTCTTACTATAAAAAGCGGCAGAAAAGAACTTAGTCATAAGGTGGCACGAAATCGACTTAAGAATTTTCCGTGGAAGTAAGGTAAAACAAAAGGAGGTGAAAAAGAAATGAGGAAGAGAGGTTTTGTACCTAAAGTAATAGATGGTGATACTTTTGAAGTTGAAGTAGATTCTTCAACAACTGAGAGAATTCGTTTAGAAGGAGTAGATGCTCCAGAGTTAAATACACCTGAAGGAATGAAAGCTAAACAAAAATTGGAAGAGTTGGTTCTATACAAAGAGGTAGAATATGAAGAAAAAGCAAAGGATGTATATGGAAGAATAGTTGCTCAAGTATGGGTAGATGGTATAAATGTTAATGAAGAAATGAAAGATTTTATTGATAATTTGTAAAAAATTACGAACTCATTTAATACAATTTATGAGTATACTTCCTTAGATAATTTATTTTAACTAAAAAAAATTTAACTTCTTGAAATTTCGTTAATTACGATTATACTGAGAATCGTAATTAAAAGAGAAATTAATTACGGATAGTGTAATTATGAGGAGCAGAGTTCAGATTCAATAATTTTAATGCAGATAATTTGGTTAGAAATTTCTAAAATTAGGAATATTTAAAAAGTGGAAAAAACAGAATCTTCTTTTGTGAGAAATATTTAAATTTATTCTATAAGGAGGAATAAAATGCTCATTCCTCAAAAAATAATTGATAATTCTACAATAACTTTGGCACAGTTCATAAAAGAGATATTAAAAGCTCAACCTGACACCTGTTTGGATATTGCCACTGCATTTTTTAACATAAAAGCTTACGAATTAGTGAAAGAGGAGATAAAAGGAGTAAAGCATTTCAGACTTCTTTTGGGTAAAAGTATAGAGCTCAATAATGATAGAACCTTAGGTGATGTTTTGCTTGAACAGATTAGAGAAGAGGTAGAAAACTTTGATTTAGAAAAATCTCATGAAGAACTCGTTAAAGATCTTATAGAATTTCTTAAAAGAGATAATGTGGAAGTTAAAATCTACACAAAAGACTTTTTACATGGAAAAGCATATATTTTTGATAAAATTGTGGTGATAGGTTCTTCCAATTTCACACAGGCAGGATTGACTTCCAATACAGAATTGAACGCTGTATCTTTAGAGGCTGAGGCTGAATATGTGAAAAAGAAATGGTTTGATAAATTCTGGGAGCAGGCTCAAGACTTTAAAGATAAACTTATAGAGATTTTAGAACAATCGCGATTCGGGACAAAAGAATACACTCCTTATCAGGTTTTCATCAAAGCTTTATATGAACTACAAAAGGAGGATTTAAAATTTGATGAAGAAGAGGATGAAGAAAAATTAAAGGATGAATTTGTCAAAACAAGAGTAAATTTAGCTGAATTTCAAGAGGATGCAGTAAGAAGAGTTTTTTCAAGATTAAGAAAGTATGGAGCGGTATTGGTTGCAGATTCTGTAGGTTTGGGTAAAACCTGGATTGCTAAAAAAGTAATTGAAGAGTTTGGTTTTTATAAAAGGAGAAATTTTTTGATAATCTGCCCTGCCCAAATTAGAGAAATGTGGACTAAAGAAATAAAAGATTTAAGACTTCCACCTAATATTCTTTCTCAAGAAGAGTTAGCTTTAGAAGATTATGAGAAAAGAGCACTTAAAGTTTGTGGGGGAAGTTTTAAAGAGGTATCGTTGGTAGTCGTAGATGAAAGTCATAATTTTAGAAATCCTTTGTCAAATAGATGGGAGAATTTGTTTAATCTCTTAGAAAAAATAGCTCAGGCAAATAAAACCAAACCTTATATTTTATTTATGACCGCTACTCCCATTAACAATACTCTATGGGATTTATATTGGCAGATAATGTTGATGATGTATTCTGATAAAACTGCATTTGTAAAAGAAGGTATAGATGATCTGTTTAAATTTTTTAAAAAGGTAGAGGAAAAACAGAATCCTGCTTTACTTAATGATCTTCTTAACGAGATTTCAATTCGTAGAACCAGAGATTATATAAAAAGAAATTATCCTCAGGCAGAAATAAATGGTGTTCCTATTAAATTTCCAGAAAGAGTATTAGAAAATGTAGAGTATAAGTTAGATGATGCTTATCAAGGAATGTATAAAGAGATATCAGATACTATAACCCAGAAGTTAACAATGGCTTATTATAGAGTTTTAAAATACAAAAAACAGGAGAAGCTTTCTTCTGATGAGGAGATGGCTTTAGGAAGGATGATTGCTTTAGAAGGGATTTTTAAAACAATTTTATTGAAAAGATTAGAAAGTAGTGTTGAGGCATTTAGAAAAACAGTAGCCAATCATGTAAAATTTTTAACGAAATTGAAAGAATATCTCAAAGATGGGAAACTTCTCAGAAAGGAAATATTTAATAAGTATGTAGTACAGTTAAATGAAGAAAGCACAGAAGAAATCGTTGAGAAATTGGATTCAATTAACTTAGATGAATTTGATATGGATAGATTGCTTGGAGATATCCAGAGAGATATTGATTTATTAAACCAAATTTTAGAGAAAGTTAACACAATCACTCCCCAAAAAGATGCAAAATTATTAAAGTTTAAGGAGATGTTGTATAAATTAGTCCAAAAAGGACAAGTAGTTGTCTTTACTTATTACGCTGATACTTTAGAGTATTTAGCCAATCATTTAATTCAAGATGAACGGTTTAAAAATATTTCTATAGAAAGTATATGTGGGAAAATTTCTCCTGCTGTGAGAGAAGAAATAGTGAATAAATTTTTTAACAAAGAGATACAAATTTTATTAAGCACAGATGTCCTTTCTGAAGGTATGAATTTGCAAACAGCTCAATTTTTGATTAATTATGATCTCCATTGGAACCCTACCAGAATGATTCAACGTGCAGGAAGAATTGATAGAATTGGTTCTTCTTTCGATAAAATTTATATCTGGAACTTTTTTCCAGAAGAAGAGTTGGAAGATTTACTGAGACTTGTTCAAATACTTCAAGAAAAAATTATTAAAATAGATGCTTCAATTGGGTTAGATCAAACAATCTTAGGTGAAACAGTCCATCCAAAAGTTTTTGGCACTATAAGGAGAATTAAAGAGAAAGATGTCAGCATTTTTGAAGAGCTGGAGGCAGAAGTTTTTGGTGGAGGAGAAAAATTCTTTCAACCACTCAGAGATTTTTTGAAAACTAAAGCAAAGAGAGAAATAGAAAATCTACCTTACGGGATATATAGTGGTTTGAAGAAAGGAAAAATTAAAGGGATATTTTTTTATTACAAATATGGAGAAGAATATCATTTCTGGTTTTTATATGATTTGATTTCTAAAAAAATACTAAGAAGTAAAACTGAAATTTTTGATTTTATTTGTTGTGACGAGAAAGAAGAGAGAGTTATTCCGGATTTCTTTAACGAAATATATGAAGTAAATAAAATTTTAATTAAAGAAATAGAAGAATTTTATAAACAAACAGAACAAAGAAAAAGAGACGCTCCTACAAGACTCTTCTATCATGATAGAAGTAGTAGATTTATAATTACTTTGATCCATGAAATTGAAAATGAAATTGATTGCTATTTGATGGAATTTCCAGAAGATAAACATTTTCAAGAAATGTGGGAAGATACCAAAGATAAGATATGGAGTATTCGGTTAACCAGAAAAAGACTTAAAGTATTGCGGAGGTTATGGAAAGAGTATAAATCATTTCATAAAAACTGGAAAAAATTAATAAAAGACATGAATAGTTTTCTTAGAGGCCTTTCATCTTATAAAAATGGATTTATTGAACCTTTTGATAAAAGTAAGTTAAAATTAGTGTGTGTAGATTTTATTTCATAATTTAGTAAGTCGTTAGTTTTCCTGGAAAGCAACTTTAAATGAAGTAAATGAGGAAGCGGTATAGTTTTGATAAAGATGCTTTATTTGAAGCATGTAAAAAAGTAGTTAGCCAAACTCTTTGGCTAAATCCGGAATCTCAAGATATATCTGATATTATTGATTCAGACCAGATTAAACGAACTACATTGAAATATCTTGAAGAGGCATTGCGGCATGGAGAATTCATAATTGAACAGGATATGATCTTAATCTAGTAACACGTGCTGTTTTATATCTTTCAGAAGCTCATGCTATTCCACCTATGAAAGAAGATATAACCTGGTTCAAAGACATGTTAGAAGCATTGATAGAGGTTGCTTGTCCAAACAGCATATTAACAAAAGAAGCGGCTCAGTTCTTATATGATATGGAAAAAGGAATCAAAAAGATTCTTAAAAATATTACACAGATGTTTCAATCTCTACCCATCTCTCCCTCAAGCTCTCTCTGAACCACGTAAGGTCTCAAGAAATGCCCTATGTTCTTTTTTATCCACTTCCTTATTCTTGTTATACTCAAAAATTAACTTCCCTGAATAATGCTCATAAATCAAAATCTCATCTTCTTCTTTTACAACCTGCCTGCTGGCAGGCAGGTATCCATAACTATACTCTGGTACTTTTAAAATCTTAGCCATTATTTTGTTTATATCTTGATATAATATTTTTAGAGATTTCAGTTTTTTGCTAATATTCTTTTTCAGATGACAATGTTCTAGTGTCCTGAAATTTCATAAAATCATAAAAATGAATATCTCTTTTTCTAATTATAAGCAATACAAAGAATATTTTAGGCAGTTAATAGATTTTGAGAGAGAAGAGCAGATACGTTTATATAAGGAGGAGATAAAAAAGCTTTCTGGAAGACTCAGAGAAAAATTAGGAAGAGCAATTTTAAATTTAAAAGGCAAGGATCAAGGAAAAGCTTTAGGTGGTTATTATTTAGTTAAATTTACAAGGAAAACTCCTTTTGAGACGCAAATAAATCCAGGCGATATAGTGCTTATAAGTAAAGGTCAACCTAAAAACTCTAATCCTCAGGGAATAGTTTATGAGAAAAGACTTTCATCTATTACTGTAGCATTTTCTGAAAAACCTCCAAGATTTGTGTATGGTAAGAATTTAAGGATAGACTTATACGCAAATGATGTAACTTTTCAAAGAATGGAAGAAGCACTTGATAAATTAAAAGATTGTCATCAGATTTTAGAAATAATCCTTGGAAAAAGAAAGCCTGAGTTTTTGTCTTTCCAAGGAAAAATTGATTTTGTAAATAAAGAGCTAAATTCTTCACAAAAAGAGGCAGTTGAAAAAGCCTTAAAAGCAAAAGATATTTTTTTAATACATGGTCCTCCAGGAACAGGTAAAACCACAACTCTTGTAGAAATAATACTTCAAGAGATAAAAAGAGGGAAAAGAGTTTTATGTTGTGCAGATTCCAACATTGCAGTAGATAATTTAGTTGAGTCACTCACCAAATACAATGTAAAGGTTGTAAGGATAGGAAATCCTGTAAGGATTATCTCTTCTGTTTTAAAATGCAGTTTAGATTATGTTGTGAGAAATTCTGAGTCTTATAAAAAAGTGGAGAGAATCTGGAAAGAAATAGAAAGGCTGCGTAATCAACAAGAAAATTTTTTAAAACCTCTTCCTCAATACAGAAGAGGTTTATCAGATGAAGAGATAATTAAGTTAGCAAGATTTAAAAAAGGAGCTCGTGGAGTTTCTGCAAAGTTAATGAAGAAGATGGCAGATTGGTTATTAGTCCAGTTTAAGATAAATGATCTGTTTCAGGAAGCAAAAAAGATCGAAGAAGAGATAATCACCAGAGTACTAAAAGATGCAGATGTTTTATGCACAACGAATTCAACTGCAGGTTCTGAAATATTAGAAAATAAAGAATTTGATTTGGTGTGTATTGATGAAGCAACCCAAGCAACTGAACCATCTTGTATAATACCTATTATTAAAGGAAAAAAGATAGTTATGGCAGGTGACCATAAACAACTTCCTCCCACAGTAGTTTCTGAAAAAGCTAAAGCTCTTGAGTTTACACTCTTTGAAAGGTTTCTTAAACTTTATGGTGAAGAGATTAAAACACTTTTAAAGTTACAGTATCGTATGCATGAAAAGATTATGGGATTTTCTAATAAATATTTTTACAATAAAGCTTTAATCTCTCATCATTCAGTAGCTCATCATACAATTGCAGACCTCAATCTTAAACTTAACAGATTATCCCAAATGGAACCTCAGTTTAGAGAAATTTGCAAACCAGAAAATGTATGTGTTTTTATAGATACAAGAGGAAAATACCCTGAGAAGAGAAAAAAAGATTCAACCTCTTGGCAAAATCCAGGTGAAGCAAAACTTGTAAAAAAAATTTTAAATGCTTTGGTTCAAATAGGTGTGAAAACAAAAGATATAGGAATAATTACTCCTTATGATGATCAGTGTGATATCCTTAAAAGATATCTTAAAAGATTTAAAGATTTGGAGATAAAGACTGTAGATGGTTTTCAAGGAAGAGAAAAAGAGATAATAATTGTATCATTTGTGCGTTCAAATAAAAAAGGAGAGATAGGTTTTTTAGAGGATTTAAGACGTTTAAATGTTTGTCTTACTCGGGCAAGAAAAAAACTTATAATTGTTGGAGATTCTTTTACTTTATCAAAAAACAAATTTTATAAACTTTTGATTGAATATTTTAAGGAGAATGGAAAGATAATAAAATTAAATTAGGAATTATGCTGGAGATAGTAAATAGTCTTTCTAAATCTACTCAAATAGAAGTTGAGAACTTTTTAATTTTTTTAGGTATTTATGAAGATAGAGTAAGAGAAAAAAGATTAAAAAGACTTTTAAGAAAGAATTTAAGTTTTATAAAAGGAAAAATTGGAGTGGAGGCAGGAGCAGGTTTAGGATTAATGACGGAATATATTTTAAGATTAGGGGTTAAAAAGTTATATGCTGTAGAAGAAAACAAGTATTGTTATTTATATTTAAAAGAGAAATTTAAAAAAGCAAAAAATATAGAAATAATAAACGAAAAAATACAAAATTTTATCCCTCCTCAAAATGTAGATTTTTTATTTCAAGAGCTTTACGGAGCACTTTTATTAGATGAGAGTATTTTAGCTCTTGAGCGTATAAGATTTAAACCTGAAATAATTTTGCCAGATTCTGGAAAAATAGTTGGTCAAGTTACTTCTCTTAAAGAGATTAATGATCCAGTCATAAATATGAAGCTTTTTAAAAATTTAAAAGGAGTTTTAGTGACTGATCTTTTTCCAAATTATAAAATGAAAAATCCTTTTGTTATAGCTGAATGGCATTTTAAGCCTGGAAGAAAAAATTATATGTTTAAGCATAACCTAAAAAAGTCTGGAGAAGTACTTATATTAGGAATGGAAATATGGGATAAAGGAGAAAAAGTTTTAGGAAGTTATGAGACTTACAATTGGCCTTTAGTTTTCACTCCTATCGATGGTAAATGCTTTAGCCTTTCCTTTATCTACAAAAGAGGCTATACAGATGTTAAGTTCGATTGGATAGCTTAAAATTCTCTTTTAATATTGATAGAGAATAATGAAATTTTTTGGCAGCACAAAAATATGTTAATTTTTATAATAGAGTAATCTGCCTGAGTTAATGTGATATTCTATTCTTTTCTGATATATCCCTATAAAGCAACCAAATAAAAAATGAAAAAATATTTCTCGCCTCCTGAATTAGGATTAATTACATATTACCTCCCACCTGAACTTCACCAGTATATACTTTCTTTACTTTGTCATTTTTATCGTATTCTACTGTTAAATAAAAAGTCTCTCCTTGCATTGCCTCAATAGGCGTTCCTATTACTTCCCAAGCTCCCCAAGTTAGTAGATCTAGAGCACCATGAGCTAAAGCTCTTCCTGCACTTGGGCTGTTTCCTCGTTGTAATTTAAAAACATCTACTCTTCCATTTTCTGTAAGTATGGTTTTATAAGGTTGTCCTAAATTGGCAATGACAATATTTCTATCTTGTCCTATTTGAAGCGCTGAAAGATTTGGTTCTGCTTGTCCAGACATAGCCATAAAAACAGAACAACCGCTGAGCATTATAGCTAAAGGAAAAAATAAAAAACCTATTACCCTTCGCGTCATTATATTTCACCTCCTTAATTTTGTTTTTATCCTTTTATCATCTTTGTCATTTTTTTTCAAAATAACACTGCATACAAATGGTGTCAAGAATTTCTGCTTTTTGAGATAGTTTTGATTGATGAAGGAAAATATTTAAATTGAGGTTTAAATTCTTTTTTGATGTAAAATTTACTACATTAAAAGAATTTTGCTAATAAAATCTTTCTTTATTTTATATAAGCTTTATCATAAAGATTTTGATACAATATTTGTAAATGCACTTTATTTGAATTTTGCTATTTTGTTTTAGAAAACCAAAATGGGATTGCTTGATTTTTTTAAAAAACTCTTTGGATTTAAAAAACCCAAAAAAAAGAAATCTTTTAAAAAAACTTCTAACAGCAATCCCTTAAAAAAATCTCAACGCAAATTTAAAAAGAAGACTTCAAAAAGATCTAAAAAGAAGATAAAAAGAACTCCTCATAAAAGACAAAAACCCAAGACCAGACAAAAAGCACAAATAAAATCTATCCCCAGAAAAAAATCTTCTAAATCTAAGAAATTTCAGAAAACTTTTTCTAAAACTTTAAAAAGGATGAAAACACCTCAAGAAAAAGAGATAGGTATAATCACTCATTATTTTGGAAAGATTTCAGTAGGAGTCATTAAACTAAGGGCTCCTCTTAAAGTAGGTGAAAAGATTCATATAAAAGGAGCTACGACCGATTTCTTTCAAACAGTAGATTCTATGCAGATAAATCATCAAAATGTTAATTATGCTCAAAGAGGTCAAGAAGTAGGTATCAAAGTTGCTCAAAAAGTACGTGAGAATGATAAAGTGTATAAAGTAGTGTATTAAATTCTTCAAGTCTTAATAGATTTTCTACTTTATCTTTACAATTTTATAAAAATTTATTGAATTTAATGTTCTAAATTAATATAATATTTTAAAAATTTCACCCTCTCCTACTTCCTTGACTAAACTGATAGGAAGGAGTATACTAAGTTTTAAGGAAAGGAGGCGAGGAAAAGAATGTCTATTACAAAGGCGAAAAAAAGAGAACTTATAGAGAAATTTAAAGAGCATAAAACTGACACAGGATCTGCTTCTGTACAGATTGCTATTTTAACAGAAAGAATAAAAAATTTGACAGAACATTTAAAAAAACATAAAAAAGATTTTCATTCCCGCCGAGGTCTCCTGTTCTTAGTAGGGAGACGAAGGCGCCTCTTAAATTATCTTAAAAGAACAGATCCTAAAAAATATGAGAAGTTAATTAAAGAGTTAGGTTTGAGAAAGTAGCTTTTTATGTCTAAACTGCAGGTAAAGACACAATTTAATCAAACTGAACTTTTTATTTCTACAGGAGAGTTAGCCAAACAAGCAAATGGTTCTGTGTTAGTCCAATATGGAGGGACCGTTGTATTAATAACTGCATGTATGGATAGGCTCCCTTTAGAAAATTATCCAGAAGTTTTGCCTTTAGTTGTGGAGTATCAAGAAAAAACTTATGCAGCAGGAAGGATCCCTGGTGGATTTTTTAAAAGAGAAGGAAGACCTTCTGAAAATGAAATTCTCTGTGCTAGATTAATAGACAGACCTATCAGACCCCTCTTTCCTAAAGGTTTTTCTCATAATATTCAAATAATAGCAGTGGTGATTTCAGCTGATCAAGATTTTGATCCAGATGTGTTAGCAGTTTTAGGAGCTTCATCAGCTCTTTATATCTCTGATATCCCTTTTGATATTCCTATTGGATGTTGCAGAGTAGGGTTTTTAAATGGAGAGTTTATAATAAATCCTACTTATAAGCAAAGAGAAGAGGCTTTATTAGATATTGTAGTAGCGAGCAGTTCACAAAAAATCTTAATGATCGAAGCAAAATCTAAAGGAGTAGATGAAGATATAGTTTTGAAAGCTATAAAGTTAGCTTATGAAAATAATAAGAGATTAATAGCTCTCCAAGAAGAGTTAAGAGAAAAAGCAGGTAAGAAAAAAAGAGATGTATGTATAAAAGAGATCCCTGAGAAATTAATAGAAAAACTTAAAGAGGATTTTTATACAGAGCTTATAGAAAACCTAAAAATAAGTGATAAAATTCAAAGGTTAAACAACTTAGATAATTTAATCGTTAGAGCTCAGGAATCTCTAAAAGATGTTTTCTGTGAAGATTTAGATAAAATAAAACCTGCTTTTTATGAGATTCAATCTGAATTCATTAGAGAAAAGATATTGAAAGAAAAGATAAGACCAGATAATAGGACTCCAGATGAGATAAGAGAAGTAAGCTGTAAGGTAGGAGTTTTACCTCGTACTCATGGTTCTGCTCTTTTTACAAGAGGTCAAACTCAAGCCTTAGCAGTCACTACATTAGGTAGCACTCAAGATATGCAGTTAATAGAAGCTTTAGAAGGTCAGAGTTTTAAACGTTTCATGCTTCATTACAGTTTTCCACCTTTTAGTGTAGGAGAAGTAAGACCTGTAAGAGGTCCTTCAAGAAGAGAAATAGGACATGGAAATTTAGCTGAACGCGCTTTAGAATGTGTTATTCCTAAAAGAGAAAATTTTCCTTACACTATAAGAGTTGTATCTGAAATTTTAGAATCTAATGGTTCATCTTCTATGGCGACAGTATGTGCAGGTTCTTTATCTTTGATGGATGCAGGAGTACCTGTTTCAGAGCATGTAGCAGGTTTAGCTTTTGGTTTAATAGAAAAGGACTCTGATTATGTAATTCTTACAGACATTGCAGGAGCAGAAGACCACGCAGGTTTTATGGATTTTAAGATAGCTGGAACTCGCAATAAAATAACAGCTATCCAGTTAGATGTTAAAAATAAAGGTTTGGATTTTAATATAATAGAAGAGACTTTAAAAAAAGCAAAGATTCAAAGGCAAAAAATTTTAGACTTAATGTACCAAACAATAGATAAACCTCGTGCTCAAATTTCAGAGTTAGCACCAAGAATTACTACTATGCAGATTAGTCCAGATAAAATAGGAGATTTAATAGGTCCAGGAGGAAAAAACATAAGGAAGATAATTCAGGAAACTCAAGCAGTCATAAATATTGAAAATGATGGTACAATTACTATTACTACTCCTGATCAAGATTCCCAAGAAAAAGCTGTAAAGATGGTAAAAGAATTCACCCAAGAAATAAAAGTAGGTGAAGTCTATAAAGCTAAAGTCGTAAGAGTTACAAATTATGGAGCTTTTTGCGAGATACTTCCAGGTAAGATCGGTCTGTGCCATATCTCAGAGTTATCAGATGGTTTTATAAGGAACATAAATGAATTTGTGAAAGTTGGAGATGAAATCTTAGTAAAAGTTATAGGGATAGATGAATTGGGAAGGATAACTCTCAGTAAAAAGAGAGCTAATGTTAACAAAGAAAAAAATAGATGAAGCAAAAGGTGTTTGTTTCTTATCTTTATCTATACTTTTATTTTTAAGTTTAATTTCTTATACTCCTCAAGATGTAAAGTTTTTAACTACTTCTCCTAATATTCCTGCCAAAAACTTTATAGGAATAGTAGGAGCTTATGTTTCTTTTACCTTCTTTTTTGTTTTAGGATTTTCTTCGTATTTGGTATGTGCACTTTTGTTCATAAAAGGTTTAAGTTTACTTTTTAAAAATATTAAACTGCCTCAAAGTGTATGTACTACTAATTTTTCAAAAGCTTTATTTTACATCTTTTTTATTCTGAGTTTTTCAGGTCTTTTAAGCTCATTATTCTTTAAAGATACAGATTTAGCTTTTAAGAGTGGAGGTTTAGTTGGTTTTTTTACTTCCAAGTTTTTGAATTTTTATTTAGGAAGAGTAGGTTCCTATTTAATACTCTTAACATTTTTAATTTTAAGTTCTTTATCTTTGTTTGGTCTATCATTAATTTCTTTTTTCTTTTCTTTTTTAAATAAATTTTTCCCCAAAAGAAAGCAGCTTTTAAAACCCAAACAAAAAATAGAAGTAAAGAGTAAAAAAGAAAAGTTACCTCAAATAATAAAGGTAAAGAAAAAAGAAGCACCTCAAATGTTCTCAGAAGTTAAGGATGAAAAACTCACTCATACTGAAAAAAAGGAACCTTCTCAACTCTCTTTGAAACTTTTAGATGAAGTCCCACCTTTATCAGAGAGAAAAATAGATGAAGATTTGAAAGAAAATGCTAAGATTTTGGTTGAAACTCTGCAGGATTTTGGTGTGGATTCAAAAGTTACAGATATTGAAAAAGGTCCTACAGTTACAAGATATGAATTAGAGTTAGCTCCTGGCATAAAACTTCAAAAGATTTATTCTTTAGCTGATGATATAGCTTTAGCTTTAAAAGCACCATCTGTAAGGATCGTAGCTCCTATTTTAGGTAAAGGGACTGTAGGTATAGAAGTCCCTAATACTCAAAAAGAGATAGTTTTCTTAAGAGAAGTTTTAGAATCAGAAGAATTCAAAAAAGCACAATCTCCTCTAACTTTAGCATTAGGAAAAGATGTTTCAGGAAGACCTGTGATTGTAGATCTTAAAGAATTACCTCATCTATTAATAGCAGGTACTACTGGTTCAGGAAAGACTGTATGTATAAACTCTATTTTAGTATCTTTACTCTTTAAATCTCAACCTAACACAGTTAAGCTTTTGCTAATAGACCCTAAGATGGTAGAACTTTCTATATTCAATGAGATCCCTCATCTGTTATGTCCAGTTATTCAAGATGTTAACAAAGCTTGTAAAGCTCTTAGTTGGATGGTTGAAGAGATGGAAAGAAGGTATAAAACACTTGCTCAAGAAGGTGTAAGGAATATAGATAGTTTTAATAAAAAAGAGTTTAGAATGCCTTTTATAGTGGTAGTAATAGATGAATTAGCAGATTTAATGTTACAAGCTAAAGACAAAATGGAGAGTTTAATTCTGAGATTAGCCCAACTAGCAAGAGCTGTAGGGATCCATTTGATTTTAGCAACCCAACGTCCTTCTGTAGATGTTATAACAGGTGTAATTAAAGCTAATTTTCCTGCCAGAATCTCTTTTAGAGTAGCTTCCAAAGTAGATTCAAGGACTGTCTTAGACTTTACAGGTGCAGATAAATTATTAGGAAAAGGTGATATGCTCTTTTTAAAACCAGATATGCAAAGACCTATAAGATGTCAGGGTTCTTTTATCACTGATAAAGAAATAAGGAGAGTTGTAGACCATTTAAAAGAAAATTATAAACCTGAATATGACCAAGAGCTTTTAAAGTTTCTTTCACATGAAGCTTCTTATAAATTTGATAAAGACCCTTTATATGAAGAAGCAGTAAAGGTAGTTTTGGAGACAGGTTATGCTTCAGTTTCAGTCTTACAAAGGAGATTGCATTTAAGTTATGTTAGAGCTGCCAGATTAATAGATATGATGGAAGCAGAAGGTATTATAGGTCCTTTTCAAGGTTCAAAACCTCGCCAGATTTTAATAAGTAAAGATGAGTGGGAAAGAGAAAAAAGAACTCCATGAAGTCTCAAAGATATTAAGAGAAAAGAGAAAGTCTCAGAATTTAAGTTTAGAAGAGGTAAGTAAAAAAACTAAAATTCATTTAAACATTTTAAAGAAAATAGAAGAGTCCAAATTTTCTGAGATCCATCCTACATATTTAAAAGGTTTCATAAAAATATATGCAGATTTTTTAAAGATCCCTTCTCAAGAATTAATAGAAAAGTTAGGTTTAGATAAAGATAAACTCACCCCTCCCTTAAAAGAAAAATCATTTAAAGTTTCTATTCTTAAAAAAGCTCCCAAAATAAAAATGATTAAGATGAAAAAAATATTTAAATTTGTAGGAATAGTTGCAATTTTTATTTTAATGGTATTTTCTTTGAAAAGATTTTACTATCAGATAAAAAGATTAGCACACTCCAAAAAATTACAAAAACAAAAAGTCTCTCAAAAGTTACCTACCAAACTCCATCCTACCAAAAAAAGTAAAAAAGATCAGTTAGAAGTAGTTATAAGAGCAAAAAGAGATGTCTACCTGCAGGTAAAGGTAGATGGAGAGACTGTTTTCAGAGAAATTCTTATAAAAGGATTTTCAGAATCCTGGAAGGCAAAGAAAGAAGTAAAATTATGGATAGGAGATGCAGGAGCTCTCGATATAGAGGTCAATGGAAAGCTCCTTCCTAGATTAGGAAAAAATGGCGAAGTCTTAAGAGAAGTAATAATTACCCCAGATTCTATAAGAATAAGAAGATGAAGAATAAAAAGGTAAAGGTAGGTATTTTAAGTTTAGGATGTGCTCGTAATTTGTATGATTCTGAAAAGTTTATTTACAGGATAAAAAGAAAAGGTTTTAAGATAACTCCTATTCAAAAATCAGATATAGCTATTTTAAATACTTGTGGATTTATAAAAGAAGCAAAAGAAGAAAGTATCCAGGCTATCTTGGAGTTAATAGATTTGAAAAAGAGGAAAAAGATTAAAAAAATAATTTTAATGGGGTGTTTTGTAAAAAGGTATGGAAAAAAATTGTTAAAATACTTTCCTCAAGTAGATGCACTTTATGACATTTATACTCCATTTTCTGTTCCTAAAGAGAGGTATTTTTTAGAAGATACCTTTTATGCATTTTTAAAGATATCTGAAGGTTGCTCAAATAGGTGTTCTTATTGTGCTATCCCTTTAATGAGAGGGGAGTATAAGAGTAGGGATTTAAAGAGTATAGTCGAAGAAGCAAAGTATTTAGAAAGTGTGGGTAAAAAGGAATTGATTTTGGTCTCTCAGGATACAGCTATGTGGGGTAGAGATTTAAAAGAAAAGTTAGACCTTACCTATCTTTTAAAGACACTTCTTAAAGAGACAAAGAAAATAAGATGGATAAGACTCCTTTATCTTCATCCCCTGCATGTCACAGATTCTTTGCTCGATTTAATGCGTAAAGAAGAAAGGATCTGCAAGTATTTAGATATTCCTCTTCAGCATGTGAATGACAGGATCTTAAGATTGATGAGAAGAAATATGACTAAAAAAGATATAGAGAATTTGATAGATAAAATCAGAGAAAAAGTCCCAGGGATTTTTTTAAGGACTACATTCATAGTAGGTTTTCCTTCTGAAACAGATTCAGATTTTGGTGAGTTATTAGAATTTATAAAGGAAAAGAAATTTGAAAGAGTAGGTTGCTTTATCTATTCTAAAGAGGAAGGAACCTTAGCTTCAGATTTTTATACTCAGATTCCTCATAAGGTTAAAGAAAAGAGGTATAAGATATTAATGGAGATTCAAAGAGATATATCTTACAGAATAAATGAAGGTCTTTTGAATAAAGAGTTAGAAGTTCTAATAGAGGAGAAAAATGGTTCTGTGTACATAGGAAGGAGTCAATTCAGTGCTCCTTTAGTAGATGGTCTGGTCTTTGTGAAAGGAGATAATATAAAGTTAGGAGAGTTTTACAAAGTTAAAGTGACTCAAGCTTATGAATACGACCTTGAAGCTGAAGTGGTTAAACCTTCCTAACTTTTTAACTATTTTCAGAATCTTTCTTTCAGGCATCTTTTTATTTTTTATTTTCAATAAGGATTTAATTTCTAAAGTGATAAGTCTGGTTATTTTTTCTGTTGCTACTTTAACAGACTTTTATGATGGGTATTTAGCCAGAAAACTCTCTCAAGTAACAGATTTTGGTAAATTTTTAGACCCTATAGCAGATAAGATTTTGATCTTTAGTTGTTTTTTAGCATTTTTGCAGATGCAGATTTTAAAAGCATGGATGGTTTTAATAATTTTTTCTAGAGAAATTCTTATAACCTTCTTAAGGATACTTGCTTTGAGTAAAGGTAAAGTAATACAAGCAAACCTTTTAGGTAAACATAAGATGGTTTCTCAAGTGGTAGCAATCTATATCATTTTAATCTTTTTGATCTTTAAAGAGCTCCCTTACAGATTTAAATTTTATAATTTAAATATAGAAAGCCTTTTTAGGTTAGTCATAAATTCAGTTATGGGTGTAGTTATAATCTTGACGATTATATCTGGTCTATCTTATCTATGGAAAAACAAACTGCTCTTCAAAGATTAATCAGATTCAGTTCTTCAGTATTCTACATTGGGTATTTGCCTTTATTTGGGGGCACAGCTGTTAGTCTATTAGCATGTATTTTTTATTTTTATTCTAACTTTTATGTTTATCTTTTTGTGTTGATATTTTCTCTTATCTTTGGGTTCTTTATATGTGGAAGAGCAGAAAGAGAATTTAGAAAAAAAGATGCTAAACAAATAGTAATAGATGACTTTGTAGGTCAATTAATAAGCTTATTTTTGATCCCTAAAAAATTTTCTTTAATACTTTCCTCATTCATTCTCTTTAGATTATTCGATGCTTTAAAAATCCCTCCTATAAATAAGATTGAAGAATTAAGTTCTTCAAAAGGAGTTATGGGAGATGATATTTTAGCAGGTTTATACGCTAACGTTTTTCTTCATATTCTTTTGAAGCTTATCTCATATAAAGGAGTGTAAATTGGACCTCTTTGAGTGAGAGTACTTTGAAAAAAGACTAATTTTTCTATACTTGCATCTTTTTCTTTGAATTTCATTTTTTTAATCTTTCTTATTAATTTATCGATATTCCTTTTTGATCTAACTCTACCCAAAGTGATGTGAGCTTTAAAATCTCTTTTTTCTTTAGGAATATTTAATTGTTGTAATTTTCTTTCTAATCTTTCAAATAAGTCTTTAATCATCTTTTCATCTTTGAGTCCTACCCACACGACCCTCGCATTTTCTAAAGAAGGGAATCCTCCGATCTCAAAAATTTTTGTTTTGATTACCTTTTCTTCTTTAAAATCTTCTAATTTAATTTTGATATCTTGAGCTAATTTTTCTGGGATCTCTCCTAAAAATTTTAAAGTTAAATGTATGTTTTGAGGTTCTACCCATTTGACATCAGCAGAGCTTTCTTTGAGTTCTCTTTGTAAATCTAAGATATAAGAGTTAGCATCTTTATCTAATAACAAAGCTATAAAGCACCTCATTTTATAAGATTGTATAAAAATTCTAAAGCTTTTTTGGAAGCTTTTTCTTTAATCTTTATTCTGTCACCTTTTAGCTTTAAGTGTATTACTTTCGTTCTATTTTTAAAAGCTATACCTATAAATATGGTCCCTACAGGTTTGTTTTCTAATGCAGAAGGTCCTGCAACACCTGTTGTAGAGATCCCAATATGGGTTTTGAATAATTTTTTAATATTTTGAGCTGTGATTTTGGCTACTTCAAGTGAGACTGCTCCTTTTTCTTTTAAAATCTTTTTAGGCACTTTTAAAAATTCATTCTTAATTTGGTTTGAATAACAGATAATGCTCCCTTTAAAATATCTTGAACTTCCTGGGATGTTAGTTAAAAGATGGGATAGAAATCCTCCTGTGCAGGATTCTGCACAAGCTATTGTGAGGTTTTTTTCAAATAAAATTTTGGCTAACTTTTTCATGATGCTTTTTTAAAATTATACTTTTTAAAAAATATTTGTCCAAGTAAAATCTTAATGATAAAATTTTCAATTAAATTTTTGAGTAAAAACTATGTTAAGGGAATCTGAATTCAGAATATTTTTAAAAGAGATTGAATTCATAGTTATAAAAGCAGGAGAATTCATATTAAAAAATTTTGGAAAAGTAAAAAAGGCATATTTTAAAGGAAAGAGGAATCCTGTTACCAAGGTAGATAAAGAGAGTGAAGAGAAGATAAAAAAATATTTAAAGAAAAAGTTTTCTGATATCCCTTTTTTAGGTGAAGAGTTAACTCCTGATGAAATCTTGCAGGATCTCTATTGGTTAGTAGATCCTTTAGATGGCACAGTTAACTTTTTTCATAAATTTCCTATATTTTGTGTATCTTGTGCCTTAATGTATAAAAAAGAGCCTTTAATAGGAGTAGTTTATGATCCTGTGAGAAAAGAGTTGTTTTCAGCTTGTAAAAATAAAGGAGCTTTTTTAAACAAAAAAAGGATAAGAGTCTCAAATACTAAGAATTTGAGTAAAGCTTTGTTATCTACAGGATTTTATTATGAATTTGAGAATACCCCTGACACAAACATTGAGCATTTTATTGATTTTTTATATTCTGCACAGGGAATAAGGAGAACAGGATCAGCAGCTTTAGATTTATGCTATGTAGGTTGTGCAAGATTAGATGGTTTTTGGGAACTTTATCTAAAGCCTTGGGATACAGCAGCAGGTAGTTTAATAGTAAAAGAAGCAGGAGGCAGAGTCTCCAAATTCGATGGTTCAGAATTTACTCCTTTTGATAAAGAGATCTTAGCTTCCAATAAAATCCTCCATCAGAGTATGGTTAAAATTTTACAAAAGAAAAATAGAAAATTGAAATAACATTTATTTCTGTTAAAATTTTTTAAGTTCTTTTTGAAAAGCAGTGGAGAGGTGCCGGAGTGGACGAACGGGCGCGGCTGGAAACCGCGTGTACTCCTAAAAAGGGGTACCGAGGGTTCGAATCCCTCCCTCTCCGAAGTATATTTAAAATAAACACAATAAAAACCCCCTTTCATAAATTTAAAAATGAAAGGATATTTATTGATTTTCTTTACAGTCCTTTTATGGGGCACAGCTCCAATTTTAGATAAGATAGCTCTCAAAAATTCCCAAATATTGGTGGGTATATTCGTAAGGAGTGTAGCTGTATTTTCTTCTATAGTTTTGATATTTACTTTTTCACAAGGTTTTAAGCTTTTAAAGAGTAGCTCTTATAGAGATATTTTACTATTCGCATTAAGTGGGATAGGAGCAGGTCTATTAGGAATGTTTAGTTATTATGGAGCTTTAAAGTATTTGCCTTCTTCAAAGGTAGTGCCTTTATGTTCTACATATCCTTTGGTAAGTGCAATACTTGCTTTTTTGTTTTTGAATGAAAGTTTAACTTTATTAAGAATTTTAGGGATAATTTTAATAATCATAGGTATCTGGTTAGTTAAATGAATCAAGGATTAGTATTTTCTGATGAATATTACATGAAGAAAGCTTTAGAGGAAGCTTACCAAGCTTTTGAGGAAGATGAAGTCCCTGTAGGATGTGTAATTGTGTATAAGAATATGATAATAGCTAAATCCCATAATCAAACAGAGAAATTATCTGATCCCACAGCACATGCTGAGATGATAGCCATAACTCAGGCAGCAAGTTTTTTAAAATCAAAATTCTTAACAGATTGTGTGGTTTATGTTACTTTGGAACCCTGCAGTATGTGTGCAGGAGCTTTGGTTTTAGCAAGAGTAAAGAGATTGGTCTTTGGATGTTCTGATCCTAAAGCTGGGGCTTGTGGTTCAGTATTTGAGATAATAGGTTCTCAAGATACAAAATTGAACCATAAAATAGAAGTTAAAAAAGGTGTGTTAGAAAAAGAGTGTTCAGCTCTATTACAAGATTTTTTTAGAAAAAAAAGGATTCAAAATTAATTTATTTTGCTGTATACTTAATTATAATTCTAATGGAGAGGTGGCCGAGTCTGGTTTAAGGCAGCCGCCTGCTAAGCGGTTGGACTCCTGTTAAGGGGGTCCCGCGGGTTCGAATCCCGCCCTCTCCGTTTAGTTTCTAATTTTTTAAAATAATTTGTGGAAATAGTTTTAAATATATTAAAATTTGCAATTGGATTAGGTATTCTTATTTTAAGCTCAGATTTCTTAATAGAGAGTTCTGTAAGACTTGCATCTTTATTTAGATTAACTCCTTTATTCATCGGTTCAATTCTTATAGGCTTTGGAACATCTGCTCCTGAAGCAGGCATAGGAATAATAGCAGCTTTTAAAGATAGGACAGAAATAGCTTTAGGGAATGTTATTGGAAGTAACATTACTAATATAGGGTTAGTTTTAGGATTATGTAGCTTTCTGAGAGCTTTGGATGTAGAGAGGAGTTTTTTTAAAAGAGAATTTCCTTTTTTGCTCTTTTCAATCTTTCTTTTGTATTTTTTAAGCTTAGATTCTGTTTTAGGGATTTTAGACGGGATTATTTTTTTAGGTTGTTTATTGATATTTTTATTTTTTTCTTATCTAAGATCAAAAAATGAATATAAAGAAAAAGAAGACATAGAATTAAAGAGATTTTTTAAGAATCTCAATTCTAAATGGCTTGTATCGTTAATTTTTTTATTCTCTTTATTAGGAGTTATCTGGGGAGCAAATTTAATGATAAACTCAGGAGTAAAGTTAGCAAAGAGTTTTAATATAAACACATGGGTAATAGCTGTGAGCGCATTTGCAATAGGCACTTCTTTGCCTGAGTTAGCTACCTCTCTTTCAGCTACTTTTAAAAGAGTCCATAGTATAAGTGTAGGAAACATTGTAGGTAGTAACATCTTTAATATCTTGTTCATATTAGGTATAGCGAGTTTAATAACACCTATAAAGGTAGAGCTTTCAACTTTAAAATTTGAATTTTTCTGGCTATTTATTTTTACTCTTAGTTTATTTTTGCCTCAAATTACACATAAAAAGATTACAAGGATTCAAGGTCTTTTTCTTTTTCTTTTTTACATTAATTTTCTTGTTTTTTTGTTCTTTAAATAACTTGACAAAGAGCAGAATAAGTAATAAAGTTTTAGAGTCAGCTTTTAAAAACTTAAATGTAAAAAATGTCCTATTTAGTATTTGCACGTAAATACAGACCTCAAAGATTTGAAGAGATAATCGGTCAAGAAGGGGTAGTAAAGGTTTTAAAAGAATCTTTAAAGAATAAGACTTTTGGTCAAGCTTTTTTATTTGCAGGACCAAGAGGAGTAGGTAAAACTTCTTGTGCAAGGATATTAGCAAAAGCTTTAAACTGTAAAGAAGGACCTACCCCTACTCCTTGCAATAAATGTACAAATTGCATAGAGATTAAAGAAGGCAGGAGTTTAGATGTGATTGAGATAGATGGAGCTTCAAACAGAGGGATTGAGGAGATAAGGAATTTAAGAGAAGCTGTTAAATTCGCACCAGTAAACTCAAGATTTAAAATCTATATAATAGATGAAGTTCATATGTTAACCTTAGATGCTTTTAATGCTCTTCTTAAGACTTTAGAAGAGCCTCCTTTGCATGTAAAATTTATCTTTGCTACCACTCAACCTGAAAAACTTCCTTTGACTATATTATCTAGATGTCAGAGGTTTAATTTTACTCTGCTCCCTCTTAAAAAAATTGTAGAAAAGTTAAAGTTCATATGTGAAAAAGAAAATCTAAAGATTCCAGAAGAGATCCTTTACACAATAGCCAATGCAGCTTCAGGAAGTATAAGAGATGCAGAGTCTATCTTAGATCAGATAGCTTCAGTAAGTTTAAGTTCAGAGATTACTTATGAAGAGACGATGAGTATTTTAGGAGTAGTTGAATATGAAATTCTTTTTAAGATAATGCAATCTTTTGCTAATAAGAATACTCAGGAAGCTTTAAAACTTTTAGGAGAGATCGTAAGAAAAGGAAAAGATCTTTCAGTCTTTTTAGATTCTTTATTAGACCATGTAAGAAATCTTTTAATCATAAAGACCTGTGGAAGTTATTTTAAAGAGTTAATAGAACTTCCTCAGGAATTGATAGAAAAATTAAGATCTCAATCTTTACTTTTTGAAATAGACAGGCTCTTGCAGATTTCAGATATTTTAATTGAGGCAAAAGAAAACTCTAAGATTTTGAATAATACTCAAATTCCTTTGGAGATAGCTTTTATAAAGATATGTAAAGATTATACTCATTTACCTCAAGTTCCTATAAGAGAGAGTATTAAAGAAAAAGGAGTCTCAGAAAAAGATTTAGTAGAAGAGACCAGAGAAAGATTAAGAGTGTTTTTAAAAGAAAAAGAAAGCCTTCCTGAAGTTTCAAAAAAAGAGAGTTTAGAAGAGCAAGTGAAAAAAGAGTTATCTTTCCTAAAAAGAGTAGATGCTATCGTTAAGAAATTTGAGGAAGAATCTCTTGAAGAAGAAGAGTTGACTCAAGACAAAATAGAAAAGATCTGGCCAGAGTTTTTAACTAAATTAGAAAAGAGCAGTAAATTTTTGCATTTGTACTTAGAGAATTCACAAGCTAAGTTAGTAAATTCAGATACCATTGAAATAGTCCTTAATGGGAAAGGAAATTTCCATAAAGAACATTTAGAGGAGAAGAAGACAAAAGAGAATTTAGAAAGATTGTTGAAAGAGATGTTAGGAAGAAAAAGACTCCATTTAAAATTTTCTCTTGCTTCACAAGCTCAGTCAGTAAATACTCATACATCTTCACAAAAGCCCTCCTCACCTTTAGAGACTGTCTTTAAGGTATTTAAAGGAAAAATACTTAATAAGAATGAACATCTTTCCTGAAAGTTTAGAAGCAGTTATTTCTCATTTCGAAAAACTTCCAGGGATTGGTAGAAAATCAGCTGAAAGGATAGGTTTTTATATATTAACTTTACCTAAGGATGAAGTTAAAGAATTTGCAGATTCTCTTTTAAACGTAATTACAAAAATTAAACCTTGCAAAGAATGTAATAATATAACTGACACAGAGTTATGCAAAATATGTCAGGATCCTAAAAGAGATAAAAAGATAGTCTGTGTAGTAGAAGAACCCAAAGACATAATAGCTATCGAAAGAACTCAAGATTTTAAAGGAGTCTATCACGTTCTTTTAGGAAGTATTTCTCCTTTAGAAGGAAAAGGCCCTTCCAACTTAGCCTTAGCACAACTTTTAAAGAAGATAGAAAAAAACGAAGTAGAAGAAGTAATCATTGCTACAGATTCAGATTCTGAAGGACAAGCTACAGCTTTATATTTATTAGAACTCCTCAAAAATAAGAATGTAAAAAGAATTACAAGATTGGGTTTGGGTGTTCCTATGGGTGCAGATTTGGAATTGGTAGATTTAGCCTCTCTGAAAGAAGCTCTTAAAAACAGAAGAGTTCTCTCAGAGAGGAAAGCTTAAAAAAAGGAGTTTTAAATTAATTGGGAAAGGGGTGAGATATGAAGAAGAAAAGAGGGGATATTTTTTAATTGTATGAAGGTGAGAGGAGAAAATGCGTGTTTTTGAAAAGAAGGAGGAAGCAGGAAATGCAAGAGAGGTACAGAATGTATGTTGGAAATATTGAGTATAGCGTAGGAGAGGAAGAACTTTTAAGATTTTTAGATGAGAAAGGAGTAAAAGTTAATAACTTGAGAATAATAAAAGATAGGGTTACTGGAAGATCCAAAGGGTTTGGTTTTGCAGATATGAATTCTGAAGAAGAATTGAACTCAGCAATAGAGATACTCAATGGTCAAGAATTAAAAGGAAGAAAGCTGAAAGTAGATAGAGCAAGAGATAAGAAAAACATAAGAAGAAGATTCAGGAGACCTTACAGACCTTGACATCCAACAAAAGATTTTTATAATTAGAAAAGTTCTTTAAAAGTTCCCCGGTAGCTCAGCAGGTAGAGCAGCTGGCTGTTAACCAGCGGGTCGCAGGTTCGAGTCCTGCCCGGGGAGCCATTCCCTTTAAAATTTGTGAAGAATTGTGAAGAATATAGAAGAAATAAAAAAGATTATAAATAAACATAAAACTATACTTACTGAACAATACAAGATAAAAAGTATTGGAGTATTTGGCTCCTATGCAAAAGGCTCTCCAGATAAAAAAAGCGACATAGATATTTTGGTAGAATTTTCAGAGACCCCTGATATTTTTGAATTCATAAAATTAGAAGAATATTTAACCCAAATATTGGGTATAAAAGTTGATTTAGTCACAAAAAAAGCCTTAAAACCTTCCCTTAAAGAAGAGATTTTGAAAGAAACAGTTTATTTGTGAAGAAAAGAAGTTCCAAACTCTACCTTAAAGATATTTTAGAAGCCATAGAAAAAATAAATAACTACACCAAAAATCTATCCTTTGAAGAATTCTCACAAAATACAATGATAGTAGATGCAGTTATAAGAAACTTTGAAATCATAGGAGAAGCTACCAAACACATACCTGAAGAAATAAGGAAATCTTACCCTGAAATTCCTTGGAAAGAGATGGCTGGCATGAGAGATAAGATGATTCATGAATATTTCGGAGTAGATTTAGAAATTGTATGGAAGACTATAAAAATTCGCCTTCCTCAAATTTTACCGTTACTTGAACAGATTTATGACTCTTTGGATGAATAAGCTCGCTGTTTTTAAATGTACATCTTTCAAAAATTAAGAAGTATTTTAGAAAAAGGGAAGATTATGTATTTAAAGAATCTAAAGAAACTCAGACAGAAAAAAGGATGGTCTCAAGAGAAATTGGCAAGAGAAGCTGGTATTTCTTATAACACCCTCATTAAGATTGAAAGAGGGGGGATAAAAAATCCAAAGCTTGAAACTGTAATTAAACTAGCTAAAGCTCTTGGAGTTTCTATAGAGAAACTATTAGAAGATAAATAAAAATAATGGATAACGGAATAGAGTACTGGAGATGCGCAAAAATATTTTTTGATGAAAGTTGGATAAGTATTGAAGAAGGCAGGAGGATTTTGATTCTAGGGGCGATTATATCTCCACCGGGATCTTCTCTTGAATTACGATTGGAAAAAGTGAGACAAGAAATCGGATTTATAGACGAAATCACTTCAAAAAATCTTTCGGGAGATAAAGCTCTAAAAGTTGCAAAAAGATTTGTGGATGAATTCCTTAATTCAGAATCTTTATTTAGATCAATAATTTTTCCTAAAAAAGATCCTGAATTTTCGAAATACTGTTATGGTGAAGAATGGCGATTGATAGTTAAAGCTATGAAAGTGATGTTGAATAATTTATATTTAGGGGGTTCGAATAAAACTCACTTGATAAGACCGAAGATAATCATAGATTTTCATCAAGAGTATAAGAAGAATGAAGGTTCGATTAGACGGGAGATATTATCAAGTTTAAGACGCAATGAAGAATTCACGGGAAAGGTCTTTCGAAGGTTTCCCGATGCAAAAATTTGTTTGATAGATTCACATATATTTGAAAGTATTCAACTAACTGATATTTTGATAGGAGCAATTAAATGGGATATCAAAAAACCAGAGAATGAAAATAAGAAAATATTTATGGAATATGTAAAAGAAAAATTAGGCCAAGAGATTTTATGGGGTGTAGCTAGATGGAATACAAATAATAAATTTGACAGTTGGCCTTTTGGTGAAACAGAAATATGGTTAAAGGAGAAGAAACAGTATGATTCATTACATCTATAACTCTGAAGGAGAATGTATAGCTTTTAAGGTAGATAAGAATATTTTCCTAATCGATACATTAGATTGGTTTGGGTGGGTAGATGAAAAAGGAGAAGTTTATTCACCAACCGGAGAATATATAGGTTTTGTTTCGGAAGATGATAGGATCTTATGTGAGGTTCCTAAGCCTTTAAGACCTTTAAGAAATGCACCTCCATTACCTCCTCTACCATCTTTGCCCCCTTTACCTCCTTTAAGACCACCTTATCCACCATTACCTCCTAACCTTATAGATGTATTTTCGGATGAAGAATTTTAATCCTCTCCCTCCTTGCCCGCCAGAAAGGAATTGAAAGAAATCTTTTAATTAAAAAATTCATAAAAGACATTATTTGTTCAAATATTATTTAACAAATTTTGTGATCCAAAAAGCTTCTACTTTTTCATTCATGGATAAGATGAGAAAACAAAAAGAAGGAAATTACTCTTTAAAATCGATATCTTTTAAGTTGTATTCAAAGAAAAGCCTCAGAATTAAAATTCAGTTAAAATATTTTCTGTAATTTTACCTAATGTCATTCATCAAATTAAAGAAAAAGTTTAAAAAGATAACTCTCATTTCATCCCCGTAGCCTTGGTGTTTCGGAGCACAAGCCGCTTTTGGCTGTTTTCTGTTACCTCCACTCTGAGCCTGTTTTTCCCTTTCAGGCTTCCTCAAGCACTCGCCTTTCGTCGGATTTGTCTTGCTTTTGCAAGACAGGTTTTATTTTCAAGGAATAAGAAAAAAAGATGGATTCCTCCTCAGCAATTTTTTAAATAAGAGAGTGTTTAGAGGAGATTCTTTTAATTAAAACCTCCTCGAGGCAAGTACTTTTTATCAGCCTATATTTTTTGACTTCGTCAAACAGGAAGAGGTATATCTATTCCCACCTACCACCCCAAAATATAATTGAACTTTTTTGTATTATTTTGTATAATTTTGAATAGCTATGAAGGAAGAAATTTTGACAGTAAAAGAACTGGCTAAAGAGAATTTTACTAACCCCACTCAATTCTTTCAATTTTGGAGTTAAGCTTTTTCACTAAATTGTACATATTTTGAAATTCCTTTTTAATTTTTATTTTTTGTTTTTCATCCGAAATTAACTTAAAACTTTCAAATAGTCTTTTTAAATTTCCAATATATGCTCCTTTTTTCCAAAGATTAATCAAAATTTCCATTATCTTAAGTAAATCTTTGGACTGGATTTTTGCAATTTCTTCTATTATCTCTTCTGTATACAGAAGCCATACACCGTTGTGAAATTTAAAATGACTCTTTTCTTTCAAAAATTCAGAAATATTTTCTAACATTTGTATATACCATTTACTACAAATTTCTGGTTTCTCTTCAATCCAATCTTTTATAATTCTTTCGATAGGATCATAAATACCTCGTCGGTAAGGTTGTTTTAAAATTAAATCGATGTAAGGCTTTATTGTCTCAAATTCATTTCTATTTTCGCTTAATATTTTCCAAAAATACCAAGATATTTTGGATTGTAAGCGACTATATTTTTTATCTTTTTTGATTATTACTTCTTTTAGTTTCTTTTCCAATCTTTTTGCATTGAATTTAATATTCTGAGTTTTATAGTGTCTCTTTCGGAAAATACCAAAGTAAATAAATAAACCAGCTGACTCGTCTGTAATTTTTAAAGCTTCTAAAACTCTTTCTGCTTCTTGGGTGTTTAAATCTTTGTAATAAGCAAAAACATGAGTTAGCCGTTTAGCAATAGCTTTGTAATTTGGATTTTTTTCAATAAGAATTACTAGATCAAATACCAATTTATGGAATTTTTTATATTTCCCTCTCCGTGGTCTCTCTCCCCAGCCGGCAAGCCATTGACGCCTTGCTGAAATCTCAATTAAAGGAATAATGGCCTGCAGTTTTACATAAAGATTTTTATGAGATAAGAGTCGTTGGGTATAGTATAAAGCTTTCTCAATATAATCCTTTTGTACTGCAAGTTTTTGAATTACCCAAGCAAGATGCCCCAATACTGTAGTGATAATATGTGGTTCTTCTCCATTAGTTATTTTTTGATGATAGTTAAATTCTGGATCACCATTATATTCATCGGGGGAAGCTGGATCTGGGTCGTCTATAAATTTATTAATAAGCCACATTACATCTTTGTATTTCCCTTTTCCTATTAACCAAGTACCAAGTCTAACCATTTCTTCACGAATGAAATTATCTTTAAATAATTGATAAGGTTTTTTATCTTTTAAAAATTGCTTAAGAGCTACAAATAATTTATTCCTTTGATTATCACCAAGTTTTTGAAGAGGATAAAACCATTTTTCAAACAACTCTTTATGTCGGTTATTAGAAGAGTTTATCCTCTCTTTATCAAAAGATATTAAAAAATCTCTATCATAAAGAATTTCGTGGTAAAATTTCCCTTCTTTTGTTTCTCTTTGAAGCCAAATTTCATCTATGTTTTGATAATTAAGTAAGTCGTTGTAGAAATAAGTAAGTGCTTCAATAAAATCAATGGTTCTATTTCCGAAAATATATTTGTTTACTAATAATAAAATTTTTCTATTTGCCTTTATTTGTTCTAATTGAGCATTTGCAGTTTTTATTTTTGATGCGATATTTTGATAGATAGTACCAGCAGGATTAATACTTCGAACCGAGCTCATTGAAGCTGCTAACACTATTCTGCTTGGTTTTTCTTTTGAGATTCCTATTACTTCGAATTGACCAGCTTCCTCTATTTCAAAAATTTTTTGGTTTTGCTTAATTGCATTAATAATTCTCTTTGCAATAGTTTCTTCATTTCCTCTTTCTATTTTTAATCGCCAAGGATATTCTAATAAATAGACTCCTTTAAAGGATTTTTCCTTTTTTATTAACTTATCTAGTGCCCTTTGCAGTCTTTCTCGATTGTGAACGGTTGCAATTGACTGCTCTAATTCTTCTCTTTCATGCACCTCCTTTATTTCAACCGCAATTTTGGGTTCTTCTAAAAAATAATCTGGCATCTTTTGTTTATTGCTTTTATCAGGACAATCAATATTAACCTCCTTTAGTTTTACGGGAGCATAATAGAGAAAGTAAAATTTAGTAAATGGAATAATATATCTATCTTCTTTTTTTTGCTGGTAGCAAATAATTTTAATTCTCATAATCAATTAAGTTTCTTTAAATTGATTTTTAGTTGAACTATACTTCAATTTGAATTCATTAAGGGATTGCCTATCGATAAAATATAGATTTCTAATTCCTACACAAGCTGATCTTATATATTCCTCTGCGTTTCCTAAAAACTCGCCATCCGTTATTACATAAAATCCATCTAACTGATATTCTTTTCCATCGACTCTAATTGTTTTTCCAAAAGCAATCGCTAGTTGACCAATTATTTCTTTCAATTTATTTGTAGGTTTCCCACTACACTTAATATTCCCCGTTTTTATCTGAACTCCATATGCTCGTAATTTACCAAAAGGATCTAATTTAAGGATTATTAAATCAAGTCCAAATTCACTGAAACCATGTTTTTCTATTATTCTTTCTTCTGGAGATTTAATTGCTTCTAATATAGATTTGATTTCTTTTCTCAATTTGTCTTCTTTAGTCATCTCTCATGCCAAATAATTTTTTTACTAACTTATCATTTTCTTTTTCTAATTTTTTAATCTCTTTCTCTCTGCCTTCTTTTTTGAGCTGGTGGCATTTCTTAGAAATTTCAGCGAATCTTTGGTGGAGTGGATTGTTGGGGTCAAACTTTGGAATTCCAACATGCTCCATCACTGATGGCGAACCAAAACCACGACCAGCAGAAGAAAATGATTTAATAAATTCCCGAACAGGAGTGGAATTGACAATGGCACAAAGATAATGAGCTTCAAGATCTTTATCGGTAGCGAAAAATGATGTAGTATCTAAAGGGATTATTTTTTTGTATCCGTAAGGAGTTCTAATTTCAGAAACTACTGTGGCAAAAATATCATTACTCATTCTTTTCCATATTATTTTGTAATTTAAAAAAGTCTTTTGCGAAATATTAAATTGGGCATAAAACGCCCTTCCCGCCTTTTTATGAAATTTTTTATATGCTTCCCTTTCTAAAAGTTCTGGTTTAAATTCCAATAAGTAGCTATAAGTTAGAGGATATTGAGTTTTCATTATTTCTTCGGAAATTGGTTTTGTAGGATTTTCTGGACTATGAAGTATTAACACATTAACCGTTGACTTAATTCCCCATCGCTCAATATCCGCTCCTCGTAAAGCTGGATATACTAAAGCATTTTCAATTTTTGCTTCGAAAGACCTAATTTTCTTTTTTCTTCTCCCCTCTGTTATATTTCTTACTAATAATTTTCCCTCTGAAAGTATAGCTATAATTTCTAGCCAAAAAATACTATAAGGCTCTGTTCTTGCTCCAATTTTTGCTTGATAGAAATTTTTACCTTGAATAGTTAAATATTTTTCCACCCCTTCTTTAAAACTTTGTAATGGGCTTACAAAAGAACTCACAGGTTTTGCAACCATTCTCTTTTTATTTATAATACTTAAAACTTCGGCTAGCAATTGATCGGCAGGAACTCTGCTTATTCCTTTTTTCTTATTCCAAATAATATATGGAACGGGATATTCTGTTTTCCTTCCTTTCATAAGGAAAATAGCTGATGTCTTATTAGTTGCACCCTCAAAAGGTTGAATTGACACAAGGTCATGTACTTTTAATAACTTCAAATATTTTTTATCCCCGAGTTGAAACCGTCTAAACCCTTCACCGGCACTCTTCGATTTAAAGACTTCTTGTGTGATTAAAAATCCAAGCTTTGCATCATCTTTTAAATAATAATCAGCAGAGGCATAAGTAAAAAGCATCGAAAAATCTCTTTTGCCTCTACCAAGCGTATCAGTAGATTCCTTAATTATAGATAGACCATAAAAATCCCATAATTTTTTTGTTGCCTCTCTATATTCTTTTGATAAGTATTCCCACCTAATCCACGGTGGATTACCCACCACAAAATCAAATTTCCCAGCTACTATTGGTGCAAAAGCATTTTTCAGAAAACGAGCCCAAATGCCGTTTTTATTTTGTTTTTCAAGCTCTAAAATTCGACTATAGAAACTTTTGACGATTTCTTGATTATACGGAAACACTAATCCTTCTTTCTTAAATCTTTCCATTGCTTCACTAACTGAATACTGATTTTTTGCCATCTCTTCTACTAAAGGAGCTGCACGACTTAACAAAAATCCTTTGTCTCTTACCCATTCGACTGGAATCTGAAATTTACCAACAGAAGTTGCTACTTCTAAAAATTCGCCAAAAAGGTTTCCTGTAGTTCTGGTCGGGGTCAAGACAGAATCACAAAGATAGATTGGTATTTCAATAGAGCCTCCCCTATCTAAAATTTCATTTACTAAGTCTCCCATAGCGAAAAGATAATTAGTACGGGCTGCAATGACTGCTAGTGGATTTAAATCAAATCCCCAGATATTTGCTTTTATTCTTTTAGCAATTTCAAGATCTGGCAGTTTTTCTTTATTCCGTCCATGTTCTATTGCTCGTTGAATCGCTAAAACCAAAAAGGTCCCAGACCCGCATGCAGGATCTAATAATCGTTTGAGTATATTTCCATTATAGCCAACCTCATTTAATACCAATTCAGCTAACCAATCAGGTGTGTAATATTCACCCAGTCGATGGCGGACTTCTTGGGGAACTAAATATTGATAAAGTTTTTTTAAAAGATCACGAGTAGATGTAGGATCTAGAGTACTTGTTGCTGGTTCGAATTCTGATAAAGCTCTTGAAATTTCGCGGATTGCTTCTTCAAGCCGAGGCGACCAAGCATCAAGATACCATCGAAAGAAGTCTCCTTCTAAAAAATTAGTTATTCCTTTACGAGCGTAAACTCCTCCATTTTCTATGTCTTCTAATTGCCTCTTGAGTTCCTCTTCTGAAATATGAGTTAATTTATCTGCAAGTGATGAAACAAAAGTTGCTTCTCGCAACATTAAAAGATCAGCAGCTATAAGTTTCATTAAAAAAGCAAAGTAAGTATGAATAGAAAATAAGAGTTCTTGAAAATCTGTTTCTTTGCCCACCTTATATAATTTTCTTAAAGATTCTGCTTCTTTTTCCTGATGACCAGTAAATTGTTCTCCATAGACAATCCCAAATAATCTTTTCCATTCATTAAAAAATGTTCTTACTCTGGTCTGATTGCCCCAATATTCTAAAGAATTAGCAAAGGCAGAAACCGCTTTAGTAGCAATTTCGCTGTTAGGACCGAGTTTTTCTGCTAAATTTTCTGCTGTTAAAGGAAGACGAGATAAAGCTCGTAAGTGAAGAAGCAAAGTCTTTGCACTTTCAGAAGTAAAGTCGTAAGGACCTAGGATATGAAATTGTTCTTTAAGTAGTTCTTTACTTCCTCTTCCTTGATATTGGACAAAGAAAATTTTTTCACCATCGAATCCTACACCAATTAATTCATTTGCTCTTGAGTATTTTGCTTCATCAGAAATGTACCTTACCAATTGTTCAAAAGTATGATCTATATTCCTTTTATAGCGAAATGCCTTAGGAGTTTCGTACTCAATTATCACTTGTCCATGAATCGCATCAGAACGTCCTTTAAATATTGTTTTCTCGTATTTTGGTTCAGAACGAATGCCGAGTTCGTTTTTAACTGGTTCCAAAAGTTTTTCAAAACCAATCTTTAAGTCTTCCTCTGTTTTGCTCTTACAAACCAAATATTGAACCTCTTTAACAAGAGTATCTGCTAATACCAAGATAGATTTTTTCAATTTATTACTTTTCATCGTTTTTATTTAAAGATTTTTCTTCAATCCATTTATCAATTAGATCTTTCTTAAATCTCCACTCACCACCTATTTTAACCCCTGGCAACACTCTCTTTCTTGCCAATCTATAAATGGTATGCTCATCCATTTTTAAATACCTTGCCAGTTCTTTAACCGTCAAAATTTCTTCTTTCATAGCTATTCAAAATTATACAAAATAATACAAAAAAGTTCAACGAATATTTTGGGTGGTGGGTAGGAACAGATAAATTAAAATAAATTCTTTTTTGTTTTGACTTTGCCAAAACATAGGCTGACGAAGACACCTGCCTGAGGAGGGGTTTAAACTTCTTTTAATTAATTTTACTCTAAAGGATATTTTCCTTAAATTTAAAAAATAGCGAATCACCAAAAATAACCCCCCCCTTTCTCCTTAATTACAAAATTTTTTCTACCGAAAGGCAGAAAAAACCCCGACGAAGGCAGGCATCTAGGGGAAACCTATCAAGGGGAGCAGACTCGGAGCGCAGGCAACGGAAGACAGCCGAAGGCTGGCTGAAGTCCGAGCACCGAGACTGCGGGTGGGTGGGGTTAAAATATTTATTAGAGATTTCTTTTCTTACATCCGTGAATCTCATTAGGGAAATCAAAAGGGACAATTAGAAAAATGGAAGG
>CBEUCJ010000004.1:0-190618 GCA_965541615.1 uncultured bacterium | reverse complement strand
TATCTCTGGAATTACTAAAGGGACATCTGGTTTTAATCTAAAATCTGCACCATTATCTATTACTATGCACCCTCTCTTTATAGCTTCGTGAGCAAATTGGACAGCAGCTCCTTTTTCTCCTTCTGTGCCTGCAAACAGAGCAATGTCTGCTGATTCAAAACCATCTGGTGATATTGAATTTACATGATAGGTTTTATTATCTATTACTATATCTCTTTCTCTGCGGGCAAAAATTCTTAACTCTTTTACAGGAAAATTTCTTTTTTCTAATAATCTTATCATTTCAACTCCTACAGCTCCTACTCCTACGACTACTACTGTAAACTTTTTCATAGAGTTTCCTCCTCTATAAACTTTACTACTAAATCTCCTACTTCTTGTGTAGAATAACCCATTTTACCTGCTGACAAACTCTCTAATTTTTCTCTAACTACTCTTATTATTGCATTCTCTAAACATTTACTTGCAAGTTCTTGTCCTAAAAACTCTAACATCAAACTTGCTGCAGATATGGCAGCTAATGGATTTATTACATTTTTACCAGTGTATTTAGGAGCTGAACCTCCAATTGGTTCAAACATACTAATACCTGTTGGATTAATATTTGCTCCGCAAGCAATACCTAAACCTCCTTGCAAAATAGCTCCTAAATCTGTGATTATATCTCCAAACATATTATCAGTTACTATCACATCGAACCACTCAGGATTCTTTATCATCCACATACAAATCGCATCTACATGAGCATAATCTGTAGTAATCTGTGGATAAGATTCTTTTACCTTATTAAAAACCCTCTCCCACAGATCAAATTGGTAAGTAAGCACATTTGTTTTTCCGCATAGGGTCACTTTCTTTTTACCATTTCTTTTTTTAGCATATTCAAAAGCAAATTTGATTATGCGTTCTGTTCCTTTGTAAGTGGTTATGCTCGTTTGAATAGCTATCTCAGAATCTGTGCCCTTTCTTAAAAATCCTCCAACACCTGCATACAAACCTTCTGTATTCTCTCTTATAACTACAAAATCAATATCAGATTCAGTTTTATCTTTTAAAGGACAAAATCTTTTATCATAAAGTTTAACAGGTCTTAAATTTACATATTGATCAAATTCAAATCTTAAAGCTAACAAAATACCTCTTTCTAAGATGCCTGGTTTTACTCTGGGATCTCCTAATGCTCCTAAATAAATAGCATCTACAGTTTTTAACTCTTCTATTACTGTTTTAGGTAATAACTCACCTGTTTTTAAGTACCTGTCTGCTCCTAAATCATAAAATATAAATTGAAAGTTTATTCCAAACTTTTTTGAGATAGCTTTTAATGCTTTTATACCTTCAGCTATAACTTCAGGACCTGTTCCATCACCAGGGATTACTGCTATTTTGTAGTCAGCCATTTTAATAAGCCTCCTTTCTTTATTATCTGCATTAAGAAATCTGGATAAGGATTAAACTTATATTCTGCTTTTTGAGTAATATTCTTTACCAATCCTTTTTTAACATCTACTTCTAAAATATCATTCTCTTTTATTAGATCTGTTTCTTTTAAAGTTACAGCTACCAAACCCAGATTAATGCAATTTCTAAAGAATATTCTGGAAAAAGTTTTAGCTATCACACATTTTATTCCTAACCCTTTTATAGCTAAAACTGCATGCTCACGAGATGAGCCTGAACCAAAATTCTTACCTGCAACGATTATTCCATTTTTCTTAGTCTCTTTATAAAAATCTTTTCTTATAGACTCAAAAGCAAATTTAGCTAAAATCTTTGGGTCTTGATAAATTAGATATCTTGCAGGAATAATTACATCAGTATCTATGTTATCTGGAAATTTAAATGCTTTTCCTCTTATCCTCATATACTTTCAGGATGAGTTATTTTACCCTTTACAGCACTTGCTGCTGCTACATAGGGATTTACCAAATAAACTTTGGAATTTTTGTGTCCCATTCTACCTATAAAATTTCTATTGGTCGTTGCTGCACAGACTTCTCCTTCTGCTAATACTCCTAAATGTCCTCCTAAACAAGGTCCACAAGTTGGAGGACAGATCACACACTCAGCTTTCAAAAATATCTCTATTAGTCCTAACTTTTCAGCTTCTAATAAAACTTTTGGTGAACCTGGAAAGATTAAACATCTTACTCTTGAATTTACCTTTCTTTTTTTAAATATTTGAGCAGCTTGCATTAAATCTTCTAATCTGCCATTTGTGCAAGAACCTATTACTACTTGATCTACATTTACTTTAACTTTATCTACGTCTTTTACATTACTGGGCAAAAAAGGAACAGCTACCTGAGGGTTTAACTTTGATAAATCCCATTCATAAATATCTTCATATTCAGCTTTCAGATCACTTCTTATCATATAAGAAATCTTTTCTATTTTTTTATTCAATTTTCCTATACTCTTTAAAAAATCTAAAGTGATTTTGTCTGGGTTAATTAAACCTGTTTTTGCTCCTGCTTCTGTAGCCATATTCGATAAAGTAAATCTTTGAGATTGAGACATTCTTTCTATTACAGTGCCTGTAAATTCTAAAACTTTGTAGTTAGCTTTATCAGATAACTTTTTTAGAGTAAAAAGAATAACATCTTTAGAAGTAACAAATTTTTTTAACTTTCCTTGATAGATTATTTTTATAACAGGAGGAACTTTTATCCAAATCTTTCCTGTAACCCAACTAAAGACTATATCTGTAGAACCTACACCAAATGCAAAACTTCCCAAAGCTCCATAGGTGCAGGTATGAGAATCTGCTCCTATTACTATCTGAGAAGGTAAAACCAAACCTTTCTCTGGCAAAAACACATGCTCTATTCCACACTTTTGAGGTTCATAAAAATGAGTGATATTAAATTTTTTGGCAAACTCTCTCATTAATTTTACGTTTTCAGCTGATTTTATATCTTTGGAAGGAGTAAAATGATCTGGAATTAAAGCTATCTTATCTTTGTTAAAAACTCTTTTAAATTTATATTTATAAAACTCCTTAATACTTACAGGAGCTGTGATATCATTTGCTAAAGTAAAATCTACATCTACTAATAAAAAATCTCCTGTTTTGAAAGTCTCTTTTGTATGCAAAGAAATAATCTTTTCTAAAATGTTTTGAGGTCTCTTCATCTATTTAGATTTTTTTAATTATGAGAGTAGCATTGTGTCCACCAAAACCTAAGGAATTTGAGAGGCAAACTTCTAATTTTTCAAATCGGGGTTTATTTGGAACATAATCTAAATCACATTCAGGGTCTGGATTTTCTAAATTAAAAGTAGCAGGAATAAATCCTTTTTTTAAAGCTAAACAACATATAACAAATTCTAAACCTCCTGCTGCTCCTAATAAATGTCCTGTCAAAGACTTTGTGGAACTGACAGGAATTTTTTTAGCATAACTACCAAATACCTTTTTTATAGCTAAAGTCTCTACTTTATCATTTAAAGGTGTTGAAGTCCCATGAGCATTTATGTAAGAGACCTCTTCAGGATTTAATTTTGCATCATAGAGAGCTTTTTTCATAGCTAAACTTGCACCTTCAGCTGTGGGATCAGGAGCTGTAATATGATAAGCATCACAACTTGCTCCGTAACCTACTAACTCTCCATAAATTTGAACTCCTCTTTTCTTGGCATGCTCAAATTCTTCTAAAATTACAATACCTGCACCTTCAGCCATAACAAAACCATCTCTATCTTTATCAAAAGGACGAGAAGCTTTTTCTGGTTCAGAATTTCTACAAGATAGAGCTTTCATACTGCAAAAACCTGCCAAACCTAATGGAGTAATGCAACTTTCTGTGCCACCAGTTATCATAATATCAGCTTTGTTTTGTTGAATAAGTCTAAAAGCTTCTCCTATAGAATGAGCACCTGATGCGCAAGCAGTAGTTATACAAAAATTTGGTCCTTTTAATTTATATTGGATAGCTATATAGCCTGAAGCTTCATTTGTAATTAACATTGGGATTAAAAAAGGTGAGACTTTTTTAGGTCCTTTTTCTAAAAGGATTTTGTGTTGAGTTTCAATCCAATTTAAAGAACCTATGCCTGAACCTATTATCACACCTATTCTTGTTCTATCTTCTTTTTCCAAATCTAAATTTGAATCTTTCAGAGCACAATCTGTAGCCCATAAGGCAAATTGAATAAATTTTGATAATCTCTTTCTTTCTTTTGGTGGGATTAAAGAATCTGGAGGGTTAAAATCTTTTACTTGACCTGCTATTTGAGAATCGAATTCTGAAGGATCAAAATATTCAATTCTGGATATTCCTGATTTACCTTTTATTAAGTTTTCAAAGAGTTCTTCAGGTGTGTTTCCAATGGGAGAAACTAATCCGATTCCTGTAACTACGACTCTTCTCATTCATAAAAAAATTTTTAAGAACCTTTTTCCTTTTCCTTTACTTTCTCTTCAATATAATTTATAGCTTTTTCTACAGTAACTAATTTTTCTGCATCTTCATCAGGTATTTCTATTCCAAACTCTTCTTCTAATGCCATTACTAATTCCACTGTATCTAAGGAATCAGCTCCTAAGTCTTCAACAAAATGAGATTCAGGTTTAATCTCTTCAGGTTTCACACCTAACTGTTCTGAAATGATCTTTTTCACTTTTTCTGCTATCTCCATATTTACCTCCTTTTTAAAGTGTTAAACCACCATCCACAATTATTTCTTGACCAGTTATATAATCAGAATCTGAACTTGCCAAAAATAAACAGGCTTTTGCTATATCTTGAGGAGTCCCAAATCTTTTTAAAGGGATTTGAGAAAACATCTTTTCTTTTACTTCTTGAGGAAGTTTTTCTGTCATTTGAGTCTGAATAAACCCAGGACATATTGCATTTACCATAATGTTTCTGGAGGCAAATTCCTTAGCCAAGGTTTTGGTCAAACCTAACAAACCTGCTTTTGATGCAGAATAATTTGCTTGTCCAGGATTTCCCACCAAACCTATTATTGAAGAAATATTTATTATCTTACCATACTTTTGTTTTATCATACTCTTTAAAACTTCTCTTGAAACCAAAAAAGCAGCTTTCAAATTAACATTTAAAACTTTATCCCAATCAGACTCTGTCATTCTCAAAAAAACTTTATCACAAGTTATGCCTGCATTGTTAACTAATATATCAATCTTTTTATACCTGTCAAGAATAATATCTATTCCTTTCTTTATATCTTCTACATTGGTAACATCAGCTTTCAAACTCAAAAGTTCATACCCTTTAGATTTAGCTTCATCTTCTGTAATTTTTAAATCCTCATCATTGATATCAAAGATAGCTACCTTTGCTCCTTCTTTTAAAAATAAAAAAGCGATTTCCTTTCCTATGCCTCTTGCTCCTCCTGTAATTAAAGCTACTTTTCCTTCTAACTTCATTTTGCTTCCTCCTTTTTTAATAAAGAATCATTTATTTTCTCTATATCTTCAAATTCTCCTAAATTTAGAACTTTCACATCTTTATTTATCTTCCTAAAAAGATTTCTCAAAATTTTTTGAGGACCTAATTCAAAAAAGAGTTTAACACCTTCTGAAACCATATATTCACAACTTTTTTGCCATAAAACTCTATTGGTCATCTGTTCTATTAGATTCTGCTTTATTCTATCAGCTTTAACTGTAGGCTCTGCTTTTACATTTGAAACGATGGGAATCTGTGAATCTTTAAATTCTAATTTTTGTATGTATTCAGAAAGTTTTATTTTGGCAGGCTCCATCAGTTGAGAATGAAAAGCTCCTGAAACATTTAGAACTACGCACCTTGCTCCTTTAGATTCAGCTATTTCTTTTGCTTTTAAGATATCCTCTTTTTTTCCTGAAATAACTGTTTGAGAAGGAGAGTTTAAATTAGCAATCTGAGCACCTGTAGTTTTGCATATCTCTTCTAAAGTATCTAAATCTAAACCTATAATAGAAATCATACCACTCTCTATCTTTTGAGAAGCTTCTTGCATTAATTCAGCTCTTTTTTTGACTAAAAGTAGAGTTTCTTTAAAATCTAAAACTTTGCCTGCATATAAACATGTGTACTCTCCTAAACTTAAACCTGCTAAAAACTCAGGTTTTATATGAGGAAAAAATTTTTTAAATACTTCAAAACAAACTACAGAATGTACAAACACAGCTATCTGACAATTCACAGTCTCAGTTAACTTCTCTAAAGGACCTGAAAAACAGAGCTCTGAAATTTTAAAATTTAAAACTCTATCTGCCTCTTCAAATATTTTCTTAGCAGTCTCTATATTATCATATAAAGACTTTCCCATTCCTACATATTGAGCTCCTTGACCTGGAAATAAAAAAGCGCACCTCAAATCCATTCTATTACACAAGCTCCCCAAACCAAACCTCCTCCAAAAGCATCCAAAACTATAATATCACCTTCTTTAACTTTTCCTTCTTCCCAAACTTCACACAGAGCTACAGCAGTAGAAGCTGAAGACATATTTCCATATTTATGGATGTTTACAAATACTTTTTCTGGAGGAATTCCCAATCTTTGAGCTACAGCATTTATTATCCTTAAATTAGCTTGATGAGGAATTAACCATCTAACATCTTTAGAATTAAGATTTGCCTTCTTTAAAGCTATCAAAGCTGCATCTACCATTATCTTTACTGCTTGTTTGAATAATTCTCTTCCTTCCATTTTTATATAATGCAATCTTTTTTCTACAGTCTCAAAAGAAGTAGGAAGTTTAGAACCTCCTGCAGGCAAAATCAACAAATCTCCTAAACTTCCATCTGAACCTAAGTAACTTGAAATAATACCACCTTTTTTTACAGGAGCTAAAATGCAAGCTCCTGCTCCATCACCAAATAATACACAAGTAGACCTATCCTGCCAATCAGTTATTGTAGATAACACTTCTGAACCTACCACTAAAGCATTTTTATATAAACCCATACCTATCAAACTTTGGGCTATAACCAATGCATAAACATAACCTGCACAAGCAGCAGAGATATCAAAACAAGCAGCTTTCTCTGCTTTTAAGTGTTTTTGCAAATGGCAGGCTGTAGAAGGAAAATTTGTATCTGGAGTAATCGTAGCTACTATTATCAATTCTAAATCTTGGGGAGACATACCTGCTCTTTCTAAAGCTTGCAAAGAAGCTTTAAATGCTAATTCTGAAGCAGATTCTCCTTCTGAAATCCTCCTCTCTTTTATACCTGTTCTGGTAGTAATCCACTCATCTGAAGTATCTACCATCTTTTCTAAATCAAAATTTGTTAAAACTTTTTTAGGTAAGTACTTCCCTACACCAATTATTCCTACTTTACATCCTGACATTTTTAATTTCCTGAGTTATCTTCTCATTTAAATTTCTTTCTACCTCAGTTATAGCTACTTTTATCGCATTCTTAATAGCCTTTGCATTTGATCTCCCATGAGATATTATTACTATGCCATTTACTCCTAAAAGAGGGGCTCCTCCGTATTCTGAATAGTCTATTATTTTTTTAAAATTCTTTAATCCTTTTTTTATAAATAACAAACCTAACTTACCCAAAAAACCCTTCCTTAAATTATCAAACAAAAACTTACTCATAATCTCTGCAAACCCTTCTGAGACTTTTAAAGCAATGTTACCTGCAAATCCATCGCAAACGATCACTTCACATTTACCTGAATAAATATCTTTTGCCTCCACATTCCCTATAAAATTCAAATCACTTTTTTGTAATAAAAGTCTGGTCTCTTTTAAAAATTCAGTTCCTTTGGTCTCTTCTTCTCCTATGTTTAAAATCCCTATCTTCACATTATCTTTACCTAAGATTAACTTATAATAAGCTCTTCCCATAACTGCATACTGTAAAAGATGGATAGGTTTTGGGTCTATGTTTGCTCCTACATCTATTATCAAAGTCTTTCCTTTCAATGAAGGAACTAATATTGCTATGCCTGGTCTCATAATACCTGGTAGGAGCCCTAAATTCAATACACTACCTGCTACAACTGCTCCTGTGCTACCTGCACTAACAAAAGCATCAGCATAATTATTTTTTAGCAACTCTATTCCTTTTACTATTGAGGATTCTTTTTTTCTTTTTACAGCTTTGGCAGGAGAATCTGCCATCTCTATTATCTCAGGTGCATGGATAATCTCAAAATCCTTGAAATCTGCTCCTCTTTTTTTAAGTTCTTCTTCTATAATGTGTTTATCTCCTACCAAAAGTAATTCTAAATCTTTTTTATATTCTTTTTTAGCTAAAACACCTCCTTTTATTATCTCTTGAGGAGCGAAATCTCCTCCCATTGCATCTAAAACTACCCTTACTTTCATTTCCTACCTTTCTTTTCTTTCTTTTTTATTTCTATTACCTGTGTATCTTTGTAATACCCACAATGAGGGCAAACAAAATGAGGAAGTTTTAAATTTCCACATTCAGGACATACAGCTAAGTCTGGCATTTCTATTATTTGGTGAGTCCTTCTTTTACGTGTTCTGGAATGTGAATGTTTTCTTTTAGGAAGAGCCATTTTTAATCCTCCTTCTTGAAATAAAACTTAATATACTGAGATTTGCACTCACAACTCTCATAATTCAAATTTTTTCCACAAATAGGACAAATCCCTTTACAATCTTTTCTACATAAAGGTTTTAATGGAAAATTTAAGATCAACTCTTCTCTTACACTCTCTGTTATATCTAAAATTTGATTCTCATCAGAGATTAAATAATTAAAATTGAATTCGTCTGAAAGAATTTGATGAAATTTCTCTAAGCATCTTACACACCTTACATCTCTCTCAGTGTAAACCTTAACATGCACATTTACGTTATTGCCTATCCTTTGTACATCTGCTTCTAATTTTATATCTCCAGTATAAGTTATATCTTGAGAATTCAAATCCCATTCTTGGGAGGGAGTCACTTCACTCAAATGTAATCCTTGCGGAGGAATCTCACTTACATTTATCTTCATCTCAACTTCTCCTTTAAAGCCTTTATTACCTCCTTAGGTAAAAAACATTCTAACTCTGCTCCTAACTTTGTGGCTTCTTTTATAAGTGTTGAAGATATATACCAATATTTTTCTTGAGGAAGCAAAAAGACTGTTTCAAGCTCAGGATAGAGTTTCCTGTTAGTCAAAGCTAACTGAAATTCATATTCAAAATCTGAGACCATCCTTAGCCCTCTTAAGATAACTCTAACTTTTTTCTTTTTAGCAAATTCTGCTAAAAGTCCTTTAAACCCTTCTACCTCTACATTTTTAAAACCTCTTAAAACTTTTTTTACAAGATTTATCCTCTCTTCAAAACTAAAAAGAACTGGTTTTGAGACTTGGTAGGCTACAGCTACAATTACTTTATCGAATATTTTAGAAGCCCTTTTTATTAGATCCATGTGTCCTAAAGTTATAGGATCAAAAGTTCCTGGGTAAATTACAGTCTTTTTAGACATGGGTAAAGAAAAGAATTAAATCTTGACCAAATCTTTTTTTAAGAATAAGCTTATATTTTTTTACTCCCCAAAAAATTTTATCTTTTAAAAAAACCTGTAAAATAAACAAACCTGAAGGACTCAATATATCATAGCAATCTAAAGTTTGCAAGAGTTTAAAAGCTTCATCTTTATAGTAAGGAGGGTCAGCAAAGATAATATCAAATTTTTTTTCTTCAGAATAAAAATCCTTTATTGCTTTAAGTGAACTCTTGCAGTGTAAGATTCCTTTATGTAAGAGATTTAAATTAGTTAGATTCTGTCTAATGATTTCTATACACCTTTTTTTGATATCTACAAAATGACAGCTTTTAGCTCCTACTGAAAGTGCCTCAATCCCCAAACTCCCTGAACCTGCATAAAGGTCTAAGACCTCTTTATCTTCAAGCTCATCTTTCAAAATAGAAAATAAAGATTTTCTTACTCTATTTGAAGTAGGTCTTGTATGGAGAGGCACTTTTAAGACTTCTCCTTTTAATCTACCTGAAACCACATACATTTTGGAAATCTTTCTTCAAGAGCATCTTTTAATACTTTATTGGATTTTTTTTCAAGATAAGGATCTGATTTAACAACTTCATATGCAAATCTTCTTGCTTGCAGAAGAAGATTTATATCTTTTACAGGATCAGCTAATTTTAATCTTACATTCCCATGTTGCCTTATACCAAAGAAATCTCCAGGTCCTCTTATCTTCAAATCTTCCTCTGAGATTTTAAAACCATCATTTGTATTCACAAATATCTCTATCCTTTTCTTTGCTTTCTCAGAAATACTTTCAGGTATAGAAACTATACACAAACCTTCTTCTGAAGACCTCTGGATTCTTCCCCTTAATTGATGGAGTTGTGATAAACCGAATCTGTGTGCAGATTCTATAACTAAACAATTAGCATTGGGGTTATCTATTCCTACTTCTATTATCTGAGTAGAGATTAATATGTCTATTCTTCCTTCTGCAAAATCTTGCATTATTTTCTTTTGTTCAGATTGAGCTAATTTTGAGTGGATTATTTCTACCCTATAATTTTTAAATCTCTCTTTTATCTCTTTGTATGCTTCTAATACATTTTTAAAATCTAAGACTTTTGAATCTTCTATTAGAGGGTAAACAAAATAGACCTTTCTTCCTTTTTTTAAAAATTCTTCTACTATAGAAAAAATTTTTTCTCTTTCTGTCTCATATACTAAAACAGTCTTTGCTTTTTTAATATGAGGGGGTAATTCTTTCAACAAAGAAACATCTAAATCTCCATATAAAGTTAAACTCAAAGTCCTAGGAATAGGGGTAGCTGTCATTACTAATAGATGAGGACATGTTCCTTTTTTTACCAACTCTGCTCTTTGCAAGACCCCAAACTTATGTTGTTCATCTATTATCACTAAACCTAAGTTTTTAAATCTTAGATTCTCTTCTATTAAAGAGTGCGTGCCTAAAGCTATGTGAATTTTTCCTTCTGCTAAATCTTTTAAAAGACTCTCTCTTTTTTTTCTTAAATTTGAAGATGTAAAAAGCTCTATTTTAAATCCTTTATTTGCAAAAAAATCTTTTAATCTTAAATAGTGTTGTATAGCTAAAATCTCTGTAGGAACCATGAAAGCGACCTGATAAGAGTTTAAAACAGTTACTAAGGCTAATGTGGCTGCTATTAAAGTTTTGCCACTCCCTACTTCTCCTTGCAATAACCTTCTCATAACTCTTCCTTTGGTTAAATCTTCAAACATCTCTTCTAAACTCTTTTTTTGAGAAGGAGTAAATGTTAGATTAAAAAACTTTTGCACATATTCAGTCAAATCTTGGGGGATGTAAAATTTCAAACCTTTGGTCAATCTAAATCTTGCTTTTCTCAAAAAAATTAATATTTCTAATAAAAAAAATTCTTCAAATATAAACCTTTTCTTTGCAGATTCCAAATCAGAGTAATTTTGAGGAAAATGTATATTTTTGTAAGCTAAATTTATATTTGGAAGTTTTAATTCAGTTCTTATATTAAAAGGTAAAAATTCTTTCAAATATCTACTATAGTTTAAAAATGCATTTTTTATTAACTTTCTGAAAAAATTTTGAGTCAAATTTTCAGATAAAGAATAAATAGGGATTATTTTCCCAAAACTCTCTGAAGAATCTTTTTCTTCAAATTCAGGATTTAAAAGATAAAATCTCTTTTTAAATCTTTGAATTTTTCCATAAAAAAAATATTCTTTTGAAGGAGAAAGGATCTTATCTATTTTCCTCTCACCAAACCAGATGCAAATTATAAAATCTGTCTCATCTTTAATTAAAGCTTGATAGTAAGTTAACTTATCAGAGGTTTTTTTCTCCAAACTAAGAACCTTACCTTTTACACAAACAAATTCATTTTCTTTGGAGAAAACTTGGCAAAGAGGGAGTATTTTAGTTCTGTCTTGATATTTAGAGGGAAAATAGTCTAAGAGATCTTTTATTGTATTTATTTGTAACTTCTTAAGTAATTGAGCTTTTTTTGTGCCTACTCCTTTTAGGAATCTTATATCTTTTTTGAGAGGATCCATTAAGAAAGGAATATTAGGAAATTAAGGAACCTGGGCACCAACCTACTCTCCCGGGTCGTCGCCAACCCAGTACCATCGGCCCTAGAGGGCTTAACCTACCTGTTCGGAATGGGAAGGGGTGTTTCCCCTCTAGGTATGGGCACCCAGGTTCAATTTCAAATATAAAATAAGAACAAAAATTTATATGATTTGGAGGTGACGAAAGTCGATTGGCTGATTAGTAGGGCTCGGCTAAAACCCTTACGGGTCTTACACCTGCCCCCTATCAACCTCATAGTCTCTGAGGAGCCTTCAGGACACAAGGAAACCCTTGTGCCCAGGGAAGGCTAGTCTTGGGGTCGGCTTCCCGCTTAGATGCCTTCAGCGGTTATCCGTTACCGACTTGGCTACCCTGCTTTGTGCCCTTGGCAGGACAGCAGGTACACCAGAGGTCGGCCTGTCCCGGTCCTCTCGTACTAGGGACAGCTCCCCTTCAGCCTTCCTGCGCCCGCGGAGGATAGAGACCGAACTGTCTCACGACGTTCTGAACCCAGCTCACGTACCCCTTTAACCGGCGAACAGCCGGACCCTTGGGACCTTCTCCAGCCCCAGGATGGGATGAGCCGACATCGAGGTGCCAAACCGGGCCGTCGATGTGAACTCTCGGGCCCGATAAGCCTGTTATCCCCGGAGTACCTTTTAGCCGTTGAGCGATGGCGCTCCCACACGCCACCACCGGATCACTAGGCCCGGGTTTCCCCTCTGCTCGGCATGTCTGCCTCACAGTCAGGCACCCTTATGCCCTTGCACTCCACGCGCGATTGCCGACCGCGCTGAGGGTACCTTTGGGCTCCTCCGTTACCTTTTAGGAGGAGACCGCCCCAGTCAAACTGCCCACCTGGCACTGTCCTGGAGGCTGTAAACCTCTCAGTTAGGACCTTAGTGCACTAAGGGTGGTATTTCACCGCTGGCTCCACCGGAGCTGGCGCCCCGGCTTCTCAGCCTCCCACCTATCCTACACATAGTGCACCAAAATCCAATACCAGGCTGCAGTAAAGGTTCCGGGGTCTTTTCGTCCATCCGCGGGTAGGTGGCATCTTCACCACCACTACAATTTCGCCGGGCCCCTCGCCGAGACAGTCCTCCCGTAGTTACGCCCTTCATGCGGGTCGGAACTTCTTTAATAGACTATACCTTCACTAACTCAGAGAATTTTTTCAAATCATAGATTCGTCTTCCGGTTTGGGGTGCTTTCTGTAAAATTTTAGCTATTTCTTTAATACCTTCAGTAGTGAGATGTTTTTTCTCCTTCATAAGAAGTATAACTTTCTTAAAAGCTACATAATCCTTCTTTTTAGATGTCTGTAAAGGATACTTTTCAAAATGAGGAATTATCCTTTCAGCCAAATCTTCTAGACTCCTGACTTCATATTTATAAGTGTTATCTTTCCTTGAAGGTCTTACCTCACCACAACCAAAGAAATTCTTTATTTTAAATAGAATATCCCTACTTTTTTTATTTTGAGAAATTGAAAAGCTAGGTCTTACCTCCCACCCAGTTTTAAAGGATTTCTTTGGCGAAAAACTTACACAGAAGCACCCCTCACCGTCGACGAATCCTGTTACATAATAAGGATTCAACATAATCTTGCCTCCTCTGAGTTAGTGGCCGGCGTATTGCCCTCCCTTGGATTTGTCCTCAAAACTTTTTTAATTAAAGTTTTGAGGACAGAAAGGAGAGCCCTTCTGACAGGAAAACTCCTGTCAGAAAAGTCGTTACGGGGTCAATCTGCTCTTTAAAAAGAGCAGACGACTTCCCACGGTGTTGGTTCTCTGGACTGGCCCCATGTCTCCCCCTAGTAAGGAGACATCCAGAGAACTTCCACCGTTATGAGCCGGCTTACGGGCAAGCTCCGAACCCTTTGCTTACCCGACTAGGAATTTCGCTACCTTAGGCAACTCTCTTTTTAGAGAGTTGGACCATATCTTATCCTGCTTTATCAAGCAGGACCCTGGCGTATGGTCTCTGAGGATCCCAAGGAGGAGAGAATTTCTTTTAAGGTATATTTTCTCTGCTTTCCCAAGTCATTCATACTACAGGCAATCTTAACTATCCTTTTAAATCCTTCTAAACTCAGGTGTTCCTTTCTTTGCATCCTTTCTATAATCTCACTGAACTTACAAAAATCTTCCCATTTAGATGTTAAGAGTTTATGTTTCTTAAAGAAAGGAATAATCTTCTCAGCAAGCGTTCTCCTTTCAGAGATGCAAAAAACATAAGTATTACTTTCAGGGGACTTTGGTTTTATGTAGCCAGCCTGAAAAAACTTTTTAAGCAACTTTAAAATGTGGATATTTTTTTTATGCTGATAAACCTGAAAAGTTGGATCTATTACCCATCCAAACTTTGCTGCAGATAACTTTTTTATTGAAACACTGAAAGATCCCTCTCCATCAACAAATCCACAGATGTAGTAATTCAAATATCTTCTCTTATGAGGCAATCTCACAAAAGATGGATTGTCTTTAAATTCGTAGAGCATATTCTCCTCCTTGGTTTCCTGCTGGTAACTCCTCTGTAGGGATTTTCACCTCCTCGGTACCCTACAGATTTAGGAGTGTCCCAGCATACAGCCAGGTTTTACAACGGCCCAAAACCCTTTTTTCAGGGTTGACCGTTATAGTTACGGCCGGCGTTTACCGGGGCTTCGGTTCGGGACTACGCTCTTAAAAGAGCCTCATCCCTCCCCTTAACCTTCCGGCACTGGCCAGGCGTCAGTCCCTATACATCCTCTTTACGAGTTTGCAGAGACCTGTGTTTTTGCTAAACAGTCCCGAGAGGCTGGTCACTGCGACCTTCCGGAGCTCCAGGAGCTAAGTCCCTTCACCCCAGAAGGCACCCCTTCTTGCGAACGTACGGGGCCAATTTGCCGAGTTCCTTGGCGAGGGTTCGCCCGCTCTGCCTTACCATACTCTGGCAGCCTACCTGTGTCGGTTTCCGGTACGGGCAGCTGAGTACTCTTTCTGGAGCTTTTCTTGGCAGTGTGGCCTCGGCTGCTTCCCCTGGTCCCGTAGGACCAGAGTCCCCATCAGGCCTTACCCCACAGTTAATCCCGTGGGGCTACACCCTTGGACGGGCACTTCCAACCGCCCGCACAGCCTAGCCTCCTGCGCACTCCAGAAAGACTTTAGCGTACTCAGCTGGGGGCAGAATATTAACTGCCTGTGCATCGGCTACGCCGATTACGGCCTCGCCTTAGCTCCCGCCTAACCCTGGGCGGACGAACCTTCCCCAGGAAACCTTAGGCTTTCGGCTGGCAGGATTCTCACCTGCCTTATCGCTACTTATGCCAGGATTCTCACTTCCCTCTGCTCCAGTAGACCTTACGGTCTACCTTCACCGCAAGAGGGAACGCTCCCCTACCATCTGTAAGGATGAAAACTCATCCTTACAGATCCGCAGCTTCGGCAGCAGGCTTAAGCCCCGTTCATTTTCGGCGCAGGACCACTCGGCCGGTGAGCTGTTACGCACTCTTTAAATGATGGCTGCCTCTAAGCCAACATCCCGGCTGTCTTCGTGGTCCCACATCCTTTACCACTTAGCCTGCTTTTAGGGGCCTTAGCTGGCGGTCTGGGCTGTTTCCCTCTCGACCACGGAGCTTATCCCCCGTGGTCTGACTCCCGGGGAACGCAAGTAGGGCATTCGGAGTTAGGTTGGGTTTGGTACGGGCATACGCCCGCCCTAGCCCATCCTGTGCTCTACCTCCCTACCGCTACCCCGAGGCTAGCCCTATAGCTATTTCGGGGAGAACCAGCTATCACCAGGTTTGGTTAGCCTTTCACTCCTACCCACAGCTCATCGGATGACTTTTCAACGTCAACCCGTTCGGGCCTCCACCTACCTTTCGGTAGGTTTCACCCTGGCCATGGGTAGATCACCTGGCTTCGGGTCTACTGTGTGCAACTTAACGCCTTATTCAGACTCGGTTTCCCTTCGCCTCCGGAGCTTCTTAGGCTCCTTAGGCTCGCTGCACACAGTAACTCCCTGGCTCATTAGGCAAAAGGCACGCCGTCACCCAGGACATAAAAGTCCTGAGCTCCGACCGCTGTGTAGGCTTGCGGTTTCAGGTTCTATTTCACTCCCGTCACCCGGGTTCTTTTCAGCTTTCCCTCACGGTACTATGTGCGCTATCGGTCTCTGCGGAGTATTTAGCCTTGGAGGGTGGTCCCCCCAGCTTCCCACAGGGTTTCCCGTGCCCCGTGGTACTCGGGAACCTGCTCCCAGGAGACTCAAGGGTTTCGCTTACGGGGCTATCACCCTCTATGGCCCTGCTTTCCAGCAGGTTCAGCTACCCTTGAGTTTTGTAACTCCCTGGGGAGTCTGCGGCCTCCCCTGAGCAGGCCCCGCAACCCCCACAGAGCAACGCCCGCAGGCTTTAACACTCTGTGGGTTTGGGCTGTTCCCCTTTCCATCGCCTGTACTCGGGGAATCTCGGTTTGATTTCTTTTCCTCCCCCTACTGAGATGTTTCACTTCGGGGGGTTAGCCTCCTACTCCAAAAAGGAGTAGGATAACTGGCTATTAAGCCAGTTGGGTTTCCCCATTCGGGAATCCCGGGATCACAGCTTGCTTGCAGCTCCCCCGGGCGTATCGCCGCTTGCCGCGCCCTTCATCGCCTCGCAGAGCCGAGCCATCCACCGCAAGCCCTTTTATACTTTCGTCACCTCCAAATCATTTTCAAAGAACAAAAATTTATTACAAAAATTTAAAATTATATCCTTCTTGCTTTCTTTCATGGAGCTGACGGGACTTGAACCCGTGACCTCCTGCTTGCAAAGCAGGCGCTCTCCCAACTGAGCTACAGCCCCATTGGGCCCAAGTGGACTCGAACCACTGACCCCCGCGTTATCAGCACGGTGCTCTACCAACTGAGCTATGGGCCCATTTATTAAAAAAATTAAAAACCCTTGCGGATGGGTTTGTATAAAAATAAGAAAGGAGGTGATCCAGCCGCACGTTCCCGTACGGCTACCTTGTTACGACTTCGCCCCAGTCGCCGGGTTCACCTTCACACCTACTAATGTAGGTGCTTCGGGTGCCCCCGACTCCCATGGCGTGACGGGCGGTGTGTGCAAGGCCAGGGAACGTATTCACGGCGCCGTGGCTGATGCGCCGTTACTAGCGATTCCGGCTTCACGAGGGCGGGTTGCAGCCCTCGATCCGAACTGAGCCCGCTTTTTAGGGATTTGCTCCCCCTTACGGGTTCGCTTCCCGCTGTAGCGGGCATTGTAACACGTGTGTAGCCCAGGGCATAAGGGCCATGCGGACTTGACGTCATCCCCACCTTCCTCCTGCTTTAAGCAGGCAGTCCCCCTAGAGAGCCATCCTCACCAAAATTGGTGAGGAGTTGGCAACTAGGGGCGAGGGTTGCGCTCGTTGCGGGACTTAACCCGACACCTCACGGCACGAGCTGACGACAGCCATGCAGCACCTGTGCTGGCTCCCGACTGGTTACGGGTCCCTAACCCTTTCGGGCAGGTACTACCAGCATGTCAAGCCCTGGTAAGGTTCCTCGCGTAGCATCGAATTAAACCACGTGTTCCACCGCTTGTGCTGGCCCCCGCCAATTCCTTTGAGTTTTAGCGTTGCCGCCGTAGTCCCCAGGTGGGGCACTTAACGCGTTAGCTTCGGCACTGAGCCCTTAAAGGGCCCAACACCTAGTGCCCATCGTTTACGGCTGGGACTACCAGGGTATCTAATCCTGTTCGCTCCCCCAGCTTTCGTCCCTGAGCGTCAGGACCGGGCCAGAGAGCCGGCTTCCCCACTGGCGTTCCTGCCGATATCCACAGATTTCACCCTTACACCGGCAGTTCCGCTCTCCTCTCCCGGCCTCAAGCTGAGCAGTTTGGAGAGCAGCCTTCGGGTTGAGCCCGAAGATTTCACCCTCCACTTACTCAGCCGCCTGCGGACCCTTTACACCCAGTCATACCGAGTAACGCTCGCTGCCTCCGTATTACCGCGGCTGCTGGCACGGAGTTAGCCGCAGCTTATTCGCCAGGTACCGTCAGACCCAGAGGATTATTCACCCTCTGGGCTTTCTTCCCTGGCAAAAGAGGTTTACACCCCGAAGGGCTTCATCCCTCACGCGGCGTCGCATTGTCAGGCTTTCGCCCATTGCAAAAGATTCTCGACTGCTGCCTCCCGTAGGAGTCGGGGCCGTGTCTCAGTCCCCGTCAGGCTGACCACCCTCTCAGGCCAGCTACCCGTCATAGGCTTGGTGGGCCATTACCCCACCAACTACCTGATAGGCCGCGGGCCCCTCCTTAGGCGGTAGCATGGGAGTTGCCTCCCAGAGGCCACCTTTAACCACAGATTCCGTAGAATCTGTGGTGTTATGGGGTATTACCCTCCTTTTCAGGAGGCTATCCCCCTCCTAAGGGCAGGTTACCCACGTGTTACTCTGCCGTTTGCCGCTATCCTGATTTACTCCACAAGCTTCGGTCCGAAGACCTCAGCTTGCTTCGTAAATCAGGATCGCTCGACTTGCATGCCCTATCCACGCCGCCAGCGTTCACTCTGAGCCAGGATCAAACCCTCCGCAAGGGTTTTTATTCTAACTTTTTTATTTCAAAGAGCACAATGGCATTTAAAAAGTATAATCAACTTCTTCTCAATTGTCAAGGGAATCTATTTTCAGAAAATTTAAATTTTTATTAAATAATTTCTGAATTAAATTTTAGAAAAAATTATTTTTTTGTCAAGATGTTTCTTTGTTAAAAATCCTTAAAAATGCATCTACTAAATCTGGATCAAATTGCTTACCTTTGTTTCTTTCTAATTCTCTAAAAGCTTCTTTGTAAGTAAAAGCTCTTTTATAGCCTCTTTTATCTATCATAGTTACAAAAGCATCACATATACATAAGATCCTTGCTCCAAATGGTATCTCTTCACCTTTTAATCCATCAGGATAACCTTTTCCATCCCATCTTTCATGGTTTGCTCTTACAATCTCAGGAATCTTTCCTAAAAATTCTAAAGGCTTTAAAATGTTATAACCGATTACAGAATGCTGTTTCATTATTTCAAACTCTTCTCTTTTTAATTTCTCAGTTTTATTAAGAATAGTGTCAGGGATTCCTATCTTGCCTATATCATGAAGGAAACAGGCTTCTTTTATAACTTCCACTTCTTTCTTTGGAAGTTTTAACTCTTTAGCAAACTTCTCTCCATAAAAAGCTACTCTCTCTGAATGGAGTCTGGTGTAATGGTCTCTAGCATCTATAGCATTTATTAGACATTCTAAAATCTGACGATATGTATTTTGTAATTTTTCAAATTGTTTAGCTCTATCTATACTTTGAGCAATTTGAGAAGAAATACCTACCAAAATTTCTAAGTCTAACTCATTAAATGGTTTTTTATTCTTTTTGTTATTTATATTAATTACCCCTATAACTTTCCTATCTATTTTTAAAGGACAACTTATCAAAGAAGCTGTAAAATATCTTTCAGAACCTATTTTTTTAAATTTCTTTTCCCTTTCTATATTTTTAATAAGCAAAGGACGCTTTGTCTTAAATACATAACCTGAAATTCTTTCTCCTATCTTTAAAGAGGTCTGTTTTCTTATTCTATAAGGAAGACCTTTTGCATAGGCTATCTTTAAGGTTTTTGTCTTCTCATCAAAAAGCAAAAGTGAACCTATTTGTGCGTCTAAAAGTTCAGTAGCAACGTTTACAGCTTCTTTCAATGTTTTTTTAAAAGAGATAGTATTTATCTTTTGACTAAACTCACTAAGGAGTTTTAACTTATGAGTAAATGTATTCATTTTTTTAAAATATCATAAAAAGAATTAAAAGTCAATCCATTGAAAACTTACAAAAGTGCAGATAAAATTCTTAAATGAAATTTATATCTTGACAAACTCTAAGTTTCTATGTTAATAAACTCTCTGGCTATGGATGAAAAGGAAACTGAATTTTTAAAAAAGGAATTAGAAAAAGCAAAGAGTGAGTTGAATATTTTTTATGAGATAAGTAATGCTATGCGCACTACCTTAAAATTAGAAGAAATTCTTTACATTATCCTTACAGGTGTGACTTGCCACCATGGATTGGGATTTAACAGGGCAGCTCTCTTTTTGGTAGATGAAGATAAAAAAATAATCGAAGGGAAAATGGGAATAGGTCCTGATACTGGTGAAGAAGCAGCCAAAATCTGGGAAGAAATAGAAAGAAAAAAACTAACTCTTGAGGATCTTATAGAAAATTTTAAAACAAAAAGGTTCAGAAAATCTAAATGGCATAATTTAATCTGCAGTATTAAACTAGAACTCTCTAAATCTGCTGGTTTAATTTATGAGGCTATTTTGGATAAGATGCCTTTACATGTAAGAAAAGAAGTTCTAAAAAACTATGCATCTGATCCTTTAGTAAAAGTATTTAATACTGAAGAATTCGTTATCGTACCACTTTTAGCTAAAGATAAAGTAATAGGTGTCTTATATGCAGATAATTTTATAACTCAACACCCAATCTCTTTAGATCAAATAAAAATGTTAAATATGTTTGCAAACCAAGCAGGATTAGCTATTGAGAATTCTAAATTATACGAATCTACATTAATTCAAGCAAAAAAAGATTCTTTAACCTCTTTATGGAACCATGGGTATTTTCAAGAAAAACTTCAGGAATTATTAGAAGAAGCTAAAAAAAACTCTGATTCCTTATCTTTATTAATGATAGATATAGATGATTTCAAAAAATATAACGATACTTTTGGACATTTAGAAGGAGATAAAATCTTAAAAACGTTATCTCATATTCTTTTAACTCAATCTAGAAAAGAAGATTTTGTTGCAAGATATGGCGGTGAAGAGTTCTGTATAATTTTACCTTCTACTGATAAGTACTCTGCTTTTCAAATAGCTGAAAGATTAAGGAAAGCTATTGAAAGTTTTAAATTCAAAGGTCAAGAAAAACTTTTAGGAAGAAATCTAACTGTGAGTATAGGTGTGGCTAACTTTCCCCAAGATGCTTCAAACAAAGAAGAGCTTATCTTAAAAGCAGATAAAGCTCTTTATAAAGCTAAATCTCTTGGAAAAAATAAAGTGTGTGTTTTTTATGAAGAAACGTGAACAGAATCTGGTTCTTTCAACTTTACTGATACTATTTTAGAAACACCTTCTTCTTCCATAGTGACTCCATAGATTATATCAGCTTTAGAAATAGTTCTTTTATTATGAGAAATTAGTATGAATTGAGAATCTTTTGCTAACTCTTTTAAAATCTGGGAAAACCTTTCGATATTAGCTTCATCTAAAGCTGCATCTATCTCATCTAAGATAGAAAAGGGAGCAGGCTTTGTTTTAAAAATTGCAAATAATAAAGCTATACCTGTTAAAGCCTTTTCTCCCCCAGATAAAAGACTTACTGATTGCAGTTTTTTTCCTGGAGGTCTTACAAAAATATCTATTCCAGACTCTAAAGGATCTTTTTCATCTATTAAATAGATTTTGGCTTCTCCTTTTCCGAATAAAATTTCAAAGTATTTCTGAAATTCCTTTTTTACTTTCTCAAAAGTCTCTAAAAACATTTCTTTGGAGACTTTATTTATTTTATTTATTGCTGAAAGCAATTTTCTTTTTGAATCTTCTAAGTCTTGCTTTTGAGAATTCAAAAATTCGTATCTTTTTTTCAAATCTTCATATTCTTGAATTGAAGTTTCATCAGTTTGACCTATATATTTTAATCTTCTTTTTAAATCCTCTATTTGATTCTTTATACTCCCTATGTCTACTGAAGACTCAAAACTTATTGAGCTTACATTTAATTCTTTCTGATAAAGTTCTTTAAATCTACTTAAAATATTTTCTTTTTCTATAGATAACTTTTGCTCTTGCATTTTAAACTCATATAACTGAGTTTCTATTTCTCTAAAAAATTCTCTCTTTCTTTCTAAATCATTTTTATGTTGCACTAATTCTTTTTTTAAAATCTCTAATTCTTCAATCTTTTCTTTTATACAAGCTTCAATTTTATCTCTTTCTAATTTTATATTATTTATGTTTTCAAAAATCTTATCCCTCTGTATAACAGAATTTTGTATCTTCTTTTTTATCTCTTCAACTTTTTCGAAAACTTCTTGAGCTTCTTTATTTTTCTTCTCAAAAATTTCTTCTAATTCTTTAAAAGCATTTTGCGTTTCAATAAATCTTGTAATATCTGAATCTAAACTACTTTTGAGTTCAGCTATCTCTACTTTCTTTTGATTTATCGTCTCTAATAAATTTTGAATTTCTTTTGTTTTGAGTTCTTTTTCAGATTCCAGTTCTTCTATTCTTTTTTCATTCTCTTTAAGTTTATTATCTAACTCAAATAAATTGGTTTCTTTTTCTTTAATCTCTTTATCTGCTTGTTCTAAATCGAACTCTATTACTTCTTTTTCTTGAATAACCTTTTCTGTCTCTTTCTTACTTACTTCTAAATCATTTTTAAATTGTGTTATAAACTTTTCTACTTCACTTAATTTTTGATCGATTCGCGATAACTCTTTCTTAGAATTTTCTAAAGAATTTTTTAAATAACCTATTTCTTTATTCACCTGAGCAATTTTAGAATCTATCTGTTTTACTCTTTCTTCAATATCTACAGAACTCTTATTCAAAATTTTTGAAGAAGCTTTTATTTGAGTCTTATTTTCTTTAAGATTAATCTCTAAAGGTTTGGATATTATAAATTCTGGTTCTTCACTTAAATATGAATCGAAGATTAAAATCGATTCCTTCTCATCTAAAACTTGAGTGAAAGAAAATTCCAAATCTTTTATTATCTTTTCTTGTGCTAAAAGGGAAATCTTTTCCTTCTCTAATTCTCTTAACAAGGATTCTTTCTCTTTTATTTTTGTTTGCTCTTGGTTTATCTTACAGAGTATAGTTTCCTTTTCTTTATTATGTTCTTCTAATTTGTTCAAAGATTCTTTCAATAGATTTTCTTTTTCCTCTAAATCTTTAGTAAATTCTTCTAAAGTAGTCTTTGTTTTTTGAAGATCTAAAAGTAATCTTTTTCTTCTTGATTGTAAAATTTGGAGAGAAGTATTTAATTCTGTAATCTCATTTTTAATATTTACACTTTGAGGTCTTAAATTCAACAAAATTTCCTTTATCTCTTTTATCCTAGTCTCATTTTCTTTAATCTTAGCTTCAGAATCTTTTATAATATCTTCAAATTCTCTTATCTTCTTTTCTTTTTCCTCTTTCTCTCTTGAAATCTTACATAGAGTATCTTTTAAAGAATCTTTCTTTGTAGAAACTTCTTTTACTTCTTCTGATAAACTTTGAGCTTGTTTTTTCAAATATTCCAGATTATCCTCCAGTTCTTTTATATTCTCTTTTACTGAATTTAAAAGAGACTCATTTTCAGTTAACTTTGTTACAAGAACCTCTTTAGAAGTTATGTCTTTTTGAATCTGATTGTCTAACTCTGAGAGTCTTTGATTTTTTTCTTTTATTCTTTCCTCAAGCGTCCTTATTTGTTGTATTAGATTCTTTTTCTCATCTTCTTTTGTCTGAATCTTTTCCCTTAAATTCTCTAACTCATGTGTTTTCTTAATATAAAAATAAGAGCTTAAAAACTCTTCTTTCTCTAAAAGTTGAAGGTATAATTCTTTGTATTTTTTGGCTCTCTTAGCTTGCCTCTCTAAAGAATTCATCTGCCTTTCTAATTCTTTTAAGATATCTATAATCCTAAGAAGGTTTGATTCTGTCTCTCTGAGTTTGGTTTCTGCTTCTTTTCTCTTAGCTTTATATTTACTTACGCCTGAAGCTTCATCAAAAATCTGTCTTCTTTCTTCAGGTTTTAGACTAAAAATTATATCTATTTTTCCTTGTTCTACTAGAAAGTAACTGTCTGGACCTATACCTGTGCCTCTTAATAAGTCTAAAATATCTTTTAATCTTACTTGAACTCTATTTAAAAAATACTGAATCTCACCTGTACTGTAAATTCTTCTACATATAGCTATCTCATCTTCATCTATAGGAAAGAATCTATTTTCATTAGAAAATATTAAACTTACTTCAGCGAATTTAGCTTTTTCTCTTTTAGATGTCCCTTGAAAGATTACATCTTCAAAAGACCTACCTCTCAGAGATTTCACACTCTGCTCTCCTAAAGCCCATCTTATAGCATCAAATAGATTTGATTTTCCACATCCGTTAGGTCCTACGATAACTGATAGTCCTTTCTCAAATTTTAGATTGGTTTTGTCTGCAAAAGATTTAAAGCCTATTAACTCTATTTCTTTCAGAAACATTTTAAGAACCTTCTTTCAATCTTTTTGTTAACTGAGGAAGGATTTTGAAAAGATCCCCTACTATTCCAATATCTGCTACTTTAAATATGGGAGCTGAAGGGTCCTTATTAATAGCTATTATAAATTTTGATGACTGCATTCCTACCAGATGTTGAATCTGCCCTGAAATTCCAACAGCTATATAAACTTTGGGAGCCACTGTTTTGCCAGTCTGACCTACTTGATGAGAATAAGGAATCCAACCACTATCTACTGCAGCTCTTGACGCTCCAACAGCAGCTCCCAAAACTTCTGCTAATTCAAAGATTAACTTAAAGTTTTCTTTTGCTTGTAAGCCTCTTCCTCCAGAAACGATAATATCAGCTTCTTGAAGGTTTACTCTTTCTTTTATCTCCTCTACTATCTCTAAAATTTGAGTTTCAGAATCTAAATCTTCTTCATCTGGCTTTTCTATAATTAACTCTGCTTTATGGGTATTTAAAATAGGAGCTGGTTTTAACACTTTGTATCTCACTGTTGCCATCTGAGGTCTGTTTACAGGAGTAATAATTTGAGCCATAATATTTCCTCCAAAAGCAGGTCTGGTTTGCAAGAGCAATCCTTCAGAATTGATATCTAAACCTGTGCAATCTGCAGTTAAACCTGCTTTTAATTTCACAGCTATTCTAGATAATAAAGCTCTTCCTATGGTAGTAGCTCCTGCCAAGAAAATATCTGGTTTATATTTTTTGCATAATTTGACTATTATTTTAGAATAAATTTCAGGTAAAAAATTCTCCAATTCTTTTGAAAAAACACAAAATATTTTATCTACTCCTCTTTTTTCTAACTCTCTTAACTCAGACTTCATATCTTCAGTGCCCAAAAACACACATCCTAAGTAAGTATTTTTTTTATTTGCTAATTCTCTACCCTTTCCTAAAAGTTCAAATACAACGGGATGAATCTTTCCCTTTCTCTGTTCAGCAAATACCCATACACCTTCTCTTTTTTCTGAAATAGTCTTCTTAACTTCAGCAAGTTCTATTGCTTTAAAAGGACAACTTTCTACACATATCTTACAAAGAGTACACTTATCTAAGTCTATATGAGCCTTTTTGTCTTTAATTGTAATTGCTTTTTCTTTACAAACCTTTACACAGAGTCCACAACCTGTACACTTTTCTAAAATTACTCTCAACATACCATCTTTTTTAGAATTTTTACCACTTCATTTATACTCTCAGGATTTTCTCCATCTAAAATCTTACCTTTCTCTCTAGGAGGAGGAGTAAAAATCTTTACTACCTGAGTAGGCGAACCTTTTAATCCAACTTGTGATTCATCTAAATTTAGATCTTTGTGAGTCCATTTAATAATCTCAGCCTTTTTTGCTCTAAGCATACCTCTTAAGGAGGGTAATCTCGGTTCATTTATTTCTTTAACTACTGTTAATAAACAAGGAAGGCTTGCTTTTACAACTTCATAACCTTCCTCTGTCATACTTTCAGCTATTATGTATTTTTTCTCTAAATTTATTTCCCTGATCTTTTTTACATAACATATCTGAGAAATATCTAAATGTGCACTAATACCAGGCCCTACTTGAGCAGTATCACCATCTGAAGCCTGTTTACCACATAAAATAATATCGAATTCCCCTAATTTTCTAATAGCTTTTGCTAAAACTAAACTTGTAGCATAGGTATCTGAACCTGCAAAAGCTCTATCTGTTAGGTGAATAGCTATATCTATTCCTAAGCTAAGAGCCTCTCGCAGAGCTTGTTCTGCCTGAGGAGGTCCCATAGTAATAACATAAGTTTGAGCTCCGTATCTTTCTTTTAATCTTACACCTTCTTCTATAGCATACATATCAAAAGGATTTATAATAGAATTAACTCCTTCTCTAATTAAGGTATTAGTTTTAGGATCGATTTGAACTTGAGTAGTCTCTGGAACTTGCTTTATGCAGACTATTACTTTCATTTCTTTAATAATTCTTTTATCAAACCTGAAGCTATTTCGTTCAATTGAATTTGATTTGTGCCTTCATAAATTTGAGTGATCTTGGCATCTCTCATGAATTTTTCTACTCCATATTCACGCATGTAGCCATATCCTCCTAAAATCTGAACACACTTGGTAGTAACTTCCATAGCGACTTCAGAAGCATAATACTTTGCCATTGCAGCTTCTTTAGTAAAATTCTTTGCACCTGAATCTATAAACCTTGCCACATTGTAAACTAAGCTCCTGGCAGCTTCGATCTTTGTAGCCATATCTGCTAACATCCATTGGATTCCTTGAAAAGATGAGATTGGCTTTGAAAATTGAATTCTCTTATGAGCATATTCTAAAGCTATATCAAAAGCTCCTTGAGCAATACCTACAGCTTGAGCTCCTACTCCAGGTCTTGAATAATCAAAAGTTTTCATAGTAATAATAAACCCTAAACCTTCTCTTCCTAACAAATTCTCCTTTGGAATCTTACAATCTTGAAATATTAACTCTCTTGTTGCTGAAGCTCTTATTCCCATTTTTTCTTCCTTTTTACCAAAACTAAAACCTGGAGTATTTTTCTCTACGATAAAAGCTGAAGCTCCTCTTGCTCCTTTGGTTTTATCTGTCATAGCTATTACTACATAGATATCAGCTTCTCCTCCATTAGTAATAAAGTGTTTAGTTCCATTTAAAATATAAAAATCACCTTCTTTTTTAGCTTGAGTCTGAATATTTGAAGCATCACTCCCTGCTTCAGGTTCAGTCAAAGCAAAAGCTACCAGATACTCTCCTGAAGCTATCTTAGGTAAATACTTCTTTTTTTGAGATTCTGAACCAAAGAGTATTATGGGAATGGTCCCTAAAGCACATGCCGCATACGAAGCAGATATTCCTGCACACCCTTTTGAGAGCTCTTCAACTACAATACATAAGTCTAAAACTTTGCTTCCCAAACCATCATACTCTTCAGGAACAAATATTCTAAAAAGATCAGCTTTAGCTAATTCTTTAATAATCTCTCTGGGAAACTCTCCAGATTCATCATATTCTCTAGCAACAGGTTTTATTTTTTCATTCACTATCTTTTGAGTAAGTTCTTTAAGCATTTGTTGTTCTTCAGTCAAAAAATAGTTAAGCCCCATTTTCTCCTCCTTTATTTGTTCTTGAAAAAAATTTATGAATTTTTTTGATTATTATATAATACTACCTATAAGAATACAAGGATAAAAGAATAACCTCTTTTTTAACAAAATCCTTAAATTCAGAACCTTATAATTTAGTTTTTGGAGGAGAATTTTTGAGCTGTTAAAGAGATAATTTTCATTATTAAATATACTTTTTAAAAAGGTACTCCAAAAAATTTAATCCTCCTCTAATTTTACGATATAAATCATTCCAATTTCTATTTTTAAAAATAAATTTAAAAATAAATTTAGGATTAAGATAGAATTTTTTAAGTCCCTCATCTACAGCTTTATTTATCTCCTGAATAGTCAAATTCTCATAATCTACAACTGCTCCTTGCTCATTACCTCTTAGCCAATCTCGCCAATCTTTAGATTTGAGTAATCCTTTGTTTTTACACCATTCAAAATACTCTGTCCCTGGAAGAGGGAGAGCTGCTGAGAATTGTAAAGTATTTACTCCTAAGCTTAAAGCAAAATTTATAGTTTTTCTTATAGTCTCTTTATTTTCTCCAGGTAAACCTAAAACAAAACATCCATGCACCTCAATACCTGCTTTCCGAGTCGCTTCCATAAATTTATAAGCTTCTTCTATTCGGTAATCCTTTTTTATATTATTTAAAATATCTTGACTTCCTGACTCAAATCCCACAAGAAGCTCTCTACAACCAGCTTTACGCATTTCTTTAAATAACTTAACATCATAAATATCTGGTCGAGCATTAGCTGACCAAGTGATTTTCAAATTTCTCCTCCTTATTTCTTCACAAATTAAAAAAGCTCTTTCTTTACTTACTGTAAAAGTATCGTCTTCAAAAAAGAATTCCCCTCTCTTAAGTTGAGGAAATATCTTTAAATCGTACTCTATCTCATCTACAATATTTTTTGGACTCCTTAATCTATATTTATTACCGTACATTAGCTGAGGCCACTGACAGAATATACATTTGAAAGGACAACCTCTTCCTCCAATAATATCGATATAAGGATAGAGTCTTGTCGCATCAAAATATTTCATAATATCGATATGTCTCCATGCAGGAAAAGGAAGGTCATCTAAATTTTCTATTAATGGACGGGGCTGAGTCTTTACTACCTTTCCATTCTTCCAGTAAGCTATTCCTTTCACCTTATCTAAATTATCAAAATTTTCTATCACATCTAATACAGTATAATCAAATTCTCCAATGCAACCAACATCTACTGCTCCTTGTGCTAATTGCAGTGTCTCTTCAGGTAAAGCAGATATATGAGTGCCTACCATTATAACTTTAGCAGATGAAACTTCTTTTATAATTTGAGCACATTTAATATCAGAATAAATAGAAGGTGTTGTGGAATCTAAAATTACAAAATCAGGTCTTTTGTCTTTAACCAGATACCTTAACTTATCTTTCCCCCATCTTTCAGCAACAAAATCATAAAGTTCTACATCTATTCCTTCTTTCTCTAACACAGCTGTAACATATGCTAACCAATCTGGAGGTCTTAAAGCTCTTCCTCGAGTACGAGCAGGCCATCGTTGACAACGACAAAAATTTTTTATAAAAGGTTCATTAATTACGAGTACTTTCATCTCTTAAAATTGGGGCACTATGAAAGCAACAAATTATGGTAAGAAAATGAGTATTTTAATTTTATTTTAAATCGCTTTTTCCTTTTCATTAAAAAAATCTTGAGAAACCTATATAGAAAGAATGGACGTCTACTCCTTTGTTGGGTTGTTTTACACTCGCATTGGAGAAATGTCTATACCTATATCCAAAGTTTACAGCTCTATTGTCATCAAAAAAATAATAAAATCCTGCTCCTCCTTGGACTTGGAAACACCATTGAGTAGCCTCTTCTCTTGTATGTTGAGTGGTATACTGGAAACCAGTGCCTGTTTCTATGAAAGGAATTATTTTCTTAAACTTATATCCACATTTTAATAAGAGACCTGTTCCTATCTCAAAATTAACATCTGGAGAAGAAACTAGAGAAACAAAAGGCTCTGTTACGAATTCTAATAAAACCTTTGAACCTAAACTTTTTGGTAATAAAGACTCTAATTTAAAACCTATTCTTAACCCTATAGGAATTATCTTATAATCAGATTTCTCTTTTAAATGTGCTTTACCTTTACCTACAAAAAATCCCCACTCCTCTAATTTCTTTTCTTTTAAAGAAATTGCAAAGGTTTTTTGAAGACTGAATAAAGAAATTGCAAAAACAAATAAAAATACAATTTTCCTCATAATAAAAACAATGGTGGAGGTGGCGGGAATCGAACCCGCGTCCTCAAGAAGAGAATAAGGAGCCTCTACATGCTTAGCCTGAGGTTTTTTCTTTGAACCTCAGACTCCCCTCAGGCAGGATTCTGAGGTTCGCAGCCCCCTTTTAAACTTCCCTTTAAGAGCCAGGGGGCTTTTGCTCTTAAAGGTAGCCTCTTTAAATTACCCTGAATACTCTGAGAGGCGCAGAGTATTCAGAGCCCTGCTTTAATTTAAAGCAGGTGCCATGCTGGGTGTAAACCCAGCATAGAGTCTGTAAGGTGTGGCAGTTATATTTTGTTAGCCTGTTAAGGCCGGCTAACCCGCCTGCATGCAGCTCCTTACCCTCTTCTTGAGTCGAATCCCTTCACCCCCATCAATTTTAAAAGAGCTTTAAAAATTTCTTCTCCAAAATTTTGAAATTTCTTTTTGAGCTTGCTTTTCTATCTCTCTTTCTTTTATCTTCTTTTTCTTCTCAAATTTTTTCTTTCCTTTACACAGTCCTAATTCTAATTTTGCCCATCCTCTTTCATTAAAATATAACTTAAGTGGAATTAAAGTAAATCCTTTTTGAGTCAATAAACCTAGCAATCTTTTTATCTCTTTCTTCTTTAAAAGAAGTTTCTTTTCTCTCTTAGGGTTATGTTTAAATATAGAGGATTTTTCAAATTCAGGAATATGGATATTATAAGCTATAGCTTCCCCATTCTCAATACGAACAAAACTCCCATCTAAACTACATTTACCTTCTCTTAAAGACTTTGCTTCAGATCCTTTTAACACTATTCCTGCTTCATACTTTTCAAAGATCTGATAATCTCTTAAAGCTTTCTTATTTTGAGCTACTATTCTCTTATCCATTTATAACATATATTTTAAAGATATTCAACCAAAAAGGAATAGTTAAAATACTTAAAAAAGTAGTTAAAAATATTCCTTCAGCTACAAAATCTTCAGCTCCTTTTTGCCACATAGCTATTATAGATAAAGAGACTGCTGAAGGCATCATAGATTGAATAAAAATAAACAATTTTAAAAATGTATCTATTTTTACGAATATTAAAATAAAAAACACTATTAAAGGTAAGATTAAAAGCTTTGTTAAACATAAAATACTCAAAGCTTTTAAATTTCCTAATTGGAATTTTTCTCTTTTAAATAAAATAGCTCCTAACACGATCATAGATAAAGGGAAAGTGATCTTTCCTAAAATACTCGCTACCTCTAAAATAGTTTTAGGAATAAATTTATAAAGATTTGACTTTATTAGTAAAAAAGAAAACAAAACACTTAAAAAAGGCATATTAAAGAGGTGTTTCAAATTAAATTTGTCTCTACTCATAAAAAAACTTCCCAAAGACCACATTAAAAAATTAAATCCTAAAAGATACATAAAAACATAACTTAAAAATTTTAAATGAAGTTGAGGAGAAAATAAAAATAATGAAAGATTCATAGGCAAATACCCACAATTTTGAAATGTAATTAAAAGTAAATACTCTCTGTAAATATTCTTATTTTTTATAAAAGGGAGACTTATTATTCCTAGTAAAAGTCCTAAACCTGCTATCAAAATATTCACAGATAAGAATACTTTTAGATTGTATACCTTAAATATCTGAGACTCTTTAATAAATACAGAAAATATCAACGAAGGAACTGTTACTTTAACCAAAAAATTTGTCAAAAAATCCAATGCATCTTTATTTAACCACCTTATTTTTACAAAAAATGCTCCCAAAAATCCTAACAAGAAAATTTTGAATATAGCTGAATAGATCTCTAAAGTATTTAGCATCCTTTAATTTTATTAGAGATATCCAAATTTGACAAATTAGTTCTAAAAATATATATTTTATTCTGTAAAAGCCGGAGTGGCGGAATTGGCAGACGCGCGAGATTCAGGATCTCGTCCTCAGATGAGGGTGGGGGTTCGAGTCCCCTCTCCGGCAATGTTGTGTTAATCTTATTCATTTACTAAATCTTCAAAAGAAAGAGGAAGTTTTAATATTTTTTTAATGTTTGTAATCCTCTGTGTAATGTAAGGGTGAGTCCTAAAATAAGAAAGAGGCCTTATTTTTTTTGATTCTTCTTTTTGTAATCTTTTTAAAAAACTTATAGACTTTTCAGGATTGAAACCAGCTTTTTTTAAATACTTAATCGCTAAAGAATCTGCTAAAAACTCATCTTCTATAGAATAGGCGCTTAAAATAGAAGCTAAAGCTAAATCCAAACCTCTGACGAACTCAGGAGAATCTATACGAGAACTCAATATTTGCAATATGTTTATTCCTAACAAGCTTTCAAGTTTCTTAATTGGATGTCTTGCTACTTGATGAGCTATCTCATGAGCTAAAACATAGGCTAATTCATCTTCATCTTTTACAAAATCTAAAAGTCCACTGAATACATAAATGTGACCTCCTGGTATTGTAAAGGCATTTATTTCTTTCTTATCTATTATATCTATGTAAAAAATCATAGTTTTTCTTTCCTGTACTTTAGATAGTCTTTTTAATATACTATTTAGTCTTTTTAATTCTGTGGGGTTTTTAATTATCTTAAATTGTTTTTCTATTGCTTTAGCTAAATTCAGACCGATTTGAAATTCTTTTTCTTCACTAATAAAGACTATTTCTTTTCTTAAAGTAACCGGGTTAAATTCAACACACCCTAAACACAATACCAGCAAAATGATTAAAATATTTATTGAAAATTTCTCTAACATCTTACGAAGCTTATTTAAAGGTAAACCCACAACATTATAAAAACAACCCTCTACTCTTTTTATAAATAAACTTCCTTTTTCTTCCACATTAAATCCTCCTGCCCAAGCTTTAAAATCTTCTTTTTTAAGATAAGCTTTTAAGTGAGAATTTTTTAATTTGTCCATATAAACTTTTGTCTTTTCAAAGTCTGTTAAAATTCTTAAATTTTTTTTCTCTTTTTTTATTAAAGTCAAACCTGTAAAGACCTCATGGGGATTCTCTGTTAAAATTTTCAAAGCTTTGAAAGCTTGTAGTCTGTTTTTAGGTTTTGTGAAAATTCTTTTATTACAATAAACTATGGTATCTGCTGAAATAATTAAACCTTCCTTTATTCTTTTTGCAGCCCACATAGCTTTTTTAAAAGAATTCAAAATGACTACATTTTGAGGAAGACCTTCTTTTTCCTCTTTTACTTTTGGTTCTAAGACTTTAAATCTTAATTTGGTTTTTTTAAGTAAAGACCTTCTCCTTTCAGACTTAGAGGCAAGAAAGATTTTCATTTAAGATCAGAAAGAGTAAAAATAGAAAAAAGTGGTATTTTCTTCTTTTCTAAAAGCTCTTGAGCTCCTTCTTGTCTATCTACTATACAACAACAACCAAATATTTTAATGCCTTTTCTCTTCAAAATCTCTATTACTTTTAAAAGAGAATTTCCTGTAGTAACCACATCATCTATTATTAAAACTTTATCTTTTTTGTCTGGAAACTCTCCCTCAATTAATCTTTTCATACCATGAGATTTCCTTTCCTTACGCACTATAAATCCTTTCAATTTGTAACCTCTCATCTTTGAATATAAAAGCAAAGCTCCTATTATAGGATCAGCTCCTAAGGTAGGGCCTCCTACACAGGTTATCTTATTTTTTTTAATAAAAGAAAAAATGGTTTTAGTAATTAACCATAATCCTTCTGAATCTAAGGTTATCAACCTAGCATCTATATAGTAATTGCTAATTCTTCCGGAAGAGAGTTTAACTTTCTTTTTAAAAAAAGCTTTTTTCTTAATTAAATTTAAAAGTTTAAGAGACTTTTTCATACTCTCTAAATTTTACCTATTAATTCCTTTTTTGACAAACAAAAACCTAAATGTTAAAATTTGCAAGATGAATTTAAAAGAACTTTTAAAAAATTTAGTTAATGTATTCTTTCCTAAAATATGCATAGTATGTAAAAAAAAGTTAAATGAGTATGAATTTGCTCTTTGTAATGAGTGCTCTCAAAAACTTCCTAAGATTAAGCCTCCTTTGTGCAGGATATGCTCTTTACCTTTAAAAAATCTGAATACCTCTGGATTATGTAGTGAATGCTATAAAAATAAACCTTTTTTTGATAAAGCTATCTCTTTGTTTTTATACAGAGAGCCAGTAAAAACAATCATCCATCTTCTCAAATACAAGCATTATACATTTTTAAAAGAATTTTTTAAAGAAAAGATAAAAGAAAATTCGTATTTGCTATCTAATTTACCTTTTGAAGGAATCACCTTCATTCCTATGCATCCTTTAAAATTAAAAGACAGAGAATACAACCATGCAAAGATAATAGCTGAAATTATAGCTGAAATCTTCAGAAAACCTGTAATAGATGCTATAAGAGTAAAAGAATACTACAGACCGCAAATCAGATTAAATAAAAGAGAAAGAAAAGAAAATATAAAGGGAAGATTTTTTGCTAAAGATTTAAACCTTAAAACAATTTTATTAGTAGACGATGTATTAACTACCTGTTCTACAGTAAATGAAGCAGCAAAAGTTTTAAAAGAAAAAGGTATCAAAAAAGTTTACGTATTTAGTCTGGCGCGTAATGAGATTAGCTAATCAGTATATTGTACTTGAATTTTTATGGTCTTTTTTAATATCTCTGATGCTCTTTTTTGGACTCTTTTTTCTCGGAAATCTTTTTGTATTAGCAGATTCTGTAATTAGAAAAGGTCTACCTTTGGTAAATGCATTCAAATCTTTATTATGGGGAATCTTCTCTTCTTTAAATTACAGTATACCTACTTCTTGCTTATTGGCATGTTTTTTATCTATAGGAAGGATGTCTCAAGACAATGAGATCTTAGCTTTAAAGACAGCTGGCCTTAGTTTTTTAAAAATAGTCTTGCCTTTATTAATCTTAGGGGTTCTGCTCTCTTTCTTTAGCATCTATTTATATTTAGATTTTATTCCTTCTATGCACTTTAAACAACGTAAAGCTTTAAAAGAGATCTTAAAAAAGAATCCTACTATTTTATTTGAACCTGCAAGTTTTATAGATAACTTTAAAGGCTTTTTAATATTTGTGTATGAAGTAAGAGATAATAAATTGTTCAATGTATTCATTTATGAGAAAAATAGTAAGAGAACTATATTCTCAAAAGAAGCTGAATTTTTATATTTAAAAGATGAAGGTAAAGTGAAATTAAAATTACATGATGGGGTTTACGATGAAATAAACCCCCAATATCCAAATAGATTTATAAAAGTAAGGTTTGATAACATGTTTTTGAATTTAGATTTGAAAAAAGAAAGAAGTATCTCTAAAAAATTAAAAGATATGAAATTCTCTGAATTAAAAATGCTTTTAAAGTATAAAAAAGATATATTAGGTGTGAAATTAGAAATGGTTAAAAGAATTAGTATGGGGCTTTTTCCTTTCTTTTTTATATTATTTGGAGTAAATGTAGCTCAAAAGTTACATATAAGAAGTAAATCCTTAAATATCTTGTTGGGATTCTTGGTAAGTAGTTTATTCTATGCTTTCTTTTTATTTTTAGTAGGATTGGCTTCACAAAAAAAAGTTACTCCTTTTATATTGTTCTTACCACATCTGTTTCTTTTCACATTCAGTTTGAAAGTATTTAGGAGATGAAAATATACCAAAAGTATATCTTTAAAAAATTCTTATTCTCCTTTTTATTCTCTTATATCTTCTTTGCTTTTTTTTACATTCTGTGTGATTCTCTATCGAATATAGATGAGATAATAAAGCATAAGATAAACTTTTTAAGGTTAGCTAAATACTATCTTTTCAATTTGGCTTCCTTAAGTATAGCTATCTTTATTCCTTTAAGTTCTGTGGTAGCTAATGCCTTTTGTTTAACTGAATTAAATAAAAATAATGAAATATTAGCTTTGAGGAGCTTTGGGATTAGTAATTTTAAAATAATTATTCCTATTATAATCTTTCTTTTTTTGCTCTCTTTATTTTCTCTTTACTTTTGTGAATATTGGCTACCAGAAATCTCAAAAAAATACAAAGAATTAAAGTCTACAATCTTCTCGCAAAAGATCCAGAAAAAACAAGTTCTTAAAGACATCATGAATTTCAGTGAAAAAGGACAGGCAATCATAATCAGTGAATTTCATCTTAAAAAAAACTTAGCAAAAGGTATCTTAGTCTTTGATCAGAATAATTTTAAAAAAATATATGCTCAAGAAGGAATCTATAAAGATAAAAAATGGATATTAAAGAAAGTAAGTGTTTCTGATCTTTTCTCCTCTGAAAAACCTATCTTCTTTTACAATGAACTAAAATTACATCTTCCTCCTCCTCAAAAGTTAATGTTAAGGAGTGGACCTTTTGAAATTTTACCTACTAAAATATTAAAAGAAAAAATAAAGTATTTTAAAAAAATAAATGCTTATGAGATAGCCAAAAACTTAATTGCAGAGTTAAATAAGAAATATGTAATATGTTTTTTACCTATATTTTTAAACCTTACTTTTTTAGGGATTTTCTTGAGAATTAAAAAAACTACTTATCTTCTTTCAAATTTAGGAATGAGTGTGTTGTGTTCATTTGTATTCTATGTAGCTTTAAGCATAAGTGTGGCTTTGGGAAAAACAGGTTTTCTAAATCCTTTCTTAAGTTGTTGGCTCCTTCCTTTTTTGGCTTGTTTGTGGGGGATATTAAATTTTTTAAGTCTCAATTAGAGTTATTTTATGTATTTCCTTTTAAGAGAACTTCCAAACCTACATAAGATCTCATAAGGAATAGTTTGTGCTAACTTTGCTATATCTTGGCATCTTATCTCTTTATTCATACTCTTTCCCATAATAATTACTTCTTGACCTATTTTTATATTTTCTTTTAATGGAGCTTTACACATTATAAAATCCATACAAACCCTTCCTACTATTTTATAAAACTTATCTTTAATCAAGACTCTGCCTCTGTTCGATAAGAGAAAAGGTAAACCATCGCCATACCCAATAGCTATGGTATAAACTTTCATCCTCCTTTTTGCAATGTAAGTCTGATGATAACTTATCCCTTCTCCTTTATTGACTATCCTCTCAAAGATCACTCTGCTCTTTACGCTCATTACAGGTTTTAAGTCTAAACCTATCTTTTTATCCAAAGGATTTATTCCATAGATTAACAAACCTGGTCTTACCATATTAAAATAGGCTTTTTTAAATCTTAATAGACCTGCACTATTTGAAGAGTGGTAAAATTTAGGATGAAGACCAGATTCTTCTATATCTTTTATGATCTTTTTAAACTCTCTTATCTGCGCTAACGTGAATTCTTTATCTATATCTGCACTTGGAAAATGAGTAAAGACTCCTTCTAAATATAGATTCTCAAATTTCTTAAAATCTTTTAAGAAACTCTTTAACTTTTTTATATGAATACCTAACCTTCTCATACCTGTATCTATTTTTAAATGCACAGCTTGTCTCTTTTTAAATTTAGAAGCTAATCCATTTAAAATTTTACATATTTTTATGCTACTTACAGTTTGAGATACATTTAGTCTTAAAATCTCTTCTGCCTGGTATTTATCTAGAATTAATCCTAAGTTCAATATGGGAAGAGTTATATTATTTTTCCTTAAAATTTGAGCTTCTTCTATCCCATTTATACCTAAAAAATCACAGCCTAATTTTTGGAGTTCTCTGCTTATCTCTAAAATTCCATGTCCATAAGCATCTTTTTTTACTGTAACTAAAATTTTTACTTGCGGAGGTAAATACTTCCTTAAATTCAAAAAATTATCTCTTAAAGCTTTTAAATCTATCTCTGCCCAACTTAAAAAGCTTTTGCCGCTTGACATTCTAATGGGTGTAAGTACAAAGGTTTTAATCTCTCTAATTTTAAAAACCTCTTCTTTTTAAATCTATTTATGCATTCATTTAAGAGCACTCTGGGATTTACATAGGAAAAATCTTCTTCAAGAACTTTAAATCTTTTAATAAACTTTTTATTTAATAACTTTACTCCATCACCTAAAATAAAAATTCCAGGTTCCAAGATCTTTTTTAAATCATCTAAAGTTTTTAAAGACTCTTTTAATACTTTCCTTAATTTAAAATCTTTAGTATAAATAGCTGTGTAAAACAATCCTTTCTTAGCATCAAAAAGAATACACAGTCTCCCATTAAAAAAAACACCTTTAGCTAACAGATCAAAACTGCTAACACCTACTACAGGAATATTTAAACTTAAAGCTATCCCTTTTATTATGCTTAAACCTACTCTTAAGCCTGTAAAAGAACCTGGCCCTAAACCTGTTCCTATAAAATCTAAATCAGAAGGCACTAAATTTATTCTCTCAAAACCTTCCTTTACCAAATCCCATACAATCTCTGATTTATAGATTTGAGTCTTTAACTCTACAAAATATTCTGAATCATCGTTCTTAAATGCTAAAACTAAATTTTTAGAATTTGACATTTCCAAACAGAATGCTTTCATTTTAAAGCTTTTTTGAATCCTTCTAAAATATTTTTTCCCCTTTTTGAAAAATATCTAAATGTTATCTTTCTTCTATTTAAATCTAAATACTCTAACTCTACCTCAATATCTTTTCTTTCCAAAAATTCTTTAATCTTACAAGACCATTCTATTAAAAAAAGAGCATTTTCTTCTAAATAATCGTAGATTCCTAAGTCTAAGATTTGATAAGTATCTAATCTAAAGAAATCAAAATGGAATATTTTTATTTTGCCTTCATAAATATTTAAAATTACAAAAGAAGGGGAATTTACTCTGTTAAAATTTACACCTTTTGCCTTACATATTCCTTTTATGAATGTAGTCTTTCCTGCACCTAACTCTCCTGAAAACAAAACGACATCCTTTTCTTTTAAGAAATTACCTAAAGTTTGTGCTATAAAAAGAGTATCTTTGTAAGAATCTGAGTTTAAAACCATTTTAGAAATGTAAATAGCCTTTTATAGGTAGCTTTTTTTTGGAACTTTTATCTTTTAAGTAAATAGCTTTTTCTGGTATTACTTCTCCAATAAAAGAAAATTTAGCTTTTTTAAAATCTTCTGAATTTAAAAAGGTTTTAGTTTTTTGAGATGATAAGAAAAAAAGAATCTCAAAATCTTCTCCCCAAAATAGAGCGTCTTCCAAACTAGCTTTTTTAAATAAAGGAATATTTTCTTTATAGAGATAAGCTCCTAACTTTTTCTTGCTTAAAACTCTATATAAATCTAAGACTAAACCATCTGTTATATCTATTACTCCTTTAGGACTGTATTTTTTAATCAACTCTACTTCTTTATATCTTAATTTCCATTTTTTAAACTTTCCTTTTCCTAAAGTGCCTGTGACAAAAATCTTATCTCCCAAATTCACATTATCTCTCAAAAGAAGCTCTTTTTTTCTCACCAAACCAATAACAGTTGCATCTATAAAAGCAGTTTGAGCTTTACTCGTATCTCCTCCTATAAGCTTTAAATTAAATTTTTTACTTATTTTTTTTAAAATCTCTATTATCTCTTTATACTTTTTCAAAATATCTTTAGGAAAAGCTGCACTCAAAATCAAGTATAAAGGTCTTCCTCCACAAGCTAAAATATCTGAAACACTACTTAAAACTGCTTTTTCTAAAATAAATTTTAAAGGATCTTTCTTCAAATCAAAATGAACTTTGTTTACTGAAACATCACTAGAAATTAAAAGATAATAATCACCTAAATATTTTATAACTGCACAATCATCACCTATTCCCTTTACTAGAAATTTATCTTTAAAATTTATTTTTTCTAATCTTTTTACCAAATCCAATTCTAAATTAGAACCTATCATCTTTCCTTAAAAGTTTTCAGAATATTTCTTCTGAAAGGTCTTTGTATAATTCCTCTTTCTGTTATGAATGCTGTTATTAAAGTATGAGGAGTAACATCAAAAGCTGGGTTATAAACTTTTACATCTAAAGGAGCTATGGGTTTATTATTTATAAAAAGTACTTCTTTTTTATCTCTTTCTTCTATAGGAATTTGAGAACCTGTTTCTAAAGAAAGATCAAAAGTAGAAGTAGGAGCTGCTACATAAAAAGGAATATTAAAATACTTTGCTAAAATTGCCAAATTTAAAGTACCAATTTTATTGGCTGTATCTCCATTCAAAGTTATCCTATCAGCTCCTACTATGATTTTGTCTATCTTTCCTTCAGCCATCAATTTAGCAGCTGCATTATCACAAATAAGAATTGTATTTACTCCTTCTCTTTTTAACTCCCAACAGGTTAATCTTGCACCTTGTAATAAAGGTCTTGTCTCTAAAGCATAAACTTTTATATTCTTTTTATTCTTTGAAGCTATGTAAATTACACTTAAAGCAGTCCCCCAATCTACAGTAGCTAATGCTCCAGCATTGCATATAGTAAGAATCCTATCTCCCTTTTTTATGAGTTTAGCACCTTCTTTTCCTATCTGGTAAGCTACCTTTTTCTCCCATTCATAGATAGTTTTAGCTTCTTTCAAAATCTTTTTTTTAAGCGCATTCAGAGCAATAGTTTTGTTTTCCTCTAAAATTTTTTCCATTCTCTCTAATACCCAAAAGAGATTCCTAGCTGTGGGTCTAGATTTCTTTAATAATTCTATACTCTGTTTTGCTTTTTTATAGATGTATTTCTTTTCATTTTTTATACCTAAATATACTCCAAATCCAGCAGCTACTCCAATAGCTGGAGCTCCTCTTACATGCATGTTTTTAATAGCTCTAAATACATCCTTTACAGTTTTACATTTTATATAACTTAATTTTTGAGGGAGTTTTTTTTGATCTAAAATATAAAGAAAACCTGATTTAAAATAAAGAGTCTTAAATCCTTTCATCTGTTTATCATAAAAGCTTTTTTTGAATTTTCTTCAATTATTTTCTCTAATTTCTTTTCTTCCAAATTTATAAGTTCAGAGACAAATCTTAAAGTATAAATTATAAAACTGGGTTCATTTCTTAAACCTCTCTTCTCTTGAGGAGTAAGATAAGGAGAATCTGTCTCTAAAAGAAGTCTATCTAAAGGGGTTTTCTTTAAAATCTCTCTCAAAAGATTATTTTGAGGATAAGTTATGTTTCCTGCAAAGCTTAAATAAAATCCTCTCTCAAGACAATACTCAAAAAATCTATATGAATGTGAAAAACAATGCATTATTACAGGTGAATTAAATTTATAATTATTTAGTATTCTCTCTGCTTCAGATTCAGCTTCTCTCAAATGGATAACTAAAGGAAGTTTGTATTGCATAGCTAACTCCAAAAATTTTTCAAAGACATTGATTTGTATATTTTTAGGAGAAAGGTTTTTGTAAAAATCTAATCCAACTTCTCCTATTCCTACTATCTTCTTTTCTTTTCTAAGTAAATCTTTGTAAAACTCTAAGATTTCATTTTTAAAATCTTTTGCATAATGAGGATGAAATCCTAAAAGAATATAGATAAACTCATAGTCTTTTAATACTTCTAAAGATTTTTTAACAGACTCTGCATTAACTGTAGGATTAATACAAAAATTTAAAGTCTCTTGGCATCTCTTTATTACAAAAAATCTATCCTTATCAAACTGTTGAAAATCTAAATGACAATGAGAATCTACCATTTAATCCTTGGAAAAAGAGGGGGAAATTTCTTAATGACTATCTTTCTTTTCATGTATCCCCAAACAAATTCTTTCTCAAAATTTAACTCTGATTCAAAATTTAATTGTTCAAAGATCTTTTTGGAAGTAACAGGTAACACTGGTGAAAGTAATAAAGCTACCAATCTCAATACTTCTAAAAGCTGATAGAGGAAATCTCTTAGAAGGTCTTTTCTGTTTTCTTTTGCCATCTGCCAAGGTTTTTCTTCTTCTATGAACTTATTAGCTGTATTAATGAATTTAAATACTTCTTCTAAATAGTTATAGAAATTTATCTCCTCTAAGTATCTTTTTAACAAATCTTTCTTATCTAAAAATTGAGAAAACCCAGAAAAAGGAGCTTTTTCAGATGGTTCTAACTCACAATTAAAATATTTTTCTACCATAGTAAGGGTTCTAAATATAAGATTTCCTAAATCATTTGCTAAGTCTGAATTGTACCTGTGAACAAAATTTTCCTCATTAAAGTTTCCATCTTGACCTAAAGGTACTTCCCTTAACATAAAAAACCTTAAAGCATCGCTTGAATATTTTTCACAAAATATAAAAGGCGAAACTATATTTCCTTTAGATTTAGACATCTTCTCTTCTCCCACCAACCACCAACCATGAGCTACTATTTTTTTAGGAAAATCTAAATCCAAAGTTTTTAAAATTATAGGCCACAATATTGCATGCTGACGTAATATATCTTTACCTATAAAATGGACATCTGCTGGCCATAGTTTGGAAAATTTATCTTCATCTTCTAAGAAACCGGGTGCACTTATATAATTTAAAAGCGCGTCGAACCACACATAAGTTACATATTCAGGAGAAAAGGGAACTTCTACTCCCCAACTTAGTCTTTTTTTAGGACGAGTAATACAAATATCCTCTAAATTATGTGTGTTCAAGAAACCTATTATCTCATTGAATCTCTGTGTAGGATAAATGAAATCTGGATTTTCTTTTAAAAATTTTTCTAAATCTTTTTGATACTTTGATATCTTTAGAAAATAATTCTTCTCTTTTAAAAACTCTACTTTCCTTTTACATTGAGGGCATCTTTCTCCTGAAATTAAATCTTTTTTATTCCAAAAAGTCTCACATGGAACACAATAAAACCCTTCATAAAACCCTTCATAGATCTCTCCTTTTTTAAAAAGAATCTCTAATACTTTTTTGACTATTTTGGTGTGTCGGGGTTGTGTAGTTCTTATAAAATCATCATATTCAATATTTAAAATTTTCCATAGTTTTTTAAAATTCTCTTGAACTGAATCTACAAATTCTTTAACGTCTTGATTTCTTTTCTTAGCTTCATTCAATACTTTTTGTCCATGTTCATCAGTACCTGTTAAAAAAAAGGTTTTTTTTCCTAAGAGTTTTAAAGCCCTATTATAAGAATCTGCTATTATGTTAGTATAAGCATGACCTATGTGGGGAGGTGCATTTACATAGTAAAGAGGAGTGGTAATATAAATAATCTTCATTTTATAAAATATTCTATTTGTCTATCTTCTAATTCTACAATCACTGATTGTTTTAATGGATTTAAAGCTACGACTTTTCCTTTTCCTTGAGGAGTTTTTATCTCCTTTCCGACTTTAGGTAATTTTTTTAAAATCTCTTTATAAATATCTGCCTCAAAACCTAAACAACACATCAATTTCCCACATACCCCTGATATCTTTTGAGGATTCAAAGGCAACTGCTGTTCTTTAGCTAATTTTATACTCACTGGAGAAAAACTTTTTAAAAAAGTAGCACAACATAAAGGTCTCCCACAGATCCCTAATCCTCCAAAAATCTTCGCCTCATCTCTAACTCCAATCTGGCGCATTTCTATTCTTATCTTAAATATCTTTGCCAAATCTCTAACTAAAGCTCTAAAATCTATCCTGTGATCAGCTGTAAAGTAAAAGATGACTTTTGTTCTATCAAAAGAGTATTCAGCTCCTACTAACTTCATAGGCAATTTATGTTCTAAGACCTTCTTTTCACAAACTTTTAAAGCTGACTTAGCAGCTTTTTTATTTTCTTGGATTTGTTTTAAATCTTCTTTGTTAACCTTTCTTATTACTTTTTTATACTCTTTTTTTTGAGTCTCCATGAACTCTACAGATTCTGAAATTACTTCTCCCCAATCAATACCTCTCTCTTGCTCTACTATTACTAACTCTCCCAAATTCAAATCGATTTCAGTTAAAAAAGGTTCTGTCCAACCTATTTCTCTCAGTCTTACTTCTACTAACTTTGCCATCTTAAAACTTCATTTACTAACAAACTCGCTAATCTTAAATTGATGTTGTTTTGTGCTTCTTTTATTTTAAAAAAGGTTTCCAAAATTTTCAAAATATTTTCTATTTTAAAAGAAAAAGAAATCTTTTGGAGATATTCATTTAAATCTATATTAAATATCTCTTCTTTAAGATCTAGTTTATAAAATATTAGATCTCTTAAAAAACTTATCAAAACATCCAAATCTTTTTTTAATTTCTCTCTATCTGCAAACTCCTTGTATTGATGAGAAAAGGCTCTTTTTAAAACATCTTTTTTTTGTGTTATCAGATTTTTATCTTTCAACTCTCTCAATTTATTTAAAGAATAACCAGATTTTTTTGCTAAGACTTTAGCTTCTTCTTCTGACAGATTATAATTTTTAATTATAAATTTTATTAACTGAAGTTTATCTGGATAGGGAAAGTAAATCCTAAAGCATCTAGATACGATCGTTGGTAAAAGATTTTCTTTAGACTCTGTGATGAGTATAAAAAAACAATCTAAGGGTGGTTCTTCTAAAGTTTTTAAGAAAGCGTTTGCAGATTCTAAATTAAAATCTTTAGCATCTTTTATTATAAATATTTTATACTCAGCTCTTACAGGTGTAGAATGTGCTTTCTTTATCAAATCTCTGATCATTTCTATTTTTATAGTTTTATTATCTGATTCTAATATAAAAAGGTCAGGGTGAATCTTAGCATTTACTTTTAGACAATCTTGGCAGGTATTGCAAGGCTTATTTTCAGAATTACAAAATACAAATTTTGCAAAATCTAAAGCTATCTCAAATTGCGTTTCTCTTCCTAAAAATAAAAGAGAATGTGAAAGGTTTTTGTGAGAAAATCTCAAAGTTAAAAATTTCCAGATTAGAGGTTGAAGTTCATAAAAACATTGCATCTTTTAGAAAGAATTTCTAATATCTCTTTGAATAACTCTTCTCTACTTTTCAAAGCATTTAAAATCACTATCCTTTTAGGAAAAATTTTTGCTAATTCCTTATAAGCCTTCCTTACCTTAGCATGGAAATTTAAAGATTTCTTAAAAAATCTATCTTTGTCTTTTTTTCTCTTTAAAGAAAGATATGGAGAAATATCTAAAACAAAAGTTAAATCAGGTAAGATTTCAAAACTAAACTTTTTAACTAAATTTAATGCAGTTTTGAAGTCTATTTGTGTATTTTGACTTAAAAACTGATAAGCTAAAGTTGAATCTATGTATCGGTCAAATAGAATTATCTGAGCCTTATTTAAATTGGGTATTACTTTTTCTTTCAAGAGTTGAGTTCTACAAGCCATAAATAGCAAAGCTTCAGTCAAAGGGAACAATTTAAATTTTGGATCTAACAGTAAACTTCTTATTACTTTACCTACTTTAGTGGAACCTGGCTCAGAAAAGCTTAAAAATTTTATTTTCTTCTTTCTTAAAAAATTACATAACATTTTAAACTGTGTACTCTTACCACAAGCTTCTATCCCTTCAAAACTGACTATGAAAGCTCTTTTCTGTACCATAAAGTTCTCTTTGGTAAGTCTTCTAATACAATACCTTTATTTTTCAACTCTTCTCTTATGATATCAGCTTTTTTAAATTCTTTCTTTTTTCTTAAAAGAGCTCTCTGTGCTATTTTCTCTTTAATAAAATTTACCTCTTCTTTATCTACACTGAATTTCTTAAATAACCCTAAAACTCCTAACATTTTTTTAAAAAGAGCTTTTGCCTGAATTAGGAATTCTTTTCTTTCAAAATCCTCAGAATTTTGGATTATAAAATCTAAGATTCTTTTTTGCAATTCAAATAATACACTTAAAGCTCCTGGTGTGTTTATATCGTCTTCTAAAAATTCAGTAAATCTTTTTTCTAAATTCCTCAATTCATCTATCTCTATTCTATCTGTATCAGCAACTTCTAAAAGAAAATAAAGTATCTTTTGCAAACTTAATTTTGTATTCTCTGCATTATCTAAAACTCTTTTTGAGAAGTCTAAAGGTTGACGATAATGGGAATTCAAAATTAAAATTTTAAGAGCATCAGGTGAATTTGTTTTTAAAAAATCTTTTATCGTTATAAAATTTCCTAAAGACTTTGACATCTTTTTTCCTTCTACCAAAACCATCCCGTGATGAACCCAATACAAAGAAAATTTTTTTTGAGTAAGACTTTCAGACTGGGCTATCTCATTTTCATGGTGAGGAAAGATTAAATCTGTGCCTCCTCCATGAATATCTAGAGTTTCGCCTAAAAACTTTAAACTCATAGTTGAACATTCAATATGCCAACCAGGTCTTCCCTTTCCCCAAGGACTATCCCAACAAGGCTCATCTTTTTTTGAAGCCTTCCAAAGAGCAAAATCTAAAGGATCTTTTTTATTCTCATCTTTCTCTATCCTCACATTCTTCAAAAGAGAGTCTAAATCCTGCAAAGATAACTTTCCATATGAAGGAAAACTCTTAACTTTAAAATACACATTTCCCTTTACACAATAAGCATGACCTTTTTTTATCAAACCTTCTATAAACTCTATCATCTCTTTTATATTCTCAGTAGCTTTAGGTTCTATTGTGGCAGTATCTAACCCTAAAAGTTCTAAATCTTGGTAATAGCTCTTTATATATTTTTCTGCTAAGAGTTTTGTTGCAATTTGGATATCTAAATCTTTAAATTCTAATTTTGCTTTTTCTATTATTTTATCATCGATATCTGTTATGTTTCTAACCCATTTTACTTTAAATCCTAAAAACTCTAAGACTCTTCTTAAAACTTCAAAAAAATACAGACTCCTTGCATGTCCTATGTGACAGAAATCATAGGAAGTTATCCCACACGTATACATTAATACTTCGTCTTTATTTTGAGGAGAAAATATTTCTTTTTTTCTAGTGAGGGTATTATAAATCTTAAGCATTTTTTAATAAAACAGTGCAAAAACAAGCTATAGCTTTACTTTTTCCTACTAAACCAATCCCTTGATTTGTTTTTCCTTTTATATTTATAACTTCTTTCTTTACTTTTAAAATTTTAGAGAGACTTTCTCTTAATAACTCTTTGATTTCAATTAATTTTATATAATTGGTAACCACTACCAAATCCAAATTTTCAATTTTAAACTTTTGTGATCTCATAATCTCTAAAACTTTCTCTATTATCTTTGTGCTTCTTATTCCTTTTATTTTTTTATCGGTTGGAGGAAAATATTTGCCTATATCTCCTTTTCCTAATGCTCCTAAGATAGCGTCTGAAATCGCATGCAAAATAACATCTCCATCAGAATGTCCTTTTAAACCTAACTGAGATTTTATTTTTCTTCCTCCTAAATAAAGAGGAATATTTTTTTCTAACTTATGGATATCGTAACCTAAACCTATCTTATATTTCACACTCAGAAAATTTAAATGGAGAAATGTAATCTCCAAAAATCTCTTTAGCTTTTAAGATTCTTTCTTTTTGTGCTTCTAATACCTCAAAAAGAATTTGAGGAATATTTGAAAGTTTTTTATAAATATTTATTATCCTATCGATCTTAGAAAGATTTTCCTTCGTCCTTAAACTAAATTGCTCAATATATTCAGACTCAGAATAATCTTTTTTTAGAAACTCTTTAAATAATCTTCTTAAATCTTCATATTTAGGAATGAATCCTGTTGGTGTTTTAATTGCTTTCACTTCTCTGTGTACTCTTAACTCAGCCCACTTTAACCATATGAGTTTGTCTTCTTTAGAGTTTAGAAATTTGCCATCTTTATTTTTAAGAAAATAGTTCACAGAAAATATTAAAGGTTTTTCTTTTAAACCTTCTCCAAATTTTAAATACATCTCTATATATTTGCCTATAGGAACAGATAAAAAATCTAAATTAGAAAAGGGGTCAAATTTTCTTTCACCTTCTTTTCCTAAAGTAGCAGCTGTAGTCTCTGACTCTAGAGAAGCTCCTTTAGTAATTACTCCGTGCACCCAATCAAAAGCTTGTTCAATTGGTGGCCAAGTATCTGAATCTCTGCCTCCATATAATATAGCTTTTATTTCTACTCCTTCAGGATTATCTAAGTTAGGGTCTGCATTTTCTAACAATTTTAAATCTAAAGTAAACCTAGCATTTTTATGAGCAGGTAGAATTTCTTTTCCTTCTTTATCTTTTTTACCTAAAAACCAATTTCCAGAAAAATTTCTCCCTTTTTTTGGAACTTCAGGTGTTTTGTCAAGCCACCATACTTCTTTGTTATCTGTTACAAGGACATTTGAAAAGATTATCTCTCCCTCTGAATGCAAAACTTTCCACAAAATGGGATCATCTTTTTCATTTATACCTTGAAGAATACCAAACATTCCTTTTTCAGGATTCATAGCTTTAACTTTTCCATCTACATTTCTCAAATAAGCTAAATCATCTCCTATTATAGATTCAGTCTTTAACATAGCTGTGGATGTCTTTCCACACATGGAAGGAAAAGCTCCTGTAAAATAAGTTACCCTGTTACCAACACCTTTTACTCCCATTATAAACATGTGCTCTGCCAACCATCCTTCTTTTGAAGCTTTCTTAATAGCTAATCTTAAAGCTAACTTTTTTAATCCTATGGTGTTTCCTCCATATTGGGTGTTTACACTCAGTACAGTGTTTGTCACTAAATCTATATAAATCCTACGATTTTCTATATTCTTACTATTCTTATTCTCATCTAACTCTCCTTGACTATGTACAAATTTAAAAAAATCGTTCTTATTCTTTAAATCTTTAAACTCCTCAAAACCTGTCCTGTAAAGAATAAATTCACTATGAGCTACATAAGCAGAATCTGTTAATTGAACACAAGGAATAGAGAATTTTGAATTCTTAGGTCCTAATAGGAAAAAACACACATATAAAGCTCTATCTTTCATACTATCTTTTAAAAGCGAGTAAACCTCATTCAAACCTTTTTCTCTTTCTAAGAAATTTATATTTTCCAATTCCTCTCCTTTAGGAAGTAAAAATCTTGTATTTTTTTTATCTCTGGCTTGATCTTTTATTCCATCAAAATGGACTGTATGACCTTTTATTTTAAGCTCAAATTCCTCTTTGTTTTTTAAAGCTTCTTTTCTTATAAAATCTATATCTTCTTGTTTGGTAAGAACATAAATCTTAGTAGGATTGCAAAGCTTTATGTAAAAATGAAGGAAATCATTAAGATAAGGGTTTTCTAAAGAAGATATTTTTTTAAAATCATTTTCTGAAAGTTTATTCTTTAAAAACTCTAAGCTTTCCATAGGTATTTTATAAACTGAAAGTCAAATAAATATAACATTTTTTTGAAAAAAATCAACTAAATCTTTATAAGAGCTTTTTAGCCAAAACTAAATCTTGAGGATAAGTGATTTTAATATTTAACTCTTGGGTCTCAAAAACCTTTATCTTCATTTTCTTTAAATGTTCAAATATTTGGGAATCATCGAAGACTTCTTTTTTATTAAGAGAAAAGTAACTTTTTAAGAAGGATTCTTTTTCAAATATTTGAGGCGTGTAGACTTCAAAAATTTTTTTTCTATCTAAAGTTCTTTTTATATACACTTGATTCTTTACAAAATTTACTTCTTTAAGAGTATTTACTGCTCTTCTACCCAAAACTAATCCTTGAACTTTAGCATTTTGAATTTCTTTTATCATCTTTCTAATTAAATTTTTTTTAATAAAGGGTCGAGCTATATCATGAATAAGTACGTATTTAGTAAAAGCAGAAGTCAATTTTAATCCTTTTTTAACTGAATCTTGTCTTCTTTTGCCTCCTGTTGTTAACTTTATGTTTATCTCTTTTTTTAACTTATTTTTTAGAATTTTTTTTACTGTTTTGATATCTTCTTTTCTTAATACCAAGATTATCTCCTCTATTTCTTTAATATTCAAAAATCTTTTTAAAGTATGATAAAAAAGAGGAATATTATTTATCTTAATCAAAGCTTTACTTTGATTTTTACCTAATCTTGCGCCTCTTCCTGCACCTACTAAAATACAACTTACCTTATCTGAACTCATGAGGGAGCTTACAAAAGATTATCCTTCCAGCAGGAGTTTGAAGAATAGAGGAAACTATTACTTCTACTTCTTTGCCTATTAAACTTTTTGCATTCTCTACTACTACCATGGTACCATCATCTAAATAGCCTACAGCTTGATTGTATTCTTTACCTTCTTTTATCAACTTAATATTTAATCTTTCACCAGGTAAAAATATAGGCTTTAAAGCATTAGCTAATTCATTTATGTTTAATACTTTTATCCCTTCTAATTCACAGATTCTATTTAAATTATAATCTGTAGTTATAACCTTAGCATCTAACATCTGAGCTAATCTCACAATTTTAGCATCTACATCTTTTATCTCTTCAAAATCCTGAGCATGAATCTTTAAGTCTATTTTAGGTTCTCGTTTTATAGAATTTAAAATCTCTAAACCTCTCCTTCCTCTTTGTCTTTTCAAAGGGTCTTGAGAATCAGAAATCTTTTGAAGTTCAGCTAATATGAATCTAGGAATTATAAACCTTCCTTCTAAAAAACCTGTTTTTATTACATCTAAAATTCTTCCATCGATTATAGAAGAGGTATCTAAAATGTAATTTTCTTCTTTTAAGTCTATTCTTTTAAATTTAACATAAGGAATTATGATATTGAATTCATCTTTACCTCTCAAAGCTAATACTACTCCTAAATAAGAAAATACAAAAATAAAAATAATCTCTAATCCAGAGATCATACTTTCTGAAAGAGGTAAAAACTTAACAGGTTGAATAAGAATCTTTGCCATAATTATTCCTAACAATAAACCAAAAACTGCACTCGATAAACCTCTTAAAGATATTTTTCTCGTAAAGATCTCAAGAATAATAACTAAAATTGCTAATACTCCTCCTAATATCATTCCCAACTCTGGTTTCTGAAAACTTTGCCCTAATTCACTACCTATAATAGTTAAAGAAATTAAGAAAAATAATCTAATAAACCAAATAAGCATTATTTAAACCTCCTCTTCTAAAATACTAAAAAGTTCTTTAATATTTGAAATAAAAACTACTTCAGAAAAAATATCTTTTCTAAAATCTCTTTCATTAACTTCAGGCAAGAATACTCTTTTAAAACCTAATTTCTTAGCTTCTCTCAATCTCAAATTAAGTCTATTTACCCTTCTTAAATCCCCTGTTAAACTTATCTCACCCATAAAACACCAATCTAAAGGAATAGCTTTTTCTTTAAATGAGGAAAAAATACTGCTTACCAAAGCTAAATCTGCACAAGGATCTTCTATCTTTAAACCACCTGCTACATTTACAAATATATCTTGATTAGCCAAAAATAAGCCTGCTTTTTTTTCTATAACAGCAGTTAATAAACTGAATCTGTTGTAATCAAACCCTTCAGATCTTCTTCTTACTTGTCCAAAACTGCTCTTACATACCAAAGCTTGAAATTCCACAAATATAGGTCTTGTTCCCTCCAAAACACACCCTACACAGACTCCACTAATAGGCTTTTGATAATAACTTAAAAAATATTCAGAAGGATTTTTGACTTCTCTTAAACCTGAACCTGTCATTTCAAAAACAGCTATTTCATTTGTGGCTCCAAATCTATTCTTCTGAGCTCTTAAAATTCTGAAATCAGTATTACTTTCTCCTTCAAAGTACAAGACTACATCTACCATGTGTTCTAATATTTTAGGACCTGCTATTAAACCTTCTTTTGTAACATGACCTATTAAAAGCAAACAAATATTATGAGTTTTACAAGTCTTTATTAATAAGAAAGCGCACTCTCTTACCTGAACTATGCTTCCTGGAGCAGAATCCAACTCCTCTAAGAAAAAGACTTGTATTGAGTCTACGATCACTAAATCTGGTTTTATCTCTTTTATACTCTCTAAAGCTTTTTTCAAATTTTGAGTAGAAAGTATATAAAAATCTAAATTTAACTCTTTAAGTCTTTGTGCTCTTAGTTTTATCTGTTTTAAGGATTCTTCTCCTGAAATGTACAACACTTTTTTCCCTTTATGCGTTAATCTTGAAGCTATTTGAAGAGCCAAAGTTGATTTTCCTATTCCTGGCCAACCCCCAATTAAAACACTACTTCCTAAGACGAATCCTCCTCCTAAAACTCTATCTAACTCTTCATAATCTGTAGTTATCTTTAAATCTTTGTCTATTTTTACTTTGCTTAATTTTATCAACTCTGAATCCTCTTCTAAAATTTGAGTTTTCTTTTCTTCCTTTAAGATTTTAAAAGAATCCCAACTTTTACACTGTGGACATCTTCCTAACCATTTTTGAGATTGATATCCACAATTAACACAATAGAACTTTTCTTTCATTTCCTTTTATATCTCCTTTTAGGTCTCCTTAATAACTTCCATGGATGTTCTTTTAAATCTTTAATTAGATCATTTATGTTATTGTAGAGTTCATCTTCAAAAAGAATCTTACCTAAAGTTCCCTTTTTAGACCTCAAATTTTTTAAAACAATATCAAAATCTTTCAAAAGAGTGTTAAAATTTGCAATTAGATTTTTAAATCTGAGTTTCAAATCTTCATCTTTTACTACCTTCTCTAAATGAAAAGTTAAATCTGAAAACTTTTTAAATACACTATGAAAATCTAAGAGTTCTTCTCCTTTTACTATTTGTCCAGGTCTTATTAAGTTTTTCTCTTTGCCAGGGGTTATCTCTAAGTATTTTTCTCCAAAGAGTCCTAAAGTATTTATGAAAAATGTTGAATCTGCAGGTAAGTCTATATCCTTTTTTATGCTAAGATAAACTAATACTCTTTTATTAAGAGTATCTAACTTTATTTTTCTTACAAAACCTACATCTACTCCTAACACTTTTACAGGAGAATATTCTTTTAATCCCCAAACATATTTAAATTCTACAATAAATTCTTTTCTTTTACTTAAAAATCTTTTATCTCCTAATGAAATTATAAAAACTAAGAAAATTATGCAACTTAAAAATACAAATAAACCTACTTTTAAATAATTAATTTTTTTCATATGCTTTTTATTGCATAATAACTCTCTAAAAATTCTTTAACTTGAGGTATCTTGCTATTTAAAAACTCCTCCTTCTTACCACAAAATACTATCTTACCTGAACTTAACAAAGCTATCCTATCACAAATGAAGAAAGCGCAATTTAAATCATGAGTTACTACAATTGAAGTTATATTTAGTTTATCATGGAGATCTTTAATTAAAAAATTTATTTTTGAAGCTGTAACTGGATCTATTCCTGAGGTAGGTTCATCATAAAAAAGAATATAAGGATTCAAAATTAAAGCTCTTGCAATAGCTACTCTTTTTTTCATCCCTCCACTTAAAGCTTGAGGATAAAAGTCTTCTTTACCTTCTAAGCCTACTAATTTCAAAATATTCTTTACCTTTTTATCTATGTTTTCTTTCTTGATTTCTTTTTTTAACAATTTTTTAGCGAGCTCTTTGAATAATATACTCACATTTTCTTTAACCGTCAAAAAATCGAATAAAGCATTCTCTTGGAACACAATGCCCATACCTAATCTTATATCATTCAATTCTCTCTCAGTTAGTTTAGTAATATCTATTCCGTTTATAATCACGCTTCCAGAATCAGGCTCTAAAAGTCCTGTGAGTATCTTTAAAAAAACAGTTTTACCTTCACCAGATTTTCCCAATATAACCAAAGTTTCGCCATCATGAATATCTAAATCTATTCCTCTTAATACTTTTAAGTCTCCAAATGATTTTTTTACGCCTCTTACTCTTATCATAAGGCAAAGAAAAATATAAAAGTCAAAATACAATCTAAAAATATTATTAATAAAAATGATTTTACTACAGCTTTTATCACAGCTTTACCTACACCTTCAGCTCCAAATTCAGTCCTAAAACCTTCAAAAGAACTTATTATACTTATACAACCTCCAAATATAAACCCTTTGAATATACCGATAAAATAATCTTTAAATCTTAAAACATCAAAACTCATTTTTAAATAAGTGTAAGGATTAATCTTTAATTTAGTCACACAGACCAAAAATCCTCCTAAAATTCCTACTAAATCTGCCCAGATAATTAAGAGTGGCAATGATATTAAAAGTCCTACAAAACGAGGTGTTACCAAAAATTTTATGGGCGAAATCCCTAAACTCCTTAAAGCATCTATTTGTTCAGTTATCTTCATACTCCCAAATGAAGCTGCAACTGAGGATCCTACTCTTCCTGCTACTATCAGAGAAGCCAAAACTGGCCCCAATTCTCTGCAAAGAGATAAAGATACCAAAGGAGCAATGTAAATCTCTGAAGACAATCTTTGAAGTTGATAAGCAGATTGCAAAGCTAGTATTACACCTACAAAAAAACTAATTATACTTACTAAAGGTAAGCTTTGAGTGCCTGATACATAAATCTGTTCTATTATTCTGGATATTCTAAAAGGGGGCGAGACTGTTGCATAAAGAGTTCTTAAAAAGAAAATAGTTATTTCTCCTAAATATTTGAAAAATTTCATTAAAATTTAAATCTTTTCTCAAATCCTAAAATAGTGTCTTGATTGCTAAATCTTATTCTTAAAAAATCACTTTCATCTAACTTGTATCTAAATTCCCAACTTTGGAGATTTTTTTGATCATCATAGAATATAGGCCAAATCTCTAAATCTCCTTTCTCTCCCTTTTTTAAAAAATATATTCTGCCTTGATAAGAAGTCAATTTAAAATTATTTAAAAACTCTATGCTTTCTGATTCTAAATGTAAACTTCTTATTGAATCTTTTATTTTTTTAAAATTTACTACACCTTTAATAAAAATTTTGGTACCATCTGGCTTTTCCAAATAAGAGTCTTTTAAAATAAAATTTTCAATATCTCCTCTCCCTGCAATTTGAGCATATTTAAACTTGTCTCCAAAAATTAAACATTCTTTACTTTTAAGAAAAACCTCTAAAGTATTAGAATCTAATTTTAGAGAACCTGTTACTTTACAATTAAAATTTTCTAACTCTTTCTCTGTAAATCCAAAAAGGAAAGCTATAATTTTCAAATCTATATCTTCAAATTCTAAATAAAATTTTGAGCTTTTAGTCTGTGTATTAAAGATTCCTGAAAATTTAAAATTTGAAGCTTTTATAAAAGGGATTTTTATTTTTTCTGAATCAAAGATTATTCTTCCTTTTACAAAAGGATTTTTCTCAGAATCTAAATTAAATTCTAAAATCTTTTCTTTAAAGACACCTCTAAATTGAAGACTCCAGACAGGTAAAGTTAAAAAGAAAGATACTAAAAAAACCAAGCATCTCATTCAAATATAATCTTATTATCTTTAAAATCTATTTTTATCTTGATGAGTTTGGTTTGAGGATCTGGGGTTTTGTGTGAAAACTTCTGAGCTATTAACTCTTCTGCTAATGAATCTTCTATATACCTTTGAATTACTCTTTTTAAGGGTCTGGCTCCAAAAGCAGGATCAAAGCCTTTTTCGATTAAAAACTCTTTAGCTGATTTTGTTAACTCGATATCTACTCCTTTTTCCTTTAATCTCTCTTTCACAAAGCTCATCTCAATATCTACAATTTTCTCCAAATCTTCTTTATTTAAAGGTCTAAAAACAATTATCTCATCTATTCGGTTTAAAAATTCAGGCTTAAATGTTTTCTTAACTTCTTCTAACAACCTTTCTTTCATCTCTTCATAAGAAATCTCTTCTTTTAATACTTTAAAACCTAAGGAACCTTTTTTTCTTATAATCTCAGCTCCTACATTTGAAGTCATGATTAAAATTGTATTTCTAAAATCTACCTTTCTTCCAAAACTATCTGTAAGCCTACCATCTTCTAATATTTGCAAAAGAAGATTGAAAACATCAGGGTGAGCTTTCTCTATCTCATCTAAAAGTACTACACTATAAGGTTTTCTTCTTACAGCTTCTGTTAACTGGCCTCCTTCTTCATATCCTACATATCCAGGAGGAGCTCCAATTAATCTTGAAACATTAAATTTCTCCATGTATTCAGACATATCTATTTGGATTAATGCTTCCTCATTTCCAAACATATACTCAGCTAAAGCTCTTGCTAATAAAGTTTTACCTACACCTGTTGGGCCCAAAAATATAAAAGAACCTATAGGTCTTTTAGGATCTTTAATTCCTGCTCTTGATCTTCTTATAGCTCTGGCTACAGCTTTTATAGCTTCTGATTGTCCTACTACTCTTTTGGATATTTCCTCTTCTAACCTTAGTAATTTTTCAGACTCAGTCTCTTCTAATCTGTATAAAGGAATTCCTGTCCATTGAGAAACTATCTTTGCTATGTCTTCAGCAGTAACTGTGGGTATCAGTGATTCTCTCTTTTGAGACCATTCTTTTCTTAAAGCTTCTAACTTCATGCGTATAGCTCTTTCTTCGTCTCTTAAGTTAGCAGCTGCTTCAAAATTTTGTTGTTTTATGTAGGCTTCTTTTTCTTTTCTTATATGTTCTAGTTTATTTTCTAATTCCTTTATCTCTGGAGGAGGAGTCAAAACCCTTAGTCTTGCACGTGCACCTGCTTCATCTATTAAATCTATAGCTTTATCAGGAAGGTATCTGCCTGAAATATATCTATCTGATAATTTGGCTGCAGATTCTAAAGCTTGATCTAAAAACCTTACTCTGTGATGAGCTTCATATCTGTCTCTTAGCCCTTTTAATATCTCTATAGTCTGTTCTACAGTCGGAGGGTCTACAAAAATAGGCTGAAACCTCCTTTCTAAAGCTGCATCTTTCTCAATATGTTTTCTGTACTCATCAAAAGTAGTAGCTCCTATACATTGAATCTCACCTCTAGATAGAGCAGGTTTTAAAATATTTGAAGCATCTATTGCTCCTTCTGCAGCTCCTGCTCCAACTAAGGTATGTAACTCATCTATAAATAATATTACATCTTTGGCTTGCTTTATCTCTTCCATAACTGCTTTTATTCTTTCTTCAAATTGTCCTCTGTATTTTGTACCTGCAACCATTAAAGCTAAATCTAAAGCGACTATTCTTTTGTTTTTTAATAACTCAGGGACTTCTCCTTTTATTATTCTTTGAGCTAACCCTTCTACAATAGCAGTTTTTCCTACACCTGCTTCTCCTAAGAGAACAGGATTATTCTTTGTCCTTCTGCATAAGACCTGCATTACTCTCTGAATCTCATTCTCTCTGCCAATGACTGGATCTAATTTGCCTTCTTTAGCTAACTGTGTTAAATCTCTTCCAAATGCATCTAAAGCAGGTGTTTTAACATGCGTTTTGTGACTACCTGGAAAACTACTAGACGCAGTTGAAAATCCCAAGAGATTCATAACTTCAGTTCTTACTTTCTGAAAATCTACACCCAAATCATTTAAAACCTGCGCAGCTATTCCTTCTCCTTCTTTTAATAAACCTAAAAGTAAATGTTCAGTACCTATATAACTATGCCCTAAGTTGCGTGCCTCTTCTGCTGCTAATTCTAAAGCTTTCTTTGCTCTGGGAGTAAAAGGAATGTCTCCTACTATATGTACAGAACTTGGATTAGGATGTATGTATTTTTCTATCTCTCTTTTTAATCCATTCAAATTAACTCCTAAATTTTCTAAAACTGCAACAGCTACTCCTTCAGATTCCTTAATTAGACCTAACAGAATGTGTTCAGTACCTATGTAATCATGGTTGAAGCGTTTGGCTTCTTCTTTAGCTAATAAAATTACTTTCCTTGCTCTTTCAGTAAATCTGTTAAACATTTCTAAAGCTTTCTCCTTATTAACTCTGCTCTTTTTATATCTCTCTCTTGAGCACTCAAAATCCTTCCTTCTTTCTTTTGCAAGTGAGCAGGCTGTATAATTAAAAACAATTCATTTAAATCTGCGTAACTAACTTTTTCTATTATACCTAAATCTAACCCTAATCTCAACATAGAAAACAATTCTAAAGCCTCTTGAGAATTTATTATTCTAGAATTTTTAAGAATTCCATACGCTCTCCATACTTTATCCTCTATAAACATCCTTTGAGTCTTTAATAAGTGTTCTCTTGCAGATAACTCTTGCTCAGTAACTTGTTTTATTACTCCTTCAATATTATCTAAGATATCAGACTCACTCTGTCCTAAGCTTATTTGGTTAGAAATCTGAAATAGATTTCCTATAGCTTGAGTGCCTTCACCGAATAAACCTCTTGTATTAAAACTCAATTTAGAGATAGCATGCAGAACCTTATTTATCCTTTTTAATAACACCAATCCTGGTAAATGTAGCATAACTGAGCCTCTTAAACCTGTTCCTACATTTGTAGGGCAAGCTGTAAGATATCCCCATTCTTTAGAAAAAGCAAAATTTAACTTTTCAGATAATTTATCATCTATACTGTTTAACTGATACCATAAATTCTTTAATTGAGCTCCTGCACTTAGTATCTGTATTCTAAAATGATCCTCTTCATTTACCATTACTGAAATTAATTCATCACAAGTCACTAGTAAAGCTGCTCCTTTTGAATTCTGAGCTAAATCTGGACTTATTAAATGCCTTTCGATCAAAAACTGTTTATCGACATGAGAAAGTTCATCGATTCTAAAAAATACGCTTTCTTTAAATCTTTCTACATTGTCTTTTGCTTCTAAAAATCTTCTTATTATCTCTTCTTTTTGAGCTAAAGAAGCGCGGTGAGGGAAAGGAATATCTGTTAAATTTCTGGCGATCCTTATTCTAGAAGATATTACTATATTTTGAGATTCTGAACTCTCTTTAAGCCAACAAGGAGGCTTTTTTAAAAAATCATTGAGATTCATTTTTCTTTTTTTCCAACTCCTTTATCTTATCTCTTATTTTAGCTGCCTCTTCAAATTCTTCTAATTCTATTGCTCTTTTCAATCTTTTTTTTAACTCTTCTATTTCTATATCTATTTTTAACTTAAACTTTGTAGGAGGAACTTTGCCCTGATGAGCATTTGAACCATGTATTGCTCTTAGAAGTTGTGAAAGTTGTTTTTTAAAAGCTAAATAACAGTTACTACAACCTAACCTCCCAATCTTTTTAAATTCCTGATAAGTCATTTGACATTTTTTGCATTTTAAAATCTCTCTTGCTTCAGGTGTAGTTATCTCTTCTACTAAACCTGCTAATATATCTCCTAAAGAAAACTGTTGTTGAACTTCTTGGGATTTTTTTAAAGCACAATCTTCACATAAATGGAGCTCTCTTACTTCTCCATTTATAATCTCTGTAAGATGAACAGTAGCTATTTTTTTACCACATATATCACAAAGCATTAGTATCTGACCCCTTCTTTTTCTACTATTTTACGAAATTCTTTAATTAACTTTAAAGTAACTTTACCAGGTTTGCCATCTCCTATTATTCTTCCATCTATTTTTACTACAGGGACGATCTCAGCTGCTGTCCCTGTTAAAAATACTTCCTGAGCTGTATAGAGTTCATACCTTGTAAAAACTTCTTCTGAATAACTTACTTTTATTTTTTTAGCTAATTCCTTTACAGTCTGAGCAGTTATCCCTTTTAGAACTCCTAAATAAGAAGGGGGAGTAACCAAAGTATTATCTTTTACTATAAAAATATTATCACCTGTGCATTCAGCCACAAATCCTTGCTGGTTAAGCATAATTGCCTCTTGGTACCCACAATTTATAGCTTCAATTTTTGCTAATATATTATTCAAATAGTTTAAAGACTTAATATTTGGATTTAAAGCTTCACATAAGTTTCTTCTTGTAGGCACAGTAATTATCTCTAAACCTTCTTTATATATTTTCTCTGGATACAAAACTATTTTATCTGTGATTATAACTACATTTGGATCTTTGCATTTTCTTGGATCTAAACCTAAATCACCTTCTCCTCTAGTAACTACTACTCTTATGTAAGCATCTTTTAATCTATTTGCTTTTAGGGTAGTTATAATTGCCTTTTTTAACTCTTCTTTTTTTAAAGGAACTTTCAAAAGGATAACATGTGCGTTCTTATATAACCTATCTAAATGTTCATCTAACTTAAAGATTACTCTGTTATAAGCTCTTATTCCTTCAAAAACACCATCTCCATATAAAAATCCATGATCTAAAACACTGATTTTAGCTTCATCTTTCTCATATAAACTGCCATTAATCCATATTTTCATTTCTCCTCCTTTCTTAAAATTCCATCATATAAATAATATGAGTTATCTGCTATTTCTGTCAACTCTCTTTGGTGAGTGACCAATATTATTGTTTTTTTATATCTCTTATTTAAATTTAATAAAATCTCTATTATCTTCTTTGAATTTATAGAATCTAAACTTCCTGTAGGCTCATCACAAAAAATATACTCAGGGTCACTAACTAAACTCCTTGCAATACACACTCTTTGTTGTTCCCCTCCTGAAAGTTGTGAAGGGAAATGATCTTTTCTTTTATAAATATCCAACTCTCTCAAAATTCTTTCTATCTTACCTTGAAATTCTTTAATTTTCAACCTTTTTATTAATAAAGGTAAAATTACATTTTCATAACAAGTTAAATCTTGCAGTAGATTAAAGAATTGAAATACAAAACCTATCTTTTCTCTTCTCAATTTTAGTATCTCTGACTCTTTTAATTCTGAAAGATCTTTTCCTTCCCAGATGACTTTACCTTGTGTAGGAGTGTCTAAAGTTCCTAAAATATGTAAAAGTGTGGTCTTTCCAGCTCCTGATGGTCCCCAGATAAGAGTTATTTTCCCTTTGGGTATTTTTAAATTTATTCCTTTTAAAACCTCTATTTCTTTTCCATCTATATAAAAAGACTTTTTAATATTTAAAGCCTCTATCTCACTCATATCTTAAAGCTAAAGAAGGATTAATTTTGGAAGCCTTCAAAGCTGCAAAGAATGAAGAAAATACACTCAAAAATCCTACACATAGAAATACAGCTACTAAATCTCCAAATCTCACTTTTGCTGGAAGATAGTCTATAGTGTATACATCTGGAGGAAGGCTTATTAAGTGATATTTCTCTAATAAAACGCAAATCCCTAAACCTGTTCCTATCCCTAAAATTCCTCCTATAATTCCTAAGATTAAACCTCCTATACAAAATATTTTTAAAATTGCTAAGTCCTGCAATCCTAAAGATTTCAAAATTCCAATCTCTTTTGTCTTGTAGGTTACTTTTACCAACAACAGAGAAAAAATATTAAAACTTGCCACCAAAATAATTAAGCTTAATAATATAAACATAATTATTTTTTCGAGCTTTAAAGCTGAATAGAGACTTTTATTTTTTTCCTTCCAGGTCAAAATCTGCCAAAAGGTTCTTTTTAAAATTTTCTTTTTTACAATATCAGTCATTTTTATGTCTTTTAATCTTACTCCTATTCCTGAAATTTCGTCTCCTTTGTTTAAAATTATCTCTAAAGGTACTAAGACTCCTCTAAAATCAAATTCATAAAAGCCAGTCTCAATTACTCCTCCTACTTTCAATATATGAGACTTACCTTCAAAATCTATTATAGTTATCTTTTCTCCTGGTCTTAAAAAAAACTTTTGTGCAAGTACTTTTCCTATTAAAACTTCATCTTTATTTAAGTTAACTTTTCCTTTTCTTAAAAATTCTTTAAAATTGGAAAAATAACTTCTTTCTATACCTCTCAAAAAAATAGGTATAAATCTATTCTCTATATTTAAAATAGCATAGGCATCTAAAAATAAAGTTGAGTTTTTTATCTCTTTTATAGAACCTATTTTTTTCTTTAAAGCTTGAGCTTCTTTTAATTGAGGAACTAAAATAGTCAAATGAAAATCTGAGTTTAAAATCCTTTGAGTTATCTTTTCATCAAAACCTGTCATAACCCCTAAGACTGTAATTAAAGAAGCTGTACCAATAAATATTCCTATAATTGAAACTATGCTCATTAAAAACACAAAACCTTCTTTTCTTTTTGGTAAGATTATTCTTTTTATTAAAAAAAATCCTAATCTCATTGTGAAGGCTTAAGAAGAGGAAAAAGAATAACTTCTCTTATGGAGGTAGTATCTGTAAAGAGCATACAGATTCTATCTATCCCTAAACCCAAACCTGAAGCAGGAGGCATTCCATATTCTAAAGCTGTTAAAAAATCTTCATCTATTTTCTTTAGATCTGCATCTTCATCTTCTAATTGTTCCTCAAATTTTTTTCTTTGCAAAAAGGGATCATTTAATTCTGTGTAAGCATTTCCTATCTCTAAACCTCCAATGAACAACTCAAATCTTTCAGCTATATTAGGATTTTCAGCTTTAGGTTTTGCTAAAGGACTCATGAAAGAAAAGTAATCTGTGATAAAAACAGGCTGAGATTTGCATTCAGATTCTACTATTTCTTCACATAATTTTGTTATTTGAGATCTACTCAGCTTTTGAGAGTTTAAATCTTTATATCTCAAAATCTTCTCTGAAATTTCTTTTTCAGAATCAGTAGGTAAAACTCCTAATTTTTCTTCCAAAATCTTAGCAAATGAAATCCTTTTCCAAGGTCTCTTTAAATCTATTTTCTTGTGTGCAAATGTAATCTCTTCTTTTTTGAAAAATTCTTTTGCCATACTTGAAAATAACTCCTCACATAAATCCATCATAAACTCATAGTCTGTATAAGCTGCATAAGCTTCTAACATTGTAAATTCAGGATTGTGTTTAGTAGATATTCCTTCATTTCTAAAATTCCTTCCTATTTCAAATACTCTCTCAAAACCACCTACAAGTAATCTTTTTAAGTATAACTCTGGAGCTATCCTTAAGTAGAGGTCTAAATCTAAAACTTTATGGTGAGTTTTAAAAGGTGAACCTGCTGCTCCTCCTGGTAGGATCTGTAAAATAGGAGTCTCAACTTCTATAAAACCTTTCTCTTTTAAAAAGTTTCTTATAAAATCTAAAATCTTTGTCCTCATTAAAAAAATCTCTTTTGTTTTAGGATTAGATATCAAATCTAAATATCTGTACCTAAACCTTAGTTCTGTATCTTTTAACCCATGCCATTTTTCAGGTAAAACTCTCAAAGATTTTGATAAAAGAACAAAATCTTTAACATTGATGGTTACTTCACCTGTTCTTGTCTTAAAAAGTTCTCCTTCTATGCCTACAATATCTCCTATATCTAAGTCTAAAAAATCTTCATATCTTTCTTTTAAAATATCTTTTCTAGCGTAAACTTGAATCTTATCTGTAAAATCTTTTATGTCTATAAAGCAACTCTTACCGTGCAACCTTTGAGAAAGGATTCTGCCTGCAGTCTTTACTAATTTACCTTCTATAAATTCCTCTTTTATTTTAGAAATCTGAGTTTTGCAAAATCTATTTATCTTAAAAGGATCTAAATTTTTCTCTTTTAATTTTTCTAATTTATCTTTTCTTATTTTAAACACATCCTGCATTGCTTAAATCTTATTCTTTTTAATTAACCTCACAACTATATTTGCTATTTGAGGATGAAATTGTTTTCCTTTTTGCAAGATAAACTCTTTGCATATTTCTTCTTTAGTTAGAGCTTTTCTGTAAGGTCTGTCTGTACTCATAGCATCGTAAGCATCTGCACAGCTTATTATAGCTGCTATCAAAGGGATCTTTTTCCTTTTTAACTTTTCAGGATAACCTTTACCATCGTATCTTTCGTGATGGTATTTAACTCCTTCTATTACCTCTTTTAACTCTTCTATTGGTTCTAATATTGAAGCTCCTATGTTAGGATGTTTTTCTATCTCTTCTCTCTCTTTAGATGTTAACTTTCCATTTTTATTGAGTATACTCTCTGAGATTCCGATTTTACCTATATCATGCAAAAGAGCTGCTATCTTTAGATTCTCCAAAAAATTAGGAGAAAATTTTCTCCTTTTATCTTTTAATAATTCCTCTGCTATCCTTAAAGAAACTTGAGTAACTCTTTGAGTATGTCCTCTTGTGTATCTATCTTTGGCATCTATAGCTTCTACTAAAGCTTGAACTACACTGTAAAATAACTTTCTGTGTTTTTCTACTTGAGATAATAAATCTTCAAAAAGCTGAGCATTTCTAACACTCATAGCTACATCTGAAGCTAAAGCCTCCAAAAACTCTAATTCTTCTTCTGTAAATTCAGTGTTATCTAATTTTTTTCCTAGTATCAAAAGAGCTATCAACTCTTTTCTAAAAAAACTTGGTATACAAGCTGTAGATTGGTATATCTCTAAAAGCTCTTTTAACCTTTTGTAAAAATTAAAAATCTCTGGATCTTTTTTTACACGAGTTCTTTTAAGAGCGTTCTTTATATTCTTGTAAATTAATATTTTTTTACCCCATAAATCCCATCTGTCTTCTACAAAAAATCTTATTAAAGGTGAAGTTTTTCTTACAGATAAAAAACCTGCAGGCAGTTTTAATTGACTCTTACCTTTAGAAGCAGTAAGTATATAGAGAGATTTTTTTCTATCATACAAAAATATTCCTGCATGTAGGACTTCTATTTTTCTTACTATCATCCTTATTATTAGTTTTATAAGGACTTTTGGATCATGTATTAGTATAGTAGACTTTGCAGCTGTCTCTAATTCTTTCTTATAGTCTAAAAACTTTGCCATTTTTATCTTATAATAGTTATCGGTAAACTAAAAGATAAAACGATTATTCCTGATAAAAAAATACCTATAAGTATAAAGATAAATGCTAACTTTATTCTCAATCCAAATATAGAAGCTGCAATACTTGCTGTCCAAGCTCCTGTCCCAGGTAAGGGTATTGCTACCAGTAACATTAATCCTAATAGTTCATACTTTTCAATCAACTTTGCTTTTTTATGAGTCCTTTCTAAAATCAGATTGAATATTCTTCTGGTTAAAGGATTTTTCTTAAAAAATCTATGCAAAGGTTTAAAAAAATATAATAGCGGTAAGACAGGCAAAGTATTCCCTAATATTGAAAGAAAAAAAGTCTTTAAAGGCCCCAATCCCAAACATAACCCCAAAGGAATAGCTCCTCTTAATTCAGTGACAGGTAAACTCGCAGATAAAAAGACTATTAACTCATTCTTTAAAACCATACTCACCTATCATAGGTACAAATACACATCCACAAACTACTTCTTTTTCTACTTTTTCAGAAGCTATTTTTCTAACTAACATTAACTCTTGAGAATAAAAACTGCCCACAGGTATTACCATTTTACCTTTTAATTTTAATTGCTCAATAAGTATTTTTGGAATTTGAGGAGCTGCACAAGTCACTATTATCTTATCGTAAGGGGAAAACTCCTCTAAGCCTTTTGTTCCGTCTTTCACAAATATATGCACGTTTCTTATATTCAATTTTTCTAAATTATTCTTGGCAAAATCAGCTAACTCTGGAATCCTTTCTACAGTATAAACTTCTTTGCATAAAAAAGATAAAATACCTGCCTGCCAACCAGAACCTGTGCCTATCTCTAAAACTTTGTCAGTATCTTTGGGGTCTAAAAGTTGAGTCATTAATGCTACTATATAGGGTTGAGATATAGTTTGATTATATCCAATGGATAAAGGATGGTCTTCATAAGCTAAATGTTTTGAATCTTCTGGGACAAAGAGGTGGCGAGGAGTTTTTCTGATAGCATTTAATACTCTTTCATTGGTTATCCCTCTTTTTACAAGTTGAGTCTCTATCATCTTCTCTAACTCTTCTTTAAATTCTTTTTCCATATCTTTGGAAGATACTTAAAAAGGAATTTAAAAAATCTTAAAGTATCTAAAAAAGGATTTATTTTTGATTTTTCTTTTCTATAGATACTATCTATGCAGACTTCTGAAATATTGAATCCTTTTAATATAGCTTGAAAAATCATTTCTGATTCTACTTCAAAATGAGCGGTCTCCAATTCTAATTTTTCTAAAAACCTCTTACTCATTAATCTAAATCCACATTGAGAGTCTCTAATTTTCTTCTTAACTAAAAATGAAATTAAAAAAGACATAACTTTATTAGTAATGTATCTTATCAAAGGCATACCTTTTGGAGAAGTAGAAAATCTATTTCCTATAATAAGATCAGAGCCTTTCTTTACAAACTCTGTAAGAAATTTATCTACTTCTTTTGGAGAATGTTGACCATCTGCATCTAAGATCAATAAAGCATCAAAATCTTTCTTTTTTAAAAACTCAAAACCTTTCTTTAAAGCTGCTCCTTTACCTAAATTTTTTTCGTTTCTTAAGACTAAAGCTCCACACTTTTTTGCTATTTGAGAAGTGTTATCTTGTGAACCATCATCTATTACTAACACATTTATACCTTTTTTCCTTAATTCTCTAACTAATTTTCCTATATTTTTTTCTTCATTGTAAGAAGGCAACAATGCAAATACGTTCATTCCTCTTTCCAAAATCTTTGAAACATAAACCATTGCTCAGGATACTTTTTTATATACTCCTGCATTACTTTAACATAATCTTTTACTAAATCTTGTTCTCTTTTTGTAGGATATATTGGTTTTTCAAATATTAATTCAAATTTATCGTTTTCTTTCCTTATAAAAAATACTGGCAAAATTGGAGCTCCTGTCCTTAAAGAAAAAAAAGCTGCTCCCTTAGGGATTTGAGCTTTTTTCCCAAAAAATTCTGTATATAAGCCTGTTCCTGAAAAATCTCTATCACCTAAAAAGCAAACGATTTTCCTTTGTTTCAAAAGAGTAAGTATTTTTTTTACTCTTTTGCCTGTAGGGATCACATTTACTCCTTTAATTTTTCTTTGATAATTAAAAAAACTATCTATCTTCTTATTTTTATGAGGGAGAGCTATTGCCCATATAGGGTACCCCAAAAGAGAAGCTACTTGACCTCCTAACTCCCAATTTCCTAAGTGTGCAGTTAAAATTATTACTCCTTTGTTTAAACTTTGAGCTCTATCTAAATTTTCTTTATTTATTATTTTAACTTTTTTCTTTATAAAATCTAAATCGATCTTTTTTGCTCTAAAAAAATCTACAAGGTATTTAGCAAAATTTCTAAAAATTTGTCTTACACATCTTTTATAAAACTTCTTCTCTCTATAAGGGAAAATTGCTTGTAAATTTTCTCTTAATATCCTTCTATCTTTTATAGAAAAACAATATTTTAAATCTGCTAAATATACACCTAAGATGTAAGCTAATTTTAGAGGAAGTAATAAACTAATGAATCTTCCTATAAGGTAGAAATAGTAGAGCATTTTTCTGTTATAAAATTTGCAAGTTTTTGAGGAGACCAATTTTTCTTAAAATCTCTTATTCTGAATTTCAATTCTTCTAGATCTTTTTTATTTTCTATAATTTCTTTAGCTATTCTAAAAGCATCTTGGGTATCTTTAGCTTTAAATGCTAAGTTATATTTTGAAATTATCTTAAGATTGTTATTCTCTTGACCTGGGAGAGGATTTAAGATTATTATAGATAACTCTTTTACTAAGGCTTCAGTGAGAGTAGCTCCTCCTGGTTTTGAGATCAAAATTTTTGAAACTTCCATTAATTTATATATCTCTTCTAAATATCCAAATACAGATACTGAATTTTCATTAGAATTAGAAATGATTTTTTTTACTTTTAAATACAATTTTTTATTTCTTCCACACACAACTATTAAATGTGCTTTTATATTCTGTCTTAAAAATTCTCTGACTAAATTTGCAATTGGACCTATTCCTTGACCTCCTCCCATTAAAAGAATCTTAGGTTTATTCTTAGGTAAATTAAACTCCTTTAAAATTTTTTCTTCTTCAAAAACTTCAAAAAATTCTTTTCTTATTGGGATACCAAATTCCAAAATTTTTTGGGGGTTTACACCTTCTTTTAATAATCTTTTTTTTGCCTCAAGAGTAGAAGTTACGTAAAAATCAATATTTTTATTTAACCAAAATCTGTGGGGCAAAAAATCAGTTAAAATTGCAAATATTAAAAAATTTGAAGAAGTTTTTTCTTTATAATATGAAGTCAAAATACACGGAAAAGCTTGAGTGCATATTACACAACAAGGTCTGTATTCAGAGAATAATTTATTTAATTTCTTAAAAGCTAATTTAAATATTACTTTCTCTAACCTTCCTAAATTCTTTACTACAAATTCTTTATCATAAACACCCTGCCAAATGAAAGGGAACTTTCTGATAGTAAGAGTATACAAAAAATTTATAATCCTTTCTGTGAAGGGAAAAAGATATTTAAAAAGATCTAATTCTCTTACCTTAACATCTTTTATACTTTTCAGGTATTCTGCTATAGAACAAGCTACCTTATAATGTCCAGAAAATTGAGTGATATAAAAAACAAATATTCTCATTAAAATTTATTTTTATTCTTCAAATTCTAATCCTAAATCTAAGTCTTCAGTCTCTTCTCTTATTACACATATAACCTCTCCTACTCTGGCTACCTCACCTTCCCCATAATATATCTCACTTACTATCCCTGAACACGGAGCAGGAATGTTAATTACTGAATTTTCTGTAGCTACTTCTACTAAATTGTCTCCTTCTTCTACATGTTCGCCTTCATTAGCATACCAGTAGCTTATAGTAGCTTTTTCAATTCCTTCTCCTAAATCAGGTAAAACTACCTTCTTCATACTCACCTCCCTCCTCTTTGATTTTTAGTGAATTTTGATGAAAAGTTATGTATACTCTTTTAAAAATCGAACTGCTTCTAAGAACAATTGCTCTTCTTCTTTGTCAATTTTTATCTCCACAACATTTTGGACACCTTTTCTTGAAATAACACAAGGTACTCCTATACATACATTCTTTGCTCTGTATTCTCCTTCTAGATAAAAACTTACAGGTATAGTTCTTTTTAAATTCTGTAAGATGCTCTCAACTATCTCAGCACAACAAAATCCAGGGGCTAAATACGCACTTCCTTTACCCAAACTCTCTACTATTCTTTTTCCTCTATCTAAAAGTTCTTCTTTCAAACTATCTAAATCTTTTTTATTTAATATTTCTCTTATAGGAATGAGATTTACGTAAGTTCTACTAAAAAGAGGGACCATACATTTTCCATGTTCTCCTATCACTAAGGATTCAACACAATCTATAGAGACTTTTAATCTTTTAGAAATTAAGTTTTTTAATCTGTAAGTATCTAAACTGCTTCCCATCCCTAAAATTCTGTTTCTTGAGAAACCTAAATTCTTAAAGACAAAATAAGTTAATATATCTACAGGATTGGTAACTACTATCACTATAGATTGAGGGGCTAATTTCTTAATCTTATTACAGATCCTTTTTACGATCTCTTTATTTTCTTTCAATAGATCTTCTCTACTCATACCAGGTTTACGAGTCAACCCTGCTGTTATTATACAAATATCAGAATCTCTAATTTTTGAGAAATCCTTTGTTCCCTTAACATTAAAATCTATACCTAAACCTGCTCCTAAATCTTCTAAATCTAAAGCTTTACCTTTAGCTAAATCTCCACTGATATCTATGAGTACGACTTCACATATTTTTTTTAAGAGTAACCAGAAAGCCGTTTGACTACCTACTTGTCCTGCTCCTATTACTGCAACTTTCTGCATATAGCTTGAGCCATTTCTAAGGTACTTACTGGCTTAAAATCTGGTACGTCTTTTTTAAAATCATAGGTTAGGTATTTTCCTTCTCTTATAACTTCTCTTACAGCTTTTTCTAATCTTAAAGCAGCTGTTTTCTCACCCAAATATTCTAACATTAAGACTGCTGATAAAATGGTAGCAGTAGGATTTACTTTATATTGACCTTGGTATTTAGGAGCTGCTCCATGCACAGGCTCAAAGACTGCTATTTGGTCTCCTATATTAGCTCCAGGAGCTAATCCCAACCCTCCTACTAAACCTGCACATAAGTCTGAAACTATATCTCCATACAAATTAGGCAAAACTAAAACTTGAAAATTTTCGGGTTTTAACACCAACTGCATACATAAATTATCTATGATAACATCTTCTGCTATGATCTGAGGATAATCAGAAGCTACCTCATAAAAAACCTTTAAAAAAAGTCCATCAGAGAATTTCAAAATATTTGCTTTATGGACACAGGTAACTTTCTTTTTATTATTCTTTAAAGCGTATTCAAAAGCAAATTTGATTATTCTTCTACTTGCTTTTTCAGATATTACTTTTAAAGAAACACCAGAATCTTCTTTTAAATGAATATCAAACTCATTTTTTAAAAAATTTATGAATTTCAAACTCTCTGAACTCTTTGCTTCAAATTCAATGCCTATATAAAGCCCTTCTGTGTTTTCTCTTATAACTACAATATCTATATTAGGCTTTAAAGAACTCGCTCCCTCCAAAGACTTAACAGGTCTCAAACATGCATATAAATCTAACTCTTTTCTTATAGCTACATTTACTGATCTAAATCCTTTTCCTACAGGAGTAATTATAGGTCCTTTTAAAGCTACCTTATTTTTTCTTATCGATTCTAAGACAAAATCAGGCAAAGGCGTCCCATATTTTTCTAAAGCTTTCTGGCCTGCACAGACTTTCTCCCATTCAATATCTACTCCTAAAGCTGAGATACACATTAAAGTTGCTTCTATTACTTCAGGTCCTATACCATCACCTGGAATCAGAGTTACTCTATATTTGGGGCCAGCCTTCATATTTTTTAATGAGATTAATTAATCCACCTTCTTTTAAAATCTTTTCCATAAAATTAGGCAACTCCTTAAATTTTATTTGAGAATTTTGAGTCTGATTAAAAATGAGCCCTTTCTCTAAATCTACTCTTAAGAAATCTCCTTCACTTATCAAATCAGTATCACACTCTATTAAAGCTAAACCTACATTAAAAGCATTTCTATAAAATATTCTTGCAAAAGATTTTGCTATTATACATTTTATCCCTACTTCTTTTATAACTAAAGGGGCTTGTTCTCTAGATGAGCCACATCCAAAGTTTTTACCTGCTACAATTATACTTTGAGTATTTTTTACTGCTTCATAAAATCCAGGTCTTATATCCTCAAATAAATATTTGCACAATTCTTTAATGTCTGAAATTGAAAACTTTCTCTTACCTGAAATTATGTAATCTGTGTTTATATCATCTGCAAATTTAAATACTCTTCCTTCAAATATCATAGATTTTTAAATTCCTGAATATTCTTTACTTTACTTATAGCTACCTCATAAGTAATTAATCCTTTTTTATACAATTCTTTTAAAGATTTATCCATAGTTCTCATTCCATATTGAGCGCCTGTCTGAATAAGAGTAGGGATTTGTTCGATTTCAGCTTCTCTTATTAAATTTCTTATAGCAGGTGTGCCTATCATTATCTCTGTAGCCAAAACCCTTCCTCTTCCAGAAGCATTAGGTAAAAGTAATTGAGAGATTACTCCTTGAATACAATCAGCTAACTGTAATCTTACTTGTTGTTGTTGGTGAGGAGGAAATACATCTATTATTCTTTGAACTGTCTGAGGAGCATCAGGAGTATGAAGAGTAGCTAAAACTAAGTGGCCAGTTTCAGCTGCTGTAAGAGTAGTAGATATCGTTTCTAAATCTCTCATTTCACCTACCACTATAACATCGGGATCTTGTCTTAAGACTCTTTTTAAAGCTTCAGCAAAAGATTTTGTATCAGAATACACCTCTCTTTGTTTTATAATAGCTTTTTTGTTTGTATGAACGAATTCAATAGGATCCTCAATAGTAATTATCAAACATTCTCTCTCATTGTTAATTAAATTTATCATAGCAGCTAAAGTTGTGGTCTTTCCCATTCCTGTAGGACCTGTAACTAAAACCAACCCATTAGGTTTTCTAGCTAGCTCTTCAACTATAGGAGGTAAACCTAACTCCTCAAAAGAAGGAATAACTCTAGGAATCCTTCTGAAAGCAGCTTCTACACTCCCTCTTTGAATATGGACATTAACTCTGAATCTATCTAATCCTGGTAAGTTAAGTGAAAAATCTAATTCTTTGTCTCTTTCAAAAGTCTCTCTCTGAATATCATTTAAAATACTGTAAACTAATCTTTTTGTATCTTCTCTTGTTAAAGGAGGGAAATCTGTCCTCATAAGTCTTCCATCTATCCTTAATACAGGGGGTGTATTTTCTGTCAAATGTAGATCTGAAGCTCCCATCTCCATAGTTAATTTTAATAACTCTCTAATATCAGGTGTCATTTTATTCTCACCTCCCTTTCTTTTACAAAAAATTTCTAGGGTCTGTAATTTTACCTTCTATACAGGAAGCTGCAACTGTTGAAGGAGAACCTAAATATATAAAACTATTAGGATTCCCCATCCTTCCTTTAAAATTTCTATTAGAAGTTGATATCACATTTTCCCTATCTGCAGGAACTCCTCCATGAGCTCCCACACATACTCCACATCCAGGTGGAAAGACTACAGCTCCTGCTTGCAAGAATATTTCTATTAACCCTTCTTTTAAAGCTTTTTCAAATACTCTTTTTGAAGCAGGCGCAACTATAAGTCTTACATTCTTTTTTATCTTCCTTCCTTTCAAAATCTTAGCAGCTCTTCTTAAATCTTCTAACCTTCCATTAGTACAAGTCCCTATAAATCCCATATCTATTTTAACATCTCTGAGCTCTGAAATTCTCTTAACATTTGCAGGTGAATGAGGAATGCTTACCATAGGTTCTATTTCTGAAAGATTTATCACTATTCTCTCTAAATACTCTGCATTTTTATCTGGAAAAATAGGTTCATACTTATCAAAATCTAGTAATTCTGTTTTTATCCAACTTTCAGTGATACTATCATACTCAAATATAGCAGCTTTTGCTCCTGCTTCTACACTCATATTAGAGATAGTAAATCTAAAATCCTGAGGTAATTCTTTTAAGCTTTTTCCCCCAAATTCTAAAACTTTATAAATTGCTCTATTTAAACCCAGAATTTTTAACAAATATAAAGCTATATCTTTTCCTTCAACACCTTTATTCAAACTGCCTTCAAACTCTACCCTAATAGTAGGAGGGGTTTTCAGCCATAATTTTCCTGTGTAAAAACAAACAGCAGCATCTGTAGAACCTATTCCTGCACTAAAAGTATTTAAAGCTCCGTGAGTAGTAGTGTGAGAATCTGCACCTAAGATTAATCTTGAAGGCAGAACTTCACCTGATTCTAATACTACTTGATGACAGACTCCCTCTCCTACATCGAATAATCTCAAACTAAATCTTTCTGCAAATTGACGCATTCTTTTGTGAATATTACTAGCATCTGCATTTGGTGGAGGAGAGTTATGGTCTATAACTAGAAAAGCTTTTCTTATTTTTAGTTTATTTGCATTTAGTTCTTCTAATCTTTCAATTATTAGGTTTGAGGTGCCATCCTGACCAAAACATAGATCTACTTCACACAAAACTAAATCTCCAGGTCTTACTTTTTTTCCACAATGGGCAGAAATTATTTTTTCAGCTATAGTCATAAAGAAGCTATAAAATTTTTAATTCTAACAGCTGCTTCTTTTAATCTTTCTCTACTTTGAGATAAACTAAATCTTACAAATCCTTCTTTACCAAAAACTACCCCTGGTACACAAGAGACTAATTCTTTTTCTAACAGTTTTTCACAAAATTCACTTGAACTTAAACCTGTATTTTTAATTTTGCAAAATACATAAAAAGCACCTTCTGGCACAAAGACTTCTAACTTATCTATTTTTTCTAACTCTCTGCAGAACACATCTCTTCTCTCTTTAAATTCTTTTCTTATAAATTCATAAAAATCTCTACATAAAGGATTACTCAAAGCTTCCAAAGCCCCATACTGAGATATACTTGTAGGATTAGAAGTAGTGTGTGATTGAAGAACAGATAGTTCTTTAACTAAAATTGGAGCTCCACACCATCCAATCCTTAAACCTGTCATAGAAAAAGATTTTGAAACCCCATTCACAGTAAAAGTTATCTTCAAAATCTCTTTGGAAACTGATCCTATACTAAAATGTTCAGATTCAAATACTATTTTCTCATAGATCTCATCACTTATAATGTAAACTTTTTCTTCTAAACAAACTTTTGCTATTTTCTCTAGAATTTCTCTTTTTAAAATCTTTCCTGTAGGATTTGAAGGTGTATTGATTATAACTGCTTTACATCCTTTTACTTTCCTTCTAAACTCTTCTAAATCTATATCAAACTTATCTTCAAATTCTGTTTCTAAAATAACAGGAGTTCCTCTGCAAAGAATTATTTGTGCTGGATAACTCACCCAGTAAGGAGAAATTATTAAAACTTTATCATTCTTTTCTAAAAGACAAAAGAGTATATTGAATAATACATGTTTTGCTCCACAGCTTATTATAATATTATCTGGAGGGTATTCTAATGAATTTTCTTTCTTAAACTTTTCTGAAATTACTTCTTTCAATTCTTTTATTCCAGTGGCAGGGGTGTATTTAGTTTTAGAATTATCTAAAGCTTTTTTTATAGCATCTTTTATATATTGAGGAGTATCAAAGTCAGGTTCACCAGCTGAAAGATTTATAACATCTAATCCTTTCTTTGCTAACTCTTTAGCTTTTGCAGAGATCTTTAGAGTCTCAGAAGGCTTTAAGGTCTTAAAAATAGGGTTCATTAAAGAGAATCTCTTTCTCTTTTAAAGACTCTCTTTATAAATTCTCTGAATGTAGGCTTTGGTTGCTTTCTTAAAGCTTTAGGTTCGTGTTCTTTTACTTCTTTAGGTTTTTCTATTTCTTTCTTTTTCTCAGCAGGTTTTCCCTTCTTTTTTATCTCTTTCTTTGTTAACTCTAAAATCACTAATTGAGCTCCATCTCCTTTCCTAAAACCTAAATTAAAGATTCTAGTATAACCTCCCTCTATATCCTTAAATCTTGGTGCTATTTTATCAAAAAGTCTTTTCACTAACTTATGATCACAAAGAACCTTGTAAACTTGCCTTCTATGCCAAAGAGTATCTTCTTTAGCTAAACTTATCAATCTTTCTGCTAATCTTTGAGCTGCTTTTGCTTTGGCTTTAGTAGTAGTAATTGATTCTGATATAAAGAGAGACTTACATAAATTCCTCAACAAAGCTTTCCTGTGTCCTAAATTCCTAGACAACTTTATTTTATCTTTTCTGTGTCTCATACTTTCTTTAATTTTTCTCTATCTATCTTCATTCCTAAAGACAATCCCATAGATTTTAATAACTCTACAATTTCATTCAAAGACTTTTTCCCAAAATTTCTGTAACTCAATAACTCCTGCTCAGTTTTCTCTACTAAGTCTGCTAAAGTTTTTATTTCTGCTTCTCTCAAACAATTTGCTGCTCTTACAGATAACTCTAACTCTTGTACAGGTATTTTTAACTTCTCATATAAAGCTTTCTCTTCAGGAGTTAATTCTTCTTCTTCCTCAATCTCCTCTACAGTTCCTAATTGAGTAAATACATCTAAATGTTTTCTTAAAATAGTAACTGCATGTAACAAAGCATCTTTTGGTTCCATAGCACCATTTGTCCAAATTTCTAAGATTAGTCTATCGTAATCTGTTCTTTTCCCTACACGAGTATTTTCTACTTTAAAGTTTACTTTCTTAACAGGTGTAAAAATGGAATCTATAGCTATGACTCCTATAGGATGGTCTTCTCTTTTATTCTCCTCAGCAGGAACCCATCCTCTTCCTAAGCCTGCTTCCATTTCTATCCTTAAAGGTCTGTCTTCTGTCAGAGTACAAATTAAATGGTCAACATTTACTACTTCTACTGTACCATCTGTTTTGATGTCGCCAGCTCTTACTTCTCCTTTCTTATTCCTTTCTATAACTAATTTTTTAGGCTCCCTATTTAAAGGTTTCAATACTACACCTTTCAAATTTAAAATAATGTCTGTAACATCCTCTAAAACTCCAGGGATTGAAGTAAATTCATGTAAAACACCATCTATCTTTACACTTGTAATTGCACATCCTTCTATAGAAGATAGCAATACCCTCCTCAAAGCATTTCCTAAAGTAACCCCATAACCTCTCTCAAATGGTTCGGCAATAAACTTTCCATAAGTTGCCGAATACGTCTTCTCATCTGTCATTAAAAATTTAGGGAGCTGAAAATCTCTCCATCTTACTCCCATTTTTTTAATCCCTCCTTATTTTGAATATAATTCCACAATCAATTGCTCTTGGATAGGTAAACCTGTATCTTCTTTTTCTGGCAATCTTAATACTTTTATCTCCAACTTATCAAAATCTACCTCTAACCAATTGGGTACAGATCTTTCTCGTGTTATTATCTTTATGTTGTCTTTTACCATATTCCTAATATTTTCTTTTTCTTTTAAAGTTATTTTATCTCCTTCTCTAACTAAATAAGAGGGTATATCCACTTTTTTACCATTTACTAACACAAATCCATGTCTTACTATTTGACGAGCTTGATTACGTGAAACTGCAAAGCATGCTCTGAACACTACATTGTCTAATCTTCTTTCTAAAAGTTGAATTAGAATCCTTCCAGTTTCACCTTTCTTTCTTTCAGCTATCTTAAAAAACCTTTTAAATTGCTTTTCTAACATTCCATATATTCTCTTCAATTTTTGTTTTTCTCTTAACTGTAAAGCATAATAAGAAGGTTTAGGACGAGGAGTTCTGCCATGTTGACCTGGAGGAAAAGGTCTTTTAGTAAAAGGGCACTTTTCAGTATAGCATTTTAACCCTTTTAGAAATAATTTCATCCCTTCTCTTCTACATAATCTGCATTTTGGACCTGTGTATCTTGCCATTTTTAAACTCTCCTTTTTTTAGGAGGTCTACACCCGTTATGAGGAACAGGTGTTACATCTTTTATAGCTACTACTTGAAGACCTGCAGCTTGTATAGCTCTAATAGCTGCCTCTCTTCCTGGTCCTGGACCTTTAACCTTTACTTCAACTTCTTTTAACCCTAATTCTTTAGCACGTTTTGCAGCATCACTCGCTGCTTGTTGAGCTGCATATGGAGTAGATTTCTTTGTTCCTTTAAAACCTGCTACTCCTCCTGAAGACCACACAATAGTATTTCCATTAAGATCTGTAATGGTAATTATAGTATTATTAAAAGTTGCTTTAATATGTGCTATACCTCTTGTTATCTCTTTATCTAACTTTTTCTTTTTTTTCTTTTTAAATTTATCTCTCTTTTTAGCCATATTTACTTTTCCTTTTTCTTAATCCCACCAACTCTAGGTCTAGGTCCTTTCCTAGTCCTTGCATTACATCTTGTCCTTTGTCCTCTTACAGGTAAACCTTTTTTATGTCTTATTCCTCTATAACAGTTTATTTCTATCAATCTCCTTATATTTTGAGCCACCTCCCTTCTTAACTCTCCTTCTACTTTATACTTACTGGATATTACCTGACTGATTTTAGCTACCTCTTCATCTGTCAAATCTCTTGTTCTTTTATTAGGGTCTACTCCTGCTTCTTTTAATATCCAAAAAGTATTAGAAGGACCTACTCCATATATGTAAGTTAGACTCACCCAAATTTTTTTATCTTTAGGAAGTTCTACTCCTGCTATTCTTGCCATCTTTAACCCTGCCTTTGCTTATGTTTTGGATTTTTACAGATAACTCTCACTATTCCTTTTCTTTTTACTATCTTACATTTATCACAAATTTTTTTAACTGAACTCCTTACCTTCATTTTGAATATCTATAGATTATTCTTCCTCTAGTTAAGTCGTAAGGTGAGAGTTCCACTTTAACTTTATCACCAGGAACTATTCTTATAAAATGCATTCTCATCTTTCCACACACATGAGCTAAAACTTTTAAACCATTCTCTAACTCTACCCTAAACATAGCATTTGGCAAAGCTTCTAAGACTGTGCCATCTACCTCTATTTTTTCCTCCTTCATTTTGTTAAGATATAACCCCCTTTTTTTGTAACTAAAACTGTATGTTCAAAATGAGCAGCAGGTAATCTGTCTTTAGTTATTGCTGTCCATCCATCATCTAAAACTATCACTTCATAAGAACCAGCCGCTACCATAGGTTCTATAGCTAAAACCATACCTTCTTCTAATCTTTCTCCTTCTCTTTCTCTACCAAAGTTAGGAATTTGTGGTGCTTCATGCAAATTTCTTCCTATTCCATGACCTGTATATTCTCTTATAACATTAAATCCATTTTTTTCAACAAAATTTTGAATAGCAGAAGATATATCTCCTACATAATTTCCTGCTTTAGCTTTCTTTATTCCTAAAAGAAGAGCTTGGTAAGTTACCTTTAACAATTTTTTTAAAACTTTCTTGATTTTGCCTACTCCAAAACTTTTAGCTGCATCTGCATAAAAACCTTGGAAATTCACTCCTACATCTATACTAACCAAATCTCCCTCTTTTATTTTCTTATTATCGTGAGGAATACCATGGACTATCTCTTCATTTATAGAGACACAGATTGTAGCTGGGTATCCTCTGTACCCTTTAAAAGCAGGTTTGGCTCCTTTTTCATTAATAAACTTTTCAGCAAAGATATCGAGCTCTTTAGTATTTATACCTGGTCTTATTAAACTCTTTATAGAACGTAACAATTCTGCACAGATTCGGCCTGCCTTTTTTAACATCTCCATTTCTTGAGAAGTTTTTGCTATCATTTCAAATTAAGAATTTCTCTTATTTCTCTAAAAGTTTCTTCTTTTTCCAAATCTGCATTTATTCTAACTAAAATTCCTTTTTTTGAATAAAAATCTATTAAAGGCTTTGTTTGCTCTAAATAGTTTTTCCATCTATTTTCTACCACTTCTTCTTTATCGTCTTCTCTTTGAATTAATTCTCCGCCACAATCATCACAGATTCCATCTACTTTGGGAGGCATATTTTTTAAATGATAAATCTTCCCGCAATTTTTACAAATAAGTCTTTTTGATAATCTCTCTATCACTTTATCTTTACTAACTTCAAAAAAGAAGACTTTGTCTAAAATTAAATTCTTCTCCTTTAACATTTCCTCTAACATTTCTGCTTGTCTTACTGTTCTAGGAAATCCATCAAATATTATGCCATTTTTTGCATCTAAGTCTTTAATATTCTCTTTTAGAACTTGAACCACTATCTCATCTGGAACTAATTCTCCTTTTTCCATTATCTCTCTTATCCTTTTACTCAACTCTGTATTTTTTTCTTTTTCAGCCCTTAAAATATCACCTGTAGAAATATGCAAAAAATTATATCTTTCTTTTAAAATTTGAGCTTGAGTGCCTTTACCAGCACCTGGTGCTCCTAAAAAGACTAAAGTTACCATCTTCTTCCTCTTAATCTGCCAGATTTTGTAAAACCTTCATAATGTCTTAATAATAACTGTGACTCTATCTGACGCATAGTATCTAACATTACACCTACTACTATTAAAAGGGTCGTGCCTCCAAAAAAAGAAGCTATCATGTAAGAAGGTAATTTAAACCATCCCATCACTATATCTGGAAAAAGTGCGATAAAAGCAATGTATAAAGCTCCAACAAAGGTAATTCTTGTGACTACATAATCTAAAAAATCAGCTGTTTGTCTTCCAGGTCTTACACCTGGAATAAAACCACCTGATTTTTTTAAATTATTGCTGATTTCGGTAGGATTAAACACTATAGCTGTATAAAAATACATAAAAAATATTATTAACCCTGCATAAATTAAATTGTACCAAATATTTCTTACAAAAAATATTTTAAAAAGACTTTGCATTTTAGAACCAGGAAAAAAAGTAGCAATGGTAGCTGGAAAAGATAGCACAGCTTGAGCAAAAATTATTGCTAATATTCCTGCTTGATCTACTCTTATAGGAAGATAGGTAACTCCTCCTCCATATACTCTTCTTCCAACTATCCTTCTTGCATATTGAATTTGAACTCTTCTTTGGGCTTGTGTCATTAAAACTACTCCTATTACTACTCCTATCCATATAACAGAAAGTACAATTAATTTAAGAATATCCCATTCTCCTGAAAATGGAGCTTTACCCCTTAATAACATTCCTAAATAGCTTAAAGCTGCAGGTACTCTGGAAATAATACTCACAGCTATTATTAAAGATATTCCACCTACTCCTCTTTCTTGCAACTGTTCACCTAACCACATTATAAAAATACTTCCACATGCCAAAGTTATTATTGTATTTAATCTAAACCCCCAACCAGGATTTTCTACAATGTTAGAAAATCTTTGGCCTGGATTTTCTAACCACAAAGCTATGAAAAAACCTTGTATAATACATAAAAATAAAGTCAAAACTCTTGCATATTGATTTATTTTTAAGTAGCCTGCTCTTCCTTCCTTGGATAATTTTTCTAAGTAAGGAACTACAGCTGTTAAAAGTTGCATAATAATAGAAGCAGAAATGTAAGGCATAATCCCTAAAGCAAATATAGTCAATCTTCTAAAAGCACCACCTGTAAAAAGGTTCATAAATCCAAATAGAGTAGGTACTCCTTGAGATTCAGCTATCTTTCTAAAATACTCATCTAAAGCTTCTATGTTTATACCAGGAATAGGAATAAAACATCCTAATCTGTATACAGCTAATAACCCTAAAGTTATAAGTAACTTTTTTCTTAAATCTGGAATTTTAAAACAATTTATTAAACTCTTTAACATAAAATTTTTCCTCCTACTCTTTCTATTACTTCTTTTGCTTTCTTACTCAATTTATCTACCTTAAAGACCAAGGGTTTTTTTAAATTGCCTTCTCCTAAAATTTTAACTGGCTTTTTCTCATCTCTTATCAATCCTTTCAATCTAAGAGTAATAGGGGTGACTTCTTCTCCTTCTTCAAATCTTTCTTGGATATCTTTAAGATTGACTACTTGGTATATTTTTCTAAAAGGGGGTGTAAAGCCTCTTTTGGGAATATGTCTGAAAAATGGGATTTTTCCTCCTTCAAAACCAATGTATGTCTTTGAACCTGCATGTTGACCTTGACCTTTATGACCTCTAGTGGAAGTCTTACCATGACCTGAACCTGGCCCGCAACCTACTCTTTTTTTCTTTTTACTAGCTCCTTTAGGTTTTTTTAAATTATGAATCCCTAACATTTTTAAGTTTTTACAGGTTTTAAATAACTAAAAGCTTTAAACACACAGTAAGTAACATTTATAGGATTTGAAGATTTTCTTAAAATTTTTGTAAGAATATCTTTTATTCCACAACATTCACATATAGCTCTAATAACACTACAAGCTATAACACCTGTTCCACGAGAAGCAGGTTTAAGCAAAACCTCTGTAGCTCTAAATTTTACTTTAACTTCATGAGGAATAGTCCTTGATTCTTTTAAAGGGACTTCTATTAAATTCTTTTTTGCTAATTTTATTCCTTTTCTGATGGCATCAGCTACTTCATTTGCTTTTCCTAAACCAAAACCTACTTTTCCTTTACCATTTCCTACTATCACTAAAGCTGAAAAATGAAGGTTTTTGCCACCCTTTGTTACCTTAGTGCATCTGTTGATGTGAACTATCTTTTCAATAAATGCTTCTGGTTCTTGAGATTCAGATTCTATCTTTTCTATTTTTTGCTCAATCTTTTTTAACTCTTGCATAATTTAAAACTCTAAACCCCCTTTCCTTGCACCTTCAGCCAAAGCCTTTACTCTTCCATGGTATTTATAACCTGCTCTATCAAAACATACTTTTTTTATATTTTTTTCTAAGGCTTTTTTTGCCAATAGTTCTCCAACTAAATAAGCTGCTTGCGTGCGAGTCATTTTTTCTTCTGCTTTTGATTTAAATTCTTTATCCAAAGTAGATGCTGAAACTAAAGTATGTCCTTTTGTGTCATCTATAATCTGTGCATAGATATGCTTGTTAGACCTGAAAACATTTAACCTAGGTCTTTCTGGAGTTCCTTTAATTTTTTTTCTTATCCTCTTTCTTCTTCTCTCTCTTCCAAATAGCTGTGTCATTTTATTTACCCATAGCTTTTCCTAATTTCCTTCTAACTTCTTCTCCTGCATATCTTATCCCTTTTCCTTTATAAGGTTCAGGAGGATATATCTTCCTTATATCAGCTGCAACTTGGCCTACTTTCTGTTTATCTATCCCTTTTACTACGATCCTTACTGGACTAGGTGTCTGAATTTCAATCCCTTCAGGAGGTGTTACCTCCACAGGATGTGAAAATCCCAGATTTAGAACAAGAGTCTTTCCTTTCATCTGGGCTTTATAACCTGTTCCTACAATCTCTAATTCTTTCTGATAACCTTGAGAGACTCCAACAACCATATTGTTTATCAAAGCTCTTGCTAATCCATGAAAAGACTTTTGTCTTTTTGAATCATCTTTTCTTTTCACAAAAATCATATTATCTTTTAACTCACAACTTATGCCTTCAGGTAACTCCCATTCCAAATTCCCTTTAGGTCCTGAAACTACTACCTTTCTTTCTTTGATTTCCACTTTTACATTCTGAGGAACAGGAACAGGTCTTCTCCCAATCTTACTCATAAAGACCTCCTACCAAACATAACAGATAACTTCTCCTCCCACTCCTAACTTTCTAGCTTCTTTATCAGTAAGCACTCCTTTAGAAGTAGTAAGGATAGCTATTCCATACCCTTGTAAAACTTGTGGAATCTTATCTTTAGTAACATAAACTCTTCTTCCAGGTTTAGAGATCCTTTTTATCTGAGTAATTGCTGGTCTATTTTTCTCATATTTTAAATATATCCTTAAAATCCCTTGCTTGTTATCTTCTATCTTTCTGTAATTTTCAATGTAACCTTCTCGCTTTAGAATCTCACATATCTTCTCTAACAACTTAGACGACTTTATCTCTGTAATATCTTTTTTTGCCATATAAGCGTTCTTTATAGCTATTAAACTATCAGCAATAGGATCTGTTTGCATTCTTACCAGCTAGCTTTTTTTACTCCAGGAATTTGACCCTTCCAAGCTAACTCTCTAAAACAAATTCTACATATCCCAAACATTCTCATATAACCTCTGGGTCTTCCACAGATATTACATCTGTTTCTAATCCTAGTTTTAAACTTCACTCTCTGCTGTTTCCATCTCATGTATTTAGCTTTCCTTGCCATAAGTTTTTCACCTCTTTTTAAAAGGAAACCCTAACTCTTCTAGTAAAGCACGTGCTTCTTCTTTAGTTTTGGCAGTCGTTACTACATTTATATCCATACCTTGAACATGTTTTACTTTATCTAAATCCAATTCACAAAAAATAGTATGCTCTGAAATTCCAAATGAGTAATTACCTGCATCATCAAAAGAATTTGGATTTAATCCTCTAAAATCTTTAATTCTTGGAATAGCAAAAGTAAGCAATCTTTCTAAAAACTCATACATCATCTTCCTTCTTAAAGTCACCTTTAACCCCACAGGACTTCCTCTTTTTATCTTAAAATTAGATATTGGCTTTCTTGCTCTACAAACTTTTGGTTTTTGACCTGTTATTAAAGCTAAATCTCTCATTAATTGATCTAAAATTGAACTATCGTGAGCAGCTTCGCCACATCCCATGTTTACCACTACTTTTACTAATCTGGGTACTTGCAAAGGATTTTTATAACCAAATTTTTGCATTAATTTAGGTACTATATTTTCTCTATATTTTTTCAAAAGATTTGGTATATATTCTTCTTTTAAAGTTGGCTGTGACATTTTTTGCATACTCTTACTTTAGTGTTATCTTCTAAAATTTGAGTTTTAAATCTTACTCCTCTATTACAATTTTTACAATACAACATCAAATTAGAAATATGAATAGGAGCAGGAATCTCAATTATACCTCCTTTTTCCTCTTCAGATCTTCTTCTTATATGCTTTTTAACTAAATTTACTCCTTCCACAATAGCTCTATTTTTCTTAGGTAAGACTTTTAAAACCTTTCCTTTTTTACCTTTATCTTTACCAGCTATTACTACTACTAAATCACCTTTTTTAATTCTCAAACTCATACTACCTCTGGAGCTAAAGAAAGAATCTTAGTAAAATTTTTCTCTCTCAATTCTCTAGCTACAGGTCCAAATACACGAGTACCTTTAGGATTTCCCTGTTTATCTATTATTACACAGGCATTTGTATCAAATCTTACCCAAGAACCATCTTTTCTTCTAATAGGCTTTCTTTGTCTTACAACTACACACCAAACCACTTCGCCCTTTTTAACAGAACTTTCAGGTAAAGCTTCTTTTACTGAAGCTGAAATGATATCTCCTACTTCTGCATACTTTTTATTTTTCTTACCTATAACTCCAATACAAGCTACCTTTTTTGCTCCTGTGTTATCTGCTACTATCAATCTGGTCCTTAGATATATCATTTTTTCTTATTTCTTAATTTTTTAAGCTCTTCTTTTCTTAAGACTTCTTCTCTTTCCTGTAAACTTGCTTTTTTTATAATTTCTAATATTCTAAATCTTTTTTCTTTAGATAAAGGTCTAGTCTCAATTATTCTCACTCTGTCACCTACCTGAGCTGTTTCTTTTTCATCATGGACTTTATATCTTTTGTATACTCTCATTACTTTTCCATATAAAGGATGCCTTTTTAATCTCTCTACTACCACTACTCTAGTCTTTTGCATTTTATCTGATACTACGACTCCTTCTAAGATTTTTCTCTTACCTCTTTGATGCATTTCGTTTCCTTTCATTTAAAATCGTTAAAATTCTTGCAATATCTTTTCTTATTTCTTTAAATAAATGAGGCTTTTGTACACTACCAGTAACCCTTTGAAAGTTTAAATCATATAATTTTTTTCTCAATTCTTCAAGTTTTTGTTTTAATTCTTCATCTGACATTTGTCTAAAAACATCAGGCTTTGTCATGATAACCTCTTTACAAATTTTGTTTTAAAAGGAAGTTTATATGCTAACTGTTTAAAAAGTTGCCTTGCCAAACTTTCAGGAACACCTCCTAACTCAAATAAGATTCTTCCTCTACGGACCACTGCTACCCAATGATCTACTTCACCTTTTCCTTTTCCCATCCTTGATTCTGCAGGTTTTTTAGTCACAGATTTATCAGGAAAAACTCTTATCCATAATTTTCCTCCTTTTCTTAATTTCCTAGCGATTAAAACTCTGCAAGTCTCAATTTGGTTAGCAGTCAACCATCCACATCCCAAAGCTTTCAAACCAAATTCTCCAAAAGAGACTCGGTTTCCTGTCAAACTCACTCCTTTCATCGTCCCTCTCTGATACTTTCTATATTTTACTCTTTTAGGCATTAAAGGCATTTTAAGAAGCCTCCTTTTCAGTTTCAGTTTTTTTTACATAAGCACCTTTTTCTTTATCTCCTTTGTATATCCAAACTTTAACTCCAATCGTACCATATCTTGTCTTTGCTACACTACATGCATAATCTATATCACATCTCAAACTAGATAAAGGAATCTTTCCATCTTTATAAACTTCAGATCTAGCAATTTCAGCTCCAGCTAATCTTCCTGAACATCTAATTTTTACTCCCTTTGCTCCTGCTAACATACACATCTGAATTGCTCTTTTCATAGCTCGCCTGTGATTGACACGTTTTTCCAACTGAAAAGCTATATTCTCAGCTACTAAAACTGCCTCCAAAGCAGGATTTGAAACCTCTTCTACCTCAATATATACTTCTTTATTCGTCATCTCTTGAATCTCTTCTCTTATTCTTTCTATGTCTCTACCTCCTCTTCCAATTACTACTCCTGGTCTTGAAGTTCTTATTCTTATCTTTATAGAACCTGTAGATAATCTCTCAATAATAACTTCTGCAATTGTAGCAGGAGGATAACTTTTTTTGATCAAATCTCTTATCTTATAATCTTCATAAACGAACTGAGCAAAAACTTTCTTTGGAACAAACCATTTTGAACTCCAATCTCTTATCAAACCTATTCTTAAAATTACTGGACTTACTTTCTGTCCCATAGTTTAACCTGCCTTTTTAACATCTAATTCTACTAATATATGAGAAGTTCTCCTCCTTATTCTTACAGCTCTTCCAAAAGAAGCAGCTCTATATCTTCTTAAAATTGGTCCAGGATTAGCTATTAACTTAGAAATCATAAGGACATCTTGATTAAAACCTTTTTGTTTAGCATTATTTACAGCTGATTTTATAACTTTTTCTAAAGGATACTTTGCTCTTTTATTTATATTTTTCAATATAGCTAAAGCTGTGTTTACATCTTTATTTTTGACGAGTTTTATTACCTGTCTTACTTTACGTGGTGATATTCTTATGTATTTAGCACAAGCTTTTGCTATCATTTTTTCTGTAAAGCCTTCTTAGCTTTTACTCCTCCGTGTTGGATAAACTTACGAGTAGGAGCAAACTCTCCTAATCTGTGTCCCACCATAGATTCTGTTATGAATATAGGAACATGTTTTCTGCCATCATGGACTGCTATAGTTAAGCCTACAAATTCTGGCAAAATCATTGAAGCTCTTGACCAAGTCTTAATAGGTTTTCTGTCACCTGTTTCTTTTGCTTTTAAGACTTTTTTTAATAATTTAGGATCCACAAAAGGTCCTTTTTTCTTGCTCCTACCCATTTTATTTTCTCCTTTTTACAATATATTTATCTGAAGGTTTTCTTTTCCTTGTCTTGTATCCTTTAGTAGGTATACCTGTGGGACTGACTGGATGAGGATTACCTTGTGAAGCTCTCCCTTCACCTCCACCATGAGGATGGTCTACTGGATTCATAGCCACTCCTCTTACATGAGGTCTTCTACCTAACCATCTTTTTCTACCTGCTTTACCTAACATCTCTTTATCATGCTCAATGTTACCTACCTGTCCAATTGTAGCTCTACAATCTAAATGAATAAGCCTTATTTCTCCTGATGGTAACTTAACATGAGCATAATTTCCTTCCTTTGCCATTATTTGAGCATAAGTTCCTGCTGCTCTTACTAGTTGACCGCCTTTACCTATCTTCAACTCAATATTGTGAATATAAGTTCCCAAAGGAATAAACCTCAAAGGCATGCAATTTCCTACTTTTATCTCAGCCTTCTCAGATTTAGTGCTAATTATACTGTCTCCCACCTTTAAACCTTCAGGCCACAAAATATATCTTTTTTCACCATCTGGATATTCAATCAAAGCTATACGAGCAGTTCTGTTAGGATCATATTCTATAGCTATCACTTTTCCTTCAATATCTAACTTATCTCTCTTAAAATCTATAATTCTATATAATCTTTTATGCCCTCTGCCTCTAAATCTAACTGTAATTCTTCCTTGATTATTTCTTCCACCTGTCTTTTTCAAAGGAACTGTTAAAGACTTTTCAGGTTCAGTTTTAGTAATCTCTGAAAAATCAGGTCTTACAGCAAACCTCAAACCTGGAGTTGTAGGTTTATATCTTTTTAATCCCATGATTATTTAAGTTCTATTTTATACCCTTCCTTTAAAGTAACTATTGCTTTTTTCTTAGAAGGAGTAAATCCTGTTCTAAATCTCCATCTCTTTGGTTTTGGTTTTATATTTATAGTGTTAACTTTTTTAACCTTTACGTTGTAAATCTTCTCTATAGCCTGCTTTATCTCTATTTTATTAGCCTCTTTATTTACCAAAAAAGTATATTTTCTATACTTTTCTTGAAGTTTAGTTTTCTCTGTCAAAATTGGACAAATTATAACTTCGTAAGGAGACTTCATTTTTCTACTTTTACTTTTATCTTATTCTTATTTAAAACTCTTTTTATCCTCTCACAAATCTCTACTAAAGCCTTTTTTGTAATTAACATTCTTTTAAAACTAAGAACTTGATAAGCATTTAAATTTTGTGCTCTTTCTAATTCTACAAATTCTATATTTCTAGAGGCTAATTTCAAATTCTCAGAAAATTCTGTATCTATTATCAAACATTTTTCTTTTATTCCTAATTTTTCTAAAATTTTATAAAAATTCTTTGTTTTATGATCCTGGACTTCTAAAACTTCTATCAGTTTTAATCTTGCTTCATTTACTCTTTGATTAAGAGCACTTTTTAAACCTAAAGCTTTTTTCTTTTGAGGCACTTTATAATGATAATTTCTAGGCTTTGGTCCGAAAACTACTCCTCCTTTTCTGAATATAGGTGACCTAATTGAACCTGCTCTTGCTCTCCCTGTACCTTTTTGAGGCCAGGGTTTAGCACCTCCTCCTCTTCTCTCTCCTCTTGTCTTTGTAGAGGCTGTTCCTTGTCTCTTATTAGCTAAATACATTTTTACTAATTCCCATAAAAGAGCTTGATTTACTTTTCCATCAAAGATTTCAGGATCTAAATTTATTCTATCTACAACCTTTCCTTCCAAATTATATACTTCTAAACTCTTCATTTTTTCTTTGCCTTCCTGATTATTAAAAGCGTGTTTCTTGCTCCAGGAACAGCTCCTTTTACAAACAAAAGATTATCTTCTGGTTCAATTCTCACTACCTCCAAATTCTGAACTGTAACTTTCTCAAATCCATATCTTCCTGGCATATGATGACCAGGCCAAACTCTTCCAGGATCAGTAGTAGCTCCTGCTGAACCTATACGTCTGTGAGAAGTAGATCCATGAGAATCAGGTCCTCCACTCCAACCCCATCTTTTCATACCGCCACTAAAACCTCTTCCTTTAGATCTTCCTGTAACATCTACGTATTTTATATCTTTAAAAATCTCTACACCTACTTTTTGACCTATCTTTAAACCTTCCACAGAATCTACATCAAACTCTTTAATGTATTTTAGAGGTTTAACGCCTATTTTTTTAAAAAAACCTAACTGAGGTTTCTTTACTTTCTTTTCTTTTACTTCTAAAAATCCTAATGTCACTTTCTTTTTTCCATTAACTTCTTTTATTTCTAAAATGTAACAAGGTCCTGCTTCTATAAGAGTAACAGGAATTACACTATCTTCTTTAAATATTTGAGACATCCCAATTTTCTTTCCTAACAATGCTGTAATCATAACTCGTGTTTTATTTCTACATCTACACCTGCTGGTAAATTCAATTTTCTCAATGCATCTATAGTTTTGGCTGTTGGATCTATTAGTTCCAATAACCTTTTATGAATAGCTAACATAAATTGTTCTCTAGAAGTCTTATCTATATTGGTAGACCTCAAAACTGTAAATATCTTTTTCTTAGTAGGTAAAGGTAAAGGTCCTCTCACTTTTGCTCCCGTGCGTCTGGCAACATCAGCTATTTCTTGTGCAGATTGATCTAAAATCCTATGATCGTAAGCTCTTAATTTAATCCTTATCTTTTGCATAGTAAAAACTTCCCTCTTTTCTTTTTAAAATCTACATAAACTCAGTTCTTTGTGGAGTAGTTTAAATTATTCTATGATCTGTGTAACTACTCCTGCTCCTACTGTCTTTCCACCTTCTCTTATAGCAAATCTTAAATTTTGTTCTAATGCTACTGGTTTTATTAATTCAACCTCTAATTCTATATTATCACCTGGCATAACCATTTCTACTCCCTGAGGAAGTTTAATAGTCCCTGTCACATCTGTAGTTCTAAAATAAAATTGAGGTCTATAACCTGAGAAAAATGGAGTATGTCTTCCACCTTCTTCTTTCTTTAGAACATATACCTGAGCTTTAAATTTAGTATGAGGAGTAATACTACCTGGTAAAGCTACAACCATACCGCGTTCTACTTCATCTTTTTCTATACCTCTTAAAAGTAAACCTACATTATCACCTGCTAAAGCTTCATCTAAAATTTTTCTGAACATCTCTATTCCTGTAACCACTGTCTTTTTAATTTCAGGATTTAAACCTACAAGTTCTACTTCATCTCCTACCTTCAATTTACCTCTCTCTACACGACCTGTGACTACTGTTCCTCTTCCAGTAATGGAAAAAACATCTTCAATTGCTAATAAAAAGGGTTTATCTATTTCTCTTACAGGTTCAGGAATATAATCATCTACTGCTTTCAATAACTGCCAGATAGGACCACAGTTTTGACAATCTTCTTTTCCACAACCACATTCTAAAGCTTTGATTGCTGAACCTTTTATTACAGGAACTTTATCACCTGGAAATTCATATTTAGACAACAGATCTCTAACTTCAGATTCTACTAATTCAATTAATTCAGGGTCATCTACTTGGTCAGTCTTATTTAAAAATACTACTATTGCAGGAACATTTACTTGCCTTGCTAAGAGGATATGTTCACGAGTTTGAGGCATTGGACCATCAGCAGCTGATACTACTAAAATTGCACCATCCATTTGAGCAGCTCCTGTAATCATGTTCTTAATGTAATCTGCGTGACCTGGACAATCAATATGAGCATAATGACGTTTTTCAGTCTCATATTCAATATGGGCTATATTAATAGTTAAACCTCTTTCTTTTTCCTCAGGAGCCTTATCGATAGCTTCATATGGCATATACTGAGCCCAACCTTTTAAAGAGAGTATTTTTGTTATAGCACTAGTTAAAGTCGTTTTTCCATGATCTACGTGCCCTATAGTACCAATATTTACGTGTGGTTTTGCTCTTACAAATTTTTCCTTTCCCATTTCACACCTCCCTCTTTTAAATCCCTAAAATTTTTGCCTTCAATTCCTCTGGAAGAGGAGCATAATATGCAGGCTCACACGTATAAACTCCTCTTCCTTGAGTTATAGACCTTAATATATTAGCATAATCAAAAATTTCTGCCAATGGTACAAAACATCTTATTGCTTTTACATTTCTCCTTTCAGAAATTGAAACTATTTTAGCTCTCTTAGCATTTAAATCTGCTATCACATTACTCAAAAAATTCTCAGGAACTAATATCTCCATATTCATTATAGGTTCTAAAATTATAGGATTTGCCTTCATTACTCCTTCTTTGAAACCAAGTACTGCTGCCATCTGAAAAGCAAAAGGTGAAGAATCTACTTCATGCCAAGAACCATCCACCAAACTTACTTTTACATCTGTAACAGGAAATCCAAAAGCAACTCCTGTACGTGCAGCTTGCATGACTCCTTCTTTTATTGAAGGAATAAATTCCTTAGGAATTATACCCCCTTTTGTCTTATCTTCAAATATTAGACCTTGTCCTCTTTCTGCAGGTTCTAAAACAAAGACCACGTGACCGTATTGTCCTCTTCCACCTGTTTGATGAATAAATTTCCCTACAGAACTTACCTTCTTTGTAATAGTCTCTCTGTAAGCTACTTGAGGCTTTCCTAATTTAGCTTTCACATTAAATTCTCTTATCATCCTATCTACACATATTTCTAAATGTAATTGACCCATCCCATATATTAAAGTTTGACCCGTTTCAGGATTATATTCTACTTTAAAAGAAGGATCTTCTTCTGTAAGTTTTTTTAAAGCCAAACTTAACTTATCTTGATCATGTTTTGATACTGGTTCTATAGACATAGAGATTACAGGTTCTGGAAATTTTATAGACTCTAACAATATAGGAAAAGATTCTTCACAAAGAGTATCTCCTGTCATAGTTTCTTTTAACCCTATTAAAGCTACAATATCACCAGCACCTGCTTTTTCTATCATCTCTTGCTTGTTAGCATGCATCCTTACTATTTTAATTACTCTTTCTTTAATTTTTTTGGAAGAATTGTAAATATCTTTGCCTCTTTCTATTTTCCCTGAATAAATCCTTACATAATTTAACCTTCCTACAAAAGGATCTGAAAATACTTTAAAACAAAATGCACAAAGAGGAGCTTTCAAATCAGGTAAAATTTCTTCAAACTCTTCTTTTTTTAGATTTATACCTTTCATAGGTGGTAAATCTAATGGCGAAGGAAGATACTCACAGATTGCATCTAAAAGCATTTGAATTCCTTTATTCCTTAATGCTGATCCACACAATACTGGAAAAAATTTATTTTCAATCACAAGTTTCCTTATCTTAGATTTTAAAAATTTAGGAGTGATCTCTTTATTGTGAACATAAAAATCCAAAACTTCCTCATCACATTCAGATAAAGTCTCTAACAACTCTTCTCTGTAATATTCAGCTTTTTCTAATAAACTTTTAGGAATCTCTATCTGAATAGGATTTAAACCTAACTCATCTTTTTCTTCATAAACAAAAGCTTTCATTTCAATTAAATCTACTACTCCTTTAAAATCAGCATCTTCTCCTATAGGTATTTGGATACCTGCACATCTCACACCTAACCTCTCTCTTATCTGCTCAATTACCTTAAAGAAATCAGCTCCTACTCTATCTAACTTATTTACAAAACAGATTCTGGGTACCTGATATTTATCAGCTTGTCTCCATACAGTTTCAGATTGAGGTTCAACTCCTCCTACTCCACAAAATATTACTATTACACCATCTAAAACTTTTAAAGCGCGCTCTACTTCCACTGTGAAATCTACATGACCTGGAGTATCGATTATGTTAATAGTATATTCTTTCCAAAAACATCTCGTACAAGCACTGGTTATCGTGATACCTCTCTCTTTCTCTTGAGGCATCCAGTCAGTCGTAGCTGTACCTTCATCTACTTCTCCTAATTTTTTAATCCTTCCTGTATAAAATAAAATACGTTCAGTAGTTGTGGTTTTGCCTGCATCTATATGAGCAACAAAACCAATATTTCTTAAAAATCTTAACTTATTCATCTCTTTTAAATCTAAATTATTACCATCTAAAATGTGCAAAAGCCTTGTTTGCTTCTGCCATTCTGTGCGTATCATCTCTTTTTTTAACTGCTGTTCCTTGGTTTTTAAACGCTAAAATTAATTCTTCAGCTAACTTTTCTTTCATAGGCTTTCCTTTTCTACTTCTTGCTGCATCTCTAAGCCATCTTAAAGCTATTCCTATTCCTCTATCTTTTGGAACTTCAATAGGTATTTGATATGTAGCTCCTCCTATCCTTCTTGGCCTTACTTCTAATCTTGGTCTAACATTCTCTATAGCTTTGTAAAAAACTTCTAAAGGATCTTTTTTCATCTTTTCCCTTATAATATCAAAAGCTCCATAAACTATCTTTTGGGCTATAGTTTTCTTTCCTCTTTGCATGATAATGTTTATAAATTTGGCAACTACTTTGTCTCTATATACTAAATCAGGCTCAATTTCTCTTTTTGGTGCTCTTCTTCTTCTCATAACTTAATTATTTAGGTTTCTTTGTTCCGTATTTTGATCTCGATTTTTTTCTATTCTGCACCCCTGCACAATCTAAAGCTCCTCTAACTATATGATATCTTACTCCTGGTAAATCTTTTACTCTACCTCCTCTTACTAAAACTACAGAATGCTCTTGTAAATTATGACCTTCTCCAGGAATATAAGCTGTAACTTCTACTCCTGTAGTTAACCTGACTCTGGCCACTTTTCTTAAAGCAGAATTTGGCTTCTTAGGAGTCATAGTTCTCACCTGCACACAGACTCCTCTTCTCTGAGGACACCCTGCTAAAGCAGGTGACTTACTCTTTCTTTTCTTAGGCTTCCTCTTTTTTCTTATCAGTTGTTGAATCGTCGGCATATCTTACAATATCTATTTGTCTATGGTTTTTAAAACCTGTACCTGCTGGTATTAAATGTCCTACAATTACATTTTCTTTAAGTCCATATAAATTATCTACTTTACCTGCTGCTGCAGCTTCTGTCAAGACTCTTGTAGTCTCTTGAAAGCTTGCAGCAGAGATAAAGCTATCTGTAGTTAAAGCAGCTTTGGTAATCCCTAAAAGCACAGGTTGAGCTTGAGCAGGTTTCTTACCTTTTTTGATTACCTCTTCATTCTTTTTTCTAAAAGTCCATTTATCTACCAATTGAGCAGGTAGAAAATCTGTATCACCTGGGTCAGTGATCTTAACTTTCCTTAACATTTGTCTAATTATTATCTCAATGTGTTTATCGTGAATCCTTACACCTTGTAATCTATACACTTGCTGAATTTCATTCATTAAATATTCTTGCAAAACTTTATCTCCACAAACTCTTAAAATATCTTGAAGGACAACTGGACCGTCAGTTAATTGTTGACCTGCAGTTACATAATCTCCTTTGTAAACTACAGGGTGTTTGCCTGGAGGCAGAATATATTCACATTTCATTCCTGTAGGAGACCTTACAATTATTTTTCTTTCTCCTTTTTTTGTTTCTTGAAATTCTACAAATCCATCTATCTCACTAATTATTGCTGGGTTTTTGGGTTTTCTTGCTTCAAATAATTCAGCTACTCTGGGTAAACCACCTGTAATATCACGAGTCTTTACAACTACTCTTGGAATCTTTGCTAAGTAATCGCCAGCTTCTACTCTTTCACCATCTTTTACCAAAATATGAGCTCCAACTGGTAGAGGATAGATTCCTAAAACTTCATCTTTATCGCCCAAAATTACTATCTGAGGATGATAATCTCCTCTGAATTCTGTAACTACACGTTCAGTAATATTCGTATATAAATTCAGTTCCTCTTGAATAGTAACACCTTCTATAATATCTTCATAAGCTACTCTTCCTTCTACTTCTGTAATTATAGGAGTAGAATAAGGATCCCATCTAACAAATATTTCACCTTTCTTGACTTTCTCTCCTTCTTTTTTGCTTATCTGAGCTCCCTGAGGAATTGGGTGACGTTCTAATTCTCTTCCTAACTCATCATTTATAGAGATCATACCATTTCTATTTAAAACGATTAATCCTCCTTTTTTAGGTACAGTCCTTAAATTATGGAATTTTAAAATACCATCGCTCTTTGCTTTAATAAAAGATTTTTCAGCTACTCTGGAAGCTGTTCCTCCTATATGAAAAGTTCTCATGGTAAGTTGAGTACCTGGCTCTCCTATACTTTGAGCAGCTATTATCCCTACAGCTTCTCCTACTTCTACCATTCTATGTGTAGCTAAATTCACTCCATAGCATTTAGCGCAAACCCCTCTTTCAGACTCACAAGTCAAACAACTTCTAATCCTTATTTTTTCAATCCCTAACTTTTCTATCTTTTCAGCAGCTTCTTCAGTGATCACTTCTCCTGCCTTTACAATAACTTCATCTGTAATAACATCAACAATATTATCTAAAGCTACTCTACCTGTAATTCTCTCTTTCAAACTAACTATAACTTCATCTCCTTCTACAATAGCTGAAACTGTAATTCCATTTACTGTGCCACAGTCTTCTTCCACAATTATTACATCTTGAGCTACATCTACTAATCTTCTTGTCAAATATCCTGCATCTGCAGTTTTTAAAGCAGTGTCTGCCAAACCTTTACGAGCACCATGAGTGGAGATAAAGTATTCTAAAACACTTAATCCTTCTCTAAAATTTGAAGTTATAGGAACTTCTATTATCTCTCCTGAAGGTTTAGCCATTAAACCTCTCATTCCACAAAGTTGTCTTACTTGAAGTTTTGAACCGCGTGCACCTGAGTCTGTCATCATAAAGACTGGATTAAAAGGATCTAAATTTTTAAATACGAATTCTTCTACCCTATCTGTGGTATGTGTCCAGATATCTATTATCTTATTGTGACGCTCACGATCAGTTATTAAGCCTTTTTTATATTGCTCTTCCACTTTCTTTACTTCTTTTTCTGCTTCTTTTATACAAGTCTGTTTCTCTTGAGGAATCTTTAAATCTTCTACAGAAAGAGTAACTCCTGCTAAAGTTGCATATTCAAAACCTAAGTCTTTTAAATCGTCTAATAGAATTATAGTCCTGTGATGTCCAAATTTTTTATAACATTCTTTAATTATCTCTTGAATCTTCTTTTTATCTAAAACTTCATTAACGAATCTAAAACCTTCTGGCAAGATTGAATTTATTATCACCCTTCCAGGTGTGGTCTCTATTAACTCGTGTTTGCCATCTTCATTCTTAACTCTTACCTTTATCTTTGCATGAAGGTCTATTTCAGAATCTTGATAACAGGTAATCACCTCTTCTGGATCTTTAAAAATCCTACCTTCTCCTTTTACTCCTTCTTTAACTAAAGAAAGATATCTTAAACCTAAAACCATATCTTGTGTAGGTGAAACTATTACCCTTCCATCTGCAGGAGAAAAGATATTGTTAACAGATAACATTATTAATTTAGCTTCCATTTGAGCTTCAATAGATAAAGGAACGTGTACTGCCATCTGGTCTCCATCAAAATCTGCATTAAAAGGTGTACATACCAAAGGATGGAGTTTTATGGCTTTACCTTCTATTAACTTAGGATAAAAAGCCTGAATGCTCAATCTATGAAGAGTAGGAGCTCTGTTTAAAAGGACTGGGTGGTCTTTTATTACATCTTGCAAAATATCCCAAACTTCAATCCTTGCGCGTTCAACCATTCTGCGAGCACCTTTTATGGTATGGACAAACCCTTTCTCTTTCAGTTTTTTTATTATAAATGGCTCAAATAATTCCAATGCCATTACTTTTGGTAAACCACATTCATGCATTTTTAGCTCAGGCCCTACAACGATCACACTCCTTCCAGAGTAATCTACACGTTTTCCTAATAAATTCTGTCTGAATCTACCTTGCTTTCCTTTAAGCATATCTGATAAAGATTTTAAAGGTCTATTTTGATGACCCATAACAGGTCTTCCATGTCTACCATTCTCTAACAGAGCATCTACTGCTTCTTGAAGCATTCTCTTCTCATTTCTAATAATGATTTCTGGTGCATTTAAAGCCATCAATTTCTTTAATCTATTATTCCTGTTTATCACTCTTCTATAAAGATCATTTAAATCTGAAGATGCAAATCTTCCTCCTTCCAAAGGAACCAAAGGTCTCAAATCAGGAGGTACAACTGGTAAAACTTCTAATACCATCCATTCAGGTTTATTTCCTGATCTTCTAAAGTCATCTATAATTTTAAGTCTCTTTATAATTCTTTTTTCATTAGGAGTACCTCTTGCTTCTTCTGCCTGTTTTCTCAATTCCCAGCACATCTTTTCCAAATCTAATTCTTTTAAAAGATCTCTTATAGCTTCAGCTCCCATTTTAGCAATAAAGTCTCCCTTATATTTTTTCTGAAGCTCATAATATCTTTCATCATTTAATAGCTGCTTTTTCTTTAAATCTGTCTTTTGAGGATCTATTACTATGTACTCTTCATAATAGATAACTTTTTCTAAATCTCTTAAATTCATATCTAAGAGAGCTGCTAACCTTGAAGGAACTGCTTTGAAGAACCAAATGTGAGTGCAGGGAGCAGCTAACTCAATATGTCCCATTCTTTCTCTTCTTACACTGCTTTTGGTTATCTCTACACCACACCTATCGCATTTCATTCCTCTGTATTTTATACCTTTGTACCTACCACAATGACATTCCCAATCTTTAGTAGGACCAAATATTCTTTCACAAAATAGACCATCTCTTTCAGGTTTGAGTGTTCTGTAATTTAAAGTCTCAGCTTTCTTTACTTCTCCATAAGACCAAGATCTTATTATTTGAGGAGAAGCTATTTTTATTGCTACTTTATCAAAAGATACGATTTCGTCTATCATTTCTCCTCCTTTATTAACCTTACATCTAAACACAATCCTTGTAATTCTCTCATCAATACATTAAAAGACTCAGGGGTACCTGGATGTAGTTTATGCTCGCCTTTAACTATAGCTTCATAAATACGAGTTCTTCCTTCTACATCATCAGACTTAACTGTGAGTATCTCTTGTAAAGTGAAAGCTGCTCCGTAAGCTTCTAAAGCCCACACTTCCATCTCACCAAATCTCTGTCCACCAAATTGGGCTTTGCCACCTAAAGGTTGCTGAGTAATTAAGGAATAAGGACCTATTGCACGAGCATGAATCTTATCATCTACCATGTGGATTAGTTTCATTATATACATGTAACCTACTGTTACTTTCTGGCTAAAAGGTTCTCCTGTATAACCATCATAAAGAACCACCTTCCCATCTTCAGGTAAGCCTGCTTTCTTTAATAATTCTTTTATCTTATCTTCTTTAGCACCATCAAATACAGGACAAATAAATCTTAATCCTAATTTTTTAGCTGCCCATCCTAAATGGGTCTCTAACAACTGACCTACATTCATCCTTGAAGGAACTCCCAATGGATTTAGAACAATATCTACTGGGGTACCATCTTCTAAATAAGGCATATCTTCTTCTGGTAGAATCTTAGCAATAACTCCTTTGTTACCATGGCGACCAGCTAATTTATCTCCTACTTGAATCTTTCTCTTCATAGCTACATACACTACGACTCTTTTTAACACACCTGTAGGAAGTTCATCTCCTCTTTTTACTTTCATTATTTCTAAGTTCTTTTCTTGTTCTAACTCTTGAAATCTCTCATCATATAAGGTTAAAATATCTTGCACTTCTTCTATATCTTCTAATTTCATTCTCTTCACAACACTCACATCTTTATTTAATCTCTCAGATATCTTCTTATACATCTCTTCTTCTAAAACTTTTCTCTCTTGAGAATAGTATTCTTCTATCTCCTTAAGCTTTTTAGTCTCTTCTCTCTTTTCTTTTCTTGTCTTTTTCTTTGTATCTTTTCTTTCAAAGACCTCCACATCTATTACTACTCCCCAAATTCCTGGAGGAACTCTTAATGAGGTGTCTTTGACGTCAGCTGCTTTCTCTCTAAAAATTGCTCTTAATAACCTATCTTCAGGAGAGAGCTCTTTTTCTGTCTTAGGAGAGACTTTTCCTACTAAAATATCATCTGGTCCAACTTCAGCACCTATTCTTACAATACCTGATTCATCTAAATTCTCCAAAGCTTCTTCTCTCACACCTGGAATGTCTCTTGTTATCTCCTCATTACCTAATCTGGTTTCTCTAGCTTCAATTTCAAATCTCTCTATGTGAATAGAAGTTAAAATATCTTCTTTTACTAACCTTTCAGAGATCACAATAGCATCTTCAAAATTATAACCTCTCCAAGGCATAAAAGCTACTAAGAGATTTCTTCCCAAAGATAACTCTCCTCCACAACTGGCACTCCCATCAGCTATTATCTGTTTCTTTTTTACTTTATCTCCAACTTTTACTAAAGGCTTTTGATTTATAAGAGTATTCTGATTAGATCTATCAAATTTTCTTAATTTATACACATACTCTCCTATCTTTATGTGTTGGGAATCTACTTCTTTTACTATACCTTCCTCTTGAGCTATTACTACATAACCTGAATCTCTAGCTACTTTTTCTTCCATACCTGTGGCTACCAAAGGAGCTTCGGTAACTAATAAAGGGACTGCTTGCCTCTGCATATTTGAACCCATTAAAGCTCTATTTGCATCATCATGCTCTAAAAAAGGAATTAAAGAAGCTGACACTGAAACTACTTGTTTGGGAGAAATATCTATATATTCTACTTTTTCAGGAGGGACCATAGGAAACTTTCCTTTATGTCTGCAAGTTACCAGACTACTTAATATCCTTCCTTCTTCATCTATAGGAACATTTGCCTGAGCTATCATCTTTTCTTCTTCTACATCTGCTGTTAAGTATTCTATCTTCTTTGTAATCTTGCCTCCTTCTACTTTTCTATAAGGAGTCTGCAAAAATCCTAAATCTCCAATCTTAGCATAGCAGGTCAAAGAAGTTATCAAACCTATATTTTGACCTTCAGGAGTCTCAATAGGACAAATTCTTCCATAATGAGATGGATGCACATCTCTTACTTCAAAACCTGCTCTCTCACGCGAAACACCTCCTGGACCTGTGGCAGTTAATCTTCTCTTATGAGTCAACTCTGCTAAAGGGTTAGTCTGATCTAAAAATTGACTTAAAGGGGAGGTTCCAAAGAAACTCATCATCTGAGCGTTAAATATTTTAGAATTTATTAAATGTTGAACAGTAATATTTTCCATTCCCTGTAAAAGAGCAAATCTTTCTCTAATGACTCTCTCTAATCTTGCTAAAGCTATTCTTACTTGATTTTGTAACAATTCACAGGTAGTCTTTACTCTCCTATTTCCTAAGTGATCGATGTCATCTACTTTTTCCTCACCGTATTTTATCTTCACTAAATACTTTACAGTCTCAGTTACAGTTTGTTTGTCTAAGACTCTATGTCTTAAAGGAAAGTCTAATTTTAGTTTTCTATTTATTATGTATCTTCCAACTTTACCTAAATCGTATCTTCTTACATCTAAAAACATTCTTTTAAAGACTACTTTGGCAGCTTCTAAAGTCACAGGCTCTGTTGGTCTCATTTTTTTATAAAAATCAATTAAAGCTTCTTCTGTAGAAGTAGTAGGATCTTTTTTTAAAGTATTTACTATTTCAGGATATCTTCTGTCAGAAAATTCTTTTAAAATATCATCATTCGTAGAGAGTCCAAACATCCTTAGAATTTGAGTAGCAGGAAAAGTCTTTCTTCTATCTATGATACAACTTATAGTTTCACTAATATCATACCTAAACTCCATCCAAGAACCCCTAAGAGGAATTATTCTTGCATAGTAAATCCTTTTCCCCACAGGATGCATTTCTTCTTCAAAGAAGACTCCACTTGAACGTTGAAGTTGATTTACTACACATCTTTCATCGCCATTTATTATAAATGAAGCATTATCTGTCATAATAGGAATATCTCCCAAATAAATCTCTTGTTCTTTGATATCTGAAGGAGTAATCAATCTAAACAAAACTCTTAAAGGGACACTGTAAGTCAAAGATCTCCTTCTACATTCTTGAGGTGAGTATCTAGGTCTACCCAAAGAATAAGAAATAAATTCTAATCTGTATTTACCATCTATGCTTTCTACAGGAAATATCTCATTAAAGACCTCTTGCAAACCAATATTCTTCCTTTTTTCAGGAGGAGTATTTGCCTGCAAGAATTCTTCAAAAGCTTTTAATTGGTGAGAGAGTAGATGTGGAATTTCTAAAACTTCTTTAATTGTACCTAAATTTATTCTCTTGCTCATTTTTGAAATTTTTACCTCCTTCTTAAAAAACTTACTTTATCTCTACTTCAGCTCCTACAGCCTCTAACTTTTTCTTTATCTCTTCTGCTTCTTCTTTGCTTACATTTTCTTTTACAGGCTTAGGAGCTGAATCTACTAATTCTTTTGCTTCTTTTAAACCTAACTCAGTAATAGCTCTAACTTCTTTTATCACATTAATTTTGTTGGCACCAGGTGACTTTAAAATAACAGTAAAAGAAGTCTTCTCTTCTTCTTGAGCTTGGACACCTGGTGCTCCTGCTTGAGGAATAAAACCTGCTACTGGCATTTCAGCTTTCACGCCAAATTTTTCTTCCAAAGCTTTTACTAATTCAGCTAACTCTAATACAGTCATGGATTCAATAGCCTTTAAGATTTCTTCCTTCTTATCACTCATGGCTCTCTGCCTCCTTTTTCTTTCTAATTTCCTCTAAACACCAAACTAATTTATTAATTATGTTTTTTAGAGAAAATACAAAATTTGTGATAGGTGCTTTTAGCGCAAAAACGGTTTGAGCCCTCATAACTTCTAATGAAGGGAGCTTTGAGAGTCTTACAATATCTTCTTTATATAAAATCTTATCTTTTAAAAGTCCTCCTCTAATCTCAAATGTCTCTTTCTCTTTTGAAAATTCAATTAAAACTTTTGAAGAAGGAACTGGGTCTGATTTTAAGAATACTAAAGCAACAGGTCCCTCTAAAAAATCATTAACCTTTTCATCTATATTCACCTTTTTAAATGCTATTTTTAAAAGCGTCTTTTTTACCACAAACATTTGAGAATCTGCTTCTCTAAGCTTTCTTCTAAGAATATTCATCTCTGTTGCTGGAATTTTAGTAAAACTCACAATATAAAAAGAAGGAGTATTACTTAATCTTTCTACTAAATCTTTTACTATCTTCTCTCTAACTAGCCTTGCCAACCTCATTTTGCCAATCTATTTTTAAAGCTGGGCTCATAGTTTTGCTCATATAACAAGATTTTATTAGATTTCCTTTAACTTCAGCAGGTTTTGAAGCTAAAAGAGCTTCTAAGAAAGCTTTTGCATTTTCATACAATTTATCTTCATCAAAAGATATCTTTCCAATACCTACATGCACGCATCCAAATTTGTCCATTTTAAAATCTACTTTACCTTGTTTTGCTTGCTTTACAGCAAAAGCTATGTTTTGGGTAACGGTTCCTGTTTTAGATGAAGGCATTAAACCTCTTGGACCCAAAATCCTTCCTAACTTTCCTACTTGAGGCATGCAATCTGGAGTAGCTACGCAATAATCGAACTCTAACCAACCTTCTTGAATTTTTTTTATATACTCTTCTAAACCTGCGTAGTCAGCACCTGCTTCTAAAGCTTCTTTTTCTTTATCTCCTTTACAGAAAACTAATACTCTAATCTTTTTCCCTGTACCATGAGGAAAAACACATGAGCCTCTTACCATCTGTTCAGACTTTCTAGGATCCACGTTTAACTTACAACTCATTTCTACTGTTTCATCGAATTTTGTTTTAGGCATTTTTTTCAATACCGTTATAGCTTCCTTTAAGGAATATAACTTATTTTTATCTACAAGTTTTAAACACTCCAAATATCTTTTTGAACGCTTCATTCTACTATTTCTATTCCCATTGATTTAGCAGTTCCTTCAATTATCTTTACAGCTTTTTGTAGATCTTGAGTATTTAAATCTTTTAATTTTTGTTTGGCGATCTCTAACACTTGAGCTTTGCTAACCTTACCTATTACTTCTTTTCCTGCTTGACCAGAAGCTTTTGCTAAGTTAGCTGCTCTTTTTAACAAAACTGAAGCAGGAGGAGATTTTATCTCAAAAGTAAAAGATCTATCCTCATATACAGTAATTATTACTGGTAAAATCAAACCTTCCTTCCCTTTCGTAGCATCATTAAAAGCCTTACAGAATTGCATAATATTTACTCCATGCTGACCTAACGCAGGACCTACAGGAGGTGCAGGATTAGCTTGTCCTGCAGGAATCTGTAATTTAATTTGAGCAGTTACTTTCTTCTTTTTAGCCATGGTTAAATTTTTTCAACTTGCCAAAACTCTAATTCTACAGGTGTAGCTCTTCCAAAAATAGAAACATTTACTTTGAGCCTACCTTTTTCTAAATTCACTTCTTCAATAGTCCCTGTAAAATTTATAAAAGGTCCCTCTATTATTCTTACTGTTTCTCCTTTTTCATAGGTAACTTTTGGAGGAGGTTTTGTTTGAGATTCAACTTGTTTTTGTTTTATTCTTTCTACTTCTTCATCTGGAACAGCTACTGGTTTCCTCCCTGCTCCTACAAAACTTGTAACCCCAGGAGTGGTTTTCACAAATAACCAAGTATCATCATTCAATTCCATATGAACTAAAATGTATCCAGGAAAAAATTTCCTTTCCATTATTATCTTCTTTCCTCTTTTTACTTCATGAATCTGTTCTTTAGGAATAATTATCTCATCTATTAGTTCCTGCATACCTGAAGCTTTTATTTTCATTTCTAAATTGGCTTTTACTTTTTCTTCTTGACCTGCCAATGTATGAACTATATACCACTTTTTCATAGTAGTTTATTTATCAAGCTTGTATAGATTAGATCAATTATCCATATGATAAATGTAAGAATAGAAGTACTCACCAACACTATAATAGTTGCATCTTTCAACTCTTTTTTTGAAGGCCAACTTACATTCTTTAATTCTTCTTTTACTTCTAAAATAAATTTTGATATTTTTTTAAACAAATTTATTTTTTCAAAATTAATAACAGGCCCGGGGAGACTCGAACTCCCAACCTCTGGGTTTGGAGCCCAGCGCTCTAACCAAATTGAGCTACAGGCCTAGTTACACTTTTCTTTCTTTATGCAAAGTGTGCTTTCTACAAAACTTACAAAATTTTCTTATCTCAAATTTCTCTGGATGCTTTCTTTTATTTTTAGTAGTGTAATAATTTATCCTTTTACAATCTGAGCAAGCTAAAGCGATTAACTCTCTCATCTCCTCATTTTAGCCCACGACGGGATTTGAACCCGTGAACCTCTTCCTTACCAAGGAAGCGCTCTACCAGGCTGAGCTACGTGGGCTTTGACAAAATTTTTATTATATTTTAATTAATATTTTTGTCAATACAAATTAAAGTCTAATTCTCAATATATATAGAAAAATATCAAAAGTTTAAATTTTTGCAAGAATTTTGTTGAATATTTTTGGCTAAAATCTTTTCTTATAATATACTCTTACTATATGCTGGGTATCTAAAGCAGGCAAACCTCCTCCATAAGGAGTAAAAGTTGCATCTAAATAATTTTCTTTTCCTACTCCATATTGAAGTATAAACTCATCATTCTCAAAAGCTTTGTATTTTACTTCTAAGAATACATTATGATGAGACTTTTTCATTACTCTATTGTAAGTAGCTAATTCTGAGATACTTTTTGCTCGAGAGAAAACATATCTAAAGTAAAAGCCTAATTTATCTAAAGGAAAATACTCTATTTCTAAACCTGTATGATTCATATTCTCATCTATAAGTTGAGCCCACTCGAATTCATTCCTTGTCCAATCAATATAAATCCTTAATTTTTCTGTAGGTCTTATTTTTAACCCTATTTTAAATATGTCATACCATTCATAAGGAGGCTGAGGAAAATATTCTTGATTGTAAAGATAAGGCTGCTCATCGCGGTATCTTTTTCCATTCTCATAATACATTTTGGAAGGCTGTGAACTATTAAATAAACTTCTTGGAAAATTTGCATAGCTGAGAGTGTAATCATTGGTGTGCTCCCAAACTCCACTTATTCCTAACCAGTCAAAAATCCAATACTCAGCTCCCAAACATATAGTTTTTAACGAAGGATCTTTTGCATCATCTATAGGATCAGAAGACCAGTCTAAATAATATTCTCCAGTCTTAGGAGAAAATATAAAAGGGTCTATGCCTGCTTTTGTCTTTGGTAAATCGTGATAGATCCCTAAAAATTTTGTTAGAAGTTTTTTATTTACCTTATAACTGAGCTCTAATCTGGTTACGTTTTCAATGTATTTACCATCTACAGAATGAACATTCCTTAAATCGAATAATCCATCTAACTTAGAATTTAAAAAATTAAAAAATTCACACCTCAAATTAATTACATCTCTTCCATAATCTATACCATCACCTATTTTAAATCTCTCCACATCCTCCCAACCTAAAGGTGTATTCAAATCAAAAAAGAACCTTTGAAAAGGTTCTCTAAAACTTAAATGTCTTGACCAGTAAGTATCATCTCTTGTAAATCTATAACTAGATAGAGCACTCTCAAAACCTTCATCCATATGAGTCAAAGCAATCTTTATTTTGTAAAAAGGTCGCTTATCTGAAGGTCTGATTTCAAAATAGTTTTTGCCAAAACATTTTTTAACAGAATTTACTAAACTTAGATGAAAAGCATTACCTCTCTTTTTTGTTTTGTAACTTGAAGTTTCATCATATTTAGAATTACTTGTTGCTATTTCTAAAAACAATTGAGTGTTATCTGTTAGTTTATAATTTAAATCTAAACCCCATACATGATTTTCCGCATCTAAAGAATTTTGGTTATATCCAAGTTTAAAGCCATAAAGAGCCCCTAAAATTAAATTACTTTTATTAGTAAACTTAATCCGTGTTATGCCATTCAAAGTATCAAACTCATCATATTCTTGCCATAAATCTTTTGGAGAAGAAACTACAAAATCTAAATCTGTTTTATTATTATGAAAATTTAAAGAAAGACCTCTTAAATTTGTAAGCCTTAAACCTTCTGAATTACGAGTAAAAAAAGCTAAAGTATCATCCCACCATCCTTTAAAAAAATCAGAAGGGCTGACTCCTTTATCTTCATGTCCTGGCTTCCATTTTACTAACCATTGCGACTCTTCCCAAAAAATCTTTTTGTTTGAAAGAGTAAGAGGGTCATCAGAAGTATAAGCTTTTTCTTCTAAGGCTACAGGGAAAATAAAAACTTCAAAATCTTCTCTTTTATATTTAACTGCTAACTCTCTTATTGGCCAAAATTCTCTATGGATTTTTAACTCAGGAATAGAAAAAATATTACCCCATACTGAAGTTACTTTAAAAGGTTTAATTCTGTTATCTTCTACTTTCCTCTCTGGAAGAGAAAATGAATCTCCATTCTCTAAAGTGTAAACTGTCTCATTAATCGTATAACCAGTATTTGCCCAGTATTTTAACTGAATCTTTGCTGAATCTCCTCCTACACCTCTAATAGTTATTTCATCTGTCTTTCCAATAAAACTGTATGGACTGATATCAAAACTTGAATAAAAACTCAAACCATCTTGTGAAAGGCAATCTAAATTAAATCTTAAATAAGAAAGTATTTGAGGGTCATAAGTGTTTTCTCTGTAATTGTAAACATCTTCACTGAGTAACCTCCAATTTTTTTCATTAAGATCGTAATTAGCTCTTTTCCAAATGAATTCTTTATCTTTTATTCCAAAACTTAATTGATACTCTCCTCTTAATTTAAATTTACTTTTCTTTTTTCTTTTTTCCTCTTTTTTTATACTCTCAAATTTAGTTTCTCCAAGAGAACCTTTTTTTGCTTGATAGATTTTTTTTAAGTATTCTTTTGCCTCCAGATTGTTAGGGTTTATTAGCAAAACTTTTTTAAATTCTATCTCTGCATTTTTAAAATCACCCCTTTTCCAATAAGTTTTGCCTAATTCTAAAAGATAATCTTCTACAGATGCAGAAAATGCTATAGAATAAACACAAATGCAAATTATTATTAAAAAGACTCTCATAACTTTTTAATATAATAATTTTTCATAAACTTTTCAAGTATTTTTACATCTTCATTTATCCTTTTCTTTAACAAATACAGATTTTTAAATTTCTCCTGTCTTCTCAAGAACTTTAAAGGAAACACTTCTAACTCTTTTCCATATAAATTACCTTTAAAATTCAAAATGTAAACTTCACAACATAACTTTCCTTTTTTCTCAAAAGTAGGTCTCCTTCCAACACTCAATAAAGAAAAGTAAATATTCTTATTAACTAGAGTTTTAGAAATATAAACTCCCTCTTTAGGTAAAACTAAATCTTTTGTATCCAAATTTGCTGTAGGAAAGCCTAAAATTTTACCTCTACCTTTTCCTTTTATAACTTTAGAACAAATACTATACTCTCTTCCTAACAAAAGTTTTAAATTTTTAAAATCTGCCTTTCTTATTAGAGCTTTTATAAATTTAGTCGATATTTTTTTCTTTTTCTTTTTATAAACTTTAACAAATTCTGCAATTATTCCTCTTCTCTCAAAAAAATTTTTAAACTCTCTTAAATACCTTTGATCTCTACCTAACTTAAATTCTTCTCCTACTATTATCCCTTTTATACAACTTTTTTTTATCAATCTCTTTAAAAAATCTTCAGCACAGATTTTAGCTAATCTTTTATTAAAATTCATAATTACACAATAATCTACATTTTGTTTTTTAAAAAAATTTAATCTTTTTTTAAGAGGTAATACGTATCCTAAAAAACTTTTTTTTAAGATTTTTTCTGGATGGGGATAAAAAGTTATAACACAACTTTTGCACTTATATTTTTCTTTGAAATAATTCAATCTTTTAAATATCTTTTGGTGCCCTAAGTGAAAAGAGTCAAAAATACCTAATGTAAAAAATAAAGGCTTTAAAGGAACTTCAGATAGAGATGATAGAACTTTCATCTATTTCTTCTAAGGACTTTGCTTCTTCTAATCTGTATGGTCCTTGAGAAAGTCTTGTAATTTTAACTATATGAGCTCCACAACCTAATAGATTTCCTAAGTCTTCAGCTATCTTTCTTATATATGTGCCTTTTGAGCATTTTATGTAGAGATCCACAAATGGTAAATAAAATTTCTCTAACCTTATATCATATACTTTAACCTTGCGAGGTTTTCTTTCTACAGTTATTCCTTTTCTCGCTAATTTATATAATCTTTGACCTTTGTATCTTAAAGCACTCACCATTGGAGGAACTTGTTCTATTTCTCCCTTAAAACATTCTAATGCTTGTTTAAACATCTCTAAAGAAACTTTACTGTAATCTCCTTTAGAAATGATTTTGCCTTGAGCGTCTCCTGTGTCGGTTGACTCTCCAAGTTTTAAAGTAGCTGAATATTCCTTTGGATATTCTATAAATTCTTGGAATCTCTTTGTAGCTTTACCTACTAATATTACAAGAACACCTGTCGCCATAGGATCTAAAGTGCCTGCATGTCCCATCTTTTTTATCTTTAACTTTTTTCTTAAAATCTCTACTACTCTACAAGAAGTAAGCCCTTGAGGTTTATTTACTATTATAATCCCTTCTATATCTTTTTTTTCTCCCATTTTGCAAGTTCTTTTACAATTTTACTTAATACCTTATTTTTTACATCTCTTAAACTTCCTTTCACAGTAACTGCTGAAGCACAAGTGTGACCTCCTCCACCAAAAAAAGAGGCTATTTTATTTACATCTACTTTGCCTTTTGATCTTAAATTAATTCTAACTTTATCTCTCATATATTTAAATAAAATTGCTACTTCTGAGCTCTTAACACTTCTCATCAAAGAAAGAATGAATTCAGTCAGCTCTGAACTTCCTTTTAAATTTTCTCTCCACTTATTTGTTTGGCAATATACTATCTTTCCTCTATAACAAGATTTAATATTTCTCAAAATCTCTGAACAAAATTTAATCTCTTTTAAAGAAAAATTATTATAAATTTGCTGATGTACATACCAAGGCTTTATCCCAAACTTTAAAAGCTCATAAGAGATCTTGTGAGCTTGAGGGGTAGTATTCATAAAAGAAAAAGAACCTGTATCAGAAAGTATTCCTGCATATATACACAAGGCAGATTTTTTATCTAAATTTATTTTTAAAAATTTGTAGAGTCTATAGATCATCTCACAAGTAGATGTAGAATGAGAATCTATCCAGTTCACATTTCCAAATCTAGTGTTACTTATGTGGTGATCTATATTAACAATAAAATAATTTTTAATCTTTTGTGCTAATCTGCCTGTCCTTTCTAAATCTGAACAATCCAAAACAAAACACACATCTATTTTTTTATTAGGAATAGTGTTTTTAACCTCTTGAGCTCCAGGTAGAAAATGGTAAATAGAAGGGACTTTATCTGCATTTATTAAAATTACTTTTTTCTTTAATTTTTTCAAAAGTCTTCCTAAAGCTAATTGCGAACCTAAAGCATCTGCCTCCATATTTTTGTGAGTTACTATTAAAAAAATTCTATTCTCTTTTATTATCCTGCTTATTTTTTTGAGCATTCAACTCCTCCAGGATTTTTTCTATTCTAAGACTATATTCTATAGACTCATCTAAACAAAATTGAATATCAGGCATAAATTTTAATCTTATCCTCTCAGATAGCAATTTTTTAATATAACCTTTGGCTTTTTCTAACACTTTCTTTGTCTTTTCTTTACTTATCCTATCTCCTAAGACAGAAAAGTATACTTTTGCTAACCTCAAATCAGGAGTTACCTTTACATCTACTATACTTACAAATCCTAAATCTGGATCACATATATTATGTTCTAAGATTTTTCCTATCTCTCTTTTCAAAAGTTGAGAAACTTTATCTGTCCTTATACTCATAAAAATTCTTTACAAAAATCTAAAACTTCGTATTCTCTGTTTTGAAATACAAATTTTTTAATACAATTAAAGGTATTTTCTATCACCTCTATAGAATAATTAATACAAACTATATTTATCTCTGAAAATTTGGAATTGTTTGAAGGTTTTTCACAAACAGAAACATTGAATTTATTCCTTATTTTATCTTTCAATCTGTTAACTATCTGTCTTTTATTTTTCAAAGAATGAGAATAAGGAATATATAATTGAAATCTCATTAAACCTATCTTCATTTAACTTGAGTCTTTAACAACTTTTTTATATAAGCTTCCTCTTCAGCTCTATCTTTAATTTTGGCTTCCAATTTTTTCAAAAGAACTTTTTTAAAAATCTCTGAGTAAATAGGACCTTCTTTTACTCCTAATTTTTTTAAAAAATCACCTGTAGTTTGAATCTTTACAAATCTAAGTTCCTCAAGATAAAATTCTATCTTTTTTCTCAAAAACTTTTTACTCTTTTGATAAAGAACATACAGAGCTTCGTTACTCAGAGATTTTAAAAGAAAATATAGTTTAGAAGAGCTACTGACTTTTTTCAAGTAATTTTTTAAAATGTTTATTTTTTTTATATCTAAAAATATTTTCTGTTCAGTTTTTTTATATCCAAATCTTTTATAAATCTCTGCAATCTCTTCTTTATTAAGCTTAGAAAACATTACTCCTAATATTATAGAAGCCTTATCTAAATTTAATTTAAATCTTTTTGAGAAACTCGTTAAGTTTTTTTCCAATCTATCTATAAAATCTAAATCTTTTTTATCCAATTTTATTTTTTTGTTAATAAATCTAAAACTACATATTTTTTGTATGCTCTTTAAATACTTTGCTACTCCTTCTTCTCTCAATATTAAGAAGATCTCATCTTTTATCCTATGCTCATCTATAGTAAAAAGAGCATTTTTTTTAACTGCATCTAACATTAGTGAAAAAGTAAGTCTATCAAAATTGAAGTTTAATCTCTCTTTAAACCTTATTCCTCTAAATATTCTGGTAGGGTCATCTAAAAAACTTTTTGGATGTAAAACTCTTATTATCTTCTCTTTTAAATCTTGATAACCATTGTAAAAATCATAAAGTGTTCCAAAATCAGATTCATTCAAAGAGATTGCCATAGCATTTATTGTAAAATCTCTTCTGAATAGATCCTCTCTCAAATTTGACATAGATACCTTAGGTAAAGCTCCAGGGAACAGATATTTTTCTCTCCTTGCAGTGGCAAAATCTAAAGTCTTATCTTCAAAATTCAATTTAGCAGTCAAAAATTGAGAATTATAAATACATTCACAATTTAATATTTTTGAAAGCTGTTCACATACCTTTATGGCTGAACCTTCTGTTACAAAATCTAAATCAAAATTTCTCTTCTTTAAAATTAAATCTCTTACACTACCTCCTACTAAATAAATTTTTATATTCAACTTTTTAGAAATCTCTCTCAAAAGATTTATTAAATTGAGTGTTTTTTTATTTAAACTTAATATTTCGTCTTTAAAATTCATTGGTTTTTCTTTAAGCACGTGGATGAAACTTTTCATGGATTTCTTTCAATCTCATTCTATTTATATGAGTATAAATTTGAGTAGTACTCAGATTTCTGTGACCTAGTATCTCTTGAACGAACCTCAAGTTTGCACCTCTCTCTAAAAGATGAGTAGCTATTGAATGTCTTAAAGTATGTGGAGTAATTTTTTTGTTAATACCAGCTTTTCTTGCATAGTGTTTTATCATCTTCCAGATACTCTGTCTACTTAAAGGTTTTGCTCTATTATTTACAAATACATATTCAGAATTTCTGTTCTTTAAAATTTTAGGTCTATAGATCTCTAAATATTCTTCTAATAATTTTTTGGAAAGTTCACTTAAAGGGAGTAGCCTTTCTTTTTTGCCTTTTCCTTTGCACCTTATAAATCCTATATCTAAATATAAATCTTCAATTTTTAAATTTACTAATTCTGAAACTCTCATTCCTGTAGCATATAACAATTCTAAAATTGCTCTGTCTCTTTTAGCTATTTTATTTTTTTGATTACACGCTTCCATTAATCTTTTTACTTCAGTTTGAGTTAAAACCTGCGGGATCTTTCTCCATAATTTAGGAAACTCTATTAAGTTTGAAGGGTCAGATTTTAAAAATCCTTCTCTTACCATAAATCTGTGAAACATCTTTATAGCTGCTAAATACCTCATTACAGAAGCAGGCTCTGCTTTTTTGTACAAATAAAACAAAAAATCCTGAATATCTCTTTTAGTTACTTGAGACCAGCTCTTTATTCCTTTCTTTTCTAAGAAAGGTAAATACTTTTTCTTAAGATCCCTCATATAGGAAATAATCGTGTTCTTAGATAAACCTCTCTCTAATTCTAAAAAATTCAAAAAGTAATCTATGTATTTCTCCATCAATTTATAATAAAAAAGGGTTCTCTTCTATCTCTTCTTTTATACTTGTAAACTGACCATGACCTGGATAAACTTTGGTCTCTGGAGGTAATTTAAATAACTTCTCCTTTATAGAATTTATTAACTTAGTAGTATCTGCAAGAGGGATGTCAGTCCTTCCTATACTTCTATAAAAAAGAGTATCTCCTGAAAAAAGGAAATTATTAAATAAAAAACAACAGCTCCCAGGAGTGTGACCTGGAGTGTGTAGTACTCTAAAGTCTATCCCTTCTACAGAATTTACTCCTTCATTTAAAAAATTCAATTCAGATTCAAAACTAAACTCTTCTCCTAAAAAATGAGAGAGATTATAAAAAGGATTCTTTATAATGTCAGCTTCTTCTTTAAAACAAAAAACTTTTATTCCTTTTAAATACTTTAATCCTTTGATGTGATCTATATGTCCATGAGTTAAAAGTATAAAAATTATATTGAGATCTCTAATTTCTTTAGGGAGGAGATCTGCTGGATCTATTATTATGGCTTTGTTCTGTTCTTTGAAATTTAAAATATAAGTGTTAGTCTCAAAATCTCCTAATACATATCTTTTTATCTCCAAATTCATTTAAATATTTTTTTATAACTGAAATCTTTTCTGAATTGAATTTCTAACTCTTCACATTTGTCTATTAATTTTTTTCTCAAACAATCTGACAAAATCTTTCTTTTTTGATAAATGTCTCTTATCTTTGAAAACTCATTTATGTAATAGCCTATTTTTTTTAAATAACTCTCTTCTTCAAACATATCTTTCAAATTATTAAAATTTTCTATTATTTCTGAACAGGCTCTTAAAATCCTCTTTCTGCTAATATTTTCTATCATAGCTTCTTTTAACTCTTGCATCCAGCTTATTAAATAAAAATAATAGTCTGAATAGAGCTCTTTATTTTTCAAAGAAGGGTACTCAACAGGTTGAAGAAAAACTTCTGGAGGTGTAGATCTCTTTTTCCTCTTAAATTTTTTTAAAATAGGTGCACAAGAAGTAAGAAAAAAGAGTGAAATTACAGTAAATACGAAAAAATTGCTTTTCATAAACCTAACAATTTTTTAAACTCTTCTTCATTTATGATCTTTAAACCTAAACTTAAAGCTTTTTGGTATTTTGAACCTGGATTTTTACCTACAACTACAAAATCTACTCTTCTTGAAACAGAACTCAAAGCTTGACCCCCTAACTTTCTTACTAATTCTTGAGCTTGAGAACGAGTAAAACTTTCCAATTCACCTGTAAATACAAAAGTCTTTCCTTTTAAGGGTAAAGATTCTGGTTTTTCTTCTGGCTCAACCAAATTTAAACCTGCTTTTTTAAATTTTTCTATTAATTCTTTTACTTGAGGTTGCCTAAAAAACTTTACTACACTCTCAGCTATTATAGGACCAATCTCAGGGATACTTTGAAGACTAAAAATATCTTGCTCAAATAATCTATCTATATTTTTGAACCTCTTTGCTAAAGTATAAGCTGCCTTTTCTCCCACATATCTTATACCTAATCCATATAAAAATCTTGATAAAGGTCTGGATTTAGAATCCTGAATGGCTTTATAGAGATTTTGAGCTTTTTTCAAAGCAAATAGAGGGAGTCTTAAAAAATCTTCTACTTTTAAATAGTAAATATCTGCTAAATCTTTTACGAGTCCTTTTCTAATTAATTCCTTTACCACACTTTCACCTAAACCTTCTATATCCATAGCATTTCTGCTCGCAAAGTGTAAAAGACTTTTTTCTAATTGAGCAGGACACAAAGGATTTACGCATCTGAAAGCTACATCTTCAACCTTCTCTTTTGCAACTTCTCCTCCACATACAGGACACTTTTGCGGAACTTCTATAGGAACTTCAGAGCCAGTTCTTAAGTCCTTTATTACTTTAACTATTTTAGGAATAACTTCACCAGCTCTTTCTACTAATACTGTATCACCTATTCTGGCATCCAACCTTTTTATCTCATCAAAATTATGTAAAGTAGCTCTACTGATAGTTACCCCTCCACACTCTACAGGTTCTAATTCAGCTACAGGAGTAATAATACCTGTTCTTCCTACCTGAAAGACTACATTTCTTATTTTAGTAGTGGCTCTATGAGCTGGAAACTTAAAAGCTACACTCCATCTTGGACTTTTTAAAGTAGCTCCCAACTTTTTTTGTTGAATTAAAGAATTTACTTTTATTACCATACCATCAGCTTCATAAGGTAAGTTATCTTTTTTGTTCAACCATTCTTTATAGTAAGCTATTACATCTTCTAATCTTTTAAATAACTTTGCTGAAGGGTTAACTGGTAAACCCCAAGACTTTGCTTTCTCTAAAAATTCATAATGGGTTTTAAAAAAATCAGGTGGTTCAAAGTATCCCAAAGAATGCACAAAAAATTTTAATCTTCTCTGAGCTACGAGTTGAGGATCTAACAATTTCAAAGAACCTGCAGCAGCATTTCTGGGATTGGCAAATAAATTTTCTCCTTTAAGTTTCCTTTCCTTATTTAACTCCTCGAAATCTTTTTTTTCCATATAAACTTCTCCTCTAATCTCAATAATTGCAGGAAAGTCTTTACCCATAAGTCTAAGTGGTATTGATCTTATAGTCTTTATATTGGGGGTGATATCTTCTCCTCTTTCTCCATCTCCTCTTGTAGCTCCTATTGTCAAAACTCCATTTTCATAAGTTAAACAACAACTAACCCCATCTATCTTTAAATCTGCTACAAATTCAAATTCTTGATCGGGTAAAAATCTTTTAATCCTCTCATACCATTCCCATACTTCTTCTTCGTTATAAGTATTATCTAAAGAGAGCATTTTTTCTCTATGTGTTACTGTTGGAAAACCTTCCAATAGCTGACCAAATATTCTTTGAGTAGGTGAATCTGGAGTTATAAATTGAGGGTACTTTTCTTCTAATTCTTTTAATCTTTTAAATAATCTATCATACTCTGCATCTGAAATTACAGGATCATTTAAAACATAGTATCTATAATCATGATATCTTATCTCTTCTCTTAACTTTTCTATCTCCTGTTTTATCTTTTCTAAAAATTCTGTCATACTCCACCTCCTAATCTTATAGCTAAAATAGGAGGCAAATTCTCTTTCAATATTTTCTCTTGTGCTTTTTTAATATTATACTCTAATCTCAAAATTTTTACTATTTGTTTAGAACTATCATATATACAAAAACTTAACCTGGGATCTCTGTCTCTGGGTTGACCTACACTCCCTACATTGATGATATACTTTTGATCATTTTGTATGGGTATCTCTTTATCAAGACATTTAAAGATTATCTTTTTTTCTTCATTTAAGACAAAAGAAATTGGTACATGAGTATGACCTATAAAGCATAGATTGTGTTTCATCATTTTGAAAGTATTTAAAGTATCTACGGGCTCAAAAATATAATCAAATCTTTCTGGGTACCATAAACTAGAATGCACAAATTCAAAATTATCTATGGAATTTGTAAGAGGAAGATTTTCTAAAAATAATTTATCTTGATGATTTAATCTTTCTCTTGTCCATAAGATCGCTTCTTTTGCATACTGATTAAAATACTCTATATTAAATTTTTTGACTGCAGCCCAGTCATGGTTTCCTGCTACTATCTCATCAGAGATATCTTTTGTAATTTCCAGACAGATTTTAGGATCTGCTCCATAACCTACAATGTCACCCAAACAAATTACTTTATCTGGTTTTATTTCTTTTATCTTTTTAACTAATGTTTCTAAGGCTTCTAAATTGGAGTGAACATCTGAAAATAAAAGAAAGAGCATTAAAATCTTATCTCAAAATCTTCAAATTCTTCTTGAGGGGTCTGCCACTCTAAATCTATATTTTTTATGTATCCTGAAAATTCAGATTTCAAATCTTCTAAAAAATTCATTATATTTTGCTTTTCTCCTTGAGCTACTAACTCTACTCTACCATCATAAAGATTTCTTACCCATCCTTTTAGATTATGTTTGCGTGCTAAATATCTTGAAGTAAACCTAAACCCTACTCCTTGAACTATTCCTGAAAAATAACAGTGAACTTGAATAATATTTTCCATAACAGTTTTTTTTAACATCAATAATTTAGTATGTCAAGTAATCTCGGGGCGACAGGATTTGAACCTGCGACCTCTTGGTCCCGAACCAAGTGCTCTAAACCTGGCTGAGCTACGCCCCGAAAAATTTTTCTTCTTTAAGTGTTTTTCAAAACTGCTTTAAGAAGATAATCAAATTCCAAATTTACCCAACTACCTGGTCTTTTTGTGTTTAAATTTGTATGATTAAAAGTAAAAGGGATTATATTGACTATAAAACTTTTACTTAAGACTTTTTGCACAGTTAAACTTATTCCTTCTATAGCTATGCAGCCTTTTTCTATTAAAAATTTTTTAAATTGAAGTGGTGTTTTTATTTCAAAACTATAAAATCCGTTCTTTTTTATAATACTTTTTATTTGAGTTTCACAATCTATATGCCCTAAAACAAAATGACCTCCTAATCTATCATCAGGTTTTAAAGGCAATTCTAAATTAACTTTACACAATGGTCTTAATCTTTTTAAATTGGTATTCTCTAAAGTGGGTTTAATTACTTCAAAAAAAAGAACGTTATTTTCTTTTTTTGTTAATGTAAGGCATACCCCATTCACACAAACACTTTGAGATAAATTAATATCTTTATAAACTTTTGTAGATAAGATTCCTAACCTCCAAAAAGAAGCTTTCTTTTCAATGTTTTTTATTGTACCTACTTCTTGAATAATCCCTGTAAACATCTCTAAATTTTTCAGTAACTATTATTCTATTATTTATTTTATCCAACTTTTTCTTCTTTTAAATCCTTAAAAAAATTTTTATATTATGAGCTCTGCTGAAATTGCAACAAAAGCTCCTTTACCAAATCCTTTTTGAGGTTTTTGGATGTTCTTAATTTCTTGAGGAAAATTGAAGATAGTCTGATAATATGAAAATCTGTCAAAACCCATAGTCTGCAAAATATCTGTTACTTCTTTTACACTAAAAAATTTTGCTCTGCTATAAAAAATACTTTTCTTTATTTGATAAGCTTTTCCTAAAAAACTTTCTTTATCGATTATACCTATAATGATTTTACCTCTTCTTTTCAAAACTCTTTTAGCTTCTCTTAACATCTTCAAAGGCTCATCAACAAAACACAAGGCAAATATAATAGCTACATAGTCAAAAATTGAATCTTTAAAAGGTAGTTCTTCTGCTCTACTCACAATAATTCTTACTCCTCTTTCTTTAGCGATCTTTGCCATATTCTTTGAAAGATCGATTCCTACCCAAATATTTAAAGGCTTAGTAAATCTGGCAGTACCTGCTCCAATCTCTAATCCTCTTCCTTTTTTAGGTAAAACTTTTTTAAGTGCTTCCAATTCTGATAGATAAGCAAACTCATTTTTTTCATACCATCTATCATATTCATCATAATACAAATCAAATATATTATTCGTCCCCATTTTTTAAAAGTAAATAATTAAATTTCTAAATCAGCCCACCAGCCATCATAGAATCTTTTTAAATGTTGATAATATTGGGGAGAGATTTTTTGTTTTTCTACATCTTCTTTTTTAAAAGAATATTTATAATTTTGACAATATTTTAAAAGGAGTTGATATGCCCAGTTTATTTCTTTAAACTTTTCTTCACATTTTGCTTTGTTAGAAGCTTTGCAGGTATCTGGATGGTATTTTTTAGCTAATTCTTTGTAAGCTTTTTTTATCTCCTCTAAAGTTGCACATTCTTCTAACTTTAAGATTCTTCTAGCTTTATCTATTTGTTCAAACTCAAACACAATTAATTTTTAAAAGCAAGTTGGACACACTCCTCCTGGACACCCTGAACCAGAAGATGTCTGAGTATTTTTAGAAGATTCACCTACATTAAAACTACTTATTATTCTTTCAATATTTTTACTACCGCACTTTTTACATTTAAGTTCAGGTTTATCCATAGTTACTCCTATCAATAAATCAAATTTTTCTTTGCAATCTTTACAGACAAAAGTATAGATTGGCATAATCTATCCCCCCTTTTTAAATATAAGGTGAAATTTTTTCTTTAATTATTTCTTTTGGAACTACTCCTACAATTTTTTCTTTAATTTGACCATCTTTAAAAAGAATTAAAGTAGGTATACCCATAATTTGGTATTTAGCAGCTATTTGTGGAGCTTGATCTACATTTAATTTACACACTTTCAACTTCCCTTGATACTCTGTAGCTATTTCTTCAATAACAGGTGCTAAAATTTGACAGGGCATACACCACTCAGCCCAAAAATCTACCAAAACTGGGAGTTCAGATTTTAAGACTTCAGACTCAAAATTAGAATCTGTAAGATTAATACTCATAGATTTTAACACCTCCTCTTTATATCTCTATAACTCTGCCTGCTCCTCCTTCTATAAATTTTTCTGGATACAACTCTCTTATTTTATCTTTATATTGAGTGCAATGGGTAGCGCATATTAAATCTAAATCTTTAATTAAAGAAAACTCAGAAAATCCATGTAAACCTCCTATCAAAGCTTTGGGTCTTCCAAATTTTTTACTCTCTTTTAAAATCTCTCCTACTCCACTGTGAGAACATCCTACAATTATTACTACCTCTTCTCCTTTTTTTATTACCAGAGACTGCTCTATTCCTTTGAGAGTTCCTGTTGAGAATACATTTTCATATATTTTTGTAGAATCTTTAACTTTTATTACTTCTTTTGCTCTAACATCATCAGAAAAATCCTCAGGTACATATAATTTTACTTCTGGATTCAACTTTAAAAAGTCTCTTAAACCTCCTGTATGATCCCAATGTGAATGAGAGATAAAAACGCATTGAATACTTGTAGGTGAAATCTTTAACTTCTCCATATTATGTAAAAGAATTTGACTATCAGCTCCTGTATCAAAGAGTATTAAAGGAGTGTTTTCTACTTCAATTAAAGCAGAAAACCCCCATTCAGATTTTAAATCTCTAAAAGCTGTAGTATTATCAGAAATTATGGTTATCTTCAAAGCTACACCTCCTTTTTAATTAAAAATTAAAATCCCAGAAAGTATAAAAAAGTTCCTACTCCTAAACCAATAATTAAATTAAACAATTTTACCAACATTGAATCTTTTATTGTATAAGATAACAAAGGTAACATACCGTGACCATCCTGAACTATTGAATTTGCCAAAAGCACAGAAAAAGGTATTAATCCTTTTGAGAACATCATAACAAAAACTAAATTTGGTCCAGATTCTGGAATTATTCCTACAAAAGTTGCAATTAAAAGCACCCATATCATATGCTGACTTATAAATGCCTTTAAATCCCAGAAATGTAAACCTAAATCTGTCAAAACTAATGCCCCAAAACTCCACAAGAATACTTTCCAAATATGCGTTTTAAAAATATGAGAATAAATATGTTCTTCTAAATAATGGTCAGGAACTGTAATTACTATAAAAATAGCTAAACTCAATAGAGAAACAAAAGTAATCCTCTTCCAATTCCATTCAGAAGGACCAATTATCCCTCCAACAAATCCATAAAGAAATATAAACAAAAGGAACAAAAGTAAAAATCTTTGTAAAGACATCTTTTTTATGTGCTCGATTATTTCTTTAAATTCAAGACATCTACATTCAGGTTGCAGATGTAAATTTGAAAGTTCACACACTTTACAAGGCTTAATCTTTAAAAGAGGAACTATTTTATCTACAATGTATGCAGAGATTACTCCTAAAACAAAAAGGATACCAAATAATATCAAAGCTTGTTTAGGAATAACTGCTAGCATTACAAAAGCTTCGTCTCCACAAGTAGCAATCATTCCCCCTACTATTGCTCCAAAAGAGATTAATCCATGTACATAAAAAGACACATTCATAAAAGACCCTAAACACCCAGGTGTTGCTCCTAAAAATGAAGTTATAAGATATTGTCTAAATAAACCTCCTTTTATCATCTTACTCATTCTGCCTTTTGTTAAAACATTAAGATAATCTGTAAATATCATCATTATGAAGACAAAGACTGTTATCATTCCTGCATGTTTAAAATTGTGAAGTATTACTTCTCCTATCATTTCTCTAAATTAACGTTTGCAAACTCCATCATCTGCACAAGGAGGTTTTTCACAAGGTTCTGTTCTACCACAGCAAGTTCTAACAGAAGTATTTTTGTAATCTGTTGCATAAAAACCTGGTCCTTTAAAAATAACCCCTGCCCCTCCACTTATTACCCTTTTTAATCTTCCTCCACACTTAGGACAAGTTTCTAAAGGAGTATCTGTCATATTTTGAAATTTTTCAAATTTAAACTTACAATTTTGGCATTCATATTCATATGTAGGCATAGTTCTACCTCCTTTTTATTTTAACACTTTATTATTTAAATTATGAAACAGAATTATATCTCTAAGTTTACATCCTAAGTGGTTGGCCACAGTTTTACACTTTGCCATAAACAAATAGAATATTGGATGCTTTTTGTCTGATAAAGCTTCAAAGTTTCCTTGTCCTTTACTGATTATTAGATCTGCATTTTTATAAACTTTTAAAAATTCTTTTGAACATAAAGAAAGAATAGTGCCTGGAGCATCTACTCCTGAAAGGATTATCTCAGCTACTTTATGAATGCCTGCTTGTAAAGCATCTTCAACTAAAGCATCATTTATAATAGGTTTAGATTTTACTGCATAAATTATTTTTTTATTCTTATCTATTTTTTTAATCTCTTCAATCAAAACTCTATCAAAAACCACCTCTCCTGCATTATCACCTAAATAAAGAATAGTCTTTGCTTTATTTAAAGCTTTTTTAAATTCCTCATACTCAAAAAATCTTTTATTTTCCACTTTAATAGTCTTTTCTTCTTCTCTTAAAATTCTTTTTAATTCTTCTTCTATATTCAAAGAGTTTCTTACTCCATAATCTATAGAATTTGCTGCAATAGCTAACTCTATAGCTTTTTTTAATCTATCTTTTGAAAGTGCTACTTTTCTCTTTAACTTTGGATAAATATTTAAAGCTAATTCATTACTTTTTATTTTTATCTCACGATAAGGATCTAAATTTTTAGTAAGTTTACTAACCAATTTATAAATAACTCTACCCATCAAAGGAGGAGGTGTGTTTAAAGAAAACTTAGGCAAAATTTTTGCTAATTCATCTAACACTTTTTTTTGTGTTATTCTGCTCGCTCCAGAAATCCTTGAAGCTTCTAATGCTTGCTTAAAAAAACAAGGAATACAATCTAAATACGTTCTCATTTTTTTACTAAAAAATCTACAATTTTATCTGTAATTCTATCCATAATTTTGGCTGCTTCTGAATCTTTATTAAAATAAACAAAAGGTCTTCCTCTATCTTGAAATCTTAACACATCAATATCAAAAGGAAGTCTTCCTAAAATCTGAATACCAGTCTTTTGAATAATTTCTTCAATTTTTTGTGTTGTGAGTAAATCTATCTTTTTTTGGCAATGAGGACATATAAAGAAACTCATATTCTCAACTATTCCAATTATTGGGACACCTAACTCTTTAGCAAATAAAATACTCTTTTTAACATCTAAAAGAGCTACTTCTTGAGGAGTAGCTACTACTATTGCTCCATCTAACTCACAGATCAATTGACAAACACTTAAAGGTTCATCTCCTGTTCCAGGAGGAGAGTCTACAATTAAGAAATCTAAATCTTGCCAATTACTTTCAGCTAAAAACTGTCTAATTACTGCTGTTTTTAAAGGTCCTCGCCATATGACTGGTTTTTCAGGATCCTCACCTACTAAAGCTAAACTCACTACTTTTAAGTTAGGTAAAACCTGAACGGGTTCTATTCTTCCACTTTCAGAGGCTGTAAGTCTTTGATTTTCTATCCCTAACATTTTAGGCACATTTGGACCATGAATATCTACATCTAATATTCCAACTTTATATTTTTTAACAGCTAAACTATATCCTAAATTTACAGCTACTGTGGTTTTGCCTACCCCTCCTTTTCCACTGATAATAAGTAATTTATATTTTACTTGAGAAAGATTTTCTTTTATCTGCATTTTTATTTGGGAAAAATTATCTACTCCTTGCATAATAATTATTCCAATTAACTAGCTTCTAATCTTTCTTTTATTTTAGATGCAATCTCGTAAAAAGTAGATTTTATTTCTTGATCTGGAAATTCTATTACGGTTTTTAACTCCAACATAGCTTTTATTACTGACTCTTTAAACTTTATTTTTCCTAAAATAGCAACCTCTTCTTTTTGAGCCCAATCTTGGATCTTTTGAGTTAACTCTGGATTTAAATCGTATTTATTTATCACTAAACCCGCTTTTATTCTAAAATGTTCAGTAAGTCTTATAACTCTCTCAGCATCATGTAAAGCTGATAAGCTAGGCTCTGTGACTACTACGCAAAAATTTGCACCAGTTATAGAAGCTATTACTGGACATCCAATACCTGGTGAACCATCTATGATGACTAATTCTGAACCTATTTTTTTAGCAAGATTTCTTGCCTTCTCTCTTATTAAACTTACCAATTTTCCTGAATTCTCACCTAAATTAGTAAGTTGAGCCCAAACAAAAGGACCAAATCTTGTTTGAGAAATCTGCCAGTTTCCTGTAATCTCTTCTCTCATCTCTATTGCTTTTTGAGGACACACTAATTCACAAAATCTACAACCCTGACATTCTAAAGAGTTCACCACTAAATCTTTGCTTATAGCTTCAAATCTACAAACTTGTCTACACTTTCCGCATTCTATACATCTGTCTTTATTTATGAAAGCTGTAAACCTCTCTTTGAATATTCCTTTTTCTTCTGTCTTATAAGGCTTTAATACCAAATGTAAATCAGGAGTATCTACATCACAATCTGCAATTACTATATTTTTAAAAATGGAAACTAAACCCAAAGCAAGAGTAGTTTTACCTGTGCCACCTTTTCCACTAATTATAACTAACTCTTTTGGATTCATCTCTCTCTAAATCTTATTCGCTGCATCTTGAGCAGCTAAAACTACAGGATACATTGTAGGTGCTGGTGTTAAATAAGGGTGTGTAGCCATCTGTAAAGTCTCTAATTCTGTAAAAGACATTCTTTTTTGAATAGCTACACCTATTAAATTTATTAACTCTCCACAACTCATGCCTCCTGCAACCTGTCCTCCTAAAATAATCCCTGAATGTTTTGAGAAAATAAGCTTTACTTTTATTTTGTTTGCTGAAGGTAAAGTTTTAGGGTGTTTGTCTGGAGCTTCTGCAATGCCTGTTATAATCTCAAATCCTTCTAAATTTGCAGTTTTTTCAGTTAAACCTGCAGAACCTAAAACTACTCCATTTATAAATGTTGAATAGATAGCGATTGTACCTTTATTTTCACGGATTACTTTTAATTTATAAATATTTGCTCCACAGATTCTGCTTTCAGCTGTAGCAGTAGAAGCTAACATTACTTGAACAGGTTTACGTGTAAAAAAATCTCTTTTTTCTGCACAGTCTCCGACTGCAAATATGTTTGGATCTGAAGTCCTCATGTATTCATCTACTCTTATCCCCTTTCTTTTACCTATCTCTAAACCTATTTTTTGAGCTAACTCTGTATTAGGAACAGAACCTATCCCTAAAATCACCACATCTACTTTTATTTTTCTTCCATCAGATAACAGGACTTCTTCGACCTTTTCTTTACCTATAATCTCTACTACTTTAGTATTAGTTAAGACCTTGACACCTTCTGAAACTAACTTTTCTTCTACGATTTTAGAAAATTCAGGATCAAAAGAATTTGCTAACAAATTAGGTAAAACTTCTACTAAATACACATTTACTCCTTCTATTTTGGAAATCTCATCTGCCACTTCACATCCAATGAACCCTCCTCCTATTATTAAGACATTCTTTGAATTCTTTACTTTTTCTACCACTTTTCTGAGATATTCCATATCTTTATAAATCAAATAAACTCCTTCTTTCTCTATTCCAGGAATAGGCAAACTTTGAGGAAGAGAGCCTGTTGCCATTATTAATTTCTCATAATTTATCATATCTCCATTCTTTGTATAGGCTATCTTCTGAATTCTATCTATGTTTACTACTTCATCTATAATTACCTGAATATTTTTCTTTTCTAAAGGAGTAATCTTTAACTCATTTTCCTCAGGATTCTTTAAACTATAAAACATGTAAGGAATTCCACAAGGGATTACTCCTCTTTCTACATTTTTTACTATCAAAATTTTCTTCTCAGGATAGTATTTACGTGCAGTAGTTGCTGTTACTATTCCAGCAGGACCTGCGCCAATTATTAGAATATCAGTATTAATAAACATACTCTACCCCCCTCCTAATTTGAGTTTAGAACTTTAATTCTTTCTATAACTTTGTCAAACTCTCTTTTATACTCAGGTAGGATTTTTGTTAAAATTTGACCTTTTGCACTTTGAAAACTCACTTCTCTCAGAAAAGGAATCTTTAGTAGAATAGGAATATCATTTTCTTTGCAAAACTTTTCAACTCTTTCATCTCCTAAATTCTCTTTATTTATAATCACTCCAAATTTAATACCAAGCCTTTTTAAAAGCTGCGTCAACTGAATCATATCACTTAAACCAAAAGGGGTAGGCTCTGTAACTACAATACAAAAATCTGTGTTCTTAACAGATTCTACTACACTACAGTTTGCTCCTGGAGGAGCATCTATTATAGTAAAATCAAAACCATTTATATAGCTTTTTACAGCTTTAATTAAAGGTGTAGGTATTGCTTGTCCTATTTTCAATTTGCCATGAATAAATTTTAAATTTTCTTTTTCTCCTATTTCAATAAATCCTATTTCTTTGTTCACTTCTTTTATTGCTTTTTGAGGACAAAAAAAACTACAAGCTCCACATCCATGACAAAGATTATCAAATATTAAGACCTCTGTTTTCACCACTGCTATAGCATTATAAGCACAAATTTTACTACATTTTGCACAAAAATTACACTTATTTTTATCTACCTGAGGAATCTGAGTATAGATTGGAATTTTTTGGGTTATTTGAGGTTTTATAAAAAAATAAGAATTTGGTTCTTCTACATCACAATCTAAGAACAAAACATTCACATTTTTTGATGAAACCAAAACATCTGCTAAAGCTACAGCTACTGTGGTTTTGCCTACTCCTCCTTTTCCACTGGCAACAGATATTTTCATTTTTTTCAAAAAACTTCAAAATTATTCTCTAACCATCCTTGCCCCACAGTTAGGACAAGTTAAAGTATAACAAGGGGTTCCTCTTTGATGAGGAATTCTTGTGCCACATCTTAAGCATTTACAAAATCCTCCAGGACCTAAACCTCTTCTACCCATCCTTCCTTGTCCTCTCTGAATTCTATTGATATCTTCTTCTCTATTGCCCCACATAATTAGGTCCTCCTTTTTTAAACGCTTCAATTACTTCTCTTACTCTTCCTGAAATTCTTTTTATTAAATTAACCCCGCCTTTCTGTAAAACTTCCTGAGCATGAGGACCTACTTCTCCTGTTAAAAGAGTATCTACATTTTTTTCTATAACAAATTGAGCGCTCCTTATCCCTGCTCCTTGAGGTAAATCTTTATAAGGGTTTTCTATAGCTTCGTAATCTGAACTCTCTAAATCAAAAATGATAAAATAGTTGCACCTTCCAAAATTAGGATCTAACTCTGAATCTAAACTATCTCCTTTAGAAGTAATACAAATCTTACTACCTTTTTCTTTATAATACTTAACTTCAGTTTCTTTAAATGTATCTCGTGTACATAAACTTTCCTTACTTTTTAAATTACCTTTCAAAAACTCATTTATTACGTCTTCAACTTCTCCTGTGATCCCCAAAATAACTTTTATTTGCGCTTTCTCAAACAATTCTAAAGCTTTTTTACCCATCCCTCCTGTGATTATTACATCTACTTTTAGCTCCTTTAAAAATTGAGGTAGAAATCCAGGTTTATGTCCTGGATTTTTAATCATTTTTTTACTGATTACTTTTGAATCTTCTATTTCTAATAAGACAAACTCTTCACATCTTCCAAAATGAGCTGAAACTTTACCTTTATCTACAGCTATAGCTACTTTCAAAAATCACCTCCTTTTTTCTAATAAATCTTTTATCTTTCTGTTAACAGTCGTTATTCTCTCCTTTAATCTTCTAACCTGTTTTTTAAAAATCTCTACTTCTTCTTTATTTACAGAAGGAGTGATTACAATAGCTTTTACAGGACATACTTGGATGCATCTTCTGCATCCTATACACTTAGATTTATCTACTTCAGCTTTTCCAAAGATGATAGTTATAGCATTCTGAGGACAACTAAAAGCACAAAGTCCACATCCTCTACAAATTTCTTTAAGGACTGTAGCTTTATTGCTCATTTTTTTCTAACTCCTTTATTCTCTGGTTTATCATCTCGATCTGCTGTTTTAAAAATTGAAGTTGTTGTTTTAACATATTAAGTTCTTGTGCTTTAGAAGTTTGAAATTGATATGGCATCGTCCCAAAGTTTGGTGGATACATTTGAGCTCCAAAGTGTTTAGAGACTGTTGGAGAAAAAGTAAAATTCAACTCTCCTCTCTTAAATCTTTCTATAGCTTCCTTTACTGATACTCCCATTATACCTGTTATTATATTTATTCCAGCAGCTGTTAATACATTAAAAGCATTGGGTCCCACGTTTCCTGTAATTAAAACTTGAACTCCTTTTTGTACTATAAGTTGTGCACTTTGAATTCCTGCTCCTGAAAATAGATTTAAATTTGGATTTAAGATACTTTCAAAAGAATCAGTCTCAGTATCATAAATTATAAAATATTGAGCTCTTCCAAATCTGGGATCTACCAAAGATTCTAAAGTATTTCCTTGAGCTGTTACGCAAATTTTCATAAACTCCCTCCTTTATTAAACAAACTTACAACTTTTTAAGACTCTAACTCTTGAACTCTTTTTTCTATTCTTTCAAGCTGAGCTTTTAAAGCTTCTGCCTGTTGCTTTAAAAGCTGCAACTCTTGCTCTTTACTAATCTGAGAGACTTTATAAGGATCAAATGTTGCATTTTGAGAAATATTTGACCATAAAGAATTTGCCTGCAGAGTAGGCCAATTTCCTGTAAACATATATTGAGCTCCAGGAGGTAAACCTCCCCACCCAGGACTAAATCCAAATCTCATCCAACCAGGTAATCCTGTTAAATAATACATATTTCTATGTCTATAACCTCTCATATCCCCTCACCTCCTTATTTTATTAAGTAGTAGATTCTAATTCTTTAATCCTTCTTTCAATGTCTTGTAACTGAAGTTCTAAATTCTGCTTTAATTGTTTTAAGTAACTTAATTCATCACCTCCATAAAAGGGCATTGAGAATCCATAAAATGGATAACCCCACATTCTTAGAAAATTTTGATAAAAATTTAAAATCTGAGGATAAATGTATGGTGCTAAAAACCAACCAGCTGGTCCCATTCCGAAAGGCATAACTATCACCTCCTTTTTTTAACTTTTTCTTTTATTCCTTCTTTCTTTTTTTGAACATTCTTTCCTATAAGAGTCCTATTCCAAAAATAGGGCCAATGTATAGCAAAGTAAGCAGAATCATTATGCAAAGATTTAGAATCAATAAATTTTAAAAAGCTTTCTCTAAAAATCATTTTGTAGTTCCTCCTTGATATGGATAAATATTTTGCCACATACTTAAAAAGAATGGCATCGCCCACCATCCACGAGGTAAAAATGGAAACCATCTACAAAAAGGAAATGGATTCCCTCTTCCTCTACCCCAGAAAAAAGGAAATCCAAAATAGCTTGGATAATAAGGATATCCTAAATACCCAAATTTCCAAAATCCTGGTCCCCAAAAATTTCTTCCTCTCATTTTTCTCACCCCCTTTTATTAATAATGATAATCATTTTCATTTACCAAAGAAAAAAATTTACGTTACTTTATTCTTCTGCTGACATTTATCACACAATCCATAAAATTGAATAATGTGATTTGTTATCTTAAAGTTATATTTTTCTGAAAGTTTTTTCTGAATGTTGTTAATTAATTCTACTTCATCATCTATAAACTCTGTATAATCTATTATTTTCCCACACTCTCTACATACCAAATGATGATGATGAGGTTTTGCACCCTTTGAAGTCTCTGATAATTCATAACGTGCTCTGCCATCTCCAAAATCAAATTTAGATATGAGTCCCATGTTAACTAGAATATCTAAAGTTCTGTACACAGTTGTAAGTCCTATTCCAGGATATCTTTTGCGCACTTTAAGGTATATTTCTTCAGCACTCAAATGCTCTGTAGTGTTACTTAAAACCTCCATAATTGCTTGTCTTGGCAAAGTCATTCTAAAACCTGCATCTATAAACCTCATATGCCACCACATCATTCCTTTTCTATGCCTTCTGTGTGGCATTGATCACTCCTTATTGATAATGATTTTCATTTTCAAATATATACTATAATCTGTATTTTGTCAAGTTGAAATTTTTTTAAAAAAATTATATTTCTAGATAATTACCTTTCAAAAAGTTTTCATACCATTCTTTAAATTCCTTAGGTGTGGCTAAATGGAGCTGAAATGGAGAAAAGGGGTCTATTTTTGACTTAATATTTGTCTTGATCTTTTCTCTCTCTTCAAATTCTTCAGGAAGGTTATTAGAAATTATTAAAACATCGATATCACTACTTGGAGTATGTTTATCTTTTACCACTGAACCAAACACTAACACTCTTACTTCTTTCAAAGAACATTTTGCTATTCTTTTAATTTCTTGACAATAAGACTTATAATTCCTAAAGTACATCTCCTTTTTTTTATGTATAGGTAAAATTATATCGACCAGACTTTTCTTCATAGGGAAAAATCTTCATTAATAGTCTCTTTAATCAATTTAAAAAATTTTTTAGAATATTCAAAAAGTTTTAATATAACATTTTCAGTGAATTTTTTTGGAAAATACCGAGAAGTAAAATGAGCATCTTCTAAACTATCAAAAAATAGTTCATTTTCTTTATAAAATTCTAAAATCTTTTCTTCCTCATAAACCTGAGCTAATTGAGGAATTAATTCTGAAAAAAATGCGTCTTAGGCCAATCTCCTATTTTCTTGCCAATCAAGTATTTTATCCATAATTGAATTGCTTGCTCTAAATTGAAAACTGAAAGATTATACTTCTTTTTCTTTAATAATTCTTGCGCTTCTTCAAAAAATTCATTTGCTCTCTCTTTCAAGAATCCAATGTCCATTTGACACCTCTTAAACTTCTAAATAATTATCTTTTATAAAATTCTTATACCATCTTTGATACATTTGAGGAGCAGCAAGATGTATCTGGAAAGGATTCTCTTCTAAACCTTCTAATAATTTTTGTTTTAATTTAACTTGCTCAAAAAATTCTTGAGGCAAATTTTCAGTTATGATTAAAATGTCTATATCCCTATTTGAAAGATAGTCTCCTTTTACAACTGAGCCAAAAACTAATACTTTAACCTCTCCAAAAATGTGATTGGCTTTTTTTCTTAATTAATCTTGCAAATTTTAAATAACTCTCAAAATATTTTTTTTCTTTTTTCTAAAATCAATAAATTATCACATATCATTATACAAAAAGCAAATATTCTTTATTTTCTAACAAAAGTATTGAAACAAAAAGAGTCCTTATAAAATGCCCCATTTTTAATATCTAAAAAATTATTACATTATCTTCTAACCCCAAAGTTTAGTGCTGAATAAATGGCATTAGGTGTTACATGTATTAAAAAGTTTATTTTAAGAAAGCTAATTTATTTAAAATTGAGGTAAGGGGAGTTCTATATGGAATTTGGTTCCTTCTAAATATTTAGATTCAAACCAGATTTTACCTTTATGAGATTCTATTATCCTCTTTACTACATACATACCTAATCCAAAACCTGATTTTGTAGAAGATTTTGTTGTGAAAAAGGGGATAAAAATTTTCTTTTTATCTTCTTCTTTAATTCCTATTCCATTGTCCTCTACATCTATTCTAAAAAATTCATTTATACTGTAGGCTTTCAATGTTATTCTCCCTTTAAAATTTGAATCATTTAGATGATTCTTTTTCATAATTACAGCTTCGTAAGCGTTGTCTAATAAGTTAAACACGACTTCTGCCATCTGAGTAGGTTCTGCCCAAATAGAAGGTAAATCTTTTTGAATCTCAAAGTTGAGTTCTGCATCTTCTATTTTTTGCTTGGTATACAAAAGTTTTAAAGCATCTTGCAAGATGTCCTTTTCAAAATTTACAAGCATAAACCTTATCTGTCTTTTCTTTGAATAATCTAAAAGACCTCTTATCACTTCTCTTCCATGCTTTATCTCTTCTTCTAATCTTTCCATATTTTCTTTTACATGAGCAATGAAAGTTTTTAGAGTTTCAGGGTCGGTTTCCTTTAAGAAATTTATCTCATCTTTTATATCTCCTGCTATTAGACTTATGACCTGCAATCTGTTATTCATCTGATGACTCATCCCTGAAGCCATCACACCTATATTTGCTAATTTTTCAGCTTGAAACAAAGCTTCTTGAGTCTTTTTGTACTCTTCTAAATATAAAGCATTCTCAATAGCTAAAGCTGCTTGTAAACTTAAAGTCTCAAATACTTCATAGTCTCTTGGCGAAAAATCTCCTTTCTTTTTAGGACCTAAAAATAAAAAACCAATTAAGGTATCATCCATAAAAGAAGGAATTATTGCTCCGTAATCAGGTAAACCTTCTGATTCTTTATCGACTTCTGCTTCATCTAAACCAAAAGGAGATTTCTTTTCCTTAATAGCTTTTATTAGAGAAGATGTGTGTAAGTGAAGTCTTTGGGGCAATGGATTTTCTTTTTTAGGCCATTTATATTTCAAAACAGCAAAACTATCTTCTTTTTCACATAAATAGACTCCTGTAAATTTTAACTTCATTAATCTGTAAACTCTTAAAACTATAATCCTCAATAATCTATCTAAATCTTTCTCATTCACCATTTCTTTTGCCAAAGCCAAAAGCGCCTCTTGATACTTCCTCTCTTCTCTTAATAAAAAATCTGTTGCTTTCTTTTGTAAATACATATAAATAAAAGGACCTGTAGAAGCTAAAACTGCTAAAAGTATAAATGAAGGCACCCACCAGAATTCTCCAAAATAAGGATATAAATGTCCTCTTCCCCAGAAAGTTATTGCAAAAGGGATAGCCAATATCAAAGCATAAACTAAACCAAAAATGCCTGTTTGAGTAATCGTAATGCGAATGTCCATAAGACGATACTTGACAACGGCATACGTAATAAGAAAGGGATAAAGAATTGTTAAAAAATTAGCATAAGGATAAATATCGATCCGAAAAACGGGAAGATAATCTACAATTGGACCTATCCACCCAAAAACTGAAGCTAATATAAAATATTTTAACTGAAACTTTTTTACACCAGAAGTTCTCTTATAATATTTTATCAATAGAAAAAAGCAATATACCAAAAGATACCAGTAAAAACAAAAATAAAAAATTAACCATACTACATTTTTTCTCTTAACCCAATCATGCCACCAAAATTGATTAAATATGAACCTTAAATCTCCTAAGAAAAGTTTAGGAGCAAAAAAATTAAGTCCTAAAAATATTCCTGCTAAGATATAAAAACAACACAAAAAAAACTTCTTCTTTATTTCAAGAAAAACAAATACAAAATGAGTGTACACCACAGGAGAGAGAATTACACATATATATGCAACCTGCCACCAAAAAAAAGCATCGTCGTAGTTAGAAACCGTAGAGAACTTGTATCCCCCAAACCCCCAAATAGAAGCAAGAAAACAAAAAGAAATCCATATTTTTCCTATTCTTTCTCTATTCTTTAAAAAAGTAAAAATACCCAAAGAAATACTAAAAATGAAAATTAGAAAAGAAGAAATACTAAATAAATTTAGACTCATCATTTACATTATCAAATGTGTAGAATATGGCCATTCTTTCTTTAACTTACTTAGTACCAAATAAGCTGTTTTTCTTCCACAAAAAGCTACTTTAGGAATCCCTCCTTGTCCACTCCCCACAGTCCCCCATTGACTTGCTATAAAAAGTCCTCTAATAGAAGTCTCTAAAGGAAATGTAGAAAGTTTTATTTGGTTTAATGTAGATTTCCAACCAAAAGCTACTCCTTGAGTATTTGAAGTGAATTTTTCAAAAGTTACAGGAGTAGCTATTTCCTTTATCTCTAAGTTGTTTTTTTTAAAACCGAATTCTCTTTGGGCAGCTTTTATCAACTCTTCTACTAATCTCATTGGTGGATTCTTCCAAAAACTATGTGAAACAAAAGGAACTAATGTAAATATTTCAATAGAAACTTTGGTTTGTAAAATAGGGAAAAATGTAAACATTGATAAAAGAAACTTACCTTTTACAATTCTTTCTATAGAAGGAACAAAGGAGGTATTTAAATCATAAATCCTAGAAATCCACACACAGGGATATGTTTTTACCTCATTCTTTCGGTTGAAATTTATTCCTAAATATATTCCAAAAATAGAAGGGCTTAATTGCAATTTCTTTACAATATAAGATTCTTTAGTCTTTATATTTATTAATCTACAGAAGGTTTGTCTTGGATCATTATTAGAAATTACTATTTTACCACAGATCTCCTTATTTCCCTTTAATAGAATTTTATCTACTTTTTTCTTTTTCACTAAAATCCTTTTCACTTCTTCAGAAAACATTATTTCTCCTCCGTACTCTTTAAATTTCTTAGCCAGTGCATCAGAAAAACTTTGCATCCCTCCTTCAGGATAATAGCCTGGATCAAGAATAAACTCTCTATACAAAATCACTCCACTTAAAGCTGGAGCTATACTTGCATGAACTCCAATGTTTCCTAATAATACATTCAATGCTCCTTTCAGTTTATAATCGTTGAAAAATGCATCTAAAATCTGTTTAAAAGTTAATTTTCTTATTTTTTTATAAATCTCTAAAAAATTCCTCTGCATCACAAATTTAAAAAATCTTTCAATATTCTTTCTCTCATTAGGAAAACTTTTTTTAAATTCTTTGATAGTATCATAAGGGTTCGCTCTTATATAAGTTATATTCTCAGGCATAACTATCTTATCTGTAGGATCAAACTGGCGAAACTTTATATTATCCTTTACTTCTAATTCTTCTAAAATTCTTCCTAACGTTCCTCTCTTTATACCTCCCAAATAATGCACTCCCACATCAAATCTATACCCATCTCTTTCAAAAGAAGTACAATATCCTCCTGGCTTATCATTTTTCTCAACAATCAAAACCTTCAATCCTGCCTTTGCCAAATAGCATCCACAAACCAAACCTCCAATTCCTGCTCCAATTATTACTACATCGTATTTCTTTTGCATGTGTTTTTTATAATATACAAATTTTACCTCACCACTTTTTTTATTATTTTACTTTTCTAACATTCTTTTTCGCAAAATATCTAATTTTGAAACTTGTCTATTTTATACTTTCTTAAAGTCTTCCACATTAAATATTAGTGTTTTTAGAAAACTCATTTAACTCCCTCTATTAAAACATTTTTCACAAACCATTTTCCTAAAGCAATTAATGTTAGCATTGGGGGAATCCCTAAAGATGTTGGCAAAACACTTGCGTCACATACAAATAAATTTTTTATTTGTGTCTCCAATTTATTGTTAACTACTTCACCTATTCTTGCAGTTCCTCCAGGATGAGCACCACGGGGTTTGGTTACAATTATACTATGAGGAATTACTCCACATTTAATCAAAATTTCTTTAGCAATTTTACTGCCCTTTTCCAACTTTTCTAAATCTCTTTGAGTAGGCTCCTTTTTTATTACTCCATTTTTAAAAACTTTACCATTTTCTTCATCCTTAATCTTAGTCATAATTCCTAAAATTTGATTCAGTTTAAAAACTCTAAAAAAATATTTCTTTTTTACAGACGAAAGAAAACCTACAAAATTATCCACAAAAGGAGATAATATAAATCCTTCATTTTGATGGAACTTATCACATATCACAGACATACATGGCTCCTTTTTCTGAGTAAGCGAAGGATGAATTCCATAAGTTACATTAAAGTAATCCACAAATAAGTTATTACCTGCCTCAATTCCTGAATTTTGCAATATAACAGGTGTTCCTATTCCTCCTGCAGCTAGAATTATTCTATCAGCATAAAACTTCTTTTTTCTTATCTTTAAATAGCTTCCTTCCACCCCCTTTGCTTTCCCATTGGAGATAATTATCTTTTTAACATTGAAATTAGTAACTATTTTAAAATTCTTCTCATCTATATCCTCTAAAAATTTTAACGCTGTCCACTTTACCCCCCATCTACATCCCAAAACACATCTCCCACATAATCTGCACTCTCCTGAAGCACCGAATTTAGGCATAATTTTCGTTTCATATCCTAATTTGTTAGCAATCTCCATGATCTTTAAAGAAACTTTTCCTACCGGTAAATTTTTAACACTTACTTGGTATTCTCTCTTCACTTCCTTTATCTCTTTTTCAAACTCTATACCAAACTTTTTAAACTTTTCTTTTATATCCTGAGAGGGCTCTACAGCATTGGCACAACTTACTATACTAGTTCCTCCTACACCAAAGACTCTATAAATAAGAACTCCTTCTTTACTTTTTGCCAGAGCACATTTATCATAAAAAGCTGCTGCGTAAAAAATTCTACCTACTCTATTTAAGAATTGTCCCTTCTCTAATATTAGAACCTTCTTTTTTCTATTTACTAACTCTTTTGCTAAATTTAATCCGCTTAAACCAGCTCCTACAATAATATAATCAAATTCCATAAGCAAATTATTTTTGTCTTACACGATTAATAAATCTTCTACAATAAACCTTACATCCATCTCTTTCAAAAGAAGTGCCACTATCCTCCTAGCTTATCATTCTTTCAACAATCAAGAACCCTTCAATTCTGTCTCTGCTAAATAACATTCATCAACTAAACTTCTAATCTTCATTTCAATTTATTATTTATTATTGCATCGTGCTTTCTTGCATAGAGTTCTATTTTTCTCATTCTATAAATTTTACTATTTCAGATAAAGATTTCCTTTTTAAACGTTTTCCTCTTTCAGCAGGATAACCTAATGTTAAAATTGCAACTAATTCATATTTTTTTATCTTAAGTAATCTATTGATCTTTCCCTTAACCAACAATGGGAACATCAACCAAGCCATACCTATGCCTAAAGAAGTAGCCATCAAATACATATTTTGTATGGCAGAAGATATTCCTTGTATTTCTGAAATATAAGCATTAGAAAAATAAGGTTCCCTAATTTTTTAACTTTTTGAGAGAGAGATTTTGTATTGTATACTAAAATTATAAGTGGAGCTTCTTTTATTATTTGTATAGTATTCTTGAATAATACTCTAACGCCTACCAAAAATTCTTTTGAAGATCTATTTAACAAATTTAAAAGTTCCTCCTTAAGCTTATCATTCCTTATTATCACAAATAACCATGGTTGAGAATTATGAGGAGAAGGAGCCCATTTTCCAGCTATAATAATCCTTTTTATTATTTTTTTTGAAAGTGATTTATCTTTATATTTTCTTATGGTTCTACGATACCTAATTAATTGCAAGAGGTCCATGTAAGCTTTTCCTGACGAAACTTTTTTTATGCCAGTATTCAAAAATATTAAAAAAATTATTCTTATCAATCTTAGGATAAATAAAATTATATTTTTTAAGAGCCTGCTGAGTTTTCTGTGATAAAAATTTTGTTTTAAAATTAAAATAAGGAATGTAAGGCTCAGCCAACGCTTTTTGAACAGGACTCCATTCGTCAAAATTAAATTCTTCCACAGGAATAAATTCTGGCAATTTAAATCCAAAATAATCTGAAACTAATTTCATAAAAAATTCAACAGAAGTATCTTCTGGACTCACAATATGATAAGTGGAATTTTCTTCTATTTCGCCTAAAATACTTACAGCTTTTGCTACAGTATCTATATTTATTAGATTCTGTGTAGATTTTAAATTTGCTGGAAATTTTTTATAGATTTCTAAAGAAAAAGCATGTAATAGTTGATAAAATATTTTAAATTTATTTGTCTTTCCAGTTTTGGAATCTCCCATTATCATACTTGGTCTAAAAATAGAAATCTTTAAACCTTTTTCTCTAAATTCATTTATTAAAAGCTCTGCTTCAAATTTGGATTGCTCATATGTATTATTAAATTCTTGACCCAAATCTAACATATCTTCACTAAAATTAGTTATTTTTTTACCTACTACATAAGCTGTACTTATATGATTTACCTTTTTTAATCTCCCTTTTTCTTTACATTTTAAAGCGAACTTTAATATATTTCTTGTTCCCTCCACATTTATTTTTCTAATTTTCTCTAAAGGAACCCTTAACTCAGCTAAAGCAGCAGAATGAAATATAATCTCTACCTCTTTAATGAGTTCCTCTATTTCTTTTTTAGAATGAATCCCAAGATTATCTTGTGTAATATCACCTGAAATTACTTTTATTCGAGATAACAATTTATCAGTCCATTCATCTTCATAAACAAATTTCAAACTTTCTATCACTCTTTCAAATGCAGATTTATTTTTCTTAGGGCGAGCCAATAGATAAAGAAAATAATTTTTATCAAGTAATTCTTTTGCTAAAAAACTTCCTAAAAATCCTGTAGAACCTGTAAGGAGGGCTACTTTATTTTCTTCCATTTTTTATATTATTATATCACAGCTCTGATTTCTGTATTCATTTAAAAAGTTTTTTAAAGAAATTTAAAAGTAAAAATTTTTAAAAAATGCGAGGAACTACTTATTTTTTATTTTTCTTAATGATGCAATTTATAAGTTTGATCATTGACTTTTCCTAAAACCACACAACAATTATTTCCACCAAAAGCAAATCCATTGTTTAGGACTATTCTTAAATTTGCTTTTCTTGATTTGTTAGGAACGCAATCTATATCACATTCAGGATCAGGTGTTTGGAAATTGATGGTAGGGGGGATAACTCCATTTTCAATTGCCAAACAACAAGCTACTGCTTCTATACTAGATGCTGCTCCCATACAATGTCCAATCATAGATTTTATAGAACTCACAGGAATCTTTTTATATCTTCTGCCAAACACATTTTTTATAGCTTTGCATTCAGCTTTATCATTTTGAATAGTTCCTGTTCCATGGGCACATATGTAATCTATGTCCTCAGGACTAACATTTGCTGAATCTAAAGCTTTTTTTATTGCTTTTTCTATTCCTTTATAATGAGGGATCGTCATATGATAAGCATCACAAGATAACCCATACCCTAAAATTTCTGCATAAATTTTTGCTTTCCTTTTTAAAGCTTTCTCTAAAGATTCTAAAACCAAAACTCCTGCTCCTTCTCCTAATATCATACCTTTTCTATTCTTATCAAAAGGCTGACAGACTTTAGGAGCCATTGCGTATAATCTTTGAAATCCTGAAAAAGCAATGAATGACAAAGCATCAGCTCCTCCTACTATTATGCAATCAGCATCACCTTTTTTAATTAAATCAAATCCATAACTAATAGTATAATTTCCAGCTGAGCAAGCTGTGGGAATAAGCATATTTAAACCTTTTATTTTTAAACTTTGAGCTGTATTCGCACTCAAATTACTTGCAGGAGATAAAACTACTCTATTTTTCTCTATTTTTTTATCTCCTTTAAACCACTCTTTCAAAAGCACTTCTACTTGTTGATGTTCAGCCATTGTAGTTCCTATTAATACTCCATTTACATCTTTGAAATTTATATTAGCATCTTTTAAAGCTAAAATTGTAGCTACGATTGAAAGTTGAGATGAACGCCCTAAAAATTTAAGTTTTCTTTTATCTATGAATTGAGAAGGGTTAAAATTTTTAACTTCTGCTGCATAATGTCTTTTAAATTTAGAAGTATCAAACAGAGTTATTTTTCTTACTCCACTTTTACCTTTTATTAAATTTTTCCAGAATTCCTCTTTGCCAATCCCTATAGGACTCACTACTCCTAACCCTGTAATTACTACCCTTCTTTTCATAATAAAAATTAGAATTAGCTAAGTAGTTGATGTTGAATTTACTTTTACTCCAAAACTTAACACACCTTCACATACTTTTTTGTCTTCAACAAAACATTCAGCTTCTACAATACCTGCATTTTTTAAAGACTTGATCATTTTTACTTCTATTTTTAGCACATCTCCTATCTTAACTGGATTCAAAAACTTTGCAGATACTTTTCCTAAATAATAATCTGGTTTTAATTTAGCTATTTCAGGATAAATACTTGCATATAAAATTATTGCACTTTGAGCCATACTTTCTATCAATAAAACTCCTGGGGCGACAGGATTCTGTGGAAAATGACCCTTGAAAAAATACTCGCTGATGCTGAATTTCTTTTTGCAAATTATTTTTTTATTCTTTAAATCTACCTCTTCTACTTTGTCTATAAAAATGAAAGGATACCTGTGAGGAAGAATTTTTTTTATTTTAATATCTTGCACTTATTTTTTCTTTTTAAGTCTTTCTACTAACTCGTAAATCTTTTTTAAGTTAGTAGCCTTTGGAATTTCCTCTTCAGGAATGACTATCTTAAATTTTTTCTCAATAGTAGCTACAATCTCCAAAGCCATCATAGAATCAACACCCAAATCCTGGAAATCTGCATCTTCTTTTAATTCTGATTCTGGAACCTCTACAATCTCTGAAACAACTTTTTTTATCTCTTTTTTAATATCTCCTACTTCTTTTCTTTTACCCACGACTTTTCTCCTTTTTTATATACACAAACCTCCATCTACTTTTATAATTTCTCCTGTAATATAACTTGCTTTATTACTTGCTAAAAATAAACATAGCTCAGCTACTTCAGAAGGAGTTCCAAATCTTTTCATAGGAATTAATTTAACCATTTCTTTCTTAAACTCTTCTCTTAAATCTTTGGTCATATCTGTTTCTATAAACCCAGGAGCTACTACATTTACTCTTATGTTGTAAGAGGCTAATTCTTTTGCTAAAGCTTTAGAAAAACCAATAATTCCAGCTTTAGAAGCTGAGTAATTTGTTTGTCCTACTAACCCCATTATTCCACTTACTGAACTTATATTTATTATACAACCAAACTTCTGCTTCATAAACCAGACTATGCTTGCTTTACACATATTAAAAACACCATTTAAATTTGTATCTAAAACTTCTCTCCAATCCTCTAAATCCATCATTAATAATGATTTATCTCTTCTTATTCCTGCATTATTTACAAGAATATCTATTTTTTTAAACTTTTTTAAAACCTTCTCAACTACTTTTTTGCAATCTTCATATTTTTTTACATCTGCTTGGATAGGTAGAACATTTTTAAATTCTTTTTTCATCTTATTTGCCAAACTCTTATTTTTTAAATAAGTAAAAATTACATCTGCTCCTTGTTGTGAAAATTTTATTACTAATTCTTTTCCTATTCCTCTTGTTCCACCAGTAATAATTACTACCTTATTTTTAAATTCCTGCATAAGAATTTTAAGAATATCTACTTATTACGCAAGCTGAGTTGTATCCTCCCGGACCAAAACATGAAATTAAAATATTATTTATTTTACTTTTTATCATATCATCAGTTACTATGTTAACCTCTGGAAGCTGAGGATCTTTTTCTTTATAATTTAAAGTTCTTGGAATAAATCCCTTTACAAAACTTCCTACGCAACTTGCTATCTGAAAAGCTCCAGAAGCTGAATAAGTCTCACCGATCATAGATTTTATAGAAGTTATTGGAATTTTTTTTAATAATCTTTTCCCAAAAGTTTTTTCTAAAACATTAAGTTCAATCTTATCTAAATCTTTTGTGGAGTTTGCAGAACAGTTTACATAATCAAAATCTTTTAAATCTAATCCTGATATCTCCACAGCTTTCTTTATAGCTCTTTCTAAACCTTCTCCTTGAGGATGAATTTTGCCTAACCTAAATCCATCAAAAAATTGGACACAACTTTTGACCTCAGCATAAATCTTCGCCTTTCTTTTTTTTGCTTCAGATTCTGTCTCTAAAATTAAACTCACTGCTCCTTCTCCTAAAATTACTCCATTTCTTCTTCTATCAAAAGGACACATAATCTCAGGTCCTCTTATTCCTGCTAAATACCCCAATTTATAAAATCCAAAGTAAATAGAAAAATCTAAACTCTCTACAGCTCCTACTAAAATCTGTTGAGCTTTTTCTAATTCCAGAAAATCTAAAGCGTATTTTAACGCATCTAAACTTGAAGTAAAACCTGTAGAAATGGTAGTATTAAACCCTTGAATACCAAATCTTATAGAAATTTGAGAAGAGGGAGCATTTATTACTGTGTTAGGAAAAAGTGCAGGGTTTGAAAATTCTATTCCCTCCAAAAGAACTTCTTTATTAAACTCAGTTATAGAAGGAATACTCCCTAAAGTTGTGCCTGTAACTACTCCTACACAATCTGTATTTTTTTCTGTAATTTCTAAATTTGCATCCTCTAAAGCTAACTTTGCAGAAATTAGCAGTAATTTAGTTGGCTTATCTAAATTCCTTAATCCTTTATGACCTAAAAACTTAGCAGGTTCTAAATCTGAAACTTGGTAAGCTTTTCTTACTTTTAATTCTTTTAACTCAGGATATTCTATTTCTTTTACTCCTTGTCTGCCTTCTTTTAATGCATTCCAAAATTCTTCTTTTCCAATTCCAACTGAACTTACCACTCCAATTCCTGTAATTACAAATTTTCTTTTCATTATTTAAATTATTATACATTACTTCATCTTTTTGTTAATCTTTTATTTTTATTGTCAAGAAAAGTAAAGGCACATAGTATATTTAAAAAGTTAAAAAGCCTATATACCAAAATTATCTGCTCAAAAGAATCTTACTTATCAGAATATAGCTAAAACAATAGGCTATTGTTTCTAATACTAAATGTTGATCTATTTTTTAATATTCAAAATTCTTAGATTAAGAAGATTTTATTGTGTCCTTTAGTTTCTCATAAATATTCTGGAGAGCAGAATACACTTCTTCTTTCTTTATAAATTCATAAATCTCTTTTGCTTCTTCGAGTCCACATATATGAACTATCCTATTTCTTTTTTCTATCATTTGAGCAAATATACTCTCATCTTCTTCTTTTATAAGTCCTCTTTTAAAAGCTTCTTTAAAGCACTGCAAAGGTGTAGAACAAATTACTCCTTCTACTCTCAAAAATTCTTTCAATGTCTTCCATAGGCTTTCAAAAGTATATTCAAATCTCTTAGTAGATATTTCAATTATTAATTCTTCATTTAAAAACTCAAAAAGATAGGGTGATCTTACTACCTCTTCAAATTTTCTAAACGCTCTCTCAAACTTTTCAAAAGTTCTTGATAATTTTTGCCTTTCTTCCATAAAATGCTCTCCCTTAGGATGCTTTCTAACAAATTTTTATTTATAGTGGTATCAGTGAGGTTTATCAAATCTATATCCTTTAGAGTATGTAGTTTATGCTCAAGTTCTTCTTTTATTTTAAGAACTAAAAGAGGAGAAATAGTATAATCACAATAAACTGCCAAATCTATATCTGAAGTAATATCAGAAGTTTTTTTAGAAGAAGAGCCAAAAAGAAATAATATATATTCTTCTCCTAAATATTTGTCAAAAATTTCTATGATTTTTGTTTTCAATTGCTCTTCTTTCACATTTCCTATTATACCATACTTTCTCAAAATTACTTTTCTGTGCTTCGCTGAAGAGAGTGCTATATAATTACAGGTTATTACAATAATTTAGCTTTTACTTTTTCTATAAACTGGGAATATAAAAAATAGCCTTGGTCAATAAAATCTTTTATCTTTTGCCATCTAATATCTAAATATTCATGGGTAATTATATTTCTCAATTTTACAAAATCAGAAAATTTCTCAGCAGATTCAGGAGGAAAGTTAAGGTAAATAGTGGTGAATACTTTTAAAATCTCTTTGTAAGTTTGAGGAATCTCTTTTTTATCTGAAGCTAAAAAAATCTGAGCAATATCTATAGCTGAAATTACCAAATTCTCTATCCATCTTTCTACATTTCTGCGTTCCTTTCTATCTGTAGAATAAACAGAAAAAGTTAATTTTTTAAAATATTCAAAATCCTGAAATTGTTCTTCTAAAAAAATAAGCCTTTTCTGAACCTGCGCTTTTGCCTGAGGACTCAAAGACTTTGCATTTTCTCTTATTCTCCAGTATTCATCTACAAATTGCCACCAATCTATTGATTCATAACTTGCTTTACATAAAAGATCATAATACAATTTTTCATCTTTAATTGTTAAAGGGATCCCATCTTTTAACACTTTATAAACTAAATCAGGAGAGGCTCTGTTTAATACTACAAAATCAATATTATCTGTTTTTAATATCTCTACCAAATCAGACCAGATTTTTTCTTCTTTTGGGTATCTACAAGATGAAACTAATTCTAAATATTCTTTTGGCTTAAAATAAACTCCTATATCCCAATCAGAAAAGCTTCTCGCTCTCTCCTCTGCATGAGAACCAAAAAGGAAAGCTAATATTACTTCATTTTCTTTTTGGAAATACTTTTTTAAGGTTTCTAATTCTTTTTTACAATTCATTTCACAATTTTTACCTCACAAATCAATCTCATTTTTTTATTTTATCATACAAAGTAACTTTGTAGGCATAAAATGAGAAGATATTCTTTGATGAGTTCCTTTTTTAACATCTAAAATTAAATTTCCTAAAATAATACTGTTAATTCTTTTGAAATCAAAATAATGAGGAACTAAAATCTCCAAATGACCTTTCTTAATCTTATCTACTACTCCTAAATATTCTAAAAATCCATCTGAATTTTGGAAACCTATAAGTTGATTTTCTATTATTTTCTTTTTAGTTTTAAATCTTAAAGAAATTTTTTTAAAATTTTTAAAATAATTTTTAAATCTGAATTGTCTGTATATCTCTCTTTTTTTGGCACTTTTTTTCTTAACTCTAAAATGTGGCTTTAAAAAAATCTTTTCTTTTTTAACTCCATTCAGAAATTCAAATTTCTTTGATTCTCCTATGCATATAATGTAGCAGTCTTCAAGGATATTTACTTTTAATAATTTTAGAAGATGTGCTGCAGGTTGCTTTATGAAACCTGTTGTGTCAATAATTAAATTTTGCATAAATTTTTTTGATTCTTTGTAAAGTTTTAAAAAACACAATAAAAACCATTCAATATTAGAAGAAGGTGTGATATCCCCAAAAAATATTTTTAACTCAGGATTAATTTTTTTAAATATCTTCTTTTTAAAGTAGACCGAACTCAAAACAGATGGCACCCCAATTTGAGATTGTCCTACATCTGAATTCAAATATCCAAAATTTAAATTTCTTTCTTTTAAAACTTTTAAGATTTCAAAAGCTAAATAGCTTTTGCCAGTATCTGTTTCTCCTAAGATTATTATATCCTTTGGAACCTGAACTATTTTTTTAAGAATCTGAGTTTGAATCAACTGGAGAAACTAATTTCAATCTTAACAAAAGGCATTCAGATTCTGCTCCTGGATATTTCCATTTAAAAGGAAAAGTTTTGCATTGTTCAGGTCTTACAGGATAAATCTTACATCCTGACTTGGTTAAAAAAATACATTCTGAATTGGGTTTTGATTTTAAAACTACTCTGCCCATTTTATTTTCACAAAATTTTTCTAAAAAAACTTCAGGCTTTATACCTAAAAAATCTGAAATCTGTTTAATCTCAGATTCTTTCAAAAACACAAAGCCTTCTCCTTTGCAGCATTTCATACATTTTAAACAAATCTCAGAAAAATTTTCTTCCATAAAGATTTACCTCCACCAGGAATTTGAAAGTTGAAGAGGATCTGTCTTTAACACATAATCAAATATCTCTTCTTTATCTGCATCTGAGATCTTTAAAAATGATAAACCTGCTCGCAATTTATTATTTGAAATCTCTTTTTTCCATATTACTTTACATATAGTCTTTATAGGTCTTCTTTCAGGAAAAGTCAATGTTAATTCAAAAATTTCTGATAAATCTAAATCTCTAAACACAATGATTCTAATTCCTTTAAAACTTACATCTTCACAAAATCCTCTTATTTCTTCATCCCCTTTCTTAATAAAAACTAAACCTCCTATCTTCCATCTACCACATCTTCTTTTTTCCTGAAATTTGTAATCTGCACACATAATTTTTAAATATTTTCTATATTTTCCAAATCTATACTCATCCCATCCCAAGCACTTATAACTTTCAGATTTGTAGCTTGAGACAAAGTTCTGGCTATTTTTTCAGGGTTATTTCTTAGCATAGTCATACCAAAGTGAGTTAAGATTGTAAGTTTAGGTTTTGCTCTTTTTATAATCTCTTCTGCATCCTCGCAACTTAAATGCTGAAATTCAGGTCTCTTTTTAAAAAAAACTACATTTAATACCATAACCTCAGCTTTATATTTCTCTATGATCTCAGGACAAAAAGCAGTATCTGAAACAAAAGAAATTTTAATATTATTTAATTTGAATACTATTCCATAGGTCTCTACAGGGTGGATATTTCTAAATGGACAAAAAAACTCTAAATCTTTAAGTCTGAAACTCTTATTCTCTTCTAAAATCTCTATCTTTTCTAAATGAGGTCTCAAATAATTTAAAACTACTGGATCTGTATCTAAGCAATCTCTTGGACAAAAAAGAACTCCTCTCTTTTTAAAACCTCCTTCAGTCATAGCTTCAATCATTACGTTTACATCACAAGAGTGATCTAAATGTTTATGAGTTAAAATTATAGCATCTAATTTTGTGGCATCTAAAGGAGGTTTTGATTTTGCACATCTTAAAAGACTTCCAGGTCCTGGATCTAAGATAATATTTTTTCCTTTTAGATGTAACCAAATACCACCTGAAAATCTTAATTGTTTTATCATCACAAATCTAGCACCAGCTGTCCCTAAAAACTTTATCCAGTCTTTAGAACTTAACATAGTCTTTGGCTCTTTTAAGGTTTACTCCTATTTTTTCTAATTCAGTCAATTTAGATATCTTTTTTTCTTTTCTCAAAAATAAAATCCTTTTTGCACTAATAGGTCCTACTCCAGGGATTTTCAACAGTTCTTTAAAACTAGCTTTATTAATATTAATAGGAAATAATTCTGGATGATTTAAAGCATATAAAGTTTTAGGATCTGTATGTAAAGGAAGATTTCCTTCTTTATCAAAGACTAAATCCTCAACAGAAAAACCATACTTTCTTAATAAAATATCTGCTTGATAAATTCTCAACTCTCTCTTTAAAGAACACATAGGAAGATTCTCTAAAGGCGTATTTTTTACAGGAATAAAGCCACTGTAATAGACTCTACTTAAATTGAAATTTTTGTAAAGAAAATAAGCTGATTTTAAGACATTAATGTCTTTTTCATTTGAGATTCCAACTATCATTTGAGTAGTCACTCCTTTTTTGAATACTTTTTTCTTATTTAACTCTGATAAGAATTTAAGCCTTTTTAAAATATCTTCTTTAAAATTTTTGGTAGAGGTCAATGTATTAAACAGATTTTGAGTAGGAGCTTCTATATTTATAGAAACTCTATCTACCAAACCTATAAATTTCTTTATCAGTTCTAAATCTGCTCCTGGTAATATTTTAAGATGAATAAAGCCTTTATAGAAAAATTTCTTTCTTAATATCAAAATCGTCTCTAACATTTTTTCTTGCATAAAATTTGGAGATTTAAATACTCCAGAAGATAAAAATAGACCATCTACTTTTCTTTTTTTATAATACTCCATAAATACTGAGGCTAATCTTTTAGGAGAAAGATAATACCTTTGTGTGTTCCTATACTTTCTGTTAATACAATACTTACAATCTCCTTCGCAAAAATTAGTCTGTAAAATTTTAAATAATCTAAAAATTTTTGAACCTGCTTTAGCAGGGTAAATAAAATCTAAAAAATCACTGTTTTTTAGATGGTAACCTGTAGATTCAAAATAAGAAAGACTACCTAAAACTTTTAAAGCTCTATCTAAATTCTGCATCTGTTATAACTCTTATTTTGTTTTTCTTTAATAAGTAAGCTAATAATCCATCTCCTTTAATAATTCTACCTTTAAAACTCCCATCATAAATTTTACCACTCCCACATACAGGGCTTAAAGACTTTAAGATAGCTGTTTTTACTTTCAATTTTTTCAAAATGAAAACTATTTCTAAACACGCTGTAAATATTTTTGGAGTAAGGTCCTTTCCTCTTTTGTTTATTATTTTGGCTTCTCCTCTCAATAAATCTTGGACTTTACCTTTGATCTCTAAAGGAAGGCGAGGTATCTTTAAACCTGCTAAAACTTCTGGGCATCCTATTATTGCTATCTTATCCTTTAAAAAATCTAATACCTTCTCATTATAAGCAGATTTTTTATTGTATCTGGTCTTAATCCCTACCAAACATGAACTCACAAATACTTTTTCAATCATAGAAAAGGATATTTTAATCTTCTCTGAGCCATAATCTTTTTAATTCCTGATTTATCATCTTTATTTGTTTAGGACTCAACATAAATTTATCAGGAACTCTTTTTTCATTCTTTCTAAATAAAGGAGCAAAAAAATCTTTTACAGAAAGAGTTAAAGCTCTGCGTCTTTTTACTTTAAAACATAACTCTCTATCATCTGAAACTACAATTATTATGCGTGGATTTTTTGATTCCTCTACTTTTTTTATAATAAAATCATCTGCCTTTTCTTTATTATTTGTAAAGACTACTTCAAAATCAAATACTTTCTGAAATCTTGTAAATTCATCTTTTCCATCAAAGACTATCATTACTTTATTATGAGGGCTCCCTGTCAGCTTATATTTAGATATCAAATTTATGAGACTGCGTCTTTTTTCTTCTAATGAAGATTTATTCTTTAAGAGAGGTAAACTGTTTATTAAGTTGTAACCATCTATTATATAATAAAGCAAAGATAACACCTCCTGTTAAACTCATAATTACATTGTAAGTGAATATTAAAAGAGATGCTGAAAAAGAAACTGAACTCTCAACACCTACTTTTGAAAAAAAGAATATAAAACTTAAGTCTCTTATCCCCAAACCTGCTATACTAACAGGTAACAGACTTATAAATGTAGAAATAGTACCTAAAGTAAATACATCTAAGATATTTAAACTCTTTCCAAATGATAAAAAAACAAGCCATATGCTTAAAATGCTTCCTATTTGAATTAAATAAGAAATACCCAAAGCTTTTAATATAACTTTAGGATTTTCTCTAAAAAAAATTAAGCTTTTTTTCCAATTTTCAAAGTTAAAAGATAATTTTTTACATATCTTTGAAAAAATATTTAAAACTTTTTTTGAAAAAATAACCAATAAAGTAAATATTAATCCAAAAAAGAATATTAAAACTATTCCCAAAACATCTTTTTCTCTCATCAATTTAGGATTAAGCAAAAAAGATATCAAACATACACTCGCTAATGCTAAAAAACCAATGATCCTATCTAAAAGAACAGATGTCAGAATAAAAGGAGCAGATCTTTTTTCATTAAACAGAATCGCTCCTCTAAAAAGATCTCCTGCTAAAACACTAGGAAAAAATAGATTAAAGAACAACCCGCTAAAAAAAGGAAAAGCCAAATGAAAAAAACTCGTTTTCATATTGCAACTTATTAATACCTTCCATCTCAGTACTCCTAAAAAATGAAGCAGAATACAGAATAAAAAGGCGACCAAAATTAAAAAAAGATTGCTTTTTTTTAAAATTTCTAAAATCTGCGCAAAATGTATTTTTTTAAATAAAAACAAAATTACACTTATACTTACACCTATTCTTAGAAGAAAAATTAAATTTTTTTTATTTTTCAAGAAAGAAGACACTTTTTTAAGAAAACCTAATCTTTTTAAAAACCTCTCAAAAATTCATAGGCTTTAAAAAAAGCTTGTATGCCTTCACCAAGACTTAAACCTATCTGTCTATGAGGCTTTGAAATAACATCTCCGCAAAAGAAAAAACCTGATGTTTTAGCTTCCTTTATAAAACCTAAAGGGTCTGTTTCTATTAAACTTTTGTTGATAAATTCAGTAACACCTTTCCTTCCCACACATACAAACACTCCATCTACAGGTAATTCCTTAACACTTTGGGTTTGAGTATCTTTTATAAAAACACTCTCTACAACTTGAGTTCCTTTTATTTTCAATAGAATATGGTTAAAGATTACTTCAATATTATTTTTTTCAGCAATTTGTCTGGCTAAACTCTCAAACCCTCTGAATCTATCTCGGCGATGGATTATGTAAACTTTTTTAGCTAAATTAGAAAGATACAAAGCACTTTCCAAAGCTGTATTCCCTCCACCTATAACACACACATATTTATCTTTAAAAAAGTATCCATCACAAATAGCACAATAAGAGACTCCTTTACCCAAAAACTCTTCTTCTCCTTCTATACCTAATTTTCTTTCTACAGAACCCGTAGCTACCACCACACTCTTTGAAAAATATGTTTTTTTATCTGTCTCTACTCTAAAAAATTCATTCTCTTTTTTTAAAGATTTAACTTCTTCAGTATTGATCTTAATATCTAAAGCTTTTAAATGTTCTTTCAATCTTTCTATTAATTGATGTCCAGAAATCTCTTTAAAACCCGGGAAATTATCTATTTTGGGGATTAAATTTAGTTGACCACCTACAAGTCCTTTTTCAAATATTAAAAAATCTAAATTAGCTCTTTTTGCGTATATAGCACAGCTAATACCTGCTACTCCTGCTCCTATAATTATTAATTCTGGCATCTTGTTTTTAAGAAGAAAAATTTTCTTTATGAATAGATAAAAATCTTTGAATACTTCTATCGTATGTCTTTTCTACCTCTGGAGGAAAAAAACAGGCAGGTAACTCTCCTCTTTTTAAATGATATCTTAAACACTCACAACAGATACCTTTTTTATCACAAGGTTCATAAGAACAATTACATCTTTTCAAATTTTTCTCCCTGTTGGGACAATTTGACATTCTTTACCACCTCCATCAATTTCCTTTTTTCTCTTGCTCTTTTAATGAAAGGCAAATAATCCAAAATCAACCTTCCTTCTAAATGGTCTATCTCATGCTGAAGGCATATAGCTAATAATCCTTGAGCTGAAATCTTCAAAGGATGTCCTTTTGTATCTAAAGCTTCTACTGTTACTTCAGCTGATCTTCTCACTTTTACCCTTAAACCTGGTAGACTTAGACATCCTTCTTCAAATTCAACTTTTCCACTTCTTTTAACTATCCTAGGGTTAATTAATTTTAAAGGTGATCTTCCCAAATCTATTACTACCAATTTTTTTAATAAACCTGCCTGATTTGCAGCTAAACCTATTCCATTATATTTGTACATAATCTTAAGCATCTCATCCAAATAACTTTCTATTTCAGAATCTATTATATCTACTTCTTTAGCTTTCTTCCTTAAAACAGAACTACCGTAAAGTTGTAGAGATAACTCTATTTTTTTCATCTAACTTTACAAACCTAACTTTGTGATTTTGAACTTCAGACTCATCTACTAATCTATAACACAGAATTATTACCTTATCTCCCACCTCAAAGAATCTGGCAGCAGGTCCATTTAAACAGATTATGCCTGAATTTCTTTCTCCTTCTATTACATAGGTCTGAATCCTTGCACCATTATTTAAATTTAAAACTTCTACTTTTTCTCCTGGTTTTAAATCTGCTTTCTCTATAATCTCTTTATCTATTGTAATGCTTCCTTCGTAAAATAACTCTTTACTAGTTACTGTAGCTATACTTATTTTTGAAGCTAAAATTATCCTCATCATTTTAATGCCTCTAATATTTTTAAAGCAAATCTTTCAGCATACTGAGGACCTTGTGCAGTAATTATTTTGCCATCTGTCTCCACACCTTTATTTGTGTACTGAGCACCTTTACTCATTAACATACTCCTAACTGAAAACCAACTGGTAGCTTTCTTACCTTCTAAAACTTGAGCATTTGCTAATATTACAGGGGCAATACAAATAGCACCTACAACTTTTCCTCTTTCAACAGCTTTTTTAGCGATCTCTAAAGCTTTCTCATCATACCAATATTTTTGAGCTCCAATCCCTCCCACAAATACTATAGCTTCAAAATCATCTACATTCAAATCCTTTAGAAGATATTTAACTTTAACTTTTCCTCCTAACATACCTTTAGCTGTGCCTGTTTCCCATGAAAAAATCTCTACTTTATATCCTGCATTCTCAAAGATTTTTTTTGGTGTAAATAATTCTTCGTCTCTAAAATTATCAAAAGCAATAATCATAGCTATTGACTTTTGTTGTGCTAAAACTTGTAAAGACATTAAACTCAAAAACAAACTCCATAATAATATCTTCTTCATTTCTTAACCTCCTTTTTTCTTTTTCCTTTGCTTAACAAGAGTTTATAAGTCAAATAAGCTATCATTTTTTCTTCATCTGTGGGAATAATTAAAATTTTTGGTTTTTTCTTTAAAAATTTACCCAGATCTTTTGTTACCTCTTTTACTAAATCAGGATTATTCTCTCCAATGCCTGCGGTAAATATTATAGCATCAACTCCTCCTAACACACTTATATATGCACCTATATATTTTTTAATTCTATAAAGAAAGATTTTTAAAGAAAGGTCAGCTAACCTCTGTTTTTTTCTTTCAGATTTTAACACCCTAACATCGTTACTTATTTTGCTAACTCCTAATAAGCCTGATTTTTTATTCAATAACTCATAAACTTGTTGTGGAGAAAGGTTTTCTTTTTCCATTAAATAAAAGATTATAGCAGGATCTATATCTCCACATCTTGTGCCCATAACTAACCCTTCTAAAGGAGTAAAACCCATACTGGTGTCAACTGATCTTCCATTCTTAATAGCTGTAATACTTGCTCCATTTCCCAAATGGCAAGTAATCAATTTTAATTTACTTAATGGCTTCTTCAAAATCTTAGAAGCTTGCATTGCTACATATTGATGAGAAGTCCCATGAAAACCATACTTTCTTAATTTATATTTCTCATAGTATTGATAAGGAATTGCATATATAAAAGCATACTCTGGTAAAGTTTGATGAAAAGCTGTATCAAAGACTGCAACTTGCTTTACTTGAGGCAAATATTTAAGACAAGCTTTAATACCTGCTAAATTTGCAGGATTGTGGAGTGGAGCTAACTCTATATTTTTCTCTATAACTTTTAAAACTTTTTTGTCTATTATTACAGGATTCTTGTAATCCTCTCCTCCATGCACAACTCTGTGTCCTATACCTCCAATCTCTTTTAAATCTTTCAAAATACTCTTTAATTCATCAAACATCAACTTAATAGCTTGTGCATGATCTTTCACTTTAGATTGTGGTTCACCTATCCTTTCAATTATGCCTCTGCTAATAAGGGTGCCTTTTGGCATCTCAAATAACTTATACTTTACAGAAGAACTACCTGCATTAACTGTTAATATCTTCATTTTTGAGCTCTTATTACTGTTACTGCCACACAATCTACGATATCTTCTACACTACAACCTCTTGATAGGTCTGAACAGGGGTTTTTCAATCCCATAAACAAAGGTCCTATGGCTTTTGCTTTTGCTAAGCGTTCGGTTAACTTATAACAGATATTACCTGCATCTAAATTTGGAAAGATTAAAATATTAGCTTTTCCTGCTACATTAGAATCAGGACATTTAATCTTTGCCACTTCTGGAACTATAGCAGCATCAGCTTGCAGTTCTCCATCCACATTTAAATGAGGAGCAATTTCTTTTACTATCTTTACTGCCTCTCTTACTTTACTCACAGAAACACCTTCTGCACTCATTTTAGTAGAATAACTCAAAAAAGCTATCTTTGGAGAAAGATTCAAAACTTTCTCTCCTAATTCTGCAGAGTAAACAGCTATTTGAGCTAACTGTTGAGGAGTAGGTTGTGGTACGATTCCACAATCAGCATAAATAAATACACCTTTTTCTCCATATTCACAATTAGGAACTATCATTATAAAAGCAGATGAAATCACCCCTCCTTTGATCTGAGGTTCTAAGCACCATATAGCACTCCTTGCTACCAAAGATGTAGTATTAACTGCTCCTGCTACAAAACCATCTGCTTGATTTTCTCTCACCATCATAGCTGCATAAAATACTGGATTTTTTAAAAACTCAGTAGCAGTATCTAAATCTAAGCCTTTTTGTTTTCTTAACTCGTAGAGTTTTAAAGCGAATTCTTTCTGTTTTTTGGGATCTAAACTTTTTCTGTCTAAAAGAATTAAATCTGCGATTTTTTCTTTTAAGATAATATCAGCTGCTTTTTTTACCCTGTCATCATCTGCTTCAGGAAGAATAATCCTCTTTGGATTTCTCTGGGCTTGTTTTCTAATCATCTCTATTACTGGATGCATTTTCAAACCTCCTAATTGCTTTCTATTATCTCTTTAATATTTATGTATTTTTTAACCATCTCTTTAATTAAAAAAATCTTATCTTTATCTTTGGGTCTTATTTTTACCGTTATATCCTTTATCTTTGTAGCTACAGTAAATATATCTTCTTTAGCTAAGATTACTGGAAAATCTGCTCTTTTAAGAAAACCTAAGATTCTGAAATGAGGCAGAATCCCTTGAGTTAAAATCAACCCTGAAATTTTAATCCCTGATAAGACTGAACTTATCACAGCCAGAATTATATCATCTCTATCTCCTGGAGTAATAATTAAACTCCCAGCTTTCAAGAGATTCAATGCATCTGAAGTGGGCATAGCTCCTACTATAATGTTAGTTACTTTATTATTCAGAAATCTGTTTCCACTTATTAACTCGTAATTGGTCTCTTCTAATATCTGTTCTAAGGTAGGAGTATTTAACTCTTCATAAAAAGGTAAAACTCCTAAAACTTTTATATTCTTTCTTTCTAATCCTTTTTTTACATAATGACTGACTTTTTCAAGTTTATCAAATAAGACTTTATTAATTATTACTCCTAAAACTTTCACTCCTACAGATTTAAAGAGATTATGGTTTAAAAATATCTCATCTATGGGTTTACCTATACCTCCAGAAGAAACTATTATTACTTGTGCTCCTAAAATTTTGGCAACTTCTGCATTTGAATGATCAAAGACCGCTCCTACTCCTGCGTGTCCAGTACCTTCAATTATCATTATTTTTCTGTTTTTAGATATTTTTTTAAAAGATTTTAATATTCTGTGAGTTATCTCTTCTTTTTTAGGATTTTGTATGTATTTTTCTGTAAAGCCTCTTTTTACTACGATTGGATTCGTATCTGTGCTTTTTGTCCTTAATTTGCATACTTTCTCTATTAAAACTGTATCTTTACTAACAGAACTCCCTTCTTCTTCTAAAAACCTTTGACCTATAGGCTTAAAGTAACCAACTCTTTTAACCTTTTCTTTTAAATTCAAAATTAACCCTAAAGCTATTGTAGTCTTTCCATCATTCTGTTGAGTAGCAGCTATAAAGATCTTCTTCATCTATAATTCAAGAAACCTTACATCTAAAACATTATCTAAACTCTTTAACTCTTCTAAAACTTCTTTAGAAACTTTTTGATCTATATTAAGCACAGTAAGAGCTTTGCCACCTGGAGATTCTCTCCCTAAACTCATACCACCTATGTTTATATTCTTTTTTCCTAATATAGTGCCTATATTTCCTATTACACCAGGTTTATCCATATTAAGGATGAATAACAAATATCCTTGAGGAATTATTTCCACATAAAATTCATCTATTCTTACTATCCTTAAACTCTCTTTACCAAAAACTGTACCTGTGATCTTTTTTTCTTCTTTATCTGAAATTAACTCTGCTTGAATAGTATTGAGAAACTCACTTTTCTTAGAGGAAGTAACGATCTCTGTTTCTATTCCTCTCTCTTTACAGATCTCTTTAGCATTTATGTAATTAACATTTTCTTCTATAATGGGAGTTAAAAATCCTTTTAGAAAAGCAGAACTTAAAGGATCTAGTTTGTATTCTGTAAGAAGACCAGAAAATGTAATCCTTATTTTGTTAACTCTGAAAGGAACTAACTGTGAACTCATAATCCCCATCTTTTCAGCTAACTTTATATAAGGCTCTAATACTTTATAAGTCTTAAAATCCAAAGATACAATATTTATAGCATTTCTTATCTGTCTTCCCATTAAAGCATCTACAACATTTTTAGCTATTTCTATTGCTACATTTACTTGGGCTTCTTGGGTAGAAGCTCCTAAGTGAGGAGTCAAAACTACTCTGTCAGAAAATTTAAGTATAGGGTGAGAAGCAGGTAAAGGTTCAGTTTCAAAAACATCTAAAGCACATTTCTTTACTTTACCAGATTCTAAAGCTTTAATCAAAGCCTCTTCATTTACTATGCCTCCTCTTGCACAGTTAACTATTTTTACACCATCTTTCATTAGAGAAAATTCTTTTTCTGATATCATATTTTTGGTTTCAGGGGTTAAAGGAACATGAATTGTAATGATATCTGATTCTCTCAAAAGGGTCTCAAAATCTGTCAGTTGTACTTCTATCTTCTTTACTACTTCTTCAGAAATAAAAGGATCATAAGCTAAAACTCTCATTTTAAAACTTAAAGCGCGCTTAGCTACTTCTGAACCTATTCTTCCTAATCCTATTATTCCTAATGTCTTTCCATATAATTCCTCTCCTAAAAATTTGGATCTTTCCCATTTTCCTTGTAAAAGAGAATTAAAACTTTGGGGGATATTTCTCATCATACTTAATATCAATCCAAAAGTATGTTCAGCTGTTGAAATCGTATTAGCTCCTGGAGCATTCATTACTATTATTCCTAATCTTGTGGCAGTCTCTACATCTATATTATCTAAACCTACTCCTGCTCTTCCTATTACTTTCAAATTTTTTGCACATTCTAAGACCTCTTTTGTGAGTTTGGTTTGACTCCTCACAATCACAGCTTCGACATCTGCTATCTCTTTTTTTAATTCCTCTAAGCTAAGTTTTGTTTTTTCAATTACTTGGAGACCTGCTTTTTTTAAAACTTCTATACCTGGAGGGGCTAATTTATCACATACTAAAATCTTCATAATTACATATATTCTTTTAATTTATTGAGAGAGGAGAGTTCTTTTAACTCAAATCCTAATTCTTTTAATGCTTTTTCTAAATACAAAAATCCTAAAAACAAATCTTGATAACTTATGTATCCCATGTGAGCTATCCTAAAAATCTTTCCTTTTAAATGAGCTTGACCTCCAGCTATACTCACTTTATATTTAGTCCTTAAAAGATTTACTAACTTTACAGAATCTACAGGTGAAATTACAGCTGTTACACTCTGAGAAGGAGATTCTGAAAATAACTTAAGCCCTAAAGCTGAAATTGCTTTTCTCACAGCTTGGCTCATCTTCTCAAATTTTTTAAAAACATTTTCCATACCTTCTTCTAAAAGAATATCTAAAGCTTTATCTAAAGCTATTACCAGATTAATAGCTGGTGTAAAAGGAGTATCATCTGATAAGATACTTTTATAGTATTTTTTCACATCAAAATAATATTTTGGCAAATCTGAACTTTCTAAAAATTTTTCAGCTTTCTTACTAAAACTTAAAAAACCTAAACCAGGTGGCAGCATCAATCCTTTTTGTGAAGCAGATACTACAACATCTGCTCCCCATTCATCTTGGTAAAATACCTCTGAAGCCAAACCACTGATAGCATCTACTATTAACAAACACTCTTTATCCTTTAATAACTCTCCATATCCTTTTATATCAAAGACTGTTCCTGTAGATGTCTCACATAGAGTAGAAAACACTCCCTTAATATCTGGATTAGAATCTAAAATCTCAGATAATCTTTCTTTAGAAAGAGATTTTCCCCATTCAACTTCTTCTTTTAAAACCTGTAATCTAAAACTTTTACAAATCTCTGACCATCTTTGACCAAATTTTCCTCCCTCTATTACCAAAACTTTATCTCCTTCTTTAAAAAAATTAGCAACAGCAGCTTCCATTGCTCCTGTTCCTGAAGATGCAAATATTAAGACTTCTGAGTCTGTAAAAAATACTTTCTTTATCTTTTCTCTAACTCTATTTAAAATCTTTTTAAACTCTGAAGTTCTGTGATGGATTATAGGTTTAGATAAGATCTCTAAAATTTCTGGAGGTAAAGGAGTAGGTCCTGGAGTGAGAAGAATATGTCTCATTTTTTTTCTTTTAAAGGTTCTATAACCTCATCTATTATACCGTACTCTTTTGCCTCATAAGCAGACATAAAAAAGTCACGGTCAGTATCTGCTCTTATCTTTTCTACAGGTTGATTGGTATGATAAGCTAATATCTCTATGATTTTATCTCTTAATCTTAAAATTTCCTTTGCTTGACGAGAGATGTCTTCAGCTTGTCCTTGCACTCCTCCCCAAGGTTGATGAATTAAAATTCTGGAATTAGGGAGAGCGTATCTTTTTCCTTTTTTTCCTGCAGCTAAAAGCACTGCTCCCATACTCGAAGCTTGTCCTACACAATAGGTAGCTACATCACATTTAACAAACTGAATCGTATCATAAATAGCTAATCCTGCAGTTACCGACCCTCCAGGAGAGTTAATATAAACATGAATATCTTTTGTAGCATCTTCCATCTGTAAGAATAAAAGTTGAGCTATTACCAAATTTGCTACATGATCATCTATAGGGGTGCCAATAAAAATTATTCTATCCTTTAATAATCTTGAGTATATATCATAAGCACGTTCTGCTCTTCCTGTCTGTTCAATAACTATAGGGATTAAAGTTTGCATCTTCATAAAATTACCTCCTCATTTTAATAAAATTTTACTCTGATTTACTCTTGCTCACTAAAAATGAAAGAACTTTCTCTATCAAATCTTCAGACTCATCTATTTTAATTCCTTCTTTTTCAGCTATCGTTTCTAAAAGGAAATAAATTTTGAGTTGTTTTTCAGCTACAGGTTTTAATTTTTCTTTTATATCCTTTTTTCTTTTTTCTATCTCTTCTTCAGGCACTCCTTGAAATCTTAAATTTGAAATTGCTTCTTCTACTAATCTCTGATGGTGAGCTTCTAATGCTTTTTTAGGAACCTCTACTTTATTTTCTTTTAATAACTTTTCTTCTATTTGGGATTGGATCCTTCTCTTCCTAGATTCATATTTTTGCAAATAAATTTGAGCTTTTATCCACTCTTTTAATTCTTCTATGTTTTTACAATAAAAATTTTTGCATAAAGCTCTCTCTTCTGCATCTTGAGGTAGCTCTAAAGTCTGCTCTTTTTTAAAATATTCTCTCAAATTTTTTAAAGCTGCTTCTATTTCAGAATCCTTTACTTCTATATCTTCAAATTTTAAAGAGATTCCATAATAATCTTTTATTGAAATCTGGGGTTTTACCTCCACAAAAGCTGAAAATTTAAGATAATCATCTTCTATCTTTAGATCTTTAAATTCAGGTAAACTCAAAGGTTTTAGATTCTCTTTTTTTATAACTTCTTCATATAATTTGGGGATTAGTGATTCAGCTAATTTCTTTTTTGCCAAATCTTTGTAATTCTTTTCTAAAATCTCACGAGGAGCTTTTCCAGGTCTAAAACCTGGTATTTTTACTTCCTGAGAAATTTCCTTGTAAACTCTATCCCATTCTTTTTCTAAAGAATCTTTCTCTAATTCTATTAATATCTCTCTTTTAGTAGCATCTATTTTTTTTATCTCTGCTCTCATTTTCTACATTCTGAAATCTTCACCTAAGTATATTCTTTTGGCTTCTGGTGAATTTATTAAATCTTCTGAACATCCACTCATTAATATCTTCCCTTCATATATTAGATAAGCTCTATCTGTAATCTCTAAAGTCTCTCTCACATTGTGATCTGTAAGAAGAATACCTATCCCTTTCTTTGTAAGTGATCTTACTATATCTTGAATCTCATTTACTACTATTGGATCTACTCCTGAAAAAGGTTCATCCAAAAGTAAAAAGGAAGGATTAGTAACCAGACTTCTTGTAATCTCTAATCTCCTTTTTTCTCCACCTGACAAAAGATAGGCTTTTTTCTTTCTTAAATGTTCAATATTTAACTCTCTTAATAACTCTTCTAATCTCTCTTTTCTTTGAGACCTACTCAGAGGTAAAGTTTCCAAAATCGCCATAATGTTCTCTTCTACAGTTAACTTTCTGAAAATAGAAGGTTCCTGAGATAAATAACCTATCCCTAATCTGCACCTCTCATGGATAGGTAAATAAGTTATATCTTGATTATCAAACAGAACTTTCCCTCCATCAGGATTTATTATACCCATTATCATATAAAAGCAAGTAGTCTTTCCAGCTCCATTAGGTCCTAACAAACCTACAATCTCTCCCCTCCTTACATATAAACTCACTCCATCTACTACAGGTTTTGAATCAAAACTTTTTCTTAAATCTTTGACCTCTAAAAGCTTCATCTCTCAGAGATTATTAATAATCTAGGGTTCCCTTTTAAAGTTAGTTTTTTTGAATTAACATCGAACTCAGCTTCTTTGGCATAAGTTACTGAATCTGTTCTTACTATCTTTACATTGCCTAAAGCTCTAATTTTTTTTATCTTTTTGCTTTCAGGATCAAAATAAACTTCCATTTTATCTGAAAAAATTTGACCTTCTGTATCATCTACTTTGACTTTATTATAAAGAATAGCTATATTATTTTTGTAATCTATCTCCATAGGACCTTGGCAACTAACAGATGTAAACACTCTTTTTTTAAAAGAGAGACTAACTTTATTTTTTAAAATAGTTTTTTTATTATTTAAATCTGCTTCTAAACCTGTAGCTTTAATTGTGAACTCAGGTTCTTCAATCTCTACTTGTGAAGAGGTTTTTGCTTTATTCTCTTTTATATCCCAATCCAGACTTTGAGTGAGCAAAAGTTTATCTTCTGAAGTTATATTTACATTTTTCTCTAATTTTAAATTTTGTGCATCTTCATCTAAGAAAGCTTTTTCTGCTTTTATGAGAACAGTTTTCTCTCCATAGAGATTTGCTGTGATCTTGTGCATCTTTACTTTCTTCTCAAAAATCTCTGCTCTTTGTGCCCAAAGCTCATAATTTCTATTCCCATTTTTATCAAAACCTAAAAGATGAAAATCTTTTATGACTCTCTGAGGTGAAGCTCCTAAAATTAAAAGTAAGATAAATAATTCTAAAAATTTTTTCATCAAAAACTAATCTATATTAACACCTTTAACCTCTTTGTCAAGAATGGTTAGCTTATTTAAGTTCTAAATTGAAGATAAGCTTTACTTTTAATTTTTATTCTACTGGTGCTCTTTTCCATATTGTAAATATCCTTGCTAAAACCTGATACCACATACTTATCTTAGAGAAATTTCCTTTTATTTCTATCTTTCTGTGAGTTGCAGCTACAAAAGGATCTAAATCCTGATTAAAGATCTTTTTTAAAATCTCCTCTTTTCCAGTAATCAAAATTTCAGCATATTCATTGTTGTCTACTTTTGTAATCTTTCCTTTTTTGTAATAAAAGCAGATTGTTCTTTTAGAATCCTGATTTTTTATAGCTAAAGTGCAAGTTAAGTCGTATTTTTCTCCCAATTCTTGAGTCTGTCTGTCATTATTTACTAACTCAACTAATCTTTTGATATGTTCTGATGAAAGTAACTTATACTTAGTCTTAACCTCTTTTTGGTTATCTTCATCTTTAAAAAACTCTTTTTCTTCTTTTAAAAAACCTGATCTTATTAAAAGATTTATCTTGCTCTGCTCTTCAAGAAGCTCTATTAAACTTAAAGCTTCTCTAAAATCTCTACCTATGCTTACTACTCCATGTTCTTTCAAAACGACGATATTTACTGCTTTCAAAGCTTCTATTACAGGTTTGGTATCTATTACTGTTGGAGTCTCCTGTAAAATTACTTTAACATTTCCCAAATAGAATCTTGCTTCAAATGAAAATATATCTAACTTGTCAAAATAGTGAAAGAAAGCTACTGTATAAGGAGGGTGTGCGTGTAAGATTACCTTTGCATCTTCAATCTCTTTATAGATATCTAAATGTAATTTTTTTTCACTGGTAATCTCTTTTTCTCCTTCTAAAATCTCTCCCTCCTTGCTGATTAAAAGAATATCTTCTTCTTTCAAATCTCCTAAATAACAATCATGAGAAGTGATTAGAATTTTGTCTTCAGAAAGTTTATAAGAAATATTTCCACTCCTTGCACTTACTAAATTTTTTTGATTTAAGAGCTTTGCCCAATAGATTATCTCTTTTTTTATTTTATCCTTTTGCATCTTTATTTATATGAGTTCTACTATTCTCAAAATGTTTTCAGCTGCTTTTTTTTGAGCTTCAAAAAATCTATTATCTCTAAAACCAAACTCACCAGTAATAAGATTATCAGAAACGATTAAAACCACTCCTACTCTCTTTTTATAAAGATTAGAAACTACAACAAAAGGGCTACTTACCATATCTACACTAATAGCTCCTTTTTCTATATAAAAATTTACAATCTCTTTTTTCTCTCTAAGTAAAGCATCTGTAGTCCATACACCACCTACATACACATTTCCTACTCTTTCAAAGATTAATTTTAGATTCTGCATTAACTCTTTATCTAAGATAGGAGAAAAATCTTCATCTACATAATATTTAGTTACTCCATCTCCTCTTAATACTTTATCTACAATTATAAAATCACCTATTTTTATCTCTCTTTTTAAAGCTCCACAAGACCCTACCCTAATAAGAACCTCTACTCCTCCTTCACATAGCATCTCAGTTAAGAACGCTGAATCTGGAGCATAAAATCCTGCGTTTCCCACTGTAACTCTTTTTTCTTTATAAAAACCTGTCCAAAAAGTGTAAGTCAGAAAAGTAAAATTCTTTTTAGGTCTTTCTAATTTTTCTAAAATCATCTTAGCTCTTTGAGGTTGTCCACTAACGATAGCTATTTCTCCAAAATCACCATCTTTAAATTGCAAAAAATTAAGCAAATCTCGTGCAGTAATATGCACTTCTCTCTCCATCATGGTAATTTTAATTATACAAAAAATTATGTTAAAATAATATTCAAAAATGAAGAAAAAAGCTGTAATTTTATTCTTAATAATCATCTTCATCCCTTTTATATATGCCAAAGAACCTATTCAAAAAGCAGAAATTTATGGAGGAGGAGTTTACATAGATAAAGAATCAAAGAAAAAAGATCCATCTGGGGCTCAAGCTACAGCTGAATTTGCATGGAAACAAAGAAGTCCAGGAATAAAATCCTGGTGCTCAGCAACTGCCTGGATAGGTGGAGCCCGTGCTTCTCTAAGAACATATCATTATAAAACCTTTGGTTTCGTTAATATAAAACCTGGAACAAAATTCAAAGTAAATATTAGATTTAAAGTCTCTCTTTTTGGAGTAATTAATGCCAGTTCTTTTGCTGGTGGTCAGAATTTTTATAAAGCAAAGATAAGTGTAGGAGTCCATGAAGGAGCTACAGGTCCTTTAAACTCACCAATAGTAGAAAAAGTTATTTGGGCTAAAACGAATAAAAAAGAATGGGTAGATTGGGCTGAAGAAGTCGCTCAAACAGTTGCAAGTGAAGCTATAGAAGAAGCAACAGGAGTAGTAGGTATAGGAACTATATTAGATGTTGTAGATTACACTGTAGATGCTTTAGATGCAGATGAAGTAATTTCAAAAGAAATAACGTATGAATTTAAAAATGTACCTGTGGAGGCAGGAAAAACTTATAGAGTTTATGTGTCACTTGATTCTCTTGTAGTTGCAGCAGGAGCAGCCGTAAACGAAGCAGGAGCTTGTATAAATTTTTATAAACATAAAAGTTGTTTCTCAGGTGAAAGTGTTCCAAAGCTACGTAAGTGGGGGATAGGAATAAAAGAGGTGAGTATTGAGATACCTGAAGGACTTCCTTATCCTATAGGAGTAGGCCCTAATCGTCCTGATTTAACTGTAAAATCTATAGATATTACTCCTTCAAAACCTAAATTAGATGAATCAATAAATATTAAAGCTGTGATTGAAAATAAAGGAGCAATAGATGCTTCAGAAATTCCTTTTGTTATCAAATGTGGAGGGAAAATTATCTTTAAGCAGATAATAAAAGAATTAAAAAAAGAGGAATCTATAGCTATTGAAACTGCATACAATATAAAAAGAACAGGTAAACACAAATTTGTTGCTATAGTCGACTCTGAAAATAAGATCGATGAACTTAAGGAAAATAACAATTCTGCTTATGAGTCTGTATATATAGCACCAGAACCTGACCTTTTATTACAAACTGAAGAAATCTCTGGAAAATTGGCAGAACCTGGTTTTGGAGTAGAATCTGAAAAAGGAGGTGCTCCTCAAATAGGAGTTCCAACCAGAATATGGGTGAAAGTTTATAACTTTGGAAATAGACCTGCAAAAAATGTGCATGTTTTATTTGAAAAGGATGGTAAACCTATAACTTCTGTTTTCATTCCTTATATTAAAAGAAACTCTTATAGAATAGCGAGTATTCAATATACTTTCGATAAAGCTCGCAAATATACATTTAAAGTTACAGTAGACCCCCACAATTCAATATCTGAACTTAATGAATCAAACAATAGTATTTATTTTACTGTTGAGGTTGGTTTACCTGAGTATGATTTATCTATAGATTCATTAGAATTTAATCCTGAATCTTTTCAAGCTAAAGATGAAGTTAAATTTCTTATCAATGTTAGTAATAAAGGAAAGGCAAAAGCTCCTGTAGATATTTTTGTTTATGTAGATTCTGCATTAATAAAACATATCTCTACAAAGATTCCTGCAGGAGAAAAGATAATAATTGGTGATGGTAAACCAGAAAATGACTTAATTGTATGGAAAGCTGAGAGTGGAACTCACATAATAAAAGCTATTCTTAAAACAAAAGGATACAAAGATCTAAATGAAAAAGATAATGTTATCTCCAAAAAAATATCTGTTCCAGAATTTCTACCTGTTAAAGGAGTCGATTTTGTATTAAGAAAAGAAGATGTCAAGCTTGATAGAAAGAGCTGTAAAGTTAGAGTGTTTAATAGAGGTACCAAATCTGCAACTGCTTTGGTTAAATTTAAAGTTTTTTATATAGAAGAAAATGAAGTAAAATCTAAAGTTTTGGCAAGTTTTGCAAGAATAATACCTGCAAAAAAGTATCGTGATTTTTCTATAAATTACTCACAAAAGCCTCCTTTTAAAATGGTGATCAGTGTTGATCCCTATAATAGAGTAAGAGAAGTAAATGAAGATAACAATGAAGTAACTTATACTTATGGAAATTTTGAAAAAGCAGTCCAACAAGCATATAAAAGAAAGCAGAAAGAAAAAGAAATACAGAAAAGAATTCCTCTTATGGTTACAAAATTTTGGGGAACTGATACTCCTATAAAAGTAGGAGAAACTAAAAGTATAGGTGCGCAATTTAAAAACATCTCTGGAAGGAGTTTAAGAAATATTGTGGTAAAAATAGAGATCATCAATGTTGAAAAAGAAAGAGATCCTAAATTTGGATATGCAAGTTATGTAAAAGTTTGGCCATCTGTTGTAAATAAAGGAGAGTTCCAAGTTACTTTTCCTTATAAAGCAGTATATCCAGGGAAATTTAAGATTCGCGCTACTGCTCAAGTATATTTTGGTAAGATAGTAAGAGAAATAACAAAGGAGAGTTATTTTTATGTAAAAGGAGGAGAGTATCCTCCTTACTATTTCCAAGAAAAAGGAGCAGATTTAAGCATTTATCCTCAAGATTTTATCTTAAAGCCTTCTCTGAAAGTAAATGTGAGAGAACCTGTTAATTTATTTATAACTGTACATAACGCAGGGAAAATAGACTTAAACAATGTTAAAGTTCTGGTCAAAGCAAACAATACTCCTATTCATACCAAAATTTTACCAAGACTTAAAGCTAACTCTTCATCTTCTTTCTCATTCTCTTATACTCCACAAACACCAGGACCTCTGATCTTTAAAGTAATAGTAGACCCTGAAAACCAAATAGGTGAAGTAAATGAAACTAACAATGAAGTTACCAAACAAATCTCTGTCCATGGAGTATGGATGCAACTGTGGGAAAAGATATACAAAAAATGGAAGAAAAAGATATTTAAAGAAATATTCTCAGAGTAATAAGATTTACTTTTTATTCTAAACTATCTTGTGAGAAAAGTAAGTGTTAATAAAACACAGGCTAAAGCAGTCGCATTATATTCAATTATTTTGCCTATTTAGAAGAAGCTCTATAAAGCCCTTTATTTTATCTATAAATTCAATTTTTATAAGAAGTTTATAGAAATCATCTCGATTACCATATTTCTTTTTATATGCTTCTATCAATTCATTATATTTCTTTGGATCTGTTATAAAAGTATGGTCAACTACATGTAAGAGGACATAACGATTTGTTTCTGTCTTTAATTCATTATCCTTGTCTGTAGTTATAAAAACTAACTTTATTTTTTTCGTACTCCTTTTCTTTTCAAGTTCTCTTCTCCAAAAAGCTGTCTCTGTCAATCTTTCTCTTAAGCTGGTTTTACATGATAAAATAGCTATTACTGAATTGGTCTGTTTTTCGATTACAAGAATGTCTACATCAGGGAAAATATCGCACCAGTTTTTAATAACTATCTGATCTTTATATGCATTTAAAGCCTCTTCTCCCATTATAGCTATAATCTTGTTTTTCAATTTTTTATCTTTTTCTACAACATTTTGTATATATTTAAAAACTGCATATTCGTATAGTGAACCTTTACATGTTTTCCATGCTTGATCCTGACTACGCTGGTTCGAATAATAATTTATAAGTATTTTACGAAGTTCCTTTTCAGCTAAAGAATCAAAATTTTTTAGCGCATCTAAGAAACTTCCTCTGAATTTATTTCTTACTATACTATTGTAACACTCTTTTAATTTTTCTAATATTTCTTTTTTACATTTAAATCCTTTTCTTATTTGATTATTCCCATAACTTTTTCTGGTTTATCTTACATTCCTTTATCAATCTATTTTTAGCTAATTTGCAATAATTTTTATCTATCTCCACTCCAATCCCCTTTCTGTCTAATAAAGCACATGCAATTAAAGTACTTCCGCTTCCTAAGAATGGATCTAATACAGTATCACCTACAAAACTGAAGAGTTTAATACATCTTTTGGGTAATTCGACGGGAAAAGGTGCAGGATGTCCGACTTTTTTCTTACTTTCTCCTGGAAATGTCCATAATCCATTAGTCCATTCCACAAACTCCTCTCTTTTTATATCTGATTCCCCATTTTTTATCCTTTGCCATCTTTCTTTATAAAAAATTATAATTACTTCCACAGGAGCAATAACATAAGGAGCTCTGGCACTTAACCAAGATCCCCAAGCAGTTCTTCTGGATATATTCCCTTCATTCCATATTATTGTTGAAAAATACTTCCAACCTACTTTTTTAGCAATATTTACTATATCAGCATAAACTGTCTGAAACCCTGCTCCTTTTCTACCTTTGCTTTTATCTAAAGGTATATTTAGACACATCCTTCCATCTGGTTTTGTTAAAGTAAATGCCTTTTTTAACCATTTTTCTGTAAATTCAAGGTATCTCTCATAAGGAATATCATCTTGAAATGAATTATAATGAATATCCACATTATATGGAGGAGAAGTTACTATTAAATCGATTGAATTTTCTTTAATCAAGTTTGTCATTAAAAAATCGTCATGAATTATCTTAATCTTTCCTTCTTTTGCTTCAAAGAATACACTTCCCTTTTTTATTTGCAGTAATTCTGTATTAGTTAGATTCGCCTCCACTTTTATTTTTCTGTTTGTCTCACTCATAAAAACTATCTTCAACTAATGCTTAACTAATCTAAGCATATTTAAACTTTAACCTTTAGACTGAATTTGAATAGAGTATCAAGCACAAAAGTTAGATATGTATGTTCAATGCTATCATCTGCTCCTTCATCAATACCGACTTCATAACTTATTATATAACAAACAGAGCAAAACCAAAATTCAAAAGTCTTTTTTTATCCTTTATTCTTTATGGTGCTTTATAATTTTTCCTTCTACCATAAATATTACATCTTCACAGATATTTGTGGATAAATCAGCTATGCGTTCTAAACAGCGTGAGATTCTTATTAGGTGGATTGAGCGCTCAATGGTAGAAGGATCAGAACTCATGTAAGTGATCAATTCTCTTAAAATCTGGTCTCTTAAATTGTCAACAACACTATCTTTCTCACATACAGATTTTGCTAAATTTGCATCTTTATTTATAAAAGAGTTAATTGCATTTTTTAACATATCTATAGATTCTTCTGCCATTCTGGGAATGTCAATTAAAGGTTTAACGGGTGGTTTTTCTATTAAATATAAAGCACTTTCAGATATATTTACTGCTAAATCTCCAATCCTTTCTAAATCATTATTCATCTTTAAAATCATAAGAATGGTCCTTAAATCTCCTGCTTCTGGCTGATAAAGAGCAATTAAATTTGTGCATAATTCATCTAATTCTATTTCTAACTCATTCATTTTAGGTTCATATTCTTTAGTTACCTTTTCTAAAATTTCTTTTCTTTTTTTAATAAGCCCCTCAATTGATTTTTTAACCATATCTTGAGCTAAGTTTGCTTCCTCAATTAATTTTTTCTTTAATTCGTTTAATTTTTCTTCTAACATAACCTCTCCTTTTTATCCAAATCTACCTGTTAAATACCTCTCAGTCAATTTATTTTGAGGAGTAGTAAATATTTTTTGTGTAGGACCAAATTCAACCAAATTCCCCAAGTATAAAAAAGCAGTGTAATCTGAAATCCTGGCTGCCTGTTGCATATTGTGAGTAACGATTACTATTGTATAATTTCTCTTTAAATTTTCAATCAACTCCTCAATCTTTGCAGTAGCAACCGGATCCAAAGCAGAACATGGTTCATCAAATAATATAACTTCTGGTTCAAGAGCAATACACCGAGCAATACATAATCTCTGCTGTTGGCCTCCAGATAAATCTAAAGCAAATTTATCAAGATTATCTTTAACCTCATCCCATAAAGCAGCTTGTTTCAATGCCTTTTCAACTTTAAAATAAAGATCTTGTTTATCTTTAAACATCTTATGAATCTTTAATCCATAAGCAACATTCTCAAATATAGATTTAGGAAAAGGATTAGGCATCTGAAATACCATCCCTATTCTTTTTCTTAAAATTGTCTCATCAATATCATAAATATTTTGACCATCTAATAAAATTGTACCCTTTACTTTTGCCTCAGGTATTATATCCAGCATTCTATTTATTGATTTTATAAGTGTGGATTTACCACAACCTGAAGGACCAATAATTGCTGTAACTTTATTCTTCTCAATATCAAGATTTACATTCTTTATTACATGTGTATCTTGATACCAGATATTTAAATTACGAATAGAGATTTTAACATCTTTTTTACTGGTGATTTTTTCTACCATTTTCTTTTTCTCGCTCTTTTACGTATAACAATAGCAACCAAATCTATACCCAAAACTAAAAAGAGTAAAACTAAAGCTGTTCCATAAGCAATAGGGACCTGAAGCTCAGGGTGTGTGCCTTCAGTCATTAAAGCATAAATGTGATATGGAAGCGCCTGAACTTCACTAAAGATTGAAGTAGGAAGCTTTGCTGAATAAAATGTAACTGCAGTAAAAAGTATAGGAGCAGTCTCACCTGCAGCTCTTCCAATTCCTAATATTGCACCAGTCAAAATTCCTGGAAGAGCATTTGGTAAAACGACTCTGTAAATAGTCTGCCATTTAGTTGCTCCTAAAGCTAATGAGGCTTCTCTTAAAAACTTTGGAACAGCCAATATTGCTTCTTCAGAAGCACGAATAATCACAGGCAAAATCAATATCCCCAAAGTAAGTCCACCAGATAAAATTGATACACCAAAACCAAGATATTTAACAAAGACTGCTAATCCAAAAAGCCCAAATACTATAGAAGGAACACCAGCAAGATTATTTATTCCAATGCGAATTATTCTTACCAACTTTCCTTCTTTTGCGTATTCAGCTAAATATATAGCTGCTGCAACTCCTAAAGGTAAAGAAAAACAAACCGCACAAAGAGTTAAATAAAATGTTCCCAAAATTGCAGGAAAAATTCCTCCAGAAGTCATTCCTTGAGAAGGCACTTGAGTTAAAAACTGCCAGTTTATTACTTTTATTCCCCTGATGCTTATAAAGTAAAAAATAGTAAAAAGAGAAAAAAGAATAGTAAAAGTAGCTAATCTTAAAATCGTAAAGCCAATAAATTCTTTAATCTTTCTTAAATTCATCCCAATCTTTTTCTAAATCTTTGAGATAAAACATCAGCAAGGATATTAAAACTTAAAGTAATTAAAAAAAGAACTATAGCAATAGCAAAAAGGGCACAGAAATGCGCACTTCCTACAACTGTCTCTCCCATCTCAGCAGCAATAGTAGCTGTCATGGTTCTCACAGGTTCAAAAAAAGAGTGTGGAATAACAGGAGCTCCTCCTGCAACCATTAACACTGTCATTGTCTCACCAATAACTCTTGCTATACCCAGAATAATAGCTGTAGTTATTCCTCCTCCTGCAGCAGGAAGAGTTACTTTTATAACAGTCTCCCATTTATTTGCTCCTAAAGCGTAAGAAGCTTCTTTAAATCTTTTGGGGACTGCTGAAATTGCATCTTCAGAGATACTTGTAATAGTAGGGATTGCCATAATACCCAAAATCAAAGAAGCTGTAAAAGCGTTTAATCCTACAGCTAAATTAAAGATTTTTGCTATCTGAGGTGCTACAACTACCATTCCAAAAAATCCATAGACTACAGAAGGAATACCTGCAAGAAGTTCAATTACAGGTTTTATAAATTCCTTAATTTTAGGAGAAGCTATTTCTGAGATGTAGATAGCAGAAGCTACCCCTAAAGGCACAGAAATAACTAATGCTCCAAATGTGACTAAGAAAGAGCCTAAAATAAGAGGTAATATCCCAAATTCAGGAGGCTCAGAAGTAGGATACCAGAATTTACCAAATAGAAATTTTTTAAGAGAAGTAACTTTAAAAATTGGCAACCCTTCTTTAAATAAAACTATAACGATCCCTAAAAGAAAGAAAATGGAAAGAGAAGCAAACAGACAAAAAAATCCTTTAATTAAATTTTCTTTTACTTTCCTCATACTTACTTTAAAGGAATAAAACCCTGTTCTTTAACTATTTTTTGTCCTTCTTTACTTAAAACAAAATCAATAAAATCTTTTGCTAATCCTTTTGGTTTGCCGTTGGTATACATAAATAAGGGTCTTGAGATAGGATAGGTGCCTTTTAATACAGTATCTTCTGAAGGAAAAACCCCCTCAATCTTTAAAGCTTTAACTTCTGAATTCAAATACCCCAATCCCACATAACCAATAGCTCCTTCTGTTCGTTTAACAACTGAAAGGACTGCTGCATTTGAAGCCTGAAGCAGAGCATCTGGACGCACACGTTCTTTTTTTAAAACTAACTTTTTAAAACATTCAAATGTTCCTGAAGCAACATCACGCGATATAACAACTATTTTTTGGTTTTTTCCTCCTAATTCAGCCCAGTTAGATATTTTGCCAGTATAGATATCTTTAAGTTGAGTGAGTGTAAGTTCATTAACTGGATTTGAAGGATGAACAATTACTGCAATCCCATCCATAGCTATGACGTGAGCAACAGGATTAACTCCTTTTTCTAAAGCTTTCTTAATTTCCTTATCTTTCATAGGACGGGAAGAATCAGCAATGTCACATATCCCATCAATTAAAGCAGCAATGCCTACCCCTGAACCTCCACCACGCACTGAAATGTTTGCTTCAGGATGCCTCTTCATAAATACTTCTGCACATTTTTGAGCAATAGGTAAAACTGTGGTCGATCCCTGAATAACAAGTTTCTTTTCTGCATGGAGAGACGCTTCCATTAAACCCAAAAAGAAAGCCAACGTTACAATTGCTAAAATTACTCTTTTCATCTTTTCACCTCCTCTTAAAATTTAATTTTCCAATCAACTTGTAAAAGATGTCTTCTGCCAATATCCTTAATTCTTTCCATATAGTAATAATCAATTCCCAAAGTTACATTCTTTCCTAATCCATAAGTGAATACAACTTCATGCCCTTTTACATCAGTATGACCACTATAAGCATCTGAATCAGGGAATATATCAATCCAAGCATCTTTTTCTAAGTATCTATACATATATTTTGCCTGCCATTGCCTCTGGCTTTTTACCTTTTTATCTCCAAATTTAATACCTAAAAGATATCCGTTATTATTCTTTGAAGGATCTGGGTTATGCACATAATCACAGAAAACAGCCAGGTAAGGAATTAAACCACCAAAAGGTTCTTTAAATCCTATCTCTATACTGGGAGCAATGGAATTATAATTGTATTTTAAAACTCCTCCTTCTAATGTATTGTATTCTCCACTCGTATCTTTTCCATTAGTTAAAGTAGCTCCCTTCACATTATCAAAGATGTAACCAGTAAGTGCTAATTTTAAATGAACGTTTTTACCAAACTTATATTTAATTCCAGGTTGAATCACCCACATATATGGATCAGCAGTCCCTTTTTTCTCTTCATCCAAAATCCAGAAACCTGTATTCATAAATAAATCGCAGTTATCCATCTTCTTGCTTAACAAAAATGAGATACCCTCAGGATTTATATCTGAGTCCCACAAAAGATCGGATGGTCTAAATATTAACTTCTTGATACTTTTTATCTTACCTGCTTTTAATATTAGCCAGGAGGTTACTATCCATTCTGCATAAGCGTAATCTAATCTGATATCAGGTGTTGAAAACCCATCACCAAAAGTTTGGTTAGTTGAACGTGCATCATCATCACCTGTAGCAAGTCCTGCTGCTACTTTTATTGTTCTTGTTACTTTTGTCTCTAATCCTAACCTGAATCTGTAACGACCTCTGTGTCTGTCAGGAGCATCGTGTTTATCTTCCCATTGATAGCGCAATCTTAAATCACCTTTAATTTTGGTATTCTGAATCCATTTGGGCAGAGTTTCCAGTTCTCCTTTAGCTAAATCTTTTCTTACTTCCTCTTTTGTCTCTATTAAAATAGCCCGTGCCTCACCAGGAGAAAGAATTCCTTTCTCTACAAGTTTTTCTACCAGAATATCAATCTCACCACTGTAAGCTAAATTTGATATAAGTAAAAACCACGCAAAAACCAAACAAGTAATTTCTTTTGGCACCATCCTTCACCTCCTTTTAATTATTTCTGTAACCATATATTTCTATATAATTTCCTAAATCGGTGCAGTTCTTTTTCTACTCGCTTTAAGGATTCTTCTACATAACCGCCTTCAAGTTTTTCTGAATTTTCAATCTCAGCCAATACATTCTGTAAAGTAGCAAGTTGTGAACGTAAGAAACTGACGAAAAAATCTCTTTGCCAATCTGAGATAATTTTTGTTCCTTTCTGTGTATTACTCATTTTGCCTCCTTTTGCTTTTTGTTTTTATACACTTAATCTATTAACTGCATATAAATTTTCTGTTAATTTTTGGTTAATTTTTATTTTTCTTAAAAGTAATTGTTTGATTTGTCTTACTCTTTCTCTGCGAATCCCTAAATCTTTAGCTATTTGAGATAAAGTTTTTGCTTGCTGAAAATAGAGTTTAAAGACTTTTTGCTCAAGAGGTGTAAGATGTTTGTCAAGAAATACCTCTAAATCTTCACTTTCATAAGTTTTCTCTATAATGGGACTTTCTAAAATTTCTTCATTTAATTCTACAGAATCCAAGGATTGAATTTTTTCCTTTTGAATAGCCTCTAAAATTTTCTTCTTTATCCAGTAAAATGCATAAGTTGAAAATTTTATTTTCTTTGATGGATCAAATCTCTTTTTTGCCTCAAGAAGTCCTAAAAAACCTTCCTGAACCAAATCTTCAAAAGAAACACCTTCTTTTTTATATCTGGAAGCAACCGATTTAACCAGAGGCAAATAATCCTGATATAACTTTTCCATCTTTCTTTTAGATTTATACAGAGCAGGTGTTAAAAGAGTATAAAGAAAATGTTAATTTTTGGTTAAGAAAAACAGGCAGGGAAAGTGATTGTAAATTCTGTTCCTTTACCAGGTGTGCTTTCTACATCTATTTTTCCATTATGTAAAAGCACGATGTGTTTGACAATGGAGAGTCCTAAACCTGTACCACCAAGTTTTTTAGAACGGGATTTATCTACCACATAAAATCTTTCAAAAATTCTATCAAGATGTTCTTTCGGTATTCCGATACCTGTATCTTTCACCTTAATAATTACTTCTTTATCAGTCCGTCTTAAAAAAACACTGACTTCTCCTTCTTCTGTATATTTAATAGCATTATCTATCAAATTTATGAACATCTGCTCCAATTTAAAAGGATCACCTTTAATAACAGGTTTATTTTCGCATATCAAATTTAATTTTAAATTTTTCTCTTTTGCTCTCTGCTCAAATATTTTGCATACATTTTTTGCTATCTCTTCTAAATTCACATCTTCTTTTATCTGAGTTAATCCCTTCTCTTCCAATTCTGAAAGTAAAAGCAAATCACTGACAATATTTATGAGGCGCTCTGTATGTTTTTTGATAATATCTAAATAGTGTTTTGAGTTGCCTTTTATCTCCTCTTCTAAAGTTTCAACATATCCTTTTATGGCTGTTAAAGGAGTTCTTAATTCATGAGAGACATTTACTACAAAATCTTTCTTTATTTTCTCCAGTTTTTTAAATTCAGTAATATCATGCAAAACAATTATCAGTTCTTCTTTAGAGGGTATAAAAACAAGACTGCACAAAAACACTTTTCCATTCAACTCCAACTCTTTTGAAGAGACTCTTTCTTCTTTTTTTGCTTTTTCAATTAATTTGTCCACTTCAGGGTTTCTTAAAACTTCCCACCAAAATTTTCCCTCTGGATTTATCTGAGCAATTTTTTTAAAACTTTCATTAAAAAGAATAATCTTGCCTTTTTTATCTAAAACTAAAAGTCCTTCCTCAAGAAAAGATATGATGCTGTTTAATTCTTCCTGTTTTAAATTTAAGTTATCAAATAGTTGTTTTAATTCTTTACTCATCTTATTGAAACTTTCTGCTAATTTTCCTATTTCATCTTTTCTTTTAAACTTTACTTTTGCAGAAAAATCACCATCAGCTAATTTTTCAGATGCAGAGACTAACTCTTTTAAAGGATAAGATAAATTCCTTGAGAGGAGAAAAGCTCCTATCAGAGAAAAGAAAGTTATAAAAAATACTGCTTCAAAGATTCTGTTTTTCAAGTTACTAAGCAATTTATTTATATCTTTTAAAAACAGACTCACCCTCAAAATACCTAAAAACTTTTCTTTTGATTTAACAGGTATTGCTACATATAGCATCTCTTCTTTTACTGTGGTGCTAAAACGTAAAGATTTACCAAAACCTTTTATTTTAGCTTGTTTGACTTCTGGTCTATTATTGTGGTTTTCCATAAGCTCAGGATTCTTTTCTGAATCTGCTAAAACTTTACCTGAGGGAGCAATAATTGTAATCCTTGTTTTTATTTTTTTCCCTATTTCCTTTACTAAAGAATCTAATCTTTTGAAATCTTTTTCTTCTATAAGAGGTAATACTTTAAGTTTAAGTGTGTAGGCTAAATTTTTAAGGTCTAAAGATAAGGTATTTATGTAATGGTTTTTTATTGTTTTAAAAGAAAAGAAAAATACCAAAATTGAAAATGATAAGATAATCAAACAGAAACTTAAGAAAACCTTAAAAAATAGAGAGTGTTTCATTCTTCTATCTTGTAACCTACACCTCTTACATTTTTAATAAATTTTGAAGCTTTGCCCAATTTTTCTCTTAAATTTTTAATATGGACATCTATGGTTCTGTCTAAAACTGCCTTTTCCTGTCCCCATAAATTGTTTAGAATCTGGTCTCTTGTAAATACCCATCCTTTTTTAGAAGCCAAAATCTTTAAAATTCTGAATTCAGTTGGAGTTAAATCTATTTTTTCATTCTCTACAAAAACCTCAAATTTATTAAGATCTATTAAAAGAATTTCACCTATTTTAATCTTTTTGCCAGAGTTTTGTGTTTTTCTTCTTAAAACTGCTTTTACTCTTGCAACTAATTCTCTTGGAGAAAAAGGCTTTGTTACATAATCGTCTGCTCCTAACTCTAAACCCAAAACTTTATCTGCTTCATCAGCTCTGGCAGTAAGCATAATAATAGGAATAGAACTAAAATCTTGGTTTGATTTCAAATACTTACAAACCTCAATCCCATCAGCATCTGGAAGCATAAGGTCTAAGATTATAAGATCAGGTATTTTAGAAGATAAGAATTTAAAGAAGCTTTCTGCATTTAAGAATTCTTTAACTTTAAAACCAGATTTAGTAAGGTGTAAGGATACAAGTTTTAAAATATCAGGCTCATCATCTATTACTGCTATTAATTCATTCATTTTTTAAAGTTAAAGATTAACCTTTATCAAAAACAAAATAGATAAAATCCCCAAAATTGCACCATAGATAAATGTGAAATTAGGATTAAAATTCCAGAGGATTCCTGCAATTATTCCTCCTGGTAAAACTGCCAAACTAATACAAGTATGAAATATACCCAAAGCTGTGCCTTTAAGATTCTCTGGCACAAAATCAGCTGCATAAGCACGACTCACTCCTTCTATTATCCCAAAAGATAAACCATACATAGCAAACAGAATTATAAATGTAACCCAAAACTTAGCTAAAGTAAATCCTGCACAGGTAAATGCATAGATAAGATAACCTAAGATAAGTGTTTTTTTTCTGCCTATTTTATCTGAAAGTATACCTGCAGGGGTTGAAGAAAGAGCATAAATAACATTGAACCAGACATAAAGAAGAATAGGTAAAGCTGTAGCTAATCTTAGATTAAATATATCTTCAAATATGATTTTTGATTTTAAAACAAAAAACATATAACTGAAATTCCCTAAAGCAAAAAGAGTTACAGCTATTAAATACCACTTAAAACCTGAAGGCAAACCCTTCAAACTCATCTTTAAAGATAGACCTAAAGAGAAACTTTCCTTTTCTTTAACAAATAACAAAGGTAACAAAGCAAAAAATCCAATAATTGCTGCTATAAATAAGATTGTTTTAAGTTCTAATTTCAAAAACCAGAAAAAGAAAAAAGCACTCAAAGCTCCTAAAAAAGCGCCCAAAGTATCTAATGTGCGATGTATTCCAAAAGCTTTGCCTTTTGATAAAGTTGAAGCTGAAGAGCTTATAATAGCGTCTCTGGGAGCGGTGCGTAAACCTTTTCCAATCCGCTCAAGAGGTATTAAAAATGCTAAAGTCGACCATGTCTTTGCAAAGGGAAATAAAAATTTCATAACAGAAGAAATAAAATACCCTCCAAATACAAAAGGCATCTTTTTACCAAATTTATCTGATAAATACCCTGAGAAAACTTTCAATATCCCAGAAATACTATCTCCTAATCCACTGATTAACCCTACAGCAATACCTCCTCCACCTAAAGAAGTGATAAAAAAAGGCATAACAGCAAAAATCATATCACTTGAGATATCGTTTATAAAACTGGTCAATCCTAAAAAAATAACATTTAATCCTATCCCTTTTAAAAATTTATTTTTCATCAAGATTTTATTAATTTGCGTATATTAGGTAGTATTCTTTTTGTTGCTTGGAAACCTTTTGTTATTGCCTCTTTTCTGTGATAAAAATCTAAAACCTTTAAAACACCTACATCAGGTGTTATTACTATATCTGCTTCTTTTGCTTTTAATTTTGCTATCTCATACTCCATAAGATAAACTGATTGAATAAGAACTTCAAAAATATTTGGTGTATTTGGATCTATTCTTTTTATTTTACCTTGAACCTTTGCCTGAAGAGCATCAAAAACTTTCCAAAAATCTTTAAAATTCATTTTTTGAATGATCTTATTAACTCTGCCATTTAAAGAATTCATATCTTTTTTAGCTTGAGATTTTGAAATTACTCTGGAAGTTTTCTCTTTGTAAACATATGTACTTTTACTTCTCTTTAATTTTTGAATCACATTGCAGGCAATAACAAATGTGGCTCCCATATTTCTAACTACACCTGCAGGGACAGGATTAACTACCCCTCCATCTATTAAAAATCTTCTGCCATATTTAACAGGCATAAATATTGCTGGCATAGATATGCTTGCTCTCACTGCCTCTATAACAGAGCCTTCTTTTATTATTACTTCTTCACCGGTATTGATATCAGTAGCTACCACTGCCAGAGGGATTTTTAAATCTTTAAATTCAATATCTCCAATAATAGCTTGCAATAATTCCTTAATCTTCTGACCATGGATAAGCCCTTTAAGCATAAAGATTAAATTAGGATCTATTAAACGAGCAAGTTTTCTCCAATCTATTCCTAAAACCATCTCTTCAAGAGTTGCTACTTCACCTTTGCTGGCAAAGTATGCTCCCACAAGTGCACCTATACTTGAGCCAGAAATATAATCTATAGGAATTCCTTCCTCTATCAATGCTTTCAATACTCCAATATGAGCTAATCCTCTTGCTGCACCGCTTCCCAAAGCTAAACCAATTTTTAATCTTTTCTTCTTAAAAATTCTCATCTTATAATCTACCTGAACGCAATATCGCTATAACTAACCATAATCCTAAAATTCCAGCAATAAGAAAACCAAAAATTCCCAATACAGGAAAGCCCAAAAATAGAGGACCTCTGTTAGTCTGCATGATTATAGAAGAACCTATAATCAAAGCAGCAATAACTACACTGAAAGCAATCCGATTACTTACTCTATCCATCTGGAGTATGAAGTTTTCTAAGCCTTTATGTTCAAATTCTACTTTTAAGTTTCCTTTTTTTATCTTATTAAAAATTAAGTTTAAATCTTTCGGCAATGAACTTGTAAAAAGATATAATTCTTTTGTAAATTTCTTCAATTCTTTTACTATTCTTTTTAGACTATACTTTTCTCTTACCAATTTTTCCACAAATGGTTTTATGCAAAGAGCTACATTAAACTCAGGGTCTAATTTCTTCCCCACACCTTCAACAGTTATTAATGCTTTACTTAAAAGAAATAAACTGGGTGGTATCTTTATTTTATTTTGCAAAATAACATTTATTATATCCATCAAAAACTGACCCATTTTTAATTCTTTTAATGGAATTCCATAATAATTATCCATAAGCTCTTCTAAATCTAAACTTAATCTCTTAACATCTAGTTCTTCTACTACTCCCATTGCAATGAGAGAATCAACTATCCCAGATACATCCTGCTCAACAATAGCAGTTAAGAGACTGGCAAGCTGAAGTTTTGTTTCTTCATCCAGACGACCTACCATACCATAGTCTACAAAAGCAATCCTATTGTTATCTAAGACAAATATATTGCCAGGGTGAGGGTCGGCATGAAAAAATCGGTGAATAAAAATCTGTTTTAATACAGCATTGGCTCCGTTTATAGCTATCTGTTTTCTATCTAAACCTGATTTTTCTATTCTTTCTATATCGGATACCTTTATCCCTTCAATTCTTTCTATGGTTAAGATTTTTGCTGTTGATAAATCTCGAAAAACTTGGGGAACATACACTGTATCATCATCCTTAAAATTTCTTCGGAATCTTTCAATATTATTTGCTTCTATATTAAAATCTATCTCTTTCAGGATTGTTCTTTTAAACTCTTCTACTATTCCCACAGGATTATAGATTCTGCTTTCTTTAATATACTTTTCTACTAATTTTGCTAATCCATATAAAATTTCCAAGTCAGTAGTAATCACTTTTTTTATATTGGGTCTTTGAACTTTTACAACGACCTTTTTCCCTGTTTTTAATTCTGCCAAATGCACCTGTGATAAAGAAGCTGCTGCTACAGGTTGAGGAGAAAAATTGGTAAATATTTTATTTATAGGTTGTTTAAGCTCATTTTCAATTTGCGCTTTTACTTTCTCATATTCAATAGCAGGAGCTTTATCCTGCAATTTTTCAAATTCCTTACAAAATTCTAACGGGATAAGATCAGGACGTGTGCTTAATATCTGACCTAATTTAATAAATGTGGGTCCTAGTTCTTCTAATACCTTGCGAACTCTAACTGGAAGAGGTTCTTTGATTACCTCTGGTTTCTTGAAAAGTTTAAATTTAATAAATCTTGTTTTAACATTTAAACGGTCAACTATATAACCAAAACCATACCTGATGAGGACCTGAAGTATCTGATGTAATCTTTTAATATTATGAATCTTCTGAGTAACACCTGGAAGCATTAAATTTAATTTTTTTTCTTACTTATTCAACTTCTCTTTCAATTGTTCTATCTCAGATTTAAGTTCATTTAATTCTTTACGTGTTGCCAAATCCAATTTCTCTATTATACCTTTAACTATTTTTTCAATTTGAGCCTCTAATTCTTTTTTAGTTTTTTCTCCCTTCTCCAGCAATTCATTAACCAATTTTTTACCTTCTTCCTGACTGACTTCACCTTTTTTAACCAGCTCTTTTACGATCTCTTCTACTTTCTCCTTAGTTACACTAAAAATCCCTAAGCCCAAATTAAATACTTTTCTTAAAAAATCTTGCATAACTCCACCTCCTTTTATTTAATTTCATTATAAGCTAAATCGACTCATAATAACATAGAAAAAATTGAAGTACTCCTTACCAGCTCTGAGAACCAAACCAGAATTCCTTTTGCTCCTAAGGTAATAAATAGACAGCCTAAAAGATTTCCTACAAAGAGCAGAAAAAAACCTTCTCCTTTACTCAAATTAAGCGCATGGATTAAAGGGATCGAGACATTTATTCCACCAGTAAAGGGAATTGCATTCGCCAAGACAATGCCTGTTTTGCCCAGATGGCTAAAAAAATGCATTAAGCGTGAATTAGAATTAATTAATCTATTCTGCAAGGATATAATTTTCTCTTTTATTCTTTTAAGCAACTTTAATTTTACTACAGCCTCTTGAGACAAAAAATATATTAGACTCGTAAAAATTGTATCCAAAACCAATGCTAAGCCTAAAATTAAGTAAACATTTAATCCTAAAGCCAAACCATAAGGAATAGAGACTTTTCTACCTAAAGTAAGATGTATTATTATAAAAGTAAAAATAACTACATTAGAGCTCAATATTTAACTTTCCTCTTTTCTCTGCCAGAGAAATTTTAACCAATGCCATTGTTCAGGAAATTCTACTATATATTTCTCAAAAAATTCAAAGAGTCTTATTGCTCCTATCTCTAAATCCTTTTCTCTGTTTTGTGTCAGTTCCATTTTTATTGGTTTCCCTATAATAATCTTATGAGTATTATCAGGCTGTCTAATACTAACTCCAGGTAAAAGAGGAGTTTTTTCTCGAAGTGCAAATACTAAAGGAGTTCGCACTATACTTATTTTTTCTCCCCACACATTAAGCTTTATTCCTTTTCTCCCACCATTTAAATCAATTGTTATTGCTACTATTTCATTCTGTCTAAGCAGCTTCAAAATATATCTTGCTGAATTATGAGAATAAATAACTCTTACACCTTTACTTTGCCTTATACTTTGAAATAATCTGTCTACTTTTTCATTTTTCTCCTTCCAAACTACAATGTTCACAGGATACCCTTTAAGTGCCAGGGCTGTTGTAACAAAACCACCATTTCCCATATGAATACCTACCAGTATAACTCCTTTTCCTTTTTTTAAAGCAGTATCTAAATTTTCTTGACCAACAATTTCCACAAGATTATTTATGTCTTCTTTATTCAGCTTGGGAATACGAAAAAAATCAACTAAGCCTTTGTTGAAATTTTGAAAATTATAACGAACTATTCTTTGAGCTTCTCTTTGAGAAATTTTATTTTTCAATATCCTTTTTACAATTTTTACCCGTTCTTGCCTGTCTTTTTTCATTAAAAAATAAACAATATCACCAATCCTTGCTGCTATCCAATAGCTCACCTTGAGAGGGAAGATGAGAATTAGCTTGCTATAGACCTGGCAAGCTAAATATATTATCACAATAGAAGAAATTTACTCAATCAAAAAAGCAAGAAAATCCAATGTAAAATCCGTAGGTGTCAACTCCTTTATTAGGTTCTTTTATATTCGCATTAGAAAAATGTCTGAATCTGTATTCAAAACTTAATGCTTTATTTTTTTGAAAAAAGTAATAAAAACCAGCTCCTCCCTGAACCTGAAAACACCATTGTGTTGCTTCTTCTCTTGTATGTTGAGTGGTGTATTGAAGTCCTGTGCCTGCATCTACAAAAGGCAAAAACTTACCAAATCTATAACCATATTTTAATAATAAACCGCAGCCAGTTTCAAAATTGGAATCAGGAGAGATAACTCCTGCCATAAAAGGCTCAACTGTAAATTCTAACAAACTTGCCTTTTTAAAAATATATCTTGAAACTTTAAATTTTTTTATTAAAGGCTTAATATCAAACCCAAACCTTAAACCTGCAGGAACCGTTATATAATCATCTTTTTCTGCCAGAGTGCGGTCTCTTAATGAACCTGCAAAAATACCAATCTCTTTTAAATTTTCTGGTTTTTTAAAAGAAAAAGCTTTTTGTGGAGTTGATAAAAACAGACATAAAATCACAACCAATATATAAATTCTAAAAATTATCTTCATATCTTGCTCCATCTTTAATTTTTTTTATTCCACCTCAGCAAAAAGTCTTTTTCTTTTCTTTCTTATATTTTCTCTTATCTCTTTATAATAAGGATCTTCTTCCCAGATCTTATCATAAAGAGCATGTATTTGCTTGCTATACTCATCTAAAAACCTTGCCACTTCTCCTTTTAACAAAACATCACCTGCTCCATCAGTAGAATAAGCATTGTATTTTTCTACAAGCTCTCTTAAAACCCAGGGCTGATCAATTATCTGGCAGGGAGTTAAAAGATTATCACTATAAGGGCAGGAGGCTTCCTCCCACTGAATTCTTTCACGCATCTCTCTAAAAAATGGGGAATTGAAAATTTCTTTTAAACTCTTACCACTTTTTATATTATCCACAGCAAAATGAACAAAAGCACAAGCTTCAACATCTCCTCTATGATTTATATGACAATATTGACGCGCTCCAGCAATACACCCCTGAACAAAAGGACCATCATTCCAGAAATCTCCTACAAATAAAGGAAGGGTTTCTCTTACCTCTTTTAACTTTTCTCTTAGTTTATTTCTCTGGGAAGGCAGAGGCACTAAACTTAAATCCGGATTTTTTCCTAAAGGAATATATTGGAAAAACCATCCAATATAGCAACCTTTCTCTATCATCAATTTAAAAAATTCATCTGAAGTAATTACATCAGTATTAAGGCGGGTTTGGGTGACAGAAAAGCCAAACATTACTCCTGCTTCTCTTAAATTATCCATTGCTTCCATTACTTTACGCCATACACCTTTTCCTCTGCGAGCATCTGTTTCTTTCTCAAATCCTTCTACAGATAAATTCACTTCAACATTTCCCAACTCCTGCAGTCTTTTTGCCATTTTTTTATCAATTAAGGTTCCGTTAGAATAAACCTGAAAATACATATCTGGGTGTGAAGCATAAATATCTAACATATCTTCTCTTACAAATGTTTCTCCTCCCTGAACAGTGATAAAATAGATTCCTAAAGATTGTGCTTCATCTAATATCCTATCCCATACTTCTTTTGGTAAATCTTCATCTTTTTTATAACTTTCTACAGAACACCCTTTACAACGCAAGTTACACTTCATCGTAGGAGAGATAACAAAAAACCAGGGAATATGAAAACCTTCTTTTTCTTCAATTTCTCTTCTTATTCTGTCAGAAACAAAACAGGCATTGATAAAGAAATTCTCTACAAGTTTGTTTAAGCAATTGGGATGGAGCTCTGTCCAGATTCTTTTTGCTAATTTTACAGAAGGATGTCCTTTCTTAAAATATTCTCTTACAATTCTTATTGCATTTCTTATTCCTTCATCTTGAGGAAGTTTCTCTACCAAGTAAGTAGCTCTTATTAAATTTTTCTCTGACATACGAGGAAGCATTTTTAAAACACTTTTTATTATTCTTTTTTCTATCCTTTCTCTAAAATTCATCTTACCTCCTTTCTTTAAAAATAAATCAAATCCTCATACCTTCTACCTCTATTCTTTTAGCAACCTGAGAAACTCTTTCCAGTATATCAATCAAAAGCTTCCTTTCTTTTTCTGTTAATTTTTCAAGAATATTTAGAATATATCTTTGCTTTTTCTCATTTATCTCTTTGATAATCTTTGCTCCTTTTTCAGTCAAATTAATCCATACTATACGGCGGTCTCTTAAATCCTTAATCTTTTTAACAAATTGCTTTTTTGCTAAACGATTAACTAATTCTGTCATTGTGCTTAAAGCAACCCCTAAATTCTTACTTAAATCAGAAACCATACATTTTCCTTTTTTGATTAATATATTTAAGGCAAGATACTGCTGAAAAGTAATTTTAACTTCAAATAATTTATGTAAATCAGGAATTTGAAAATGTTTAACTAAAACAGGAAGTAGATTATCTAAATGAGAAATATAATTATACAATTCTTTTTTCCTCATTTTCTGAAAATACTTCGTATACCTAACTATTTTATTGATAATAACACTCTCTATTAAAATGTCAAGAAAATTATTTTTCAGTTATTTATGTAATCTCCTCAACTGGTAAGACAAATGCTTTTACACCCTCTTTTCCCAATTTCTTTCGCAACTCTTTTATCTTCTCAATAAGTTTATCTTTCTTATCCTCCTCCAAAGCTACCATCAAAACTGAATTTATTGCTGGCCAGATATGTGTACCTAAATGAGGTCCACTTAATTTACCTACTCCCTGTGCCTCTTTAAACTTTGTATAACTGGAAACTCCTATTTCTTTTAAAACCTCCAACACTTCATCACCAATAGCAACGTTATAACAGATAATCACCAGTTTCATTTCTACCTCCTACTTTTTTACTTCCACCCATGGGGTGGAAAAGATTTTTGGTTTATCATTCAACAAAAATTGGGAAGAGATTTCTATGATTTTTTTCTTGTTTAAAATTAAGGATAAAAAATGGTCGCCAGAAAGAGTGTATTTGGGTGGATATCCTAAAGCTTTCTCAAAAATTTCCTGTGCTTTTTTAGGGATTATCTCATCAAATGAAGAAAAGAAAAGGATTACTTCTACTTTTTCTTTTAAAAGATGGCAAAAACTTAAAGGGTCAAATAAAAAACACTCTTTTTTAGGTTTAATTTTTCCCAGTAAACTTATATCTTTTAATTCTTTGATGAATTCTTTATGGAAACTGTAGATTTCCTGACACTTTTTTTTATTACATCCATAAAGATGATGGGTTTTTTTATATTTTTTTCTTAAACCAGGTAAAAGTCCTTCCCAGACAATATGAACAAAGCCTCCAGCTGTATTTATCAAAATTGCTTTTTTAATTCTTTCATCAACTGCAGACACAATTGTAGCAATCATACCTCCCAAACTTATCCCCAAAATAGAGAAATCTTTTAAGAAACCTTCTTTTTCTAAACAATCAAGAGAAGCTCTTGTATCAATTACTGCCTGACGGAAACTATCAAAGACTTCAAATAGATTATCACTGAAAAATTTATTCTTTTCTTTTTTCCGCAGATAATGAAAAGGTAAAATCATAAAAAATGTGGGAATACCTTTTTGAGAAAAAAGAGAAGAAAAATTTTTAAAGAAACCAAAGTGATAATTGCCTGAGCCGTGAAGAAAAATTAAAGCTTTTTTTGTTTTTAATTGATGAGGAAGGAATAAAAAACCACAAGCTTTATCAGGATATCTTTTAAAAGGACTTTCAAATTCTATTATATATTCTTTAAATTTTTTATTCTCTTTTAAAAATTTTTTCCTGTATTTTTTTTCAAAAGAATAATCATAAAACATTATTTTTCTCTATGAAAAATTGAATAGATTATGGGGACTAAAACTAAGGTAACTAAACTTGATAAAAGAAGTCCTCCAATAGCTGTAATTCCAAACGCCTGCCAGATTTCTCCTCCCTGACCTCTTCCTAAAGCTAAAGGAAGCATACCAAAAATTGTGGTGAAAGAGGTCATTAAAACTGGACGAAGCCGGTGGCGTCCAGCAAGTTTTATTGCATCAAGTAAATTTAGTCCTCTTGCTCTTAAAATATTTGTATAATCGACCAAAACTATGGCATTATTTACTACAACACCTACAAGCATAATAACTGCCATAAATGTTACCATGGAAAAATGAATTCCTGTCAAAAGCAATGCCCAGATTACTCCTACAAAAGCAAAGGGAACAGAAAAATAGATTATGAAAGGAGTCTTTAAAGACTCAAATTGCCCAACCATTACCATATAAACTAAAATCATTCCTATAAGTAACAAAATACCTAAATCACCAAAAGCTTTCTTTTGTTCCTCAACCTGTCCTCCAAAATTTACCTCAATATCCTTAGGTATATTTAACTTTTTTATTACTTTCTCAATATCCTTTTTAACGCTACTTAATGCCCTTTTATATGTATCGCAACCAACACTTATAATTCTTTCTCTGTTTTTTCTTCTAATCTCAACAGGACCTAAACCCATATTAACCTTGGCAAAGGTCTTTAACTTAACAAGTTTACCACTCATTGTGGGAACAGGAATTTCTCCAATGTCATCCAGACTGTAACGCTGATTTTCTTTTAACTGCAAAAATACATCAAAATCATCTCCTGCTTCCCTAAATTTGGTAGCTTCATACCCATAGAAATAAGTTCGCAAAGTAGAAGCTAAAATAGCTGTATTTACTCCTAAAAGATTTGCCTTTTCTCTATCAATATCTATATGTAATTCTAATCTTGGTTTTTTAAATGAACTTCTTACATCTACTACTCCAGGAATTTTTTTCATCTCATTTTCTAATTTTTCTGCATACTTTTGCAGTTTATCTAAATCTGAACCTATTAATTCCACTTCAATCTTTCCTTTGCCTGCCATAAGCATCTGTTTTATAGGAGTAGTAGCAATTACTTTTAATCTTTCAATACCAGGGATTTTTTCAATCTCTTTTCGTAAAATATCAGCAATTTCATAAACACTTCTTTTTCTTTTGGTTCTGGGGACAAGTTTTGCTCCCACTTCCCCCACATTTGGACCTTCTTCAAACCCTAAAGCAACACCAATCCCTTTTTCAGATTCACCAGCAAAAGCATAATAATGTTTTCTTTCTGGAACTAATTTCTCATAAATTTTTCCAATTTTTTTTAATATCTTATCTGTTTCTTCAATCCTTGCTGACTCATTCAATCTGAACATTATATCTATATCTCCTGTATCTACATCAGGGAATAACTCCTGACCGATAAACTGAGCTAAAAAAATACTTACAAAAAATATTATTATAAGAGAAGTTAAAATTTTCTTTTTATGAGAGAGTGCGTAATCTAAAATCTTTACATAAAAACTTTCTATATTTTTGAAAAACTTTTCTCCTAAAAGATAAAATTTAGAAAGTTTATTTTTTTCAGTATATGTTTCTTTTTTAATCCATTTTGAAGCTAACATCGGAGTTAAGGTTAAAGCTACAAAAAGAGAAGAAAGAATTGTAATTGAAACAACTGCTCCCAACTGCTTGAACATAATACCTGCAAGTCCTGTTACAAAAATCAAAGGAACAAATACACAAATCGTAGTCAAGGTTGAAGCAAAGATAGCTCCTCCTACTTCACCAGATGCAAAAACAGCTGCTTCATGTGGTTTTTGACCTTCTTCAACATGGCGGGTAATATTTTCTAAAACGACAATAGCATTATCTACCACCATTCCAATAGCAATTGCTAAACTCATTAAGGACATAACATTAATTGTAAAACCACCTAAGAATAAAAAGATAAAAGCACAGATTAAAGAAAAAGGAATAGTTAAAGAGATTATTAAAGATGCTCTTAATCTTCTTAAAAAAAGCAAAGTGACAATAACTACCAAGATTCCAGCAGTAACTACAGTTTTTGCTAAATTTTTTATTGCCAACAAGATAAATTCTGAAGAATCCATAGGGATAGTGATTTCTGCATCTTTGGGTAGAAATTTTTTAACTTTTTTCAACGTCTTTTTAATGTTATTGCAGACTTCAACTGTATTTTGACCTGACTGCTTCTGAACAATTAAAATAATTGTTTCCTTACCATTACAATATCCTTTCATTTTTTCTTCTTCAAAATCATCACTTACTTTTGCTATATCTTTTAAATAAACAGGTTTTCCTTTATATTGAGTAATCAGGATATTTTTTATTTCTTCTGGATTTTTAAAACGCTTCTTTATTCTTAAAAAATAATCACGTTTTCCTTTTTTTATTTTTCCTAAAGGAAAATCAAGGTTTTCTTCTTTTAATCTCTGAATAATTAAAGAAGGAGGGATATTATATGCTTTTATTTTTTGCCAATCCAATTCTACCTTTATCTGACGTCTTAATCCTCCATAAATTATTACTGCTCCCACACCTTTTGTCCTTTTTAAAGCGTCAGCAACCTTTTTATCTACTATTCTGTAAAGTTGAGGCCAAGAAGAAGGTGCAGAAATTGTAATTGCCATAATGGGAGCAGTAGCTGAAGAAAACTTAAATAAAATTGGTTCTTCTGCATCAGGAGCATGTTCTTTTATATCCCATTTAGCTAAATCCAGTTTGTCTCTAACATCATTTGAAGCAACATCTAAATTTGTGCCCCATTTAAATTTACAAGAGACCATTCCTAAATTATCTTTTGCTAAAGAATTTAATTCATCTAAATTGGGAACAGTTGAGAGTTTATCTTCTAAGTATTTGATTACATCTGATTCCACATCTGAAGCTGAAGCTCCCGGATAGGGAACTAAAACTGAAATTACAGGTGGCTCAATTTCTGGTAAAAGGTCAATCCTTAATTTAAATATAGAAACAACACCTATAAGAAATATTGCCAGAAATATCATCAAAACTGTATAAGGGCGCCTTACTGCAAATTGAGGTAAATTCATCTTTTACCTTCTTCTAGATTAGAAGTAAAAATAGGTTTAACAGGAGTTCCTTCTTCTAATACTCCCTGTCCGGAAACGATCACTAAATCTTCTAAACTTAACCCTTCTTTAATCTCCACAAAATTATCCTGAATAACCCCTATTTTTAAAAAGACTTTTTTTGCTTTACCATTTTCAACTTTAAAACAATAGTAACTGCCAGTTCCAGGCATTCTTAATAAAGCATCTAAAGGAATTACTAAAGCCTTATGTGTTCCCACAAAAAGAGTGATTCTGGCAAAACTTCCTGGGATAAGTAAACCTTCTTTGTTAGGAATTTCAACTTCTGCTTCTGCTGTTCTTGTGTAAGGGTCAATGTATTTATCTAATTTGGTTAATCTTCCTTCAAATTCTTTATCAGGATAAGCATCTACTTTAATGATAGCTTTATCTCCTATTTTCAGTTTGGGATAATCTACTTCAGGAACATCTATTTTTATTTTTACAGATGAAGTATCAGCAACTATAGCAACAGGAGTTTGAGGGTTAAGAAGACTTCCTTTATCTAAATCTGCTTTTAAAACTTTTCCTGAGATTGGAGATAAGACTTTGTGAGGTTTGTATTCAAAACCAGTTATATCTCTATCAATTAAAGCAATCACATCGTCCTTTTTTACATAATCACCTTCTTTAACTAAATATTTGATTAACTTTCCTCCTACTTTGGGAAAAACCTGAACTTGCTCTTTTCCTTTTATTGTTCCGGTAAATTTTAAAATCTCTTTTATTTCCTGAATTTTTACTTTAGCTACCTCTACAGGAATTCTTTTTGTTTCCTTTATTTTTTCTTTTTTTGCACAACCATTTAAAATAAAAATTACTAAAAAAAGATAGAAAAATAATCTTCTCATAAATTACCCTCCTCTTCTAAATTTTCTCCTGTAAGATACTTTAATTTAAGTAAAGATAAATTATAATCAAAAAGTGCCTGTAAGTTATTTAACTGAGAAACCAAAAGCGTATTTCTTGCATCTAAAATATCTAAGTAAGATGCTTCTCCTTCAAGATACCTTTTATAAATAATCTCATACATCCTTTTTGCATCTTTTACATTGCTTTGTGTAGCTTCAACTTCTTTTTTTGCACTTTCTAAATTAAGAAGAGCATTCTTTATCTCAATTTTTATACCGGAAATTGTTTTCTCTTTTAACAACTTAATTTGCTCCAGCTGTGATTTTGCCTCTTTAACCTTAAAAAATCTTAACCCTCCCTCAAAAATAGGAAAATTCAACCTTAAAGTAAGTATCCAGTAATCCTCATATTTTTCTCTGTTAAAAGCAAATACTTCTTTTTCATTAGCTATATCCTGAAAGTTTAACACTAAAGAAGGCAGAAACTCAGATTCTACTGCCCTTAAATTGTGTTTTAAAGATTCTTCTTTAAATTCTATCGCCTTAATCAATGGTCTTTTATTTAAAGCAGATTTAACCAAATGAGTAAAGTCTTTCTTAAATCTTTTAAATTCTACCTTGCCTTTTATCTTAAGTTTTTCCTGAGGATTAATTCCTAACAAAAGCTTTAAATAATTTAAAGAGGTCTCATAAACTGATTTTGCTTTCAAAAATTTATACTCTAAATTTTTAACTTCAACTTCAGCTCTTAAAACATCATAATCTGAAGCTTCTCCATTCTCAAAACGTATCTTTGTTGTCTTTAAATATTTACGTGCAAGATTTAAAGCATTTTGGGTAACTTCTAAACTTTTTTGAGCAATTAAAGAATAGAGAAAAGCTTTTTTAACCTCAAAAATTACAGCATTAAGTTGTTCAGACTTTTCTTCTCTTGCTGAATTCAAGAAAGGGTGAGCTGCCCTTATGGCATTAAAAACTTGAGCATTAAAAATTATCTGGTCAACATTAAATCCATAACCTTTATTATCAGGATAGTTTATAAAAGGATGGTCATTATATCTTTGATAAGTATAAAAAGAGGAGATTTGAGGAAAAACTCTACTCCATACCTTTAAAAGTTGAGCATGAGCTTCTTTTAACTTTTCATCTTTAATTAAAACATCCCAGTTTCTTTTTAATGCAATCTTTACTGCTTTTTCCTCATCTAAAATTAAAATTTTCTTTGTGTGAGAAAAACCTGAAAAAACAAAAAGAAAACTAAAAAATAAAAGAAATAATTTACAAATTTTCATATTCTCTTCTTCTTTTTTTATCCCTGACAATTCCTGTAAAAAAAATCTTTAAAACAAGAGGAGCTTTTTGAGTTAATCTAAATTTTTTTCCTTCAATCTTCCATCTGTAAATAAGCCCATTTAATATGCTTGTAAGAATACCGATTGTTGTCTCTATATCTATATTTTTTATTAATTTTTGGGAGATTCCCTTTTTAAAAGTCGCTTTAACTCTTTCTATATTACCGTGATAGTGCTCTAAATATCTTTTCGCAATTCTTTCCTGAAAATCTGCCTGCTCATACAACAATATATTCACCAGATTTATATTCTTCTCAAAAAAACTTAAATAAGTTTTTACAGCTACCTCTATCCTTTTTAACACATCATCAATTTTTTCTGTATTTTTAAGCATCTCTTCTTTTAATCTATCCAAACCTCTATCTACCACAGCAAAAAATATATCTTTTTTGTTTTTAAAATAACGATAGATAGTTCCTTTTCCTAATTTAGCAAGTTGCATAATTTTATCGGTTGTGGTTTTGGCAAAACCATATTTAGAAAATAGAATTTCGGCAGCATCAAGAATCTCGTTCCTCCTTTTTTTAATAAGATCTTCTTTTCTTTCTCTTCTTTTCATAGACTGACCAGTCCGTCAATTAAATAATATAACATTTTAAAAAAATTTGTCAAGCTCAAAATCAAATTATTTGCTTTCAAAAAGAAATTTAGGGAATGACTCTTCAAAAATGTAATGGAAGTTTTTGATTCCTTAAAATTTATTTAATTTACTTTTTACTTTGAGTAAGTTTTTTAATCATTTCATAAGTCTCAAACTCTGGAGCTAAAGAATCATAGGTTTTTAACTTTCCAAAAGATAAAATCCTTGCATCCTGTCCCATAAAGCCACCGTGAACCAGATAAACAAAGATTATTCCTTTTTTTGAAAAAAATTCATCAGCAATTTTTAAAAAATTCTCTTTGTTCCTCCTTGCTCAACTCTTGAGAGAAAACTCCCAAAGGTGTGTTTGTGGTTCCACCCCAATCAATCAGTGCTAAAATTTTTGCTTTTGGAAGCCTTTCTTTTATTTTTGAAACAATCTTATCCCATCCTTTTTCATTAAAATCTAAATCTGGTTTATAATCAGGAAAATCAGTAAAAGTTCCAAAACTGCAAAGATAAATATATTTTCCTTTTTTATATCCATACATGCGGATTTCTTTTATTAAATAACCAATTGCTTCCAAACTTTCCTTTACTGCTTTATGTTTAAAATTTTTAGTTATTTTTGCTAAAAATCTTGGTTGGGCAAAAAGCATATCCAAAAATAATCCATTAACTCCGGCATCAATCTGCCTTTTTGCCCAACTTAAATAAAGCTTTTGAAATTCTCTGTTTGTAACATCTGGAAAATATCCGTATCTACCTGTTCCTCTTTTTTGAGCTAATCTTTGAAATCTTTCCTTTGAGAAATTAATTCCCCATTTTTGAGGATCTAAAGCCATCTGCCAGGTTTCTCTTTGAGAATAAATTTTTCCTGTTATTGGATTTCTTTCTTTAAAATTAATTCTTTGGGTAGGAATTGCTCCAAACCAATACTTAATTCCTGGCAAATCTTTTTTAAGCTTCCTTAAAGTCTCTTCAAGCTGCTGATAGGTATATCCTGCCTGATATATGGAGGTATTTGAAGGAAGAGACTCAGAAATCGGGATCCATCTCCACCAGACCCTAAAAACCAAATCAGGATTTATCTTTTTTAAAATCTTTACTAAATCTTTATAAGTTCTTATTTTTGAGGGATGATAAATACCATCTGTTATTCTTTCATAAAGGATTGCA
>CBEUCJ010000003.1:0-209593 GCA_965541615.1 uncultured bacterium | reverse complement strand
TACATCCGTGAATCTCATTAGGGAAATCAAAAGGGACAATTAGAAAAATGGAAGGGTGAGGAGCCATTTCCTTTCCATAGTATGAACATCCTCTTTTAAGCTCTGCTCAATATCTTTATAAACCCTATATTCCATAAAATAAATATTTTCAAAAATGCTTGACAAAGTTAGGGATGCCTAATATAATTAGGTTCATTTAATTAGGAGGTAAAAAGATGATAAAAGGTACTTTGACTATCAGTCCTTCATTAGAAGATTATCTTGAAAGTATCTTTGTGATTAAGCAAAAAAAGCAGATAGTGAGAGTTAAAGATTTAGCCAAACATTTAAAAGTTAAAGCTCCCTCAGTGGTTGAAGTCTTAAAAAAACTTGAGAAGAAAAATTTAGTCGTGCATGAGCATTATGGATATATTGAATTAACTCAAGAAGGCATTAACAAAGCAAAAGCTCTTTATGAAAGACATCTTATACTTAAAAAATTTCTTCACAAGATTTTAGGAATAGATGAAGAGATTGCAGAAGCTGATGCTTGCAGAATTGAGCATTATTTAAGTAAAGAAACTCTTGAAAGAATCATTAAGTTTATAAATTTTATTGAAACCTGTCCGCATGGTAAACCTGACTGGTTAGATAGCTTTTATTATTTTGTTGAGCATAAAAAAAGACCTCCTGGATGCAAAATCAGAGCTTTAAAGATAAAATCTTTAAATAAATAATGGTTAAATTAAGTGATTTAAAAGTTGGCACTAAAGCAAAAATATTAAAGATAACTGATACGGGCATTTTAAAAAGCAAACTTTTAAGTTTAGGATTTATAAAAGGTGAAACAGTAGAGATAAAAAAGATTGCTCCTTTAGGTTCACCTATAGATGTTTTGATAAAGAATACTCATATAAGTTTAAGAAAAGAAGAAGCAGAAAAAATAATCGTTGAAGTTTTATGATACCTTTATCGATGGTAGAAGAAGAAAGATTAGTAAGGATTGTAAAGATAATAGGAGGAAAGGGTTTTGTTTCAAGACTTAGAAATATGGGGATAAAAGAAGGTGAAGTTATAAAAGTGGTAAGTAATGTAAGTGGTCCTATGGTAATTTCTTTGGGTGGTTCAAGGATAGCTTTGGGGAGAGGAGCTTCTTTTAAAATCTTTGTTGAGTATGTATAAGATCGCTTTAGCAGGAAATCCTAATTCAGGAAAAACCACAGTATTTAATTATCTTTGTGGAGCAAGAGAAAAGATAGGAAACTGGCCAGGAACTACAGTTGAGAAAAAACAAGGATATTTTACTTATCAGGATGAAAGAGTAGAGGTCGTAGATTTGCCAGGAACTTATAGTTTAAGTGTATACTCTGTTGATGAAAGGATAGCCCGTGATTTTTTGATTAAAGAAAAACCAGATTTAGTCGTCTGTATAATTGATGCCACAAATTTAGAAAGAAACCTTTATCTTGTAATTCAGCTTTTGGAATTAGGGCAAGCTGTTCTTTTAGATTTAAATATGATGGATAGAGTAAAAAAAGCTAATATTAAAATTGATACTCAAAAACTTTCTAAGATTTTAGGAATAGATATTGTAGAGACTGTTGCTTCAAAAGGAGAAGGTATTGATAAGTTAAAAGAAAAGATTGTAGAGAATTTAAGAAAGAAAGAAAAAAGAATCTTTAAAATAGATTATCATGATTTAGAAAAGACAATAGAAGAAATCAGCCAATTTTTAAAAGATAAAAAGATTTTTGATATTCCTGAAAGAGGTTTGAGCTTAAGGATACTTGAAGGAGATTTTGATCTGTTAAATAAAGTAAAGGATGTCATCCCTGAGATAGAAAAGATAAAAGATAAAGCAGAGACAAAAATTAATCAGATTAGTGGAGAAGATTTAGAGACATTTATAATTGAGAAAAGATATGCTTTTTTAAAAGGCGTAGTTAAAGAATGTGTTAAAAAGGAAATCTCATTAGAAGCTCGCCTTACTTTTTCTGATAAATTAGATAAAATTTTAACCAATCGTATCTTGGGAATTCCACTATTTTTATTTTTTATGTATCTATTATTCCAGTTAGTATTTACTCTTGGCGCACCCCTTGCTGATTTAATAGATGAATTTTTTGGCAAATTAGCTGAAGGTGCAAAAATATTTTTTGAAAATCAAAATCTTCCTTCGTGGCTCAGTTCTTTAGTATCTGATGGGATAATTAGTGGGGTAGGTTCAGTCTTAGTTTTCTTACCTAATATTATGCTTTTATTTTTAGGGATTTCAATTTTAGAAGATTCTGGGTATTTAGCACGTGCAGCTTTTGTTATGGATAGATTCATGCATGCTTTAGGATTACATGGAAAATCATTTATTCCTATGCTTTTAGGATTTGGATGTAATATCCCTGGGATTATGGCAACTAGAACCCTTGAATCAAGAAAAGACAGGATTTTAACGATTTTAGTTAATCCTTTGATGAGTTGCTCAGCAAGACTTCCTGTCTATACCCTTTTTGCCTCAGCTTTTTTCCCTAAACATCAGGGATTAGTTGTATTCTCTTTATATCTTTTGGGAATAGTTTTAGCAATTCTTGTTGCCAAAATTTTTAAACATATATTTTTTAGAGAAGAGGTAGCTCCTTTAGTTATGGAACTTCCTCCTTACAGAGTCCCAGCAATAAGAAATGTTTTGTTATCTATGTGGACAAGATCCTTTTTATTCATCAAAAAAGCAGGAACGATTATATTTTTAGCAGTTGTATTTATCTGGCTTTTATCAAGTCTTCCTTTTGGAGTTGAATATGCAGGAGAAAATTCTTTAATTGGCAAGTTAGGAAAAATTTTAGCTCCTATATTTAAACCTGCAGGTTTTGGTTTCTGGCAGGCAGCAGTTGCACTTTTATTTGGAATTTTAGCAAAAGAAGTGGTTGTAGGAACTTTAGGAACTTTATATGGAGCTGAGGGAGAAAGTTTAAAAGAAGTTTTATTAGAGCAGTTTAGTCCTTTATCAGCTTATGCTTTCTTAATAATGACTTTAATTTATATTCCCTGTATTGCTGCAATTGCTACTATAAAAAGAGAGACAAACTGGCGCTGGACTGCTTTAGCAGTCTCCTACAGTTTAATTTTGGGATGGGTATTAAGTGTTCTTTTTTATCAGATAGGTAGGGTTTTTGTAGGCTAAAAATTTTTTAAAGAAAATGTTAGGCAAGCCTAACAAAAGGAGGTGTAAGATGAAGGTTTGTAAAGTTTTGGTAGTAGCAATTTTTCTCAGTTTAAGTTTAAGCCAGGTGGAAGCTCAAGAAGAGAAAGCATTTAATTTAGGTAAAGTCATAGTTACTGCTACAAAGACAGAACATACTTTAGCTGATGTGCCAGCTGAAGCAGTAGTAATTACCAAAGAAGAAATAAAAGCTAAAAATATCAAGACAGTTCAAGATGCTTTAATGTTATTGACAGGAATAAAAATTAATAAAAATTGTGGTTCTTGGGGTGATAAAGGAAAAGTTGAGATGTTAGGACTCGATGCAAAGCATACTCTGATTTTGGTAGATGGACAGAGAATTTTGGGAGGACATGGTGCAGCTGTTGATTTACAGCAAATTCCTATAGAAGCAGTAGAAAGGATTGAAGTTGTAAAAGGGCCTGCTTCTGCTTTATATGGAAGTGATGCTGTAGGAGGGGTAATTAACATTATCACTAAATCTGCACCAGAAAAACCTTTTGTATCTTTATCTACATCATTTGGCAGCCGCAGAACCCAAGTGCATGAAGTAAGTGCTGGAGGTAAAAAGGATAAGTTTGGTGTATTTTTTAATTATACCTATAGGGAATCTGATGGCGTGCATCGTGAGCTTTACTATGTTGACAGTAGAGGGAATCCCAGAAAGTGGAGTGATTGGTATAAAGAGGATATTTTTCAGGGGACTCTTTCTTATGAATTTACCCCTCAATCCAAGTTAACTTTAAAACCTTATTATTCCAAGCAGATAATGAAAGATGAGATAACTTATCAAGCAAAGTTACAAAATCGTATTCAGAGAAGGTTTAGTCTTAATTCTATCTGGGAATGGGCTCCTGATGAGTTATCCAAATTGAAATTAAGGGGCTCCTGGTTTAATTACAAGCACTGGACTACTGATAAATCCTCAAACTGGCATACTGATTCTTATGAAACAGAAATAAATTATAGCAGGCTGATTTTAGATATCCATACTGTAACAGGTGGTTATCATTATCACAAAGAAAAAGTAGATGATAAAGGTAAAGTTTATAAAGCAGACCAAACTCTTCACAGTTTCTTTATTCAAGATGAGATAGATTTTTCACCTTTTATTTTTGTTTTAGGAATGCGTATAGATGACCATGATAAATGGGGAACAGAGGTCAATCCTAAAGCAAGCTTGCTTTATAAAGTAAATGAAAATTTTAAATTAAGGGCATCTGTGGGAAGAGCTTTCAGAGCACCTACTTTAGTTAAACTCTATGCAGATGGTTGGAGAATGGGGCCGTATCTTGTTCATGCTAATCCTGATTTAGAGCCAGAGAAATCTGTTGGTTATCAGGTAGGTGCTGAATATAAATTTTCAGAAAAGTTTTTGGCTAAATTATCTTATTTCAGAAATGATCTTAAAGATTTGATAAGTTACAGAACTGTAAAAAGAGGTCGTCCACCCTGGGATTTATACTGGGAAAATATAGATAAAGCAATGACGCAAGGAGTAGAGTTAAATTTAGTCAGTCAAATTAAAGATAATTTAACTTTAAAACTGGGGTATACTTTCTTAGATACTGAAGATAAAAATACAAAAAAAGAGCTTACCTATAAGCCAAAACATAAACTGACTTTAGAACTCAGCTGGATAATTCCTAAGATTGAGCTCAATTTAAATCTTGAAGGTGAATACATTGGAAGAAGGTATGATAGTGATTACAACAGATTAGGAGGCTACACTATATTCAATCTTTCTTTAACCAAAGATATCAAAAAGAATATTTCTATTTTTGCACGTGTAGATAATATTTTTGGCAAGAAAAATATTCCTGATGAGTATGATATAGATGGAACTGAATTTCTGGGTGGAGTAAAAATAAAATTTTAAAATGGAGGTGCAGGATGAGAAGAAAAAAATTTTTTATTACAGGTTTTCTTTTAAGTATTTGTTTGTTTTTCTCTGCAGGTGCTTCTGCTCATACTTTATGGATTAATGCTTCTGATTATAATCCTGAAATTTATCCTGAATATGGAGCAAAGACAAATCTTTATTTTGGTTTTGGACATCATTTCCCTGTAGATGATTTTTTATCTCCAGAGCAATTTGAAGAGTTTTATTATGTTTGTCCAAGGTGTGGAAAACATCATAATTTAAAACCAAATCCAGGTGGATTTTTAGCAACACAAGTAATATTTAAAGAGCCTGGTTCTTATATAATTGCTGCCAAATTAAAACCAGGATTTTACACAATGTATATAGAAAAAGGAAAAGTCCATCACAAAATCGGACCAAAAACAAAGATTAAAGGAAGAGTTATTTTAAGCCTTTACTATGAACAATATGCAAAGTGTTTAATAAATGTAGGTAAAAAAAATTTAATTAACTTTGATAAACCTGTTGGTCATAAATTAGAAATCGTTCCTTTAAAGAATCCCATAAATTTAAAATTGGGAGATTTTCTGCCAGTTAAAGTATTATTTAATGGAAAACCTGCCAAATTCTGTAAAGTTTATGCAACTTATTCTGGTTTTTCAACAGGTGATGATTTTGCCTATGCTACTTCAACAGATAGTGAAGGTATAGCCAGAATAAGAATTATTCACTGGGGTATCTGGCTTATAAAAGCAAAAATGGAAATACCTGCTCCAGATAATTTAAAAGATAAATGTAACAAATTAAGTTACACAGCTACTTTAACTTTTGAGATACCTTAAAGAAAGGAGGAAAAAGATGAAAAAAGCAATTATTATTTATGGTTCAACAACAGGGAATACAGAGACTTTATCTAAATATGTAGAAAAGGGGCTGAAAGCTTCAGGAATAGATGTTGTAGTTAAAAATGTAACTGATTCTGATCCTGAAGAGTTAAAAGATTATGATGTAATTATTTTGGGCTCATCAACCTGGGGAGATGGAGAGCTGCAAGATGATTTTATTCCCTTTGAAGAAAAAATGAGAAAGATAAAGCTTGATGGTAAAAAGGGAGCTGTTTTTGGTCCTGGAAATAGCATATATCCTCAATTCTGTAAAGCAGTAGATATTTTAGAGGAAAGATTAAAAAGTTGTGGAGCCCAAATCATTATTGATTCCTTAAAGATCGATGGAGACATTGAACCCCAGCTTAAAAAAGCAGAAGATTGGGGTAAGAATTTGGGAGAGAAACTGAATAAATAAGGGAGGAATTGGTTATGGAACTTGCTAAAAACAAAATAGGGAGTATTTTAAAGTGTTCTCATGGAATAATTCACATTCATCTTAAAGGTATAACTTTGCACTTTACAGAAGAAGCTTTTGAAGAATTTAGTCTGCTGGTTAAAGAAGCTTCTTCAAAACTCATGGATATAAATTTAAAAGATTTGATTAAAGAAGATTTTTGTAAAGATGAGTAGAGCTACTTTTGCCCGACTGTTAGAAGAAGAAATCAGAAAATTAAATTTAATAGTAGAGGCTTTAAAAGATAGAAGCAGACTTTATTTTCATCAAGAGTATGATTGTTCTAATTCTCTTAAGGAGGTTATTTCAAGCCTTAAGAAGTTATGGAAAAAAGCAAAGCAACTGAGGTGAGTTTAAAGAAGGAGGTGGGTAAGATGAGGAAATTTTTAATTTTAGGTTTAATTTCAATAACTCTATTTTTGAGAGGGGAAGCAGTTTCTAAGTCTAAAAAAGAAACACCTCATTTAATTGTCTGGACAAGTTACTTATTAAAAAATCCCTTTATTGAGCTTAATAAAGAATTTGAAAAAATATATAAGTGCAAAATTATCTATGGTCGAGCACCAGAATCAACTCTGGCTAAGGCGATCAACAAATATGATTTTTCTGCTGATGTAATAGTTACGCGGGCTTCTACCTTAAAAGAGGCAGAGACCCTTTTTCGCAGAATAGAAGAATACAAACCTCTTTTAGAAAGCAGGTGGGTGATAATATACCTTAAAGAGAAAAATCTTAATATCTCCTCAATTGAAGATTTAGCAAAGCCAGGAGTAAGAATTGGATTTTGTCCTAAGCGCACCGAATACAATGATTTGTCAGCAGTAACAGTAGCAAAGATTGTAGAAAATGCAGGAATAAAAGAAGAATTCTGGAAGAATATCCCTGAGAAAGTAAGTTGTGGTGGAGTATGTGCTCTAGTTTTAAACGCAGTAAAAGCAGAATATTTAGATTATGAGTCTATGGACAGAAATAGCTATTACTGGCAAGTATATTCACATCTACTTACTCAGAGAGCAGATGCCTGTATTGTGGATGAGATTTTTACTCATCTGCCAGAGGTAAAGGGTAAAGTGAGAATAGTTCCCATTGCCTCAAAATATATTCCTTCAGGCTCTACTACTTTTAGCATCGGAATAGTTAGATATTCCAAGCAGAAGGAGTTGGCAAAAAAATATATTGATTTTGTCTTTTCTAAGAGAGGAAGAAGGATTTTTAAGAAATATGGATTGAATTTAATTGGAAGGCAGTAATTATGTATGTTTGTAAAGAAAGGAGGAGCAATGAGAAACTCTAAATTTATCTTGTGGGTATTTACAGGTTTGGTTGCAGGAGTAGTTAGTTTTTCAGGATTAAGTTTTGCAGAAGAGAAGGTTTTAAAATTAGGTGAAGTGGTAGTTACAGCAACAAAACAGGAAAGGTTAGCAAAAGATACTCCAGCTCAAGTTACAGTGATTACCTCTGAAGATATTGAGAAATCTGGTGCCAGCACGGTTGCAGAGGCTTTGAAAGGAGTTCCAGGAGTAGCAGTTTATGATAAATATGGTAGTGGAGTTGGCGCAGATATTGTTTTGCGTGGTCACTATCATGCCGGTCACTCTTATGGTTATACTCTGGTTTTAGTAGATGGAATGCCTCAGGTAACTCCGGATTCAGGAAAAGTTTATTGGGATTTAATTCCTTTAAGCAATGTAGAAAGAATTGAAGTAGTTATGGGTCCTGGTTCTGCTCTCTGGGGAGGAAATGCGGTTGGTGGAACTGTTAATATTATCACCAAAAAGCCATCCAAAGAACCTGTAGCTCAAGTTGCTACTAAATTTGGTGAATATGGAATGAAACATTATTCTTTTTACGGCTCAATTATGGGAAAAGAGGGCTGGATAAAAGATTTGGGTCTTGCTGTATCTTTTGAATCTAAGGAGGCAGATGGCTGGAGATATAATTCTTCTTATGATATTGAAAACTATTGGTTGAAAGTAAATAAGGATATTAAAGAGTGGGAAGCTAATTTAAGTTTAACTTTCTCAAGCAGTGATAAATACCAAAGGTATGCAGGCAAAATATCTCAGGAAATGTGGGATGCTAATGATTTAACCAGCCCTTGCAAAGAATATTACAAACATACTTATGGAGATTATGATGTGGATTATCAAAGACTGGTATTTGAGAAAGAAATAGGTGAATCTCAGCGACTTAAGCTAAACTTTTATAACTATGCCAAAGATTATGAAATATTCCACGGTCCGAGTCTATTTTATTTCACCGATACTGATGCTAAAGGAGGCGGACTACTTTATGAAGTTAGACTTGGTTTGCATTCATTCATTTTTGGGACAGATTTAGAGTTCAGTGATATTGCTCAGGATGTGGTATATAAAGATTCCTGTTATCGGCCAGACTGGTCATCTTTAAAATACCGACGCAATACTTCAGCCGAGATAGAAAAATATGCTTTCTATTTTCAAGATTCATGGAAGGTATTTGAGCCTTTAGAAGTGATTTTTGGAGTGCGTTGGGATAAGGCAGAGTTTGATAATAAAGGTTGGAAATATAATTCTGCAGGAACAGTCAAAACCGATATTTCTGGAAAAACAGATGTAGATGGTTGGAGCCCTAAAGGCAGTTTGCTCTATAAAGTAAATGAAAACCTCAATGTTTATATATCAATAGGAAGGGCATTTAAGATTCCTGATCCCTATAAATTATATGTCAGCAGTTATGCTAACCCTAATCTTAATCCTGAGAAAGCAACTACTTATGAGATAGGGACAAAGTATTCTTCACAGAATTTAGCAGCCAGCTTATCCTTTTATATAAGTGAAGTTGAGGATTTGATTGTTAAAAATGAAACCAAGGATCGGTACGAAAATATTGGTAAGACCAAACATAAGGGAGTTGAGGGAGCAATTGCTTATCGTCTGATGGAGGGATTAGTTTTAAATCTGAGTGCTGACTGGACACAGGCTAAAGTGAAGAAAAATCCATCCAAGACTTCTATTGAAGGTAAATATCTTCATAAAGTTCCGAAATGGAAAGTTTCTTTTAGTTTGGATTATACGCATCCTTCTGGTTTCTTTGCCTCTTTTGTGGGAAGAAGAATAGGAAAATGGTATATGGATGATATGAATGAGAGGACATACTCTGGATATTTTGTTGCTGATCTTAAATTAGGTTACAGAAAAGATTTTGGCAAAAGTGAGGTTGAGATATCAGTAGGTTGTAATAATATCTTTGATAAAAAATATGCTGCTATGGCATATACTTCTTATGGTAAAAATTATTATTATCCAGGTATGCCAAGATACTTCTTTGGTGAGGTGAAGATAAAGTTTTAAAAAAGATAATCATTTAAAAGTGGAGGTTTCTTATGTTTGAATTCTTTTTAAAAGGTGGATTTTTAATGTGGCCAATTTTATTATGTTCAGTAATAGCTTTTGCTATTGTTTTAGAAAGACTGTGGTATTTTCGCAGGATAAAAACCAATGTAGGTAATTTAATTGCTCAAGTAAAGAGGTTATTGCAGGAAGGCAAATTAGAGGAAGCAGAAAGATTATGTAAGGAAACACCAGGTCCTGTAGCACATATTCTGGCAGTAGGTATTCATATTCATAAAAGAGCTTATCCTGAGAAAGAAAGAATAATCTCAAGAGCTGGTTCAAGAGAGTTGAGGAAATTAGAGAAAAATTTAAGGGGTTTAGGTATCATTGCTCATATATCACCACTTTTAGGTCTTTTGGGCACAGTTACAGGAATGATTAAATGCTTTATGAAAATACAGGAATTAGGAGGAAGAGTAGATGCTTCTGTTTTGGCAGGAGGAATCTGGGAAGCTTTAATTACTACAGCAGCAGGATTATCTGTAGCAATTCCAGCAATAATCTTTTACCACTATTTTGAAGGAAAAGTAGATAATTTTTATCATCAGATGAAGGATGCAGCAGAATCTTTAATAGAGTGGTTAGATTTTAAAAAGTTTCCTCAGGAAAGCGAAGGATTAAAAGAGGATGTGGAGTATGGAATTTGAAAGAGGAAAAAGAATAAGAATACATTTAGATATTGCTCCTTTAATAGATATAGTGCTACTGCTTTTAATCTTTTTTATGCTCACATCAAACTTTATAATGCAGCCAGGAATAAAGATAACTTTACCTAAAGCAAAAACTTCCAAACCCCAAAAAGAAGAAAATATTATTGTGTTTATAACTGAAGACAATGAGATATATCTTAATGAGAGAAAAATAAGTATTAATGAGTTAAAAGATGCTTTAGAAGAGAAATTGAAAAAAGTTCAAAAAAAGACTGTAATTTTAAAAGCTGATGAGAAGATAAATCTTGGTTTAGCAGTGCAGGTAATGGATATAGCCAAAGAGGCAAAAGCAGAGAATTTGGTGATATCAACTCAAATAAAAGATAAGCTATCGGGTAAATCCTTACATAATAAAGATGTTGATTCTATTACTTCAACCACAGAGTCAATTAGATGAGAAATATTTCTGACCAAGATTTGATAAAAATCACTTTTTTCTTTTCTTTATTGGCTCACTCTCTTTTTTTAGGAATTCTAGGATTTAATTTAACCAAACCACAACCTAAGAATCCAGAGGAGATATCCGTTCAGATTGAAATAGAAAAACCTCCCCTTCTTCCCAAAATAGATGTGATGGGAGAGGAGAAGAAATTAAAGGAGGTAGTGAAGGAAGAGAAACCACCAGAGCCTGAGTTTGAACCTGAGCCAGAATCTCAACCCAAAGAAGAAAAAATTGTAGAAGAATTAGAGCAGCAGAGTGAAGAAGTAGTAGAAGAACTAAAACCTCAACCTGAAGAAGAAAAAATTATAGAAGAACCACAACCCAAAGAACAGATAGAAAAGGAAATAGTAAAACAACCTCAACCAGAACCACCTCAAGAGTTTGTAAAAGTAATAAATCCTCAAGAAGAAGCAATGCTCAGGTATCAGGATATGGTAAAACAGAAAATTGAATCATGTCGCAGATACCCTCCTTGGGCAAAAAAACAAGGGTTTGAAGGAACAGTCCATCTTAAATTTACAATTCTATCTACAGGTTTTACAAAAGATATCAAAATTATAAAATCATCAGGATTTAATATCTTAGATAAAGAAGCAATCTCTACAATAAAAAGAGCTCAACCTTTTCCACCTATCCCTGAAGAAATGAAAGTATCTTCTCTAACGATGGAAGTTTCTATTGTTTTTACATTGCAATAATTAATATTTGCTTATTTACAAAAAATAGTTTACATTGTTTTTATTATAATGTATCATAATTTAACTAAAGGAAGCAGGCTATGGAGAAAACAAAAATACTAAAGGAGTTTAAAGAGAAGAATGTAAGGTTCATTAGACCTGTTTTTGTTGATATTTTAGGGAGGATGCTCGATTTTACTATTCCTATAGAGGAGTTTGAAACATTAATTAAGAGTGGAAAAGGGTTTGATGGTTCATCTGTAGAGGGTTTTGCAAGGATTGAAGAGAGTGATTTAAGGTTTATTCCTGATATTGAAACCTTAGTAATTTTGCCCTGGGAGTATAAAGGTGTTGAGAAATCATGGAGAGAAGCAATCGTTTTCGGAAGTATATATGATTCAGAAGGTAAAGAATATGAAGGAGATACAAGGAGTTTATTAAAAAACATAATAGAAAAATATAAAGATATTGGAGAGTTAAAATGTGGAGCAGAAATAGAATTTTTTATCTTTGGAAATGATAAATCACCTCTTCACACAGATGAAGGAGGCTATTTCAGATCAGGATTATATGGAGAGATAAGAAAGGAAGCTCAATTAATTTTAAGTGAGATGGGAATAAAGACAGAGTTTGACCATCATGAGGTAGCTTGCAGTCAGCATGAGATAGATTTAGCTTTTACTTCAGCTTTAAAAATGGCAGATAGCATTATTTTGACAAAATACATTGTAAAAAGGATTGCAAAAAAATACGGAGTTTATGCTTCTTTTATGCCAAAACCTATTGCAGGAATAAATGGAAATGGAATGCATTTACATCTTTCATTGTGGAAAGAAAACAAGAATTTGTTTTTTGATACAGAAAATCATGGTTTAAGTAAAATTGCAAAGTCTTACATTGCTGGTTTAATAAAATATGGAAAAGATATTCAGGCAGGTTTAAATCAATGGATAAATTCTTATAAAAGACTTTATCCTGGGTATGAGGCTCCAACTTATCTTGTATGGGGAACAAAGAATAGATCAGCTTATATAAGGGTTCCAGAATATCAGAAAGGAAAAGAGTCTTCAGCTAGAATTGAAATAAGAAGTCCAGATCCAGCTTGTAATCCTTATCTTGCTTTAAGTTTGATTCATGCTGCAGGAATAGAGGGAATTAAAGAAAAGTTAAATCCTCCAGATCCTGTTGAGATAGATGTTTTTCATTTATCTGAATCTGAAAGAGAAAAATTAAATATAGAAGAGTTATCACCTTCTTTAGAAAAAGCTCTTGATTTTTTTGAGAAAAGCAGATTGGTAAAAGAGACTCTGCCCTCCCACATCTATCAAAAATTTTTAGAGAATAAAAAAATTGAATGCAAAAACTTCAACCGTGCAGTAACAGACTATGAGATAAAAAATTATTTTGGGGTATTGTAGTTTACTTTCCTTTTTGTTTAGGCTTGCCTTCTTTCAATACCTGCTAAGAGTATTCCCATTGCAATTAAAAGTCTTATATCTATAGCAGGAGGGAACTCTTTTATTTCCATAGTATACTTAAGCACAAATGGATTAAAATGCTGAGTGATGCGGGCAACTTCTTTACCAGTAGAGGTGAGAATAACATACTTTTGAGGGATTAGATTAATAAACCTGCTTAAGAGAGCTCCTGTTATACTTTCTTCTGTTAATCTTCCAATTTCTTGACCATCTTTGGATAAAAATACCCATTCATCTCTGAATATAGACTTTACTCCTTTTCTTTTCACTGCTCCTACAAATTCTTTGGTATGGGCATCTTGCACATTATAGGTTGCACTGATATCTAAAATTTGAGGAGTCTTAATGATTAAGACTTCTCTTGTCTTTTGCTCATCTGAATAAACACGAAAATCTTCTTTTAATTTAAAAGCTTTCTGTTCTGCATAAAATAAAAGTTTTCCTCTTTCATTTAATACATAGAAACCTGCTCCTAACAATTTGAATATTTTTCTTCTAAATTTTCTATATTGAAAATAAGAAGGTATCTTCTACATCTATTTCAAACTATAGAAAAAATTGACAACTATCAAGGATTTAAAATCTGTAATTTCTACTTCAGTTAAAGATTAATAATTTACATACATATTATTTTTGGCCAGCAAAGGTACATTAGTATACACTTTTATAATCACTACTTTTCATACTTCCAGCTAACCATCCTAATTAACTGATGGCAAATTCAAGATTTTATCACATAAATTAGGTTCTTTTTCTTTAAGGAGTTGATAAGGAGATTATTAAAGAATAAAAAGATAAGCATAACTTTTAATAAAGAAATCATCTTGATCATCAAATCTTTCACATTCATAGAATTCATCTTCAATTATCTTATGAAAACCTCAATATCAGAGTTAAATGTAGGATTCCTTGTAAAGTATTCTTTGATGTTCTATATTGTTTTCTTTATCTTAAAAATATCTGTTTGGTGTTTATTATAGAAGTTGATTCATAATACCAAAAAGAATCTTCTCTTATTACTGTATCTTTATTTTTTCTCTTTTTTGATTGCTTTTTTACCATGTGCCTTTACTTTTCTGAATCTATGTTTACTTAGTTGACAGAAAGTAGAAAAGAAGAGATAATTTTTTAAACTTATGAGAGGAGTTCAAGAGCAATTAGAGATAATTAAAAAAAATACAGTAGATTTAATTTCAGAAGAAGAACTCATTAAAAAACTTGAGTCTTCATTAAAAAAGAATAGACCCCTTAAAGTTAAAATAGGTTTTGATCCTACAGCAAAAGACTTACATTTAGGACATATGGTCCTTTTAAGAAAATTAAGAGCGATTCAAGATTTAGGACACATAGTTTACTTTATAATAGGAGATTTTACAGCTCAAATAGGAGATCCTTCTGGAAGAATTGAGACAAGGCCTCTCCTTACAAAAGAAGAAATTTTAGAGAACGCAAAGACTTATACTCAACAAGCATTTAAAATTTTGGATAAAAAGAAGACCAAAATAATTTTTAACAGCAAATGGTATAAAGATATGAAGATTTCAGACTTCTTTTCTTTATTAAAAAGATATACAGTTTCTAGATTATTAGAGAGAGATGATTTTACCAAAAGGCTTAGAGAAAAAAAGCCTTTATCTATGTTAGAATTTGTGTATCCTTTAATTCAAGCTTACGATTCTGTGAAAATAGAAGCAGATATAGAATTTGGAGGTACAGATCAAAAATTTAATTTAATTGTAGGAAGGCATTTACAGGAATCTTTTGGACAGTCTCCTCAAGTAATAATTACCCTTCCTTTATTGATAGGATTGGATGGAAAAAATAAAATGTCAAAATCTTTAGGAAATTACATTGGAATTACTGAACCTCCAAAAGAAATATTTGGGAAACTTATGAGTATATCAGATGAATTAATGTTAGAGTATTTTAGACTTTTAACAGATTTTAATTTAGAAGAAATCAAAAAAATGCATCCCAAAGAAGCTAAATTACTTTTGGCTCAAAGTCTCGTTAAGGAACTTTACAATGAAGAGATAGCTATCAGAGAAAGAGAAGAATTTGAAAGAGTCTTTTCTAAAAGAGAATTGCCATCTGAAATCCCTGTTTATCATACAAAAGATGAAATAATAGACATAATAGAAATTCTCTATAAAACTCAGATAGTCCCTACCAAAAATGAAGCCCGCAGATTACTTAAGCAGAAAGCAATAACTATACAAGATAAAGTTTTAGAGGAAAGAAAGTTAAAAGTATCTGGAGAACTCACATTAAAAATAGGTAAAAGAAAATTTTTAAAGATAAAGAAAGTATAAAATATTTATTCTTTTAAAGAATGTGATATAATTTTCTAATTAGATGTTTTTTTTCAAAATATTTTTACAAAGCAGATTCACCCTATAAAAATAAAGTTTTGGAAGAATTGAAAATTTTATTTAAGAAGGGAGAAAAAGATGGAGTGGACAGGTCCAGAAAGAAGAAGATATCCAAGAGCAGAATTTCCTTGTAAAATTTTTGTAGGTGCACCTATCAGACTTTTACACTCACATACAGAGAATATAAGTGAAGGAGGGATAAAGGTAATATTAGAAGAGAAATTAAGACCATTTACAATTGTAGGTTTAGAGATTTTTGTAGATAAAGAAAAGCCTATAAAATGTAAAGGAAAGGTAATTTGGGTAAAAGAAAGAGTAAATCCCTTAGAAAGGAAACCTGTTAGTTTTGAGACAGGGATTGAATTTATAGAGATAGCTGACTGTGATAGAGAGTATATTAGGAAATTGGTAGATAAACTCCTCTCTCAAAAAGAAGAGTAATATTTTATAAAAAAATTAATTTTTTATGGAAAGATATGATGTAGTAATCTCTGGAGGAGGACCTTGTGGGAGTTTTTTGGGATATAATTTAGCTTCATTAGGTTTTAAAGTATGTATCTTAGAAAAAAGTAATTTCCCTAGGTATAAAGTATGTGCAGGTGGTCTTCCTAAAAAGATTTTAAAATTAATAGATTTTGATATTTCACAAGTAATAGAAGATTACATTAAAGAGATAGAATTCAGTTATAATTTTTGTAATAAAAAGAAAATTTTAGCTAAAGATTTTTTAGCTTTCACAGTTAAAAGAGAAAACTTTGATTATTTCCTTTTAAAAAAGGCAGAAGAGAAAGGAGCAAAAGTATTTTTAAAAGAAGGAGTTTTGAATTTTAAAATTGAGGATGAGGGAGTAGTTATAGAGAGTGTTAATAAAAGAGTCTTTAGATGTAAAGTTTTAGTAGGATGTGATGGAGTTTTTTCTACTATAAGGAGATTAGCAGACATAAAAACAAAGAGCTTTATTTTAACTTTGGAAAAAGAGATAGAAGTTCAAAGGTTAGATAATTTTAAGCAAAAAATACTGATAAACTTTGATAACAGAGTTAGAGGATATTTTTGGATATTTCCCAAAAAAGACATTTTATCATGTGGAGTAGGAGGAGCAGGTTTAGATGCTCAAAAAGCTGAAAGCTTTTTAAAAGAATGGTTGAGTAAAAACTTATTAACAGATTTTAAGGTAAGATTTTCTTACTTCTGGCCTATTTATATAAATGTTTTTAATCCTCCTTTAATATTAAATAAAAGAGTGATTTTAGCAGGAGAAGCTGCAGGTTTGGTTAATCCTCTTTCAGGAGAGGGTATATATTGGGCTTTGAAATCTTCAAAGTTGGCAAGTATTTGTATATCTGAATTTTTAAATAGAAAAAAAGATTTAAAAAATTATTCAAAAATTATAAAAAAATATATCCTCTCTAAATTTAAGAAACATGCATTTTTGTCTTTTTTGTTGTATAATACATCTAAATTTGGATATAATCTTTTTATAAAATATAATAAAAAAATAAAAAAGTGGTTTACTGAAGATGAATAGGATAAATTTTTTAGAACCATTTTTAGCTTTCTTAATTGAAAAGATATTTTTAAATTCAAACCATAAGAACCCCTTTCTGTTAGATAGAATATTTAAATTAAGATTCCTTTATGATAGATTCCCTTTATTAAAAAAAAGTCTCAATATTTATGATAGTTTCTTAAATAAGTGGTTAAAGAGAGCTTCTACCCAACTAAACCCAAAAGCAAAATTAGCCTTAATCAAAAATATACTTCTGAAATCTGCTGTTACTTCTGTTAATAAAAGAAAAGAATTTGAAAAAAAATATGGTTTTTATCCTCCTCAACATATCGTTATATCTGTTACTGCGAGATGTAATTTAAATTGTAAAGGTTGTTGGGCTCATCGTTATAGAGGAAGTTTAGATATGCCATTAGAATTTTTACAAAGAATAATAAACGAATGCAGAGAGATTGGGATTCATTTTATAACTATTACAGGAGGAGAGCCTTTTATAAGAAAAGATCTATTTGAAATTTATAAGAGAAACCAAGATATGTTCTTTCATATTTATACCAATGGAACTTTAATTGGAGATAAAGAGATAAAGATTTTAAAAGATTTAGGGAATGTAGGAATAATGATAAGTGTAGAAGGTTTTAAAGAGATTACAGATAAAAGAAGAGGTAAAGGTGTCTTTGAAAAAATAATTAGTGTTATGGAAAGTCTTAAGAAAGAGGGGATAACCTTTGGATATTCAGTTACTACTACAAGAGAGAATGTATATGAAGTTACGAGTCAAGAATTTGTAGAGTTTATGGTAGAAAGAGGGTGTTTAGTAGGATGGTATTTTAATTATGTGCCTATTGGACATAATCCTAATCCAGATTTAATGCCCACACCTTCTCAAAGAGATTTATCAAGAAGAAGGATATATGAATTAAGAAAAAAATACCCTATACTTTTAGCTGATTTTTGGAATGATGGACCATCTGTTGGAGGATGTATGGCAGGAGGTAAGAGGTACTTACATATAAATGTTAATGGAGATGTTGAGCCTTGTGTATTTTGCCATTTTGCTGTAGATAACCTAAAAGAAAAAAGTTTGGTTGAGGTCTTAAATTCTGAGTTTTTTACAGAGATTAGAAAAAATATTCCCTATGATGGAAATACTTTGCGTAGTTGTATGATAATAGATAGACCTCAGGTTTTAAGAGAGTATTTAAAAAAATATCCTGCTTACCCTACTCATCCTGGAGCAGAATCTTTAGTTAAAGATGAAAATATTGTAAGAGCTTTAGATGAGTATTCAGCTGAGTTAGCCAGAATCTATGATGAAGCCTGGAGGAAAGGAGATTGGGAAAAGATATTTAGCTTTTTTGGCGATGAGAAGGAGAAGAAAATACATAGTCAGCTTTCAGCATCAGGTTAAATATGTATTTAAAATCCTCGTTCCCATAATCTTAATCTTAGGAGTTTATTGGTTAGCTGTAAATGCTATTTTAAATTATCAATTAAAGACTTCAGATTATATTTTTGATTTTTTAAGTAAAAAAATACCTTTAAAGACCCCTTCCCTATTAAATAAAATGAAAGATTTAAATTACCTAACTCTCCAACAAGTAAAGATATATTTGACAGGAGGTCTTTTAATCTTGTTAATAAGTATATTCTTTATACTCTCTGTATTTTTTCACAGAACAGCAGGTCCTATCTCAAGGCTTACCAAGTACTTAAAGATGCTTTCAGAAGGTAAGCAAATCCCTCCAGTAAGAGTAAGAAAAACAGATGAGTTTAAAGAGGTAGCTTTTTATATTGAAGAATTAAGAAAGTATTTAGAAGAAAATGCTACCAAAAGAGAAGAGATTATAAAGAAGATAGAGCAAGATTTATATAAATTAAAAACATCACCCTCTCAAGAACTCATTTCAGAAATAGAATCCTTAATAAAAGAATTAAAAAAACTCATATGAGATTAAAAGGAGTCAATATTAAAATTTTAAAAGGAGATATTCTTAATACTGATTTTGAAGCAATAGTAAATCCTGTAGATCCAAATTTAAGTATGAAGGAAGGTTTAGCTTTAGCTATTAAAGAAAAAGGAGGAGTATCTATTTACAGACAAGCAAAAAAATTTGCTCCTATTAAGCAGACTGAAACCATAGTTACAAAAGCTGGAAATTTAAAAGCAAAGTATATTATTCATGTAGCTACTGTGAATTCAAAGATAAGAACTAATGAAAAAATAATAAGAAAAGCTGTTTGTAATGTGTTGTTAAAAACTCAGGAGTTTAAGATAACCTCAATAGGAATACCTGCTTTAGGGTGTGGGATAGAAAAATTTCCTTTTGAGATGAGTGCCAAAATTATGGCTCAGGAAGTATTTAAATTTATTCATTTTAATGAGAATGTATTTTTAAAAGAGATAGGATTTGTTTTAATGAAAGATAAAGCTTTTAAAATCTTTAAAAGAATTGTTCCTTCCTACATAAATTATATTTACCATAAAATTCAAAGAGGACCTTTTTTAACTGTAGATGGGATAATAGAGATAGATAAAAAAGTTCTTTTGATAGAAAGGAAGAACCCTCCTTTAGGATGGGCTTTGCCTGGAGGATTTGTAGATACAGGAGAAAGCATAGAAGAAGCAGTGAAAAGAGAAGTAGAAGAAGAAACCAATATTAAGACAAAGTCTTTGAAGTTTTTTAAAGTATATTCAAATCCAAATAGAGACCCCCGCTTTCATACAGTCTCATGCGTTTTTATAATTGAACCTCAAAATAAAGATTTTTCAGCTTCATCTGATGCTAAGAATGCAAGGTTATTTTCTGAAAAAGAGATTAAAAGGTTAAAGATAGCTTTTGACCATAAAAAAATCTTACAAGACTACTTTTCTGAATATCAAAGATAGATTCTTTATTAAAATTTCAAATAAATTATGTTAGAAATAGATGGAAGTTATTTAGAAGGAGGAGGTCAAATATTAAGGACGTCTTTAGCACTTTCAGTAATTACTAATACTCCTATCAAGGTTTATAATATAAGAAAAAATAGACCTGAACCTGGATTAAAATCTCAACACCTTTATGTGATAAAAGCTTATAAAGAATTATTTTCTGCAGAATGTAAAGGTGATTTTATAGGATCTCAATCTATAGAATTCTATCCTTCAAAAGAATTAAAAAATAAAAGATTAAAGTTAGATATAGGAACAGCTGGTTCTATTGGTCTATTGTTACAGAGTCTTTTATTAGCACTTGTATTTGCAGTAAGAGAAGAGATAGAAATAGAAGTTACAGGAGGGACTTTTGGTAAATGGGCAATACCTGTAGATTACTATCCTCAAGTCGTTTTCAAACTGTTAGGTCTGAATTTGGAGTTGAAGATATTAAAAAGAGGTTATTATCCTAAAGGAGGAGGTAAAATTTTTTTGAGATTCTTTCCTCAAAGAAATCTTAAAAGGATAGAATACTTTGAGTTTTCTCCTATAAGAAAAGTAATAGCTAAAAGTATAGCTTCTTTAGATTTGAGAGAAAGAAAAGTAGCTGAAAGACAATTAGTACCTGTGAGAGAAGTTTTGTTAAAAAAGATCAGTGTTAAGTATGAAGAAAAAGTTGAGTATGTTCAGACACTTTCACCTGGTTCAGAGCTTCATCTATTGGGTTTGACTGAAAAAGATAACTTATTGTGGGCAGATTCTTTAGGAGAGAGAAAAAAGACTGCAGAAGAAGTAGCAAAAGAAGCTATTAACAAATTCTTATTTGAGATAGAAAACAAAGCTTGTGTTGATCTACATTTTGCAGATAATGTGGTCCCATATTTAGCTCTTTTAGGAGGCAAAGTTAAAACTTCAGAGATTACTAATCACACCAAAACCAATATTTGGGTATGTGAAAAATTTTTTGGCAAAATGTTTAAAGTAGATTATGAAAAAAAGATAATAGAAGTAGAAGATGGCAAAATCACCTAACTCTAAAAGAATAATTTGCTTTCTGTCTGATTTTGGTTCAAATTCTGTATATGTAGCTGAGGTTAAAGGAGTAATTCTTTCTATTTATAAAGATGTTCAGATAATAGATTTAACTCACCAGATTTCCCCTCACAATATTTTAGAAGCAAGTTTTATATTAAAAAATACCTATGAATTTTTTCCCAAAAACACAGTATTCTTGACAGTAGTAGATCCTGGGGTTGGCACTGACAGAAAGATAATTTTAGTAAAGACGAAAAATTACTATTTCTTAGCTCCTGATAACGGTCTTATTTATGAGACTATAATTAAAGATGGAGTAGAAAAAATAGTAGAGGTAAAAAATAAAAAGTATTTTTTAAAAGAAGTTTCATTTACTTTTCATGCAAGAGATATATTTGCTCCGACACTTTCTCATTTTTTAAAAGATCTCAAAATGGAAAAATTAGGAGGAGTTTTAAATATAAAAGAAATAGTTCCTTTACATTTACCAAAACCTTTTATAAAAAACAACACCCTTTTTGCTCAGATAATGCATATAGATAATTTTGGGAATTTGGTAACTAACTTAGATGAAAAATTTTTTCTTTCATTCGTTAATAATAAAAAATTTTCAGCTTTTCTAAATAAAAAAAGAATAACTGAGTACTCCACAAACTATCTTTCTATTAAAAATAAGCCATTTTTTATAAGAGGAAGCTTTAAAACTCTTGAAGTAGCTTTAAGTAAATTCTCAGCAAAAGAGTATTTTAAAGCAAAATTAGGAGATTTAATTAAGATAAAACTACAATGAATAAAGATATCTTGTTAAGAGATAGGTTACTTTACTCAGAATTCTGGTCTTTGATTAAAAAAGTAGGTAAAGCCATCACAGATTATAACATGATAGAAGAAGGAGACAGGATCTTAGTAGCAGTTTCAGGAGGAAAAGATAGTTTTTCTTTATTACATCTATTAGATTTTAGAAGAAAAATTTCGCCTGTAAAATATGAAATAATAGCCTGTTATGTGCATTATAATAGACCTGATGAATTTAAAGAAAAAATGAAAGAGTATTTTGAAAGATACCATTTTAAATACGTAATAAAAGATTTGGAGTTAATAGATAATAAAGATATGAAAAAAATAAAGTGTTTTTGGTGTTCATGGAACAGAAGAAAAGTTCTTTTTCAGACAGCTAAAGAATTGAATTGTAAAAAATTAGCTTTAGGTCATCACTTAGATGATATTGCTCAAAGCATCTTATTAAACTTAATCTTTCATGGAGAAATATCTTCATCACCTCCTTATTTAGAATTTTTTGGAGGTAGGTTAATAGTAATAAGACCTCTCTGTTATATTGAAGAAAAAGACATTCAAAAGCTCTCTAAATCTTTAAATTTTCCAGATTACGATATTAAATGTCCTGTGAAATTTGATTCTAAAAGAAATTTGATAAAAAATTTTATAAATTCTTTATCAAAAGACCACAGTAATGTAAAGATAAACATATTCAAAGCATTGAGAAACATAAGAGAAAGATTTTTAACTTAATATGAATAAATATATCTTGATAAATCTTTAATTTTTTGGAAAATAAATATTAGTTTGATTTTTAAAAGGAGGTGTAAAAATGGTAAAAGCAGTGGTGTTAGTCCAATTAGTAGCAGGTGAAGAAAAGCAAGCTCTTTCAAGGATCTCTAAACTTAAAGGAGTAAAGTCTGTGGATGGAGTATTTGGTTCTTGGGATGCTATAGTAGAAGTAGAATCTGAAAGTATTGAAGAATTAGCAAAGTTTGTATGCAGTAAGATTAGAAAGATAGAAGGAGTGGCAAATACTGAAACTTTAATTAAAGTTTCTCTTTAAAAATTGAATGAATATATTTTTTTATTATTTTTTCTATCTTTTCTTATAATATTGCTCTTCCTTTTTAAAAAATACTCCTTTAATAAAGATTTCTTAGAACAAATAAAGATTTTAACTCAGACTCAATCAGAGATAAAAAGGATATTGACTCAACAGGATGCTTTTAAAGAAGATTTACACAGAGTTTCTTTGCAAGTCAAAGAACTTCAATCTGGTTTGAAAGAGGATTCTTTTAAATTAAAAGAAGAGCTCTTAAAAGACCTCCTTAAGACTCAAAAAATTATAGAAAATTTCAAAACTGTCTTTGAAGAAAGAGAAAAAAAGAAAGAAGAGATTGAAGAACTAACAAAAAAGATTTATGAATCTCTTATTGGTGCAAGAAAAAGGGGTTTAGCAGGAGAAAATATTTTGAAAGAAGCTTTTAGCCAATTAAAGACTGCTGATTTAATCGAGTACGATTTTAAAGTTAAAGGCAAGACTGTTGAATATGCTTTGATTTTGCCTAACAAGAAAAGGATAGCTATAGATTCTAAATGGCCAGCTTATGAACTTTTAGAAAGGTTAAATTCTGAAACTGATAACGAAAGTAAAGAAGAGATCTTGAGAAAAATAGAAGAGAATGTGATAAAGAAGGTTAAGGAAGCAGCTCAATACATAGATCCAGCTTTAACAGCCAACCAAGTTATAGTAGCTTTGCCAGACAGTGTATATTTTTTGTGTAAAAAAGCTCATTTAGAAGCTCAAAAACAGAATGTATTGTTGATACCTTATAGTTTGGGGACTCCTTTTGTGTTAGCTCTTTATAAACTCTATTTGGAGAATGCTTACTCTATAGATTTAGTTGATTTAAGAAGTTATCTTCAAAAGATGGAATCCGATCTCAAGCTACTTTTAGAGATATTAGAAAATAGACTTGTAAAATCTAAAGTAATGTTAGAGAATGTTTGCTCAGATTATAGAAATATATTAGGAGAAATGTTAAGAAACATTCAATATTTAAAAAAGATCTCTTTAAAAGATGAAGATAAAGATAAAAGTTATTCCTAATTCTAAAAAAGTAAGAATAGAAAGATTAAATTCTGATGAATTTAAAGTCTATCTTACTCAAAAACCCCAAGATAATAAAGCAAACGAACAACTTTTAGAAGTCCTCTCAGAATTTTTAAATGTAAAAAAGAGCAATATAAAGATTCTAAAAGGTCTTCATTCAAGACAAAAACTTATAGAGATTCTTTGAAAGTAATTAGGCTTTTAAATACATTTCTTATAGAAGAAGGCAATGTTAAATTTGGGTTCACTGTAAAACCTATAGATTTTTCTTTTTATAATTCTGAGAGAGAAAGAAATTTTAGAAAGTTACTTAAAGATATCAGAATAAATCCATCCAAAATCTTTGAACCTATACAAGAGCATTCTGACAGAATAAGTTATGTATCTAAAGGTTCTTATGAAATTCTCAAAACTGATGCTCTGTATACTTTTGAAAAGAATCTTTTGTTAACTGTAAAAACTGCAGATTGCTTTCCTTTATTTTTTTGGAATAAAAATACAGTAGGTATAATTCATTGTGGATGGAGATCTTTAAAAAAGGGGATAATTAAGAATTTGTTTAAATATATAAGAGCAAACAAGACCCAATTTTTTATAGGACCTGGAATCAGAGAATGCTGTTATAGAGTAGGAAAAGAGTTTTATGATTTTTTTAAAGACTTTATAGATAAAAGAAATAAAAACCTTTATTTGAGTCTACCTAAATTTATAATATCTGAACTTACAAAGAACAAGGTAAGTTTAAAAAATATAATTGACTCTAAGCTCTGTACATTCTGTAGAGAAGATCTATTTTTTTCTTATAGAAGAGGAGATGTTAAAAAAAGAATGTTAAGTTTTATAATTAGAGTATGAAAGAAATAATCGATAGATTAAAAAAAGGTAAAGTCTGTGTGTTAACAGGAGCAGGTATCTCACAGGAATCTGGGATCCCAACATTCAGAGGGAAAGGAGGTTTATGGGAAAAATATGATCCTCAAATTTATGCTACTATGCCTCAAACTTTATTTACTTTTTTAAAATCTCCTCAAAAAATAGTTGACTTTGTCTCAGATTTTTACAGAGTATTATTAAATTCAAAGCCAAATTTTGCTCATATATTTATAAGTGAGTTAGAGAAAAAAGGTCTTATTGAAGGGATAATAACTCAGAATATAGATGATCTCCATCAGAAAGCTGGCTCAAAAAAAGTCTGCCAAGTCCATGGAAATGCTTTTGAATTCTTGTGTGTAAGGTGTGGCTATAAAGAAAAAAAGAACAAAGAACAAATAGAAGAGTTTTTAGAGAAAATAAAAAAGGTTAAGAGCAAAAGATTTAAACTGATAAATGAATTTATGAGATTCGTGGGGAGATGCAAAAAGTGTAAATATAGGTTAAGACCAAACGTAGTCTTTTTTGGAGAAAGTCTTCCTCAAAAAGAGTTAGAGACCGCTTTAAGCTGGTTAAAGAGTGCAAAAACACTTTTAGTGATTGGAACTTCTGGAGTAGTCTTTCCAGTAGCAGAGTTCCCTTATTACGCCAAGAAGAATGGCAGTTTTGTAATTGAGATAAATCCAGAACCTGGTTTTGAAAAGATCGCAGATTTAGTTATCAGAGAAAGAGCACAAAAATTTTTTGAAAAGTTAGCAGAAAAATTTTAGATAGTTTTAGTAGCAAATATTAAGTAACCTGTATGAGAAGGCATCTGTTGTTCTGGGCGGGTTTTACCTTCTCTTACTAAAATTCTTCTTACCAAAACTTCTATAGTCTCAATATTTACAAATCCTTTTTCTTTTAAACTTATTACAAATTTTTCAGTTTGATTTACAGTAGGTAAAATACTAGCACATCTAAAACCAGGTTTTAAAGCTTTGTAAACTGCTTCTATTAATTCCCAGGGAGTAGGTAAATCCAAGAATATAAAATCTACATTTTTTTCATCGAATCTATCTTTTACCTCTTTGTTTTTCAATTTCACAAAATTTAAGACACCAGCTTTTTTTAAATTTTTTTTAGCTAACTCATAAAACTCTTTTCTTTTTTCATAGCTTATTAGCTTTCCTTTAGGTTTTAAAAAATTTGCCAGAGCTATAGTAAAAGCTCCTGCTCCTGTTCCTACCTCTATAACTTTACTTTCACTGTTTATTCCTGATTTAACTATAATTAAACCTGCATCTTTAGGATAAATTATTTGAGTAAATCTCTTTACTCCTTTCATTATTAAATCTTCAAGAGTAGGTTTAAGAATGTAAAAGACTTCTCCTTTATTAGTTAAAATCTTTTCTCCCCAATTTTTTTGTTCTAACTCTTTTAGATCTATGTAACCTTTATCTGTGTGAAAGAGTTTGTCAGTTACTTCTACTAAATAGTTTCTTCTTTCTGAAAATAATATTACTAAATCTCCTTTTTTTATCATGGTCTTAAATAATTTTATTTAATTTTTTTTGTTTGACAAAGACTTTTTGTGATAAATTATTTAAAGATGATTAGAAAAGGTATAGTAAACCTTCCTCTCCATACAGGAAAGGTACCTTCTTGGTTATTTGAAAAGATGAAAGAATTAGCTCAAAAGATAGTTTACATTATAGTCATAGAATTTGGCAAAGAAGAACTGTTAAAAAGATTGTCAGATCCTTGGTGGTTCCAAAGTTTTGGATGTGTTTTGGGATTTGACTGGCATTCTTCAGGTTTGACTACTACTGTATGTGGAGCTTTGAAAGAAGCTTTAAAAGAATTGTCAGGTGAACTAAAGATTTATGTGTGTGGAGGAAAAGGCAAAACTTCTCTTAAAACTCCTCAAGAAATAGATTTAATCTCTCAAAAATTAGGAATAGAAGCACAAGACTTAATTTATGCTTCAAAGATAACTGCTAAAATAGACAATAGTTGTCTGCAAGATGGCTACACTCTATATCACCATACTTTTATATTCACAGAAGATAAAAAATGGTGTGTAATTCAACAGGGTATGGACAAAGAAAACTTTGCAAGAAGATACCACTGGATCTCATTGAATCTGGAGTCTTTTGTCTGTGAGCCTCATGCAGGTATAATTACTGATAAAACTGCAAAAGGTTTAAATCTTGTAGCTTCAGAATGTGAAGAACTTCGTAAAACTTTACCTCAGATATCAGCAAAGAATCCTTTTAAAACTATAAAAGAGATAGAAAGGCTAAAAGAGATGAAATTACCTTCCAGACACAAGATTCTTTTAGAAGACATAAATCCAAAAAATTTAGAGAAGATTTTATTAAAGACCTATTTATCTCCTCCTAAAGATTTTGAAGAACTAATCTCAAAAGAAAGAGTAGGTCCCAAAACTTTGAGAGCTTTAGCTTTAGTCTCTGAAATCATATATGGAACTCCTCTAAGTTTTAAAGATCCTGCTAAATTTAGCTTTGCTCATGGTGGAAAGGATAAGACCCCTTATCCAATAGATAAGTCCTTATATCAAACTTCAATAAACATCTTAGAGACTGCCATTAAGAAAGCTAAGTTAGGTTATACAGACAAATTAAAAGCTTTAAGAAGGCTCTATAATTTTTATCAAAAATAAAAACAAATCTTTAGCAAAAAACGTCTTATTAATAGGGAATGGAATTTGAAGAGATTTTAAATGAATATAAAAATTATCTATTTAAAATGATTTACTCTTATATTCAAAATAGAGAAGATTCAGAAGATATTTTACAAGAAGTCTTTTTAAAACTATATGTAAATTTATCTAAGATAAAAGAGCCTGAAAAACTAAAATATTATCTGATTAAATTATGCAGGTCAAAGATCTACGATTTCTTAAGAAAAAAGAAAAGGCTGAGTTTATTACATCAAAAAGCCCAACAGGTGCAAAGTTCAAAATCTTCAGATTCTGGAGAAGTCTTAGAAAAATTGAATATCCTCCCCAAAAAATTGAGAGATGTTTTGATTTTAAAAGATATTCAGAATCTCTCTTACAAAGAGATATCAAAAGTTTTAAATATGAAGGTAGGAACTGTTCAGACTTATGTATTTAAAGCTCGTAATATTTTAAGGAGGTTATTAAAATGAGACATAAGAAGTATTTATTTTTAATAAACTTATATTTGGATAAAGAGTTAGATAGTAAAAAAGAGTATCTGCTCAGAGAGCATCTTAAAGTTTGTAAGTTCTGTAGAGAATATCTTGAAGAGATAAAAAAAGAAAAGTTTCTTTTAAATAACTTAGAGTTTCCTTCTGTTTCACAAGATTTTGATACAAAACTTTTTAAGGCTTTATTTCAAAAGACCAAAGAGTCTTTGTATGGTTTAGAGTTTAAGATAATTTTGGGTGTATTTTGGAGTTTAGTGTTTTTGTTGTTCTTAAAAATTAGCTTGTTTTTGAGTTTTTTTAAAATCGATCCCTTATTTTTAATAGATAATTTAGATTTTTTAGAATTCTTGTTAACAGGAGGTGAATTATGAAAAAAGAGGTGATTTTAGTAGGCTGTTTGGTAGGTATATTTACCTTGTTAGGCGTAATCGCAGGTATGAGTATTCAGCAGCAGATATTTAAACATAAGATAGAAAATATTAGAAAGAGTATCTTACCTGCAAAGGTTTCACATTTAAAAAGAGGAACTTTTCAACTTGGAGGCAGAAGACATTTGCTATTATTAGAAAGAGCTTTGAAAAAATTGGAATTGACTCCACAACAGAAAGAAGAGGTAAAAGAGCTTTTGAAAGTATCTAAGGAGAAGATAAAAGAAGTCTTTAAAGAAGCAAGAGAAAAAGTGCACAATATCAAAAAAGAACTTCAGGAAAAAATTTATTCTTTACTGACAGAAGAACAGAAAGAAAAGCTTAAAAAACTTAAAAATAAATAATATTTTTGAAGACTAAAACTTTACCACCCTACTTTCTGTCTTCAGGGCAGAAAGTAGGGTTTTTTAAATATTTATTTTGTAGATTTTCTTTAAAAGAATGGTATAATTTCCTAAAATAACTGTATCTCTAAATCTCAAAATTTTTTTTCAATGCAAGTGAAATATTTTCTTACAAAAGAAGGGACTTTTGTTATAGAAAATTATAACTTTTCTTCTCCCTTTGCTTCTTTTTTCTGTGGAATAGCAGGTCTTTGGGGAATACCTATGTGGATATTTTATGTGAATAGGTATCAATGTATAACGAGTTTTGGGGTTGAGAGTAAAAATAATCCTCTCTTAGAATTTGACCCAGCTGATAAAGCTTTTATGAATGTAGGGCTAAAAGGTTTTAGAACTTTTTTGAAATTTACCAAAAATAAGTTAATCTATGAACCTTTCAGACCTCAAACTTCTCAAAAAATTTTTCAAAGAATGTTAATAGATTCACATAAACTTACTTTGGAAGAAATCAACAAAGATTTAAATATTATTTTTAAAGTAAAATATTTTCTACTCCCTTCAGAAAAATACGCAAGTTTGGTGAGGATTTTAGAGATAATAAATTTGGGAACTCCTTCTAAAATACAATTAATAGATGGATTACCTGTATTTTTGTGTTCAGGTGTAGATAACAAACTTTTAAAATTTTTAAGTTACACTGTTAGAAGCTGGATGCAAACTGAATCCTTAGAAGGAAAAATAAACTTTTATAGAGTAAGAGCTTCGATTAAAGATACGCCTCAAGTATTTAAAATAAAAGAGGCAAATTTTTTTACAAGTTTTACATATAAGAAAGAAAGTATTCAATTCCTAAAAATATTAGTAGATCCCAATAAACTTTTTGGTCAAATAACAGATTTTTCATTTCCTTACTTGTTACATGAAGATTTTGAATTTCCTCAAACTCAACTTACAGAATCTCAGAATCTTTCAGCTTTTGGTTTCTGGGAAGGTGTTTTAGAGACTAAGAGGGAATTAAGAATAATAAGTCTCTATGGATATGTGAAAGATAAATCTCTTTACAAATACATTCTAGATAAAATAAGTAATCCAGAATACATCAAAGAGAAGGAAAAACAGGCTTTTTCTATAATAGAATCTATTAAAAATTGTGCTTTCACAGTTTCAAATATTCCAGAATTTGATTTTTACATTCAGCAATCTTTTTTAGATAATTCTTTAAGAGGAGGAATACCTTACATTTTAGAAGGCAAAAATAAAAAAATAGATATATTTGTTTTTTCTCGTAAACATGGAGATTTAGAGAGAGATTACAATAATTTTAAGATTACTCCTACCTTTTTCTCACAAGGAGAAGGCAATTTTAGGGATCTTAATCAAAACAGAAGAAATGATCTATTTTTTAATCCTCAAGTGTTTAGTTCTAATGTATCTTTATTCTTTAATCTAATTCAACCAGATGGTTTTAATCCTCTTTTAATAAAAGTAGATGATTTCTATATTAAAGATTCTGACAAATTAACTGAGTTTATAGAAAAAATTACCAGAGACCCAGAACTTAAAGAAGAACTTAGAAAAGTCCTCTCAGGCAGATTTCATTTAGGAGAACTTTTAACTTATCTTAGTTTAAAAGAAGAAAAGCTTAATATGGATTTAAAATCTCTACTCAGAGAATTAGTAGACATTGCAGAAAAAGAAGAGATAGCCAAACACAAAGAAGGCTTCTGGATAGATCACTTTTCTTATAATTTAGATCTCCTTGAGAATTTTTTAAGTATTTATCCTGATAAACTAAAATATATTCTTTTAGAAAAAAAAGATTTTTATTTTTACGATACTTTAGCATATGTAGTGCCCAGAGATGAAAAGTATGTATTAGCAGAGGGTACCCCCCAACAGTTATTCAGTGTAGCAAAGATTGAAGAGAAAAGGGAGTTATTGTATTCAAGGAAGAAAGATATCCATAAAGTAAGATTAGATAAAGGTAAAGGTGAAGTTTTTTATACTAATCTTTTAATAAAGATTTTGGTTATTATCTTGAATAAAATTTCTTCTTTTGATCCTTTTGGCAGAGGTATAGAAATGGAAGCAGACAAACCCGGTTGGTGTGATGCTTTAAATGGTCTACCTGCACTTTTTGGTTCTTCAGTAAGTGAGGTTTTTGAATTAAAAAGATTGATAGAATTTTTATTAGATTCTTTAAAAAAAATAGAACTCGATAATGAATATGAAGAAAAAGTCCCTTTAGAAATATTTGAGTTTTTTCATAATCTAAAAGAACTTTTGAAAGAATACTTAGAATCTGACTCTTCAGAAAAGGATCTTTTATGGTATAAAAAATCTACAAGTTTAAAAGAAATATTTAGAGAAAGAGTAAAATTTGGATTCTCTTCACAAATCAAAAGCATCTCTATCAAAGAAATATTAGATTTCTTAGAAAAAGCCAAATGTAGAGTTGCAATATCTATACAAAAAAATTTTGATCCTGCAAGCAAATTATATTACTCTTATTTTATAAATAAACCTGTAGAGTTCAAAAAGACTCAAAAAAAGAATAGGTTTGGGTATGAGACTGTAGAAATAGAGAGATTTGAACAGATACCTTTACCTTTATTTTTAGAACCACAAGTCCATGCAATGAAGGTCTGTGATAGAAAGACTGCAAAAGAACTTTATCAGAAGATCAAAGAAAGCCCTTTATATGATGAAAAGTTAAAGATGTTTAAAATATGTGAGAATTTGGAAAAGATGCCTTTAGAAATCGGAAGAATAAGAGCTTTTAGTAGAGGGTGGTTAGAAAATGAATCTATCTGGCTACATATGGAATATAAATTTTTATTAGAATTACTTAAAAAAGGTTTATATGAAGAATTTTTTACAGAGTTAAAAAATACTTTTGTTTGTTTCCAATCACCTTACCTTTATAAAAGAAATATTTTGGAGAACTCTTCATTTATAGTAAGCAGTGCTTTTCCAGATGAATCTTTTCATGGAAAAGGTTTTATAGCTAGATTAACAGGTGCTAATGCAGAAGTATTAAGTATCTGGACGATAATGTGTGCAGGTTTAAATCCTTTTTATATCGAGAATAATCAACTTATCTTTAAATTATCTCCTATATTAAAATCAGAGTTTTTTACCAGAAAATCCCAAGAGAGGATTTTTTATGGATCTTCTGGAGAAGTAGAAAAGGTAGTTATACCTGAAAAATCTTTCGCCTTTAAGTTTTTAGGTAAGATTTTGGTGATTTATAAAAATGAGGATCTGAAAGACACTTTTTTGACCAAAGTTAAAAAATATATTTTAGAATATGAAGATAAAAAAGTTGTGGAAATATTAAGAGATTGTATCTTGCAGCCTTATTCTTTAGAGATTAGAGAGGGTAAGGTTAAAAAAATCATAGCTGTATTAGAATGAAAGGAGGCTGAGAACAGTGAAGAAAGTAGAAGTAGAACTCACATTCCCTGGAGAATTAAAAGACGAACCTATATTTTATCAAATAATCAAAAATTTTAATGTAGTTCCTAATATTGTAGAAGCTTCATTTTCTACAGAGATGGGGTGGGCAATAGTATCATTTGAAGGACCAGATGAAGAGATCACAAGATTATTTGAATTTTTAAGATCTAAAAATATTAATATAAATGTTAGAAAATAAATAATTTTAAGATTTGAATCTCCTAAAGTATTTTCCTTCAGAGTTTGTTCAAAGAATAAAAGAGATCTATCCACCATCTATAAGTAAAAAAGTACTTAATTCCTTTTTAGAAAAGAAAAATGTAGCTTTCAGAATAAACACTCTTAAAGCAGACAGGTTAGAGGTCTTAAAAAGTCTCCAAAAAAAAGGTTTTAAACTCTGCAGTGTAGATTGGTATAAAGATGCTTTTATTTTGAAGAATAGATCTTTAAAAGAACTTCAAAAAACAGAAGAATTCATAGAAGGTGCTATTTACATTCAGAATCTTTCCAGTATGATACCACCTTTGGTTTTAGAGCCTAAAGAAGGAGAATTAATTTTAGACCTATGTGCAGCTCCTGGCAGTAAAACTACTCAGCTTGCAGTTTTGACAAAGAATAAAGCTAAAATTTTTGCTGTAGAAAAGATAAAAAGTAGATTTTTTAAACTCTTGAGAAATTTAGAACATCAAGGTGTGAACTGTGTAAAACCTCTTTTGTTAGATGGAGTTATCGTTCATAAAAAAGTTAAAATGGAGTTTGACAAAATACTCTTAGATGCTCCTTGCTCTGCAGAAGGCCTCTTTTATGTCTATGAACCTAGAACCTTTAAATACTGGAAAATGAAGAAAGTCAGAGATTGTGCTCACAAACAAAAAAGATTGTTGATTTCAGCTTTGAGATTGTTAAAGCCACAAGGAACACTCGTTTATTCTACTTGCACATTTAGTCCTGAGGAGAATGAAGCTGTAATAGACTTTGCTTTAAAAAAATTTAAAGGAGAGATAATCTGTGAAGAAATAGATTTCAAAATTCCTAATAGATTTAAACCTTTGATTAGATGGAAACAAAAAGAATTTTTACCTCAAGTTGAAAAGGCTGTGAGAGTCATCCCAGATAAAAATTATGAGGGTTTTTTTATTTGCAAAATGAAGAAGGTATGAAGAGAGTAGTTTTTGGAATAATTAAAAAAAGGAAAAAGTTTCTGTTAGGAAGAAGAGCTATAGGAAGGACTCTTTGTTGGGAGTTTCCAGGAGGAAAAGTAGAAAAGAATGAAAGGTTGAGAGATGCTTTAAAAAGAGAATTAAAAGAAGAATTGGGTATCAATATAAAGATCATAAAAAAATTTAAACCCATTAAATTGAAAGGTTTTATCTTTTATGGATTTCTATGCAAAATTTCTAACAGGACTTCTCCTCAGAATTTATTCCATAAAGAGATCAGATGGTTTAAAAAAGATGAACTCTTTTCTTTAAAATTATGTGATAATGATAAAAAAATATTCTGTAAACTCCTTAAATTACTTTAAGAATGAAAGTCCTTCTAATTCAACCTCCTATCCAAGACTTTTATTCTACTCCTCAAAGAATTTATCCATTAGGATTATTGTACTTAGGAACTATATTAAAAAAATACAATTTTGATGTGAAGATATTAGATGCTTGCAAAAGTAAGAAATTTTCTATTCAGATACCTTCAGAGTTTAAAGATTTGAAAGAATTTTATAAGGAGAATCAGTCTCCTTTTAGTCTATTTAAAAATTACTATCATTTTGGATTGGATTTTTTAGAGATAGAAAAAAGAATAAGAGAATTTTCTCCTCAAATAGTAGGAATCTCTGTTAACTTCATTCCTTATATAGAAGAAGCTTTAAGAGTGTGCCAGTTAATAAAAAAAGTTAATGAGAAAATTTTTGTGGTAGTAGGAGGAAATGCTGTGTCACTTATCCCTGAAATTTTTTTACAGAAAGATTACATAGATTTCTTAATTAAAGGAGAAGGAGAATTTTCTTTTTTAAAGCTGTGTTTGTTGATAAAAGACAAAAACTTAGATTTTGTAGAACTCTCAAAAATAGAGGGAATAGGGTTTAAGTATGATGGCAAATGTTTTTTGGCACCTGGAGAAGCCGTAGTAAAAGATTTAGATGCTCTTCCTACACCTGATCGCTCTCTTTTAAATCCAGATGCTTACAAAATAGGTAAAAAAAGATTTACTCAAATATTAAGCACAAGAGGATGTCCTAAAAGATGTGAATTCTGTTCTCTTCCTAATCGTCAGATAAGTATTTTTAGAAAAAGAACTATTAAAAACGTTTTAGAGGAGATAGATATATGTGTAAAAAAATTTAATATTGAATTTTTTGATTTTGAAGACGACAATTTTACTGCAGATAAAACTTACGCTTTAAAACTTTTGAATTCTTTGAGACAAAAATACAAAGATACTTTTTTAGAATTTTCATTTATGAATGGATTAGATACTGAATACTTAGATTTAGAAATTTTAGAACTTCTTAAATCTATAAGAGTAAGAAAATTAGATTTTTCTTTAGTAACTTCTGATGAAACTTTGAGAAAAGAATTAAAAAGGACAGAACCTGTAGCAAATTTTACAAGAATTGTGTTACTTTCACATTCTTTAGGATTTAAAATCACTTCTCACATAATTTTGGGGTTGCCCGGTTCCAATTTAGAAAAGATGTTAGAAGACATATTGTTTTTGGCTCAGTTACCTACTCTTTTGGGAGCAAGTATCTTCTATCTTGTTCCTAAAAGCAGTATTTTTGAGAAGAGAAAAGATAGTTTTAAAACCTATGATTATAAAAAATGGAGATTGAGTTTTGGAGGTCTCTATGAAGAAAAAAAAGATACTTTCTTTTGTTTTTATCTTGTAAGATTGATAAACTTTTTAAAGGAGTTAACAGATAACTACTTTAGTTCTTCAAGAACAGATTTATGTTCTTTGTTAAATGAACTTCTAAAAGATTACAAAATAAATTTTTCAAAAGAAACTATTAGCGTTGATAATAAAATACCTAAATACATCTTGGGAATAATACTCATTTTAAAACTGATAAAAGAAAAGAAAATTTATAGGGTAGTATTAGAAAAAAATGGTTCTAAATTAAAATATTCATTCATTGAAGATTTCCCTTCTGTTTTCCAAATTCAAAAATTTTTAGATAAATTTAATAACAAAAGACTTATAACCCAAAAAGGCAAAGAATTAAGATTAAACTTTTCTTTCTAATATGACAAAACTTTCCACATAAGGAGTTTGAGCAAAAAAATCATAAAGAAAAATATCTTTTATCTTGTAATGAGAGTCCAATACTTTTAAATCTCTACTTAAAGTAGCTAAATCACAAGCAATGTAAAAGATTCTTTTTGGTAAGAATTTTAAAATAGATTTTAGGACTTTATTAGTAAGACCTGTTCTGGGAGGATCCAAGATTAAAAGGTCTATACCTTTATTTAAAATATAATCACAAAAATCTTCTACTTTCCCTTCTGCTATTGTATAGTTATAAACACTATTTTTAATAAGATTGTGCTTGAGATCTCTAATAGCTGAGTACTCAGATTCTATTCCAAAAATTTTGTAAGCTTTTTTACTAATAGGAATACTTAAAGCACCTACTCCACAATAAAAATCAGCTATTTTTTCTTTACCTGTTAATTCTGAATATTTTATGATGTCAGATAAGAGTTCTGTCAACAGAAAGGTATTTATCTGAAAAAAAGATGAAACACTTACTCTAAAATAAAAATTTAGAATCTTTTCTTCTATGAAATCTTTTCCTTTAAGGACTTTGTATTCTAAAATTTGAGGAGGATTCAATTTAGGATGAGTAAGAGATAAAAGGACATTTTCTGCATTTATGTTTAATTTATTTATAGCATCAAACTCTTTTTTGTCTTTAAGATAGATGTTTATCAGAATGTTTTTTTGAGAAAAGCTTTCTCTAACTTCTATATTCTTAATACTCTTTAAATTGTAAATTTGAGTTTTGTTAAGTGTTTCTTTTAAAATTTTATTTGCTCTTTCTGAAAATAAGTAGCATTCATCTATTTTTATAAACTCTTTGAAAGTATTGGGAATGTGGTAAGCCAAAAAAGGAGTATTTTTTTCATAAATTACTGAAAAAATACCTTTGTTTCTGTATCTGAATTCTAAGGGAGAAGCAAGAATCTTACTTGCATTTAATTCTCTTTTGAAGATCCTTTGAGAAGTTTCTTTCAGAAAAAATTCTTTTATCTTTAATTGTTGAGTATATTCTATATATTGAAATTTTGAGCAGATTTTAAAGTGTTTACATAGGGGATTTTTTCTATACACAGATTTAGAGATAATTTTTAGAACTTGTGCTTCTGAAAAATTTTTCTTTTCTTTCAGGATTTTGATCTCTACTTCTTCTTGAGGTAAGCCTTCATCTAAGAACACGACTTTATTATTATAATAAGCTAAGCTCTTACCAGGATAGACTATCTTTTCTATTCTTACTTTCATTAAGACTTTATTAAAATTATATCTGATTTTATTAAGAAAAGATTAGAGAGAATTTTTTTAAAGAATGCCTTCAGCTACGTAATCTATTTTCTCTACAGGATTTACAATAGCAGAAGCAATGTTAGCTGTATGAGCACTTATTCTTTTGTAGTATCTTAATAAAAGAGTATAACAAACGAGCTTATCACTAGGTAAAGCAGATTCTACCAAACTTCTTATTAAGGCTTCACATTCTTTTCCTATTCTACCATGAGACTGCATTATCTGTATGGCACAAGTGGTATCTGCTTCTTTAAAAGCTTTTGAGATTTGAGATAAGTTTTTGGAGATTTCATTTTCTAGTTCTTTTAGCATAGGAGTGAATTTATCAGATTCACTTGATTTTAAAATATATCTTAACTCAAAGATATTTTTCCCATAATCACCTATCCTTTCAGCATCTTTGATAACACTCATAAAGACCAAACACGCAGGGAAGTCTTTTCTTGGATTAATTGCTAAATGTTCTATTAATCTCCTTCTAATCCTTTGTTCTTCTTCATTTATTTTCTTATCTTGAGCATAAATTTGGGCATGGATTTCCTGAGGAGATTTTTCTGACCAGAATACCATAACTGCTTTTGTAAAGATATCTTTTGCTTCTTTAAGCATGTTCTCAAAATCATTTATGATTTCTTTTAAGAATATATCTTCTTTCCATACATTGATTATTTCTTTAAACATTTTTTCACCTCCCTATCAATATTATACATATAGGGATGACAAAAAACACTACTATTATGTACACCAGAGATAAAAATCTCCTTTTTGCACATACTTGAGCTAATTTTTTAGCCAAAATTAGAGGGATCTGGCGGATTTTTTTAAAAGGAAAAAATATAAGAATTCCATTCAAATTAAATAAAAAATGCGTCAAAGCCACAGTAAGAGCTACACCTTTTCCTTCACCCACTACAGCTAAAGAAGCTAAAAGACAAGTGAGTGTAGTTCCTAAATTAGCTCCCATAGTATAAACAAAAGCTCTCTCTAATCTTAAGACACCAGCTCCTACCAAAGGTACGATTATTGAAGTGGTCAAAGAACTGGATTGCACTATGCTCGTTAGAAGAAACCCCAACCCTAAACTTAAAAAATCATTTCTAAAAATATATTTATCCATCAAAAGTTCCATCCTCTGAGAAAAAGTCTTTTTTAGGATTCTTACTAACAGAAACAATGAGAAAAATAGCAGAATGAACCCTAAGAGGAAAAATGCAAATATGCAAAATTTTAAAGAGACCTTTAAAAAAATTGATTTTAAAAAATTTACGGTAGGAGACAGTATTACTTTAAGAGGAGAAGTAAACTTCATTCCACCTGCATTTTCAAATAATTTTTCAAAGAAAGAAGCCAAATTACTCAAATACCTAAAGTGTAATTCTAAAGGAAATAAAAGAGCTACTGTTAAAAGATTAAAAAAGTCATGGACAGTAGCTGCACTGAATGCTTTTTTAAACTCTTGGCGCCAACTGATATGAGTCAAAGCTACAACGGTATTAGTCACAGACGTCCCAATATTTGCTCCCATAATTATCGGCACAGCTCTTCTTAAGTCTAAAATTCCTCCACCTACTAAAGCTACTACCAGAGAGGTAGTTAAAGATGAACTTTGGACTAAAGCAGTAGATATAATACCTATAAAGAGTCCTACAAAAGGATTTGAAGTTGTGGTAATTAATCTTTTGGCAAAACCCTCACCTGCTAATTTGGCTCCCTTTTCTATGGATTTTATACTTAAAAGAAAAAGATAGACTAAGAATACTATATAGCAGACTTTTAAAATTTTAGATAGAATTTTTTTATTGGACATTCTTTTATTTTTGGAAAATTGGATTTTCAAAATTATAATAGAATTTAAAGAGTATGCAAGATTTTTTTAACTTCAATGAAAAAGATTTTATACTAATAAATTTACCTCTCTTTTGGACAAAAACCCCTCCTTTAGCAGGTGAATATATCTGTGAGTTTTTAAGAAAAAATGGTTTTAGAGCTTTGCATTTGGATTTAAATGCTATCCTTTACAATCTTTTTAAAAAAGAGTATAAGAAAGTATGGTTAGTAAAGGATTCAAAATTTGAAAGAGAATTTTTTGATTTAGTTTATAAAAAAGATTTCTTTAAAGAATTTTTAAAGAAAATAAGAGAATCAAAAGCAAAGGTAATCGGGATTTCAGTTTTTGAGAGGAGTAAAGATTTCGCATTTAAATTGTTTAAGGAAATATATTCAGAAGATAAGATTTATTTAATAGGTGGACCTCAAGTTCTTTTTGAATACTACAAAGATAATTTGAATTATTTTAAAGAATTATTTAAAGGAGCCATATTTGTAATAGGAGAAGGTGAGTTAGCTGCACTTAAAATTTTAAAAAACGAATTTGAAGATTTAAAAGAATCTAATAAAACAAAGTATTTTGAATATTTAGAAATTCAAGATTTAGATAAGTTACCTTTCATTGAATTCAAAGATTTAGATCTGTCTTTTTATGGACCTTTTATAGGAATTTTGAGAACGAGAGGTTGCACCAAGAGATGCGTTTTTTGCAGTGAATGTTTTTTGTATAAAAAATACAGAACCTATTCACCTGAATATTTTTTAAATCAAGTAAAAATATTACATCAAAGATACCCTAAAAAATTTTTTAGTTTTCAAGATTCAGATTTTTTTTCTTCTTTTCAAAATTTAGAAAAGTTTTTAGATCTTTTGTTAAAAGAAAATATAAAGATATTTTGGGAAGCTCAAGTCTCAATAAATAAAGAGATTCCAGAGAGCCTATTAAAAAAAGTAAAGAAAGCAGGTTGTCAAAGATTATTTATAGGGTTAGAAACAGGTTCTGATTCAGTATTAAAAAGAATGCAAAAAAGATTTACTACAAAGGAAGCTATAGAATTTTTTAAAAAATTGAAAAAAGTAGGTATCTTTTTTGAAGTGAGTTTGATGACAGGATTTTACAAAGAGAGTGAGAAAGAATTTAAAGAAACATTGAATTTTTTGAAAAAGAATAAAAAACTAATCCCAAAAGTTGCTCAAATCTCACCTTTTATCCCTTATGCACCATCTTTAATCTATAGAAGAGGAGTAAGAAGTTCTGATTTAAAGATAGGTTTAGAAAGAGCCAAAATAATCTTAAAGGTTTTAGAAGAGACACAAATTAAGTATACTCAGTATTTTATAAATAATTTGGTAGATGCACAGATTAAAAATAAATTTAATTAAAGTAGAAAAAGTTCTTTCACCAACTCAAATAAGCATAGCACCTTTCGTTATTAATCCTTATAGAGGTTGTAGTTATGGGTGCCTTTACTGTTATTCAAAATATAATAAAGTTTTCAGAACTAGAAATAAAATATGGGGAAGTTTTTTAGATGTTAAATTTAATATATACGAAGTTCTTAAAAAAGAACTTTCTTTATTTAAACCTAAAAGAGTACTTTTAGGTTCAACTACAGAAGTTTTTTTGCCTCAAGAAAAAAGATACAGGTTAACTTACAGAGTATTAAAAATTTTAAATAGATTTAAAATACCTTATACAATTTTGACTCGCTCACCTCATCTTATAAATTATATAGACCTTATAAAAGAAAACTCTTTAAACAAGATTTATTTTACAGTAAACTTTTTAGACTTTAATCATAAAAGACTTTTTGAGCCTTTTATAGATTATGATCTGGAAAGTTTATGTAATACATTTAGACTTCTAAAAAAGAATAATATAAAATTCAGAATCCATATCAGTCCCTATTTAGGAGAGCTTATAGATATAAAAGAGATAGTTAAAATTTTTAGAGAATTTACAGATGAATTCTTTTTAGAGGTCTATAATCCTATTTTAGGGAGCTGGGATTTAGTAAAGAAAGTAATAAAAGTTAATTTTTCTGATTTTTATGAGAAGATAATTCAGAATTTTCAGACTCAAGAAAGTTATGGAAATTTCTGTAGAAAGATTCAAAAAGAAATAGCAGAACTTTCTTCTCAGTATGATATAAAATTCTCATATTTATTTCCTGAGTATAAAAGATTTTATACTTCTGATATCTTGTATGAATGATTTAATTTAAGCCTCTAAAAATCTAATTTTTTTTGAATCTTTTTGGAAAAATGAGTATAATTAATTATGATGAAAAAAGGGATTTTTCTGGTAATCTTTGGTGTAATGGCTTTATGTCAAACTTTGTGCGCCAAAGAGTCAAATAAAGAAAAAGAAGATTTAAGGAATCCTTTTCTGACACCCAAAGAAGAAGTTTTGTTCAAAGAAGGAAAAGAAATATCTTATCTTAATCTTTCTGCAATCTTTTATTCTCCTTCAAATAAATATGCTGTTATCGATGGTCGTATCGTGAAAGAGAAAGATACCATAGATGGTAAAAAGGTTATAAAGATTACCCCTGAACAAGTCTATTTAGAGGATTGTGAAGGAAAATATGTAGTAAAGTTAAAGAGTATTAGAAATGATTAAGAAATTTTCTTTATTTTTTATAATAGGTGCAATGATAATTTTAGGAGAAATTTTAAAAGCTCAAGAAGAAGATTTAACTCCTCAAAAAGAACCCTCTCCACAAATTTTACAAGAAGAGGAACTAAAAAAAACTCCTTCTTCTGTATTAGAGATAAAAAAACTTCCAGGTCTTAAAAATCTTTTCTCAATAGAACTAAGAGAAGCTGAGTTAGCTGACATCTTCAGAGTAATAGCTCATGATTTTAATCTTAATATATTAGTAGACAAGAACGTTAAAGGTAAAGTAACTGCAAGTTTTACCAATATATCTTTGGAAGAAGCTATAGAAAAGATAGCTGAGATGAATAATTTGAGATTAGAAAAAAAAGGAAACGTGATAATAGTAAAACCAAATTTAATTACCAAAGTTTTTAGACTCAAATACATAAGTGCTAAAGATATAGTGGGAGAAGAAGAGAAAGAAGAAGAAATAGAAGGACCTCAAGCTGAGAACATTACTCAAGAAGAAAGTATTTCTCAAACAGAGGAGACTCATTAGAGTGGAAAAATACATATTCTTGTTCTTTTTTTTATTCTCTATACAGATTCTGGGGTATTCTAAAGATGTTTCAGATGTAAAATCTCTTTTATCTCCTGAAGGAAAGATCCTTTTTGGTTCTGAACCAAATTCTATCTTAGTTATAGATTATCCAGAGAATGTTAAGAAGATAGAAGAATATCTGAAGATGGTAGATGTTCCACCCCCTCAAGTATTGATTGAAGCCAGAGTAGTTGAAGTTAAATTAGAAGGAGAACACTCTTTAGGGATAAATTGGGAACTTTTTGCAAGAAAAAGAGGTTTTGAGATGGGGCAGTTTAAAGTAGGTTCAACACCAGAAGGTCCTTTAAAACAAGAAATTCCTTACAAACCTACTCACTGGCCACCCTTAACAGGTGATGAGGAGCAGCCTTTTACCATTACAGTCTTTGATGAGAATATAAACATAGTACTCAAAGCATTAGCTAGCACTTTAAAGACCAATATTCTTTCAGCTCCAAGGATTACTACTGTTAACAATAGGGAAGCTGAGATAAAAGTAGTTCAAAAGCTTCCTTGGGCAGAGCCAGAAGTGAGTATGAGTGATGAGGGGATTTCTGTTACTTGGACCGTTAAGTTTGAGGAAGTAGGGATAATTCTTAAAGTTACACCTACTATCACAGAAAGTGGTGAGATTTCTTTAGAGTTAGAACCTGAAGTGAGTGAGAAAGTAGGAGACTATCCTTTAAAGGTAATTTACAGTGGATATGAAGTTCCTTACACAGTACCTATAATAGACAAAAGAACTGCTCACACAAAAGTAATTATTAAAAATGGTCAAACTTTAATTATAGGAGGTTTAATTAAAGAAAAGAACAAAAAAGGTGCTACAAAAGTTCCTTTTTTAGGAGATATACCTTTTTTAGGATGGTTTTTTAAGAGTCAAAAGACCACAAAAGAAAAAACAGAACTATTAATCTTTGTTTCTCCTACAATAATTACTCCAAAAGTAGTGAAAAGTATGGAAGCAGAAGAAAAGTATGGTATAGGAAAATGGTATCTTAAAGAAAGGGAAAAAAGAAAAGAAGCTATAAAAAGAGAGATGATTAAATTAGAAAAGAGATTGAAGAAAAAATGAATGAAGAAGAGAAAAAATTAGGAGATTTTTTAGTTGAAGAGGGTATAATAACTCAAGATCAATTAAAAGAAGTATTAGAAGAACAAAAGGTAACCAAAGAAAAGTTAGAAGAAATTATATTAAGAAAAGGCTGGATAAGTTCAAAAGAGTTGACAAGAATAAAAGCTACTATATCTGGAGTATCTACATTTGATCTTTCTAATTACATTATTTCTCCTCAGGTCATAAATTTAATTCCAAAAGATATAGCTTTAAAATACAAAGTAATACCTGTCTTTAAGATAGAAAATACTTTAACAGTAGCAATGGCAAACCCTAATGATGTCTTTGTTATAGATGAGTTGGCAAAGATTACTGGTTGCTTAATTGAGCCAGTTTTAGCAGATGAGATTTCTATCAGAAAAGCCCAAGAACAATATTATGGAACGACAACTGCTATTCAAGAGATAATAGCTTCCTTAGATAAAGAAAAGTTAACTGATATAGAAAAGTTAGGCAAAGATTCACCTGTAGTTAAGCTTGTAGATTTCCTTATAACTCAAGCAGTTCAAGAGAATGCTTCTGATATCCATATAGAACCTGAAGAAAAATTCGTTAGCATTAGATATCGTATAGATGGTATTCTTCACAGAAAACTTTCTCTTCCCAAAAATGCTCAGCCTGCAATCATTTCAAGAGTAAAGATAATGGCTGGATTAGATATAGCTGAAAAAAGACTCCCTCAAGATGGTCGCATTTTAATGAAAGTTGGTGATAAAGAAATAGATTTGAGAGTTTCGACCTGTCCTACAGTCCATGGAGAAAATGTAGTGTTAAGAATATTAGATAAATCGAGTATGATAATAGGGTTAGAGAACTTAGGGTTTCCTGAAAGAGAATTAAAAATTTTTGAAGAGTTAATTTCACAGCCATACGGAATAATATTAGTTACAGGTCCTACAGGTAGTGGAAAGACCACAACTTTATACTCAGCTCTGCAAAGGTTAAACAGAGATGAAGTAAATATAATGACTGTAGAAGATCCTGTTGAATATCAATTTCCAAGGATGCGTCAAGTGCAAGTGAATCCCAAAGCAGGTTTAACTTTTGCTTCAGCTTTACGTTCTTTTTTAAGACAAGACCCAGATATTATAATGGTAGGAGAAATTAGAGATTTAGAGACTACTGAAATCGCAATTCAAGCAGCTTTAACAGGACATCTTGTTTTTTCTACTCTCCATACAAATGATGCTCCAACAGCTTTTACAAGATTAATTGAGATGGGTGTAGAACCATTTTTGGTTTCTTCCTCTATTTTAGGAGTTTTAGCACAGAGATTGGTAAGAAAAGTCTGTGAAAAATGTAAAGAAGAATACAAACCTTCAGTAAGTCTTCTTCAAGCATTAGGATTAGAAAATAAAGTATCTCAAGATGTAAAATTTGTTAAAGGCAAAGGTTGCAAATTATGTAGTAATACAGGTTATAAAGGAAGGACAGGAATATTTGAATTATTAAAAGTTACCCCTCAAATTAGAGAATTAATTTTAAAGAGAGCTTCTGCTGATCAAATAAGGGAGTTAGCTAAAACTCAAGGCATGAGAACGTTAAGAGAAGCTGCAATTGAAAAACTTTTGCTCAAAATTACTACTCCTGAAGAAGTGATGCGTGTAACACAGCAAATACAGGTTGACTAAAAGAAAAAAATGTGATATTAATTATAGTGTGAGATTAATCGTAATATGTAAGAACAATGAATATGGAGAAAAGTAAGATTCTTATAATAGCAATAGTCATAGTTTTAATATTGGTAGTTATTGAAATTATTATAGTTTTACAACCCAAGAAGGAAATGATGACTCTTATGTCTAAAGAAACAAAAGAGATTTTTCGTATGAAAGTTCCTTTAAATGCTAAATTTCCTTTGATAAACCCTAAGACAGGTAAACCTGATTTGTACCCTGTACAGAAGTTTAAATGTAATAAGTGCGGAGCAGAGTTTTATTTAATAATGGGCACAGAGGGAAGATGTCCCAGATGTAAAAGCGAAAATATTACTCCTATAGAATAAAGGAGGTAAGAAAAGAATGAAAAAAGGATTTACTTTAATGGAATTGATGGTAGTAATAGCTATAATAGGGATTTTAGTAGCAGTTTTATTACCACAATTTGCGAGTTTTCAGGATAAAGCTAGGACTGCTCAAATTCTTTCTTATTATGATTCTGTAAGGACTGCCTGCAGTGCTTATCGTGCAGATGTAGGTTTATGGCCTTATCATAATATTCGTGATGGTGCTTATTGGCAGTTGGTAAACAACCCTAGAGGAGTTTCAAACTGGCAAGGACCTTACATAGATAGACCTCCTACCAGAAGCGATGGAAGGGTAACTAATCCTTTTGGAGGAAGGATGATGTTGTATGATGTGGATAATGGATATGGAGATAATCCTTGGAATTTTAACGGAGGAGCTTCTCCTGATAGACATCTCATTCTGGAAGGAGTCCCTCAGTCTGTGAGAGATAGGTTACAAATAGCTTTAGATGGAAGGGATGATGGAAATAGAGGAAGAGTAGCTGAATTTTGGGGAAATTGGGTAGCTTTAACCTTCAGTGAAGGTTCTTAATTAATTTTTTTCAATTTTTTTAAACTTCTCTTAAAGAGAGCCTCCTATTAAAATTCTTTTCACGTGAATAATTCTTTGGTTTCCATAAGAGCTCTTAGAAAAAAATTTAATGGTAAATCTGTTTTAGAAGACATATATTTAGAAATAAGAGAAAGAGAAGTTTTAGGTCTTTTAGGAATAAATGGAGCAGGAAAGACTACTCTTATTCGAAGTATATTAGGGTTTCTTAAGATAGATCAAGGAGAGATTCTTTTCAAAAATCAATTCTTAAAACCCGAACATATTCATACAAATTTTGGCTTTCTTCCTGAAAATTTCTTACCTCCACCTCATTTGAAGGGTAGAGAATTTCTTAAAATCATAGCAAAAGGATTAAAGGTGAGTTTTGAAAGAGTCGACTATTTATTGGAAAGAGTAGGATTAAGAGAGAGTGGAGAAAAGTACATAAAGAATTACTCTAAAGGTATGATACAACGTTTAGGATTAGCTTGTGCACTTTTAAAAGACCCCCAAGTATTGATATTAGACGAACCTACTTTAGGATTAGACCCTTTGGGCCAAAAACAATTGTTAGAAATTTTAGCTGAGATGAACAAATTAGGTAAGACTATTTTTTTCTCTTCTCATATTCTTTCTCAAATAGAAAAAATATGCCATAGAATAGCCATACTTCATTTAGGTAAAATAAAATTTGTGGGGAAAATTGAAGAAATTTTAAAAAAATATAATACGAGCTCTTTAGAAGAGGCATTTTTAAAGGAAATTGAAGGCTAAAATGAGAGGAGTTTTTTCTATAGCTTTATTGAATTTTAAGGAGGGTTTGAGAAATAAATTTTTTATAGGAGTTGCTTTTTTTCTTATATTTTATTTGTTATTTTGTAGTTTCTTAGGAAAACTTTCAGTGGGAGAAACAGAAAAAATTCTCAAAGATACAGGTTTGGTAGGTATAGAAATTACAGCAATATTTTTAGTTATTTTTAGTATAATCTTTAGTTTCTATCAAGAAAAGAATACAAAGATTTTAGAATTTTATCTTTCTAACTTTAAAAAGACGACTTACTTAACTGGAAAATTGATAGGGTATGGATTCCTTTCTCTTTTTTATATATTCTTAGCAGGTTTGGTTTTAAGCCTGATACTTAGTTCTTACAAAGCTTTTAATTTTGCTTGTTTGATTGCTCTATACCCGATGTTTTTAAAGATATTGATAGTTATGTGTTTATCTCTAACGTTTTCTTGTTTGTTTTCTTCTCCTATAATAGCTCTATTTTCGTCCTTCTTTTTATTCTTTGCTTCACAAGTTTGCCCTTCAGCTTTAGAGTTAGCAAATAAATATGGAAAACCTTTTCAAAAAACGATGATAAAAGCTATTTACCATCTTCTTCCCAACATGGATAAGCTGGATATCAAATACTTAGCTGTTCGAGACAAACTCCCAAGTTTAGATTATTTTCTTTTTATAACTCTCTACGTTTTAGTTTATATTGTGTTTTTATGGAGTATAAATGTAGTTATTTTTCGAAACAAAGAATATTAATTTCTTTAATTTTTGGACTATTTATTCTTACTATAGTCAAATATTCTATATTTATTCAGGAAAATTTTTCTTTTAAAAGAGAGAAGCTTTTTTATCTTCTTCCTATAGAGTGTTTTAGATTGAGTGGAAACAGTTTAAGAGGTTTCATAGCAGATATTTTTTATATTAAAGGAATCTTAGCAATTTCTGACAGGATATATTTTAAAAAAGCTTCAGAGTGGATAGAGTGGGTACAAAAGAATTTTGAAATAGCAGTTTCTTTAGATCCCTATTTAGTTCAAGGGTATTTTTTTGCAGGGATAGTGGTGGGAAGAAATAAGGAAGGAATAAAGAGAGGCATTGATTTCTTGAAAAAAGGTTTAAAGTTAAATCCTTATGAATGGAGAATTCCTTACTGGATAGGATTTAATTATTATCAGTTGGGAGAGTTTTTGAAGGCAGCTTACTATTATAAAAAAGCTTCAATTCTGCCCAATTCTCCTAAATTTCTAAAAAGTAATGTAGTTATGTTTTATTATCAAGCTCAAAAACCAGAACTAGGAATTGTATATTTAGAAGGCTTGCTAAAATCTGTTAGAGATCCTGCGCAACTGAAATGGATAAAGAGAAAATTAGAATGGCTCAAAAAAATTGTGTTTCTGGAAGAAAAAGTAAAAGAATTCAAGAAACTTTATCAGCGTTTTCCGCAAAGTTTGGAAGAACTTGTAGAAAAAGGATTAATAAAGGAAATTCCTAAAGATACTTTTGGTAAAGGATATTATTTAGATCAAAAAGCAAGAATAAGGAGTAAGTTTTAAAAGTTTTTTAAGTTTAATAAAATCATTTGCAAATTTAATATTTTCAGTCTATATTTTATGTGATGAGAAAAGATTCTTTAACTCTCGTAGAAGTAACTATAGCTTTAATGTTAATAGCTATGATTTCAGTAATGGGAGCATTATCCTTCAATGTTATTGATTCTAAAATTTTAGAGAAAGATGTAAGAAAAATATACACTGATTTATGTTGGATAAGGGAAAAAGCTTTGGCTACTCACACTAACTACTGTCTTAGATTTTTTTCTGATAATTATACGATTTACCAGAATAGTTGTGGGCTGGCATCTAATATTCTTAGGACCGAAAATTTGCAAGCTAGGATAGTGAGTGGGAGTTTACCGTTTGATGTAGTTTTTTACAGTTCTTCAGATGCTCGTATTGGGGGAACTGCTGATAGTACTATAGGAACAAATGGGCAAACTTCGATAAATCTTACTTATGGAAACAGAACTCAAGAGATAAAAATATATCATTCTACAGGCTATATAAAGATAGAATGAATTCTAAAAAAGCTTTAAGTTTAATAGAAGTTGCTCTTTCTTTACTTATATTAATTTTAATTATTGGAGGGGTATTAGGAATTTTTTCATACGGATTTAGTGTTATCAAAAATTCTGCAGAAAAGCTAACGGCTTTAAATTTAGCTAGATACACTTTAGAAGAGTATTTTGATTGGGGTAAGTTAGATGAGGTAGATGGCAGCCTAAGCGATGGAGTGAATAATGGAGTTTATACTCTTTCTTCTATTTCTGTAAATGGAATTAGTTACAATAGGACTTTGATTATTCAAGATGGTCCTGTGAATCCTACTGAGTTAAAAGAAGTTATAGTGAATATTTCTTGGGGGGGAGGCAAATTTATTAATGTTGCTACTTTAAAAGCAAATTATTAGAATGAAATCATTTACTTTAATAGAGATAATGATAGCCAGTGCTATTTTTGCTTTAATTTCATTAATGATGGGAGGAATTTTTATTTCTACTCAAGAAGCTCAAAAAAGACAGAGAGATAAAATTGAATTACTCGAAGAAGCAAACTGGGCAATGGAATTTATGTGTAATGAATTGAGGCAAGCTCAGTTAAATTCTATTCCTTTAAATTGGAACAGAGATTTTATTAGATTTCGCTCAAGAACAGGAAGTATAATTAGATATCAAAGAGATCCTCTTCAGAATTCTCTTTTATGTAGATGTGAAGGAGGGGGAGGATGTAGATGTAGCTTACCAGCTTCCAATACTGCTCAAATTACTCAATATATTAGTAACATTAATTTTCAGAGACCTGCAGGCAAAAATTTTGTAATAATTACCTTTACTCTTCAAAAAGGAGGGTATTCTTACACTTTACAATCGAGTGTGAGACCTAGGAATTGATGAAGTATTTTAAAGGAGAAGTTTTGTTTTTTGCTCTTATTATATTGCTAGTTATAAGTCTTCTAATCACCATTGCTGGATTTCTTCTTCAAGCTCATACTGATATTCAATTTCAGCATCAAAAGAGTATTTTAGCTTTTTATTTAGCCTCGGCAGGATTAGAAAGAGCAAAGATTGAGGCAAAAAATGGAGTGGTTACTTCTCCTTCATGGGTAGGTCCTTATTCTTTGGGAGGAGGAAGGTACTACTTTTATATTGAAAATATAGGTGGAGACAGAAGACGTCTCAGAGCCATAGGACAAGTATTAGATACCTCTGGAAATATAGTGGCAGAGAGAAGAGTAGAGGTATTAGTTAGAAATGTAAGTACCCCTAATCCTCAAGAGATATCTTCTTCTTGGAAAGAAAATTAGAGATTATGCAAAGATACATATATACTGCAAGAGATAATCAGGGTAAAGTGATTAAAGGAGTAATGAATGCTGAAAATGAACTAGAGTTAGCTGAAAAAGTTCACAGTTTAGGATATTTTCTTACCAATTTTAAAATTGTCGACCAAGAGAAATTTTTAGAAATAAAAATGCCTAAAATGAAACAAAAAGAGATCCTTCAGTTTACTATTCAGTTAGCTGCTTTAATAGAAGCAGGTTTACCTTTATTAGAAGCTTTGCAAAGTTTAATTCAGGATGCACAAAATGAAAGGGTGAAAAAAATTATTGAAGATATCGCTTCTCGTGTAGAAGGAGGAGATTCTCTTAAAGAGGCTTTTTCATTCCATCCTAAAAGTTTTTCTAAATTGTATGTAGCCATTGTAGGTGCAGGTGAAGCAACAGGTAAGCTTTCTCAGAGCTTAAGAGATTTAGCAAATTTTTTAGAATGGCAAATGGACTTAAAGAGTAGGATTAAAGAAGCAGCTACATACCCTTTTATTTTATTTTGTGTTATGGTAGGAGTGGTATCCTTATTGGTAACAAAAGTATTACCAAAATTTAAATTAATATTTGATAGTGCAAATATATCTCTGCCTGTTTTTACTCAAATTTTGTTAAATGTTAGCTATTTTGTAAGTAGATTTTGGTATATAGGAGTAGCAGTTATTTTTTTATTAATCTTGGGGTATAAGACTTATAATGCTACTGAGAAAGGCAGATATTTTTTAGATACAATTAAATTAAAACTTCCTCTTTTTGGTGAGTTAATTAGAAAAATTGCTTTGTTAAGATTCTCTCATACTTTAGCTTTAGCTTCAAGAGCAGGAATAAATTTATTGAGTGCTTTAGATATAGCCAAAGAAACCTTAACAAATCTAAGACTTAAAAAAGCTGTAGCAAAAGCAAAAGATAGTGTAAATATGGGAGAAAGATTAGCAAATTCTTTAAGAGAGACAGGAGAGTTTCCTGCTATGGTAGTGCGTATGGTAAGTGTTGGAGAGCGTTCAGGAAGTTTGGTAGAAAGTTTAATGAGAGTAGCTGATTTTTATAATAAAGAGGTTTCCTCAACCATTAAAAAGATATTCGCTCTTTCAGAACCTATAATGATAGTTATAATGGGAATTATAGTAGGAACGATAGCTTTAGCTATATTTTTACCGATATTTAAGATGGTTAGAGTAATGGGGGTGTAAGATTCCGTGAAGACATTCATAGGAATAGATATAGGGAAAAGATTTACAAAAGTAGTTCAGAGTTTTGTGCAGAAAAAGAAGATATGCATTTCTAAATTTTTCTTATTTGAGACTCCATATGAAAAGGAAAAAATAGCTCCAAAAGAGTTTTTTGAGAAGATAACTTCTAATATTCCTAAAGAAGTTCTTAAAAAAGCTCAAATAGGAATAAATATTCCTTCTCCGTCTACTAATTTGACTATAATAGAGTTACCTAAGATGTCACCTAAAGAATTAAAATCAGCTGTAGTTTTAGAAGCAAAACGCAAAATAATACCTTCACCAGGACCTGAGAGTACATTTGAATACGCTGTTTTAAGAGAGATAAAAAAACAAGAAAATGTTTACTATGAGATTTTAGTATTGAAAACAGAAAGAGTATATATAGAAGAAGTTTTAAATCTATTTAAATTTTCAAACGGTCTTTTGCCTTCTCTGATAACCCCTTTATGTTCTGTTGTACCTTTATTTTTGTTATATGAAAAAGATTTAAATTCAGATAGCACAGCTTTTATAAATATTGGTTATGATTCTTTAGATATAATCATTGCTAAGGATAGAAAATTAAATTTCTATAGGAATGTTAAGTTTGGATTAAAAGATATTATCCAAAAGATATCTAAGAATTTAAACTTAACTTTCCAAGAAGCAGAAGAACTTGTAAAAAAAGAAGGAGTACCTACTATAGATATAAATCTAGAAGATAGAATAGAAGTAGCTGAACAAATAATGCGCCAAAAATATGAAGCTTTTTTAAAGGAAGATAAAAGAAAAAAGATTAACTTATTGGAACTTAAAATGCTTTGGCAGACAGAGATAGAAAGAATAGTTCAGGAGATTAGAAGGAGTCTAATTTATTATAAAGAGTTAACAAAGGGAGAAAGAGTCAGAAATTTATTTTTCTTTGGAGGGGGATTAGGAATTAAAGGGTTATTTAAAATGTTAACAGAAAAGATAGGAGGAAGATGTAAAATCTTGAGACCTTTTGAATATTTTGAAGTTTCTTGTGCATCTACACTTTCAGAAGAGATTATGCCATTATTTGCAGGAGCAGTAGCTGTAAATTTAGGTCTGCTTGTAGATAGAGAGAAATTAAAAGTAGTAAACTTTTTACCTTCAGAGTTAAAGAAAAGAGAGGTAATAGCTGCAAGAAAACTGATCCTTATAGTAATCTTTATTTTTATTCTTTTTTTTATCTGTTTAAATTATGTTAATCTTTTGATTAATAACTACAGGTTGAAATCTATGATTAAGAATTTAAATGTTGAGATAAAAGATATAAAGAAGATTGTAAAAATGGTAGATGAGTTTAAAGAAAAAAAGAGGTTAATCTTTGAAAGATCAGAGAAGATTAAAGGGTTAATGGAAAAAAAACTTGATCTTTCTGTTATCTTAAAAGAAATAGCAAGGTTTACTCCTCCAGAGGTCTTAATAGATACTCTTTACATAGGAAGTAACTACAATTTAACAGAATCTTCAGTTCTATTAGATGTGCCTGAAATGTATAAGTTAAGAATTGAAGCTCAAATTTTAAGTTCATACGAAGATGCAATAGAGATAATAAAAAAGTTTAAATTAAATTTAGAGAAAAGTCCTTATTTTGCAAATGTGAAAGTAGATTTTCCAAAGTTGAAAAAGTTCTCTTTTAATAATCTAAATACAAAGAATTTGCCTTCTACTCTTGTAAAGATAAGGAAATTTAATATAAGAGCAGATATTGTTAAAAAATGAAGTTTAATTTTATCATTTCAATATTGGTGATATTTATTATCCTCTTTAGCTTTCTTTCTATATTGCAATTTAAAGAAAATCTTTCTTTAAAAAAACAGTTAAATTATACTCAACAAAAATTAGATGAGGCAAAAAAGATTAAAAAAGAATGGGAAAACTTTCAAAAGGAATTGGCTGAATATAACAATAAACAAAAATTAATAGAAAAAAAAGTACCTAAAAATGAAAAAGTACCTTTAAAATTAATGAAAAAGATAGCTCTTTTGGGTCTTAAACATAAATTAAAAGATATGGAGTTCAAATATGAAGAAGAAGATAAAGTTTCTTTTGAAGGAACTTCTCAAGGAGTTGAAAGTAGTTTTGAAGATAAAAAAAATTTTTCTCTTTCACAAACTGGATCCCAAAATGTTTTTGGTTCAGAGTTTTCTCAACAAACTACAACTTCTCAGAAAGAAATATCAATAAAATCTCTTTCTTTTCAGATATACTGTAAAGGTGATTTTTTTAATCTTACCTCTTTTCTGAAAGATATTTTAAAATTAGAAAGGATAACCTTAATAAAGAGTATAAAGATAAAGAGAAAAGAAGAGATCCTTCCATATCAATCTATAACAATGGATTTAGTAACCTATACTTTTACAGATTTAAATCAGAATGAGTAATAGAAAAAATATAATAGAGGAAGTATTAAAAGATTTTTTAGAGAGGAGTCTAAAGTTAAGATTTGATATCTGTACTTGTGAAAAGTGTAAAAAGAAGATGTTAGAAAAACTACTTTCTAGATTCCCTTCTGAATATACAGATGTGAGTAATGATTACGATTTAAAGAAAGAAGCTATTATGAAAAAGTATTTCAAAGAGATTTTTATTCAAATAAATCAAACAATAGAAGAGGTAAGTAAAAATCCACCTCATCCTATAGAAGAGGATAGAAAAGAAGCATTCAAAAGACTTTTAGAGAAAATTTATCAAGATAGAGGAGTAGATTTTAGAAATTATAGAGAAAATGTTTTGAAAAGAAGAATAGCTTTAAGACTTTTAGCTAACAAAGTGGACTCTTATTCAGAGTATTTGAAAATTTTAGCTAACTCTCCTCAGGAGTATGAGAAACTTTTTGAAGTTTTAGCTATAAATGTTTCAGAGTTTTTTAGAGACCCTCCTTTATGGAAAAGACTTGAAGAAATTCTAAGGAAGATTATCGAAGAGAAAAATAAGAGTAATGAACCTGTTTTTATTTGGAGTGCAGGTTGTGCTGCAGGTCAAGAAGCTTATTCTTTAGCAATCCTTATAAATGAGATAGATGATTTGAAAATTCCTGTAAGGATTTATGGTACAGATATAGACAAAGATTCTTTAGATAAAGCAAAAAAGGCAAGGTATTCTTCAGATGATTTGAAGAATGTAGAAGAAGAGCTTTTGAAAAAATACTTTATTTATGAAAAGGGGAGTTTCCAGCTAAAAGAAGAGATAAAAAAATATGTAGAGTTTAGATATTTGGATTTAACTTCTTCAGAATACTTTTCTAACATAGATATGATATTATGTAGAAATGTATTTATATATTTTACAAAACCTCTGCAAGAACAGATATTAAATAGATTCTATAAAGCTTTAAGAGACGGAGGTTATTTAGTTATAGGGATGTCTGAGACTTTAGTTTCAGAAGCTAAGTTAGTCTTTAAAGAGATAGATATGTATAATAGAATTTATCAGAAACTTAAAGTTAAAGATTAAAGTTTGTTTTCCTTGACTTTTTATAGAAATTTGTTATTTTTAAAACAATGAGAAAAAAAATCTTTTCTTTCTTTTTTCTGTTAATTAGTTTGAATTTTTATATATTTGCTCAAACCCATCTTTTAGAAGAAGAAGCCAAATATTACAGAAAGTTAGGATTAAAAGCACAAAAAAGTGGAGATTTAGAGACTGCTCTTAGATTTTATCAGAAAGCTATTCAGATAGATCCTTACTTTTCTGAAGTTTATAATGATTTAGGCGTTGTCTATGAAGCTTTAGGAGATGATAAGAAAGCAGAAGAAAACTATTTAAAAGCTATAGAGATAAATCCTAAGAATTTAGCTGCATATTCTAACTTAGCTTTATTCTATGAGAAAAAAGGGAATCTTGAAAAAGCAGCCAAGTACTGGAGGTTAAGATTTAAATTGGGTAGGAGAGGAGAATTGTGGAGAGAAAAGGCAAAGCAGCATTTAAAGATTTTGTCTGCAAGATTTCCTGAGTTAAAAAAAGAATTATTAGAAGATGAGATGATAGAACTTTCTAAAAAAATCTCTTACCAAAAACAACAGAAAGCTGAACAAGCAAAAGAGCTTTACAAGATGGGTTTAAGTTTTTTTAATCAAGGTAAGTACTCTCAGGCAAAGAGAGAATTTCAAAAGATAATAAGGATGAGCCCTTCCAGAGAAATTTTAGAAAAAGCAAAAGAAATGTATAAAAAGAGTGTGAAAGAGGAGATAAAAGAAAGATTTAAAACTTATGTTCAGCAGAGCCTCTTATACTTTGAAGAGGACAGTTACTTACTTGCAGGCCAACAATTGAAGAGAGCTTTAGAACTTGTCTCAGAGATCTTAAAAGAACAGGAGTAATTTTTTTCTGGTTCTCAAATAAAAGTTTAAAAAATTCATGAAAGAGAAGTTAATTTTAATAGATGGAAGCTCTTTCTGTTATCGTGCATTTTATGCTTTAAAGAATCTTTCTACTTCATGGGGATTTCCTACAGGAGCAATCTTTGGGTTCAGTAATATGATAAATAAAATATTAGATGATTTTTCTCCTCAATATATAGGAATATGTTTTGATGTCTCTAAGAAAACCTTTAGGCAAGAAAAGTTTAAAGAATATAAAATCCATAGACCACCTACTCCTGATGCTTTGCAATTGCAATTTCCTTACATTAAAAGACTAATCCAAGCTTTAAATATAAGGATAATAGAGAAAGAAGGTTTTGAAGCAGATGATCTCATATGTTCATTAGTCAAAAAGTTTTCTCCCAATCTTTTGATTATAATAGTAAGTAATGATAAAGATGTGTTGCAGCTAATAAAAAATAAAGAAGTCATAGTTTACGACCCTTTAAAACAAAAAATGATAGATGAGAATCTTATAGTTAAAGAATTGGGCATTTTACCTCAAAGTATACCTGACTATTTAGCATTAGTAGGAGATACTACAGATAACATCCCCAAAATACCAGGGATAGGCAATCAAACTGCTTTAAGACTTTTGAGAGAGTTTAAAAATATAGAGAATATTTTAAATAATTTACATAGACTTAACCCAGTTCTAAAAAAAATATTTTGGGAAAATAAAGAAAAGATTCTTTTAAATAAAGAATTAGCAAAGCTCAGAGAAGATGTAGAGTTAGGTCTTTGTATAGATGATTTAAAATTAAATTCACCAGATTTAGTAAAGTTATACAAGATTTATTCTGAGTTAGAGTTTAAAAGACTCTTAGAGAGATTGCCTCCTTTACCTGTAGAGAAGGTGAATATAAAAACTGAATTTTTAAATAAAAATAAAAATGAAATTCTTTTACAGAAAGAGATAGTATTCTTGTTAGATAATTCTAATTTAGAAGATGTGTACATTTTAAAAGAAGATACTGTTTACAAGACCAAGATTTTTGAGATAAAAGAGCTCTTAGAATCAGATTCTGTCAAAAAGATATCTTATGATTTGAAAACACAGAGTTATCTTTTATCTAAGAAAGGAATAGATTTACGGGGCTTATATTTTGATGTAGAGCTAGCTTCTTACATAGATAGACCTGATAGAGCTTCTTTTAAATTAAGAGATTTAGTCTTTGATTATTTAGATAAATTTATAGATGACACTTACGTTGAAAGTGCTCTTTATTTTATCTCTAAACTTTATCTTAAATTGAAAGAGATCTTAAAAGAAAAGAACCAAGAAGAACTCTTTTATAAGATAGAGATGCCCCTGGTAAAAGTACTTTCAAAGATGGAGTCAAATGGGATAAAGTTGGATTTAGAGAGATTAAAAAAATTAGCTAAAGACTTAGAGTCAGAATCATTAAAGATAATAGAAAAGATTTACACTCTGGCAGGAACTCACTTTAATCTAAATTCTCCTTTGCAGTTAAGAACACTACTTTTTGAAAAATTGAAATTACCTGTAATAAAGAAAACAAAGACAGGTCCATCTACAGATGAGGAAGTTTTAGAAAAATTAAGTTCTCAACATCCTTTACCTAAGTTAATTTTAGAATACAGACAGTTAAATAAATTAAAATCTACTTATGTAGAGCCTTTATTAAATTTCTTAGATCCTTCTACACATAAAATTCATGCGTGTTTTAATCAAACTTCTACTTCAACTGGAAGGTTAAGTTCTTCACATCCTAATCTTCAGAATATTCCTACTTCTAAAACAGAGTTAGGCAAAAGAATCAGAGAGTGTTTTGTATCCTCTTTTGAAGAAGGATTTTTAATGTCAGCTGATTACTCCCAGATTGAGTTAAGGATTTTAGCCCATCTTTCAGGAGATGAAAATTTGATAAAAGCATTTCTTGATGATAAAGATATCCACACTTACACAGCTTCTTTAGTATTCAAAGTAGAAGAAAGAGATGTAACTCCTATTTTAAGAGATAGAGCCAAGAGAATAAATTTTGGAATAATTTATGGGATGGGCCCATATTCTTTAAGTAAAGAATTGAACGTAGATTTAAAATCTGCAGAAGATTTTATTAAAGAATACTTTTCTAAATACCCTAAAGTAAAAGATTTCATAGATAAGATTTTAGAAGAGCTTTTACAAAAAAATTATGTGAGTACACTCTTAGGAAGAAGAAGGTACATACCTCAAATAAAAAGTAAAATTCCTGAAGTGAGAAACTATGCTATAAGAGCAGCTAGAAACTTTCCTATTCAAGGAACAGCTGCTGATATCATAAAGTTAGCTATGATCGAGATAGATAAAGAGATGGAAAAGAAAAAGATGCAATCAAAACTTTGTATTCAAATTCATGATGAATTAATATTTGATGTGAAGAAAGAAGAATTAGATGACTTAAAAAATATAGTCAAAGAAAAGATGGAAAGGGTAATAGAATTAAAAGTACCTTTAAAAGTGGAGATAAATGTAGGCAGAACTTGGGCAGATTTAAAGTAAGGAGGTCTTTTAAAATGAAAGTGTTGTTTTGTTCTTCAGAAGTTTTTCCTTTTGCTAAGACTGGGGGGTTAGCTGATGTTTCAGGGAGTTTACCTTTAAGTTTAGAAAAATTGGGACTGGAAATAAAGATTAGTATGCCCTGGTATAAAGGAATAAAACCTCAAAAGAATTTTGAAGATTTTGGAATTTCAAAGATAGGCAAAAGTATTGAAGTTATATTCATAAAAAATGATGAGTATTTTAATAGAGATGGACTCTATGGGACAGAAACTGGTGACTACCCAGATAATTTAGAAAGATTTAAATTTTATTGTGAGAAGACTTTAGAAATAATTAAAAAAATAAATTTTAAGCCCCATATTATTCATTGTAATGATTGGCAGACAGGTTTAATCCCTGTTTTTCTTAAATTCAAATTAAATTCTGATGAGTTTTATAAAGATATAAAGACTGCTTTTACTATCCATAATTTAGCTTATCAAGGATTGTTTGAAAAAGAAAAATTTCCTCTTTTAGGCTTAGACCAGAGTTTATTTTCTATTGACGGATTAGAATTTTATGGGAAAATAAATATACTAAAAGGTGCCCTCCTGTTTAGTGATGTTTTGATAACAGTAAGTCCTACTTATAGTAAAGAGATACAGACTCCAGAGTTTGGATGTGGGTTAGAAGGAGTCTTAAGAAAAAGAAAAGATAATTTGTTTGGTATTCTAAATGGATTAGATTATAAAATCTGGGATCCAAAGAAAGATAAATTGATTTTCAATACATATGATAACAAAAATTTGAGAGCAAAGACTTTAAATAAAATAAAGTTGCAATCAGAATTAGGTTTAAAAAAGGATAAAGATTTGATTCTATTAGGATTTGTAGGAAGATTAACTGAACAAAAAGGTATAGATTTAATCTGCAAAGCGTTACCCCAGATTCTAAATAAAAAGAAGTTTGAAGTAATAATCTTAGGTAAAGGTGATGAGAGTTATCATAAGAAATTAGAAGAGCTTAGTAAAACTTTAGATAAAAAATATTTTTCTCTGAATATTAAATTCGATGAGACCCTTGCACATAAAATTTACGCAGGTTGTGATTTTTTCTTAATGCCTTCAAGATTTGAACCTTGTGGATTAGGTCAACTAATAAGTTTTAAATATGGAACTATTCCTATCGTTCACAGTACAGGTGGTTTAAAAGATACTGTAACAGATGTATTCAGCGAGAAAAAGGGAAGAGGTATTGTCTTTTATAAAATGGAATTAGACTGTTTTATGGAAGCTTTAGAGAAATCTGAAATTCTTTTTAAAAATAAAGGATTATTAAAAGAAGTAAGAAACAGAATTATGAAATTATCATTTAGTTGGTTAGATTCAGCCAAAAGTTATCTTGAGATTTACAATAAATGCCTTTCTTAGGTTTAACTGGTGGTTTTTGCACAGGAAAGACCACAGTTTTAAATATGTTTTCTTCTCTGGGAGCTAAAACTCTGAATGCAGATGCGATAACCTATAGACTTTATAAAAAAGGAACCAGAATTTATAAACAGTTAGTAAAAGAATTTGGAAGTCAAATCTTAAATTCTAATAAAGAAATAGATAGAAGAAAATTGAGTAAAATTGTATTTTCTTCTCAAAGAAAACTTAAAAAATTGGAGGAAATAGTTCATCCCCAAATAATAAAGATAATAAAAGATTTTTTGAAAAGAGATAATAAAAAAGAGATAAAAATAGTAGAAGTTCCTCTTCTTTTTGAAAAAAAATTAGAAGGTCTTTTTGATTACATTATCTGTGTAAGTTCCTATAAAAAAAATTCTATTGAAAGAGCAAAAAAAAGACTCGAAGTTCCAATTCAGGAGATAAAAAAAAGGATAGATTTGCAGATACCTTTAAGAGAAAAGGAAAAAAAAGCAGATTTTGTAATCAAAAACAATAAAGATCTGGAAAGTCTAAAAAAGGAGGTTGAAAAGCTATGGAGAAGAATTCAAAACTTAAATTAAATGAAAAAGAATTAGATATCAATGTGTTGAAAAATATGAATGTTTCTGATCTTCATAAGTTAGCTAGAGAACTCAAGATAAATGGAATTAGTGGTTTAAAGAAACAAGAGTTAATATTTAAGATCTTACATGCTAAAGCAGAAAAAGAAGGATTAATGTTTGGGTCAGGTGTTTTAGAAGTATTACCTGAAGGTTTTGGTTTTTTAAGAAGTTCTAATTATAATTATTTACCTTCTCCCGATGATATTTATGTCTCACCTTCTCAGATAAGAAAGTTTGAGTTAAGGACAGGTGATACTGTTTTTGGACAGATAAGACCTCCGAAAGAAAATGAAAAATACTTTGCTCTCTTAAAAGTAGAAGCTGTAAACTTTGAGGATCCTGAAGAAGCAAAGAAAAGAATCTGTTTTGATAATTTGACACCTGTTTATCCAAATCAAAAATTTAAGTTGGAATCTGACCCTGATGAACTCTCTACAAGAATAATCGATATGATCTCACCCATTGGAAAAGGACAGAGAGGATTGATCGTAGCTCCTCCTTACAGTGGAAAGACAGTCCTTTTACAAAAAGTAGCTAATGCCATAATGAAGAACCATCCAGAGGTGATCTTAATAGTCCTTTTAATCGATGAAAGACCTGAAGAAGTTACAGAAATGAAGAGGATGGTAAAAGGAGAGGTTATAAGTTCTACTTTCGATGAACCTGCAGACCAACATGTAAGAGTAGCTGAAATAGTTTTGGAGAAAGCAAAAAGATTAGTAGAACATAAAAGGGATGTAGTAATTCTGTTAGATAGTTTAACCAGATTAGCAAGAGCTTATAATCTAGTGGAACCTCATTCAGGAAGAATTTTAACTGGAGGCATAGACTCAAATGCTTTACATAAACCAAAGAGATTCTTTGGAGCAGCTCGTGCTGTAGAGGAAGGAGGTTCTTTAACTATAATTGCTACAGCTTTAATAGATACAGGTTCAAGGATGGATGAAGTTATATTTGAAGAGTTTAAAGGTACAGGAAACATGGAAATAACTCTTGACAGGAACATTTTTCAGAGGAGAATATATCCAGCTATAGATATAAAGAGATCCAATACCAGAAGAGAAGAGTTACTAATTTCTCAAAATAAACTTCAGAGAATTTGGATGTTAAGAAAAGTTTTGAATGATTTGAGTTCTGTAGAGGCTATAGAGCTTTTGATAGATAGGTTAAAACGTACCAAAACCAATGATGAGTTTTTAAATAGTATGGGTAAGATTCAGTAAAAAGAAAGGAGTAGAAAATGAAAAAAGGAATACACCCTCCTTATAAACTTACCACCATAATCTGTGCATGTGGAAATGTAGTTCATACAAGGTCTACAAAGCAAAATATAAGGGTAGAGATCTGTTCTAAATGCCATCCATTCTTTACTGGAAAACAAAAGTACGTAGATTCAGAAAAAAGAGTAGAAAAATTTAAAAAGAAGTACGGAGAAGATTATATATAATTTTTTAAAATGCTCCTCAAAAAGATTCTTAAAGGAGTAAAGGAGAGGTATCTTCATATCCAAGAGACTTTATGTAAAAGTGAAGTAATAGAAAATAAGAATAAATTTCAAGAACTTACCAAAGAACTATCAAAGTTAACTCCTCTAATTGAACTTTACAATCAATATGAAGATTTATTAAAAAAGAAATCTGAATCAGAAGAGTTATTAAAGAATGAAAAAGATCCAGAACTCAGAGAATTAGCATCATCAGAAAAACAAGATTTAGAAAAGAAAATAAAAGAATTAGAAAGGAAAATATTAAAAAAGTTATTCTTAGAAGATACAGAAGAAAAGAGCATAATCGTAGAGATAAGACAAGGAGCTGGTGGTAAAGAAGCAAGCTTATTTGCCAAAGATTTATTTAGAATGTACTCAAAATTTGCTCAAAAAAAATCTTGGAAATTAGAGGTGTTAAGTTCGCATCCCACAGATATAGGTGGTTTTAAAGAAATTATATTTTCAGTGAAAGGAAAAGGAGTATGGTCTGCATTCAAATTTGAAAGTGGAGTTCACAGAGTTCAGAGAGTTCCTATCACAGAATCTAGTGGAAGGATTCACACTTCAACTGCAAGTGTGGTAGTTTTAGAAGAGCCTAAAGAGGTAGATCTTCAGATAGACCCAAAAGATTTAAAGATAGAGGTCTTCAGAGCTTCAGGTCCTGGGGGTCAGCACGTTAATGTTACAGATTCTGCAGTTAGGATTACACATATTCCTACTCAGATCACAGTAAGTTGTCAAGATGAACGTTCTCAAATCAGAAACAGAGAAAAAGCTATGAGGATTTTAAGAGCTAGATTAATAAAGTATTACAAAGAAAAGCAAGAAAAAGAAATGTCAGCAAAGAGGAAAGCTCAAATAGGGACAGCTGAACGTTCAGAAAAAATAAGGACTTATAATTTTCCAGAAAATAGGGTTACAGATCACAGGATCTCTTTAACTCTTTATAAATTAGAAGAAATTTTAGAAGGAGAGTTAGATGAAATCATAGAGGCACTTTCAGAATTCGAAATTCAAGAGAAGTTTAAAAAATTTTTAAATGAGAATAGTAAAGAGACATAATTTCTTTAAAAAATTTGAAAGAGAGATATATTGGTTTTTAAAGGAAAAGTTGAATACTAAAGATTTTTTAATTTATGATGTAAAGATATTAAAAGAGAACGAAGAACTTATCAAAGATTTCTTAGAAAAAAGAGAAAGAGGTTATCCTTTCCAATATATAGTCGGGAATGTAGAATTCTTTGGAGAAAAGATTTTAGTAGAAGAAGGGGTCTTTATCCCCAGACCAGAGACAGAGATTTTAGTAGAAGAAGCTATAAATCTTTTGAAAGATAAAAAAGAGTTAATAGGATTGGATCTGTGTTGTGGCAGTTTAAATATAGGAATAGTTTTGTGTAAGTATTTAGATATAAAAAGACTTTATGCTGTAGATATCAGTGAGAAAGCTATCAAAATTTCAAAGAAAAATCTACATATTCACAATCTTAAAGAAAAGATCTGTTTGATAAGGGCAGATTTATTAGAAGCATTTACCAAAAAAGAGATCTTTGATTTTATATGTGCTAATCCTCCTTACGTTGCAACTTCAGAATTAGGTTCTCTGCAAAAAGAGATAACTTATGAGCCAATCAAAGCTTTTATAGGAGGTAAGGACGGATTAGATGTGATTAAAAAAATAATTTTTCAAAGTTATGATCTTTTAAAAAAAGAAGGGTATTTAATATGTGAGATAGGTCACAAACATTCATCAGAACTCTCTAAGATCTTAAAAAAGCTATCTTATTCAAAATTCTGGTTCAAAAAAGATTTTCAAGATATAGATAGAATATTAATTTTGCAGAAATGAAGAAGTATTTAATTTGGGGGAACGTATCTTTAAAAGGAGAAGTTAAAATTTCAGGTTCTAAAAATTCAGTTTTACCTATTATGGCTTCGACCCTCCTTACTTCTGAAAAGTGTATAATCAAAAATGTCCCTCGAGTAGTAGATGTTTTTACTATGAAAGAATTATTAGAATTTTTAGGAAAAAAAGTGGAGTTTGATAGTGATACTTTAAAAATAACTCAAAAGACTACCAAACCCAGAATTCTTGCTCCTTATGAGATAGTGAGCAGAATGAGAGCTTCTTTTTGTGTTTTAGGGCCACTTTTGGCTAGATTTAAAAGAGCAAAAGTCTCTTTTCCTGGGGGTTGTGTGATAGGTGTGAGACCTGTAGATCTGCATTTGAAGGGTTTGAGTATGTTAGGGGTAAATTTTAGAATAAAATCAGGTTATGTAATAGGAAGTGCTAAAGAATTAAGAGCAAATAGAATCTATTTAGGAGGAGAATTCGGCTCATCAGTTTTAGCTACAGCTAATGTATTAATGTGTGCAGTTTTAAGTAAAGGAAAGACCTTAATTGAAAATGCAGCTTGTGAGCCAGAGATTAAAGATTTAGCAGATTTTTTAAATAAGATGGGAGCCAAAATAAAAGGAGCAGGTACTCCTTGGATAGAGATTGAAGGAGTAAAAACTTTAAAAGGAGCTGAACACACAGTGATTCCAGATAGGATTGAAGCAGGCACTTTCATTATGGCAGGTTTAATTACAAAAGGTAAAATGACTATAAAAGGTGCTAAGATTTCTCATTTAGGAGCAGTCTTAGATAAATTAAATGAATGCAAAGCAAAGTTAATAACAGAAGATGAAAAAATAGAGGTTTTACCTTCTAATATTATAGCTCAGAATATGACGACCCTACCTTTCCCAGGTTTTCCTACAGATTTACAAGCTCAATATGTGAGTCTGATGAGTGTAGCAAAAGGTAGTTGTGTGGTAACAGAACGTGTATTTCCAGATAGATTTATGCATGTACCAGAGTTGAATAGGATGGGAGCAAAAATTAAAAGACAAGGTCCACATTTATTAATAGAAGGTACAAACGACCTTTTTGGAGCAGAAGTGATGGCTTCTGATCTGAGGGCATCAGCTGCTTTGATATTGGCAGGTTTGAGAGCAAAAGGAAAGACTGTAGTTCAAAGAGTTTACCACTTAGATAGAGGTTATGAGAATTTAAAAGAAAAGTTAGAAGCTTTAGGAGCAAAAATAAAGATAGAAGAATGATACTAGTTATCGATAACTATGATTCTTTCACTTTTAATTTAGTTCAAATCATAGGAAAGTTAGGTAGAAAATTTAAAGTATTTAGAAATGATAAAATTACTTTAGATAAGATAAAAAGATTAAAACCTGACAAAATATTAATTTCACCTGGTCCTGGAAGACCTGAAAATGCAGGCCTAACTTGTGAAATTATCAAAGAATTTTATAAAAAGATACCTATCTTAGGAGTATGTTTGGGACATCAAGCTATAGGTTATAGTTTTGGAGCCAAAATCATTAAAGCTAAAAGAATAATGCATGGCAAAGTCTCAAAAATTTTTCATGATAAAAGATTCATCTTTAAAAAAGTAGAAAATCCTTTTATAGCTACAAGATACCATTCTTTAGTTATAGATAGAAATACACTTTCTAAGGATTTTGTTATTTGTGCAGAATCTGAAGATAAAGAGATCATGGGCATAAGGCATAAAAAGTATAATCTATTTGGAGTTCAGTTTCATCCAGAATCAGTTTTAACTAAAGAAGGAGAAAAAATTATAAAAAATTTTTTAGAGATATGATAGAGAAAGCTATTAAAAAATTGATCTTAAATAAAAATTTAAGTTTTAAAGAGATGTATACAGTCGCAAATGAGATTTTAGAAGGAAAGACTTCAGATGTTCAGATAGCAAGTTTTATCACTTCTCTGACAATGAAGGGTGAGACTCCAACAGAGATCACTGCTTTAGTAAAGACTATGAGAGAAAAAGCTATTAAAATTAATGTGAGAGATAAAAAAAGAGAATTTATAGCTGATACCTGTGGGACAGGAGGAGATAAGCTTTCTACTTTTAATGTCTCTACCTGCACAGCTTTTGTAGTAGCTTCTGGTGGTATAAAAGTAGCCAAACACGGAAATAGGAGTGTGAGTTCTAAATGTGGGAGCGCAGATATTTTAGAAGCTTTGGGAGTGAATATAAGACTTCCTCCTCAAAAGACAGCTGAGTGCATTAAAAAAATCGGTATAGGTTTTTTATTTGCTCCTTTTTATCATCTTTGTATGAAATATGTGCAAGGTGTGAGAAGAGAGTTAGGTTTTAGAAGCATATTTAATATAGCAGGTCCTTTGAGCAATCCTGCTTTAGCAAATATTCAAATTATAGGGGTTTATGATAAGGCTTTGATTGATACTATAGTAAAAGTTTTAAAGAACATAGGAGTAAAAAGAGCATTTGTAGTATGGTCAGAACCTGGAGTAGATGAGATATTTTTGTCAAAAAGAATATATGTAGGGTTTTTAGATGGTAAAAAGATCAAAAAAATGGTTTTAGAACCCAGAGATTTTGGAAAAAAGAAGATAAAGATAAAAGATATTCAGGTAAATAGTTTAGAAGAAAGTAAAAGAGTATTTTTAGATGTATTAAAAGCAAAAAGAATGCCTCAAAGAGATGTAGTAGAAGTAAATGCAGGAGCTTGTTTATTTTTAGCTAAGAAAGCAAAGAGTTTAAAAGAAGGTGTAGAACTAGCTTCTGATTTAATAGATTCAAAAAAACCTTTGGAGATATTAAATAGATTTATAGAGTTTTCTCAAAGATGAAGTTTTTGGCTAAAATATTAGAGCTGACTGAAAAGAGAGTAAATTTTTTAAAAAAAACTCTCTATTATAAAAAAACATATTTTAAAACAGAGAAAAGAGATTTCTTAAAAGCTATAAAAAGAGATAAGAATCTAAAAATAATAGCTGAAGTTAAAAAAGCTTCTCCTTCAAAAGGTATTATTATATCTTCTTATAATCCTATGGTGTTAGCTTCTCAATATGAGTCTTACAAAGCAGATGCGATTTCAGTTTTAACTGAGCCATATTTTTTTGCAGGTTGTGTTGAGGATATAAGGTTAGTTAAAGAAAAAGTGAGTTTACCTATATTAAGAAAAGATTTTATAATAGATGAGATTCAGATTTTAGAATCCAAGTTAATAGGAGCAGATGCAGTTCTTTTAATAGCAAGAATTTTGACTAAACAGAAATTGGAAGTTTTGTATAAAAAAACAAAAGAGCTAAATTTAGAAGCATTAGTAGAAGTCCATAATTTAGAAGATTTAGAAAAAGCTCTTTATATAGATGCTCAAATTATAGGAATAAATAACAGAGATTTAGATACTTTTAAAGTAGATTTAAAGACGACTCAAAAGTTAATAAAAAAGATACCTAAAGATAAAGTAATTGTGAGTGAGAGTGGGATAAAAAGAAAAGAAGATGTAATTAGGTTGAAAGAACTAAAAGTAGATGCTTTATTAATAGGATACGACCTTTTAAAATCAGGTCCTCAAAAGATAAAGATTTATAAGGAATTGTAAAAAAATGAAGATAAGGATTAAGATCTGTGGAATAAAAAATTTAAAAGATGCTTTGTTGTGTGTAAATGAAGGTGTAGATGCCTTAGGTTTTATTTTTTATCAAAAATCAAAAAGATATATATCTCCTCAAAGAGCAAAAGATATTATTAAGAAGTTGCCTCCTTTTATAAGTAAAGTAGGAGTATTTGTAGAAAGGACACCTGTTCAAATCTTAAAAATAGCTAAATCCTGTAACTTAGATACTGTTCAACTCCATTCTTTACAATACTCTCAAAAAGATATAGATTATTTAAGAAAATATCTAAAAGTAATAAAAGTCATAAAGGTTAAAGATAAAAGTTCTTTAAAAGAGATAAATAAATTTGACACTGATGCAATTTTGTTAGATACTTTTTCTTTTAATTCAGAAGGGGGTACAGGTAGAGCATTTAACTGGGAGGTTTTAAAAAATTTAAGATCAAAAAAACCTATTATAGTTTCAGGAGGTTTGAAACCTCATAATATAAAAAGATTGTTCTCTTACTTTGTACCTTGGGGATTAGATGTTGCTTCAGGAGTAGAAAGCTGTGTTGGAAAAAAAGACCCCAAATTAGTAAAGAGTTTTATGAGAGAAGTAAAAAAGATTGAAGGTATTTTAGAAAATGCTTCCAGATAAAAAAGGCTATTTTGGAGAGTTTGGAGGAAAGTTCGTACCTGAAACTTTAGTTCCAGCCTTAAAAGATTTAGAGTCTGCCTTTTTAGAAGCAAAAAAAGATAAGGTTTTTAAGAGAGAATTAGAATTTTATTTGAAGATATATGCTGGTAGACCAACACCTTTATATTTTGCAAAGAATTTGAGTAAGAAATTAGGATTTAAGATCTATTTAAAAAGAGAAGATCTTTTGCACACAGGAGCTCATAAAATAAATAATTGCTTAGGACAAGCACTTTTAGCTAAAAGGATGAGAAAACGCAGAATAGTAGCTGAAACAGGTGCTGGTCAACATGGAGTAGCTACTGCTACAGTCTCAGCACTTTTTAACTTTAAATGCACAGTTTATATGGGAAAGATAGATTATAATAGGCAATCTTTAAATGTATTTAGAATGAAGTTATTAGGAGCTGAAGTCAAAGAGGTCTTAAGTGGTTCACAGACTTTAAAAGAAGCTTGTTCTGAGGCTATTAGAGATTGGATAACGAATGTAAAGACCACTTACTATCTTTTAGGTTCTGTGGTAGGACCTCATCCTTACCCTTTAATAGTAAGAGATTTTCAATCAGTAATCGGTAGAGAAACAAAAGCTCAGATATTAAAGTTAGAAAAAAAACTACCAGATTTTTTAATAGCTTGTGTAGGTGGTGGTTCAAATGCAATGGGTCTTTTTTATCCCTTTTATAAAGATAATGTGAAATTTATAGGAGTAGAAGCTGGAGGCAAAGGCTTAAATACATCTGAACATGCAGCAAGTTTGTGTAAAGGTAAAGTAGGTATCTTACATGGTGCAAAGAGTTATGTCTTGCAAGATAAAGAAGGTCAGATTTTAGTTACCCATTCAATAGCTCCTGGTTTAGATTATCCTGGTGTAGGTCCTGAACTCAGTTTTTATAAGACTATTAAGAGATGTGAGTATTTTGCAGTAACAGATTCACAGGCTATTAAAGGTTTTAAACTATTGTCTGAAACTGAAGGAATAATTCCTGCTTTAGAATCTGCTCACGCTATTTACATATTAAAAAAATTTAAAAAGAGATTTAAAGACAGAATAGTAGTTGTATGTTTATCAGGAAGAGGAGATAAAGATATTAACATAGTTAAAAAATGGATAGGATAAGAAGAGTATTTGAAGATAAAAAAAAGGTAAAAATAGCTTACTTAACCTGTGGTTTTCCAGATTTAGAATCTACTCTTTCACTGACATTAGCTTTGATAGAGACAGGTTTTGACATGATAGAATTAGGGATTCCTTTTAGTGATCCTTTAGCTGACGGTCCTATAATTCAAAAGGCAACTCAAGTCTCTTTAGAAAAAGGCACTAAATTAAAAGATATCTATAGATTAGTAAAAGAGATAAGGAAAAGGACTCAAATTCCATTAATCTTTCTTACTTACTATAATATAGTTTACAATAGAGGAATAAAAAGATTTTTGAAAGAAGCAAAAGAAGTAGGTATAGATGGTTTAATTATTCCTGATTTAATTCCTGAAGAAGCTTATGAGTATATGGAGGAATCGCAAAAACAAAATTTGGCAAATATTTTTTTAATAAGTCCTTTAACTTCTTTTGAAAGAGTAAAGTTTATAGATAGTTTAACTACAGGGTTTTTATACTATGTCTCTTTGACAGGAGTTACAGGTCCTAGAGAAAAGTTATTTAAAGGTTTGATTCAAAGGTTAAAGGATTTAAAAAAAATAACTAAGAACTATTTATGTGTAGGTTTTGGGGTTTCAAAAAGATGGCATATAGAACAAATTTTAAAATATGCAGATGGAGTAATTATTGGAAGTAAAATTTTAGAATTTATAGATAGTAATTTTGGTGATAAAGATTTTTTTAAAAAATTTAAGAGATTTTTGAAAGAGTTAATATGTTTGAATTAGAAGAATTAAAATCTGGAGTAAAGTTAGCTACATCTTTTATGAATGATACGAATTCTGTAGCTGTAGGAGTCTTTGTTAAAGTTGGTTCAAGAGATGAGCCTAATTCTAAAAAAGGGTTGTCTCACTTTTTTGAACATATGGTTTTTAAAGGCACCAAAAGATTTTCTTGCAAAAAAATAAAAATTTCTATAGAAGGTGTGGGAGGTTATCTAAATGCATTTACTTCTAAAGAAGTTACTTGTTTTTATGCTAAAGTCCCTTCAAACTATCAAAACAAAACTTTAGAAATACTTTTAGATATGACTCAAAATCCTCTTTTGAGAGAAGAAGATTTGGAAAAAGAAAGAAAAGTGATATTTGAAGAGATAAAAATGCACATAGATTTACCATCTTCTTATGTATTTTCATTAAATGAAAAGGAGATATTTAAAGGTAGTAGTTTAGAAGCAGATATAATAGGTGATTTTGAGACTGTAAGCAGAATAGAAAGAGAAGACCTTTTAAAGCATAAAGAAAAATTTTACACACCTTCTAATATGGTAATAAGTGTCGCTGGAAATTTGAATAAAAAGGAGATAAAGGAATTTTTAATGGATAAGATTAAAAGAGAAAGAAAAAAATCTGTTAGATTCAAAAAAGAGGAATTTAAAAATAAAAAATCATTAGTTTTAGAAAAAAGAGAAATAAATCAAGTCCATTTAATAATAAGTTTTTTAGGTTTGTCACGCTTAAATCCACAAAGATTCTTACAAGAAATGTTGCACGTGATCTTAGGAGCAAATATGAGTTCAAGGCTATTTGAGAAGATAAGAGAAAAGAGAGGTTTAGTTTATGAAGTTTCAAGTTTTACAAGAAAATACAAAGATATTGGTTTATTTGGTATTCATCTTGCTACTGCTCCTCAAAAAGTTACCAAAGCAATAGATTTAGTATTAAAAGAATTAGAGAATATAAAGACTGATATTAAAGATTCAGAGTTAAAAAGAGCAAAGGATTATCTTTGGGGAAATTTTTTAATAGGTTTAGATTCTATTTCAGAAAGAATGCTTTATATGGGAGATAGTGTGGTTTATGAAAATAGGATTCCTACTTTGGATGAGATAAAGAAAAAGATGGATGAGATAACTTTAGAGGATGTAAAAAAATTTTCAAAAGATATTTTTGATTTAGATAAAGTAGTATTTACTCTTTTAGGTAACATAGATGAAACTGAACTCAAAGATTATTTCAAAAAAGTAAAAATTGATATCCCAATTAAATAATATAGTAAATATTCTTAAAAAAAAGAAAGCTAAAGAAATAGTTATCTTAGATTTGAGAGGTTTAACTCAATTATGTGATTATTTTATAATCTGCTCTTCAACATCAGAAAAACAATCACAGGCTCTTTTAGAAGAGATTCTGTTATATACAAAGAGAAAAAAGATAAGTATTCATCATATAGAAGGAGAAAATACTGATTGGATACTCATAGATTTTGGAGATTTCATCTTGCATATTTTTTCTGAAGAAGCAAGAAATTATTGGGACTTAGAACACTTATGGAATCAAGCAAAGAAAGAGGTTATAGAATAATAGATAATTTAAAAAAAACTTTAGAGGAAGTTTTTGAAGAAAAGGAATTCATATTAGAATTTCCTCCTTTAGAATTTGCAGATATAAGCACAAATATTCTTTTTAAAGTTTCAAAAAGAATAAAAAAATCTCCTCAAGAAGTTTTTAAAAACTATGAAGCTAAGTTAAATCAAGTCCTTAAACAAGATTTTGAGAAGATAGAGTTTTCTAAACCTGGGTATTTGAATTTTTTCTTTTCCAAAGAAGCACTTTTTAAGAATATTTTAGAATTATATGATCTTAAAAAATTAGACTTTGGCAAAGGAAAAAAGGTACTCTTAGAGTTTGTAAGTGCAAACCCTACAGGTCCCTTAACATTTGCTCATGGAAGACAAGCTTGTGTAGGAGATAGCTTAGCTAGAATTTTAAGATTTTGTGGGTTTAAAGTTATTACTCAGTATTATATAAATGATGAAGGAAGACAAATAACTCTGTTAGGAGAATCTTTAAGAGCAAGATACAGAGAACTAAGAGGGCTTTCTTTTCAAATTCCTGAAGATGGGTACAAGGGAGAGTATTTAAAAGAGATAGCCAAAAACTTAGAAGAAGGTTTAGAAGAAAAACCTATAGAATTTTTTTCTGAGATAGCTGTTAAAGAGATTTTAAAGGAGATAAAGAAAGATTTAGAAATTTTTAGAGTAAATTTTGATGAATGGATAAGCCAAAAAAGACTCAGACAGGAAGGTAAAATAGAGAGAGTTTTAAATCTTTTAAAAGAAAAAGGTCTTGTTTATGAAAAAGAAGGAGCATTTTGGATTAAGTCTTCTGAATTTGGGGATTCAAAGGATAGAGTAGTTGTAAAATCTAACAAAGAGTATACTTACCTTGCTCCAGATATTGCTTTTCACTATGAAAAATTTTCAAGGAATCCTGATTTGATAATAAACTTTTGGGGGCCAGATCATCATGGTTATATTGAAAGGTTAAAAGCTGCTATTAAAGGTTTAGGTTTAGATGATAACAAATTAAAGATTATAATTTGCCAACATGTGAGTTTATTAAAGGATAATAAAAAAATCTCTATGTCTACAAGGAAAGGTGAATTTTATTCTTTAAGAGAACTAATAAAAGATATAGAAGTAGATAGTGCGAGGGTATTCTATCTTTTAAGAAGAATTTCTTCTCCTCTTGATTTTGATGTAGAGTTAGCCAAAAAAAGGACAAAAGATAATCCTGTTTATTATATTCAATATGCTCATGCAAGAATCTGTAGTATATTTGCTAAGGAGAATATGAAAGACTTTAAAGTAAATTTAGAAGATTTAAAGGTTTTGAAAGAAAAAGAAGAGTTAGATTTAATGAGAATATTAGTTAGATTTAAAGAAATATTAAGACTGTGTGTAACTCTATTTGAGCCTTATTATCTGTTAGATTTTTTGATGACTCTGAGTAATAAGTTTCATCTGTTTTATGAGAGAAAAAGAGTTTTAGATAATGATTTCCAAATAAGAAAAGCAAGGCTCTTTTTGTGTAAAGTTACCAAAAATATTTTAAAATTGGGTTTAGGACTTTTAGGAGTAAAGGCTCTTGAGAAAATGTAACTGAATTTAAAAATTTTTTAAAACAATGAAGAAAAACTGGGTATTTAGAGATTTTAATACGCAAGTCTATAATTACTTAATTAAAGAAGTAAAGATAGACTCAATAAAAGCAAGAATTTTGGCTTCAAGGAATAAAGATTTTAAAGGATTGAGTAGATATTTAAACTCTTCATTTGAAAATCTCCATTCTCCTTTGAATCTTCCTGATATAGAAAAATCTGTAGAAAGAATACTTAGGGCAATAGAAAGAAAAGAGAAGATATTATTATTTACAGATTATGATACAGATGGAGTATGCAGTGTATGTATATTAAAAGAAACTCTTCAAAAGTTGGGATCAGACCCTCAAGTTTTCATCCCTAATAGATTCACTCAAGGCTATGGTTTAGGAAGTTACATTATAGATTACATTAAATCTAATAAGATTACTCTTTTAATAACTTCAGATTGTGGAACTTCTGATATAGAAGTAATAGAACACCTAAAAAAAATAGGTACAGATACTATCGTTATCGACCACCATTTTGTAAATTCCTTTCCACATCCAGCTTTCGGTTTTATAAACCCTAAGAGACCTGATTCTTATTACCCTTTTAAAGAGTTAGTTTCAGCAGCCTTAGTTTTTAAATTATCTCAGTTGATATTAAATAGATTCCCTTATGAATTTTTAGATTTAGTAGTTTTAGCTACAATCTGTGATTGCGCACCTTTAATCGATGAAAACAGAATTTTTATAAAAGAAGGTTTAAGATTTTTAAGAGCGACTCAGAGACCAGGTTTGAAAGTCTTAATGAACTTAGCACGCTTAAATCCTGAGAAAGTAAATATTTTTCATATAGGTTTTGTAATAGGTCCACGTATTAATGCACCTGGCAGGTTAGATACAGCTACACTTTCCTTAGAATTACTTAGTTCTAATTCCTTGAGCTCTTGTGAAAAGTTGGCAGAAAAGTTAGAAGCTTTAAATTCTCAAAGACAGAAGATTCAAAAGCAAGTTTTAGAGGAAGCTTTTTTTATAATAGAAAAAGATATAGATTTTAGAGAAGATTTGGTTTTAGTCTTGTGGAAAGAGGATTGGCATTTGGGAGTTTTAGGAATAGTAGCTTCAAAAATAAAAGAAGAGTTTTTTAGACCTTGTATTTTGCTTTCTTTAGACGAAAGAAAAGCTAAAGGTTCAGGAAGATCTATAGAAAGGTTTGATATAACTTCAGCTTTAAACGATTGTAAAGAATTTTTATATGAATATGGAGGTCATAAGTTAGCTTGTGGGTTAAGTGTAAAAAGAGAGTATTTAACTGATTTCAAAAAGAAAATAAATCAAATAGCTAAAGCTAAACTCTCTTTTGAAGACTTAGTTCCAACGATTTTTATAGATGCACAAATAACTTTTGAAGAGATAAATAATGAGTTGATTGAATTCATAAAATTATTAGGACCTTTTGGGGAAGGAAACCCAGAACCAGTGTTTTTAGTAAAAAATGTTTACCCAAAAACATCTCTTACAGATAAAAAGGTTTATTTTACAGATGGCAAATTTACATTCTGTTGTTTAAAAGAATCTGAATTTGATCAAGAATATTTCAATAGATTTAATAAATTTGATATTTGTTTTTCTTTGAGTAAAGCAGATGATGATATTATGTTAAACTTGAAAGATATAAAGCCTTCTTATACTTTCTGAACGCGCCCTGATTTTAAACATTTAGTACAGACATTTATCCTTTTGATTTTATTTCCAATCCTTACTCTTACTTTCTGGAGATTAGGATAAAATCTTCTGGTAGTAGTAGCTGTAGTTTTAATTCCAACCCCACCTTTCTTTTTTGCTAAACCTCTTCTAGAGATAGAATTTCCACTTATAGGTTTTTTACCACAGATTTCACATCTCCTAGCCAATATCCGTCCTCCTTTTATTGAAAACTAATGCAAAAATATTATATAAAAAATCTTGAGATGTCAAGAGAAATGAAATATAATTTTACCACTATGTTTAATAGTATTGAAGAAATTATAGAAGAGTTGAGAAAAGGAAATATGGTCATAGTTGTAGATGATGAAGATAGAGAAAATGAAGGAGACCTAGTTCTGCCTGCTCAATTTGTAACACCTCAAAAGATAAACTTTATGATAAAGGAAGCAAGGGGTTTGGTATGTGTGGCTATGGAGAAAGAGAGATTAAAGGAGTTAGATTTAAGACCAATGGCTCAACATACAGAACTTAAGATTCATTCTCAAGATCCTTTTTCTACTGCTTGGATGGAGTCATGTGATGCAAGAAAAGGGACGACCACAGGTATCTCTGCTTATGACAGAGCTGTTACGATTAAAGCTTTAATAGATCCTAATACTAAACCTGAGGATCTAATAAGACCAGGTCACGTATTTCCTCTAATGGCAAGACCTGGAGGAGTATTAGTAAGAGCTGGTCACACTGAAGCCGGGGTAGACTTATGTAAGTTAGCTGGAATTTATCCTGCAGCTGTAATTTGTGAAATAATAAATGATGATGGAACTATGGCAAGAGTACCTCAATTAATAAAATTCGCTCAAAAGCATAATTTAAAGATCTGTTCTATAAAAGATCTTATAGAGTATAGAAGGAAAAGAGAAAAGCTTATTAGACTAATAGCCAAAACTCATCTTCCTACTGAATTCGGAGATTTTAATCTAAAAGTTTATGAATCTATAATCGATGATACAGTGGGTTTAGCTTTATACAAAGGAGATTTAAACACTCAAAACCCAATTTTGGTTAGAGTCCATTCTTCATGTCTTACAGGAGATACTTTTTTATCTTTGAGATGTGATTGTGGAAGACAGTTAAGAGAATCTTTAAAAATGATAAATAAAGAAGGAAGAGGTGTCTTACTGTACATCACTCAAGAGGGAAGGGGTATAGGACTTAAAAATAAACTTAAAGCTTATCAATTACAAGATAAAGGTTTGGATACTGTGGAAGCAAATTTAGCTTTGGGTTTTCCTGCAGATTTAAGAGATTATGGAATAGGAGCCCAAATTTTAGTAGATTTAGGAGTAAAGAATATAAGATTATTGACTAACAATCCTAAAAAAATTGTAGGTTTAGAAGGATATGGATTAAAAGTCGTTGAAAGGATTCCTATTAAGATACCCCCTAATCCTCAGAATAAAGAGTATTTAGAGACTAAAAAGAAAAAGTTAGGTCATCTCCTTTAAAAATTTAAGGAGGTCAAATTATGATCGAAAAGAAGGCAAATTTGATAGGTAAAGGAAAAAAATTTGGAATCGTCGTTTCTAAGTTTAATGAATTAATAACTAAAGAACTTTTAGAAGGATGTAAGGAGGCTCTTTTACAACATTTAGTAAATCCAGATGATATTCATTGCTTTTGGGTCCCAGGAGCTTTAGAGATCCCATTGGTAGCTAAGAAATTGGCTCAATCTAAAAAATACCATGCTGTGATCTGCTTGGGAGCTGTAATTAGAGGTGAGACTCCTCATTTTGAGTATGTTGCTTCTCAAACTTCAAGAGGAATAATGAGTGTAAGTTTGAGTACAGAGATACCAGTTATTTTTGGAATAATAACAGCTGACACTTCAGAACAGGCTTTTGAAAGAGCAGGTTTAAAAGAAGGAAATAAAGGAAGATTAGCAGCCTTACATGCTTTAGAAATGGTAAATCTTTTAGAAGAGCTTTAAATGAGAAAAAGGAGTTTGGCTAGAGAGTGTGCTTTGAGGATTCTTTATCAGATAGATATTTCCCAAGATTCAGATCCCCAAAGAATTTTAGAAGAATACTTTTCTTTTTATCCTTTCCCTCCTCAAGTAAGAGAATTCGCTTCTCAGATAGTAAAAGGTGTAGTTGAAAATAGACAAAAGATAGACCAGATCATAACCAAATATGCTTTAAACTGGGAGTTAAAAAGGATGGCTTATGTAGATAGAAATATTTTAAGAATAGGTATCTATGAACTCTTGTATTTAGATGAAGTTCCTCCAAAAGTAAGTATAAATGAAGCTATAGAGTTAGCCAAACGTTATGGAGATACAGATTCTCCTAAATTTGTTAATGGGATTTTAGATAGCGTAGCAAAAAAAGAAACTCCTTCTTTTAAAAGATTAAATGAAGTCAGCTGATCTCCATATACATTCTGAGTATTCAGATTCTACATTTAGTGTAGAAGAGATCTTTAAAATAGCAAAATCACATAATTTAAATTGCCTTTCTTTAACCGATCACGATACAGTAAAAGGAATAAAATTAAGTCTTGCTTTAGCTAAAGAATTTGATATTGAATTTATTCCAGGTGTAGAGATCACCACAGAATTTGAAGGCAAAGAAGTCCATATTTTAGGATATTTTGTAGATGTAGAAAATAAAGAGTTTTTGGAGTTTTTAAAACAAATCCAAGAACAGAGAAAAGAAAGGGTTTATGAGATGAGTAAAAAACTCGCCGCTTTAGGTATAGAGATTAGTCCTCAAGAAGTATTTAATAAAGCTAAAGAATCTTGCGTAACAAGACTCCATGTAGCAGAGGTTTTAATAGAAAAAGGAGTTGTAAAAGATTTAAAAGAAGCTTTTAAAAATTACATAGGTGATAAAGCTCCTTGTTATGTAGCCAGATTTAAATTTTCACCATTTAAAGCTATACAGATTTTAAGAAGAATGAAGGCAATACCAGTTTTGGCTCACCCTTTCAGAAGTAATGCAGATCAAATTTTAGATGATTTGGTTCAAGCAGGTCTATTAGGAATAGAAGTCTTTTATCCTGATCAAAGACATCTCACAGACTATTACATAAAAATAGCAAAAAAATATTCTTTGTTAATTACTGGAGGATCAGATTCTCACGGTAATGCAAAACCTAAAGATTATTTAGGTTTTATAAAGCTTCCTTATGAGTATGTGAGAAAATTAAAGGAGAAAAGAGATAGTTTATGAAGACAGATGAATTTTATATGAAAGAGGTTTTAAAATTAGCCAAGAAAGGTTTACCCAAAACTTTCCCCAATCCTTTGGTAGGAGCTTTAATTGTAAAGAAAGGAAAGATAATTTCTAAAGGATACCATAAAGAATTTGGTTCTTTCCATGCAGAATCTGAAGCTATAAGAGCTTCAAAACAAAATCTAAAAGGAGCAGTTTTATATGTCAATTTAGAACCTTGTGTACATTTTGGTAAAACCCCTCCATGTACAGATTTGATAATAACCGCAGGTATTAAAAAAGTAATTATAGCCCATAAAGATCCAAATCCTCTTGTAAATGGTAAAGGGATTAGGATTTTGAGAGAAAAAGGTATAGAGGTAAAGACAGGAGTGTTAGCTTCAGAAGCAAAATTTTTAAATGAAGTATACTTAAAATTTAAAAAAGAAAACCTCCCCTTTGTAACTTTAAAAATAGCCCAAACCTTAGATGGAAAAATAGCTACACTAAAAGGTGATTCAAAATGGATAACTTCTCAGAAAGCAAGAGAGTATAATAAAAAGATGAGAGCTAATTTCCAAGCTATATTAGTAGGAATAAACACAATTTTAAAAGATAATCCTTATCTTGAAGCCAAAGGTAAATACTCTCCTATTAAGATAGTTCTAGATTCTTATTTAAGAATTCCTCTGAATGCTAATATTTTTAAAAAAGGAAAAGTTTTAATATTTTGTTCTAAAAAAAATTATGATAAAGATAAGTTTAGACTTCTGAAAAATAAATGTGAAATAATTTTAGTTAAAGAAAAAGAAGGTAAGCTAAATTTAAATCAAATCCTCAAAATCTTAGCAGAAAGAGGGATTATTTCTATAATGGTTGAAGGAGGCTCAAAAATATTTACATCATTTTTAGAAGAAGGTCTGGCAGATAAATTGTTGATTTACATTGCTCCTAAGATTTTTGGAGGCAGAGGTCTTTTAAGCTTTGAAGGAAAAGATATTCAAAGGATAAAGAATGCTAAAGTCTTAAAATATGTGAGATTTAAAAGAGTAGGTGAGGATTTTTTAATAACAGGGTATTTAAACACTTCTTTTTTAGAATGAAAGATTTTTTGGAATTAATTAAAACGAGGAGAAGTATAAGGAAATTTTTAAATAAGAAGGTTAAACTTTCTCTTATCAAAAAAGCAATTGACAGTGCTAGATACGCACCTTCAGCTGCTAATTTACAATTTTTAGAGTTTTTAGTAATTACTAAAAAAAATCTAAAAGAAAAAATTTTCCCTCATTTGAAATGGGCAGGTTATCTCTATCCAAAAGGTACACCTTCTGAGAAAGAGAGACCTGCCAGTTACATAATGGTCCTTATAAATAAATATAAATCTCAAAGACCTGACTTAAGAGATGTAGGAGCTGGTGTCCAGAACATTTTACTTAGTTTACATTACTTTGGAATAGCAAGCTGTTGGATAGCAGCTATTAATAAAAAGGAGATAAAAAAAATTTTAAAGTTGCCAAATTTTTTAGAACTGGATTCTGTGATAGCTTTAGGATATCCTGCACACAAATCCAAAGTAGTAAAATTTAAAGGAAGCGTAAAGTATTATTTAGATAAATCTGGCACTCTATGTGTTCCAAAGAGGCCTTTAAAAGAAATACTTTTTATAAATGAATATAAAAGAGTTTAAACTACCCTCAAAAATAATATTTGGAGAATCAGCTATTAAAGAATTGGTAAATATTTGTAGAAGATTAGGAAAAAGACATTTTTTAATATGTGGTAAAAATTCTATGAAGAAAATAGGTGTTTTAAATTTTTTGAAAAAAGCTTTTAAAAAAGAGGATTTGGAATTGAAAGTCTTTTATAAAGATAGAGGAGAGCCTACTTTAGAGATGGTAGATGCTGCTCAAAAGATGTGTAAAAAATTTGGCGCAGATACTGTAATAGGAATAGGAGGAGGAAGTGTTATAGATTTAGCAAAAGCGACCAGTGGCATAGCTAATAAAGAAAAAAGTATCTATGAATATATGTATGAAAATATTCCTTTAGAATCAGAAGGCTTACCTTTCATAGCAGTCCCTACCACAGCTGGAACAGGAGCAGAGGTTACTCCCAATGCTGTGTTGATTTCAAAAGAAAGAAAATTTAAAAAGAGTTTTAGATCCAATTTTTTATTTGCAAAAGTAGTAATTTTGGATCCCTTATTGACTTTAAATTTAGATTTCAAAAGCACTCTCTATTCAGTTTTAGATGGAATAGTTCAAGCTATAGAATCTTACACTTCAAAGAATGCTTCAGAATTCACTCAACCTTTGAGTATAGAATCTTTAAGACTTTTATATAAAGGTTTAAAAGGTCTCTTAAAAAATTTGAGTGATGTTAATTCTAGAAAAGAATTATTGTATGGTTCAGTTTTAGGAGGTATTGCTCTCTTTAATGCTAGGTTGGGTGCTGTCCATGGTATAGCTCATCCTATAGGAGCTTTATACAATATACCCCATGGATTAATATGCAGTGTACTTTTACCTCATGTAGCAGAATATAATTTAGAGGTGTGTGCTCCTCTTTATAAAAAAATAGCTAAAGTGTTAGGTTTAAAAAAAGATTTAAAAAATAAAGAAGCAAGTTTATGGTTGATAAGGAAGATAAAAAGTTTATTAAGAAAGTTTAATATTCCTCAAAATTTAAGAGATTTAGGAGTAAATAAAAAAGACTTTGATTTTATAGCAAAAGAAAGTTTAACTTCAGGTTCTCTAAAAGCAAACAAGAAACCTTTAGGTTACTCTGATGTAATCAAAATTTTGGAAAAAGCGTATTGATTAACTTTATTAAATTAAAAGGAGGTGGAAATAATGGAGTACACAAATGAAAAGGAAAAAGATTTTAGATTTGGTGATTGGGGACCAAAATATATATTTAGAGGTCCAAAGATAGAATGGGGTATATTAATTTTAAAAGAATCAACAGAATTAGGAAAGCACTTACACAATACAGTAGAAGAGACTTTTTATTTTTTAGAAGGTGAAGGTAAAATAATAATTAATGAAATTGAACATAAATACTCTCAAGGAGATGCTTTCAGAATAGAACCCAATGAATCCCATAATATAATTCCTTCAAAATTTACCAAAGCTATATTTATAAAAGCACCCTTTAATCCTGAGGATAAAGTAAAGCTGTAAACAAAAATGAAAGAATTTAAAAAATTAGTAAAGATAGTGAGCATTTTAAGATCAAAAAGAGGTTGTCCTTGGGATAGAAAACAGAAGTTAAAAGATTTGGAATCTTATCTTTTAGAAGAGACATATGAATTATTAGAAGCTTTAACTAAGAATGATAAAAAAATGATAGAAGAAGAGTTAGGAGATATGTTTTTAATTTTGGTATTTATAACTCAAATTCTTAAAGAAAAAAAGAAGTTAACTTTATATCAGGTTTTAAAAAGAGTAAATAAAAAACTGATTTTAAGACATCCTCATGTTTTTAAAGGTAAAGTTCTTTCTAAACCTCAAGATGTTCTAAAAGAGTGGACGAAGATTAAAGAAAGAGAAGGAAAAGATGAGATTAAGAGTATCCCTAAGAATTTACCTTCATTAATGAGAGCTTATAAATTGATAAGAAGAGCTCAAAGAAAAGGAGTTTTAAAGAAGAGAAAGTCTGGTTTAAAAGAAAATTTATGTAAAAGATTTAAAAAGTTTTTAGATAGTCCTAATTCAAAGAATTTTAATTCTCTTTTGTTTGAAATGCTTTTATATACAGAGTCTTCTTTTTGCCCTGAGAATAACTTTAGGAGATATTTAGACAGGGTAATAAACAATTTACATAAAGAGCAAAAACTCTCTTATTAACTTAGCTATTTTTGTTCCATCTGTAAAATAAGGATCAATTAAACCATTGTATTCTACAAAATCTGCACCTACAATATTTAATCCTTTTAAAGAATACATTAGCTCTATGGCTTCATTAAAATAAACCCCTCCTGGTTCAGGACATCCTACACTTCTCACAGAATCAGGGTTTATAAAATCTACATCGAAGCTCACATAAACTGGTTCATATTTTAAACTCCTCTTTATCTTCACAATCTCTTTTTTTGAGGCTTTTAAAAGAGTTACTCTCTTCTTAGCAAATTCTAATTCTTCTTTTATAGCTGATCTAAATCCTATATGAAAAATTTTAATATCAGAAATTTCAGAAATTCTTCTTAAGACTGTAGCATGGGAAAGTTTATTATTTTGATAAGAATCTCTTAAATCTAAATGGGCATCGAACCATATTAGGCTTAATTTAGGAAATTTTTTCAAAAAACTCTTTATACTAGCCAAACTTAAAGTGTGTTCTCCGCCTATAAGTATCAACTTAGCATCACTCTTAAGCTCTCTATCTATTTTATTCTCTATCATTTTTAAAGCTTTCTTAATATCACTGCAAATCTCTATATCTCCTAAATCAGAGATCTTTTTATCTTTCAAATCTTTTTTCAGAACTACGCTATAAGTTTCTAAATTTTCAGAAGCTATTCTTATATTTTGAGGACCAAACCTTGTTCCATTCAGAAAACTGCTTGTAATATCTAAAGGAATCCCTATTATTTTAATCTCAGGATTTTCAAAGTTTTGCGTACCTAAGAAAGTTTTAGGCATTTATTAAGTCTTTTACAAATTCAGGGAGGCAAAAACAGGCAAAGTGGATTTCTTTATTATAATATTTATTCTTTGAATCAAAATTTTTATATCTTTTTTCTTGGAAATCTTTTAAAGGATGATAGATTTTACTCGCCATACAAAAACTCCAAACTCCTGATGGATAAGCAGGTACAAAACTCAAATACAAAAATACATTTTTAAATACTGCTTTTAAATTTTTAAAAATTTCTTTGGTCCATTTAGGATCATTAAAAGGAGACTCTGAAAGTGTAGTCAAGATTCCATCTTCTTTCAGAATCTTGTAGCAATTTTTATAAAAATTTTTTGAAAATAATCCTTTTGCCATCCCTATAGGGTCTGTAGAATCTACAAAAATTAAATCATATTTTTTATCTGTATTTTTAACAAATTTTATACCATCTTGAATAATAACTTTTAGCCTTTTGTCATTAAAAGCTTTTCCACAAAATTTTAAATACTTCTTAGAAGTTTCTATAACATCTTTATCTATTTCTACTAAATCTAAGTGTTTTACAGTTTTATGTTTTAAAATCTCTCTTGCTGTTCCACCATCTCCTCCACCAATTATTAAAACATCTTTGGGATTTTTGTGGGTAAAGAGAGCAGGATGTGTAAGCATTTCATGATAAGTAAACTCATCTTTTTGTGTAAGCATTATAAGATCATCTAATAGAAAAATTCTACCATAATCATTATTATCAAAAATTACGATCCTTTGATATTTAGATTTTTTTTCAAAAATGAATTTATTTACTTTTAAGGAGAAACCTGAAGCTGGATTATGCTTTTCAGTGAACCAAATTTCTCCTAACCCCACAATACTACTCCTGCAAACACACAGCCTATTTTTTTCACTCTATGTTGAACAGAGGTTACAAACATCTCTTTAATTTTTAATCCTCTTATATTCATAGCTTCTTCTGCCATTTTTTTCACAATTTCTTCTGCTAAGTCTTTGCGACCAGTAGAAGAAAACTCCATAATCACTCCAGGCGCAGATTCCTCTTCAGGTAAAGCCACACATACACAAGCAGATATTATTTCTCCTGGGATATCAGATATTTTATAAGAATAAGCACAAGGTAAAAGACTTCCAGGATAAGCTTTTTTAGGTCTAATGCGTTTGGAACCCGGTGGGATTATACTTGTAACTTTAATTAAATTGGTATTTCCAATACCAGATTTGAGGAGAGCAGAATCAAAAGCATTCAGAGGAGAGTATCCTTCAGCATTTCCCTTTACTAAAAAAAAATTTTTAGGTAGTTCAAACATTAGAAGTTTTTATTAAAAACAAGAAATTTGGAATCTCCTCTTATAAGTTTCTTTGTAACTACTTTCTGAGCTTTTAATTTTTCTTTCATATATTCAAAAGCTATTTCAGGCTTTACTCTTTGGCCACACGTGAATATATCTACAGCTGCAAAACCAAACTCAGGCCAAGTATGAATAGATAGATGAGATTCAGCAATGACTACAATTCCACTTACTCCATGAGGATTAAATTGGTGAAAAAAACTTTCTATAATAGTAGCTCCTGCTTTGAGGGCAGCGGTTTCCAGGAGCTCTTTTATAAATTGAGGTGAGTTTAATAAATGTGAGTCACAATCTATAAATTCTGCTAATATATGAGTTCCTAATCCTTTCAATCATGCTACCTCCTCTTTAAAAAATCCTAAAAACTATAATTTTTAAACACAATTATAATAATTTAAAAATCTTTGTCAATAATTTTTTGAGGAGTATAATTAAAAACAATAAATTTTAAAAAGGAGGTAGATTATGGACTTCAAAAGTCTTTTTGATATGAAAAAAATAGCTGAACAAGCTCAAAAGTTAGGTTCAGAGCAACAAAAGATTCAAAAAAGACAGATAGAGTTGTTAGAAAATATAGAGAGACTCTTAAAAGCTATATTAGAAGAATTAAGAAAAAAATGATTATAAAAGAAAAGAAGGAAGAAATTCTATCATATTTGGAAGATGCATCTAATTTGAGGATATGGTAGAACTGAAAAAGATCTTTGAAATCCTAAATAATATTTTTTCTATCTTCTTATACAAAATTATGATAATATCTTTAAAAAATGCTTAAGACAGCAATACTAGCTGCACAAAAAGCAGGAGATTACCTTTTAAAGAATTTTGGTAAAGTTAAAAAGATAATAAAAAAGGGAGATAGAAATTTAGCAACCGAAATAGACCTTACAGCAGAAAAGATAATAGTAGATATCTTAAAAAAGAAGTTTCCTACTCATCAGATACTTTCAGAAGAGACAGAAAAAGATTTGATAGAAAAAGAAGAATTTTTATGGATAATAGATCCCTTAGATGGTACTCACAACTATATTCACAGAATAGAAATATTTGGAGTTTCAATTGCTTTAAGCTACAAGGATGAAATTATTTTAGGTGTAATTTATCTTCCTTTTACTAAAGAATTGTATTGGGCTCAGAAAAATAAAGGAAGTTTTTTGAATAGAAAGAGAATAAAAGTCTCTCAAGTTAAAATTCTTAAAAAAGCTTCAGTTTCTTTTGATTCAGCTATAAGGATAGATAAAGATAGAATTTTAAAAGTTTTAGGAAGAATTTCAGAAAGCGTCTTTAATATAAGAATGTTTGGGAGTTCTGCAAGAGTTCTTTCTTATTTAGCCTCTGGGAAATTAGATATTGCTATAGAATTCTCAGATTATGCTTGGGATTGTGCAGCAGGTAAGATTTTAATAGAAGAGGCAGGAGGCAAATTTACATATTTAGATGGAAGCAAATGGAGTGTGAAAAAAAGAGGTTACTTAGCTTCTAATAAATATTTACATTCTCAAGTTCTGAAACTTATAAATAGTCCATAATCAAAATGCAAGAATTAACTAAGAGTATTCTGATAGTATCTTTATTTTTATGCAGTTATCTTTTTTATCATTTTAAAATCCCTTTAAGAAACTTATTGCTCTTTATAAATTTCATATTTTTTGGAATATACTTAGGATACTTTGTGAGTATCGTTCATATTTATTATCTTTTGAAGTTGAATTTTTCAGTCCTAATGAGTTCAATATCATTTTTTATCTTTCTTTTATTAGCATTTTTTTCACATTTATTTTGGGGAAGATTTTTTTGTGGATGGATTTGCCCTTTTGGAATAATAAACTGGTATTTAAAAAAGATAAGAGATTTTTTTAAGATGCCTCTAAGTTTTCTTCAAGGCAGATTTATTTTCCTTTTCTATTTTAAAATTTTATTTTTAGCTATAGGGATATTTCTTATTTCCAAAGGGAATTATTCTATGGTTGAGTTAGAACCATTTTTTAAATATTCTAAGTTCCCACCTTCTTTTCTAAAAAAAGTATGGTTTTTTATCCTTTTAATTTTAAATTTTTTTATCCCCTACTTTTGGTGCAGATATCTTTGTTTTACAGGAGCCTTTTTTAAGATTTTAAGTTATTTTTCTCTAACTAAATACATATTTAAATGCAAAAATAAAGATTGTAAAATATGCATTCAGAAATGTCCTAAAGGGATAATAACTCTTGAAAAAAATATAATTCAATCTGAATGTATAAGGTGTTTAGAATGTCATAAATGTGAATTAAGTCAGAAATAATTATGAGTGAATATAATGAGTATATAAAAGAAGCTAAATGGTACAGAAAATTATCAGATGAAGTTGTGCAGTGTTTGTTGTGTCCTTTTAAATGTGTGTTGAATGATGCTCAAAGAGGAAAATGTAAAGTTAGAGAGAATAGAAGAGGTATACTTTATACTTTAGTGTATGGCAGAATTATTGCTCTCCATCAAGATCCAATCGAGAAAAAACCCTTCTATCATGTTTTACCTTCAAAAACAGCATTTTCTTTGGCTACACCAGGTTGTAATCTGAGTTGCAAATTTTGCCAAAATTCAGATATTTCTCAAATCTGGCCAGAAGATGCTAGTTCCAAATTTTTAACACCCCTTCAAGTTGTAAAGTTAGCTTTAAAGTATAAGGCTCCTACAATAGCTTATACTTATTCAGAGCCAATCATATTTTATGAATTTATGTTAGAGACTGCAAAGTTAGCGAAGGAAAAAGGTATACTGAATCTAATGGTTACAAATGGTTACATTAACGAAGCACCTTTAAGAGAACTCTGCAAATTCATAGATGCAGCTAATGTAGATTTAAAAGGATTCGATCCTAATTTTTACCATAATATAGTAGGAGGTAATTTAGATGAAGTATTAAATTCTTTAAAGGTGATGAAGAAAGAAGGTATATGGATAGAGATCACAAATCTTGTAATCCCAGATTTAAATGATTCTGCTCATCTTATTAGAAGGATGTGCAAGTGGATAAGAGAAAATTTAGGACCTGAGACTCCTATCCATTTTTCAAAATTTTACCCTATGTATAAATTAAGAAATATCCCTCCTACTCCTTTAAAGACTTTAGAACAAGCTTGCGAAATTGCGAAATCAGAAGGTTTAAATTATGTGTATATAGGAAATGTTCCAGGTCACATTTTGGAGAATACTTACTGTCCTAATTGCAAAAATATTCTGATAAAAAGATTAGGATATATGGTCTCAGAGATAAACATAGATAAAGAAGGTAAATGTAAATTTTGCAATAACACTATTCCTGGGATATGGAAGAGTCCTCTTCAGCACGGTCTTTATTAAAAAATAAACTTCTCAAATTATTTCCTGTTCTTATAGGAGTTATTTCTATATCTTTTCAGGTAGTGCTTTTAAGATTAACTTTTATTCTATTTTATGGAAATGAATTAGCCTCAGGTATTTTTTTAAGTTTATGGTTGTTATGGACAGGTATAGGCAGTTTTTTAGCAAATTTTTTCATTAAAAAAATTAAGAATAAAATTAATATTCTTAATTTTTCTCTATTTATTTTAAGTATCCTTTTAATTCTTACTTATATTTTGAGTATTTTTTTGAGAAAAAATTTTTCTCCTCTTTTAGGAGAGATCTTACCTTTAGGTAAGATTTTAAGCTTTTGTTTAATTATTTTAAGTGGAGTGTGCTTAAGTTTAGGGGTTAATTTTAGTTTATCTTGTTATGTTTATCCTCACAGAGAAAAAGACAAAAAGATCGGTTTTTCATATCTTTTAGAGTCAGTAGGTTCAGCTATAGGAGGAATAATTTTTGGATATATTATCATTCAGAAAATAGGGATTTTGAGTTTATGCATTTTTTTGGCAATTTTAGTTTCAGTTTACAACATAATTTTTAATAAAAAAAATAGAATTTTACTTTTTAATGTAACTTTTCTTTGCATCTATTTTTTTCTTTTGTTTTTGAGTCCAAAATTAAATGTAAAATTTTTTAGTTTGCTTTTACCAGGATACAGAATTTTAGAGTTAAGAGATACCAAATATTCTAACATTCAAGTAGTAGAAAGACACAGACAGATAAGTTTTTTAGAGAATGGGATCTTAAGTTTTTCTCTTCCTCAAAGGTTAGAATCTGAAATCATACATTTGGTAATTTCACAGTTACCAATCCTTAAAAGAGTGCTCTTAATAGGAACAAAGGGAGGTCAGATGATAAGAGAAATATTAAAGTATGCTCCAGAAAGGATAGATATCATAGAATTAGATGTTCAAAAACTTAAATTGATAAGAAAGTATTCAAAATTTAAAAGGTATTATGAAGATAAAAGAGTAAATATCTTTATAGGTGATGGAGTAAATTTTGTAAGAAACGCAAGTACAAAGTATGATTGCATTATTTTAAATATATCTGAGCCTGTAAGTCTTTCTTTTAATAGATTTTATACTCAAGAGTTCTTTAGAGAAGCAAAAAAAATTCTTAATATACCTGGAATTATAAGTTTTAAATTAAGTTCTCAAGAGAACTATATAAATAAAGAATTATCTGAATATCTTCGTGTTATAAAAAATACTTTAGAATCTATTTTTGAGGAAGTAATAGTCTATCCAGGTCAAAATGCTATCTTTATTGGATGTACACAAAAAGGAATTTTTTCTCAAAGACCTGAAGAAATTTTTAAGAAATTAACTCAGAAAAAGATAACTCTTAGATACTTAAATGAGGCTTATTTGTTTCAAAGGTTGTCTGGAGAAAGGATTTCATACCTTAAAGAAAGATTGGAAAAAGCTGGTTTAACTTTTTTAAACAAAGATTTTGTTCCAATTTGTTTTTGGTTAGATATAGTATATTTTTCTCAGCAATTTAGAGATGTTTTTAGAAAGGTCTTCAAAAAGATAAATAGAAATTTTTTATTTAAGTTATTTATATTTTTGAGTTTAGGGGTATTTTTAATCTCTTTTATCTTTTTTGATAGAAAAAAATTGATTTTAATGTCTTTATGTGCTACAGGATTTTCTGAAATGAGTTTTCAGATAATTATCTTGCTCTTTTTTCAAATCTTATATGGATATCTCTATTATATGATAGGAGCAGTTTTTGGTAGTTATATGACAGGTTTGTTTGTAGGAGGTTATTTATTTTTAAAAAGAAATTTTAAAAATTTATTTTTTTCTTATTTAAAAATTCAATTGAGTATTTGCTTTTATCCTTTAATTTTACTCATTTTGACCTTTTTTCTTAAAAACATCTCTATACATCTCTTTATTGAAAAATTTATATTTTTACTATTGCCTTTTACAGCCGGATTTTTAGGTTCAGCTCAATACATAACAGCTAATAAAATACTTACTAAAGAATATAAAGATTCAGAATCCTGGGGACCTGTTACTTACAGTGTAGATCTCTTAGGTTCTTCTTTTGGAGCTTTAGGGATTTCAATTTTCTTTATTCCTATATGTGGATTAGTTTGGGTCTGTATTTTGTTATTTTTTTTAAATATTTTGATATTCTTTAGTTTGTTAAAATATTAGGTAATGTTATTGATATTGAATTTACTACTTTTAATCTTACTTTTGTTTTTATCCTCTCTTTATTCTGGCTCTGAGACCGCTTACTTTTCTTTAAGTAAAGTTTCTTTAAGAAAGTTAACCTCAAAATATAGAAGTTCAAAGAGAATTAAAAGATTACTTAAAGATCCTCACAGTCTCCTTATTACAATCTTGATAGGAAATATGATAGTTAATGTTTATTTTTCTGGTATAGCTACTCAAATGTTAGTCCCTTTGCTAAAAGGAGAAGGAGTAATACTTTCTATAATAATAGTTACATTTTTATTACTCATATTTGGAGAGATTACACCAAAATCTGTAGCCTTAAAGAATCCCTTCAAATTTAGCGTTTTTTCTTCTCAATTTTTGTTGATATCTTTTTATCTATTTTCTCCAGTGAGGACTTTATTGAAATCTTTGACTGATATTTTTTTAAGACCAGTTAAGAAAAAAACAGACGTTACTTTAACAGAAGATGAGTTTGATGCTTTAATAGAAATAGGTGAGAAAGAAAAGGTATTGGATAAAAAGGAAAGAGAGATGATAAGATCACTTTTAGAATTTACTGAAACTGAAGTCTCTCAAATAATGACTCCCAGAATAGATATCCACGCAGCCCCCATCGATATGGAGCAATCAGATTTTATTCAATTTTTAAAAAAAGTAAAATTTTCAAAAATACCTATTTATGAAGAGTCTTTAGATAAAATAATAGGAGTAGTTTACAGTAAAGATGTATTTTTAAATCCTCAAAAAAAATTTACAGAATTTATAAGAGAACCTATATTTGTGCCTGAAAGTATGAAGATAGATGAATTGTTAAAGGAATTATATTCTAAAAATGAAAGGATAGCCATAGTCGTAGATGAATATGGAGGCACAGCTGGTTTAGTTACCTTAGAAGACATTTTAGAAGAGATATTTGGAGAAATATATGATGAATTTGAATTTCCAAAAGTTCCTATAAGAAAATTAAAAGAAGAAGTTTATTTAGTTAGTGGCAAGACTTCAATAAAAGAAATAAATCAAAAGCTAAAATTAAATCTTCCTGAAGAAGAATTTGACACTATAGCAGGTTTAATTCTGGATATTTTAGGAAGAATTCCAAAGACAGGAGAAAAAGTAAGATACAAGAATATAGAATTTGAGATAGAGAAAGCCACTTTAAAAAGAATAGTTTCTGTGATTATTAAAAAGTTATGATAGGTTTTTTTATCGGAATAATTTTATTAATAGGTTTAGCAGGATTCTTTTCAGGTATGGAGACAGCTTTAATCTCAGCTAATATTTATAGACTAAAGTATTTAAAAGAAAAAGGAATAAAACCAGCTGAAATCTCTTTAAAATTTTTAGAATCTCCTTCAAGATTTCTTTCAATCATTTTAGTAGGAACAAATCTTTGCATTATTATTATCTCTGTATTTTTTACTTATATTCTCATTAGACTTAAAGTTAAGAATCCTGCTTTTATATCTACTTTAATTTTAACACCTGTGATTTTAATATTCTGTGAGATAATTCCTAAAAGGATTGCAAGATTAAGACCACAAGAGATTTCTTTAAAAGGAAGTAAATATTTGGATTTGTTTTCAAAATTATTGAATCCTCTTGTATTTGTTTTGGAAAGAATCTCAGAGTTTATTTCTAAGAAAATAGTTAAAGAAAAGATATCTCTTTCTAAATTAACAAGGCAAGACTTAATCAATTTAGTAAAAGAAATTCGTAAAGAAGGTGTTTTAGAATCAGAAGAAGCCCAAGCTATTGAAGATGTTTTTGATTTTGGTGAAAAGCGTGTTTCTGATGTAATGAAACCTATTTCTGAAGTGGTTTATTTAGAATTCAGTGAAAAAATAGAATCCGTTTTAAATAAGGTTAGAAAATATAAATTTACAAGATATCCTGTGGTAAGGAAAACAAAGTTAATAGGAATGTTAAATATTTTTGATTATTTCTATAAAGGAGGCGAATGGCAATCTCACATTAGGCCTATAATGAAAGTAGGTAGAAACGAAAGGCTAGATGAAGTATTTGCTAAGATGCAAGAAAGAAAACAAAGTATGTGTGCAGTAGTAAAAGGAAATAAAATTATTGGAATAGTTACCCTTCATGATCTAACGAAAGAAATAGTTTCCAATTTCCTTTAAAGTTCTAATAGTCTCTTTAGGTCTTTGGTATTTAAAACTCTAATGCCTAACTTATCTGCCCAAACTTTTAGTCCTTCGTCTTCAGTTATCAAACTAGCTTTTAATTGTTTAGATAACAATAACAAATCTACATCTTGACAACTATCTATTATACCTTTTCTCAAAGCTTCTCTGAATTCATCTCTTAAGTCTTTTATAAGTTTTTCTTCTGGAGCCTCCTTTTTAAGACCTTTACGTGTAAATTTTTCAGCTATTCTGAGCCCTTTGTTTATTCTAATCCTCATTTCTTTTATGAATTCATATAAGAATAAGGCAGGGACTTTCAATTCATATTTTTTTGGAGAGACACAATTCATTCTTAATAACAATTTTTCATCTATAGAGATAGGATTTAAAATTTTTAAAAGCTCCTCTTTTACAGAAACAGGCATAAAGAATTGAAGTCTTTTTTTATGACTTATTTTTTGCAGGAAATTTTTAAAAGCTTCTTGAGGGGTTTTGCCTAAAAGAAAGAAAGTTTGAGCATTTAAAAATATACTTGTATCAATAACAAATTTATTCTTCATATTTTTAAATTATAAATTTTAATCTTAAAAGAGTAAAGATTATTTGAATATTTTAAAGACTTATAATATGATGTTAATAAAAATAAGGAGGCAAAACTATGAAAGAAAAAGTAGAAAAAATTTTAGAGGAGATAAGACCCTATTTAAAAAAAGACGGAGGAGATGTTGAGTTAGTAGATGTAAATGAAGAAGGAATAGTAAAATTAAGATTGACAGGCAGTTGTGGACATTGTCCTATGAGTACATATACTTTAAAATTCTGGATCGAGAAGATGTTGAAAGAAAAGATTCCTGAAATAAAGAGAGTTGAGCAAGTATTCTGATTCGTTATAAAAACTTTATTCATTATGTTGAATAAGATTGATATAATATAAAGCGTTATGATCAAGAGGTATTCTATTCCAGAGATAGAAAAGATCTGGTCAGCTGAATACAAGTTTAATTTGATGTTAAAAATAGAATTATTGGTTTTAGAAGCCTTATGTAAAGAGGGCAGAATCTCTAAGGAGGTTCTAAAAAGAATTAAAAAGAATGCTAAGTTTAATTTGGATGGAATAAAAGAAAGAGAAAAAACCACTCATCACGATGTGGTAGCTTTTGTTCTTGAAGTTTGTTCTCATTTAAATAAAGATTCTAAATATTTTCATTGGGGTTTAACTAGTAACGATGTTTTGGATACTTCTTTATGTATTCAATTAAAAGAGAGTTTAAATTTATTATTAAAACATTTAGAAGAATTAGCGTTACTCGTTAAATCTAAGGCAAAAAAATATAAATTTACTCTGTGTGTGGGAAGAACTCACGGAATTCACGCTGAGGTTTATTCTTTAGGATTGAAATTCGCTTTATTTTTAGATGAGATAAGAAGAAATCAAAAGTTTTTGAAAAGTGTAAAAGAAGAAATAAGTGTAGGCAAGATTTCAGGAGCTGTAGGAACTTACTCACATTTACCTCCTTCTGTAGAAGAATACGTATTAAAAAAACTAGGACTTAAACCTGCTTCTATAACTACTCAAGTAATACCTCGAGATAGATTTAGTTATTTATTGAGTTGCATAGCAATATTAGCAAGTTGTTTTGAAAGATTTGCTACAGAGATTAGGCACTTGCAGAGAACAGAAGTTAGAGAGGTGTTTGAGCCTTTTTATAAAGGACAAAAAGGATCATCTGCTATGCCTCATAAAAGAAACCCTATTTTGTGTGAGAGAATGTGTGGTTTGGCAAGACTTATAAGAGCTTATTTAGAAGCAAGTCTCCAAAATATAGTTTTATGGCATGAGAGAGATATTTCTCATTCTTCTGTAGAAAGAGTAATATTCCCTGATACTTTTCATCTAATAATTTATATGACTCAAAAGATGACAGAGATAGTTAAAGATTTAGAGATAGATACAAAAAAAATGAAAGAGAATCTAAAATTGAATAAAGGTTTAATTTTTTCTCAAAGATTGATGTTAGCTCTCACTGAAAAAGGTTTAAAGCGCCAAGATAGTTATGATTTAGTACAAGAGTTAGCTTTTAAAGTTCAAAGAGAAAATAAGGATTTTAAAAATGAAGTTCTAAATCATCCATTAATAAAAAAGATCTTAAAGAAGAAGGAAATCCAAAAGATCTTTTCTCCAGCTGAATACTTAAAGAATGTCTCCAAAATTTATGAAAGGTTAGGAATTTAAATGCTCTGGCAGATAGAGATAGGAGAAAAAGATTATCAGAACCCAATAGCTATCTCTTTAAAAGAATCTATAAAAGACTTAGGAATAAAAAAAGATATACAAGTAGAATTTAAAAAAGGTTATCTAATAGAAGGAGATTTAGATTCTAAAGAAATAGAACAGATTTCTTCACAGATTTTGGCATGTCCTATAACTCAAAATTATCAAATTTACGAATTTCCATTCTTTGAAAAAGAAAAGAAAAGAGAGTTTATCTTCAGAGTATTTTACAATCCAGGAGTAACAGACCCAGAGACCGAATCTTTAAAAACAGCTATAAAAGATTTAGGAATAAAAAAAGATTTAGAAGTCAGAACTTTTAAAAAATATATATTAAAAGGAGATTTGGATTCTAAAGAATTAGAATTTATAAAAGAAAGACTCCTTTTTAATCCCTTAATAGAGCATATATTAACATCTGATAAAGCCCAAAAGATAAAGAGCCTTAAAGAGTTTTTAAATGTTGAGTATGATTTTAGACTAATTAAGGTTCCTATAAGAAAAGCAGAAGATAAACAATTATTAGAACTTAGTAAAAAAGCTCAATTGAATTTAGATTTAGAAGAGATGAGAAAGATCAAAGAATACTTTATAACTCTTAATAGAGACCCAACAGATTGTGAATTAGAGATGATAGCTCAAACTTGGTCTGAGCATTGTGTACATAAGACTTTTAAAGGTTTAATCGAATATACAGAGATCATCACAGAACCCAAGAAAGAAATAATAGACAATTTATTACAAACTTACATAATGAGAGTCACCTCTACTTTAAATAAACCTGAGTGCGTAAGTGTATTTAAAGATAATGCAGGTATTGTAAGTATAGATGAAAATCTGTGTGTATGTTTTAAAGTAGAGACTCACAATCATCCTTCAAGTTTAGAACCTTATGGAGGAGCTTCAACTGGTATTGGAGGAGTAATAAGAGATATTTTAGGTGCAGGTTGTGGTGCAGAACCAGTAGCTTTAACAGATGTTTTTTGCTTTGGTTTACCTAACACAGATTTTAAAGAACTGCCAAAAGGAGTTTTACACCCTAAAAGAATAATGAAAGGAGTGGTAAGTGGTGTAAGAGACTATGGAAATAGAATGGGAATCCCTACCATTTCAGGAGCAGTTTTATTCGATAAAAGATTTACAGCAAATCCATTGGTCTATTGTGGATGTGTAGGATTAATACCAAAAAAATTTGTACAAAAAAAAGTAGATGAAGGAGATCTAATAGTTTTGGTTGGGGGCAGAACTGGAAGAGATGGCATTCATGGAGCTACCTTTTCTTCAGATACTTTAGATACAGATTCTTTTAGGATTTCTCAAGGTGCAGTTCAAATAGGAAATCCTATTGAGGAAAAAAAGCTTACTCAAGCTATTTTGACTGCAAGAGATAGAGGTTTGATAAAAAGTATAACTGATTGTGGAGGAGGGGGGTTATCGAGTGCAGTGGGCGAAACAACTCAACACACAGGTTGCAGAGTCTATTTAGAAAAAGTCCCTTTAAAATATAAAGGTTTATCTTACACTGAAATCTGGATATCTGAATCTCAAGAAAGAATGATAATAATCGTTTCTCCTAAAGATCTGGAGGAGTTAAAAAAGATATTTGAAGCTGAATCTGTGGAGTTAACTGTAATAGGAGAAGTAACTAACACCAAAAAAGTAGAACTTTTTTATAAAGGAGAAAAAGTCTGTGAGTTAGATACAGAGTTTTTATATGAAAAAAGACCCAAAAAACATCTGAAAGCTATCTTTAAAAAAAGAGAGTTTCCAGAACCTCAAATACCAGAAGATTTAGATTATAATCAAGAGTTGTTGAAACTCCTGAGTTCATTTAACATAGCCTCAAAAGAAAAGATAATCTCTCAATATGATCACGAAGTAAAAGCCTTAAGTGTTTTAAAGCCTCTGATGAAAATATTTAAATCTCCACAAGATTCTTCAGTGATCAGAATTTCTTTAGACTCTTGGAAAGGAATAGCACTCTCTTGTGGAATAAATCCCTTTTATTCAGATATAGACCCTTACTATATGGCTCAAAACGCAATAGATGAAGCTATTAGAAATTTAGTCTGTGTGGGAACAGATCCTGCTAAGATATTTTTGTTAGATAATTTTAGCTGGGCAAGTCCTGCTGACCCTCTAATATTAGGAGATTTGGTAAGAGCTTGTAAAGGGTGCTATACTTATGCTTTAAAGATGCAGACTCCTTTTATCTCTGGAAAGGACAGTTTAAACAACGAATATAAATCAGAAGAGTTAAGAATAACTATTCCTGGAACACTTTTGATAAGTGGATTAGGTATTTTAGAAGATGTAAGGAAGGTGGTATCTAGTGATTTTAAAAGAAAAGATAATCTGATTTATTTGTTAGGTCTTACAAAGAATGAATTAGGAGCTTCAGAATTCTACAGAATAAGAGGTTTTATTGGAAAAAATGTTCCCAAACCCTGTGCAGAGCTCGCCAAAAAGATTTATGAAAAGTTATTTTTGGCTATTCAAAAAGATTTAGTATGTGCTTGTCATGATTTATCAGAAGGAGGATTAGCAGTAGCTTTAACTGAGATGTGTTTTGGTACTGATTTTGGATGCACGATTTTTTTAGACAAAGTGCCAGTAGATATAAAGAAAGAAGAATTAAAAGATTTTGTAGTTCTTTTCTCAGAATCAGCTTCCAGAATTTTAGTAGAGGTAAACTTTAAGGCAGAATCTGAATTCAAAGAATTATTTAAAGATTTACCTTGCAAAAAGATAGGTTTTATAGATGACTCTAAAAGATTAAAAATTTATGGATTAGATAAAAAATTAATTATAGACTTAGATATCAAAGAATTAGAATCTGCCTGGCAGAAAGCTTTTAAAGATTTTTAAAGGATGAAAAGACCTAAGGTTTTAATCCTTGTAGCACCTGGCACAAACTGTGATAAAGAGACTAAATTTTGTTTTGATTATGTAGGAGCTGAATCTGAATTTGTGTCTATTAAAAGATTAATTGAGAATCCTAAACTCTTACATAACTATCATATTCTTTGTATTCCTGGAGGATTCACTTATGGAGATGATATCTCTGCAGGCAGAATATTGGCTAATCAGATAAAATATCTAATAGGCAAAGATCTTAAAAAATTTTATGATGATGGAAAACTTATTTTGGGAATATGCAATGGTTTTCAAGTTTTAGTAAAAGCAGGAATATTGCCTTTTTATCCTTTTTCTGAGCAAAAGGTAAGTTTAGTTTTAAATACCTGTGCAAGGTTTATTGATACTTGGGTGTATTTAAAAGTGAATAAAACTAATTGCATCTGGACAAAGGATTTACCTCAAATAATTTCTTTGCCCATAGCTCATGCTGAAGGAAGGTTTTGCGCAGAAAAAGAAGTTATTTCTCAAATACAATCTCAAATCGTCTTTCAGTATGCTGATGTCAATGGAGAAATAACTCCAGATGCAAATCCTAATGGTTCTATACTTAACATTGCAGGAATTACTGATAGAGAGGGCAAAATCTTAGGTTTAATGCCTCATCCAGAAAGATACAGTTTTAGTTTGCAGTCTCCTTTTTGGATTGAAAAAAGAGAGATAAAAGAAGAACCAGGTTTATTAATCTTTAAAAACGGAGTAAAATTTGTCAAAGATGCTTTACTATCCTAAAGAGTATTGTGGTCTTTTTGGAATTTATGGAATAGATAATGCAAGTTACCTTACTTTTTTAGGGCTTTATGCTCTTCAGCATAGAGGCGAAGAGTCTTGTGGAATAGTATCTTGTGATGGGAAAAGATTTTTTGTCCATAAAGGAATGGGTTTGGTTTCTGATGTATTCAATGAAGAGAATCTTAAAAATCTTAAAGGTCATTTTGCTATAGGTCATGTAAGATATTCTACAACAGGCTCTTCACACATTAGAAACGCTCAACCTTTATTTGTAGATTATCTAAAAGGGAGTTTAGCTATAGCTCATAATGGAAATTTAGTAAATTCTTTGGAATTAAGAGAAAAGTTAGAATCTCAAGGAGCAATTTTTCAGACGAGTTCAGATTCAGAAATAATCCTTCATTTAATGTTAAGATGCAAGAAACACGATTTAATAGAGAAGTTGATTTATGCTTTAAGTAAAGTTAAAGGAGCTTATTCTTTGTTATTGATGGATGAAAAGAGGATAATAGGTGTAAGAGACCCTTTAGGTTTTAGACCTCTTTGTATTGGCAAAAAAGATTCAAGTCTGTGTTTAGCTTCAGAAACATGTGCTTTAGATTTAATAGAGGCAGATTTCATAAGAGAAGTTCTACCTGGTGAGATAGTAGTAATAGATAAAGATGGTTTGCATTCTTATAAACCTTTTAAAGAGACTAAAAGAAAAGCTTTTTGTATATTTGAACACATATACTTTGCAAGACCAGATTCTGTAATCTTTGGAGAAACAGTGCATTTGGTAAGACAAAAGTTAGGAGAGAGGTTAGCTTTTGAGCATCCAGTAGAAGCAGATTTTGTGATAGGAGTTCCAGATTCAGGAAATTCAGCAGCTTTAGGTTTTAGTCATTTTTCAAAGATTCCTTTAGAAATCGGAATTATTAGAAATCATTATGTAGGAAGGACTTTTATTCAGCCTCATCAAAAAATAAGAGATTTAGGGGTAAGAGTTAAGTTCAATATTTTAAAAGAGGTAATAAAAGGTAAAAGAGTAGTAATTGTAGACGATTCTATTGTAAGAGGGACTACTTCTAAAAAGAGAATAAAACAATTCAGAGAATTGGGAGCAAAAGAAGTCCATCTAAGAATCTCTTGTCCTCCTCATAAGTTTCCCTGTTTTTATGGAATAGATTTTCCTTCACAGAAAGAACTAATAGCTAACAACTGTTCTTTAGAAGAGATAAGGAAGTTTTTAGATGTAGATACTTTAGGTTATTTGAGTTTAGAAGGTATGTTGTCTTGCGTGAAATTTAGAAAGGAAGATTATTGTGTTGCTTGTTTTACAGGAAATTATCCTGTTAAATTTAAATCTGCAGATAAATTTCTATTGGAAAGATGATTACTTATAAAAAAGCAGGAGTGGATTTAAATAAAGCAGAAAGATTTTTAAAAGAGATCAAAAAAATTTCAAAAGAAGTGAGTTTTAAAAATCCTTTTAGAGCTTTTGCCTCTCTTTTTCCTTTAAATAAAAATACTTTTTTGGTTTTGAGTTGTGATGGAGTAGGAACAAAAATAAAAATAGCTCAAGAGTTAAACATACATTATCCAATAGGTATAGATTTAGTAGCTATGAATGTTAATGATATTATCTGTACAGGAGCAAAGCCTTGTGTATTTTTAGATTATATAGCTTTTAATAAAGTAGAACTCAAAGTTTTAAAAGAAATTATGAGAGGGATAGTTACAGGTTGTAAAGAAGCTACGTGTATTTTAGCAGGAGGAGAGACTGCTGAGATGCCAGGGGTTTACAAAAAAGGTGAGTATGATTTAGCAGGGTTTTGTGTAGGATTGGTAAAAAAGAAAGATTTGGTTTCACCTTCTAATATAAAAGAAGGAGATTTAGTTTTGGGATTAAAGTCATCTGGTTTACATTCAAATGGTTTTTCTTTAGTAAGAAAAGTTTTTACTAAACCTGAAATCTTAAAATATAAAAAAGAATTACTTACACCCACCAGAATATATGTTAAAGAAGTTTTAGCAGCTCTCAGAAAATTTAAAAAAAAGATAAAAGGCTTAGCCCATATTACAGGAGGAGCTTTTTTAATTAAAGCTCCAAAAGTGTTACCAGAAGGTTTAAGTTTTGTTTTTTATAAAAAAAATTGGCCTGTTCCTAAAATATTTAAGATGATTCAGGAAAAAGGAAAAATTGAAGACAAAGAAATGTACAGAGTTTTTAATATGGGAATAGGTTTCATTTTGATTGTAAGCCAAAAATCAGTAAAAGATATATTTAAATTTTTTAAAAATATAAATTTAGATTGTTATGTAATAGGAGAGGTAATAAAAGCAAAAGAAGTTATACTAAGATAAAAAGGAGGTCGGGTCTTTTATGAAAGTCTTTGTAATAGGAGGTGGAGGAAGAGAACATTGTTTGGTATGGAAACTTAAAAAATCTAAATCTGTTAAAAAAATTTGGTGTGCTCCAGGAAATGGAGGAATAGCTCAAGATGCAGAATGTGTAAATATTTCTCCTTTAGATTTAGAAGGATTAGTAAGATTTGCGTATGATAATAAAATAGACCTAACCCTTGTAGGTCCTGAAGCTCCTTTAGCTGAAGGTATAGTAGATATTTTTGAAAAAGAAAAATTATGTATATTTGGACCTAAAAAAGAAGCAGCTTTATTAGAAGCAAGCAAAGCTTTCTGTAAAGAGATGTTAAAAAGATGGAAAGTTTTGGTCCCTAAATTCAGAATTTTTGATAGTTATGAAGAAGCTCTTAAATACATAGAGAATGAGTCTCATCCTTTAGTTATAAAAGCAGATGGTTTATGTGCAGGAAAGGGTTCAGTTGTATGTGAGGATTTGGAGACTTCAAAGAAAGTTTTAAAAGAAATAATGTTAGATAGGATATTTGGAGATGCTGGCAAAAAAGTAGTAATAGAAGAGTTTTTAGAGGGAACTGAACTTAGTGTTTTAGCAGTTTCTGATGGAAAAAATTTTGTTTGTTTTTCTCCTTCTCAAGACCATAAAAAAATATATGATGGCGATAAAGGTCCTAATACAGGAGGAATGGGAGCTTATTCACCTACACCTTTTGTTACACCACAATTATTTGAAGAAATAAAAGAAAATATTATAAAAAAGACACTGCAAGGTATGTATAAAGATGTAACGCCTTTTAAAGGGGTTTTATATGCAGGTTTAATGCTTACTAATTTAGGAGTTTATGTTTTAGAATTTAATGTAAGATTTGGAGATCCTGAAACTCAAAGCATATTACCCAGATTAAATAATGATCTTTTAGAGATAGTTATTAAATCTGTAAAAGGTGAGTTAGAGAATTACAAAATGAGGTGGGATGAGAGAAAGTGTATTTGTGTAGTTTTAGCTTCAAAAGGTTATCCTTTAAAATATGAAAAGGGATTTGAGATTAAAGGGTTAGAAAAGTTTAAAGATACAAAAGACATTATAATCTTTCATGCAGGCACAAAAAAAGCTGATTCTAAATTTTTAACGAATGGAGGAAGAGTCCTAAATGTTTGTGCTTTAGATAAAGATTTTAAATCTACTTATGAGAAGGTTTACAGGGCAGTAAAAGAAATTTATTTTGAGAATATGTATTACAGAACAGATATTGCCAAGAAAGTAATAGATAAAAAAGTATAAAAAGGAGGAGAGTTTATGAAAGTAAGTTTGGTAATGGGAAGTATCTCTGATAAGGAAGTAGTCTTTAAATGTAAAGAATTTTTGGAAAAATTTGGAGTAGAATGTGAAGTAAAAGTTTTATCTTGCCATAGGTCTTTAAAACTTTTAGAAAAGTATGTAAAGAAAGCTGAAAAAGAAGTAAAGTTATTCATTGCTTTTGCTGGTAAGTCTGCAGCATTGCCTGGGGTAATATCTGCTTTAACTGATCTTCCTGTGATAGGAGTTCCTTTAAAGAGTGATTTTTTAGATGGTTTAGATTCTTTACTAAGTATTGCTCAATTACCTAAAAATACAGGAGTGGTAACCAGTGGTATAGGCAAAGACGGAGCTTTAAATGCAGGATATTGTGCTTTAAAAATCTTAGCTTTAAATAATTCTTCTCTTAAAGAAAAGCTTAATAATTTCAAGAAAGAGATTGAGAAAGAGGTTGCCAAACAAAACACTAAAATAAATGAGTAAAATATTAAAAATTTCAGAATTAGAGCAAGAGAAAATAGAAAGAGTAGTTTCAATCTTAAAAGAAGGAAAAATTGTAGTTTTACCCACAGAGACAGTTTACGGTTTTGGTTGTGATTTTTATAATGAATCTGCTAAAAAGAAGTTAACAGAGATAAAAAAGAGGCCTGAAAATAAACCTTTTCCAGTAGCAGTCTTTGATAAATCTCAAATTGAAGAATTTTTATTTCCATTGCCCACTTTGGGATATAAATTAATAAGAGAGTTTCTACCAGGTCCTTTAACATTAGTATTCAAAATAGATGATGAAAAAAACTTAGCTTTTAGGATGCCAAAGGATAAAGTTACTTTAAAAATTTTAGAAAGATTTTCAAAGCCAGTAGCTCTTACTTCTGTAAATATTTCAGGTCAAGCACCTTTAACAGATATTGCTAAGATTGAAGAGGTTTTTGGTAAAGATGTAGAGATAATTGTGGAATCTGGGGTTCCTCAAATAGGTATAGCTTCTACTGTGTGTTTTGTAAAAGATAAAGAATTTGAGATTTTGAGAGAAGGTCCTATTAAAAAAGAAGATATTCAAAAAGTTAAAGATACCAAAAATGTTCTTTTTGTGTGTACAGGAAATTCTTGCAGGTCTGTAATGTGTGAATATCTTTTAAAAAAATATGGTAGAAGTAATATAAAAGTAGATTCTTGTGGTCTTTATGCTTTTGAAGGAGCAGGTGCCTCTACTCTTACTATAGAATTGTTGAAGAAGGAAGGAATACAGATTTCACATAGAGCTAAAAAATGTGATGCTGAACTCTTTAAATATCAAGACTATATTTTTGTTATGGAAAATATGCATAAAGAGAGTATAATAAAAGATTTCCCTCATTTAAAAGATAGAGTTTTTCTTTTAACAGAATTTGTAAAAGGAGAAGCTAAAAACATTGTAGACCCTATAGCTAAACCTGCAGAAGTTTATGAAGAGGTATTTAGAGAGATTAAAGATATGATTATAAAACTTTCTGAAATTTTATGAAAATAATAATAGGTTCAGATCACAGGGGATTTTTGTTGAAAGAAAAGATAAAAAAATTTTTAGAAAAAGATTACAAAATAAAAGATGTTGGGACTTTTTCACAAAAAAGGTGTGATTATCCAGATTTTGTTTTAAAATTAGTAAAAGAGATGAAAAAAAATTGTAGGGGAATCTTTATATGTATGACTGGTATTGGTTCAAGTATAGCTTTAAATAGATTCAAACATATAAGAGCAGCCTTAGTTTTAAACCAAGATATGGCTTTTTTTTCACGTGCTCATAATAATAGTAATGTCTTAATTTTGGGAGCTAAATACACTTCTTTTAATAAGGTAAAAAAGATTTTAAAAATCTGGCTAAATACCAAATTTGAAAAAGGCAGACACTTAAGAAGAGTTAAAAAGTTAAAAGAGTTAGGTTAAATTTTTAAAAATTTTAGAGAAAAGACTGGAAAACAAGATTTTATTATATAAAATTAAGATACTATGTTAGAGCACTTAAAATCTGTAGATCCTGAAATTTATCAAGCTGTATTAAATGAAATAAAACGTCAAAAAGAACATATAGAATTAATAGCTTCTGAAAACTTTACCTCCATAGCTGTATTAGAAGCTCAGGGTTCAGTTCTAACTAACAAATACGCTGAAGGTTATCCTAAGAAAAGATGGTATGGAGGTTGTGAATATGTAGATATAGCTGAAAGTTTAGCTATTGAAAGAGCAAAACAGATCTTCGGAGCTGAACACGCAAACGTCCAACCTCATTCAGGTACTCAAGCTAATATGGCAGCTATGTTATGTGTTTTGAAACCTGGAGATACAATTTTAGCAATGGATTTAGCTTGTGGAGGACATTTATCACATGGTCATCCTTTAAATTTTTCAGGAAAGTTTTTTAAAGTCATTCCTTATGGAGTAAATAGAGATACAGAAACTTTAGATTATGAGGAAATAAAAAAGTTAGCAAAGAAATACAATCCTAAGATGATAATATGTGGAGCTTCAGCTTATCCTCGAACCATAGATTTTGAGAAATTTAAAGAGATAGCAGATGAAGTAGGTGCTTATTTATTATGTGATATTGCTCATATTGCAGGTTTAATAGCTGCAGGATTTCATCCTAATCCTTGTAAATATGCTGATTTTGTAACTACGACTACCCATAAGACTTTGAGAGGTCCACGAGGAGGTATGATTTTGTGTAAAAAAGAATATGCAAAAAAATTAGATACTGAAGTTTTTCCAGGAATCCAAGGAGGACCTTTAATGCACGTTATAGCTGCAAAAGCAGTTGCTTTAAAAGAAGCTTTAAAGCCTGAGTTTAAAGAATATCAAGCTCAAATCTTAAAAAATGCAAAAGCTTTAGCAAAGAGTTTGCAGGAAAAAGGTTACAGAATAGTTTCAGGAGGAACTGACAACCATCTTTTATTAGTGGATTTGAGAAGTAAAGGTATTACTGGAAAACAAGCTCAGGAAATTTTAGGGAAGGTTAACATTACAGTTAACAAAAATTTAATTCCTTATGATCCTCAATCTCCTTTTTTAACTTCAGGAATAAGGTTAGGCACTCCTGCTGTTACTACAAGAGGAATGAAGGAAGAAGATATGGAAAAGATAGCCGATTTCATAGATAAAGCTTTAAATGCAAGAGATGAAGAGGATTTAAAGAATGTAAAATATCGAGTCTTAGATTTTTTGAAAAATTTCCCTCTTTATCCAGAATTTGAAGTATGAAGAAAAAAAGACCTAACTGGGATGAATATTTTTTAGAAATAGCCAAATTAGTGAGTAAACGTTCTACATGTTTGAGAAGAAAAGTAGGAGCTGTTTTAGTGAAAGATAAGAGGATATTAGCTACAGGTTACAATGGTGCTCCTTCTGGGATAAAACACTGTGAGGAAGTAGGTTGTTTGAGAGAAAAGTTGAAAGTTCCTTCAGGTCAAAGACATGAGTTATGTAGAGGTTTACATGCAGAGCAAAATGTACTCTTGCAAGCAGCTTTGCATGGAGTAAGCACAAGAGGAGCTACTTTATACATTACAGATTCTCCGTGCATAATCTGTGCTAAAATGTTAATAAATGCAGGAGTGAAAAAAGTGGTTTTCTTAGGAGAATATCCTGATAAAATGGCTTTAGAGTTTTTAAAAGAGGCAAAAATAGAGATAAAAAGATTTAAAAAGGAGGCTTAAAGAATGATCGAAATGGAGTTAAATAAAGTATTGATAGATGAAAAAAGAGCTGATCAACTAATAGTATTAAAAGAGAAAAAAGGGACCAGGTACTTACCTATAATAATAGGGATAGCTGAAGCTTCCAGTATCAGATTAAAGTTAAGTGGATTTAAACCTCCAAGACCTTTGACTCATGATTTATTAAAATCTGTAATAGAAGGTTTAGATGCTAAATTGGAAAAAGTAGTTATAGACAAATTGGAAAACAACACTTTTCATGCAAAGCTTTATATAAGAAAAGATACAGGAGAATTAAAAATTATAGATGCAAGACCTTCAGACAGTATAGCTTTAGCTATCAGAATAGGAGTACCTATTTTTGTAAAAGAAGAGGTAATAGAAAATGCCCAATCTTTATAAGATAGGCATAATCTCAGATACACATGATAATTTACCCAAAATAAAAAAAGCAGTAGAAGTCTTTAACACAGAAGAGGTAAATTTTGTGCTTCATGCAGGAGATATCGTTGCTCCTTTTTCTATAGAGAAACTTTTTGAGTTAAAGTGTGATTGGAGAGCTGTCTTTGGAAACAATGATGGAGAAAAAGAAGGTTTAAGGAGAAAATCTAATAATAAAATTTGTGAACCTCCCATAAAAATAGAGTTAGGAAATAAAAAGATTCTTTTAACACATGATTTAGCCAAAATTAAAGATTTAGGAGATACTGAAATTATAATCTTTGGACATACTCATCTTGCTGAAAGTTATGAGAAAGGTGGTAAGCTTTTTATTAATCCAGGAGAAGCAGGAGGATGGCTTAAAGGAAAGAGTACTATTTGCATTTTATACCTACCTTCAAAAGTTATAAAATTCTTCGAAATCTAAATGTCCTTTCTCAAAAAAATTAGAAAAATCCCTTTTTTAAAAGAGCTCTGCCAGATTTCTAAATCTTACAATATCAATATATTTTTAGTAGGAGGTGTAATTAGAGATAGTCTTTGTAGACCTTCAAAGGAATTAATAGATTTTGATTTTGCTGTAGAAAGGGATACTTTGAAGATAGCACAAGATTTTTGTAAAAAATTAAAAGCAAATTTAATTTGTTTAGATGAAGAAAATGATTCTTACAGAGTAGTACTTAAAATGAAAAAAAAATTTTTGAACTATGATTTTACAGGTTTCAGAGGCAAAGATTTAATAGAAGATTTAAGAAAAAGAGATTTTACTATTAATGCTTTAGCTATAAATTTAAAAGATATTTTTAAACAGAGGATTTCAGATTATCTTATAGACCCTTTTTCAGGATTAAAAGATATAGAAAAGAAAGTTATAAGAGTAATAGAAAAGAATGCGTTTTTAGAAGATCCTTTAAGGATCTTACGAGCATTTTCTTTAAGTGCGAATTTGGAGTTTAAGATTTCTCAGGATACTTTGAGATTAATAAGAAAATACAAAGAAAAGATTAAGGAAGTAGCTAAAGAAAGAATAAAAGAAGAATTATTTAAAATTCTTTCTGTTAAATATTCTTATAAATATCTTCTCTTAATGGATAAATTGAGAGTTTTAGATGTTTTGATTCCACAGATTAAAATGATGAGGAAGATAGGTAAAGGTGGATACCATCATCTAAATGTTTGGGAGCATTCTTTAGAGACTTTGAAGAAATTAGAATTTTTATATGAAAGAAGATTAAAAAAAGAAAAAAAACTTTATGAATATTTAAATGAACTTATCTCAAAGAATCACACCAGGTACCAGCTTCTAAAATTAGGGAGTCTTTTACATGATATAGGCAAGCCATTTGCTTACAAGAGGAAGAAAAAAAGGACAGTCTTTTATGAGCATGAAAAGATTGGAGCTCAAATTACACAAGATTGGGCTAAGGATTTAAAGTTATCCTTAGATGAAGTAAATTTTTTGCGTAAGTTAGTGCTCTATCATCTTAGACCAGGATTTATGGTTCAAAACTTAAAGTTTCCTACAAAAAGAGCTATATTCAGATTTTTTAAAGATACAGGTTCTGATGGGATAAGTATTTTGATACTGGCTATTTCTGACTATAGAGCTACAAGAGGCAGATTATCTTCAGAAGAAGAGAAAAAGAAGAAAGAAAGGATTTTTTTTAAAATCATAAAAGAAAAGTTAGAAGAAAAACCACCTCCTCCAAGATTAATAGATGGATATATAGTAATGGAGAAGTTTAAAATACCTCCTTCACCTTTAGTGGGAAAAATCTTAGAAAAAGTAAGAGAGCTTCAATTATTAGGTAAAATAAAAACAAAGACACAAGCTTTAGAAGTGGCTAAAAAAATATATGAAAAATACAAAGAGATTTAGAAATCTTGTTATTTTATGGTGGACGGTTTCTTTTTCTCTTTTAATTTTTATAGAGATTTTACCTAAATTCACAGTTTCAGTAGTTAATAGCTTTAAGGATTTATTTCCTTCAGATCTTCTTATAGAAGATAGTTGGTATGGAGTGTATTTTAAAAAAGAATTTGTAGGGTATTCAAATTTTAATATGAAAGTTTTAGACATTAAAGAAGGCAGAGGTTTTAGATTAGAGAATAGATTGTTCTTAAATCTTCCTATTTTAGGAAATTTAAGAAGTATGATGGTAACTACCAAAGCTTTACTCCTTTCAGATTATTCTTTAAAAGATTTTTCTTTAGATTTTAAATCTGAAAAATATTTTTTGAAGATATCTTTAAAGAAAAGAGGATCTCAAAAATATAAGTTTGTTTTAAAGACTCCCAATTATGAGAAGAAAAAATTTATAACACTCTCAAAAAGGAATTTTGTTTATTCACCTCTCACCCCCATTCTTTTAAATTATCTTCCTAAAGGTAAAAGACTGGTATTAAAGTTTTTAGATATCTTTACACAAACTCCTTTAGAAGTCTATTTAAAAAATAAAGGTAAATGTTTTATAAAAATAGATTCACAAAAGATTTTAGCCTATAAGATAGAAGGTGATTTCAAAGGTATAAAGTTTTATGCTTGGGTAGATAAAAATGGAAGGCTTTTAAAAGAAGAGTTTTTGAACTTCACATTTTTAAAAGAAAAACCAAATAAGATCTTTGAGAAGTTAAGAAAAAAGCCTTCCAAAGACTTAGCTTTAGCTTTTAGTGTAAAAGTAAAAAAGGATATTAAAGATCCTAGAAAAGTAAGATATCTAAAAGTTAAAATAATACTTCCACCAGATTTCCCTTTGGAAGACCTTAGTTCACATAGACAAGTTTACAAAATAGAAGGAGATCAAATTCTATTAGAGATAAGAAAAGAAAAGATAAAAAAGATCTTATCTTATCCTTTTGAATCTGATTTTAAAGAATTTTTAGTTCAAGACTTATTTATAAAAAAAGATCAGAAAGTAAAAGAAGCTGCTTTAAAGATTATAGGTAAAGAAAAAGATTCTTTTAAAATTTTAGAAAAATTATGTAATTGGACATATAAAAATATAAAGAAGGTCCCAACAGTCTCTTTTCCAAATACTTTAGATGTCTTAAAATTTAGAAAAGGAGATTGTAATGAACATGCAGTACTTTTATGTGGTTTTTTAAGGAGTTTGGGGATACCCAGTTTTGTAAATTTAGGTTTAGTTTATCAAGATAAAAGATTCTGGTACCATGCATGGGTAAGTAGTTTTATAGGTGAATGGGTAGAATCTGATCCTGTTTTTGGGCAGACAATAGCTGATGCTACTCATATAAGACTTTTAAAAGGAGATATAACCCGTCAAACAGAGATTTTAAAATTGTTAGGAAAGATAAAAATAGAGATTTTAGATTATGATTGAAGCGATTAATTTATCTAAAAGATTTGATTCTAAATGGGTCTTAAAAGATTTAAACCTTAAAATAAAAAAAGGAGAATTCTATTGCTTTTTAGGACCTAATGGAGCAGGAAAAACTACCACTTTAAAGATATTTACAGGTTTAATAAAACCTACTTCGGGTAGAGCTTTAATCGAAGGTAAAGATATTTTTCTATATCCAACACAGGTCAAGAAAATAATTGGTTATATTCCTGATTTTCCTTTCTTATATGAAGCTTTAACTGTTAGAGAGTTTTTAGAATTTGTAGGAGAGATTTTTGATATAGAGAAAAAAGTTTTAAATAAAAGAATAGAATATTATTTAGAGATTTTTAATATAAAAGATAAGCAAGACTTTCTGATAAAAGAACTTTCTCATGGAACAAAACAAAGGGTAGTTTACATATCTAATTTTATACATACTCCAAAAGTATTGTTTATAGATGAACCTTTAGTAGGTTTAGACCCTTACACAATAAATTTAGTTAAAAAGCTTTTAAAAGAACAAACAAAAAAAGGAGTGACTATCTTTATGTGTACTCATATTTTGAATATAGCTGAAGAATTAGCAGATAGAATAGGAATATTAGATGAGGGAAGGCTTATTGCTCAAGGTAATATTGATGAGTTGAGAAAATTAGTCCCTGCCCAAAAGTTAGAAGAAATATTTTTGAAATTAACTGAGAAATGATTTTTTTTAAAACAAGATTTTTATTTTTCAAAAATAAGTTAAAGAGAAAGTGGCAAAACAATCCTTTAAAAGTAATATTACCTTTTCTTTTTATTATGTTTTCTATTTGGGGATTTTATAGATTGTGTCTAGAAGGTTTGAATTTTTTAAATAATTTAGGAGGTTTGGGGAGTGTAATTTTGGGTAAGCTTTTTTACATATTCTTTCTAACAGTTTTTCTGATGCTTATAATAAGTAGTGCAATCTTAAGTTATATATCTTTATTTAGAAGTCCAGAATCTGAATTTTTCTTGACGTTACCTCTTAAGTATGAAGAAATTTCTTTCAATAAATATTTTGAATCTATGATTTTGGCATCTTGGGCTTTTCTTTTTATAATGCCACCTTTAATCTTAGCTTATTCAAAGACTCAAAGTTTAAGTATTTATGTCCCTGTTTTATCTGTATTGTACCTTGTTCCTTTTGTTTTGATATCTTGTTTTACAGGATTTTTTTTATCTATTTTAATACTAAGATACTTTAATCTTAGAAAATTGGGAAAAATTTTATTTTTTATAGGTATAGGTGCATTGTTATTTATTCTGATAAAAGTTAAGTTTTTTAGTTTACCTTCTTCTCAAAAGAGTTCTTTGTTCTTATCAAAGTTAGTCCCTTATTTTAAATTTTCTAAAATTCCTCTCTTACCTTTTTATTGGACTGCTGAAGGTATAAAGTGTTTGGAAAGCAAAGAGTTTTTAAGAGCTTGTGTGTTTCTGTCTAATCTTTGGAGTTTGTCTTTTTTACTTTTAAGTTTTATTTCAAACTTAGGAAAGAGATTTTATTTAGATTGTTTTCAGAAAGCATCTCAGCTCTCATACAGAAAAAAGTTTCAAAGAAGCTTTTTAGATAATTTTTTTGATAGATTAGCTCTTCCTAGATACTTTAAAGCTTTTATTTTAAAAGATATTAAGCTTTTTATTAGAGATCCTCTACAATGGTCTCAATTTTTGATATTTTTTGGATTATTATTTGTGTATTTTGTAAATATCAGAGAATTTTCTTATCATCTTTTAGGAGATATTTGGAAGAATTTAATCGTTTTTTTAAATGTATTTAGTGTCTTTTGTATTTTAGCTTCTTTAGGCACAAGGTATGTATTTCCTCAAATGAGTCTAGAAGGAATGAACTTTTGGATATTAAGTCTGGCTCCAGTTTCTGTAAAAAAAATATTTTTAGAAAAATTTATAATTTCTTTTTTACCATCTTTTTTGATCTCTTTTTTTCTTATTTCAATCTCTAACATTATGTTGGAAGTAAAGGGAATTAAATTTTTTATAATCTCTTTTGTAGTATTAATAGTGTGTTTTACAATTATGAGTATATGCACAGGTTTAGGAGCTTACTTTGCAGATTTTACAAAAAAACACCATTTAGAAGTAGTCTCAGGTTTTGGAGGTATTTTAACATTAATTTTAAATGTTGGATACCTTACATTTAGTGTGATTTTGTTTGCAGGCATTTTCCATTGTTATTTGATAGGAAAATTAAAAATAGATTTAAAAAAAATTTTATTTATAACTTTTGGGATCTGGGCTATTTTAAGCATTTTGTTCTCTATTTCCCTTCTTATTTTAGGTTACAATGCCTTAAAGAAAAAAGAATTTTGATAAAATTTTGATAAATTTATTTTACTAAGTTATAATAGATTTTTAAAATGAGTTTTAAGGGAGCAATTTTTGATTTAGATGGAGTAATCGTAGATACTGTCCCTTTGCATTTCAAAGCTTGGCAGAAAATGTTTTCAGAATACGGTAAGGAGTTTACTTTTGAAGATTATAAAAAGAAGGTAGATGGCATTCCCAGAATAAATGGAGCAAAAGCTATTTTAGGTAAACTTCCACAAGAGGAATTAGAAAGAGCAGCTTCCAAAAAACAAGAATATTTTCTGGAATTCTTAGAGAAAGAGGGGGTAAAAGTTTATCAAAGCACTTTAAATTTAATAAAGGAGTTAAAAGAAAAAGGAATAAAAATAGCTGTAGTCTCATCCAGTAAAAACTGTAGATATATATTGAAAAAAGCAAATATAGAAGATTTATTCGATGTAATCATAACTGGTTTAGATATTAAAAAAGGCAAACCAGATCCAGAAATTTTTATTTTAGCTTGTAAAAATTTAGGTTTAAAGCCTTCAGAATGTATAGTATTTGAAGATGCTTTGTTAGGAGTAGAAGCTGCTAAGAATGCAAAAATGTGGTGTGTAGGAATAGATAGGTACAACAATCCTGAGAGATTAAAAAAAGCAGATTTAATAGTCTCTGACCTTAAAGAAGTAAACTTTGAGATTTTAAACGACCATTTTTCAAAGTCCAAAGATGAAGCAAACTAAATCTTTAGAATTAAAAGATTTTTATGCTTTGTATAAAGAAGATGATTTTTGGATGATGAAAGAAACTCATTGGGAGAAAGATCTACAAAGCATTAGAGAAGCTCAATTTGCATTGGGTAATGGCTATTTAGGTACAAGAGGTATTTTAGAAGAGATTCCATTTGATTCTTTACCAGGAACTTACATTGCTGGAATTTATGATAGGATAGGTTCCCAAGTAGCTGAATTAGTAAATTTTCCGAACCCTTTTGTTTTTAAACTCACCATAGATGGAGAAAAATTAGATATTTCTATAATGAAAATTCTGCACCATGAAAGAATTTTAAATATGAAAAAGGGGCTCTTATTAAGGCATACTCTTTATCAAGATAGCAAAAAAAGAAAGTATGATTATCAATCTTTGAGATTTGTCTCTATGGATAAAAAGAATATAGGAGCAATGCAGATAGTATTTACTCCTTTAGATAGTAACTGTGAGATAGAGATTCAAGCAGGAATAGACACTGCTGTTTGGAATGTGAGTGCTTTGACTGAAGGTAGAAAAAAGCATTTTAAAATAAAAGATATAGATAGACATCAAAATGCAAGGTGTTTGGTTGTAGAAACTTTAGAGAAAAAATATATAGTAATCTATTGGAGCGGATTTTATTATGAAACTGGCAATAAGAAAATATTTGCTAAAGATGATACTATAGTTCTTAAACTAAAGAAAAACCAGACTGTAATTTTTACTAAAATATTTTACATAAAGCATCTTCCATACTCAGAATACACCCCTAAAGTTAAGGAAGTTTTATTTAAAAAATTCTATAGAACTTTCCATGCGAATTTTCAGGATATTTTAAAAAAACATGTAAAAATATGGAATTTGCTGTGGAAAAAAGCAGAAGTGTTTATAGAAGGTGCTTTACACATTCAGCAAAACTTACGCTTTAATATTTATCATATGTTAATTTGTGCAAATACTGATAACGGATTTTCAAGTATAGGAGCAAGGACTTTAACAGGCGAAGGCTATAGAGGGCATGTATTTTGGGATGCAGAGATTTTTCTTATGCCTTTTTATTTATTTAATTTTCCTGAAGTTGCAAAGAATATGCTTCTTTATAGATATAAAAGATTAGATAAGGCTAGAGAGATAGCTTTAAAAAATGGTTTTAAAGGAGCTCAATTTCCATGGGAATCAGCAGATACCGGTACAGAAGAAACTCCTGAATGGGCAAGAGATATTAATGGGAATATAATAAAGATTTACACTCATAAAATGGAACATCACATAACTGCAGATATAGCTTATGCAGTTTATAAATATTATCTTGTTACAGCTGATGAAGAATTTATGGAAAATTATGGATATGAAATGCTCTTTGAAACAGCCAGATTCTGGTCTCATAGATTGGAATTTACTCGTAGAAAAAAATATGAGATAAGACATGTGATAGGTCCTGATGAGTTTCACATAGATGTGAACAATGATGCTTATACTAATATGATGGCAAAATGGAATTTACTTACTGCTTACGATGTTTTTTTTAAACTTAAGAAAAAAAATCCAGATCTTTTAAATAAATTAAAGAGAAAGTTAGATTTAAAAGAAAAAGAAGTTAGAAATTGGAAGAAAAAGGCTTCTTTAATATTTATAAACATCAAAAAAAATAGATTGATTGAACAATTCGATGGCTATCTAAGATTAAAGAAGCCAGATTTCATAAAAAGAGATGAGAATGGAATTCCGATTTTACCTCCCCATTTGAGTACAAAAGATTTAGGTAAGACTCAATTAGTAAAACAAGCTGATGTCATAATGCTTTTGTATCTTCTTTCAGACGTTTTCACAACAAAAACAAAAAAGATAAATTATGAATTTTATATTGAAAGAACAGTCCACAAATCTTCTTTAAGTGCTCCTATTTGTGCGATAGCAGCTTGTGAATGTGGGGATTTAAATAGAGCTTATAATCTTTTTAATGTAGCTTTGAAAGCTGATATCAACAATCTTTATGGGAACACAAGAGATGGGATTCATGCAGCTTCATTAGGAGGAGTATGGCAAGCAGTAATTTTTGGATTTGCAGGAGTAAGTATTAAAAAGGAAAAGTTGCAAATAAACCCACGTTTACCAAGAGCTTGGCGTAAAATAATTTTTTCTTTATTTTGGAGAGGTGCTCTGATAAAATTTGAAGTGAGTAATGAGATAGTGAGAATAAGAATAGAGAGTAAAAAAAAGGAAGAAAAATTAAAGATGAAGATATTTAATAGAAAGTATTATTTATCCCCTAATAAACTTTATACTTTTGAGAAGAAAAAGAAAAGTTTAGTTTACTACTACTATTAATGGCAGAAAAAATTTTAAACATAGCTCATCTTCACTGGGGGTTTCCTCCAATTATTGGAGGAGTTGAGACCCATTTAACCATACTTTTACCTCAACTTGTAAAATTTGGGCATAGAGTGAGTTTATTGACATGTTCTGCAGAAGGAGTAGAGGATAGATACAACTACAAAGGAGTCCAAATTTATAGAACACCTTTGATGGATTTGAATTGGCTTTACAGGAGAGGATTAGAAGGTTTAGAGGATGAAGTATTGAAAATTTTTTCTGAATTTATAAAGAAGACCCAACCTCATATACTCCATGTCCATAATATGCATTATTTCAGTGAAATCCATGCAAAAGCTATAGAGAATTTAGCTAAAAAAAGAGGGGTTCCTTTAATTCTTACTGCACATAATGTATGGGATGATCTTTTGTTTTTAGAACTTACCCATAAAATAAAATGGACTCATATAATAGCTGTTAGTCATTTTATAAAAAAGGAGTTAATAGGAGCAGGAATAGATGATAAAAGAATCACTGTAATCCATCACGGAGTAGATCAAGAGCAATTTAAACCCGGAGTAGATACTACTCACATATTTAAAAAATATCCTCAGCTCAAAAATAGACCAGTAGTTTTTCATCCAGCAAGGATTGGTTTGGCTAAAGGATGCGATGTAAGTATTAAAGCAATAAATTTGGTGAGAAAAAAGTATCCAGATGTGTTGTTGGTTCTGGCAGGTTCTAAAAATATAATAGATTGGGGAGAAACCCAACAAAAAGATATTGCTTACTTAGTAAATTTAGTAAAGCATTTCAAATTAGAAAAAAATATTTTAATAGATGTTTATACCATAGAAGAGGTAAGACAACTTTATGAAGTAGCTAAAGTCTGCATTTATCCTTCTACTTTAAGTGAACCATTTGGTTTAGTTATGTTAGAATCGATGGCTATGAAAAAACCTGTGATAGTTACCAATGTAGGAGGTATGCCAGAGGTGATAAAAGATGGGATCAATGGATTCGTTATTCCTGCGAGAGATTTTGAAGCTTTGGCAGAAAAGATCAATCTTCTTTTAGAGGATAATGTTTTGAGAGAAAGATTAGGTTACACAGGTAGGCAAATAGTTGAATCTCAATACACAAAAGAGAGATTAACAAAAGATACACTCTCTGTGTACTTTAAATTTCTTTAAAAAATTGTGTTTAAAGTTTGGAGCAAAAAGACAGTTTTAGAGATAGTAAAGGAAAAACTATCAAACTGTCAATTCGTAGTAGTCTCTAATCGCCAACCTTATATCCATAAGTTAATAAAAGGAAAGATTGAGTGTGTAAGAGGACCAGGAGGTGTAGTATCAGCTTTAGATCCTGTTATGCAAGAGTTAGGTGGTTTATGGATTTCATGTGGAGTAGGAGATGCTGATAGAATAGTTGCCAAAGATTCTAAAGTAAAGGTCCCTCCAGAAAACCCTACTTATACTTTAAAGTATGTCTGGCTTACCAAAGAAGAGAATTTAGGATATTATTTTGGATTTTCTAATCAAAGTTTATGGCCGTTGTTTCATTTAGCTTTTGTGAGACCTGTTTTTAAGGAAGAGTATTGGAGAGTCTATAAAGATGTGAATAGAAAATTTGCTCAAGCTATTTTTGAAGAGATAAAAGGAAAAAAAGCTGTGGTATTTGTGCAAGATTATCATTTGATTTTGGTGAGTAAATATTTAAAAGAATTATATCCACAAGCTATTACTCTCTTATTTTGGCATATACCTTGGCCTACTTATGATATCTTTAGGATCCTGCCTCAAAAGCAGCAGATTTTAGAAGCTCTACTTTCTTACGATCTGTTAGGTTTTCAGATAAGATATTTTTGTAATAATTTTTTAGAAGCTGTGGCCAATGAATTGGAAGCCAAAATAAATAAGGAGAATTTTTCAGTGACTTTTAAAGATCATACAACTTTTGTAAGAGCTTATCCTATAAGCGTAGATTTTGAGGGTATAGAAAAGCAAGCAAAGAGCCCTGAGATTTGTGAGAAGATACAAAGTCTAAAATCTGAGTATAATCTTTCAAATTATAAGGTAATAATAGGTTTAGATAGGATAGACTATACAAAAGGAATATTAGAAAGGATTTCAGCTATAGATAGACTTTTAGATTTGCATCCAGAGCTTAAAGAAAAAGTAGTCTTTGTTCAGATGGGTGAAATTTCAAGGATACATATTCCTCAATATAAAAGGTTAAATGATGAGATAAATCTTTTAGTAGAAGAAGTAAATTTCAAACATTCTCAAGGTTCATGGAGACCTATAATTTTTGTGAGGAGACACCTCTCTTTTAAAGAGTTATTAGCCTTTTATAGGTTAGCTGATGTTTGTTTGGTTACTTCTCTTCACGATGGTATGAATCTGGTAGCAAAAGAATTTGTTTCTGCAAGATTCGATAACTTAGGAGTTTTGATCTTAAGTAAGTTTACAGGTGCTTCAAGAGAATTAAAAGATGCTTTGCTTATAAACCCTTATTCTGAAGAAGAGACAGCTCAAAGTATTTATAAAGCCTTATTTATGCAAGAAGAGCAGATAAAAGAAAAGATGCGTAAGTTAAGACAGGTAGTCCACAGGAATAATATTTGGAAATGGATAGGAAAGATAATTACGGATATTCCTAAAATCTAAAAAATAAGTGAATTTTGAGACGCTTAAAAGTAAACTAAAAAAAGCAAATAGAATTTTTTTATTCTTAGATTTTGATGGAACGTTAACTCCTATTATTAAAACTCCTTATAAAGTTTATTTAGATAATTCTACAAAAAAACTCTTAAAAAAAATTTCAAAAAATAAAAATTTTATTTTAGGAATAATCAGTGGAAGGACTATTAAAGATTTAAAAAAAAGAGTAGGACTTGATAATATTTTATACGCAGGAAATCATGGTTTAGAAATCTATGATAAGAAAAAGCTCTCTCTTTTAAAAGGGTTATCTTTCAAATTTTATCAAAAAATATTGAAAGATATAGAAAAAAGAATAGAAAAAAAATTAAAAAATATTAAAGGAGTAATTTTAGAAAATAAAAGAGTAATTTTAGCTATTCACTATAGAAATGTTGCACAAAATAAAGTTTCTTATTTAAAAAGGATAGTTAAACAAATCCTTTCTGAATACGTTAATAAAAATGTACATTTAAAATTAGGTAGAGGAAAGAAAGTGATTGAGATTAGACCAGATGTAGTTTTCAATAAGTTTCTGGCTTTGAGATTTTTTGAAGGTCTTTTTAAAAAAAATAAAAAAGATATAACTATCTATGCAGGAGATGATTTGACAGATGAAGAAGTTTTTTCTAAATTAAAAAAAAGAGATATAGGAATCAGGATAGGTAGAAAAAAGAAAGATTCTAGTGCAGATTACTTTTTAAAAAGTCCTACAGAGTTGAAAAAATTTTTATCATTTTTATTAGAATTAAAGTCTTAGAGAAAGATGGAACCATTTTATTTTTATACCAGAATAACTCAAGTAGAACTTTTAGGTATCAGCGCCAAGAACGTTAAAGAGTTATTAGAAGGAATAAAAAAAATTCCTTCTTCAAGCATCTATCATCATACTCACAGGTATCTAGAGCAACATAGGTACTTTTCTCCAGAATACCCAAATGATTTTTCATATTGGATCACAAATAACTTAGGATTAAAAGCTTTAGGAGAAAGAATAGCTAGTGTAGATATTATTCAATTTCATGATATAGAAGATTTGAGAAAAAGATTTATTGAAATTTTAGAAGAGTATGTTAGTTCTGCAACTGTTTTAAGAAACTGTATTCCAGGAGAAGAATTCAGATTTCTATCTTCTAGAATATTCATACTTCCAACTCCTTTTGTAGCCAAAAATTTAAAAGAGTTCTGTGAGTGTTTAAAAAAAGTGACCATACATTCAGTTTATTTTCATATGTTTGAAGCTAGATTAAGATTAAAAAAACCAGATAATGATTTTTCTTGTTGGTTAAGAGATTCAGGTTATGCTGAGTTGGCAAATAAAATCTCTAGATTAGACCCTTATACATACACTTTAGAAGGTTTAAGGAAAAAGATAATCAGTCTAATAGAAGAGGAGATTAATAGAAAATGAGAAAAATAGATGAGTATCGTAAAATAGTAGGAGATGAAGTTATAGATGAATTATATATGTTAGCTGAGAAATTAAAACATGTTAGCATCCAAAACATTAACTCTACGAGTTATGGTGGGGGAGTAGCTGAAATGCTTTCAGCTATAGTCCCCTTAATGCAAGATTTGGGTTTAAAAGTAAGATGGGATGTAATTTGGGGTGATAAAAAGTTCTTTGAGATTACTAAAAAAATCCATAATGGTCTACATGGAGTAGATGTAGTTTTGACCAAAGAAGAATTAGAATACTTTATAGAGATAAATGAAAAGAATGAAAAGCTCCTTAGCAAAACTCAGGATATCGTTTTTATCCATGATCCTCAACCCATAGCTTTGGTGAGAAAGAAAAGGAAGTTTAAAAATAAATGGATATGGAGGTGCCATGTAGATTTTTCTACTCCTAAAAAAGATATATGGTTATTTTTAAAAAATTTTATAGAAAAATATGATGCATCTGTGTTTTCAGCTCCACGCTTTGCAAGAAAGCTTTCTATCAGACAAGTATTAATTTCTCCTTCAATAGATCCTCTCAGTGATAAGAATAAAGAGTTAAGTCCAGATTTTATAGACTCTGTTTTAAGAAGATTTGGTATAGATAAAGAAAAACCAATAATCACTCAGATTTCAAGGTTCGATTATTTAAAAGACCCAATAGGAGTAATAAAAGCTTATAGATTAGTTAAAAAATATATAGATTGTCAATTAGTTTTAGCTGGTGGAGGAGCAGCTGACGATCCAGAAGGAAAGAAAGTTTTAGAGGATGTAATGTCAGAAGCAGCTTCTGATAAAGATATTTTTGTATTATTTTTACCTCCTAACAGTCATTTAGAGATAAATGCTTTACAAAGAGCCTCAACTATAATTTTGCAGAAATCTTTAAAGGAAGGCTTTGGTTTGACAGTTACAGAAGCTTTATGGAAAGAAAAACCCGTAATAGCTTCAGCTGTAGGAGGTATTCCTTTACAGATCGCTCACAAATACTCAGGAATACTAACTTACACTATAGAAGGGACTGCTTACTGGATAAAACAATTAATCCATGAACCTGAATATGCAAAGAGGTTAGGTAAAAATGGGAAAAGACATGTAAAAAATAATTTTCTTATAACAAGACACATACAAGACTACATGCTCTTATTTTTATCTTTGTTTAACTCTTCAGATACTATTTATCTTTAAATTAGAAGGGGCTGTAGCTCAGGGGGAGAGCGCTTCTTTCGCAAAGAAGAGGTCGGGGGTTCAAGTCCCCCCAGCTCCAGATTGAAATGAAAGATAAAAAGAATTCTTATTTACTATTAATAAGATGCAAAAGAGATATAAAACTCAGTGTGGGAAAATTAGGTAAAATAAATTTTAAAAAAGGATACTATGTGTATGTAGGTTCTGCACCTTTAAATAAATTATTTAAGAGAGTACAAAGGCATTTTTTAAAAAATAAAAGAAAATTTTGGCATATAGATTTTATAACTTCTTTAAAAGAATTTGAGATAGAGAACGTTTGGGTAAGCAAAAATACTGAATGTGAGATCTCTAGAAAATTTCTAAAAGATTTAAGATTAAAGGTAGTAAAAGAAAAATTTGGTTCTTCAGATTGCAAATGTAAGACACATTTTTTTAAAGTAGATAAAAAAGAGATTTTAAAGTATTTAAAAGACATAGATTTTTTAAAAATTTTCTGATAAATTTTTAAGTGGTGAGAATAACAATTAAAAGTTATACTTTAATAGAATTCATAATGACAATCTCTATAATAGGGATTTTAGCTCTTTTATCTATACCAAAGTTCAATGTATTCTATGATATGAAATTGCAATCTGCAGCAAAAAAATTAATTTCAGATATAAGATACACTCAAACAGTAGCTATTACCACCAAAACAGATTACGCTATTGAGTTTAATACTACTCAAAATACTTACAGAGTATATAGAGTTTCAGATAATAGTAGTCTTTTAGACCCTTTTACCAAACTTCCTTTAGAAATAGATTTTGATACCCATAATCAATACAGAGGGATAGAGATTCAAAATGTAGATATAGGTGGTACTCAGATTTTAAGATTTAACTGGAAAGGTACTCCTCAAACAGCTACAGGTCAAAATTTAACTAATGAAGGGAATATAACTTTAGAGTATCAAGGAAATCAGGTTACAATAAAAATTACTCCTTACACTGGTAAAATAAATGTAGAATGAGATTCAAAAAAGGACTTACCTTAATAGAAGTAATAGCTGTGATAGTTACTTTTGCTATAGGAGTTCCACCTCTTATAATAATGATCTCAGATGTTACTCATAAAGCAATTGAAGGTGAGAGTTATTATCAGGCAATCGTAGTAGGAAGAGATTTGATGGAAGAGATTTTATGTAAAAGATTTGATGAAAGAAAGACGCCTCCTTGGAGTGATGTGTTAGGGCCAGATCCAGGTGAGAGCTCTGTTTCAGATTATGATGATATAGATGATTTTGATGGTTATACAGATACTATAAAAGGTTATCAAAGGAGTGTTCAGGTCCATTACATAGATCCTGATTCATCACCATCAGGTTGTTTAAATGGTCCTCAATTAAATTCTTTAGATTGCTACAAATCTGATACACAGAACACTTTAGATTATAAGAGAGTAGATATAACTGTTTCTCATAGAGTAATTGGAGAAATATACTTTTCTTGTGTAGTTTCTAAAGGACATACTCCTAAATGAAAGGTTTTACTTTAATAGAGATAATCACAGTTATCGTATTAGTAGGAATAACTATTATTGGATTGAGTAGTTTTATGAATCAGCTTTTAGATACATATAGATTTATAGATATTCGTAATGATATAGCATATCAAGCTAAAAAAACTTTGGATTGGATGGCATCAGACATTAAAAAAATTAAAGATGAATTTAGTATATCTGTAGCAGATTCAGATCAATTAACTTTCACAGATTCTGATGATAATACAATAGAATTTGCTTTAGTAGGAGATGTTATTAATAGAAATGGTTATCCTTTATGTGAAGATGTTGAGACTTTGGAATTTACATATTTTGATGAAAGAAATCAGGTTTTAGGTCCTTTACCTCTTAATTCTGCTAAGAGGAGACAAATTAGAAAGATAAGAGTAAATTTAACTTTGGAAAGAGCAGGCCAACGAATAAACTTTTTTACAGTAGTTTGTCCAAGAAATTTGTATGAATAAGAAGGGAATAACTCTTATAATTGTAATCTTAATAATATTAATCTTAGCATTGATAGGTGTTTATCTTACAAACCTTAACTCAATTTATCTTGAGACTTCACCTTTATATTATTATAAAAGTTTAGTAGAATTTATAAGTGATTCAGGAATAGAGAGAGGAAAAGAATTAATGAGAGATAAAGAAGGTAGTTCTCATCCTTGGAGGCCTTGGGCAAATTGTCCTTTATATTGTGCACCTGTATGTGATAAATGCACATGTCCTGCTGGTTGCAGTTGTAGTTATACAGACCCCAACTGTGATAAATGTTATTTAGAAGAAAATATTACGATCCCTCCTGGCGGGAAAAGAGCATATTACAGAATTTACGTCTCTGGAACAAAAAACAACCCTACTCTTAAAGTAGAAGCTTATTTAGAGGAAATGATAAAACTTACTCAAGACTAATCTTGTTTTCTTTGAAAATATATGTTATAGTTGTAAATGGGAGCTTAAATAAGGAGGTGAATTATGAGAAAAATAATAATAGGAATTATAATAATCGTTTTATTTTTTCCTATCGTCTTAAATGCCCAAGAAAAGATAGTCTCTATGAGAGGTGAGCCAAAATCTAGCAAAATCCTAAAAGAAGAGATAGGAGCTTTAACCTATATGTTACCTGAGGATGTAAAAATAGGTTACTTAAAAGTTAAAGGATTAGACCTTCCTTTAAGTGTAATCAGTGGAAAGAACCATGATTTAGAGGGAAAAGTAATTGGTAAAGGTACAGCAGGAGTAGTCTTTAATGAAGCAAAGATTAGAATTCGCAGAGTAAAAGTAGAAGGTAACCCTCCAAAGCAAAAGTCTCCTTACATTTCTCTTAAAAGAGATGTATTAGAAGTCTTACAAAAATATGCAGATATTACGATTACAAAAGACACTACCTATAATGGTGGTAGTATTGGGAGTTTTGATGATCCAAAGATAGTAGTAGTAGATAAGGCAAAGTTAACTTTAAAAGGTGACTTTAAAGGGTATGGAGTTTTGATATTAACAGGTGAACCTACTAAGACTAAAAAAGTAGGTTCTCAAAGACTCCTAATGGAAGATAATGCTAAATGGTATGGGATTATAATTTCAGATGTGAAGTATATAAGAATAGATTTGAGAGGGAAAAAATCATTAGTTCCTATCCAACCACTTAAAGTTAAAAAAGAGTTTGAGAAAATTAAAAAATTTAAAAAACCAATTCCTCCATCCGAGCCTCCTAAACCTACAATTCATAGAGTTCAAATTTTTGGAGCTTTACTTTTTGAGAGCAAAATAGTCTATATTAGAATGAAATTGGCAGATATTTTTTATTCTGAAAAGGTAATCAAAGACTTAATTTGTAAAAGAATTATTGAGAATGAAGAGAAAATAAAAGAAGTAGTTCCCCTTGAATGGGAGGAATATAAAGAACGGAAAAAATAACACTTTGTAAGTTCTTCTAATTTCCTCTCCGGATATTAATTAAATTTACAATGTTAAGGTAGTATAATATAATACTTTTAGAATGCAAGACCATAGAAAGTTTTTAAGAGTAGATATTTGTACTGAAGTAGAATATCAAATTCTTCCTTTAAATTCTGTATTCAAAAGTAGAACTAAAAATATAAGTAGAAATGGATTGTGCTTTTTAACTAAAGATGAATTAAAAGTAGGCACTTTGTTACTTTTAAAATTTTATTTGCCAGATAAAGAGAAGACTCAAATAGAATGTGTAGGAAGGGTCATTTGGCAAAAGAAAGCAGATAACACAGGTTATTTTACAGGGGTAGAATTCAGGGATTTAGATGTTGAAAAAGAGTTAAAAATATTATTATTTATATTACAATATTTAAAAGAAATAGAAGAATATTGAATTAATTTAGATGAAACCTTCTTCAAAACCTTCTTTAGAGGCAAAGACAAGAGTTAACTTAAAGCAATTATTAGTCTCATTTAAAAATTTCTTCTTATCTACACGTACATCTGTAGGAATAGATATTGGATATAGTTATGTAAAGATAGCTCAATTTCAAAAAGTTCAAAAAGGATATTTAATAAGTGATTATAGAGTAAGAGGCATTCCTTTTAATATAAAAGATGATTTTAATAAAAGAAGAGAATTTATAGAAAGATTTATTAAAGAATTCCTTTTTCAGACAAGAATAAAATCTCATCTAGGAAGGTTAGTTGTTCAAGGAAGGGGAATTTTTATCTTTTCATTTATTTTACCTTTTGTCTCAGAAAAGGACTTGAGAGGAGCTGTAAGTATAGAGCTTAAAAAAAGGTTACCTTTTCAAGTAAATTTTAAAAATATAACTTTTGACTATTTTATAACGCACAAGTTTGAAACTGAAAAAGGAAATTTTGCTCAGGTTACCTGTATTGCAGTAGATAATCTTGTTTTGGAAGAATATTTAAATTTTTTAAAAAAATTTAATTTAAGGCCAGTAGTAATAAACGTTATTCCTGATGCTTTGGGAAATCTGGTAGGTAGTTTTGAAAAAGAAACTCAATACATAGCAGTTTTAGATATAGGAGCTAAAGAAAGTTCTCTGAATTTTTATAAAGGCAGACTTTTGCAATTTAATCATCAGATACCTATTGGAGCTGATCAATTTACTCATGCGATAATGAGAGTTTTATCAGATTTAAATAAAGATGTTACTATTGAAGATGCAGAGGTCTTTAAAAGAGAATGTGGGATTCCTTTGGAAGAAGCAGGGACAGATTTCTATACAGATTTTGGAGTAATAAAAGGAAGTCAGATAGCAGGTGTTTTAAGGCCTTTATTAGAAAGGATGATTACTGAAGTTTCACGTACTATGGCTTTTTATTTTAGAACCTACAAAGTCGAAAGCTTAGATGTTTTTTATCTCACAGGTGGAGGTTCTCGCATGAAAAATATAAAAGAATTTTTTTCTGCTAATTTAAGTAACCTACCCATAAAGAAAATAGAAAAATTGAATCCTTTAAAAATAGCTAAAGGATGGTTTGATGTAGGTGTATTTAGACAAGAACTTATAATGGAAGAAGCAGCTCCTCACTTAGCCTCTGTTTTTGGAGTTTGTATAGATAAAGGCGGTAGATTGAATCTGGTTCCTCCTAAAGAAAAATTAGAACAGAAAGCTTTATTTTTAATGTTTTTAGCAAGGATAACATTTCCTTTAATCTTTACTATCCTTTTAGGATTTTATGCATTTTCTTATGGTAGAGCTTTACTTTATAAAGGTGTAGCTAAAAGAATGGAAAATCAAATAAGGTCTTTGACACCTTTAGTAAAAGAAATAAAAGAATATCTTTTACTTAAAAAAACTCTTGCAGAAAGAGAGAGTTTATTAAAAAGAGCTGTTGGAAGACAACCTCTATGGTGGGCAATTCTAAAAGAATTGAGTAATATTACTCCTAAAGAGATAACTCTGCATAGATTAGAGATAGTCTCTCGTAAAGGTTTAAAAGAGTTAACTATAATTGGAGAAGTCGCCACTCAATATACTAATTTGGATTTAGCTATCTCTCAGTATACTTTAAATCTTGATGAATCTCCTTTTTTTACAAATGTGCGTCTTATCTCGAGTGAAAGAGATATGTATTCTCCTATTCCTAAAGCAAATTTTGAAATAATCTGTGAAATAGTGTATTGAAATGATAAGAAGGATAGAAAACAGAATAGTAAGAGTATTTATAGATATTTGTATCTACCTTTTTATACTTATTCTTGCACATCTTTTCTTAGGAAGACCAGCTATTAAAAAGTTGAATAAAGAAAAGGAAGAATTAGGAAAACTTCAAAAAGAGTTGGAACAAATGGAATCCTTGGTAAAAGAAGTCCCCAACCCTAAGAAAAAGATAGAAGAGCTTCACAAAAAAATGAAGGATTTTAAAAGTAAATCAGCTTCTGACAGGGAACTCCCCAAGATAATCAGAGAACTAACAAAAAAAAGTAGTGAACTTAACATAGAGATTATTTCTATAAAACCTGTTTCAGAAGTTCCTTTTGAAGAAAAAGAATTACCTCAAGGTGTAAGTAAATTTTATATAGAAGTAGTACTTAAAGCTCCTTATAAAGTTTTAGGAGAATATCTTAAAGCTTTAGAAGAATTACCAATCCTTTTAACGATAGAGACTCTTTCTATAGAAAAGCCTGAAGTAGAAGAATTCTCTACAGGAGAGAGAAAAACAAAAAGATCTAAGAGTAAACAGACTCCAGAAAACAAGATAATAGCTACTTTACTGATTAGTAGTTATAAAGTATGGAAGATATAAATGAATAAAAAGACTGCTGAATATATAATTACAGCTATTTTGGTTGTAGTCTTTGTAGTTTTATTAATAAATAATTTAAAACCCAAAAGGAGAAGGAAAACTATCCCTCCCAAACCTGCAGCAGTTAAAGTAAGACCTAAAATTTCTTTGTCTATAAAAAGAAGATCGATTTCTGAAAGAGAGATTTCTTCAAAAATGCTTTCTCTTCAGAAAAAAAGAGCAGAGTTAGATTGGGGAAGAGATCCTTTTTATCCTGTCTCTGATAGAGAAATCCATAGAGCTGTAAATTTAGTCTTGAAAGGAATCTCTATAGGAAAAGATAAAAAAGGATATGCTTTTATTAATGATTCAATAGTTACTGTAGGTGATGTCATAGAAGGATTTAGAGTAATAGAGATAACAAAAAAGAAAGTACTTTTAGAAAAGGGAAGTGAAAAGTTTTATTTGGTCTTACCAGAAGAGGAGTTAAAATAGTTTTAAAAAAACAGATTTTTAGTATAATAAGTAATGTGAAAAAATTAATTGGAAAAAAGTGTATACTTTTTATCTTATTATTTTGGTGTTTTAATTTTTTGTATTCTGAAGAACCATCTCAAATTATAAAGTATTTGGAGTTTAGAGAAGTAGATATTAAAGATGTTTTAAGACAGATAGCCAAGCAATACAATTTAAATATTATCTTTTCTCAATCTGTAAAAGGACTCGTTACTGTTCAGCTTCAAAATGTGACTGTTGAACAAGCTTTAGATGCAATAGTGACTACTAATGGTTATGTTTATACAAAAAAAGGCAACATTTACAAAATTACTACCCCTGAAGAGGCTGAAAAAGAAGGAAGTTATACAAGAGTGTTTAAATTAAATAATGCAGATGCTTCTAAATTGAAAGAAGTTTTGAAAAAGATGCTTTCTTCTCAAGGTTCAATTGAAGCAGATGTTCGTTCAAATTCGCTAATCGTTACAGATGTGCCACAAGTACTTGAGAAAATAGGAAAGATAATTCCTAAATTAGATAACCTTACCCCTCAAGTTTTAATTGAAGCAAGATTCATTGAAACTTCTTTAGGAACAATAGAGAAATTAGGAATCGATTGGAATGTAACCATGAGTGTTAGTGGAGCAGCTAGACCAACGACTTTACCCTTTGAACCTAAGGGAGAAAAAAAGTGGATGAAGAATATATTTCCTCCAGCTACAGGAGATGCGTTTCCTTCAGGATATCCTTACAGTTTTCCTTATGTAAAAGGGGATGATACGGAAAGAGTAACTACAAGTAGCGTTGATGAAATTGTTAGAGGAAAGTTTTTGTTTGGAACGTTAAGTTTCAATGAATTTAGAAGTGTGCTAAATTTTCTTATGGCTAAAACAGATTCTAAACTAATCTCATCTCCTCGAGTAGTAACGATGAACAATAAAGAAGCAGAAATTTATATAGGCAAAACAAGACCAATCCCTCAATTTGAATATAATTCTGAAACAGGACAATATCAAATCATTGGTTTCGAGGAGAAAATAGAAGGAGTGAGTTTAACTGTAACTCCACAGATAAGCAAGATAGGCGATGATTATTATATAAAACTAAAGTTAAAACCCAAAGTTACAAATTATGTAGATAAAGTAACTTTTGGAGCGTTAGGCTTTGATTATCCTGTTATGAGTGAACGCTATGCTGAAACAGAAGTTGTAATAAAAGATGGTCAAACGATTGTTATTGGAGGATTAATAGAAACAAAGAAGACTAAATCCGTTCATAAAGTTCCTATTTTAGGAGACTTACCTTTATTGGGATTTTTCTTTACCCATAAGAGTGTAGATCCTAATGAGAAATCTGAATTGTTAATTTTTGTTACAGCGAGAGTAATAAATCAAGAAAAAGAAGGAAGGCTTTTAGCTTATCAAAGCAACATTATAACTTACCCTCCCAGAAAGTTTAAACTCAATTTGAGAGAGATTAAATTAGAATAAATAGCTTTTGTGAAAATTGAATTTAAAAAAAGATTAAGATAAAATAATTATGATGAAAGGTTTTTTAGAAAGTAAAGGAATGAGGGCAATAGTTATGATTTTATTTTTAAGTTTCTTTTTAATAGTTCTTCTTTATCAACAAAAAATCCTCAATTTATCTTTACAAGAATATAGACTTTCTTCTGAAATTAAAGAAAGAGTTTTTAATAAATTTTTAGCAAGCTTTAAAAAACTAAAGGCTGAAAATACAGAATTAAAAAAGAAGATAGAAGAACTTAAAAAAAAGAAGTTAAAAAGACAGTTTGGACCCCGGTCTCCTCAAATAAATCAGTTTCTTATTCAAATAGAAGATAGATTAAAAGAGATAGCTTTTTTAATAGATAAAAGAGATTTTGCTTTATCAGATAAAAGAAAGATAAATTCTCTTTTGAATTCTATATACAAAGAATTAAGTTCTTTAGATTTTAACTTATCTAAATTGATGAAAAAAGATGCTCTTTACCGCAATAAATATGAAGAGAAGAAAAAAGAGAGTAAAAAGTTAAAGTATGAGATAAAGAATTTGAAGAAAAAAATAAGAGAATTAGAAAGATTAAAAGCTTCTTATGAAAAACAAAAAAGAACACTTTCTGAATACTCTAAAAAAGTGAAATCTCTTTCTTCTAAAAATAAAGAGTTAACTTATTGCGTTGATAAGCTTGAAAAGAAAGTTAAAGATTTAAAAGATAAAGTTGAAGTTTTAGGAAGAGAAAAAGAAAAAGTGCTTTTAACTAAGAAAAATTTAGAAAAACAGTTAGAAGAACATATTCAAAAATTGTCTTTAGTTTTGAAAGAAAAAGAAGAACTATTAAAAAAATTAGATAGAGCAAAGAAAGAAAAATTAGAGTTAGAAGAAAAAATATCTTCTTTACTTGAAACTCAAAAAAGTTTAAGTGCAACTAAAGAGAAGTTGGAAGAAGAGCTTTCAAAAAAAGATGAGCAGTTAAAATTATTAGATGAGAAGATATCTTCTCTTTATAAAGATTTAGAAAATTTAAAGAAAGAAAAAGAAGATTTAACACAACTAGTAAAGGAGTTAAAAGAAGATAATAGTATTTTATCTCAACAAAAGACTAAGTTTAAAAAAATTTCAGGTATGTTAAAGATAAAGTTGAAAAATAAAGAATTTCAAATAAAGTCTTTAAAAGAAGAAATTTTACAACTTTCTGAAAAATATAAAATGTTAGAAGAAAAGTACCATTTAGCTCAAGAAAGAATAGAAAATATTCATTTAGAGTTAGCTAAACGTGCAGATAAGATTTTAACTTTACAAGAAGATTTAGAAAAAAAAGAAACTGAACTCAAAAATTTAAAGACAGAGTTAAACGATCGAATAAAAGAGTTGGCTCTTCTTAGAGAGAATATAGTAAAAGTTAAATTAGCGAACGCTAAGTTATCTAAAAGATTAGCTGAAAGAGAAGAATTGTTAAGAAATTTAAGGGATGAAATAGAAAGGATTACTAACTCTCAATCTAAATTGACAGAGTATTTAAAAAAGATTCCTCAAAAAAAAGTAGATGTTAAGATTGAGTCAATAAATTTGCAAAAAAAAGAAGAGGTTGTTTTAGATGAAAAAACAAAGTAAATTACTCTTTAAAATCTGTTTACTATTTTTATTCTTTCCCATTTACATAAGTTTTTGTGATGAGCAGATAAATAATGCCCAAATCTACTATTTAAAAGGTAAGGAACTAATGTTAAAAGGAGATTATAAGTCTGCAGAAGAGTTTTTTAAAAAAGCAGAAGAAATTTTAGACAGATTAACATCTTTTTCTGCTGAGCAAAAGATAGGAAAAGAAAGTCCTAAAATTTTTATAGAGAAAAAAAAGGAAGAGAAAAAAGATAAGAATATTTTAGAAGAAGCAGAACATGCTTTTCAGAAAGAAGAGTATGATAAGGCATTAAGCATTTACAAAAAGATTTTAAAAAAGTATCCTCAAAATCCAGATATTTATTATAATTTAGGAGTAATTTATCTAAAAAAGTCAAATTACATTCAGGCAGCTCATTCCTTTGAAAAAGTTATTCAATTAAATCCTTCTGATAAAGATGCATATTATAATTTAGGAGTACTCTATGAGAGTTATCTTAATGATAAGAGGAGGGCTATTAATTATTATCAGAAGTATTTGAAATTTGCTTCTCATAAAGAAAAGAAAGAGATTGAAGAATGGATAAAAGAGATTAAAAAAATGTTGAGAAATGATTAGTGAAGAAGAATTAAGAGAATTACTTTTAAATAAAAATTTATTAACACCTGAGGAGTTAGAAAAAGCAATAGATGAAACAAAAAAATTAAAACGCCCTTTAGAAAGAGTAATTATAGATATGCATTTATTAAAAAAAGAAGTTCTCTATAAAGCTGTAGCTGAAAAGTTAGGAGTAGAATACAAAAATTTAGATAATTTAGAAGTAGAAGAAGATCTATTAAAAATATATCCAGAAGAATTAGCTCGGTCTACAAAGTCAGTTCCTCTTTTTATAAAGGATGGCATTTTACATGTAGCAATGCAAGATCCTCAAGATATTTCATTAATAGATCAGATACAACTTTTTACTAACTATCCAATCGAAGTTTATTTCTCTTCTGCACAAGAAATTGAAGATGCTTTGAATAGAATTTATCAAAAAAAGAAAGAAAATCTGTTTGCAGAATTAGAAGTAGCAAAAGAGGAAGGAAAACCTTTAAGTGAGACGACATCTATTGTAAGGATTGTAGATTTAATTATAGCCCAGGCAGTAAGAGATAGAGCTTCAGATATTCATATTGAACCAGAAGAGAAAACTACAAGGATCAGGTTTCGTATAGATGGAATTTTGCATGAGATTCCTTCTCCTCCAAAAGAGTGGGAGGCAGCTATTATTTCCAGAATAAAAGTTTTAGCAGGTATGGATATAGCTGAATCCAGAATTCCCCAAGATGGACATTTTCAGGCAATAGTAGATGATAAATTAATAGATTTTCGTGTCTCAACCCTTCCTACAATCCATGGAGAAAATGTTGTCTTAAGACTGTTAGATACTGCTTCTGTGACGATAGGTTTAGAAAGATTAGGGTTTACTACTTATGAGGATTTGAAGAGATTTGAAGAGTTGATAAAAAAGCCATACGGAATAATACTTTCAACAGGTCCTACAGGAAGTGGAAAGACCACTACTTTATATTCAGCTTTAATGAGAATAAATACTCCTGAAAGAAATATAATTACATTGGAAGATCCTGTAGAATACAGATTAGGTTTAATTAGACAAGTTCAAGTAAATCCCAAAGCAGGTATAACTTTTGCTACAGGTTTAAGAGCTATTCTGCGTCAAGACCCAGATGTAATAATGGTAGGTGAAATAAGAGATTTAGAAACTGCTCGTATGGCAGTGCAGGCAGCTTTAACTGGACACTTGGTCTTTTCTACTTTGCATACTAATGACGCACCATCAGCTGTAGCCAGATTAGTGGACATGGGAGTAGAACAATTTTTAGTTGCAGCTTCTTTGATAGGGGTAATGGCTCAGAGATTAGTGAGATTAATCTGTCCTAAATGTAAAGAACCTTACACACCCTCAAAAGCAGTCCTTAAAAAATGGAAGTTAGAAGATAGAGGTAACATAACTGTATATAGAGGTAAAGGATGTGCTGAATGTAAAGGAACAGGTTACAAAGGGAGAACAGGTATTTTTGAATTGATGGTAGTGGATGATGAGATCAGAGAACTAATTAACCAAGGAGCTTCCACTGTGGTTTTGAGAAAGAAAGCTCAGGAAAAAGGTATGAGGTTATTGTGGGAAGATGGAAGAGAAAAAGTTTTAAAAGGATTGACTACTTTTGAAGAGGTAGCCAGAGTCTGTGAAGAGCAGGTAGAGATAAAACCTGTAGAAACAGAAGTAAAACCTTACATAGCTGTTCAAAAAGAAACGACAAAAGTCACCAAACCTACAGAGATCAAAATAGATACACAGGCGTTAGAAGAGTATAAAACTCGTATCACGCGCTGGTTAAGTAAAAAATAGATGTATGAAAGTTACTGGGGTTTGAAAGAAAAGCCATTTCAAAATACACCAGATCCCAGATTTTTATATCTTTCTCCCCAACACGAAGATGCTTTAATGAAACTTACTTATGTTATAGCTCAAAATTTGGGATGCGGTATGCTTACTGGAGTTTTTGGGTGTGGAAAAACACTTTTAGCAAGAGTAATTTTGAAAGAGTTAGGTCCTCAAAAATTCTGTACTGCTTACATAAACCATCCTTTGTTTTCTGAGCCCTCTGAACTTATAAGATCAATAGTAAGACTTTTAAGTCCTCAACCTTTACCAGAAAAGAAAACAGAGCTCTTAATTGACCCTCTATTAGAAAAACTATATAATATCCTCATAGATAATATTCGTGAAGGAAAGGAGAACGTGGTAATTATAGATGAAGCTCATACTATAGAGAATATGAGAATATTTGAAACTTTGAGATTAATCTTGAATTTTCAAAATGAAAATAGATTCCTCTTAACCCTCCTTATATTAGGTCAACCCGAACTCAAAGATAAAGTAGAAATGATAAAACCTTTTGTTCAAAGGATACCTATAAGATGCCACTTAGGACCTTTGACAGAAGAAGATGTAGCCAAATACATTGAACATAGAATAAATGTAGCCAGACTTGAGAATCCAGCTCAAGGTTCTTTAGAACCAGTTTTTGATTCTGAAGCTATTAAAGTAATATTTAACCATACAGGAGGCATCCCTAGAAAAATAAACACTCTTTGTGATTTAGTTCTGCTTTCAGGATTTGCTAAAAAGATCTCAAAAATAGATGCTCAATTTATAAATTCAGTAATAAAAGAATTCAATCTCAGTTAATATGGGAAAGTATATTTATAGAGCTATAGACTCTCAAGGCAAGATCGTTAAAGGAGAATTAGAAGCAGCAAATGAATTGGAAGTCTCAACCCACCTTGCTAAGTTAGGATATTCACCAATAAGTATAGGATTCAAAAGAGATATTGCTTCTATCTGGGAGAGGTTTTTTAAAAAAAGGATGCGTAAAGTCTCTTCCCAAGCTCTCATAGTCTTTACTCGCCAATTTGCTACGATAGTCAAAGCTGCTGTTCCTATAATAGAAGGTTTAAAAGTTTTAACTGAACAAGCAGAAGATGAAGTTTTAAAAGAAGCTCTTAATCAAATTATTCATGATATAGAAGAAGGACACAAACTATCAGAAGCTATGTCAAAGCATCCTCATGTGTTTAGTGAATTGTATGTAAATAGTGTCGTTGCAGGTGAAGCAGGTGGTGTCTTAGATAAAGTTTTGTTAAGATTAGCTCAAGTTTTAGAAGAAGAAAGAGAGACTAAAATGGGAATAAAATCAGCTTTAAGGTATCCTATTATGGTAATAATAGCTCTTTTTGTAGCTTTATTTGTGCTCAGTGTATTTGTGGTTCCTCCTTTTGTTAGAATCTATCAAGGTTTTAAAGTGAGTTTACCTCTACCTACCAGAATAATGATAGCTGTGAGTAACTTTTTATTAGGACCATGGAGAGAGAGTAGAAATGTTTTTTTAAAATTTTCGTGGTACTTAATACTTTTTGTAATGGGATTTATTTTTTATAGTGGATTTAGATTTTTAATAAATACATCTAAAGGAAGATGGTACTGGGATAATTTAAAATTTAAGATGCCAATATTTGGTAAGATCTATAATAAAATAGTAATGTTAAGATTTGCATCTATGTTAAATGTCCTGTATCAGGCAGGTTTACCTATTTTAACTATTCTTAACATTGTAAAGACTACGATTGGAAATGTAATTTTATCTAAAGATATAGAGAATATTAAAAAAGATGTAGCTGATGGAAAAGGAATAGCTGGAGGTGTTTTAGGTAGCAGGTTATTTCCTAGATTAGTAGGATACATGATCTCAATTGGAGAAAAGACAGGAGCTTTACCTACTATGTTAGATTCTTTATGTGAATATTATTCTTTAGAGGTAAGAGCTACGATAAGAAATTTAACTTCTTTAATTGAGCCAATTATGACAGCAGTCTTGGGAGTTGTAGTTATGGGTATGGCTTTGGCGATATTTTTACCTTTATGGAATTTAATATCTGTAGTAAAGCATGCAAAATGAGATGGTGTTAATATTCTTTATTTCTTTCTCATTAATAGCTGTCATCTTTTACTTTCTCTATAAAAAAAAGAGTAAAAGTGAAAGAGAAAGAAAGGCTTATGATATTCATAAAGAAAAAATGAATTCTTTAAAGACTTTATGTGCAGGTGTAGCTCATGAGATAAATAATCCTTTAAGTTATCTAATCGTTAATTTGAAACTCCTCTTAAGCTATCTTGAGCAAAGACAAAGATTAGAAGAAGCACCTTTAATCTTAGAAGAATGTTTAAATGGAGCTTACAGGATTAGGAGAGTAGTTCAAGATTTTCTCCTTTTCTCTCACTGCGCAAGAGGAAAAAAGACCTTAGTAGATGTTAATACGCTTTTAGATAGTGTAATAAGAGCAGTGTGGAATGAGATTAAGCATAAAGCAGACATTATAAAAGATTATAAAGCTAAGGACAAAATATGGGTAGATTCTACTGAGTTAGGTCAAGTGTTTTTAAACATAATTCTTAATGCTTCAGAGGCAATAGAGAATGGTAGAGGATTAATAGAAATCTCTACTTTTGAAGATGATGAAAATTTATATATAAAGATTTCAGATACAGGAAGAGGAGTAGACCCAAAGATCATACCAAAGATATTTGATCCCTTCTTTACTACGAAAGGAAAGACAGGCTTAGGATTGTATGTAAGTAGAGATATTATAAAAAAATATAAAGGAAGAATAGATGTAGAAAACAGAGATAGAAAGGGAGCTACATTTACAGTAGTGTTACCTAAAAAGGAGGTGAGTTATGAAAGAGAATTATAATTTAGGAGGAGATTTGTTTGTAATATTTGCTTTCATAAGCTTTGTAATAGGGGGGATAACAAAACTATGGGGAATAAAAGCAATGACTTCTATGAAAATCACCCCTGATGAACTTTTAGGATTATCTTTGATATGTTTACTTTTTAGCATCTCTTTAAGTTTATTGGATTTAAGTAAAAAAGAATGAATGAATGAATATGAAAGATAAAAGAAAATTTGAAAGGATACCTTTAAAAATTCCTGTAGAATATAGAAGTAAAAGAATATGGCAACTTGCAAAGGTAAAAGATATTTCATCTCAAGGTGCTTTTGTGGTTACAAATAAAACAGATCCTCCTAACACACCAGTGGAGTTACTTTTTAAATTAAACGAACCTGAAATGGAAGTGTACATTCAAGGAGTAGTCGTTTGGAGAAGACTGGAAACTCAATTAAATTATAATGAAGGAGAGCATTTACCTTCAGGAATGGGTATAAGATTTATTAAAGTTTACCCTTCTCTTTTTAAAGAACTTATTAGTAAAAATAAAGAAAGAAAAGTTATTAAAATATGAGATTTGTTGTAATAAAAAGGAGGTGTAAAAGATGAAGAATATGTACAGATTAGGAGATGATTTGTTTATAGCTATAGCTTTTGTAAGTTTTATGGTAGGAGTAGTATTAAGACTTTTGGAGATAAAGAAAATCTTTTGGGGGATTACTACAACTGGAATTTTGAGATTTTCAGTAATGTGTTTGCTTTTTAGTATTGCGTTAAGTCTTTTAGATTTAAGTCATAAAAAGTAGTATTAGAGGAGGAAGATTATGTCTAAACACACTATTTTAATTGTAGATGATGAACCCCATATTCTCACTTCTCTAAAAAGGCTTTTAGCTTCTGAAGAAAGAGAGATTTTTACTGCAGAAAATGCTGAGAAAGCATGGCAGATATTACAAGAAAAGGGAGAAGTAGAGGTAGTATTATGTGATCAACGTTTACCAGGAATCTCTGGAATAGATTTTCTTTTAAAAGTAAAGATGCGCTATCCAGATACCATTAGAATACTCGTTACTGGGTATCCAGATTTGAACAGTGCAATGGAGGCAATAAACAAAGCTCACATTTGGCGTTACATAACAAAACCTATAGATCCAGAAGAATTAAAGATTCTTTTAAAACATGCTTTCGATTACTACAGAGTTTTAAAAGAAAATAGACTCTTATTACAAATAGCTCGTCAGCAAGCTGAGTGGATAAGAGATCTTAAAGAAAAGTATCCTGATATTGTTTCTAATACTTCTGTGAAGTTAGATGAGAAAAAAATTTGTGAGATAATTACACAATTTGTGAGAAAATATTCTTCTCCAAAAGGAGAAAAATGAGAAAAGATTTAGAGGAAAGGTTGTTAAGACAAACTCATCTTACTTTAGAACAGCTTTTAAGAGCTAAAGAAGAACAAAAAAAAATAAAAAAATCATTATTTTCTACACTTATAAAGTTAGGGTATTTAACTGAAGAAGATATCTATACTTTCTTTGCCCAACAGACACAGATTCCTTTAGTAAGACTTTCAGATTACAAACTTAATCCTGAATTAATGAGTTTGTTCTCTGAAGAATTTTATAGAGAAAATCTATTAGTGCCACTTTTTAAAGTAGATAATACTCTTTTTATAGCTATGGCTAATCCTTTAAAAGCTGATCTTATAAAAGAACTAAAGGTAAAAACAGAATTAGAAGTTTTTCCTCTATTTTCTTTACCAACAACTATCTTAAAAGCAATAGATAATTTTTTTGGACCAGAAGATGAGTTGTATAATTTGGAAGAGTACTTAACTCATTCTTATTCTTCTAAATCTAATTTTATTTTTTGTAGAGAGTCAGAGAGGTTACAGGCAAATCTTCCTGTAGAAATAAAGGTTACTGATAGCAGGATAAGACTAATTTCTTCTGCTCCTATTTCAGCTACTGTATGTGACATATCCCAAAGTGGGAAAGGAATGGGAGTTAAAACTTTTGTATTCCTCCCTCCAGGAATAGAACTTTCTGTGAAGTTCTTTTTTAAAAATTCTGAATATATAGCTAAAGCTCAAGTTGTAAGATGCAATATGCTCGATAAAGGAGAATATTTTTTAGGAATAAAGTTTTTAGAAGTAGATAAAGATTTTATAAAAGAAGTAATAAATACACTCTCTTGTTGATTTTTCTGAGAGAAAGTCTTATTAACGTTCTTCTTTTTACTCTTTTTCCACAAAAATAAAAGTTTAAAAATTCAAGAAGAGTAAAAATTGTGATAAAATGAATTAATTCTGGGCAAAAATGATTCAGGTAGGAATTGTAGGAGCTACAGGTTACACAGGTAAAAAATTAATTTCAATTTTACTCAACCATCACAGAGTAAAGATTTCTGGTCTATGGGCTCTCTTAGATAAAAATACACCTTATTCAGAGATATTTAAAGAATTTAAAGGAAGATTAGATATTTTATGTAAAAAACCAGATTTAAAAGAGATCTTAGAAAAAGATTTTATCTTTTTGTGTTTACCGCATAAAGTTTCTTTAAAGTATGTTCCAGAGATTTTAAGAAAGAAAAAGCCTGTAATAGATTTAAGTGCTGATTATAGATTAAAAGATCCCAAGTTATATGAGAAGTATTACACTAAACACACAGATACCAAAAACCTAAAAAAAGCAGTTTATGGTCTACCTGAATTTTTTAGAGATAAAATCAAAAAAGCTATGTTAGTAGCAAATCCTGGATGCTATCCTACAGCTGTTTTGTTAGGAGTTTTGCCTGTTCTAAAATTTAAACTCACAGATTCTGATATAATAGTAGATGCAAAGTCAGGAGTAACAGGAGCAGGCAGAAAGCCAAATTTAGAATTAAGTTTTTGTGAGGTAAATGAAAATCTGAAATGTTATAAACCTCTAATCCATCAACATGCTCCAGAAATAGAATCAATTGCGACTCAAATCACAAAATCTAAGATTAAGATTCATTTTTCACCTCATTTGGTTCCTATTAACAGAGGTATCCTTACTACTATTTATATAAAAACCAAACCCAAAGTAGCTGAAAAAGATATTTCTAAAGCTTTTGAGATTTATAAAAATGAAAAGTTTGTAAGAGTGTATTTTGATGGATATTTGCCTCAAATAAGAGATGTGTATGATACAAATTTTTGCGATATAGGATTTAGATTTTTTAAGAAAGAAAGATTGTTGATTTTGGTGACTTGCATAGATAATTTAATGAAAGGAGCTTCAGGTCAAGCAGTTCAAAATATGAATATAATGTTAGGTTTTAAAGAAGATGAAGGGTTCAAAAATTAATATACCTGTAGGATTTTTATTTTCAGGCATAAACTGTGGGATAAAGAAAAGAAAGAGAGATTTAGGACTCATTTATTCAGCTACTAAAACTTTAGCATTAGCAAAATTTACAAAAAACAATATAAAGTCTAATTCTATAAAGGTATGTTTGGAAAATATGAAAAAAACCTCTTTTCAAAGAGCTATTTTGGTAAACAGTGGAAATGCTAACTGTGCTAATGGTAAGAAATACTTTTCAGAGACCCAAAATTTAGTAAAAGAGATTTCTAAAAAATTATCTTTAAAAAAAGAAGAAGTGTTCATTGCTTCTACAGGAAAGATCTCAATTCCCTTTCCTTCAGATAAGATAAAAAAAGCTTTTGATAGGCTTTTGAAAAATCTCTCTCCTTATAAAGTATTAGAATTTGCTGAGAGTATAATGACTACAGATACTTTTCCTAAAATAGTTAGCAGTTCTTTAAGAATTAAAGATAGAAATATAAACATTTTAGGGATAGTAAAAGGAGCTGGAATGATCCATCCTGACTTTGCTACTATGCTCTGCTTTTTATTAACAGATGCTAAAATCGACAGAAATAATTTAGATAAGATCGTTAATGATTGCCTGCAGGATTCCTTTCACAGAATAAACGTAGATTCAGCTTTAAGCACAAATGATTCAGTCTTTTTGTTATGCAATGGACTATCAGAAATAGATTTGACCAAAAACAAGAGATATTTAAAAGCATTTAAAAAAGAGTTGAGCATAGTTTTTAAAGAACTTTCAAAGAAAATAATAGAAGATGCTGAAGGAGCAAATAAATTTATAACTGTGAGAATAAAAGGTTTAGAATTCAACAAAGCAAAAAAAGTTTTTGATGCTATCTGTCAAAATATACTTTTAAGGATATCTTTCTGCACAGGATTTAACTTAGGGAGATTAATTCAAAGTTTAGGGGCTGTTCCTTCTTTAAAAATAAGAGAAACAGATTTTTCAATTTCTTTATCATCAGAAAACAAAAAATATCAGATTTTCAAAAAAGGAGAACCTAATTACAAAAATTTAAATAAAGTAACTGGGCTTGTAAATAATAAAAGATTTACTATAGAGATTGATTTTTTTAAAAAACCTTTTTCTTTTGAATTTTATACTTCAGATTTGAGCTCTGAATACGTAAAGATAAATTTAAAATGAAATTAGAAACTGCCATCAAAAAAGCTCAAGTTTTAATTGAAGCTTTACCCTATCTAAAGAGATTTCATAAGAAAATTTTTGTTATAAAGTATGGAGGTTCTATTTTAGGAGAAGAGCGTGTGAGAAAAGAAGTTTTAGAAGATATAGTGTTTTTAGCTTTCAGTGGGATTAGACCAGTATTAGTTCATGGAGGAGGTCCTCAAATTTCAGAAAGATTAAAAAAGGAGGGTATAAAAACAGAATTTTATGAAGGAATGAGAAAGACAGATTTAAGGACTTTAGAGATAGTAGAAGAAGAGTTAAACAAAATAAATGATCTTTTAGTAAAAGAGATAAGCTCTCATAAAGCAAATGTTAGAGGTTTCAAGACAGAAGATTGTGTGTTTATAGCTGAGAAGAAAGTTTCAGAAATAGATTTAGGGTATGTGGGAAGAGTTATAGAAGTTAATCCTGAAAAAATCTTAAAAGCTTGTCAAGAGCATTTTATACCTGTTATTACTCCAATGGGAATTTCAAAGACCAGAGAAAAATTTAATCTAAATGCAGATGAATCAGCTTCAAAATTGGCAGCTAAATTAAAAGCAGAAAAACTCATTTTTTTAACTGATGTAAGAGGGATAATGAGAGGAGATACAGAAGATAGCTTTATCCCTACCCTTACTGAACCCGAAGCTCAGAGATTAATAAAAGAAGGAGTGATAAATCAAGGTATGGTTCCTAAAGTTCAAAATGCAATATCAGCTTTAAAAGAAGGTGTGAAAAAAGTGCATATAATTTCAGCATTAATTCCTCATTCTTTGTTGTTAGAGATATTTACAGATGAAGGAATAGGTACAGAGATTTTGAGATGAATTTAATTGAAGTTACCCAAAAATACGTCTTAAATACCTATCAAAGAGCTAAAGTTGTATTTGTAAAAGGAAAAGGTGTTTATTTATATTCAACAGAAGGAGAAAGATATATAGATTTATTTCCTGGTTGGGGAACATCGATCTTAGGACATGTTCATCCCAGAATTTCAAAAGTAATCTCACAGCAAGCAAAAAAATTAATACATCTACCTAACAATTTTTATAATGAATTTCAAGGAGAGTTAGCCAAAGAGATTGTAAAGAGAGCTTTTAAAGGTAAAGTGTTTTTTTGTAATTCAGGAGCAGAATCTGTAGAGACTGCTATTAAATTTTGTAGAGCTTGGGGCAAATCTTGGAATAAATATGAGATAATATCGATGAAAAATTCTTTTCATGGAAGAACTATGGGTGCTTTGAGTTTAACTGCTCAAAAAAAATATCAAATGCCTTTTAAACCTTTATTGAAAGGAGCCAAATTCTGTAAATTCAATGATATCAAAGATTTTGAAAAAAAACTGAGTCCAAAAACCTGTGCTGTATTTTTAGAGTTGATTCAAGGAGAAGGTGGCATAAATGTAGCAGATATAGATTTTATTAAAAAAGTTTATCAAATCTGTAAAGAAAAAAATATTCTTTTTATTGTAGATGAAGTACAGACTGGTATGGGAAGGTGCGGGAAGTGGTTTTTGTTTAAAGACTATGGAATTATTCCTGATGGTATGTGTTTGTCAAAAGGTTTAGGAGCAGGTTTTCCTATAGGAGCTTTTGTAGCTCATATAGATAAAGCTGATGTCTTTAAACCTGGAATGCATGCTTCTACTTTTGGAGGAAATCCTTTAGCTTGTAGAGTAGCTTTAGAAGTCTTTAAAATTATAGAAGAAGAGGATTTGATAAAAAGAGTAAGATTTTTAAGTAAAAAAATATTTGAAAGGCTTTATAAATTAAAAAATAAATTTAAGGTGATAAAAGAAGTAAGAGGAAAAGGGTTTATGATAGGGATAGAATTAAAGACATCAGCTCAAAAGATAGCAGAGAGAGCTTTTAAGAATAAATTGTTGATAAATTGCACTCATCAAAAAATCTTAAGGTTATTACCTGCTTTAAATACACCTGAAGAACTTTTACATAAAGGATTAGATATTTTAGAATTCTGTTTTAAAAAAGAATTCAAATGAAAGATTTTATTACTCTTAAAAATCTTAAATCTTCAGAACTTTTAGAACTAATTGAATTGGGTTTAGCTTTAAAGAAAAGAAAACATTATCCTCAAATTTTAAAAGAAAAAATTTTAGGTTTAATTTTTCAAAAACCTTCTTTAAGAACAAGAGTAAGTTTTGAAGTGGGAATCTCAAAATTAGGAGGAAAAGCTGTATATCTTTCTAATCAGGATATAGGGTTAGGCAAAAGAGAGCCTATAAAAGATATAGCCAGAACTCTTTCTAAATATTTAGATGGAGTTATTTTAAGATTATTTTCTCATTCAGATCTATTAGAATTTAAAAAGTACTCAGAAATCCCTGTAATAAATGCTCTTACAGATTTATTACACCCTTGCCAAATTTTAGGAGATTTAATTACTATAAAGGAGATCTTTAAAAGTTTTAAAAAAGTAAAAATAGCTTTTATAGGAGATGGTAACAATGTGTGTCATTCTTTAATATATGGAACAGCTAAATTAAATATTCCTTTAAATATAGCTACTCCTGAAAAATACAAACCTAAAGAGGAGATAATAAAAAATTCTGGTCACAAAAAGTTGAAGATATTTACTGAGCCAAAGAAAGCAATAAAAGATTCAGATATTATCTACACAGATGTTTGGGTCTCTATGGGGCAGGAAAAGGAAGCCAAAACCAAAATAAAAGCCTTTAAAGGTTTTCAACTGAATAAAAAACTTTTAAAATATTGTAATAAGACACCTTTTATAATGCATTGTTTACCTGCTAAGAGAGGAGCAGAAGTTACAGATGATATTTTAGAATCAGAAAATAGTCTAATTTTTCTGCAAGCTGAAAATAGACTTTATGCTCAAATGGCAATTTTAACAAAGATTTATAAGAAATGAAGAAGGTAATTTTAGCTTATTCAGGAGGTTTAGATACCAGTTGTTGTATTCCTTATTTGAGAGAAAAAGGCTTTAGAGTGATATGTTTTTCAGCAAAGATCGGTCAAAAAGAAAACTTTAATGAGATTAAAAAAAGAGCTTTAAGATTAGGAGCTGAAAAAATTTATATTAAGGATTTATTAGATGAATTTTTAAAAGATTTTATATTGCCTTCTCTTTGGGCTAAATCTCTTTATGAGTCTAAATATCCTTTATTTACGTCTTTATCCAGACCCTTAATAGCTAAATACTTAGTAGAGATCGCAAAAGCTGAAAAGACAGATTTTGTAGCTCATGGTTGCACAGGCAAAGGTAACGACCAAGTAAGAATAGAAGTTAGTGCTAAAATCTTAAATCCTAAAATAAAGATTTTAGCTCCAGTTAGAGAATGGCATTTTAAATCCAGAGAAGAACAAGCTGAATTTTTGTTAAAAAAAGGCTTAAAGTTAAAAGTTAAAAAATCACATCCTTACAGTTTAGATGAAAATATTTGGGGTTTAAGTATAGAAGCAGGTCCCTTAGAAGATTTAAAAAATCCTCCTCCAAAAGATTCCTATTTTTTAGTAAGAGCTCCAGAATTTGCTATTAATAAACCTATAGATTTAGAGATCGAACTCAAAGAAGGTATCCCTTTTAAATTAAATGGTAAAAAAGTCTCTTTTAAAAAGATGATTGAGATCTTAAGAGAAGCAGGTGCAAAGACAGGTGTTGGAAGGATAGATATGATAGAGAATAGGTTGGTAGGTATTAAAAGTAGAGAGATTTATGAAACTCCTCAAAGTGTAATTTTGCATAAAGTGTATGAAGAGTTATACAGTTTAGTTTTAGATAGAGAAACTTTACATTTTTTTGATATTTTGTCTTCAAAGTATTCAGAGTTAATTTACTATGGATTGTTTTTTACAGATTTAAAAATAGCTTTGGATAAATTCTTTGATTATTTAAGAAGATTTTTAACAGGAAAAATAAAGTTAAGGTTATATAAAGGAAACATTCAAATCTTAGAAAGATATGCTAAGCACTCTCTTTACAAAAAAGAGTTAGCCACCTATTCAAAAGAATCTGTTTTTAATCAAAAGTGGGCAGAAGGTTTCATTGAAATCTTCAGACTTCCTTTTATAAGAAAATGAAGACTTTTTGGAAGAGCAGAATAAAATCTGAGCAGGATAAATTCTTTTTAGAATTCTCAAAAACTGAAGATGAATTTTTATTTCCTTATGAAGTAAAAGTAAATTCTGCTTACATAAAAGCTTTAAGACGTGCAAAAATTTTAGACAAAACTAGTGAAAAAAAGCTTTTAAAAGCAATAGATGAGATTTATGAAGAATTTAAAAATAAAAAGATAGATTACTCTCCTCATTATGAAGATATCCATACTTTCTTTTTCCATTTATTAAAGAAGAAAGTAAAAGCTCTTTCAAAGTTTTTGCATGCAGGAAGGTCCAGAAATGATTTAGTGGTAACAGAATTAAGGTTATTTTGTAAGGATAAGATACTTCAAATTATAGAAAAGATTTCATCTTTACAGAAAGAAATATTAAAGAAAGCTCAAAAATACAAAGATAAACCATTTTTAGCTTTCACTCACACCAAATTCTCTCAGCTCGTTCTATTCTCACATTTTCTTCTAAATTATATTTGGTATTTAGAAGATGATAAATCTTTGTTTAAAGAACTTTTAGATAGGATGGATGTTTTAATTTTGGGTTCTCAAAGTATAGGTGGAACACAAATTCCTTTAGATACAGAGTTTTTAAGAAAAGAATTAGGATTTAAAAAAGCAGTTTTTAATAGTATCTATGGAACTGATAACAGAAAATTTGTTTTAGAATTTTTATTTTCTAATTTGTGTATAGGAATTACTCTTCAAAAAATCAGTCAGGATTTAATCTTTTATTTTCAGGATAACTTGAGATTTATAGATTTAGATGAAAGATTTTTGACAGGGTCATCTGCTATGCCTCACAAAAAAAATCCAGATGCTTTAGAATTAATAAGAGCAAAGATAAGTTTTTTATTTGCAGATTTTACAGGGTTTTCTTATTTACTTAAAGGTCTAATTACAGGATACAACAGAGATTATCAGTTAGATAAATCTTATTTGATTAGAAGTATAAAAGTTGTAGAAGATGTATTAGTCCTTTTAAAAAGCATCTTTAAAAGTATAAAGTTAAATGAAAAAAATGTTTTAAAAGCTATAAAAGAGAATGATTTTGTTTTTGCACCAGAACTCTCAGAATATTTGATGAGAAAAGGGTGTGATTATGAGAGTTCTTATAAAATAACTACAAAGATTTTGAGTTATTGTGAAGAAAATAAAATTAAGATTTCAGATTTAGATTTAAAAGATTTTAAAAGATTCAATAGAAAATTTGAAGAAGATATAAAAGAAGTCTTAGATTACAAAAAGTTATTTAAATTTAAAAAAACAAAGCCTAGTTCTTCTTTTGAGTCAGTAACCAATCAAATAAATTATTTTAAAAAGATACTAAAGTAATGCATTATTTTGAATACAAAAACAATCAATTATTTTGTGAAAGAATTCCTTTAAAAGAGTTAGCTTTAAAATTTAAGACTCCTTTGTATGTATACAGTAAAAAAACTTTAGTTGAGCATTATCAGAAACTAAAAAGAGCTTTTAAAGAATTGAATCCTTTAATATGTTATTCAGTGAAAGCAAATTCAAATCTTAGCATCTTAAAAATATTAAAAAATTTAGGTGCAGGTTTTGACATAGTCTCAGGAGGAGAATTATACAGATTAAAGACTATAAAAGCACCTCCAAATAAAATAGTATTCGCAGGTGTAGGAAAGACTGAAGAAGAAATAAGATCAGCTTTAGATTATAAGATACTTTTATTTAATGTAGAGTCTTTATCAGAACTGGAGAAAATAGATAAAATTTGCAGAAAGAAAAATACAATAGCAAAAGTCTGTTTAAGATATAACCCTGATATAAAAGTTTCTACTCATAAGTTTATTAGGACTGGAGAATCTGAGACCAAATTTGGTATGGATAAAAAAACTATTTTACAGATTTTGAAACAAAGAGAAAGATATAAAAATATAAAAATAGAAGGCATTCACATTCATATAGGTTCTCAAATTTCTGAGCCTCAGAATTTCGTTTCAGCTATTAAGAAAGCAAAAGAGTTGATAAAAAAAATAAATATGCCTTTGAAATATTTTAATATTGGAGGAGGGTTTGCTGCTCAATATGATTTTAATGAACCTCCTACTTTAGCTCAAGATTTTGCAAGATACATTAAACCTTTATTAAAAGATATGAAACTTAAGATAATTTTAGAACCAGGTAGATTCATAGTTGCAAATGCAGGTGTTCTAATCACCAAAGTTTTGTATATAAAAAAGAGTTTTAAAAAAAGATTCTGTATAGTAGATGCAGGATTTACTGAATTAATTAGACCTGCTTTATATTCAGCTTATCATTTTATTTCTCCTTTAGAATTAATTTCTATAAAAGACGAGTATCAAGAATATGATGTTGTAGGTCCAATTTGTGAAACTACAGATTTTTTGGCAAAGTCAATAAAGTTGCCTGCTTCTTTAAAAGAAGGTGATTTTCTGTGTGTATTTAGTTGTGGAGCTTACGGGATGAGTATGAGTTCAAATTATAATTCAAGGAAAAAACCTGCAGAAGTTTTAGTAGATAAAGATAGATTTTATTTAATAAGAAAGAGGGAGACCTATAAAGATTTAATAAGAAAGGAGATGATAGTATGAAAAAAGCTTTAGAGTTCATTAAAATGTCAGCTTCTGGAAATGATTTTATATTAATAAAAAATTTGGATAAGACTTTTGATACTAAAAAATTAAAAGATTTAGCCAAGAAAATGTGTCACCGAAATAAAGGAATAGGAGCTGATGGTTTACTTGTTTGGGAGAAATACAAAGGTTTTGATGGTTTTATGAGAATATTTAATCCTGATGGCACAGAACCCAAAATGTGTGGAAATGGAGCAAGATGCTTTGCTTTCTGGCTTACAGATCAGCTTAAAAAAGAAAGGTTAGTTATCAAGACTCAGAGTTCACCTATATTTGCTCAGAAAGTTTCAGAGGACTTAATAAGAATAAAAATGCCAGACCCTCAAGATATAAGATTAAATTTAAAATTTAAAATTAAGTCAAAAGTATTTAATGCAGATTTTATAAATACAGGTGTGCCTCATACAGTAATATTTACTCAGAATCTCCAAAATCTGAACATTTTAGATATAGCTCCTGTTATAAGGTACAACAAAATGTTTGGTAACGAAGGTACAAACGTAGATTTTGCTCAGGTTTTAGGAAAAAATAAAATTTTAGTAAGAACTTATGAAAGAGGAGTAGAAGATGAGACTTATTCTTGTGGAACAGGAAATGTTGCAGTTAGTTTACTTTATGTACTTAAATTTATAAAGAAAGATTCAGCTCATCAAATAAAAGTGGTAAATAAATATAAAGATTCTCAGACTGTATATTTTAAAAATAAAGGAAGGAATTTTTTTGATATATGGTTAGAAGGAAAAGTAAATCTTATATGTGAAGGAAAGTTTTATTTATAAAGATTTTTAAAAGGAGGTGAAAAATCTATGGAATTGAAAGGTTCAATGGTAGCAATAGTTACTCCTTTCAAAAATGGGAAGTTAGATATTAAAAGTTTTAAAAAATTAATTAAATTCCATTTAAAAAATAATACAGATGCGATAGTCCCTTGTGGAACTACAGGAGAGTCAGCTACTTTAAATTACCAAGAGCATGAAAAAATAATAGATATTTGTGTACAAGAAGTAAGAGGAAGAATTCCTGTGATAGCAGGGACGGGTTCAAATTCTACAGAAGAAGCTTTAAGATTGACAAAGTTTGCTAAAAAAGCAGGAGCAACAGCTTGTTTGTTAATCTGTCCTTATTATAATAAACCTACTCAAGAAGGTTTGTATGAGCATTTTTTAAAGATAGCAGAATCTGTAGATATCCCTCTTGTTCTTTATAACATACCTTCAAGGACAGGTATAAATCTTTTACCTGAAACCGTAGCAAAGTTAGTATCTAAATGTAAAAATATAATAGCTATTAAAGAAGCTTCTGGAAATTTAGACCAAATGACAAAGATTTTGAGTTTAACAAATAAAAAAATTACTCTCTTATCAGGTGATGATGCTTTAACTTTACCGATTCTTTCTATTGGTGGAAAAGGGGTAATAAGTGTAGTGGCAAATATTTTGCCTAAAATCACTCATGATTTAGTTGAAAGTTTTTTAGCAGGTGATGTTAAAAAAGCTCAAGACCTGCATTTTTATTTATACCCATTAATAAAAGCACTCTTTATAGAAACAAATCCTATACCTGTAAAAACAGCCTTAGGATTAATGGGTATGATCAGTCCTGAATTGAGATTACCTCTATGTAGTATGAAAAAAGAAAATTTGGAAAAGCTTAAAAAGATTCTTAAAAAATACGATTTGATTTCTTAAAAAGTTAAAAAGGAGGTAAATTTATGATAAAAACAGCTGTGAGTGGAGCTTTGGGCAGAATGGGAAGATTAATTTCACAGTTAGTTTTAGAAGATAAAGATTTAGAATTGGTCTTAGCTTTAGAAAAAAAAGACCACCCTCTTTTAGGAGAAGATGTTGGAAAGATTTTGGTTGGAAAGGAAATCGGTTTACGTTTAGAATCTGATCCACAAAAGATTTTAACTTGTGATGTTTTAATAGATTTTTCTGAAAGAAAGGCTTGTTTAGAAAAGTTAGAGTTTTGTAAAAAATTCAAAAAAAAGATGGTAATAGGTACAACTGGATTTACAGATTCTGAAATAGAAAAAATTAAAGAAGCTTCAAAAGAGACTGCTATTTTACTTTCACCTAATATGAGTTTTGGAGTGAATTTTTTATTTAAACTTTTAAGAAGAGTTTCTTCTATTTTGAAAGATGTTTATGATGTAGAGGTAATAGATATTCATCATAGATTTAAAAAAGATGCACCTTCTGGAACAGCAAAAAAGTTCATAAATATTTTAGAAGAAAATTATAAAAAACCTTTAAGAGTCCATTCTTTAAGGATAGGTGAAGTTGTAGGTGATCACTATATAATCTTTTGTGGTAATGAAGAGAGAATAGAGTTCGTTCATAGGGCTATCAGTAGAAAGACTTTTGCAAAAGGCGCAATATTAGCTTGTAAATTTATAGCTAATAAAGAGAAAGGATTATATTCAATGGAAGATTTATATGAATTTTAAAATCTTCTAAAAAGGGAGCTTAAGAAACCTATGAACTTCGAGTTTGCAGATAGATTTAAAAAATTACCTAAATATTTATTTGTAGAATTAGATAAAAAGAAGAAAAGGATTTTAGAAGAGGGCAAAGATCTCATAGACTTAGGGGTAGGTGATCCTGATATCAAATGTCCAGATAGTTTAATAAAAATAATTTGCACTGAATCTCAAAAAAAAGAGAATCAAACTTACTCTTTAGAAAGAGGATTAAGAATTTTAAGAGAAAAGATAGCTATTTATATGAAAAAGAGGTTCAATGTAGATTTAGATCCAGAATCTGAGATTTTGGTATTAATAGGTTCAAAAGAAGGAATAGTGCATTTTCCTTTAAGTATTTTAAACAGAGGAGATCTAACTTTAATCCCTAATCCTTGTTATCCTCCTTATAGGAGCAGTGTTATCTTTTGTGAAGCTGATTACATAGACTTACCTTTAACTATAGAGAATGAATTTTTACCCCAGTTAGATAGAGTTCCAAAAGATATTTTAGAAAAAGCAAAACTTTTATTCTTAAATTATCCAAATAATCCCACAACAGCTTTAGCTTCTGAGAGTTTCTTAAAAAAAGTTATAGAAGTAGCTAAAGCCTTTGGATTTGTGATTGTGAATGATTGTGCTTATTCAGAACTTTATTTTGAAGAAAAGCCTTTAAGCCTTTTGCAAATAGAAGGAGCAAAACAAGTTTGTATAGAATTTCATTCTTTTTCAAAGACTTTTTGTATGACAGGTTTCAGATTAGGTTGGGCTTGTGGGAATAGAGACTTGATCTCTGCTCTTTTAAAAGTAAAGTCTCATATAGATTCAGGAGTCTTTAATCCTATTCAGATAGGAGGAGCTTATCTTTTAGAAAATGAACTCAGATTTATTGAAAGAATAAGAGAAATCTACAGAAAGAGAAGAGATTTATTTTGTAAAGGTTTAAAAGAAATAGGTTTAGAATTTTTCTGGCCAAAAGCTACCTTTTATGTATGGGCAAAGACCCCTAAAAATATGGATTCTTTTAAATTTGCAGAATTTTTAATAGAAGAATGTAACATTTTAGCAACCCCTGGGATAGGATTTGGGATGTATGGAGAAGGCTATATAAGATTTTCTTTAACCAAAAAAGAAGAAATATTAGAAGAAGCTATAGAAAGATTGAGAAAAAAACTTTAAAATGAAAGTGTGTTATCTGGGATTGGGTTCAAATTTAGGAAATAGATTATCTTATTTAGAAAAAGCGATTGAAATGATAAAAAAACTCCCTTTAACACAAGTTAAAAAAATTTCTAGTATATATGAGACAGAACCTGTAGGTTTTAAACCTCAAGACTATTTCTTAAACTGTGTGGTAGAAATTTCTACAGATTTATCCCCTCATGAGTTATTAAAAAAACTCCAAGAAATAGAAAGACTTTTGGGAAGGAATAGAGAAAAAGAGATAAGATGGGGACCTAGAACCATAGATATAGACATTTTGTTTTATGGAGATTTAAAAATAGATACTCAAGATTTAAAGATTCCTCACCCTCAAGTTTTTAAAAGAGAATTCGTTCTAAAGCCATTAAGAGAAATAGCTCCTCATAAAGTTTTAGTATGAAAGTAGTAAAAAATATTAAAAGAGTAAAAGAGATAATTAGAGAAGAAAAAAGGAGAGGAAAATTAATAGGTTTTGTTCCCACTATGGGAGCTTTGCATGAAGGTCATTTGTCTTTAATAAGAAAATGCAGGAAAGAATGTGATTATGTAGTTGTGAGTATCTTTGTAAATCCTTTGCAATTTGGTCCTTCAGAAGATTTCGATAAATACCCAAGACCTGTTAAAAAAGATTTGAGACTTTGTAGAAAAGAGAATGTGGATCTGGTGTTTTTGCCTTCAATAAAAGAAATGTACCCTGAAAAACAATTAGTTTTTGTAGATGTAGAAGAATTATCAAAAGTTTTATGTGGAAGATTTAGACCAGGGCATTTTAGAGGTGTATGTACTGTTGTTACAAAACTTTTTAATATAACAGAGCCTGATATAAGTTATTTTGGTCAAAAGGATTTCCAGCAAGCAGTGATCATTAAGAAGATGGTAAAAGATTTAAATATGAATACTAAAATAAAAGTTTTACCCATTGTAAGAGATAAAGATGGCTTAGCTTTAAGTTCAAGAAATACTTATTTATCTTCAGAAGAGAGAAAACAAGCAGTATGTTTGTACAAAAGCCTTTTATTAGCTAAAGAACTCATTTTAAAAGGAGAAAGAGATGTTTTTAAAATAAAGAGAAAGATGAAAAGTTTTATAGAAAAAAATTTTGATTTAGCTAAAATTCAGTACATTGAAATAACAGATGCTAACAATTTAAAAAAAATAAAAAAAATAGAAGGAAAAGTTTTAGTAGCTTTAGCTGTTTTTATAGGGACTACAAGATTGATAGATAACATGTTAGTTCATGTTAGAAAAGATAAAATAATTTTTAAATTATGAGAAAAATTAAGTTAGGAATCATTGGATGCGGGAATATCGGTAGGTTCTTAATAGAAAATTTAGATAAAGATATTGTTAATAAGGTTTATTTTTATGATATTAATTTTGAGAAAGCACAAAATCTTAAAAAAATATGGGATAAAGATTCAGATTTGACTGCGAATTTAGAAGATTTAATCAAATCTTCACAATTAATTATAGAATGTGCTAATGTAAATGTTGTAGAAGAAGTCTTAAAATTTTGCAAAGAGTATAAAAAGAATGTAGTTATTATGAGCGTTGGAGGTTTGATTCTTAATTATGAACTATTTAAGACTTTACAAAAACAGATCAAAATTTATATCCCTGAAGGAGCGATCTTTGGTTTAGATATTTTTAAAGCTTTAAAGTATTCCAAAGTTAACTCTATAGAATTGAGAACTTATAAATCTCCAAAGAGTTTAGAAGGCGCCCCTTTCTTAAAAGAAAAAAATATAGATGTTTATTCTTTAAAAGAAGAGACCCTGCTTTTTGAAGGGAGTTTGATCGAAAGCATTAAAAAATTTCCTCAAAATATAAATGTAGCAGCTACTTTAGGGATAGTTTCAGGAGAATTTGAAAAGATAAGAGTAAAAGTTATATGTTCACCTTTTATAGATAAAAATATCCACCATATCTTAATAGACTCAGATATTGGAAGATTTGAAAGTATTTCTCAAAATCTACCTTCAAAATACAACCCTAAGACTAGTGCTTTAGCTTTGTTTTCTTGTTTGACTACTACTCTGAATGCTATAAAGGAATATTTATAAATTAAATGGTTTCTATTATTATCCCCACTTACAAACCAAGATCTTTGTTGCCTCAAATTGTAGAGAAGTTAGATTTTCAAACCAAAAAAATAAAAACTAAAGTAGAACTTATAATAGTAAAGGATACTTTAGAAAGGTTTGAGGAGTTAGAGAAGATTAAAGAATCCTCAAATAATTTAGAAATTTATATCTTTTCTCAGCCCCATCAAGGACCTGCTCAAGCAAGGAATTTGGGTATCAAAAAAAGTAGAGGTCAAATAATTTGTTTTTTAGATGATGATGCTGTCCCTTCGACAGAATGGTTGTTTCAGATTATAAACTCTTTTGAAACAGAATCTGCAGATATAGTGAGTGGAAAGATTCTTTCTTTAATAAGAGACACAAACTCTCTTCCTTATCTTCTGGAGAAGTCTGTTTATGTTCCGCAGAAAAGATTTGCTACCTGCAATATTGCTTATAAAAGAGAAGTATTTAAGAAAGTTGGTTTATTCGATACACGCTTTAAATTAGCGAGTTGGGAAGATAATGATTTAGGAGTAAGAGCAAGGCTTAAAGGGTTTAAGCATGTGTATAATAAGAAAGCTATCGTCTTTCATTCCCACGAAGAAAATTTACAAGAATTTAAAGAAAAATGTATAAGAAATGGTAGAGGCCTATGTGTATTTACAAAAAAATATTTATTTAAGTATCCTCACTTAGTTGTATTCTTTTTGTTTTTGACTTTTAAAGGTATATTTTGGGTCAATTTTACATTTCTTTTTAAAGGATACTTGAAAAAAATTTTTTATCTTAAATTTTTATGGTCTTGGTATTCTTTAAAAGGTTTTATTAAAGAATGGTTTAGAAAATGAAGATTACAAAAAGAGTAAAAATCATGACAGGTTTTAAATGTAATGCTTTATGTAAATTTTGTTATTATAAAGAATTTTTATCTCAACCGAATTTTCCTCAAGAGAGAATAAAAAGAGATATTCTTTTTGCTTTGAAAAATGGAATAGAAAATATAGATTTCTCAGGAGGAGAGCCTACTCTTCATAAAAATTTACCTGATTTGATTTATTTTGCTAAGAAGAAAGGAGCAAAAAGCATTTGTATAATAACTAACGGTATAGCTTTAGCAAATTTGGAATATTATAAAAGATTGAAAGATGCAGGGTTAAATGAGACTCTTTTTTCTCTTCAAGGCTATGATGAACACTCTCATGATTTCATAGTAGGGGTAAAAAATGCTTTCTCAAGATTGATGAAGGCTTTAGAGAATGCTGTAAAATTAGGAATAAAAATAAGAATAAATTCTGTAATCCATAAACTGAATTACAAAAAAGCACTTACCATAGCTAAAATTGGAACACAATTTTCTCCTGAGCAATTCAACTTTATAAGCGTCAATGATTGGAAGCATGCAAAAAAGAGTTTTTCTAAATATGTGCTTTCTTATTCAGAGCTTGCTCCCTATTTAAAAGAAGCATGTGATTATCTTAGAGGATACTTAGAGAATATAAATATAAGATATGTTCCCTTTTGTTTTTTCAAAGATTATGAAAATTATATATGTGGACATCTTCAAGTAATGTTTGATCCTTTTGAATGGGATCCTTATGTAAGGGTGAGATTAGAAAAACACTATCCTCCTTTGATATGGATTCCAATGATAATTTATGGAATGATAAATCTCGATTTTAAAAGATTAGTTTCTTTAAATAAAAGAAGATTAATAAATGAATGTATTATAGAAGCCATTAGAAGGTATGGATATACTAAATCTAAAGAGTGTAAGAAGTGCAAATATTACTACCTATGTGATGGAGTAGAAAAGAAATATGCTCAGTATTTTGGTTTAAAAGAGCTAAAGCCCATTGAGGGCAAAATTATTGAAGAACCTTATTATTTTAGAAAACATCTTTTAAAGTATTTTTAAGCTATGAAGATAAAATTAATGAGAGAATTGGATCACTGGTTAGGTTTGCCTCTTTGTAGTATGTGTGGGGTGTGGTGTAAATTAACTCAATTTTTTAAATTTAAGGAGAAAGTTTCTCAAAAGCCTAAACAGATTTTAATCTTAAAATGGTTTGGTATAGGAAGTATAGTATTGTTTTCTCCTTTTTTGAAAAGGATAAAAGAACATTTTCCAGAGAGCAAAATTATTTTTTTAACTTTTGAATCTCGTAGAGAGATTTTAGAACTACTTAAAATTTGCGATGAAATAAGGACTATTTCTGTAAAAAATATATTTAGATTTATAAAAGACGTTTTTTCTCAACTTATGAAATTCGGTGTAAAAGGTGTAGATATCTGTATTGATTTAGAGTTTTTTTCTAAATTCTCTACCTTAATGTGTTTTTTGAGTGGAGCTAAAATGCGAATAGGATTTTATCTTCCTTTTTGGTGGAGAAATTCTATTATAAACTTTCCAGTTTATTTTAATCCTACCAAACACATTACGAGATCTTATAAGATGATATGTAGAGTTCTGGGGATAGATGTAAAAACTACTCTTTTAGAATTAGAAAAGATAGAATTTTCTTTATCAGAAAGATTGAAATTTATGGAAAAATTAAAAGAAAAGGGAGTTGAAGAAAAAGAGATCCTGGTAGTTATAAATCCTAATGCAGGAGAATTGGCTGGTTGTAGGAGATGGCCTAAAGAATATTTTGTAGAATTGATAGAAAATTTAGTTAAAATGGAAAAAATAAGAATAGTTTTTATAGGAACAAAAGCTGAATCTTTGTATGTTGAAGAGATAGTAAAAGGACTATCTACAAAAGCAAAAGAAAAAATTTTGGTGCTCGCAGGTCAGCTTAACATTAGAGAATTGGTTTTACTTATAAGCTTATCTAAATTGGTAATTACAAATGATTCTGGACCTTTCCACTTAGCTTATATGCAAAAAGTCCCTTCTATATCTATTTGGGGTCCGGGAACACCTCAATTATATGGAGTCAAAGACCCTTTGCATAAAATATTCTATTTAGATTATGATTGTAGTCCTTGTATTTATATGTACAGAACCGAGCCTGCTTTATTCTGTAGAGGAGAAATTCCTTGTTTAAAAAATATAAAACCTAAAGAGGTAATTGAAACAGCTTTTAAAATTTTGATGAATGAAGAAAAAAGTTAAAGAGATTTTTTTTATCTTCTTTTTGGTAGTTTCAGTAAGAATAATTCCTATTTTCGTAGGAGAATTTCTTTCTCCGGATGCGTGCCTTTACTTAGATATTGGAAGAAATTTATTTGAGGGTAAAGGGTTTATAACTACCTATAATTTTTATCAATTTTGGAAAGATTCTTCTTATCCAGCTTTCAGTTTTATGCATCCTATATTTTGCATTATTGCAGGTTTTTTATACAAACTCTTTAACACTATAAAAGCAGTTTCGATTTTTAATATGTTTATAACTTATCTTAATATTCTTTTAATTTATTATATCTTTGATTTTCTTTCTGAAAAAATTCGGTTAATTATATGTGCGCTTATAAGTTTTAATTATACTATGTTTGTTACTTCTCTTTTTCCATGGACAGAACAGCTTCATTTATTTTTTTTATTGCTTTCTTTTTATATATTCAAGAAATTTTCTTTCAAAAAAGTTTTTATTATAGGGATAATAATGGGCATAGTCACATTAGTTAGGGTAGCTAATGTTTATAATATATTTGGATATTTAATTTTCTTTCAACTCTTTTCTAAAGAACGGTTTAAAAATATTATTTGGTTTTGTGCAGGAACGTTTTTAATTCTTTTTCCTTATGAAGTTCTGTGTTTTATAAAATGCCATAAATTTTTTCCAGAATATTTATTAGCTGCTAAATACTTTGGTCAAGCAAGATTATTTGGGGGAGAGTATTTTTATCAGACTCCAATTTTGCGTCCAAGCGTTAAATTTTCAATTTGGGGGGTTAGTTATCTTCTAATACAGACAACTCTTTTGAAAGTGAGAGAATTTATGAGGTTTTTTAATAGATATTTAGGTTTCTTTCTGTGGATATTACCCTTGGGTATCTATGCACAAATAAAATCGAAAAATAGAGACTCTCAAAATCTCTTGATTTCGTTGGTGTTTTTAATAGGTGTAATTAACTTTATTTTTTATTCTATTTCAGTGTGGTGGGAACCTCGGTTAGAGATTTATAGATATATTCTAATTCCTTATATTACCTTTATTATTTCAAGCATTTTTCTTTTTGAAAAAGTTCTTTTGTTAGAGGAGAACCACAAAAAGTTCTTTCTAAATTTTACTTTTTTAATTCTGTTTTTGATCAATGGACCAGAAATCTTAAAAACAAATTTATTTTATTTAAAAAATGCTAAAAAAATCAGACAGGAAATTATTCATAGAAAAAAGATGGTTGAATACTTAAATTTTTGTGTTCAACCAAAAGATAAGATAGCTACTTTAGAATATCAATATGCCTTTCCTTTAAAATGCAGTTTAGTATCTTTACCTGAAGGAAAAGTGTTAAACGAAGAAAATATCCAAAGATTTTTAGAGATTTATCACCCTAAGATTATTTGGCTTAAGAAGAGTTATCAAGATTTTTATTTACCTTTCTTAAGAACCTATAGAAAAGTAGAGTTACCTCTTGAATTATCAAAAGATTATACCGTATTAATGCTTGCTGATTAATTTTAATTCAAAATTTTTATGCTAAAATAAGGAAGCTATGGGAGATATTCTTATAAAAGGAGCAAGAGTCCATAATCTAAAGAATATAGATTTAAAGATTCCCAGAAACAAACTTATAGTAATAACAGGTTTATCAGGTTCAGGAAAATCTTCATTGGCTTTTGATACTATCTATGCTGAAGGACAACGTAGATACGTTGAGAGTTTATCTAGTTATGCTCGTCAGTTTTTAGAGCAACTTCAAAAACCAGATGTAGATTTTATTCAAGGGTTATCTCCTACAATCTCCATTGAACAAAGAACTTCAGGAGGGAATCCCAGATCGATTGTAGCTACTCAAACCGAAATTTATGATTATTTAAGAGTCCTTTTTGCAAGAGTTGGCACACCTTTTTGTCCAAACTGCAATATTCCTATTACTGCTCAGACTACAGATCAAATAGTAAAAAGGATAATGGATTTAGGTGAAAATAAAAAGATTTATATTTTGGCTCCTTTGGTTAGAGGAAGAAAAGGTGAATACCAAACTTTATTTAAAAAGATTCAAAAAGAAGGTTTTTTAAGAGTAAGAGTAGATGGCATTTTTTATGAACTTCCTGCCAAAATAAAGTTAGAAAAATATAAGACACACAATATAGAGGTAGTTGTAGATAGATTAATATTAAGGAAAGATATAAAATCCAGATTAACAGATTCTGTAGAGACAGCTTTAAAATTAGCTTCAGGTTTAGTTTTAGTCTTAGAACAAACAGATTCTGAATTTAAAGAGCATATTTTTAGTCAAAAGTTAGGATGCCCTGTATGTGATTTTAGTTTCCCAGAATTAGAACCCAGGAGTTTTTCTTTTAATTCTCCGTATGGAGCTTGTCCTGTATGTAAGGGTTTGGGCACAAAATGTGAATTCGACCCAGATTTATGTATTCCAGATAAATCTAAATCTATAGCTGAAGGAGCTATTGAACCTTGGAGAAGAGGTGGAAGAGGTTACATAATGTATTACAGAGCTCTTTTAAGAGAGTTATCAAGAGAATTAGGGTTCAGTTTATATACTCCTTTTAAAAAGCTCCCCAAAAAAATTCAGCAAGCAATCTTATATGGATGTGATGTCTGGATATGGGGTAAACCTTTTGAAGGATTAATTCCTCATTTAGAAAGAATATTTAATGAGACAGATTCTGATTATTTAAAACAAGAATTAACTAAATTTATGTCAGATTTACCTTGCCCAGAATGTAAAGGTCAAAGATTGAGAAAAGAAAGTTTGTCTGTATATATAGAAGGAAAAAATATTGCAGATATTATAAAGATGAGTGTATCTGAAGCCTTAGAATTTTTTAATAATTTAAAATTAGAAGGAGAAAAGCATGAAATCGCTAAAGACATAATAAAAGAGATAATAAAAAGATTAAAATTTTGTGAGGAGGTAGGTTTAGATTATATTACTTTAGATAGAAAATCTCAGACTCTTTCTGGAGGAGAAGCTCAACGTATAAGATTAGCTACTCAATTAGGTTCAGGTTTAGTGAATGTGATTTATATCTTAGATGAACCCACAATCGGTCTACACAAAAGAGATAATATAAAACTCTTAAATACTCTAAAAAAACTAAGAGACATGCCCAATACTGTTATAGTAGTCGAACACGATGAAGATACAATCAGAAATGCAGATTTTATAGTAGATTTAGGACCTGGAGCTGGAAAAGAAGGAGGGTATGTAGTATTTGCAGGCACAAAAGATGAATTTATGAAATCAAATACTCTTACAGCTAAGTATTTAAAAGGAGAATTAAAAATAAAGACTCCTCTAAAAAGAAGAGATTACAAAAATAAACCCTGTTTAATTTTGGAAGGATGTCAACACAATAATTTAAAGAACATAACTGTAAAATTTCCATTGGGAGTCTTTATATGCGTGACAGGAGTTTCAGGGTCTGGTAAATCTTCATTAATAACTGAGACTCTTTACAGGGCTTTGGCTAAAAAATTATACAATTCTAAAGAAAAACCAGGTAAATTTAAAAGTTTAAAAAATGCAAATTTAATAGATAAAGTTCTTTTAGTAGATCAATCACCTATTGGAAGGACTCCTCGCTCAAATCCAGCTACTTACTCTGGAGTATTCACTTACATAAGAGAGTTATTTTCTAAGTTACCTGAAGCCAGAATCAGAGGTTTTAAACCTTCAAGATTTAGTTTTAATGTAAGAGGAGGAAGGTGTGAAGCTTGTCAGGGAGAAGGAGTTAAAAAAATTGAGATGCATTTTTTGCCTGATGTGTATGTAGTATGTCAAGAGTGCAAAGGAAAAAGATTTAATGAAGCTACATTAAAAGTAAAATATAAAGGATATTCAATAGCTGATGTTTTAGAAATGAGTGTATCAGAAGCCTATGAATTATTTGAAAATATTCCTCAGATAAGAAACATATTAAAGACTTTAATAGATGTAGGTTTAGGTTACATACAGTTAGGACAGCCAGCTACCACCTTATCAGGAGGTGAAGCTCAAAGGTTAAAGTTAGCTTCTCAATTGAGGAAGAAAGCTACAGGCAAAACTTTGTATATATTAGATGAACCTACCACAGGTTTACATTTTGCAGATGTTGAAAAACTTATAAATGTTTTACAAAAACTTGTAGATAAAGGAAATACAGTTATTGTCATTGAACATAATTTAGATGTTGTAAAATGTGCAGATTACATAATAGATTTAGGTCCTGAAGGAGGAGATGAAGGAGGTTATTTGGTAGCAACAGGTTCTCCAGAAGAGATTATAAAAGTGCCTTCTTCTTATACAGGCAGATTCTTAAAAGAAAAGTTATCTGAAGAAAAAGTAAGCTTATGAGAAAGATATTTTTTTTATTTTTATTTTTAATGATAACATTAGTTCAAACTTTTGGAGATGAAATGCAAGACTTTTATGTTGCTCAAAAAGCTTTTGAGGATGGTTTCTATAAAGTCTCTTTAAGATATTTTGAAGATTTCATTTCTAAATACCCTGATTCAGAACTAATCTTAAAAGCTAAAATCTACAAGGCAAAATGCTTAATAAAACTCAAAGATTATTTTTCAGCTAAAGAATTTTTGGAAAATATGATAAAAGAGAGTTTATCAAACCCTTTATTGGATGAAGTATATTATCTTCTTGGAAGGATAAACTTTGAAGGGAAGAACTTTACAGAAGCTCAGAATTATTTTTTAAAAGCTATTAATTCTAAATTCCAAACAGATTTTGATGCTTTAAGCTATTATTCTTTGGGAGAGATAAAAGCTCTATATAAGAGTTTTGAAGATGCTCTTAAATTTTATAGAAAAGCTTTGCAGCTCTCAAAAGACAAAGAGCTTGTTGAAACTATATATATAAAAATATTTTCTATTCTATATGAAAAAAAAGATTTCCCAAAGTTGAAAAAGATACTCAAAGAATATGAAAAAAGACTTTCAGATAAAGTCTTTAAGGATTATTTTATGTTTTATAAAGCTGAGCTCTCTTTCTGTTATGATAAAGACTATAAGAAAGCAGAAAGATTATTTTTAGATGTAATTAAGATTACTGAGAACCAGGATATTAAAGATCTGAGTTTGAGTAGATTGATAGATATCTTTTGTAAAGAATCACGATTTAAAGAAGCCCAAAATTTAATTGAAAAGATTTTTGATCCAGAGTTAAAGATACTTAAAAGAGCAGAACTTTATTTTAATCAAAAAAGATACAATGAATCTCTAAAATTTTATGAAGAGCTTATAAAAAAAGCCAAAGATAAAAGAATTTTGGCTTCTGCTTTTTTAGGAAAAGCTCAGAATCTGGAGGCTTTGGGTAGGTACAAAGATGCTATTATGATATTTGAAAAGATTATAAATGAATTTCAAGATTTAAAAGATATTACTCAAGAAGCTCATTATAGATTAGGATGGATGTATTTAAAAATTTCAAATTTTAAGAGAGCTATTCAGGAGTTTAAAAAAGTAGGTTTATATTCTTCAGATCCTATTATAAAGATAAGTGCTGATTGTCAGATTGCAGATGCCTATCAACAAGTAGGAGATTTCGATAAAGCTTTAGAAATTTATGATAATATTTTAAAGACCTATCCTAATAATATCTATTCAGACTATATCCAGTTTCAGATAGGAAATGTATTTTTAAAAATGAAAGAGTTTAATAAAGCAATATTAGCTTTTAAGATTTTAGAAGAAAGATTTCCAAATTCTATTTTTTCAGATGAAGCTATTTATAATCAGGCTCTTTGTTATTATTTAGTTTCAGATTTTTCAAAAGCAAAAGATCTTATCAAAAAATTCATAGAAAAATACCCTAAGACTCCACTTAGATTAGAAGTTCTGTATCTTTTAAGCCAAATCTATTTTCAAGAGAAAGATTACAAAAGATGTGAAGAGATTTTAGACAAGATAATAAAGGAATTTTCCATTGAAGAAGAATTGGTCCAAGAAGCATACTTTAATAAAGGATTGTGTAAATTTTTGAGAGGAGAGGTTCTAAAAGCTGTAGATTATTTTAAAAAGATAAAAGATGAGCTTCCTAATATTCAGAAAGCCAGAATTCTTTTATGGTTAGGAGATTATTACTTCAAAGAAGAGAAATTTAATTTAAGTAAAAAATATTATAAAGAGATTTTAAATCTTCCTACAAAAGAATACAGGCTCCAAGCTTTACTTAACATTGGTTACTTGGAATTGGAAAGAGGCAATCTTAAAGAGAGCAGAGAGTTTTTTAATAAAGTCTTAGAGATTAAAGGAGATTTACAAAAAAGAATCCAAGCAGAGTTAGGTCTATTAGAAATATACGCTCTTCTTCAAGATGAAAAAAAACTCAGTGAGTTAGCTGAGCAGCTTTTAAAAGAAACAAAGAAAGATCCTTTAATTATCCAAAGAATAGCAGATACTTTAAAAGAGGCAGGTTACTTAGATAAAGCTATTCAGTTTTATAAGATTTACTTAACTAAAGAGCAAGATTTTAAAATTTACTTATCTTTGGCAGATTGTTATTTAGAAAAAAAAGATTTAGACCAAGCTTTAAAAAATTATTTTAAAGTCGTATATTTATGGCCTCAAGAAAAAGAAGCAGTATTTAAAGCATATCTTAATATAGCTGAAATCTACAAAATGAAAAACGATTTAAAAAATGCTTTAAATATTTATAATAAAATTGAGATGTTAGGCAATGATTATAAAAAAATAGCTTTAGAGAAAGCCCAAGAAATAAAAGATATTTTAAAGAAAAGGAGGAAAAGATGATTAACATAATTTTAAAAGGCGGCTTAGTAATGTATCCAATAATTTTGTGTTCCATACTGAGTTTAGCTATTATTATAGATAGACTTATATTTTATCAAAGTGCAAGAAAAGACCCTAAAAAATTAATAGAAGAGTTAAAGGAACTTGTAAGTAAAGGAAAAGTAAAAGAAGCTTTAGACAGGTGTGATAAGGAAAATACCCCTTTAGCTAAAGTTTTAAAAGCAGGCATCTTAAAATATGACCAAACAAGAGAGATAATAGAAGAAAACATGAAGGAATCTGCTTTATATGAAGTACCTCGTTTAGAGAGGCATTTATCTTTTTTAGCTACAATCGCTCATATTTCACCTTTATTAGGATTGTTGGGCACAGTTTTGGGTTTAGTTAGATGTTTTCATACTATAGAATTAAAACTTTTGAATGTAGGTTTTATTAATCCTCAGGAGTTAGCAGGTGGTATTTGGGAAGCTTTACTTACTACAGCTGCAGGTTTAATAGTAGCAATACCTAGTTACGTAGCTTACAATTACTTTGTATATAAAGTTAATTTTTTAACTTCAGAGATAGAAAGATTAGCTAATGACTTTGTAGCTTTCTTAACAGAAGAGATAAGATGATAATTTTAAAAAGAAAAATAAAATTTGAAGAAGGTTTAAAACAAATAGACATAGCTCCCTTAGTAGACATTGTTCTTCAGTTGTTAATCTTTTTTATGTTAACTTCTCAGTTTGTAGTCCAGTTAGGTTTTCCAGTAAATCTTCCAAAAGCTGCCAGCTCTCAACTTTTAAAAGAAATCCAAATCATTTTAACTCTCACTAAAGAAGGTGTTGTCTATTACAAAGGTAAACCTGTAAGTTTAAAAGAGTTAGAAGATTTGTTAAAGAAGAATAAAGAACATTCTGTATTCATAAAGGCTGATAGATATTCAAAATTTGAGGATGTGGTAAAAATTTGGGATTTATGTAGAAAGATAGGAGTTAGAAAAATTCACATAGCTACTCAAAAAAAGTGAAATTAAAATACATTGGATGTAGTGTATTTTTATTCTCAATATGCTTTATATTATTTGATATAAAAATAGATAAAATTGAGCAGACTCCAACTCATCTCTATTTCTGGGGTGCATTTTCAAAAGGTGAAATTATTGAGAATAAAAAAGAATTAAAAAAGATAACCGATAATCTTTTTATTCCTTCTCAATTTTTAGAATATGTTTTTATAAAAAAAATCTACCTCCCTCAATTAAAATTTGAAAAAAAAGAACCTTTAGTTAAAGTAAAACTCCCTTCATCTAAAAAGAATTTACTATTCACATTAAAATTACCTTCCAATGAAAGTCTTACTTATAATTTTCCTTCTGAACTGGAGTTTTCTTTGCTGATTTCTAACTTTGGGATAGTAAAAATGATAAAGAAATTTAATTATACTTTGTGTCCTCATATAGATAGGATTGCAGAGAGTTTTCTAAGAAAACAAATTTTTGAGAAGAAAAAAGAAGATTATTGGAGACAAGTTAAATTAAAATTAAAATGATAAGTTTAACCTTTTCAGAATTTACGGCAGCAGTTTTAATGGTCTCTATCACATTTTTTTCTCTTTTATGGCTGTTAGAAAGACCACCATCAAATAACACTATCAATATAGATGAGAAAAAAATTTATAGATGTCAAATCTGTGGATACACTTATTTTTCTAAATCTATAGGTAGGTTTTCTATATGCCCTTTATGCAAAAGTATAAATGTTAGAGATCAAAACTAAGATTTAATTTAAAAAATTGAAAATGCAAATTAAGGGTGATATAATTGAAATGAAATGATTATAGAAATAGGCATAGTTGCAGGAGAAATTTGGCATTACTTAGATAAGAAAGGAGAGAGTTTTTTAAGCCAAATAGTTCAGGATTTAAAAAGACCTAAGGAATTGATTTTAATGAGTGTTGGATGGTTAGCTCGTGAAGGACACGTATCTTTAAAAGAGGAGAATAAAGATTTTAAGATCACTCTCAGAAAATGAGGAGAGCAGTAGTTTTAACTGTTGTTTTAATAATTTTTCTTTTAATCACTATTTTGTGTGGAATAATACTTACCCTCTATACTTCACAGGCTAGGTTAAATGAGCATTATATAAGGAGAATTAAAGCTTACTATGCAGCTTTGGGAGGAATCTGGTGGGCTATAGATAGATTAAGAGAGGGTTCTCTTTCACCAGGGAGTTCAGCTAAACTTACTGTTGGAGATTATGATGTTAATATAAGTGTAAGTGCTCTTAATCCCTCCACAGGTCTATGTACTGTTGATGCTACAGTCGATTATTCTCCTTAAAGTTTTAAACTATTTTTTTAAAAAAAATCTCTTTTGAATCTTTTTTAACTATTTTTACTTTCATTATCTACTTTTATCTTAAATCATTTTATTGACAACTAAAAAAATAGAGATTAAACTTAACTAATGTAGAAAAAATAGATTTTGCAATGAAAAAAGGTATTAAAATAGGTTTGTATATAAGTGCAAATAACAATGTCTATTTATGTAAAGTAAGAAATGATGTTATCGAAGATACATTAAATTTTAAATATAATCCAAAAGAATATCTTGATTTTTCAGCTTTTCTTAATATTTGCATTCAGAGAGCTTTAGAAGAATTTAGAGTTAGAGAGAAGGTTTTACTATATCTTTCTCTCTCTTCTCAATTTATACTTATAAGATTCTTTGAATTCCCTTTTCTTTCTAAAAAGGAAGTAATCCAAGCACTCCCTTTTGAAGCTGAGAGAAGATTACCTTTCAAATTGGAAGATTTACTATGGGATTTTAAATTTAGAGTCTTTAAAAAAGAAAAAACATCAGAAGTGTGCTTTGTAGGAGTGAATAAAAAAGATTTTTCTAAGATTAAAGAAGGGATTAAACAGTTCGACTTAAATTTGATGAAGATAGAACCAGCTATTGTTTCTTTTTGGAGACTGCTTTATCTTAGGAAAGAAAAGATGATGCAGAGATTAAAGACTTATGGAGTAATAGTTATAGATGATGAAGAGGCAAGTTTTTTAATGTTGAGTAATCATTTTCCTTGTATCTTTAGAGATGTTAAGATTTCAAGAAAAGAAGATCTAAAAAGATTTACTGAGGAATTAAGATTGTCTTTAGAGTACTATCAAAGACGTTATAAAGGAGAAGTAGTTCAAAGTTTATTATTTATTGGTAAAGAAAAGTATAAAAATTACTTTGAAGAGTTGAATAAAGAATTTGATTTACCTTTATACTTTATAGGTGAAGAAAAAATTTTTAGTGAGAGATTTAGTATAGAAGAATTAAAATCTTATAGTGTTACTTTACCTTCCCCTCTTAGAACTTTAATTTCCTTTAATGTTTCGATAAAAGAAGAAAAGAAAGTAGAAGTATCCAAAGAAATTCCTTTTAGAAAAGAGTATATTATTTTATCTTCATTTATTTTTTTCTTAATTGCAGGTTTTAACTTTATAGGTAAGTTTAACAAATTTAAAGAAAAAAAGAATCAGCTAAAGATAGTAAAGAGACGTCTTTTAAGAGAGGGAATAAGAGCTTTGAAGAGCATAGAGGAATTAAGGTCAGATAAAGTAAAGTTTAAAAAGATATTAGCTCAATTTGAATACTTTAAGTCTTCTAAAAAATTTTTTTCCACGATTTTAAAAGCACTTTCTAAAAATCTTCCTCAAGGTGTTTGGATTGAGAGGTTATCTTTAGTATGGCAGGAAGAAAAAGGAAGTGTTCTTTTTTTGGAAGGATTTTCTTATGCTAAAGAGGAATCTGAGCGGATGGATTCAATAAAAAAATTTGTAAGTAATATAAGAAAAAATTTTTTTAATTATTTTGATAAGATAATTCTTAAAGAGATTTCAGAAGGAGTATATAAAGGTTATAGAGTTACTAGCTTTAAAATAGAATGCAGATGAAGTATATTTTTAAAAGAAAGGATATAATCATTTCAATTTTTATTTTGGGATGTGTTTATCCTATAACAAAATTTATAAATGTATTTTTTGAAAAGAGAATAAGCGAGATTGAGGATGAAATAGAAAAAAATGAAGAAAAAAAATTTTTGTTAAAAGAGCTAAAGAAAATTAGAAGAGAATTAAATCTTCAAGGCTCTTATTTTTCTATTCAAGATGCACAGAATATGCTTGAGATGATCATTTCAATTCTAAAAAAATATCCTCAAATTAGAACTTCCTTTATTACTCCAGGGGGTACTTTTCCTAAAGATGAATTTTTTGAGAAGATTGGTTTGATTGTAAATTTAAAAGCTAGTTTTTTTGAGTTAATTAAATTTTTAGAAACGTTGGAAAATTATAATTTTTATATAAATGTAGATCAATTATTACTTAGTAAGACAGAAGGACCATTTTTAGATGTGAATTTAAAATTGTCCACCATTAGATTTAAAAAGGAACTACTCAAAAGATGAAATGTTTTTGGTTAGGTAGTTTTATAGTAATGTTTGTTTTGACAGGGTATGCTAAACAAGATAAAAAGGTTATAGATCCTTTTGTAGATTGTATTCCTAAAAAGATAGAGCCGAGTTTAAATGAAGAAGAAAGCAAAGGGGAGGAAGAATATGGAGCAGAAAAAGTAGATTTTGAAATAGAAGTGGAAGGTGTAGTTTGGAATACTACGCTCCCTTGTGCAATTATAGATGGTCAACTGTATAAGATTGGAGATGAAATACAAGGAGGTAAAATAATAGATATAAATAAAGAAGGTGTAAGTATTATGTATAAGAGAAGAATCTATATATTTCCTGTTAAGAAGGAGGCTGAAAAATGAGATGTTTTTTAATAATTATTATAGGAAGCTTATTCTTAAACTTTAACTTTGGTTATGCAGGTATTAACAACAAATATTATGCAGAGTATTTATTAACAGATCCTTCAAAGAGAGTTTCAATGGATTTTGAGGGTGCTGATTTAATAGATGTTCTAAAAGCATTATCTCAACAGGTGGGACTTAACTTTATATGTCCAGAGAATATTAGAAAAAGAAAAATTACTTGCTATTTTGAAAATGTCACTTTAAAAGAAGCTTTTGATTCTTTATTGAAAGCTAATAACCTTACTTATGAGTTTCTTCCTGAAAGCAATATTTTCATTGTAAAAGAATTAGGAAAACCAGAAGTAGAGACTATTACTAAAGTTTACAGATTAAAGTATACTAGAGTTTCAAATTCCAAATTAGATGCAGAGATAAACTCTCAGTTAGGTGAAGAGGAAGAAGGCGAAAGCGAAGAAAGTGAGGGAGGAGAAAGTAGTGAAGGTGGTGAAGAGAGTAGATATGTAGCTTTAAAGGAAGCAATTACAGGTCTTTTATCTGATGTAGGTAAATTGGTAGAAGATCCTCGGACAAATAGTTTGATTATTACTGATAGACCAGCCAGATTTCCAGCGATAGAGAAGTTAATAAAAGAGTTAGATACACCTGTTCCTCAGGTGATGATAGAGGCTGAAATTTTAGATGTTTCTAAAGAACTTTTAGATAAATTAGGATTTAATTATGGAGAGACTATTTTTACATTTAAAGGACCGGCCAGATACACCCATTTCCCCTTTCCTTCAAGATTAATGAAAGGAGTAGAAGCAGGAAAACCTACATTAGGAGAAGTTTCATTTGCAAATTTTTCTATGATGTTGGATTTTATTAGGAAAGATGCGAGCACTAAATTTTTAGCTAGACCTAGAATTTTAACTTTAAGTAATGAGACAGCAGAAATTAAGATTATTCGAAATGAAGCAATTGGAAAGAAAGTTACTATTACTGAAGAGGCTGTTAGTGAAGAGCCTGAGAGAACAGAGACAGGAGTTACTTTAAGAGTTACTCCTCAAGTGAATTTGGAGACAGGTGAGATTACTATGATAATTGTACCCACAGTCTCTGAAGCAGTAGTTTCCCCTATTACTTTAACTACTCAAGAAAGTGTTCAGACACTTAAAGATCCAGAAAAAAGGATCTTTAAGTCTGTTTTAACAGTAAAAGATGGTGAGACAGTTGTGTTAAGTGGATTGATTAGAAATAAAGTAGAGGAAAAAGTAACTCATTTACCATTATTAGGAGACTTACCTCTGATAGGAAGTTTATTTAGACATAAAGAGAAAGAAAAAAAGGAGAGAGAGTTGTTAGTTTTCATTACTCCTAAGATAATGTGGCCAAAATTATTTCAAAGAAAATTTACTTTCGCTCTTCAGAGAGAACAATCTTTAGGAGAGAAAGAGAGAGCTATAAAAGAAGCTTTAAAAAGATTTGAAAGATGAAAGATAAAATAGGAGAAATTTTAATTAGAAAAGGGTTAATTTCAGAAAAGAACTTAAAAGAAGCTTTGGAGATTCAAAAGAAAGAGGGAGGTAGATTAGGAGAAATTTTAATAAAAAAAGGTATAATTAAAGAAGAGGATTTAGCGAGAGCTTTAAGTGAACAGCTACATCTTCCTTTTCTTTCCTATTCTTCAGGCCTTTTAAAACCCAACCCTCATCAAAAATTGGAAGAGTTAATTCCAAAAGAAGAAGCGGTTAAAAATTTAGTTTTACCATTAAATAAAGAAGGAGATACTCTTACATGTGCTATTTCAGATCCTTTAGATCTTGATTTAATAGATAATTTAAAGAAATTAACTGGTTGCCAAATAAATCTGGTAGTCTCTACAAAGTCAGACATATTGAAATCTATTGAGGAATTTTATGGAAAAATAGATTTTTTAAAGAAAGCAGTGGAATCTACTTATGATGTAGATTTAGAAGAGGTGACAAAAACCGAAACACCTCCTCAGGAGGAATTAAGTGTAGATAAGTTAGTAGAGAAAGCAGAAGAGGCTTTGGTAGTAAGATTAGTAGATTTAATCTTAAATGAAGCTATAGAAGAGAGGGCATCAGACATTCATATTGAACCCTTTTTTGATAGATTGAGAATAAGATATAGAATAGATGGTGTTTTGTATGAGATTCCTTCACCTGCTAAACACATGCATTTGCCTATAGTTTCTCGTATTAAGATTCTCTCTAAGATGGATATAGCAGAAAAGAGATTACCTCAAGATGGTGGATTTAGTGTTAAGAAAGGAGATAAGATAATAGATTTGAGAGTTTCAACAGTGCCTACTATTTATGGAGAAAAAGTAGTTATAAGAATCTTAGATAAGTCCAGAGTACCTTTGGATTTAGCTTACTTAGGGTTTACTAGTGAAGAGTTGAAAATATTGAGAAAAGTGATTACTTCTCCATGGGGATTAGTTTTATTAACAGGTCCTACTGGTTCTGGGAAAAGCACTACTTTATATGCAATTTTAAATGAGATAAAATCTCCTAAAAAAAATATTTTAACTGTAGAAGATCCAGTGGAGTATAAATTAGAGGGAATAAATCAAGTTCAAGTAAAACCTGAAATAGGATTGACTTTTGCGAGAGTTTTAAGACATTTTTTAAGACAAGACCCAGATATCATAATGGTAGGTGAGATTAGAGATTTAGAGACAGCAGAAATTTGTGTTAGAGCATCGTTAACAGGACATTTGGTTCTTTCTACTTTGCATACAAACGATGCACCTTCAGCTATAACTAGATTGATAGATATAGGTTTACCTCCTTATTTGGTGAGTGCTTCTTTAACATGTATAGTCGCTCAAAGATTAATTAGAAAACTATGTCCTAACTGTAAGCAGCCTTATGAAGTTGAGAAAGATATTCTTAAAGAATTGAAAGTGAGCATAAATAAAGATATAATTTATAAAGCTAAAGGATGCAAAGAATGTAAAAATATAGGATATAAAGATAGAACTTTAATTGCAGAGATTTTATTTGTAGATGAGCCATTGAAAGAGTTGATTTCTAAGAATGAAAGTATCCATCTTATAAGGGAAGAAGCTAAAAAAGCAGGAATGCGAACTTTATTAGAAAGTGGCATAAAAAAAGTAGAAGAGGGAGTAACAAGCTTAGAAGAGGTATTAAGAGTAGCTTTGTAAAATTTTAAATTATGCCACTTTTCAAATACTTTGCAAGAGATAAGCAAGGAAGAAAAGTAGTTAATATAGAAGAAGCAGATTCTTATGAGGAATTAGTAAAAAGACTTGGAGAGGAAGGATTGATAGTTATAAAAATAACACCCCTTGCACTTTCTTTTAAAAAAGAGAAGAAAAGATTTACTCATCGAACTGTAAGAGCTACAGATCTATTAATGTTTGCTTATCAGTTAGCTACTATGATAAGTGCAGGAGTTACTTTAGTAAAAGCTTTAGAGATTTGTAAGTTTCAGATAGGTAGTTTTAAATTGCAACAGATTGTAGAAAGGATAAAGATAGAAGTAGAGAAAGGTAGCAGTTTTTCAGATGCTCTTAGAAAGTTTCCAAAAGTATTTTCAGATTTATGGGTAGGTTTAGTAGAAATAGGAGAAGCTTCAGGAAATTTAGCTTTAGTTTTAGAAAGATTAGCTTATTATTTAGAACAAAAATTAGAATTTAGGAGAAAGATAATAACAGCACTCTTATATCCTACAATACTCTTTTTTATAGCAATAGGAGCTGTAGCTTTTTTTATCTTAATAATTACACCTAAATTTAAAACAATATTTTCAGAATTCAATATAAAGATACCTTTCTTGACTAAGTTGCTTTTTAAAGTAAGTAGTTTTGTAGGAAAGGCATGGCTTGTATTATTGATATTAATCCCTATGATATTATTTTTCTTTTATAAATTTATTCGGACACCTACAGGGAAAGAAATCTTTGATAGAATTACATTAAGAATTCCTTTATTGGGGACGTTTTTAAAAGAAGTTTCTTTAGAGAGGTTTTCTTCAGAGATAGCTACACTTTTAGAGGCTGGAGTTCCAATTGTATATTCTCTAGAGATTAGCGAAAGGTCAGCTACAAATACTGTTTTGAAGGGAATAATAAAAGAAGTAAAAGAAAGCGTAAGGAAGGGGAAGTCTTTAAACGCACCTTTAGGAAAGTTTGATTATTTTCCACCTCTGGTAGTTCAAATGATAAGGATAGGAGAGGAAGTTGGGAATCTTACAGGTATGTTTAAAAAGATACAAGAGTATTATTACAAAATTATAGAAGCAAAGATTGCAAGGTTTATTGCTTTATTTGAGCCTGCAATGATAGTAATTATTGGTGGTTTTGTAGGTACATTAGTAATTGCAATGTATTTACCAATATTTAGGTTAGCTACTTTGGGAGGTAAATGAATTTATTTTCTTTTAAAAAAAGAAGTTTCACTCTTATTGAATTAGTAATTGTAATTGTAGCTATTGTAATATTAATAAGTATAGCTTTACCTCAATATAAGAAATTCTTAGAGAGAACAAAAGTTACCTCTGCAAAAGTTAAGTTAAATCTTATTAAAAAAGCTGAAAGTATGTACTTTTCAATATATGATACCTATACAGATGATTTTGAAGAATTGGCACAAGAGGTTCCTGAATTAAATGAAAAAATTTTGGGCGATGAAGACTGGAAATATACTATAGTTTATGCTGATGACAAAAGTTTTTTAGCAGAGGCTGAAAGAATAGGTGAAAGTGAATATGCAGGTTATGTTATTAGCATAAATGAGACTGGAAAATTTGGAGGCACTCATCCTTTAAGATGATGTTTTTTTGTGGTATATTTAAATGGAATAATAAAAATATCATAGTTTTAAAAGAGGAGGTTAGAGAATGATAAAGAAAAGTTTTACTTTAGCAGAATTGACAATAGTAATTATAATCATAGCTATTTTAGCAGCTATAGCTATTCCTCAATTTATAAAAGTTCAAGAAAGAGCGAAAGTTTCAGCAGCTATTTCTAAATTAGATATGATAAGAAAGGCAGAAGCCATTTATCATTCTCTTTATGATAATTATACAACCAGTTTGTCTGATCTTAGTGAAGAAGTGCCCGAAGTAGCAAAAGTTAATGATACTGATTGGAGTTTTAATATTACTACTACGAATAGTACGAGTAATTTTATTGCAACTGCTACGAGACGAAGAGGAAGATATGAAAATAAAACTGTGACAATAAATGAAACTGGACAAATAGGAGGAACACATCCTTTAATACCTAAGTAATGATTTTTTGTAGAAAAAAAGGATTTACGTTAGCAGAAGTAATCACAGTTATTTTAATCATAGCCATATTAGCTTCAATAGGAGTAGCTACTTATTACAAAGTAGTTTTAAGAGCAAGAAAATCTATGGCTATGGATTTAGCAAAAGAGATTGGGAAAGCTTTGCAACTTTATTATCAAATAAATGGAAATTATTATAATGAAAGCTTTAATGGCTCTTCTACTCAACTTTTAAGTTTAGATGTAGATAGTGATGGTGAGACCGATATTAAAGTTAGTCTTAGAGCAAAATATGGCGATGGAAATAGATACTATTATGCAAATTATACCTCTAATTCTTCCCACCTGTATGTAAATAACAAAGCAAAAGGTGGAGCTCGAGTCATAGATTACAATTATATAAATAATACTTGGGACATTGATGAAAATAATTTGTAAGAGAGATAGCTTTACTCTTATAGAATTAATTACAGTAATAGTAACTATTTCTATATTGGCAAGTTTTGGAGTAACTCAGTATAAAAAGGCTGTAGAAAAAGCTCGAAAAGCAGAGGCGACTTCTATGATGGAGCTGATAAGAAAAGCTGAAATTATCTATCATGCTGAGAATGGATTTTTTACTTCAGACTTTAATGCTTTAGAAAAGAACACAGGTATAAGACTCCCTTCTGAAAGTAAACATTTTACTTATAAGGTAAATAACCCCTCCAATCCTGACGCTGCCGAGATAATAGCTACTTCTAAGACTGGTGGTAGAAACTATAAAATGAAAATAAAGCCAAGTAAGGTAGAGAGCTTTTGAGGAGGAGTTTTACTTTAATAGAAATTATAGTAACCATAATTATAATTCTTATATTGGTGGGAATAGGTTTTTCTATATATAGAACTCAGTTAAAGAAAGCCTTAATAGCTTCTGCCAAAGCAGTACTTCATCAAATCAGAGCCTCTATTTTAAGATGCATAGAAGATAAGGAAACATTTCCAACAGGATGGCAAGATTTAGATATTTCTAATCCCTCTAACCAAGATTGGAATTACACTTTCAGTGGAAATGTGAATAGTTTTACAGTAACTGCTATCAAACAAAGATCACCTTATCAGAATTTGCATGTTCAAATAAATAAAGAAGGTTTAATTACAGTGTATTAAAAATGAAGAGGAAAGTTTCATTTACTTTACTAGAATTAATGATAGTAATACTCATCATAATTATCTTAGCAAGTATTTCTATTCCTCTTTACAGAAAAGCTGTGGTAAATTCCATTGAAAGAGAAGCTGATACCCTAATGGAGTTGATTAAGCAAGCTGAGAAAATATGCAAGTTGGAGACAGGGAGTTATGTAACATGTAGTAATACTTCAGATTGTAATGCAAAATTAAAATTGGATATCTCTTCTGAAAATTGGGATTTTCAAGTAGTAAAGAACCCTTGGCAAGTTAAAGCTAAATATATAGGAACAGCAAAAGATATTCTAAGTGAAAAAAATGAACCTCTTCCCTAATAAAAATAAAAAATCATTGACTTTAACTGAAGTCCTTATGGGGAGTTTAATAACAGCTAGTGTATTTGTGGGTTTGGTAAGTGCAATATTGAGTGTAAAAAAATTAAATTTAAGGTCTTTACATAGATTACAGGCTACTCAGTTGGCAAGAGAAGTTTTGGAAAGTTTATATGATGATGTAAGAGAAGATTGGTGGAGTACAGGTAAAGGAGATTTGTCTTTGGGTTTGCATACAGCAGGTAATGTAGTTATAGATAATATTAATTATTCACGCAATTATACAGTCTCTTCTACAAACACTACCTGTAGAAAAGTAACTATTAATGTGACATGGTGACGACAAAAAAAAGTCTTACATTGGTAGAGTTAATGATTTCAGCTATGTTGTTAGGAGTAGTAATAGCTATCCCTGTAGCTTTTGATTTGTTTGCGAGGACTCAATTAAAAATTATAGAAAAAAGAATAGCTTTAATAAATGAAGGTATGTATGGCGTTGAGAACATCGCAAAGAAAATTAAAGAAAGTGTGGGTGGCAGTAAGTTAGATACAGGTATAAAACCAATCTACTCAGGCGGACAGATAATAGGTGTGTGGGTAAGAGAAGATGCTAACAATAACTATCAACCTGATGATAATTCAGGAACAAATTTTATTATTTGGAATAACTCTTTATGGATGAAGAGCAGAATTCCTTATTCTTCAACTTTTTCAGGCTCTGTTGTAGGATATACTCAACTTATAGATTCAAAAATAGTCACAGCTAATTCTCAATTAGTACCAATTAGCTCTAATGGTGTAAATAATGGTGTTAGGATACGTTTCACATTAAGAGAAAAACCCACTCAACCTAAGTCTCTTCAAAATCCTGAGGTTTTTTTAAGGATAGATATAATTCTTAATTCTAATTCTATTTCTTAAATAAGATGAGTAAAAATCTTAAAATTTTTTTTATTTTATTATTTTTTTTATCTAGTTGTAGTTATCTAAGCTATTTAGAAGACCCTTTCTTAAAAATACCCAATTTTCATAAAGTAAATGAGAATATCTATAGAGGAGCAGAACCCAAAGATCAAAAAGTTTGGCTTTACTTAAAAAATTTGGGAATAAAGACAGTAATAAATCTTACTAATTCACCTTGCCAAAAATTTTTAGATGAGATAGGTTTAAAATGTGTGAATATCCCTTTGAGTGTCTATAAGTTTCCTGAGGATGAAAAAATAATAAAATTTTTAGATACAGTAACTTCTCAAAAAAATCTTCCTGTATTTATATATTGCAAGAGTGGAAGGGACAGGACAGGATTGATGGTAGCTATTTATAGAATTATAGTAGAAGGAAAATCTATCAAAGAAGCCTACAAAGAGATGTTAAAATTTGGTTTTTGGCCTTACAGAGGTGTATTAAAAGATTACTTACATCAAATAAAAGATCGCCAATATTATAAAGAAAACAGGTGGCGTAAAAATCTTTTTAATTGAGTCTCTTTTGATAGAGAACATTCTAAGATTTTTTCTATCGACAAAATAACTATTAGAGCTAAGCTTACTTTCTCTTCTTTTGCATTTCATAGGGTAATAAAAATTTATATCCTAAAGCTCTTTTAAAGAAATCTTCTATTTTTCATTTTGATTTTTTCATTTTGATTTAATTCTCTTAAAAAGCTTTTTACTTAATCTTTCTGAAGCAATTATTCTGCCTCTTTTTGATACTCTGATGGCATGTTTTATAGCGTTTTTAGCTTCATATGGAGCTTTGTTTAAAAGTTGCTTTAATCTTTGAGTGTGTTTTTTGGTAACTTCTCTTACAGTCTCTAAAGCTTTATTTATTTCTTTTTTATTTTGAACATTCTGAATTTTTTGTGTAAGCTCATTTACAGCTGATGTATACTCTTTAATTAATTTTTTAATTTTTTTATCAGATTTTTTTTCTTTAATAGCTATTTCTAATTCATTCAATTTTTCTTTAGCTTTATCTGCAAGAGAAAAGATTTCTTTTACAAGAGGAGCTTCTTTTGTCTGTGAGGGAAGGGGTTTTTCTTCAGAGGCATTTAAGAAAGTTGGAAATAAAAGAACAGATAACAAAATGCCTATAATTTTAAACTTTTTCATCTTACACCTCCTTTTTTACATTCTAATTCTATACCTAAATAATTTTTCATGCAAAGAATTATTTTACATTAGAAAATGTTCTGTTATATTAATATTTTAAGGTTATGATTAAACTTTCAGCTTCAACCCTTAACTTATTTTTAGAGTGCCCAAGATGCTTTTGGTTACGTATCAAGAAAGGAATAAAAAGACCTGAAAGACCTTTGCCTTCAATTACTCAAGGTATGGATTCTATTATAAAAGAATATTTCAATCTTTTTAGAGAAAAGAAGATTTTACCTCCTTTTTTAGAAAAGAAACTATCTGCAAAGCTAATAGAATATTTACCAAAATCTTTGTATTATAAACCTCCTCAATCTGATTTTTTATTATGGGGGAAGTTAGATGAATGTATAGTATTTCAGGATAATACCTATGCAGCTTTAGATCACAAAACAAGGGGATCAGCTCCCCAAAGCATACATGATTCTTTTAAGTTTCAAATGGATGTGTATACTCTTTTATTAGAAGAGAATGGTTATAAGACAAAGAAAAAAGCAGTTTTAGTGTATTACTATCCTATAAAAGCTCAAGCTTTGTATGGATTTGATTTTGAAATAGATGTCCATATCATAGATACGAATCCTGAATTTGCAAAAGAAGTCTTTGAGAGAGCAATAAAAATTTTAGAATCTGATGATATTCCTGAAAGTTCTCCAAATTGTGAGTTCTGTAAGTGGATAAGAGGAGTAAAGTCCTATTTTTGAAATATTGATTTTGAAATTTTTTAATAAAATTTCTTGACATTTTTTATATTTTTGCGATAAATATAATAAGTTATTTGAAAATTTTAAAAGATGGTTATACCACCCCTAAGCATACTCAATCTGGGCGAGAAAGGAGGTGAGGAAAAGTTTAAAAAGCCAGAGTATGCTAAATTAAGAAGGGGTGATATAACTCAAATAGATTATAACAAGGTTTTGAGAGACCTTGTTATATATAAATTTAAATTTCTAAAAGGAGGCAAGAAAAATGAAAAAATTATTATTAATTTTAGGAGTTTTACTTATAACAGCTCCTTTAAGTTTTGCAGCACTTGAAAATGTAAAAGTTTCTGGAGGAATTATTACAAATGGAGTAGTTGAAGATATCTCATTAGGCTCCAAATTAGGTACACCTGATGAGAGCAATTTCTTAACTTTACAGGGTTATCTACAGATTAATGCAGATTTAACAGAAAATATATTTGCTGCAATTAGAATGCTTACTGAGAAAAACTGGGGAATTTCTACAGTCGCATCTACAGATGTAGATTTAGATCAATGCTATGTAACTTTAAAAGAGTTTGTAAATGAAAATTTAACTTTAGTTATTGGTCGCCAACCTTTAAAGTATGGCAGTGGGTTAATAGTTGGTGATCCAGATACTAACAGAGACATTTCTGAAGTCCAAAATAGTTTCTTTTTAACAGATCTTTCTTTAAGAAAATCTTTTGATGCTGTAAAAGCAGTCTTGGATTTAGCTCCTTTAACAGTAGATTTAATTTATGCAAAAGTAGATAGTGGAAATACTATCAATGTAGATGATGATACAGATCTCTATGGAATTAACTTAAAATATGATGTAGGAAAGAAAAATGCTATACTTGAAGCTTACTTTTTTGCAAAAAGGACAGGTCAGCAAGGAAAAGGAAATCCTTCAGAAAAGAAAGATACTGTCTATTGTGTAGGAGTAAGAGGACAAGGAGATTTGAATGAGAATTTAAGTTTAACAGGTGAAATAGCTTATCAGTTTGGTGATTATCAGTCAGCAAGTAATGTAAGTAAAAACAATAACAGATCAGCAGTAGGAGTTCAAGTTGGAGTAAATTACAATTTAGAAAAAGCAGGTGTAGGTTTAATTTATACTTACCTTTCTGGTGATGATCGTGGGACTTCTACCTATGAAGGTTGGGATCCAATGTTTGAAGATCAATCTCCTGGAATAATAGCTAACTTGTTGTTTGCTAATACAAATTCTCATGTTATTTCTCTGACAGGTCAAACAAAGTTAAGAGATGATGTAACTTTATGGGGATTATATTCTCATTTAATTTTAGCTGAAAAGATATCTGTATCTCAAATTTCTGTGAATACTATAAGAGGCACAAATACCTACACCTATGCTGTCAACACCAATGAGAAGGATGTTGGTGATGAGTTAGATTTTGGTTTAGTCTATGACTATAATGAAGATGTTCAGTTTGGATTGTGCACAGCTTTATTCTTTCCATCTGATCTCTTTGCATCTTCAAATGATGATGTAGGTTATCAAGTAAGAGGAGCTGTAAAGGTTACATTCTAAAAGATTTAATTATTCATTAAATTTTTATAGCCCCACTCTTTAAAGAGTGGGGCTTTTTATTTTTAAAAAAAATGTTATAATAGATTGCCATGATTAACCTCTGTATTATCTGGCATATGCACCAGCCTTTTTATGAAGATTTAGTAGAAAATAAAGTACTTTCTCCTTGGGTAAGGTTGCATTCAGTAAAAGATTATATGGATATGGTCTTTATCTTAAATGAATTTCCAAAAATAAAATTAACTTTTAATCTTACACCTTCTTTATTAGAACAGATAATAAATTTGAAAGATAAAAAAGATAGATATTTAGAGTTAAGTTATAAAAAACCATCAGAACTCACACCTCAAGAGCGTGATTTTATAATAGATAACTTTTTTAAATGTAATCTTGAAAATATGATTACACCTTTTCCAAGATACTATGAGTTATTCCAGAAGAAAAATAAAAACCAAGAATTTACAGATCAAGACATTTTAGACCTTCAAGTGCTATTTAATCTCAGTTGGGTAGACCCTACTTTTAGATTTTCTGATCCTCGATTAAAAGAAATAGTTATAAAATCAAGATTCTTTTCTGAAGAAGATAAAATCTATGTATTAGAGTTTCATCAAAAAATATTGAATTCAATTTTAGATACTTATAAAAGGTTTTTAGAATCAGGTCAAATTGAAATTACTACTTCACCTTTTTACCATCCTATATTACCCTTAATTTTCTCTTCAAAGATAGCTTTATGTGCTTTTCCTGAGTGCATATTGCCCTCAGAAATTTTTTCATATCCAGAAGATGTAAAAGCACAAATAAGTTCTGCAGCTGAATTTTTTAAAAATATTTTTGGAAAAAGACCGGAAGGTGTGTGGCCTTCAGAACAAGCTGTTAGTCACCAGATATTAGATTTTTTTATTGAAGAGAAAATAAAATGGATAGTTACAGATGAGGCAATTCTGTTTAAGTCTATTAAAGAAGATAAAGATAGAAGAAAACTTTATTCTTATTATTTCTTAGAGACAAAAAAGGGTAAACTCAATGTATTCTTTAGAGATAAAAACCTCTCAGATTTAATAAGTTTTGTATACTATAAACTTCCTCCTCAAGAAGCAGTTAAAAACTTTAAAGAATATCTTTGTAGATTAAAAGATTCTATTAAAGAAGAGTGTATTGTAGTAATAGCTTTAGATGGAGAGAATGCATGGGAGTATTACAAATGGGATGGGTATGATTTCTTAAGAGAGCTTTACAAAACTATTCAAGAAACAGACTGGATAAGAACACTAACCCCCTCAGACTGCATTAAAAAAATACAACCTTTAGATAAGATTGAAGAGCTATCTGCAGGGAGTTGGATATTTGGAAATTTTTCAAAATGGATAGGCACACCTACAAAGAATTACGCTTGGGAGTTGTTAGGTAAAGCAAGAAAGATTTTGAAAACAGAGAGTTTCCCCCCTCAAATCTTAGAAAAAGCTTTAAAACAGATTTACATTTTAGAAGGTAGTGATTGGTTTTGGTGGTTCGATGATACAGATGGTGAGTTTGATGAGCTTTTTAGATTGCATTTGAGAAATTTTTATCATATAATTGGTAAAAAAGTACCAGAAGAATTAAAACATCCACTAAAAGAATCTTTAGTTAAAAAAGATGAAAAACAAACAACACATCTATGATTACTTAGCTCAAGTCTATTTTAATAAGAAAGAAAAAGAGGAAAAAAATAATTTTTTAAGATACCTTCTAACTATAAATATTGCTGTATTCATTGGTATATTTGTTTTTTTGCTCATATCTAAACCTACAAAAGGAGTAATTCCTAAAGCTAAATCCTTAACTCTTACTTGGATAACAAGACCTATAAAATTTAAATATGATTTAAGATACCCTAAACCTCAAATAGCTATTTTAAATTTAAATCTTTCAAAAGTCGATTTAAGAGAATATGATACTCTAAAAGTGGCTTTAAGAGGATCAGAATCAGAAGGTTTTTCTAAGATAATAGGAATAGAGTTAAAGAATTCAAAAAGGGAATCAGATACAGTTTATGTTTCTGATATAGAAAATAAATGGAAAGTTTTTGAGATCCCTTTAAAAGATTTTAAATACATAAGTGATTTTTCAGATATTTCTCAGATATCTTTTAAGTTAGAAGCATGGAATGCAGAAAATAAAAAAGGTTTAATTTACATAGATAAAATTGAGTTTTTAAAGAAAGGAGCAGACCATGAAGATAGCCATAGTTAATCAAAAAGGAGGCTGTGGTAAAACCACCACAGCTATAAACTTAAGTTATGCTTTAAATTTAGAAGGTTTTAGGACTCTTTTGATAGATATAGACCCTCAAGCTCATGCTACTAAAGCTTTAGATTGTGAAAGTGATCTTTCATTGTATAACGTTCTTTCAGATTTAGCAGACACAAAAAGAGGTTTAAAAGAGATAATGGTAAAAAAGAATGAGTTTTTTTATTTAGTGCCTTCTGAAGTTATTTTATCGACCTTGGAACAAGAGTTATCCACCAAAGATAACAGAGAAAGAAGACTTTTAGACGAGATGATCAAAGAAGATTTAGATAGTGAATTTGATTTCATCTTAATAGATTGTCCTCCAAATTTAGGACTTTTAACAGTAAATGCTATAAGAGCAGCTGATTTCTTAATCATACCTTTAGAAACGAGTTTTTTTGGATTACAAGCTTTAAAACAACTCTTAGAGATTTTAGAATTATTCCAAAAAAAATTAAATCATCATCCTACTTGGAAAATTTTAATTACAATGTTAGATAGGAGGTCTAAATACTCTCTTAATTTTTTAGAAAACATCAAGAAAGAATACTCTCAAAGAATTTTTGAGACTGTAATTCACTTTAACATAAAGCTGAGAGAATCTTTAGAATATAAAAAAAGTGTCTTTGAGTTTAATAAGTACGCAAGAGGAGCAAAAGAATATAAGAGTCTATGTAAAGAAATAATTTCTTTGAGAGGTGTTCCCTATACTTTCAGATTACAGCTTCAAAATGCTAAGCAGGTTTATGTATTAGGAGATTTTAATAATTGGCAGAAAAAAGAAAGATTTAGATTGGTTAGATTTAATGATGGGGTATTTTTAAAAAAAGTAATCTTAGATAGAGGTGTATACAGATACAAATTTTTGGTAGATGGAAACTGGTTAGAAGATCCTTTAAATTCTGAAAAAGTATCAAATCCTTTTGGAGGTTTTGATTCAGTATTGAAATTATAAAAATAAAAAGATGGTTGAAGAAGCAGAGATAATTCAAGATAACGAATCAGAAGAAGAAATAATAAGAGAAGGATTTTTCTTTGCTGTAATTTCTTATGTATCTTTCTTATGCATTTTAGCTTTTCTATTTAAAAAAAATAATAAATTTTCTCTTTTTCACGCCAAACAAGGTCTTGTTTTATTTGTGACAGAGACTATAGCTGTTTTTATAAGTAAGATCTTCCCTTTATTAGGAATATTTTTATATAAGATTATTATGTTTTTCTGCATAGTATTTTCTGTATGGGGATTCTTTTCTGCATTAATGGGCAAATACAAAAAGTTACCTCTCATAGGCAATATAGCTGAAAAAATAATTATTTAAAATATGGATTTAATAGAAGGGTTAAAGAAAAGAAGGTCTATTCGTGAGTATAAAGATTTAAGTATTCCAGATTCTGTGATAGAAGAGATAATAGAGATAGCTAAATTTGCTCCTACAGCCAGAAACCTTCAGCCTTGGAAAATAGTAGTAGTAAAAGATAAAAAAACAAAGAAAAAAATATCAGAGTTAGCAATAAAAAATGCTCCTTTTATAGATTCAGCACCTGTCTTGCTATGTGTTTTTTGTGAGGATACTAAATATTATTTGGAAGATGGTTCAAGTTTGACTACTTACATTCTTTTGGCAGCTTTTTCAAAAGGTATAGGGAGCTGTTGGATAGCAGGAGATAAAAAACCTTATTGTGAGGATATAAAAAGATTGCTCAAAGTCCCTTCTAAATATAAGTTAGTGAGTATGGTGAGTTTGGGGTATCCAGCTCAAGGTTTTGAAAAAACTATTAATAAAAAAGAGTTATCTGAAATTCTATCTTGGGAAGTCTTTAAAGAATGAGTTATATAAGAGTATGGCAGGATTTAGATATAGAAAAGATTAAAAAGAATTTATTAATCTGGGGGACTTTAGATGGGATGTGTGCGAATTGTAAAAAGGTAGGCTTAAAATTAGAAGAAAGATTCTGTCCTGAGTGTAAAACTGAATTTAAGTATTTAGCTTTAAGAGAGAAAAATACTTCTTCAAATGTCTTTAAGATTAAGAAAAAAAGACCAGATCTAACCATTATTGACTATAAAGATTTTTCTGAACAGATAAGTTTACAGAAAGCAAAAAAACTACTATAAAAGTTTTATGAGTACTTTTATAAGAGAAGAGTACAAACTCCAAGATACGTGGCGAATATTTAGAATAATGAGTGAATTTGTAGAGGGTTTTGAAGTTTTATCAGGCATAAAAAAAGCAGTAGCTATCTTTGGTTCAAGGAGAATAAAACCTACTCATCCTTATTATGAATTAGCTTATAAGACTGCTTATTTTTTAGGTAAAAAAGGATTTTCAATTCTTACAGGTGCAGGCTCAGGGATCATGGAAGCAGCAAACAAAGGAGCAAAAGAAGCTGGCGCAGAATCTGTAGGTTTAAATATTTTGATTCCTCATAGACAAATCCCCAATCCTTATATTACCAAACTCTTAGAATTTAAATATTTTTTTGTAAGAAAGGTAATGTTTGCAAAGTATTCAAGAGCTTTCATATTCTTTCCTGGTGGATATGGAACTTTAGATGAGTTATTTGAAACTTTAGCTTTAGTAGAAAGTCAAAGAATTGAACGTGTTCCTGTTATTTTAGCATGTAGAGATTTTTGGAAAGGGATAATAGAATGGTTTAAATATAGTTGTATAAAGAACAGAACTTTAACTAAAGATTGTTTAAAACTATTTCTTTTTGCAGATACCCCTCAAACTATATACAAGATAATTAAAGATTTTTATAAAAGGAGGTGATTCTAAATGGGAATGTTAAAAATAAAATTATCACTCCTTTTGATAATTATGTTTTCTATTGTGTATGGAGTAAGTGTAGGTATATCAAGACTCTTTGGAATTACAGATATTCTTTTCTATTTTGTATTAGCAGGATTTTTTATCTTCATTCAGTATATGTTAGGTCCAAAAATGGTAGAGTGGGTAATGAAAGTTAGGTATGTTTCTGAAAGCGAAGCTCCTAATCTTTATAGAATTGTAAGAGAATTAGCTCATAAAGCCAAAATCCCTATGCCAAGAATAGGAATAGCTCAAACTCCTTTACCTAATGCTTTTGCTTTTGGAAGAAGTCTAAGTGATGGTAGAGTTTGTGTGACTACAGGAATAATGAACCTTTTAAATGAAGAAGAGTTGAAAGCTGTTTTAGGACATGAGATTTCTCACCTTAAAAATAGAGATGTTTTATTCATCACTATGCTTTCAGTAATTCCTCTTGTTTTTTACTTGATAGCCAGAAACTTTTTATTTTATAGTCTTTTTTATAGAAGGAGAAGAGAATCTGGAGGATATATAATTTTGGTAGGTTTAGGAGCTATGATCCTTTATTTTCTTACAAATCTCTTAGTGCTTTATGCTTCCAGAATAAGAGAATACTTTGCAGATAGGGGTTCAGTGGAATTAGGAAATCCTCCTTCAAAGTTAGCTTCAGCTTTATATAAATTAGTGTATGGCACAGCCAAAACCCCAAAAGAACATCTAAAAGAAGTAGAAGGTTTAAAAGCTTTCTTTTTAAATGATGTTTCTAAATCTGTGAGAGAAATCTCAGAATTAGCTGAGTTAGATTTAGATCACTCAGGAACAATAGACCCTTATGAATTAGAGAGGTTAAAAAAATCTAAAATTAAATTGACTTTTGCAGACAGAATCATGGAACTTTTAAGCACACATCCTAATATGCTCAAAAGAATAAAACAACTCTCTGAATACCAGAGGTGAGAAGGTTCTTTTTTAGTATTTTATTCCTTATTTCTTGCACAACAGTTTACAATCCTGCTACAGGAAAAAAAGAATTTTATTTTATAAATACTGAGACCGAAGTAGCTTTAGGAGAGTCTTTTAAAGATCAAATCCTTTCACAAAAGCCTCAAGTAAAAGATAAAAGGTTAATAGCTCAGGTAGAGAGAATAGGTAATCGAATAGCTCAAGTCTGTGACAGGAAAGATTTAGAATACAAATTTTATGTGTTAAAAGATAAAGAGATAAATGCTTTTGCTCTACCTGGTGGATTCATATTTGTAAATAAAGGACTTTTAGATATTGTGAATGAAGATGAATTAGCCTTTGTATTAGGACATGAGATAGCTCATGTTTGCTGTAGGCATGCAGTAAAAAGACTCCAGATAAGTTTAGGTTATGATTTGATAATCAATTTAGCTTTAGGTAAATCTAAGTATATTGAGACTAAAAGAGCTTTGAATTTAATGTATGAGTTAATATCTTTAGGATACTCACGAAAAGATGAACTTATGGCAGATTCTTTAGGTGTAAAGTATGCTTTTAGAGCAGGTTTTGATCCAAGAGCAGCTTTATCTTTTTTTGAAAAACTTAAAGAAAAGGAAAAAGAATCTTGGCCTCATCTTTTAGTATTCTTGCAGAGCCATCCTCCTTTAGAAAAAAGAATAGAGAATATTAAAGAGCAGATAAAAAACTTGAGTCTTAATTAAAACTTTGTTAAAATCAATCTTACAATGAGTCCAAGAGTCTTTACTCCAGATGATATTATCTATCCTGAAGGTAGAGGTCCCTTTTTTAGAATAAGAATAGAAAAAAAATATCTTAGATATTTTTTTATAGGTGTTCTTATTTTGATAATTTTGACCTCTTTAAAAACCCTATTTTATACAGTCGAACCTAACGAAGTAGGAGTATTGTTAAGATTTGGAAGATTTACCCAAATTGCAGGTCCAGGATTACATTTTAAACTCCCTTTTGGTATAGATAAAGTAAAAAAGGTGAAGGTGGAATTTGTATATAAAGAAGAATTTGGTTTCAGAACAAAAATTCCAGCAAGAAGGACCATCTATGAAGACATTGAATACCCAGAAGAATCTTTAATGCTAACAGGAGATTTGAATGTATTAAATGTAGAATGGGTAGTTCAGTACAAAATAAAAGATCCTGTAAAGTTTTTATTCAATGTGAGAAATCCAATTTCAGCTTTAAGGGATATAGCTGAATCTGTTATGAGAGAGATAGTGGGTGACTACACTTTTGATGAGGTTTTAACTGTTAAGAGATCTGAAATAGAAGATTTAGTTCAACAAAAGATGCAAAAGATTTTAGATTGTTACAGAGTAGGAATCCAAATAATAGCAGTAAAACTTCAAGATGTAAATCCTCCAGAACCTGTACAGCCAGCTTTTAATGAAGTAAACCAAGCAAAACAAGAGAGAGAAAAGATGATAAATCAAGCATGGGAAATTTACAATAGAGAGATACCAAAAGCAAAAGGAGAAGCTTTAAAAATGATAAAAGAAGCTGAAGGCTATTACATAGAAAAAGTAAACAGAGCTCAAGGTGATGCAAAAAGATTTTTACTCTTATTAGAAGCCTACAAAAAAGCAAAAGAGATTACAAAAAAGAGACTTTACTTAGAAAGTTTACAAGAGATCTTAAAGAAAGCAGGAAAAAAATACATAATAGATTCTGAACAAAAGCAAATTTTACCTTTATTAAAATTAGATGATGAGAGATAAACTCATTATATTTTTCTTTCTTATAATAATTTTTTTATTTCTGCTGGGAGCAGGAGGTGCTTTTTTTATTGTAGATGAAACAAAGCAGGCAATAATTACTCAGTTTGGAAAGCCAATAGGTAATCCTATAAAAAAAGCAGGTTTATATTTTAAGATTCCTTTCATTCAGAAAGTAATATACTTTGAGAAAAGAATTTTAGAATGGGATGGATATCCTACTCAAATCCCTACTAAAGATAAGAAATATATTTGGGTAGATACTACTGCACGTTGGAGAATTTCAGATCCTTTAAAGTTTTATCAATCTGTGTACAATGAAAAGGGAGCTCAATCCAGATTAGATGATGTAATAGACAATGCTGTTAGAGATTTGATTACTTCTCACAATTTAATAGAAGTAGTAAGGACCACAAACAGAATCTTAAAAGAAGTCAAAAATTTAGACTTTATAGAAGAAGCTGCTTTAGAAAAGGTAAATTTTGGAAGAGAGTTTTTAAGAAAAGAGATTTTAAAGAAAGCAAGAGAACTCACCCCTCAATATGGAATTGAATTAATAGATGTGAGAATAAAAAGAGTAAACTATGTAGAGGAAGTAAGGAAAAAAGTATATGAAAGGATGATAGCTGAACGTAAAAAAGCAGCTGAAAAATACAGGTCAGAAGGCAGAGGTAAAAAAGCTGAGATTATAGGTCGTATGCAGAAAGAATTAAAAGAGATACTCTCTGAAGCCTACAAAAAATCTCAAGAGATAAAAGGTAAAGCTGACAGTAAATCTGCAAAGATCTTAGCCCAAGCTTTTAGCAAAGACCCAGATTTTTATGTATTCTTAAAAACTTTGGAAGCTTATAAAAATACTATAGATGAGAATACTACTTTGATTCTTACTACAGATTCTGAATTTTTTAAATATTTAAAAACTTTAACTCCAAAAAGCTCTACCTCTCAAGTTTCAGAAAAAGAAAAATAAGAAAAATAAATATTTTTAAGTAGTGGAAGCTTCTTTGTCTGAGTAGATATTTTTCTTACGGACTTTCAGATTCCAACTAACTCTTTTTAGCAACTCTATTCTAATTAAAGAAGATTTGTACCAGTTATTTTTAGGTATGCTTTTTACAGGTGATATTTTAAAAGCTCGGGTTTGAGTTGCATAAGGCCAGTTTACATATTCATTAAAGTTGCTTATTATATCTGTTATTACACAGTTAAATTCTGATAAGATTATTTTTTCAAATTTATGCCATTTATCTAAAGAAGCTTCAATATGAGTCAATCCAAAGTATCCTGCACTTCCTACACCTTTTAGACTAACCAAACCCCTTCCTACAAACATTTTTAGAGCTTCTAAAGTTTCAGAAGGGTCAGTAAAAAAGGTATCAAACTTATGTAAAAATTCTTTAGGAAGAGGTTCTCTAACATCTAAAGTTAAGACTTCAAGATTTAAAGATTCTTTTTTTGAAATTTTTGAAATAAAATCTATGAGTCTTTTATCTATGTCTACGACTACTATTCTTTTTGGGAGTCTGGTTAAACCCAAAGCTATGCTTACTAAATCGTCATCCCCTATTATAAAAATTTCTTTGTTTGTTACATCTCCCTTTGAAATAGCAAAACTCACCCTTTTTAAAGTGGTTTCAGGAGTAATGTAACCTTGGTCATATTTTCTTAAAGGTTGGGGTCTATTTTTTTGCAATTCTAAAAATTTCTTTTTAATATTAAGAAGATTAAAATTTACACCTTCTGTTTTACAATAAGGACAAGTAAATTTTTGAATCTTTGTTATACAGAGTTCTTGTATGAGTTTTTTCCCTTTAGAAGATAAAAGGATTTTATCATCTTTAATTTTTATAATTTCTTGTTCTTGAAGTGATCTTAAAACTGAACTTAAAAAAGGTAAGGTTAATTCGCAGAGTTCAGCTATCTTCCAAAAATTAGAAGTAGTAAGGACAGCTCTTAGTATCTTTTCAAGTTCTTTTTGAGTTAATTTAATTTTTTTATTAATGTTGAGCAAAATTTGATTATAAAGCATTTTTAAAAAATTTTAAGGGATATAGAAAAAAAATTAATCTTTAAAAGATAAGCATTCTTGTCAAAAATAATATTTTTCATTATTTTTTAAATTCAACTCTGCACATATAACAAGAGCTTCTCCCTGAAAAATAAGATCGTTTTAGGGTAATGATATCTCCTTATTTATTTTATTATTATATTCTAATTGCTTGTTTTAGGCAATTTATAAATAAATTGAGAAGAAAAGTAAAATTTAGTAGAAATTTAAGTATAGATAGTTTAAAATTATAAAAAAGAATTTTGGTATGGAAAAAAGAAGATTTAGAAGATTAAAAGATGGAGTGAAAGTTATTTTTAAAATTGTGAATAAAAAAGAAGATACAGTCTCTTCCATAAATATTGGAGCAGGAGGAGTTTGTATTCCTTTAAAAGAAAAATTAAAACCAGGTACACTTTTAGAGTTAGGTTTAATCTTACCAGGACATCAAACACCTTTTTATGCATTTGCAAAAGTAGCTTGGCAATCTGAAGTTCCTAAAAAAGATAAAGATGGTAACTTTTATTATGAAACAGGAGTGCAATTTTTAAGAATGAATCTGGAAGATAGAAGAAAATTAATAGAGTACATTTATAAACATTCAAAACGATGAGCGAAAATAAAGATATTTTAGAAGAAGAGATTGATTTAAAAAGATATATAGAAGTTCTTATTAAGAGAAAAAAGATAGTTATTTTGGTATTCTTAATTGTAGTTATTCTTACTGCTATTTTTAGCTTTTTATTCCCTAAAATATATAAAGTTTCTACAATAATTGAGCCACCAAAAGATAGTCAAGGAGAATATTTAGATACTCCACAAAATATAGTTGAGATAATAAAAGAAGCTTATACACATAAAATTGCTAAAGATTTAAATCTAAAAACATTGTTTCCACTTAATGTTATTCAACCAAAGAACACTACATTGGTTAAGATTTCTCTTAAAGTGAAAGAGAGTAATTTAAAGGAAGGAAAAAATATTTTAAATAAGATTTATCAATTTCTTATTGAGAATTACAAACAGAAAATAGCATACAAAAAAGATATAATTTCAAAAAAGATTGCAGGATATAAAGAGATTATACAAATTTTAAATGAAGCTATAAAAGAAAAGAGAGAAAAACTTAATCAGTTAGAGAAAAGAAAAGTTTTTTTGGAAAAAGAGATTGAAAACGTCTCTAAAAATATAAAAGACCTGTTAGCTCAAAGAGATAAGATACTAAAAGAACACGATCAAAATATAACCTTACAATTTTTTTATACTACAACTATCCAGCAGATGTTTAGCTATCACAATCAACTATACAATCAGCTTGAAAATCTAAGAACTGAAGAAAAGAGTATTATTTTAGATATAAAGAATTTGAAAAAAGAAATAGAATGGAAAAAGAGTGAATTGGAAAGATTAAAGATTACAAAAAATTTGATTTCTAATGTAAGAATGATTCAAAAGCCTAACATCTCTTCTAATCCTGTAGCTCCAAAAAAGAAATTGAATATTGCTGTTGCAGGAATACTGGGTCTATTTTTAGGAATATTTTTGGCTTTCTTTCAGGAATACTGGGAAAGCAGCAATAACCAGAAAGCTTAATTCTTAATTAAGAAACTAAGTATTTTGCCTGTTTTTCAACTTTTGATTAACCAAGCTTAATTTTAATTTACAAAGTTAGAAGTCTCCACATTGAGTATATTTAGATGATTTTGAACAATAAGAAAAAGAAATTGAAATCAGAGCTTAAAGAAGGTTATAAGTCTCTTTCAAAACAAATGAAAAAGATTAATAAAGAATGGGAAAGAGCAGATTTAGAAGGATGGAAGTAGAAAGTTAAAGAGGGTATCTTGCGATTCAAAAGCAAAATGTGAACAAATTCGCAACCATTAATAAAAGACACCCAATAAAGAAATAGAAAAAGCTTTACTTATCCATTTGGGAATAAATCTTTAAAAATCAGGCATTAGTATTAACCTGTAAGTTTACAGATCAAACAATGCTTATTTTGTCAACTTACTGAGTGTAATGGTGTAAAATAAATGAGAGAGAAAGCAGTAAATAGAAAAGAAATACCTAAGAAATTCAAAACCTTAATTCAGAAAGCATCAAATTTAATTTTATCTCGATATAAAGACACGCAGGCAATATTTTTAATTGGCAGTATGGCTGATAATAGTTTTAATAAGTTTTCAGATATTGATCTGGTATGGATAAAGAGTAGAAAGTTGAATTATAAAAAACAATTCAAGTTAGAAGAAGAGTTAAATTCTATTTTTAAAAAGCCAAAAATCCAAGTTATTCCTTTTACCACCAAACAACTTAAATGGCATTTTGATAATTCTTCTACAATGGCTCATTCTATTAAAGGAGGGGTAATCGTTTACCATAAAGGGAATAGATTGATTTCAAATCTTTTAAAGAAAAAATTATCATTACCAGAGAAAAAATGGATGAAGGAATGGTTTGAGCATTGGCTTATCCGATTTAGCTGGGCAAAAGACTCTATAAAAAGAGAGAAAAGATTCCATAAAAAATTCTGCAAAAATAAATGTCACTGTTGTATTTTTGATGATATTGCCAGAGTAGTTGTAAACTTTGCTATTTTATTTTTGGAGACCAAAGGAATTATTCCTTTAAGCAGAGATAAAATTCTTAAAAACATAAAAAGATTTACTCCTTCAGAAAATATATTTAAAGGGATAAAGCTGGCTTTGAAATTAAGTGGTAAAGATAAATATTTAACCTTGAAAGAGGCAGAAAAGATTATGTTTAGTGCTCACTGGCTTAAAAGAAAGCTTGTTAAAGAGTTAGGATAGATAACCCCAGAAAATGAAAATAAAAATTAACCCCAAAATCAATTTCTACCAGTTAGAGTATTATTTAAAAGATTCATTAAACCCTCGTTTAATAAAGAATGCCCAAATATATAGTTTAGTAAAAGAGCTCACCAGTAGATTTTATCCTTCTTATAAGGATAAGTTAGAGAAGAAGTGGGAAGATTTCTACCTCCCTTTAAAAAGAAGTGGTAAAGAAATAGCTCTTCCTTTTAAGATTATAAAGTATAAGAGAGATTATTTTTGTTATTTTTTTAAACTGGGGAGTTTAAGAATAAGTAAAGGAAAAAAGGATACAGAAGAAATCTATAAGAAGATTTTTCAAGAGGCTTTAAGGTTTGCCCGATTAATAGAAAGAAAAGGTGCAGAGATTTTAAAAAAGATTGTTCCTTATGATTTACGCACAGGAAAGATTAAAGGTAAATATATATTTGATAAGGTTTTATCCTTGAGGGAGAAAGAAAAAATAGAAAAAGATTATAAAGCTCTTTTAAAGAAGAGTATTAAGATAAAAGGATGCAGTCTAAATGAATATCTTGAAGTAGCAAGTATCTGTTATAAGGCTGCATATGGTAAAAAGGTATCTGGACTTAATCCCCTCCAGATGTATAAAAAATTTGCTGATGGCAGAGATGGTGGCATGCTTAGTATTAAAAATTGGGCAAGCAGAAAAGAATTCTTAGACTGGTATAAAAACAAAAGATGGATTGGTTCACATCCTTTTGAAATCGTCTTTAGCTGGCACAGGCACGGCATCTGTTTATATCCACCTTCCTCCTACAATGATTGGAGATATGGTTTAAAGGTAGTTAATTACGCTTATGCTGAGGATTTTATTAAGATGGTTAAAGCATTGATTAAAAGAAGAATTCCTTTTGTTGCTTATGACTTGGAGGAAGTTTTAGATTACCTAAGGGGTGAGGCTTATTTTACTGTAAATACCTATTCTGATAATTTTTTCTTTTATATTCCCTCTGCTGAATATAAGAAAAAATACTTTAAGTATATAGAATGGGATAAACTGAAGATTTTAAAACCCGTTTCCACCTGAGGGGCGGAAATAACAGAAAAACTATCACTTAAGATAATTCTCACTTAACCAATCAATACCTGTCGAGTGTGCAAAGGAGGTATAGGAAAATGGTAAGATTTAAAGGGTTTTTAATTAACAGAGTGAATTTTTGCACTGAAATCAATATAGTGAACAAAAAATTATTTTTTGTTCAATTAAATTGTAGGTAAGACTATTTCAACTTCCTTTCTTTCTCCAAAAGAAGAGGACTGAGTTTTACTTTATAATCTTTTTGATCAAAACTTTCTATAATTTCAATAATTTTTCTTAAGATTTGGGAAGAAGAGGGAAGATTAACTCCTTTTTGGTTCAAAATTTGCACCAGAGTTTTTGAAAAGCTTTGTAAGTTATTTAAAATCTCATAGTTATAGAGAATAGCTCTACTTGTTGTGCAGGATTTAAAAACTTTTTACAGAAAAGTTAAGAATTGAATATGGTTAATTTTTCAGAGTTCTCACTTTCTTGACACATTCTAATAAGTATTGTATAGTTGAAGATAAAAAATTCTGAGAGGAGGTAAAAAATGTGAGTAAAGTTATTATCAGTGTGGATAGTGAAGAGATAAAAGCGGCTATTCAAAGATTGGATGATAATCAAAAATGGGCGATTGCTCGTCAGATAATTAATCAGCAATTTCAATCCATAGTAAAGAAATTCCGTCAACGAATAAGAAAGAAAAAACTCACCTCTAAAAAACTCAACCAAATTATTGAGAGAGCAAGAGAAGAATTTTATGCTAAAAGTCGTCATCAACACTAATGTATTTATAAGCACAGTTCTGGGAGGAAAAGTAAGTGGTAAAATATGTGAATTGTTGGTTAAAAAGAAATTCAAACTTCTCTACACTCTAACATACTTATCCTTACTCCCCGTCAATTTTTAAAAACTTTTTATCAAGAAAAATGAGAAACTTTAACCGTCAGACATTCTCTTATTTACTTATTTTTTCTTTTCTATACATCTTATTAATCAAATTAACATTTCATTGAGACTAAAATATCAAGCCAGAAATATATAAGTTTACAAATCGAGCATTGCTTGTTTTGTCAACTTAAACTTTGAAAAACTTCAAAAATGTAGATGAATTTTAAACTTACTTTCCCGAAAAAACCTTTTCTTTTAAAGAATAAGGTAAGCTTTGTGTAGTCTCTTTAAGGAATTTAGAAGCATTAAGTATCTCTAAAACTACAGGCTCTTTTTTCTTGGTATAGTGAATAATAAACATTCCTATTTTTTCTGCATAATCATAAGGCATATCAGAAAATCTTATTACTAAAAGGTCATCTTCGGTGAAGTATTTTACTTTCATATCTACCCCTCCTGGCTGGGGAAAAGGTTATTACTTTAATATCCTTCCCAATAAACTTATATATCACACATAAAGATAAATTCTTCTTAAATTTTTTAATTGCTGTTAATATCGGATATTCACTACTATCTATAACTTCAGGGCTTTTAAGCACATCTATTATAGAATCTTTAGTAATTCCTAATTTTTGAGAAGTAGCATCTTTCAGTTTTTCCAAAGAATGTTTACTGAATATTATGTTTACTTTCACGGAAGCTATTATACCTATATATACTTACTTTTGCAATTACTTTTGCAGATTGTTACTGTAAAATATTTTGCAAATCAACTATAGTAATTGAATTTTAGATTCAGATACGCAGTATAAAAACCACTTCAACCTAAGCCTAATTTAACCTACAAAGTTGAATTAAGGAATATAGAAATAATTTGCAAAAATAAAGGTTTCTTTTAAAAATAAGGAGGTAAAGGAGAAGAGCTTTTTCAAGACATTTTTAATCATAGATGGTATAATTATAGGCTTCAGAAACAGAATTCCTTTATGGCTTTTTGGTTTTCTTTATTGAGAAAATGTAAGAAATAAATGTTGAATTGTTCAAAATGTAAAAACCCTGACTTCAAAAGCTTTTTATCTATCATCAGAAAAAAAAAGGAGTGATGAAGACAAAAAGACAGAAGTCTAAATCTATCTATCAAGAGGCAATAGAAATAAATTATTTATACATCAACCAATCACACCCGCCGGGTGTGCAAAGGAGGTATAAGAAGGTAAGATTTAGAGGGTTTTTAATTGACAGATTGAATTTTTTGCACTAAAATCAGTATAGTGAACAAAAAAGTATTTTTTTGTTCAGTTAAATATTATGATTAAAAATATTGTTTTACAGCATAAATTAGAACAGGAAGAAATTCTTTCCCAGGATTATATTTTAAGAGAAAAACTTGATTTTGCTAAAAAGTATTTAGATAGTGATTTAATAAAGGTAATCACAGGAGTAAGAAGAGCAGGCAAATCAATTTTTTCTTTTCTTCTTTTAAAGGATAAAAATTTTGCCTATTTAAATTTTGATGACGACCAGCTTCTGAAGATAAAAAATTATGATGAGATTGTAAAAGCAATTTTTGAGGTTTATTCTGAAAGTAAATATATTTTATTTGATGAGATTCAAAATTTAGAAAAATGGGAAATTTTTGTCAACAAACTTCAAAGAAGAGGCTATAATCTGATTCTGACAGGTTCCAATGCAAAACTTTTAAGTAAAGAATTAGGAACAGTTTTAACGGGCAGATATATCCCTATAGAGATTTTTCCTTTCAGTTTCAGAGAATTTCTGGTAGCAAAAAATTTTAAGGTGAAAAAAGAATATTTAAAAATACCTGAGGTCAAAGGTAAAATTTTAGGTTATTTAGATGAATATCTTAAAAAAGGCGGTTTTCCAGAAGTAGTTTTAAAGAATTTGCCTGCTGAAACTTATTTAGAGACACTTTTTGATGCTATTTTATTTAAAGATGTGGTAAAAAGATACAAAGTAAGGTTTTCTCAAGAAATTTATGATTTGGCGGTTTATTTAATAAGTAATTTTTGTTCTGAGTTTAGTTTTAATAAGTTAAAAAATATTTTAAAATTCAGAAGCACAAATACACTTCAAAAATATTTAAAATATCTTGAAGAAGCTTATCTCTTTTTCCCACTGAACAGGTTTTCTTTTAAAGTAAAAGAGCAGATTAAATCTCCCAGAAAGATTTATCTTGTTGATAATGGTTTTATTCTGGCAAAGGCATTCAGATTCTCTCAAAATACAGGAAGATTAATGGAAAATCTGGTTTTTGTTGAAATTTTAAGAAGGGGTTACAGAATAAACAGAGATGTTTTTTATTATCAAACAAGAAACAAAAAAGAAGTTGATTTTGTTTTAAAAAAAGGAGTAAATGTTGAAGAATTAATACAGGTTTGTTATGAGATAAATAATTTTGAGGTTAGAAAAAGAGAAATAAAATCTTTATTTGAAGCAAGTGAGGAATTAAGGTGCGACAATCTATCAATTATTACCTGGGATTACGAAGCAGAAGATGAATTTAAAGGCAAAAAAATAAAATTCATTCCTTTATGGAAATGGCTGCTTTCAAATCACAGCACCGAGTAGTGAGATTGAAACTAATCACAACAGCTGAGGTGTAAGCAGATAAATGTTAAATGTTATATAACCATCTAATTTGTTGCAAAGTTTACTTGTAGAAGTAAAATTATAGAGGTATAATAAATTGAAACTGCAAACTTTTATGAAAAATATGTGGTTATGAATGTAGAAACCCTTAAAAAGGTAATTATTTCTCAAAAAGAAGAGATAGAGGAGAAATTTAAAAAGAGTAAAATTATAGAGCGAGAACCAGAAAAGAACAGATTAAAAAAATTTCTTTCTTATCCCAATATTCTGGCAATCTTAGGCGTAAGAAGATGTGGTAAGTCTGTCTTTTCTTGGCAGATTTTTTCTTCTTTATCAGATAAAGCTTTTGCCTATATTAATTTTGACGATGAAAGATTAGCTGATATAAGAACAGAAGACTTGGATAAAATTTTACAGGCATTCTATGAACTCTATGGGAAGGTAGAAAAGATTGTTTTAGATGAACCCCAGAATGTTGAAAAATGGGAGTTATTTGTGAATAGATTAAGAAGAACAAAAAGCCTGATAATTACAGGGAGTAATTCTAAATTGCTTTCCGGAGAACTTTCTACACATCTTACAGGAAGATACATTGATTTTAATTTATTTCCTTTTAGTTTCCGGGAGTTTTTAAATTATAAAGGATTTAAAATTGAAAAAGATACTTTCTATTCTGTTTCTGAGATAGCCCAGATAAAAAGATTTTTAGAAGAGTATATAAAAATTGGGGGCTTTCCTGAAGTTTATATATTAGGCAGAGAAATACTTTCCCGAATTTATGCAGATATAATTGAAAAAGATGTTTTAAAAAGATACAAGATTAAAAGAAAAGAAACTTTTAAAAGAGTTGTCAGATACTTGATTTCAAACATTTCTTCTGAATTTACGATAAGAAAACTTTCTCGTATATTTGAGATAAAAGATGTGCATACTTTAAAGAATTGGTTACAAGCTTTAGAAAATTCCTATTTAGTCTTTGTGCTTGAAAGATATTCTCCAAAACTGAAACAACAGGAAATCGCTCCCAAAAAGATTTATTGTATTGATACAGCAATGGCAGATGTTATTTCTTTTAAAATTTCTGAAAATGTAGGAAAATTTATGGAGAATTTAGTAGCTGTAGAGCTTTTAAGGAGAAAGAGTTACTGGCAAAATAACTGGGAAATTTACTATTACAAAGACCATCAGCAAAGGGAGATAGATTTTTTGATAAAGGAAGGTCCTGAAATTAAAAATTTAATTCAAGCTAGTTTTATAACTACAATAGAGGAGATGGAGAAAAAAGAAATAGATTTTTTAAAAAAAGCAAGCTCTTTATTAAAATGTAAAAATTTGTCAATAATTACTTGGGATTATGAGGAAGAGTTGAATATTAATAAGATAAAAATAAAATTCATTCCTTTATGGAAGTGGCTGCTTTCTGCTACATCTTTTGGTGTTGATTACAAGTAGATGATAATAAAATATAAAAAATGAAAGGGATAATTTTAGCAGGAGGAAAAGGAACCCGTCTGTATCCTGTAACTAAAGGGGTTTCCAAACAACTTCTTCCTGTCTATGATAAACCCCTAATTTATTATCCTTTGTCTGTCCTGATGCTGGCAGGATTGAGAAAAATTTTAATTATCTCTACTCCTCGCGACATTCCCCGTTTTAAAGATTTATTAGGTGATGGAAAACAAATAGGAATAGAAATTTTTTATAAAGAACAGAAAAAACCACGAGGAATTGCAGAAAGCTTTATAATTGGTGAAGATTTTATAGAAAAAGATAATGTAGCTTTAATTTTGGGAGATAATATATTTTATGGACACGATTTAACAAAATTTTTAGAAGAAGCCTCTCGTCTTAAAGAAGGAGCAATGATTTTTGGATATTATGTAAAGAATCCTCATCGATATGGAGTGATTGAGTTTGATGAAAACTTAAATGTTATTTCTATTGAAGAAAAACCTAAAAATCCAAAATCAAACTGGGTAGTTACAGGTTTATATTTTTATGACAATGAAGTTATAAAAATTGCAAAATCCCTTAAGCCTTCTCAAAGAGGAGAGCTTGAGATTACCGATGTAAATAATGAGTATTTAAAAAGAGGAAAATTAAAACTTAAACTTTTAGGAAGAGGTTTTGCCTGGCTTGACACAGGAACTTATGATTCTTTGATTGAAGCAAGTATGTTCATAAAAACAATTGAGGAAAGACAGGGATTAAAAATAGGTTGCATTGAGGAAATAGCTTACAGATTAGGATATATTGATAAAGAACAACTTTTAAAATTAGCAGAAAATACATCTCCTAATTATGGAGATTATTTAAAAAAGATCGCTGATGAGAAGTGATATTTTTATATTGGGTAAAGGCTTTATTGGAACCAGATTAGGGGAGGCTTTAAGTATTCCTGTTCTTGCTGAAAAGATTTACAGTTTTGAAGATGCACAAAAAGTGATAGAGAAATATACTCCGAAAGTTTTGATAAATTGTATTGGATTTACAGGAAGAAATGTAGATGAGTGTGAGAAGAATATAGAGAAAACTTTAACTTCCAATACATTTGTCCCTATAATTTTAGCAGAGGTTTGTTTACGGCATAAAATAAAATTAGTCCATATAAGCAGTGGCTGTATTTATCATTATGATTATGAAAAAGATGAACCTATAAAAGAGGAAAAAATTCCAGATTTTTTTGATTTATTTTATTCAAGAACTAAAATTTACTCAGAAAGAGTTTTGAAAGTATTGGCAGAAAAATTTAACTTTTTAATCTTAAGAATCAGAATACCCCTTGATAACAGACCTCATCCCAAAAACCTGCTTACAAAACTGATAAATTACAAAAGAGTAATTGATATTCCCAATTCCGTCACCTACATTCCTGATTTTATAAAAGCTTTTGATCATCTTTTAAAAATAAATGCTAAAGGAATCTTTAATGTTGTGAATAAAGGAGGGCTAAGGTATCCAGATCTTTTAGAAGTTTACAAAAAGTATGTTCCTGGATTCCAGTATGAAGTTATCTCTTTAGAGGAGCTTAATTTAGTAAGAACAAATTTGATTCTTTCTACAGAAAAATTGGAAAAGACAGGTTTTAAAGTAAGAGATATAAATGAAGTTTTAGAAGAGTGTGTAAGAGAATATGTTAAAAGATAAAGAAAGCGTTTTAGTTACTGGTGGCTGTGGATTTATAGGAAGCGCATTTGTGAGAAAGGCAGTTAAAAAATATAAAATAATTGTTGTAGATAAGCTAACTTACGCAGGTGACAGAAAAAGGCTTGAAATAGTTGAGGAAAAATACAAATTCTATAAAGAAGATATCTGTAACAGAAAAAGAATGGAGAAGATTTTCAAAAAAGAAAAGCCTCAGGTTTTAATTAATTTTGCTGCCCAAACCCATGTGGATAAAAGCATAAAAAACCCTTCACCTTTTATAGAAACAAATGTGAAAGGGACTCAAGTTCTGGCTGATTTAGCATTAAAATTTAAAATAAAAAAATTTGTTCAAATCTCAACTGATGAAGTTTATGGAGAGACAAAAAAGGGTGAATTCAAAGAAACCCATCCTTTAAATCCCAGCAGTCCATATTCAGCCTCCAAAGCCTCAGCAGATTTACTTATTAAATCCTACATTCGCACCTATAAACTGCCTGCGATTATCATAAGACCATCAAACTGTTACGGTCCCTGGCAATATCCTGAGAAATTAATTCCTTTAGCAATATTGAAATTATTAAAAAATGAAAAAGTTCCTGTATATGGAGATGGCAAGAATATAAGAGAATGGCTTTATGTGGAAGATTGCGCAGAAGCTATTTTAAAAGTTTTAAAAAAGGGTAAGATAGGTGAAATTTACAATGTGGGAAGTGGGGAAGAGAAAAGAAATATTGATGTGGTAAGAAAGATAATTAAAATTTTAGGTAAATCAGAAAGTTTAATTGAATTTGTTTCTGACAGACCAGGGCACGATTTCAGATACAGATTAAACTCAAAAAAAATTTATGAAGAAACAGGTTTTACGCCCAAGGTTAAGTTTGAAGAAGGATTAAAAAAGACAGCAAATTGGTATGTTAAACATAAAAAGTGGTTGCTGGATAAAGGGAATAGGCTTTGGCAGAAAAAGTAATGAAGAAGACGCTCGAAGTTTTAAACGAACTTAAGCAAAAAGGATTAATACAAGATTATGCTATTGGAGGAGCAATAGCTGCTTTAAGATGGATTGAACCCTTCTTTACCCAGGATTTAGATATTTTTATTCTTCTTAAGGATAAAGGAAATAAAGAGATAATTGACCTTTCACCTATATACGAGTATCTTAAAGCTAAAGGGTATGAATGGAAAGGACATTGGGTAGTAATAGAAGGAGTTCCGGTTGATATATTTCCTGCTGACCCTCTTGAAAAAGAAGCGGTAGAACAAGCACAGGAAACAGAGTATGAGGGTATCAAAACAAAGGTTATTATCCCTGAATATCTAATAGCTTTATTCTTGAGAGCAGGAAGAAGCAAGGACTACAGGAAGATAGAGATGCTTTTAGAGCAATGTCAGATAAATAAAGAGAAATTGCAAAAAATATTGAATCGGTATGGGTTAAATGAAAAATTCAAAGAATTTAAAGAAAAATACTATGGAAGATGAAAAAAAGTTTATTATTGGCAAAAGGATTTTAAAACGAAGTGATTTTTTTAAAGAAGAAGAGACCCGCAAGAGGGAAGCTACTACCCTTTCTTTTGAAGAGAAAATAAAAATCTTAATTGACTTACAAAAACTTGCATACAAATGGGGCAGAAAAAATATCATCATCTGGAAAATCTAAATTATTCATACACCAACCAATCACACCCGCCGGGTGTGCAAAGGAGGTATAAGAAGGTAAGATTTAGAGGATTTTTAATTGACAGAGTGAATTTTTTGCACTGAAATCAGTATAGTGAACAAAAATTATTTTTTGTTCAATTAAATTGTAGATAAAACCATTTCAACTTACAAGGTTAAATTAAGGAATATAATTTACTTAATAGACTTTAATTTCTCTTGAATTGCTAATCTTAAAATCTTAAAATTTTCCTTTATATAATACTTCCTTTCTTTCTCCAAAAGAAGAGAGGCAAGTTTAACTTTATAATCTTTTTGATCAAAACTTTCTATAATTTCAATAATTTTTCTTAAGATTTGGGAGGAAGAGGGAAGATTAACTCCTTTTTTAAAAAGGAACTCTATATCAAAAGCATCTCTAATTTCTTTTCGGTCTATCAAAGAATTAATTTTAGCCTGCATCATATCTTCTAAAGAGACTACTTTAAGAAAAACTTGAATATTGGAATAAGGACTGTAGGCAATCACACTTTCAGTTTTTATCTTTTTTGGTTTTTTTCTTATCTCAATTTTTAGACTGCGTCGGTAAGAAGATGATTTCAATTCAAAAAGCAAAGTATAGAATTTGTTAGCACAATCTTTTATAGTATAAAATTGATTAAGGTATTTTTTTAAGTTATTAAATAACTTAGAAGTATCTATCTTTTTTATAAGCCAAAAGTCTAAATCGACAGAAAATCTATTCAAACCAAAACATAACCTTAACATTGTTCCTCCGCCAAAGACAAGATAATTAAGAAAGCGCCCACTATTCAACCTCTCTAACACCTCCAATTCAAACTGCTCCTGTTTAATTAAATCTTGCATATCTCTTTAACAATATCTTTTGTCCTCTGAGGAAACTTTCTTAAAATATTTTTTATCCTTTTTTTATCCAATTTATCCAAATCAAGAGAGGAAAAATCCAATTTATATCTTCCCAAAGAATAAAGATAAACCGAATCTACAAATGCCTTTTCTTTCGTAGCAATAAAAAAATTCTCTTTTTTAAAAAAATCAAAATAATAATCTCTTTTTAACTTATAGAAATTAAAAATTACACCTTTTACATTAAAACTAAGTGATCTTTTTAAAGATGCGCTTTCAAAAAAATTTCTCTGTATTTGAGTAGAAACTTCATAAAATGATAAAGCAGTCATAAAGGAAATATAAGAAGGAACCTGCAAATAATTAGAAAGAATAAAAAAATCTTCCCAACTTAAGTTTTCCCATTTATAAGCAAGTATGTAGAGGTCTTTTTTTAGTCTTAGAAAAATTCCTTTTTTTACATACCGATAACATAATACCCTTGAAGAAGCAATCTTTATATTGAAACTTTCTGCTACATCTTCTATAGTAAAGAATAATTTATTTTTCAATTTCTCTAAATCAAAATACCTCATAAATATAGAAAATTAACATTTTTGTTTATTATATATATTTATTACCCTCTGTCAAGAGAAAACCCTCAATATATCACAATGAAGTAGCTTAATGTTAAAAATTCACTTCGACCTACAAAGTTGAATTAAGGAATATAGAAAAGAGAAGAGTTTTTTCAAGATATTTTAATTGTAGATGATATAATTGTAGGATTCAAAAAACAAAATTCTTTATGGCTTTTTGGTTTTCTTTATTGAGAAAATGTAAGAAATAAATGTTGAATTGTTCAAAATGTAAAAACCCTGACTTCAAAAGCTTTTTATCTATCATCAGAAAAAAAAAGGAGTGATGAAGACAAAAAGACAGAAGTCTAAATCTATCTATCAAGAGGCAATAGAAATACTTACAATATTTACCAAAGCTGTAAGAAAGGCGCAAGCAGAAAACAGAAAATTAGGTTTGCCCAATGTTTTTTTGTGTTGGAGAAAGAGCTTTTTATCAGTTACCTGATGGAAAAATTACCCTCAAAGTTCCTAGGAATCTTTTAAATAAATCCAGTTTTATGAAAAAATAGAATTTTGCTGAATAAATTGATAATGACTAACAAAAACTATTCCAATATTCTTAAGAATTTGAGAATATTTAAATCTCTTTCTGAAAGTTGCAAAAAAGATTCAACCTGTTTTATGCAAAATTTAGCCAAAATTTAACTTTTCTATGATTTCTTTAATTAAAGGTTTGATTTTGGGAATTTCTCTTTTTATCGTTTCCCAGACAAGTTCGTATTTTACTCCAAAATAAAAATGGATTAATCTGTCTCTCATTCCCGCCATACTTTTCCAGGGAATCTCGGGATATTTCTGCTTTATCTCTTCAGGTAGATTTTTTGATGCTTCTCCAATAATCTCAAATTTTCTTATTACCGCACTACATACCATATCATTCTCTTTAAAATCTTCAAAATCCATCCCTTGAGTAAATTTTTCTATTGCTTCCATTGCTGATAAAATATCTTTTAAATATAATCTATAGTCTCTCATAAATAAATAGCTTCCTTTAAAATTTTATCTTTAATCTCTCTTCTTAAAGTATCTACAGGAACAATATCTACCTTTATCTTTAATTTTTCTTCTAAATAATTTGCCAAACCAACAAAATCAAAAAGAGTAGCTCCTTCAAGAAAGTTTACAAGAATATCCACATCACTTCCCTGTTTTGCTTCTTCTCGGGCATAAGAACCAAAAATCCCTTTTATCTCTGCTTTATACTTTATTCGTATTTCTTCTTTTACTTTCTGTAGTATTTTCACAATTTCTTCTCTTAACATACTCATCTAAAATTATACACTATTTTTTCTAAAATCCAATGGAAACAACAAAAAATGTAAATTAAAACATTCTAACTTAAACAGACCTTTATCTTAAAATAATACTTCACACATAAATTCACGGTCGTGAGTTTATCTGTGAATTATCTTAACTTGACATTTCATTGAGACTAAAATATCAAGCCAGAAATATATAAGTTTACAAATCGAGCATTGCTTGTTTTGTCAACTTACAATTACTACCAAAAAAGTGTAGATTTGCTTAACCAATCACACCCGCCGGGTGTGTAATGGTATAAAAAACGATACTATTCTTTATTGTATTGACAGATTTGTTATGTAGTAATAGAATATGTTCATCGTATGAACATAGTTTATTGTATTTATGCAACAAGAACTTTGTAAAACAGGTATAGAAAGAAAAAAACTTCTAAATCTGAATTCTAAAGATCAACTAAAAGAAGAGGTATTCTATCTTCTCTCTGAGCTTTCTAAATCTCCTGATATCACTCAACGCCAACTTTCCTCAAAACTAAATATTTCCTTAGGCAAAACCAATTATCTTTTACGAAAACTTATAAAAAAGGGATTAATAAAGGTAAAAAATTTCTCTCATCATTCTGGCAAAATTAAGAAGATAAAGTATATATTAACTCCTAAAGGTTTTAAAGAAAAAATTCACCTAACTTACCACTTCTTAAAACGAGCCGAAGCAGAGTATAATTACTTGAAACAGGAATGGGAAAGATTAAAAGGAAGGAAAAAAAAGTGTATAATCTATAACCCTTGGGTGATAGAGGAGAGAAGTTTAAGTGGAAGGGTATATGAGAAGTGTAAAGAATATAAAAAGAGATTCTAACAAATCCAGAAGGAGGTATTTATTTCCCCCTACGTATCAGAGAGATGTATGGCTTAAATTTACTCCTCGAGAGAGGTTAAGGAGGAGCTGGGAGTTGAGAAGGCGGATTAAGGATTTAAAGGCGGTTCATGATAAAAAAATTTTTCCAAAGCCTTAATAAAAAAAAGGTATCTTATCTTTTGATAAGTGGACAGGCAACAGTTCTTTATGGAGCGGCTACTTTTTCCGAAGATATTGATATTTGGGTTGAGCCTCACAGAGCCAACTGGGAAAGATTTTTGAAAGTGGTGCGGGAATTAGGAGGCAAGATATACAAACTTACTCCTCCCCTTACAATGGATTTTATTTTGAGAGGACATGGATTCCATTTTCAATTTTCTTCTGGGAAGAGAGGTGAATCAACCTGGTTCTTAGATGTTATGGGAGTAGTTCCTCGAGTAAGTAGTTTCTCCAAAGCATTAAATAATGCAAATATATACACTACGGATTGGGGAGTTATACCTGTGATAGGGTTAAGGGAACTTGTGGAGATAAAAAAAACCAGGCGATTAGAAGATTATGCGGTTATTTCCAATCTTGTCAAAATAGAAAGAGAAAGGCTTAAACCATATCCCTCTCAGGAGGATTGGAAATGGATACTTTCCAATAGCTTCAATGTGGAGGATATTATAGAGTTTCTAAGGACTTCAAGGCTTTCTATAAAGGTGGCAAAGCAGCTGAAGAGAAAGGCAGTTACTTTCTGCTTAAAGGCGATAGAATCTCAAAGTAATGAGCTTATACTACAGGCTTCAAGACAGATAGCTTTGGAGATTGAGGAGTGTCGTCAAAAGGATAGGCTGTATTGGCAACCTATAATTGAGGAGCTTAGAGTTTTGAAAAGAAAAGGGCGGTTCCTTAAGGAAGGAAGTGTTCCTCCTGCGGAAGTAGGATAAAGATTTAGATATTTATACAAATGATATTACGAAGTTCTGTTTTTATATGAGCAGTCAGGGTGGACTTTCAGTAAAATTAAGTGTTTTTATCCAGAACCAATTATCTTTTACGAAAACTTATAAAAAAGGGATTAATAAAGGTGAAGAATTTTTCTCATCGTCCTGGCAAAATCAAGAAGATAAAGTATATATTAACTCCTAAAGGTTTTAAAGAAAAACTCCTTTATAGCTTTTTGGTTTTCTTTATTGAGAAAAGTATAAGAAATATGAGAAATAAATGTTGAATTGTTCAAAATGTTGTAAGTTTGCAAATCAAACATTGCTTGTTTTGTCAATTTAGGGTTATATCTGCCGGGTGTGAAAAAAGTGTGTGTAATTGACAAGAGAAGGTAGGATTTTATAATATTTGCTTGGTGGAGGTAGCAAAATGAATCAGCCACATGGAGGCAAACTCGTAGACAGAGTTCTTAAGGAAAAAGAAGCTGAGGAGATCAGAAAGAATAGAAAAAAGTTTTATAATATTGATTTAACATATGACAGATTCCAGGAACTCGTTAATATTGCAACAGGCGTATTTAGCCCTCTGGAAGGATTTATGACCGAAGAAGATTACAAAAGTGTTATCATACGTTCACGTCTGGCTAATGATATCCCTTGGACTATACCTATTGTATTAGACATTTCTAAAGAGGAAGCAAAAAAGTTACCCAAAAAAGAACCTGTTGCACTTTCTTTTAATGGTAAGTTAGTAGGTCTTATGCAGATACAGGATATATTTAGTTTTGATAAGACAGAATATGCCAAGAGTATTTTTGGAACAGATGATAAAAACCATCCTGGAGTTGAGAGGGTCTATAAGATGAAAGAAATGTTAATAGGAGGTAAGATTTTTTTGGTTGAAGGTAATTTTGAAGATAGATTCAGCAGATACACTCTCACTCCTAAAGAGACTAGAGTTTTATTTAAAGAAAAAGGATGGGTCGATATAGTAGGTTTTCAGACAAGAAACGTTCCCCATTTAGGTCATGAGTATGTTCAAAAAACAGCTCTTTCTTTTGTAGATGGCTTATTCATTAATCCTGTAGTAGGAAGAAAAAAGAAAGGTGATTTTAAAGATGAAGTAATCTTGGCTGCTTATGAGGAGCTTATAAAGCATTATTATCTAAAAGAACGAGCAGTAATGAGTGTCCTTCATACAGAGATGAGGTATGCTGGTCCTAAAGAAGCTATTCACCATGCCATAATAAGGAAAAATTTCGGTTGTACTCATTTCATTATCGGTAGGGATCATGCAGGTGTAGGTAATTACTATGAGCCTTTCGCTGCTCATAAGATTTTTGATGAATTTCCTGACTTAGGAATAACTCCTATATTTTTTCGTTCTTTTTTTTATTGCAAAAAGTGCAAGAGCATTGTAAATGAGAAAACCTGTCCTCATAGTGATAAAGATCATATCAATTTTAGTGGAACAAAGATAAGAGAATATTTTAAGAAAGGGGAGATTCCTCCTGAGACAATGATGCGACCGGAGGTAGCAAAAGTTATATTATCATTTAAAAATCCTTTTGTTGAATAAAAAGGAGGTTTTATGAAAGGATTTACTATTTGGTTTACAGGGTTATCTGGTTCAGGAAAAAGCACAATAGCACGGATAGTTTATAACAAATTGAAAAAAGAAGGATACAAAGTAGAGCTGTTAGATGGTGATGTGATAAGGACAAATTTAAGTAAAGGTTTAGGATTCAGTAAAGAAGATCGTGATGAAAATATAAAGAGAGTTGGCTTTGTATGTGAGTTACTTACCCGAAACGGAATCATTGCTATTGCTGCGTGTATTTCTCCTTATCGTGAGACACGGCGACTTGTTCGAGAAAGAATAAAAAATTTTGTTGAAGTCTTTACTCGCTGTCCTCTTGAAGTATGCATTAAGAGGGACCCTAAGGGTAACTATAAGAAGGCTCTTGCTGGTCAAATAAAGAATTACACAGGTATTGATGATCCTTATGAAGAACCAGAAAATCCTGAGGTAATTCTGGATACAGATAAAGAATCTCCTGAAGAGTGCGCTCAGAAAGTTTTAGATAAACTAAAGGAATTGCATTATATAGAAGAGAAAAAAGAAATCCAGATTTCTAAAGAAGAAGAGGAAAAAATTAAAGAACGTCTAAAATCATTAGGTTATCTGTAAAATTTAAAAAGATTTTCTGATTTAAAAAGTTGAGAATTTTAAGGATAAATTATGGTTGAATCTCACAAGAGAAGTGTTGCAAAAGCAATTTCTTGGAGAATAGCAGCTACTTTAACTACAGTAATAATTGTGTATATCTTTACCCATAAATTAGTTCTTGCTATGGAGGTAGGATTAGTTGAAGTTATTGCAAAAATGGTCGTGTATTATCTACATGAGCGTGTTTGGAACAGATTGAAGTGGGGTAAGATTACACACCCTTTAGAGAAATTGGCGGTTAAAAAAGAACTCACTAATGAAGATATGGAAAAAGTTAAAGCCCAGCTAAAGGAGATGGGATATATTGATTAAGAAAATGCAAATAGCTATGTAAAAGAGAGATGTTTTTCAGAAAGAAAAATAGAAAAGTATTTGTGATTGGTTTGGATAGCACTCCAGCAAAGCTTCTTTTTGAAGATTTTAAAGAAGAGCTTCCAAATTTAAGAATGATGATAGATGAAGGAACATATGCAAATTTTCGTTCAATCCATCCTCCTATAACAATTCCTGCCTGGATGAGTATGTGTTCAGGTAAGACTGCTGGTGAGATGGGAGTGTATGGATTTAGAACAAGAATTAATAATTCTTACACTGAATTTGATATTACAACTTCACTTAAATTCAAAGATATAGAAAAAATATGGGATGAATTGGCAAAACATGGGAAAAAGAGTATTTTAGTTGGTGTTCCTCCTACATACCCTCCTTATCCAATAGAGGGTTGTATGGTTTCAGGATTTATGTGCCCTAATGCAGAAAAAGAATATACATATCCTGAAAGTTTAAAGAAAGAAATTGAGAAGATTTGTGGTGAATACATTTTTGATGTTGTATTTAGAACTGAGGAGAGAGATAAGTTAATCCAAAATCTCTGGGAAATGACAGAAAAAAGATTTAAAGTTATTGAGTATTTGATAAAGAATAAAGAATGGGATTTCTTTATGTTTGTTGAGATAGGTGTAGATAGAGTTCAACATGCTTTTTGGAAATATTATGACCCTTCCCATCCTCTATATCAACCCAATCATAAATACAAAAATGTGATTCTTGATTATTATAAATTCATTGATGAAAAAATTGGACGTATTTTATCTTTGCTTGATAAGAATACAGTTGTTTATGTAGTCTCAGACCATGGTGCAAAAGCGATGAAAGGTTCATTCTGTCTGAATGAGTGGTTAATAAAAGAAGGTTATTTGGTGTTAAATAAATATCCTGAAAAAGTAGTCCCACTTGAGGAAGTAGATGTTAACTGGTCTAAAACTCGTGCTTGGGGCTGGGGAGGCTATTACGGTCGGATATTTATTAATAAAAAAGGACGTGAAAAGCAGGGAATAGTAGATGAAGAGAATTATGAAAAATTACGTGATGAATTAATAATTAAGTTGGAGAGAGAAAAAGATAAATTTGGCAAAACCTGGAATACAAAAGTTTACAGACCAGAAGAACTTTATAGCACTTTAAAAGGTGACTATCCTGACCTTATGGCTTATTTTGATGATTTAGCTTACAGAAGTGCAGGCACTGTTGGTCATAAAAAGTTATTTTTAGATGAGAATGATACTGGTCCTGATGATGCTATGCACGATTGGGAAGGAGTATTTATAAGATATGATCCACGAGAAAAAGGAAAGGGTAAAAAAGAGACTATGAGTATTCTTGATTTTAAAAAAAACATAATGGAGACTATGAATATCAAATAATTATGAGTTTTGCGTCTGAAGAATTTCCTTTAAAAGAGTTAATTAATATAGCTATATGTGCAGGCAAGCACATAATGGAGATTTACAATAAAGGAAATGTTCCCATCGAGATGAAAAAAGATAAAACTCCCTTAACTGCAGCAGATAAAATCTCTCAGGAAATTATTACTGAAAGATTAAAAAAAATTACCCCCAGCATCCCTATCATTTCTGAAGAGGCTAAAAAAGTTTCCTATCAAGAAAGAAAGAGGTGGAGATACTTTTGGCTTGTTGACCCTTTAGATGGAACAGAAGAATTTATAACCAGAAATGGAGAATTTGCAGTAAACATTGCTTTAATTGAAAAAGATAAACCTGTTTTAGGAGTAATCTTTGCTCCTGCTAAGGGTTTGATATATTTTGCTAAGAAAACTGAAGGTGCATATAAATTAGAAAATCTTCAGTTTAAAAATAAACCTAATTTAGATAATGCACACAGGTTACCTTTATCTGGTAAACAGAGAACTTTAAGAGTAGTGGTCAGTCGTTCTCACAATCTTAAAGAGACAAGAAAGTGTATAGAGAAGTTAAAGAGTTTTTATCCAGAGATTGCAACTGTTTCTGTAGGTAGTTCCATAAAATTTTGTTTGATCGCTGAAGGTAGTGCGGATATTTATTTCAGATTGGGAAGAACTATGGAATGGGATACAGCTGCAGGTCAGATAATTATTGAGGAGGCAGGAGGAAAGATTGTAGAGATTGGCTCTAAGAATGTACTTAAGTATAACAAAAAAACTTTGTATAATGGTCCATTCGTTGCCTATAGAGATAAAAGACCAGAGATTTCAAGGTTAATAAATCTTTTTTGGGAGAACCAGAAAAAATCTCAATATAATTGATACTGCAGACTTTTTCTAAAAGATTATCTGAGGATATTCATTTTAAAGAACTAATACAAGGCAGTTTAACTTTTTTTATTTTACAAATTCTTGGGGTAGCTACAGGATATGCTTTTACTTTGCTTGTTACAAGAAATCTTGGTGCTTCTTGCTGGGGTATATTTGCTTTAAGTTTTACTGTGCTTCAGATAACTTCTGTAATAGGAAAACTTGGTCTTGATACAGCACTTTTAAGATTTATAGCTCAATGCAATGCTCAGGGTAAAGTAAGAACAGCCAGATACATATATTTAAAGTCTATCATTGTAACAATTTTTCTGTCCTTATTTCTTTCTGTCCTTCTCTATTATCTTTCTCCTCTTTTAGCTGAAAAGGTCTTTGCGAAAAAACATTTAGCTTTATATTTAAAACTTGTGCCTTTTGCTCTACTTCCTTTTGTTTTACTTTCAATAAATTCAGAGAGTTTAAGAGGATTCAAAAAGATAAAAGAATATACAATTCTTAAAAATCTCATACCTTCTTTATTTACTCTTATGTTTTTTAGTATATCTTTTTACCTTTTAAATATTAGAAACACAAAAGCAGTAATTGTTGCCTACATTTTAGGAGTAAGTGTTTCTTCTCTTTTTAGTTTTCTACTTCTGAATAAAAAATTTAGCAACAAAAACGATGAATTAGAAAAAATTTCTTTAAGACAAATACTTTCTGTTTCACTTCCAATGTTCTTGTCAAGTTCTCTTTTTATGGTAATGTCATGGACAGATACAATAATGCTTGGGATGTGGAGAACAGAAGAAGAAGTAGGAATTTATAATGTAGCTATGCGATTATCAATGATAACAAGTTTTACTTTAGGTGCTATAAATTCTATAGCTGCACCCAAATTTGCTGAATTCTGGGGTAAAAAGGACTTGGAGGGTTTAAAAAAAGTTGCCCAACAATCTACAAAATTAATTTTCTGGACTTCAGCCCCTATACTTATTTTATATATTTTATTTCCTAAATTTTTTATGGGTATTTTCGGAAAAGAATTTAGGGAAGGTGCTTCAGCTTTGGTATTTTTAACAATAGGTCAATTTGTAAATGCTTCGGTTGGTAGTGTTGGATATATTTTACAAATGACAGACAAGCAAAAAATTTTTCAAAATATTATTTTAATTGCAGCTATATTAAATATTATGTTAAATTTGTTTTTAATTCCTAAACTTGGAATTGTAGGAGCAGCTATTGCAAGTGCAATTGCATTTTGTTTTATTAATATTATTCCATTTTTTCTTATCCGTTATTATTATGGTTTTTTTACTGTTTCATTCTTAAAGAGATAACTAAAATGCATCAGCCACCTGTTATAATTCTTGGTATGCATAGGTCAGGAACTTCTATGTTATCAAGAATATTAGAAAAATTAGGTATTTTTATGGGTTGGCGTAAAGAAGGAAATAATGAAGCTCTATTTTTCTTAAAATTTAATAATTGGATATTAAAACAAGCAAATGCTACATGGGATAATCCATATAATTATAAATTTGTAGATGAGAATTTTAAAAACTTA
>CBEUCJ010000002.1:0-299617 GCA_965541615.1 uncultured bacterium | reverse complement strand
TCATCAAAAATAAAAGGAGCTGATATTGAGTTTAAGTAAAGGAGACAAGAGAAAATGAAGAAGATAAAAATAAAAATATTAAATTTGTTCCTCTTCAATTTTCATTAAGTTTTTGTTTTTAAAAAAGACTTGAAAATCTTCAATAAAATGGATATGTTCTTCTTCTTTCTTTTATATACATACTTTTTTCAAATTTTTTAGCATAATCTCTTAGTTCTGTGGCTATTTGGAATATTTGACCTGAAGATGTAAATTCATAGTTTTCGTTAGTGACCACACCTATATAGATTTTTAGAAAAGGGACTTGTAATATTTCTCCTTTTCTATTTTTTACTAAAATGTATCCTCTTTCTCTATCTTCTTCATCATAAAAAGAAGGAATGATCTCTTCAAAATCTTTAATTATTTTCTTACAAATATCCTCAATAGCATCTACAGAAGAGATAAACAGAAAATCATCTCCTCCAAAATGAGCTAAAAAATCTTGAGGGCTACCCAACTCTGTTAAAGCTCTTTGCATTAGTAGACCAGTATATTTAAGGACTTCATCTCCTCTTTTAAATCCATATCTATCATTGAATTTTTTAAAGTTATATAAATCTGCTAAACCCACACCAAACAGTTCTTTACTCTCAATTCTTTTTTTTAATTCCTTTATTGCTGTAGATATTCCTGGAAGTTTTGTTAAAGGATTTATGTCTTGGTATCTATTTACTCTCCAAAGAGCAGCTTTAACTCTTGCTAATAACTCTTCAGAAGTAAAAGGTTTTTCAATGTAATCATCTGCACCTCCATAGATAGCTTTCATTTTACTCAATGGATTTTCTTTTGGGATTAACACAATTATAGGAATGTATCTAACCAGAATATTCTCTCTAACACTTTTACAGAAATTTAAACCATCTATTTTAGGAGATAAAAAATCTATGATAATTAAGTCAGCTGTATTTTCACTTAAGTCTTTTAAAGCATCCTTATCAGAAAAATAAGTTTTTACTTCATATCCTTCACCTATTAAAATCAAAGCTATGAGATCTTGCAATTTTAAATCTTCTACTATGACTAAAATCCTTTCATGATGAGAATCTATATTATTCATAGTCATTTCCAATTATAAATCAATTTAAAAATTTATGCTATAAGAATTTTATAAATCTTGCTAAAATTCTAAAAATTGTTTATCATAAAAAGTTGTGAAGATAAGCGTAATTTTGCCTGCCTACAACGAAGGAGAAAATCTAAAAGAACTTTTACCTCAAATTTATGAAGTCTTAGGAGAAGGTATAGAGATAATAGTGGTAGATGATGCTTCTACAGATAATACTTCTGAAATAGCTGAGAGTTATAAAGCTAAAGTGATTAAGAATCCTTACAATATGGGAAATGGAGCAAGTATTAAAAGAGGAATAAGACAAGCTAATTCAGATATTGTGGTATTAATGGATGCAGATGGTCAACACCTTCCTCAAGAGATTCCCAAGTTGTTAAAGGAAATAGATAAATTTGACATGATAATAGGAGCACGGCATAACAGTTATCAAGTCTGGTGGAGAAGGTTGGCAAATAAAATTTATAATATTTTAGCTTCTTACGTGAGTGGAATAAAAATTAAAGATTTAACTTCAGGTTTTAGAGCTATAAAAAGAGAGAAAGCTTTAGAGTTTTTATATCTTTTACCTAATACTTTTTCTTATCCTTCAACTTTAACTTTAGCTTTTATAAAAGCAGGCTATCCTGTAAAATTTGTTCCTGTGAAAGTCCTTCCCAGAAAAAGAGGAAAGAGCAAGATTAATTTAATTACAGATGGTGTAAGATTTCTGGGGATCATTCTGAAAATAGCTGTCTTTTTTTCTCCTTTAAAAGTTTTTTTACCACTTTCTCTTCTATTTTTTTTATTAGGTTTAGGATATTACTTATACACATTTATCCATTTCCATAGATTTACAAATATGAGTGCTCTTTTGTTTACCACTTCTGTGATAATCTTTATGTTGGGTCTAATTTCTGAGCAGATTGCAAGTTTGAGGATGGAAAGGAGATAAAATCTATGAGTTCTTTTAAAAAAGTTTCTATACTGATATGTGTATATAATGAGATCAAGACGATAAAAAAGATAATAGAAGAGGTAAAAAGAGTAGAGCTGGATTTAGAAAAGGAAATAATAATAGTAGATGATGCTTCTACTGATGGGACTCGTGAATTTCTTTTAAATTTGAAAGATCCTCAAATAAAAGTTTTATTTCATTCTGAAAATAAAGGAAAAACAGATTGTATAAAAACAGCTCTCAAAGAAGCTACAGGTCAAGTAATTATTATTCAAGATGCAGATTTAGAATACCCTCCATCCAAAAATTATAAGATTCTTTTAGAGCCAATTTTACAAGGTTGGGCAGATGTAGTGTATGGTAGTAGATTCTTAGGTACTCACAGAGTATTCTATTTTTGGCATTACTTTGCTAATAAGTTTTTGACTACTTTGACTAATATCTTATTTGATACTATGCTTTCAGATATGGAGACAGGAGCAAAAGTGTTCAGAGCAGATGTCATAAAAAATATAAAGTTAACTTCCACCAGATTCTGTTTTGAGCCAGAAATTACAGCTAAAGTCTTTAAAAAAGGATTGAGAGTTTATGAGGTCCCCATTACTTATTGTGGAAGGACTTATAAAGAAGGAAAGAAAATAAAATTTATAGATGGAATAAAAGCTGTTTTTAGTTTAATAAAATACAGATTCACAGATTAAAGATTTGAGAAATTTTAAAATATATAAACTTAAATGGATATTTTTATCTTTAATCTTTTGGTTAATAGTATTTTTAAAGATCCCCTCAGAATTTTTAGATTTTGGAGGAGATTCAGCTCAATATATAATCTTAGCTGAAAGTCTTGCAAAAGGATTAGGTTACAGAGCTATAAACTATCCAAATTCACCATTTTTTTATCACTATCCACCAGGTTTCCCTTTAATCTTATCTTTTGTAGTCAAGTTTTTTGGAAGAAATTTTTATTTAATGCATATCTTAATAGCATTTTTAGGATATTTAAGCATTATATTTTCTTATCATCTTTTTAAGAAATATACAGATCAAAATTTAGCATTCATTGTTGTTTTATTAATGTCATGTAACTGGGTTTTTCTTCATTATTCTTCTCAACGCATTCTGTCTGATGTCCCTTATCTTTTGTTTTCAATATTATTTCTTTTTTTTATCTCTGGATATATAGATAAAAGAGAGGCTGTAAATAGAGAAGGGGTATTAGCTGTTTTAATTTTAATTGTATGTTATTTTATCCGTTATGTAGGTTTAGTTTTATTTGTAGCAGCAATAATCAGTTTATTATTTTACAATCTTTCTTTAAGAGTAAAATTTAAAAAGATCATTTTTATTTCCTTAGTATTTTTATTTCCATTTTTTGTATGGCAGATTACTCTAAGGAAATTAAATCCTCTTTCTGTATTAAATTATTCTAAACAATTTTTTCTTATAGACCCTTACAGACCTTACTTAGGAACTCTTTTTGAGAATCCTCGTTTTATTTTTTTTAGAATCATTGAAGGGATAAATTATTATTATCAGATGATAGCAAAATCTTTGTTTTTATATTTTATTAAGAAAACAAATTTTTTGAGAGAAATTTTATCTTTAATATCTCTCATCTTAATTTTTATAGGTGTATACAAACATACTTCTGCTAAAAAGAATTATCTATTTTTCTTTTATTTTTTTATTTATTTTTTATTAATAGCTTTCTGGCCTTATAGAGAAGGTGTTAGATTTCTTATTCCAATTTTACCTTTTTTATATTTTTATTTAGTCATAGGAATTAATAAAGTTTTTAAAAAATTCCCTCCTCAGATTTTTTATTTTGTAATTGTTTTCTTATTTATTTTCAATTTGCATTCTTCTTTTTCACTTAAAAAAATCTCTCACAAAAATTTGCCATCTTCTCTTAAACATTTTTTCTCTCTACATTCTTGGATAAATAAAAATTTACCTAAAAAAGGAATTGTTATCTCTCGCAAACCTACAGTTACTTATTTTTTCACACAACATAAGTCTATAATTTATCCTTTTTCTTCACCTGAAAAAATATGGGAAAAAATAAAAAAAGAAAAAGTAAAATACATAATCATTGATGAGTTTTCCCGAGAAACCTATTATTATCTTTTACCTTTTATTTACAAATATAGAAAAAATTTAAAACTTCTTTATAGAATAGGTAATACAGGGATTGTTGAAGTAATAAAAAAATGAGAAAAATAAATATTCTTTTTATCACTCGCAATTTTCCACCACAGGTAGGAGGGTTGGAAAATTTTTCTTTCAATCTTTTTCATTCTTTATCTAAAATGCATAAATTATCTCTTATAAAATGGAGTGGTTCAAGAAAATTTTTGCCTGCAGTTTTTATCTATTTTTTAATTAAAAGCTATTTAATTCTTCTATTAAAAAAAATAGATTTAGTTTATTTAACTGATGGTGTTCTTTCTTTGCTTATTCCATTTTTAAAAATATTTAAGAAACCTGTGGCAATTACCATCCATGGTTTAGATATCACTTTCAATAACTATTTCTATCAATTATTAATCCCTCGTTTTTTAAATAAAGCAGACAAAATAATCTGTGTAAGTAAAGCAACAAAAAAGGAGTGTTTAAAAAGAGGAGTTTTTCCTCAAAAAATAGAGGTGATTCCCAATGGGATAAATGATGAGTTTTTCCTAAAGGAAGATAAAAAGATTTTGAAAGAAAGATTTGAAAAAAGATTTAATATAAAAATAAAGAACAAAAAAATAATTCTTTCTGTGGGAAGATTAATTGAAAGAAAAGGAATTCACTGGTTTATAAAAGAGGTTCTTCCTTTGATATTGAAAAATTATAGTAATTTTGTTTATCTTGTTCTAGGCGAAGGAAAGCTGAGAAGAAAAATAGAAGAGATAATAGAGGAGAAGGATTTAAAAGAATATGTAGTTTTGCTGGGGAGAATAAAAAAAGAAGATTTAAAATTGATTTATAATATAGCAGATGTATTTGTGATGCCTAATATTAAAGTAAAAGGAGATTTAGAAGGGTTTGGGATAGTTTTGCTTGAGGCAGCATCCTGTAATCTTTCTATAGTCGCCTCTGATATTGAAGGAATAAAAGATGCTTTATTAGAAGGAAGGTTAGGAAAACTTGTAAAGTGTTATGATAGCAAAGCTTTTTCTGATGAGGTGTTAAAAATTTTAAAAGGTGAATCTTTTACTGGAGAAGATTTGAGAAGATTAGTTAAGGAAAATTTTTCCTGGCAAGAGATTTCAAAAAGATATAGTGAAGTATTTTATTATTTAATAAATGAAAGTTCTGGCAGTAATTAGAGAATTTCCTCCTTATACATGGGGAGGGGGAGGAAAAGCTAGTGAATATATTATAAATTTTTCTTCTCAGTATGGAATAGAATTTACAGTTATTGCTAATCAGCCCAAACTAAATATTTCTAAAGAAATTAAAAATAATACAACTATATATCGTGTTCCTGCATTAGGCTCCTCATTTCTTACAAGAATTCCCTCTTTTAGTCTGCATGCTTCAATATTAGTCTCAAAATTGCAGGAACAGTTTGACTTAATATATACTACTTCCCCTTTATATTGTAAAATTAAAAAACCTCTCATTGCTCATTTTCAAGGAACTCGGTATGGAGAGTATTTGGCCTGTAAAAGGTTGAAAAAACCTTTGTATGCTTTTTTAAATAGAATATATGTTCCTTTTGATAAAGTTATGTTAAAAAAAGCAGATGGGGTTATTGTTCTTTCTCAAAATATGATTGAGGAAATCAATGCTATAGAAAAAGTTAAAAAAGAGATAGTAGTTATTCCTAATGGTGTGGATACAAATTTATTTAAGCCTTTAAAAACGCGCAATTTTAACTCTCAAGAAAAAAAAGTTCTTTATGTGGGGAGGTTGGATTTAAGAAAAGGAATAGATATATTATTTTATGCTTTTCAGAAAATAATTAAAAAAATAAGAGCAAGACTTATAATTGTTGGAGAAGGAAAAGAAAAAAGCAGACTTGTTTCTTTAGCAAAATCTTTATCTCTTCCTGTTGATTTTTTAGGAAAAATTGAACATAAAGATTTGCCTCAAGTCTATAATCAAGCAGATTTATTTGTTTTGCCGTCTTTATATGAACCCCTTGGAATGGTAGCATTAGAGGCTATAGCTTGTGGTGTTCCTACAATAGTTTCTGATGCTGTTCCTTTGGAAGGCATTCCTAAGTTTCCTGCAGGTAATATTAATGAGCTGGCAAAATTACTTTTAGAAATTCTTCCTTCAGAAAACAAATTACAAAAAATTTCTCAAACCTGTTTCAAAATTGCCCAAAAATATAGCTGGGAGAATACAATATTTAAAATTGTAGAATTTTTTAAAAAAATTGTTAAAAATGTCTAAAAAAGAGTATGAAAAATTTTATTGGTAATTATGTTAGATAATTCTGAATATAGAGAATTAATTGAGAAATGTGCTAAGATAAAAAGGTGTCCTGAAAGTAAATATAAAGAGTTTGAAGATATGATTTTGAAGAATATAAAAGGTGTTTGTCTGGAGATAGGATGTGGAGATGGTATATGGACACAAAAGTTAAAGGAAAAAAGTAATTTTTTGGTTTCTTTAGACCTTTCCAAAGAGCGAGTTAAAATAGCCAAGAAAAAAAATCCCGATGTAAAGTTTATTATTTGTGATGCCAGAAACCTTCCTTTTAAAGAAAATGTTTTTGATACTGTAGTAGCATTAGAGATCATTGAGCATTTACCTACTTATGGAGATCATAAAAAATTTCTTTCTGAGGTAAAAAGAGTATTAGTCTCTTCAGGTAAATTTTTAATCTCCACACCTAACAGACCAATTTATCGCATTTATAAAAAATTGACAAAAGATTCTGATTTTACTCATTTCTCTGAGTTAAGTTATTACCAGTTTAGAAGAGTTTTAAAAAATACTTTCTCACAGGTAAAAATTTATGGTAAGTTTGGATGGGTATCTCCATTTTATAGATTCTTTTTTATAAAAATTATTCATCGTTTTTTATCAAAATTTGTTCCTTTATGTAAAGGACTTCTTGCTATTTGTAGAAAATAAGTAAGTTTTATTTTTTAATCTAAAGAAATGATTCTCTGTTTCAAGGGTGAAGATAACCTATTTTCCTTAGAGTTTTGGTTTTATAAATCTCCTAAAAAATTTTTCAATCATTCTATATCATATGCAGGATTTTATTTTTTTATAAAGAGAATTTAGAATAATGGTAAGATTTTAGCTTAAAGAAAATAAATTTTAAATAAATAAGTTTTAAATCACAAATGAATAAAAAAATCGATTCTTTTGAATTATTTCAGATAACAAAAGGAACGAGCATAGTTTTCTTAGGAATTTTAATTTGGGGTGTAGTTAATTATCTTTTTAATATGTATTTGGCTCAAAAGTTAAACCCAGCTGTTTACGGAGTGTATTCTGTGGGATTAGCTATTTTTAATATTTTGGGAATAATATGCCTGTTAGGTTTAGATCAAGGGCTAGTAAGATATATAGCTTTGTATAAAGGAGAAGAGAACTTTCAAAGGATAAAAGGAATTATTGTTAGCAGTTTGATTTTGGTTTCAGTCTTTACAATATTAATTAGTATTCTTCTATTTATTTTTTCTGGGTATATTTCAGAAAATTTATTCCATAAAAAAGAACTGAAAGAAATTTTAAGATTTTTTAGTGCAATTTTACCTCTTTTTGGAGTATTTTCTGTCTTTGTTTTCTCTTTTCAAGGTTTTAGAGCAGTAAAGTATATAGTTTATACTAAGAATTTATTTGAGCCTTTAACAAGATTTTTCTTTGTTGCAATTTTTTTCCTATTTGGATTAAAAATAATAGGAGTAATGTTAAGCCACCTTTTAGCTTTAATATTAAGTGTTTTTTTAAGTTATTTTTTTATAAAAAAAATTTTTCCTTCATTTGAAAAGGTTTCGCTTCACTTTGAGATGAAAAGTATACTTCTTTTTTCTTTTCCTTTATTTTTGTCAAAAATTTTTCAGATAGGAATAGAAAAAATAGACACCCTAATGTTAAGCTACTTTAAACAAATTTATAAAGTAGGAATATACAATGCAAGTTTACAAACAGCTTTTATAGGAAGCATTATTTTGAGTTCTTTTAATATAATGTTTGCTCCTATAATTTCAGATTATTATAATAGAAGAAAAGTCAAAAACTTAGAAAAATTGTTTAAAGGGGTGACAAAGCAAGTTTTTACATTTAGTTTACCTGTATTTTTAATTATTTTTCTTTTTTCTAAAGAAATACTCAGTATATGGGGCAAAAGTTTTATTGAGGGAACGAACTGCTTAAAGATTTTAACGATAGGACAATTAGTAAATTCGTTTACAGGTTCTGTAGGATTTATGTTAATAATGACAGGAAGAGTTTTCCTTACTTTACTTAATAATTTAATTACCTTTTTTCTTCAAATAATTTTATGTTTAATTTTAATCCCTAAATATGGAATTTTGGGAGCAGGAATTTCTACAGCATTTTCACTGATTTTTGTTAATTTACTTAGATTGTTTCAAGTGTATTTTATTTTAAAAATTCATCCTTATAAATTAAGTTTTTTGAAACCATTTTTGGCTGCAATTGTAACTTTTTTTGTGTTAAATTTTCTAAGAGGATATTTATTAAAAAATTTTAGTGTGATGTTTACATTAATATTCTCTTTATTCATTTGTGTTATACTTTACGGAACGATTTTATTCAAATTAGGAATAGACGAGGAAGAGAAAGAGATCATTTTAAAAATAAAATCAAGCTTAAAAAGTAGCCATGAAAAGAAGGTTTAAAATATTTATAATGGGGTTAGACGGCGCAGATTGGAATGTCTTAGAGCAATTGATGGCTGAAAATTCTATGCCCTTTTTAAAAAAATTACTTAAAGAAAGTAGTTATGGAATACTTAATTCTACGATTCCTCCTGTAACTGCTCCTGCTTGGACTGCCTTTCAGACAGGAGTCAATTCTGCAAAGAGTGGTATTTATGATTTTTTCCAATATGATCCTGTCCAAAAAAAGGCTTTTCTATCAAATTCTAATTCTATAAAAGTAAAAACGCTTTGGGAATTGGTAAGCAGAGCAGGCAAAAAAGTTATTTCTATAAATGTTCCTATGACCTATCCTCCTAAAAAAGTAAATGGAATTATTATTTCTGGAATGATGTCTCCAAAAGTAAGTCCTGAGTTTGTATATCCAAAAGAGATTTTTTATGAGGTATTTAGAAAAGTGAAAAATTATAATATAACTCTATCCAAACATTGGTTGAAAGTGTGGGGGATAGAAAAATACATCCTTAAGTTAATTGAAATTGAAAAAAAGAGAATGGAGATAGCTTATTATTTAATGGAAAAATATGATTGGGATCTATGTATGGTTCAAAACCAATCACTAGATAGCATTCAACATACTTTTTATCAATATATGGATAAAAATTCTCCTTTGTTTTCTAAGAAAATTTTTATGAAGGTGAGAAAATTTTATGAATTTATAGATGCGCAAATATCAGAAGTAATTAAAAAAATAAATAAAAATGCAGTTTTGGTAATACTCTCAGATCATGGCTTTTGTTCTTTAAATACAGGAGTAAATTTTAATCTTTGGTTAAAAAAATGTGGATATTTGAATTTAAAATCAGATATTAGGACAAAAATGTTTTATGTAGAAGAAGTCATTAATCGCTTGCCATTTTTGAAAAGGACGGTTGAGTCTTTTTTAAACAAGAAATTAGATAATTTTATGTTCAAAGTATTAATGCGAGCTAAATCGATCTATACTTCCATAGATTGGTCTAATACAAAAGCATTTATGGCAGGAGGCGTCCCTTATGCGAGTATTTATATAAATGCTAAGGATAAAAGTAAAGTAATTTTAAAATTAATTGATAATATAGAAAATTTCAGAGATCCTCAGACAGGAGAAAGAATAGTAGAGAAAATTTATAAAAAAGAAGATATTTTTAATGGACCATTTATAGAGCTAGCACCAGAATTAATTCTTAAACCAACTAAAGGTTATAGTTTTTTTCCTTACACTAGTCTCTCAAATATATTTATGAGAAGAAAGACTCTAAAGGAAATAACTGGAACACATCGTCAGGAGGGAATTTTTGTAATCAGAGGTCCTAATGTTAAGTCTGGATACAAAACCATAGCAAGTATTTTGGATATGTTCCCTACAATTTTAGCTATATTAGGTGTAGAGATACCTGAATATATAGATGGCAAAGTTTTAAAAGATATATTTAAAGATGAGATTGAAATAAAAATTTCAAAAGATAAAAAATGCCTAAGCAAATATGCCAGTTATACTTATTCTAAAAAAGAAGAAGAGGAGATAAAAAATCGGCTTCAAGATTTAGGATACATTTAGTTTTAAGAGAAAGCTGAAGTAGCTTTAAAATAAAAAAACTTATATGTATGAAGTCTATCAGAAAGAGATCTTAAGAAATGGCAACCCATACACCTATATTTCCACTCCAGGGGTGGAGATGGGTTATATTTAAAAGGAGCAATAGCTGATTTAAGATGTACTCAGGATTTAAGCTTATTTCCACCCCAGGGGTGGAAAGGTATCCAAAAACATAGGCAGAAATAATCTTTGATTCTTGAGAAAATAGAGGAGTTAATTTACTTTTAAGCTCAGAGATTAAATCATTCATTGCAATAAATATACCATAATTCAAATTGACCTGCGATGGTATTTCTCAGTTTAATGCATTACACATAAAGACTCCTTCACTCTTTGATGGTGAATTATTTGAAGCATTACTTGATCTGTAAACCTTACAGCTTTACCTAAATGATGAAATTTTGAATTTACAATCAATTTGTACAAAAGAGATTCAACCTGTAAGTTGTATAAAAAAGATTATTTTTGTACAGAGATAAAATAGTTTTATATAAGAATAAGGAATTCTTGACAACTTTTTTATAATTTATATAATCTAAATTAGGATAATCTAAATTATGAAATTTATAAATAGAGAAAAAGAACTGGAAGCTTTAAGAGAAAGACTGAAGAGTAAAAAGTTTGAATTATGTGTTATTTATGGAAGAAGGCGTATAGGAAAAACTGCTCTTTCTTTAGAAAGTGTTCGTAACCAAAATTTTATTTACTATTTAGCTACAGAAGAAGATAATTTAAGAAAATTTAAAGCAGTAGCCTCAAAAAATCTTCCTCAACTAAAATATATTCAATTAGACTGGGAGGCTTTATTTAATTCCCTGAAAAACAAAATAATTATTATAGATGAGTTTCCTAATTTAATAAAAGAAAACCCCAAAATAGTCTCTCTTTTTCAAAGAATAGTCGATACAATATTAAAAGATTCTCATACAAAACTGATTCTTTTGGGTTCATCTATATCTTTAATGGAAAGTAAAGTCTTAAGTTATCAAGCTCCTTTATTTGGAAGAAGAACAGGGGAAATAAAACTAAAACCATTAAAAATTTTTCAGATAAAAGATTTCTTTCCTCGAAGCTCTTTGGAAGAATTAATAGAAATCTATGGATTCAGCGATGGCATCCCTTTTTATTTAAATAAAATAGAATATCCTTTCTGGAAGTGGCTGGATAAAGAAATAAAAAAAATAGATACATTTCTAAAGACAGAAGTAGATTTTCTTATGAAATACGAGTTTAAAGATACAAGTACCTATAAAAAAATACTGGAGGCAATTGCTTTAGGAAATACTAAATTAGGCGAGATTAAAAATTATATAGGATTAAAAGGTGCTGATATTACTCCTTATCTAAAAAACTTAATAGAGACTGAATTTATAGAAAAAAGAACCCCTATATTAGAATCAACGAAATCAAGAAAAGGAAGATATTATCTTAAAGATAATTTTTTAAGTTTCTGGTTTAGATTTATTTATCCAAATCTTACTTTTATTGAAGAGGGAATTTTTTCTGCCAGAGAGATAAAAAAAGAATACAATCAATATTTAGGGTATGTTTTTGAGAAAATATCTATGGATTTTCTTATTGAGAAAAGAAAATACTTACCTTTTGAATTTATAAAAATCGGTAAACAATGGGGAAAAGAGAAAGGAATTTCTTATGAGATTGATATAGTCGCAACAGGTAAAAATGAAGTAGGTTTTTTTGAATGTAAATGGAAAGAATTAAAAAATAAAGAGGCAGAAAATATTTTGGTAAAGTTAAAAGAAAAGACAGAAGTTATAAAGAAAAATTTCAAAAAGAAGTTTTGGGGTCTTATAGCAAAAAGAATAGAGAATAAAAAAATATTGAGAAAAAAAGGATTTTTAGTATTTGACCTTGAAGATTTTGAATTTTAAACTTCTCCAAGTCCTCGGTTGCTTTAAGATGTTTATAGAATATCAATAAGTGAAAAAAAGTTTGGATGGAGGATAAAGATAAAAAATTTGAATACCAGCAGAATTTGTTATAAAAAGGAGTTGAGAAGATGAAAAAGAAAATCTTAATATCTATTTTATTTTTGTTTCTTTTGCAGAGCATTTGCTCAGCAAGGACTGTTAAGGAACATATTTTAAATATAATTAAAGAAGTTTCATACGCACCTCTATCAGTTTTAAAAGGAATATTTTTATACTCTGTGAGAAATGTAAAAAAAGCTTATATGTATGAAGTCTATCAGAGAGAAAAACCTGAAAAAAGAGGAAAGTTAAGGTATAAATTATTTGCTATCTGGAGGAGTATAGGTGAAGTGGGTAAAGGAGTAATAGATGGATTTAAAGAAGGTATTATTCATACTACAAGAGCTTTAAAAGAACTAATCTCTATTTTTTTCAGTGATTAAATCTTTATGCAGAGGTACTATTCTTTAAATAGATATTTTAGAGAAAGATTTAAATGTAAAGTTTATAAAGTAAGTGTAGATGCAGGTTTTAGTTGTCCCAATAGAGATGGAACTTTAAGTACAAAAGGTTGTATTTTTTGTGATAATTCAGCTTTTAGTTTTTTTAAAAGGGAAAAGGGATTACCTCCTTTAAAAGAACAGATAAAGATAGGTATGGAATTTGGTAGAAGAAAATATAAAGCACAAAAATTTTTTGTTTACTTCCAAAGTTATACAAATACTTACGCACCTTTAAATATTTTAAGAGAAAGATATCTGGTCATAAAAGAATTTGAGGATGTAGTAGGATTATCTATAGGCACAAGACCAGATTGTATAGATAAAGAAAAGTTAGATTTGATAAATAGTTTTACTCCAGATTATGAAGTCTGGATAGAATTAGGCTTGCAAAGTATCCATGATAAGACTTTGAAATTGATTAATAGGAATCACACTTTTCTTGATTTTCTTAAAAGTGTAGAGTTAATCAGAAAATATAAAGAGATTAAAATATGTGCACATGTAATTTTGGGTTTGCCTAATGAATCAAAGAAAGATATGTTAGAGACTGCTAAAAAAATCTCTGAGTTAAATTTAGATGGAGTAAAGATCCATATTCTCCATGTGATAAAAGGAACAGACTTAGAGAAAATCTATAATAGAGGAGAGTATACTCCTTTAAAATTAGAAGAGTATGTAGATATAGTTTGTGATTTTTTAGAGATTTTACCTCCCAAACTTGTAATCCAAAGATTGACTGCTGATTGTTCTCCTGATAAATTGGTAGCTCCTGTTTGGATTTTAAATAAAAATAAAGTTTTAAAGGAGATAGAATCTGAGTTAGAAAGAAGAGATTCTTTTCAAGGAAAGTTTTATGGGAAATAAGGTGCTCTTACATATATGTTGTGCAGTCTGTGCTTTAGAGAGCATTAGCAGATTGCGAGAAGAAGGTTTTGAAGTTACAGGCTTTTTTTACAATCCTAATATATGGCCAGATTCTGAATTTGAAAAGAGAAAAAAAGAAGTTATAAAATTATCTAAAATTTTAAACTTCCCATTAATTGTCAAAGAGTATGATAGAAAAGAATGGAAGGAAAGGATAAAAGGTTTAGAATCTGAACCTGAGGGAGGCAGAAGGTGTTATGAATGTTTTAAATTAAGATTAGAAAAGACTCATTTAGAAGCAGAAGAAAGAGGGTTTGATTTTTTTACTACAACTTTAACAATAAGTCCTCATAAAAATTCAAAATTAATAAATGAAATAGGAAGAAATATCAGTAAAAAATTTTTAGAGAGAGATTTTAAAAAAAAGGGTGGTTTTGAAAAGACTATGAAGAAAGCAAAAGAGTTAAACATTTATAGACAGAGATACTGTGGATGTGAATTTAGTTTTAGAGAATGAAAGTAGTTCTGCAAAGAGTAAATAAAGCTCAAGTTATAATAAAAGACAAAATCTTTTCTCAGATAGGTAAAGGTTTATTAATTTTTGTAGGATTTGAAAGGGGAGATAAACAAGAAGACTTATTAAAGATGGCACAGAAAATATTAAATTTAAGAATATTTGAGGATGAAAACAAAAAGATGAATTTATCTGCTTTAGATATTAAAGCTGAGATTTTATGTGTTTCAGAATTTACACTTTGTGCTCAAGTCTATAAAGGAAGAAGACCCTCTTTCCATTTGAGTTTAGAACCCCAAACAGCTGAGAGGTTCTATCAAGATTTTATTGATATTTTAAAGTCTTTTGGTTTAAGAGTAGAAAAAGGTGTCTTTGGAGAATATATGCACATCTTACTTGAGAATGCAGGGCCTGTAACTTTTATCTTAGATTCAAAGGAGTTTTAAAAAGATGTGGCCAGTTCTAATTAAAATAGGTAATTTTAAAATTTATTCTTATGGAGTCCTTGCGTTCTTAGGAGTATGGACGAGTTATATTTTAGTAAAAAATTTAGCAAAGAAAGAAAATTTAGACTTAAAAATTATAGAATCTTTATTTATTTGGAGTCTCTTTTTAGGGTTATTAGGGGGCAGGATTCTTTTTATTTTGATAAATCTTAAAAATTTTTTAAATTCACCTTTAAGTTATATATTTTCCAGAGCAGGCTTTGCTTTTCAAGGTGGAGTCATTTTAGGTATTTTTAGCTTGTATATAATGTGCAAAAGGAAAAAAATAAATTTTTTAAGAGTATCTGACATTTTTAGTTTAGGTTTAGTTTTAGGACATAGTATAGGAAGAATAGGTTGTTTTTTGAATGGATGTTGCTATGGTAAGCCTTCTGAAAAATTTGGGATTTTATTTAAACCCGATTCACCAGCAGGTGCTTTAGGAGTAAAAGTTATTCCCACCCAGTTAATCTCTTCATTTTTCCTTTTTATAATTTTTTTAATCTTGTTGAGAATTTATAAAAGAAGAAGATTTTTAGGAGAAGTCTTTTCTTTTTATTTTCTGTTATATGGAACTTTTAGATTTCTTATAGAATTTTTAAGAGGAGATCCCAGACCCTTTTTGGGCATGTTTTCAATTTTTCAATACATTTCAATGATTTTTGTTGGTGTAGGAATCCTTAACTTAATTTTTTTAAGAAAACTCTTTAAGATGAAAAGAATATAAAGTAAAATTTTAAAAAGAAATTATGCGAAAGGAAGCTAAACGTTGGTTAAGACAAGCAGAAGCAGATTTAAAAGCTGCCAAAGATAGCTTTAAAGATGAAGATTTAGCTCCTGTGGATTATATTATGATAAAGAGGATGCAGACAAATGCTTATAAAAGAAGTCTATCTTTTTGGATCCTTTGCAAAAGGAGAAGTACATGAAGCAAGTGATATCGATTTAATAATTGCAGGAGACTTTAAAGAGAAGTTTTTTGAAAGGATTCAAAAGATAACAGCTTTAACAGATCTTCCAATAGAACCTTTAATTTACACTCCTCAAGAGTTTAAGAAGCTGAAGAAGAAAAATTCATTTATAAAAAAGATTATGAGTGAAGCAAAAGTTCTTTAAAGATTTTTTCTATTGCTTTGTAGAAAACAGAGGATTATAATTTAAAAGATTGTGGTAAAAAGGTGTATTATTTTATTCACTCTAATTTTTATAATGAATAATACAGGATTTTCTGAAATAAAAAAGCCTAATGTAGCTGGTCTATTTTATCCTTCAGATAGAAAAAAATTAATTTCACAGATTCAGGAGTTCTTAAAAGAAGCCCAACTTCCTTCCATAAAAGGTAAAGTAAAAGCTTTAATAGCTCCCCATGCAGGTTATATCTATTCAGGACCTATTGCAGCTTATTCTTTTAAGACAGTTAGAAATGAAAGTTATAAAACAGTATTAATTTTAGGTCCTTCTCATTATGTGTATTTTGAAGGAATATCTATCTATCCAAGAGGAGCTTTTGAGACACCATTAGGAATAGTGGAAATAGATACTCAAATTTCTGAGATGATTTTAGAGAAATTTAAAAAAGCTTCTTTAAGAAAAGAAGCTTTTTCAAAAGAACATTCAGTAGAAGTAGAGATCCCCTTTTTGCAAGTAGTTTTAGAAAAAGGATTTAAAATAGTCCCTATAGTAGTTGGAGATTTAAGCTATCAAGATTTAGTAGAATTAAGCAGATTAATAAAAGATATTTTAAAAAAAGAGGATACTTTATTAGTAGTTTCATCTGACCTTTCTCATTATCATCCAGCTGCAGAAGCTGAAAAGATAGATTCACAGACTATTAGATTAATAAAAGATTTATCTGCTCAAGAGTTCTATTCTAAGATTCAGAAAAGAGAGATAGAAGCTTGTGGGTATATACCTATTACTCTTTTGTTATTGGTAGCTAAAGAATTAAATTTAAAACCTGTTTTTTTAAAATACTCACATTCAGGTTACACTTCAGGTGATTTCTCGAAAGTGGTAGGGTATTTAGCATTTGCTTTTGTTCAAGAAGAAAGAGAGGAGGAGAAAAAGATGTTAAGTAGAGAACAAAGGAAAAAATTGTTAGAGATAGCAAGGAATAGTATTAAAGAGTATTTAGAAAAAGGAAAAGTCACTGAATTTGAAGTAGAAGACCCCCAATTAAAAGAACCTGCAGCTTGCTTTGTTACTTTAAAAAAGCATAATGCTCTGAGAGGGTGTATAGGAAGAATAGTAGCAGATTTACCTTTGTATAAAGCAGTATCTTTAATGGCTATAGAAGCAGCCTTTAGAGACCCAAGATTTACACCACTTACAAAAGATGAGTTTAGTGATATAGAGATTGAAATTTCAATCTTAAGTCCTTTTAAAAGGATAACTGATATCAAAGAAGTAGAGGTAGGCAAACACGGTCTGTTTATAAAAAAAGGGTTTTTCTCTGGTCTTTTGTTGCCTCAAGTAGCTACAGAATACAATTGGGATAGAGCTACTTTTTTAACACACACCTGTTTAAAAGCAGGTTTGAGTCCTGATTGTTGGAAAGAGGAAGATACAGAAATTTATACTTTTACAGCTGAAGTATTCAGTGAAAAAGAATATTAATGCACCTCATCTTTTTACCCCATCTTAAAAATAAAATAGAAGATAGAGAAATTTATCATCATGTAATTGATGTTTTGAGAAAGAAAGAAGGAGAGGAGATTCTTTTTACAGATGGAAAAGGAAAAAAATTTAAAGCTCAAATTGAAAAGATAGATAAGAAAAAAAAGATATTTGAAATAAAAAATATAGAAGTTATAGAAGAAAAGTTACCTACATACCCTTTTATCAATCTTTTTTGTGCAATACCTAAAAAAAATAAATTTGAGTTATTAGTAGAAAAAGCTACAGAATTAGGTGCCGATATTATTTTTCCTTTAAAGTGCAAAAATCAACAAAAGTTAGATTTAAATTTTAATAGGATAATGAAGATAGCCCAACAAGCTACAGCTCAATCTGGCAGGTTATTTCTTCCAAAGATTTCTAAACCCATTGATTTCAGAAAAGCATTGGATTTTGTTGGAAATTTAAATTCATCTATTAATATTTTGTTTTCTTTAAATGAAGAAAGTAAAGATTTTAACTCTGTAATATCTGGTTTAAATAAATACAAAAATATAAATCTTTTCATAGGTCCAGAAGGAGATTTCTCTCAAAGCGAAGTAAATTTAGCTAAGCAAAAAGGATTTCTTTTATGCAAACTTTCAATGAATATTTTAAGGACTGAAACCGCAGGAATTTTTCTTACAGGTCTCTTAAGCTTTTTGTTTAAAAGATGAAGAATTTTAAAATAATAGATTTTGGATGTAAATTAAATCAATATGAATCTCAGCTAATGAGAGAACTCTTATTAAAAGCAGGTTTTACAGAATCTGATGAGAAACCTGATATTTTTATAATTAATTCTTGTTGTGTAACCCAAAGAGCAGAGAACAAAACAAAAGAGATTTTAAGAAAGTTAAGAAAAAACTTCCCTTCTTCAAAGTTAATTTTATGTGGTTGTTTAGTAAATCTTTATGGCAAAGAAAATTTAAAAGACTTAGCAGACATTCTCATTAAGAATGAAGAAAAATATAAGATTTTAAAATTCTTAGGAAAACCATATAGTGATTCAGAAAAAATAGGGATATCTTATTTTAAAAACCATACAAGAGCTTTTGTAAAAGTCCAAACAGGATGTGATAACTTTTGTAGTTTTTGTGTAATTCCTTATGTGAGAGGAAGACCTGCTTCCAGACCCAAAGAAGAAATATTAGATGAGATAAAGAGATTGTTAGATTCAGGATACAAAGAAGTTGTGCTTTCAGGAGTATGTTTGGGAAAGTATGGAAAAGATTTTGGGGAGAAATTTGGTTTATTGAGGCTATTAGAAGAGATTACAAAATTAAAAGCAAATTTTAGAGTGAGATTATCTTCTATAGAACCACAAGATGTTAATTCTGATTTAGTAGAATTTATTTCTCAAAATGAAAAGATGTGTAACCATTTGCACATACCTTTTCAGTCAGGAGATGACAAGGTTCTAAAATCAATGAATAGAAAATGTAGTGTTTCAGATTATTTAAAAATTTGTGAGACTGTAAAAGAAAAAATAAAAGGAGCTTCCATTACTACAGATATAATTGTAGGTTTTCCTACAGAAAAAATAGAGAATTTTGAAAATACGATTAGATTTTTAAAAAAAGTTTTACCTTTAAAAGTCCATATATTTAGCTTTAGTAAGAGACCTTTAACTCCTCATTTTAATGAAAGTGTAGATGTTAAAGAAATTAAGAGGAGAAAAAAGGTTTTAGAAGAGGTTTGCAATGAATTGTCATTAAATTTTAGAAAGAATTTTTTGAATCAGACTTTGAGAGTATTATTTGAAGTCCAAAACTGTCAATTTAAAATAGGTTTATCAGATAACTACATTAAAGTATTTGTAAAGGAAAAGAATGATATTAAATTAAATGAGTTTTCACAAGTGAAGATAACTCAAATCAACCAAGTATATACTTATGCACAGAAAGTTTAATTAATAAATTTTTTCGTATTTTCCTTTATCTACTCTTTTTAACTTATGAAATCCTTTTTCTTTGGCTTTTCTTTCAAAGGAGGTCTTAGAAAAGCCTATAGAAAACTGAGAGAATACTCTTTTTACTTGAGATTTACATTTAGGACATTCAGTGATAGGAGCATCATCTACTTTTTGGAAAACTTCAAAACCTTCTTTACAATATGGACACCCTTTTTTAACAGCTTTATATACATAAATAGGCATTTTTAAAGCTCTTTGTTAAAATCTTATTTTATATTATAATAATAAAAGTTTTGATTGACTTCAAACCTTTTTCTGATAAATAAAAAAGAAGGAGGAAATTATGTTTGAGAAGATCGTAAAGAGAGATGGAAGAATAGTCGATTTTAATTCTGAAAAAATTACTCAAGCTATCCTTAAAGCAGGAAGAGCTACAGGAGAGTTTGATATAGAAGTCGCAAAAAAATTAACTTTAAGAGTTTTAAATTTAGCTCATCAGGTAATAAAAGATAGAATCCCTACAGTTGAAGAGATTCAAGATATAGTCGAAGAAGTTTTAATCTCATCTCCTTACAAAAAAACAGCTAAAGCCTATATTATCTACAGAGATCAACATGCAAAGATCAGAGAGATAAAGAACAAAGCAGGAGTAGATTTAGTTACTCAATATTTAGAGAGATTAGATTGGCAGGTAAATGAAAATAGCAACATGAGTTTTTCTTTGCAAGGTTTAAATAACTATATTTCTTCAGAGATCAGCAAGATATACTGGTTAAATAAAATTTATCCTCCAAAAATAAAAGAAGCTCATTTAAATGGAGATTTTCATATACATGATTTAAATCTCCTTTCTGTATATTGTGTGGGTTGGGATTTATATGATCTGTTGTTAACTGGTTTTAGGGGTGCTGTTGGTAAAGTAGAATCTAAACCTGCAAAGCACTTTAGAAGTGCTTTAGGTCAAGTAGTCAATTTCTTTTATACTCTTCAAGGAGAAGCTGCAGGTGCTCAAGCTTTCAGTAACTTTGATACATTGTTAGCTCCTTTTATAAGATACGATGGTTTAACTTATAAAGAAGTAAAACAAGCTCTTCAAGAATTCGTTTTTAATATAAATGTTCCTACAAGAGTAGGGTTTCAAACTCCTTTTACTAATATTACTTTGGATTTAAAACCTCCTGATTATTATAAAGATCAGGGAGTAATAATTGGAGGAAAAGTTCAAAAAGAGACTTATAAAGAATTTCAAAAAGAGATAGATATGTTTAATAAAGCTTTTTTTGAAGTAATGCTGGAGGGAGATGCAAAAGGAAGAGTTTTTACTTTCCCTATTCCTACCTACAATATTACTAAAGATTTTGATTGGGACAATGAAAACCTAAATTTACTTTGGGAGATTACTGCCAAATACGGAATCCCATATTTTGCAAATTTTGTAAATTCAGATATGAAACCAGAAGATGCAAGGAGTATGTGTTGTAGGTTGAGGATAGATAATAGAAAGTTGGAAAGAAGAGGTGGAGGTTTATTTGGAGCTTCTCCTTTAACAGGTTCAATAGGTGTAGTGACTATTAACATGCCAAGAATAGGATACTTATCAAAGACAGAGTCTGAGTTTTTTGAAAGATTAGATTATTTAATGGAGTTAGCAAAAGAAAGTTTAGAGATAAAGAGAAAAGTTTTAGAAAATTTGACAGAAAAAGATTTATACCCTTATGCTAAGTTCTATTTAAGAGATATAAAGAAAAGATTTGGACAGTATTGGAAGAATCATTTTTCTACAATAGGTTTGGTGGGGATGAATGAAGCTTGTTTGAATTTTCTTAAAAAAGATTTAGGTTCTAAAGAGAGTATAGAATTTACATTAAAGGTTTTAGATTTTATGAGACAAAAGCTTTTAGAATTTCAAAAAGAGACCAACAATAACTACAATTTAGAAGCTACCCCTGCTGAAAGTACTTCTTACAGGTTAGCTAAATTAGATAAAGAAAAATACCCAGATATTATCTGTGCAAATGAATCTGAATTTAAGAGAGGAGCAGAACCCTTTTATACAAATTCTACTCAACTACCTGTGAATTACACAGATGATGTATTTGAAGTTTTAGAATTGCAAGATGAAATTCAATCAAAATATACAGGTGGCACAGTCTTACATATTTTTGTAGGTGAAAGGATAACAGATAATCAAGTAGTTAAAAAATTAGTTAAAAAGATATGTGAGAATTACAGCTTACCATATTTTACAATCACTCCTACATTTAGTATCTGCCCTCAACATGGATACATAAGTGGAGAGCATCAGTTCTGTCCTAAATGTGAAAGTCAATGTGAAGTTTATTCAAGAATAGTAGGTTATTTGAGACCTATTAGCCAATGGAATAAGGGGAAAAGAGAAGAGTTTAAATTGAGAAAAAAATTTAGAGTTAGTTGTTAATAGGTGGGTTTCAAAAATTTTCTTTAATAGATTATCCAAAAAAAATTTCAGCTATTATATTCACTCAAGGATGTAATTTTAGATGCCATTATTGTTATAATCCAGAATTAGTAAAACCTGAATTATTTACTCCTCCTATTCCAGAAGAAGAGGTGCTCTCTTTCTTAGAAAAAAGAAGAGGTGTCTTAGAAGGAGTAGTAATTACAGGTGGTGAACCTCTTTTACAAAAAGATTTACCAGATTTTTTAAAAAAAGTAAAAGACTACGGATACTCAATAAAGTTAGATACTAACGGAAGCTTTCCTGAAAAGTTAAAAGAGTTAATAGAAAAAAAATTGATAGATTTTGTAGCTATGGATATAAAAGCTCCTTTTGAGAAATATGAAAAAGTATGTGGAGTACAGGTAGATACTAAAAAGATACAAGAAAGTATAAAGATAATTATGAATTCTGGAATAGATTATCTTTTCAGAACAGTTTTAATTAAAGAGTTTTTAGATTTTAAAGATATAGAAATTATAGCTAACTACATTAAAGGAGCAAAGAATTACATTTTGCAGAAATTTTTTGCATCAGAAAAAATAATTTCTCCTTATTTATTAGAGAAGATTAATTTTACTGAAGAAGAGATTAAAAAATTCCAGGAAAAAGTTAATATTTTGATAAAAAAAGATGCCTAAATCTGTTAGATTAAAAGTAAAATTACTGGATTTTACCCCTAAAGCTTTAGATATTATATATACAGCATGCAGACAGTGTTATTCTCCAAAATCTGCTCATCAAATTCTAAAAGAAAAAGTTACAAAGAAAGAAAAAGAAGAATTCATTAAGATGATAGTAGCTTCAGGTCATGAGAGTCCTTTAGAGCATGTTAAATTTACATTTGCTATAGAAGGAGTTTCCAGAGTTTTAACTCACCAGTTAGTAAGGCATAGATTAGCTTCTTATTCTCAGCAAAGTCAAAGGTATGTAAAAGAAAAAGATTTTGATGTAATAATTCCCCCCACTATAAAGGAAGATAAAGTTTTGAAAAAGAAATTTACACAAACTTTAAAAGAACTTCAGGATTGTTACAATTTTATAATAAATAGATTAAAAGAGAAAGGGATCAAAGGAGAAAAAGCATATCAAGATGCAAGATACATATTGCCCCAAGCAATAGAGACAAAGATAATAGTTACTATGAACTGTAGAGAACTTTTACACTTTTTTAGATTGAGGTGTTGTCAGAGAGCGCAGTGGGAGATAAGAGAGTTAGCTAATAAAATGTTAGAGATATGTAAGAAGAAATTGCCAGCTGTATTTTATAAAGCAGGACCTAAGTGTGAATGGTTAGGATACTGTCCTGAAGGTAAGTTTAGTTGCAGAAGATATCCTCCTAAAAGAGAGGAGGTAAAGAAATAAAAATAGTAAGATTTTTATATAAAAATAAAGAGTATTATGGAATAAAAGAAAAAAGTGTTTTAAGAGTTTTAAAAGGAAATATCTTTAAAAGTTTCAAAATTACAGATTTAAAGATTCCTTATAAAAAAGTAAAACTATTACCTCCTACAAAGCCTTCAAAGATCGTGTTAGTAGGTTTAAATTTTAAAGATCATGCAAAAGAACTTAATATGAAGATACCAAAAACCCCAATTATATTTTTAAAACCACCTTCAAGTTTGATAGGTCACAGAGATTTTATAATATATCCTTCTGAAGTTAAAAGATTAGATTATGAAGCTGAACTCTGTTTTATAATAAAAGAAAAATGTAAGAATGTTTCTGTAAAAAAAGCTAAAGAATATATTTTAGGTTTTAGTTGCTTAAATGATGTTACAGCTCGCGATATTCAGAAGAAAGAAGGGCAATGGACGAGAGCAAAGTCTTTTGATACTTTTTGTCCACTGGGTCCTTGGATAGAAACCGAAGTAAAAGATGTTTTAAATTTGGATATAAAATTGTATCTTAATGATAAACTAAAGCAGGATGCAAATACTAAAAATTTTATATTTACTCCTTATGAGTTATTGTCTTTTATATCTAAATGCATGACACTTTTAGAAGGTGATATAATCTCTTGTGGAACTCCAGCAGGAGTAGGTAGTATGAAAAAAGGAGATAAAGTTTGTGTGGAGATTGAAGGTATAGGAAGATTAATAAACTATGTGAAATGAATGATACAAAGGTTTTAAGGATTTCTTTATTGATTTCTTTTTTTATTCATACTTCTTTAATTGTAGGGATTAGAGGTAATTTTTTTAATTCTTTCAAAAGAAAAACACAAGAAAATAAAGTCCAGATAATATATTCAGTTGAAAAGTCAACTTTTTTAAAAGAAAAACCAATAATGGATTTAAAAAGATTCAAACCAAAGTTAAAAGCCCCACCTCCTTACATAGAGAGTTCTGAAAAGATTTTGAAGAAAATCTTTAAAAAGGAACCAAAAATCTCAGTAAAATTACCACCTGTAAAAGATATTAAGTCTATTTCTGTAAAAGAAGATTTTGAAGAATTAAAAGTTAAAATCCCTTCTCCTTCTTATATGGAATATTATAAGTTGATAAGAGAAAAGATAAGAGTTCAAGCTTACCAAAATTATACTTTGAGGGAAGAAGGAAAGGTTTATTTAAGTTTCATAATAGATTCATTTGGAAATATTTTGAGGATAAAAATTTTAGAGAATAAAACTTGTGCTTCTCAAAGGTTAAAAGAAATAGCTTTGTTGAGTGTGAAAGAAGCAAGTCCTTTTCCTCCCTTTCCTAAGGAATTAGATTTTCCTCAACTCGCTTTTAATATTCAAATAACTTTTCAATACAAAGATTGACACTCTATTTCTGAAGTGGTATAGTTTAAGAAAACAGAAAGGAGTGTAAAAAATGGCTGAAGTTATTGTGGGCAAAAATGAACCTTTTGAACATGCTCTGAAGAGATTCAGAAAACTTTTAAAGCAAGAAGGCACTTTAGAAGAAGCTAAGCGTCACGAGCATTACGAAAAGCCTTCAGAGAAAAGGAAGAAAAGAAAGAGAAGAAGACGTAAATGAAGAGGAAGCCCTGTGTAAGTGGGCAATTTTATCCTGCATCACAAAAAGAACTTTTAGAGACTATACGTAGTTTGTGTAAAAAAGAAGAAGTTAAAAAGAAAGTAAAAGGGGTTATTCTACCTCACGCAGGCTATATTTTTTCAGGAAAAGTAGCAGGTCTCACACTCTCAAAAGTGACTATTCCTCAAAGAGTGATTCTCATAGGACCAAACCATACAGGGAGAGGAGAGGTATTTAGTTTATGGGAAGGTGATGATTGGATCACTCCTTTGGGAGAAGTAAAAATAGATCAAGAATTAAGGAATTTATTATTAAAGAATTCTAATATTTTAAAATTAGATAGCTTAGCTCATGAATTTGAGCATTGTTTAGAAGTAATTTTACCTTTTTTGCAGTACTTTAATCCTCAAATAAAGTTGACTCCTATAGTAATAGGAGGAGGAACTCCTAATGAATGGGAAGAGTTAGCCAAAAGTTTATTTAAGTCTGTAAGAGAATCAGAAGAAGAAGTCTTACTTATAGCCAGTTCTGATTTTTCTCATTATGAGCCAGATGTGACTGCACGTAAAAAAGATGATTTAGCTATTCAAGCTATATTAAGATTAGATAAGACTGAATTTTTTAAAAAAGTTATACAAGAAGATATGACTATTTGTGGATATATGCCTATAATAGTTTTATTAAATTACTGTGAACTTTGTGGTTGTAAATCTGCAGAGTTAATTTCTTATATGACTTCAGCAGATGTTACAGGAGACAGAGATTCAGTAGTGGGATACGCAGGTATTATATTTTATTAATATGGAGCAAAAATACGTAAAACCAACTTTTGAGATCTTTATAAACTCTTTAAGTCTACAGACGATGATAGCTTTGGGTTTGATAGAGTCTCCAATTACAAAAAAGTTTGAAAAGAATCTGAGGCAAGCTAAATTCTTAATAGATACTTTAGATATGATAAAGGAGAAAACAGAAGGTAACTTATCTCAAGAAGAAAAAGAATTGTTAGAAAATATTTTGAGTAATTTGAAACTAAACTATGTAAAAGTATTAAAAGAAGATGAAAATAGATGAAGATTTATTAAAAATATTAGCATGCCCTGCTTGCAAAAGTGATGTAGAACAAAAAGGTGATAAAATAGTATGTAAAGGATGTAAAAGGAAATATCCTATTATAGATGGTATTCCTATAATGTTAATAGAAGAATCTGAACCCCCTTCAAAAGATGAGTAAGATTTTAGTTATAAATGGACCTAATTTAAATCTTTTAGGAAAGAGAGAGCAGAATATCTATGGAGAAAAAACTTTAGAAGAGATAAACAAAGAATTAGAAGAAATAGCCAAATCTCATAATATAAAAATAGAATTTTTTCAATCAAACTATGAAGGAAAGATTATAGAAAAAATTCAATCTACAGATGCAGATTTCATAATAATAAATCCAGCTTCTTTAACGCATACAAGTATTGGTCTGAGAGATGCTCTGTTAGCCAGAAACATTCCTTCTATAGAAGTTCATCTTTCAAATCTTTGGAATAGAGAAGAATTTAGGAGAAAAAGTTTAATTTCTGACATTTGTATAGGAGTAATTTCAGGCTTTAAGAGTCTTTCTTATAAGTTAGCACTCTTTGCAGCTATAGATTTTTTAAGTGAAAAAAATAGAAAAAATATATAAAAAGTTAGAAGAAGCAAAAATTCAAGCTCTTTTAATAAACTCACCTTCAAATTTTTCTTATCTTACAGATTCTGAATATATAGATTCTTACTTAATCATTACTCCCTCAAAAAACTATCTTATTACAGATAAGAGATTTAAATTTGAAACAGAATTATTCAAAAAAGAATGGGAAGTAATTATAGATTCAGATTACTTTTCTTCTATTAAGAAGATAATAAAAAAAGAGAAGATAAAATATTTAGGATTTGAGGAAAAAGATTTAAGTTTTAAAGAGTATCAGCTCATAAAAGAAGAGGTAAAACTCTTTAAACCAGTTAACATTTTAGAAGAGATGAGGAAAATAAAGACTCTTCAAGAAATAAAGAGGATAAAGCAAGCTATAAAAATTACTTCTGAGATAATAGAGATGGTAAAAAGAATACTTTCAGTTGGAATTACTGAAAAGAGATTGTGCAGTGAAGTAAATAAATTTGCTTTATTGAGGGGAGCTCAGAAGTTAGCATTTGAACCTATAGTTTGTTTTGGAGAAAATACAGCTTTTCCTCATGCAAAACCTTCTTTTAGAAGGTTATCTTTAAATGAGGTGATTTTAATAGATGTGGGAGTGAAATTTAAAAATTATTGCTCTGACTTGACACGAGTTTTTTATATAGGTAGAATACCTAAGTCTTTTAAAAAAGATTTTGAGTTAGTTTTAGAAGCTCAAAATTTAGCCTTTTCTTTAATAAGAGAAGGAATAGAAGTTCAAATGATAGATAAAAAAATAAGAGATTTTTTTAAAAAGCATAAAAGAATAAGAGGAGTTTTGCATTCTACAGGGCATGGGATAGGTATAGATGTGCATGAAGCTCCTTTTTTATCCGTTAGAAGCAAAGAAGTTTTAAAAGAGAATATGGTATTGACTGTAGAACCTGGAATTTATTTTAAAAATAAATATGGGATTAGGATTGAAGATATAGTTTTGGTAAAGAAGAAAGGAGCTGAGATCCTAAGTGAGTATATCCATAAATCAATTTAAAACAGGTTTAACTGTATTAATAGACGATAAAGTCTATATGATCGTGAGTTATGAACATGTAAAACCTGGAAAAGGAGCTGCTTTCTGCAGAACAAAGTTGAGAGATTTAAAAACAGGTCAATTAATAGAAAGGACATTTAGAGATGGAGACAGATTACAAGAAGCTTTTGTTGAAGAGAAAAAGTTACAATTCTTATACAGAGAAGGTCAAGATTACCATTTTATGGATATGCAGGATTTTAATGAATTCACACTTTCCAAAGATGTAATAGGAGAATTTACAGATTTTTTAAAAGACAATTTAGAATTAACAGGTTACTTTTACAAAGGACAATTAATAAATATTAAGCTTCCTCAATTTATAGAGTTAAAAGTAGTAAAAACTGAACCTGGTTTTAAAGGAGATTCTGTAAAGTCAGGAACTAAACCTGCAGTTTTAGAGACAGGTTTAGAGATAAATGTTCCTCTTTTTATTCAAGAAGGTGATGTAATAAAAGTTAATACTCAAACTAAAGAGTATGTAGAAAGGGTTTAAAATGAAAGAAATAGAGATAGATAAAATAAAAGAACTTATAAAGATAATGGAAGAACATAACTTAGAAGAAATAGAGATTGAAAGAGAAGGAGCAAGAATAAAATTGAAGAAGAGTTCTCCTCAAAATAAGCATACTAACTTAATTCAAGTTTCTTCTGAAAAGACTTCGCAAGAAAACCTTGAAAAAGAATCCAAAAACCTTATAGAGATAAAAGCTCCTATGGTTGGAACTTTCTATAGAGCTCCATCTCCAGGTGCTAAACCCTATGTAGAAGTAGGCGATGTCATAGAGCCTGGCACAGTTTTATGTATAATTGAGGCTATGAAGTTAATGAATGAGATAAAATCAGAAGTTAAAGGTAAAATTGTAGAGATTTTGGTAGAGAATGGAGAACCAGTTGAGTTTGGTCAACCCCTCTTTTTAGTAGAACCTTTATAAATGTTTTCTAAGATTTTAATTGCTAACAGGGGAGAGATAGCTGTAAGAATAATTAGAGCTTGTAGAGAGTTAAATATCAGGACTGTAGCTGTATATTCAGAAGCAGACAAAGACTCTTTACATGTAGAGTTAGCTGATGAAGCTGTATGTATAGGACCTGGTCCTGCCCAAGAAAGTTATCTCAACATTCCTCAAATAATAAGTGCAGCTGAAATCACAGATAGTGATGCTATACACCCAGGTTACGGATTTTTAGCTGAGAATGCCCATTTTGCAGAGATCTGTGAGTCTTGTGGAATAAAATTTATAGGTCCAAAGCCTGAAAATATAAAATTAATGGGAGATAAATTGGAAGCCAGAAAGTTAGCTAAAAAATGCGGAGTGCCACTTGTTCCTGGTAGTTTAGAAAAAATAAATGAAAAAGAGAAAGCTTTAGAGATTGCTCACCAGATTGGATATCCAGTAATGCTTAAAGCAGTAGCTGGTGGTGGAGGAAGAGGAATGAGAGTATGCCATACAGATATGAGGTTAGTTAGCAGTTTTCTGACCTGTCAAGCAGAAGCTGAAAGTTCTTTTGGAGATAAGTCTTTATATATAGAAAAGTTTATAGAAAATCCCAGGCACATAGAGGTTCAGATAGCAGCAGATAAATATGGAAACGTTATCTCTTTATATGAAAGAGAGTGCTCAATTCAAAGAAGACATCAGAAATTAATAGAAGAAGCTCCCTCTCCAATAATAGATGCCAAATTAAGAAAAAAATTAATTGAATGGGCAACAAAATTAGCTAAAGCCTGTAAATATGAGAATGTGGGAACATTAGAATTTATTATGGATAAAGAGCATAATCTTTATTTCATTGAGATGAATACACGTATCCAAGTAGAACATCCTGTTACAGAGCAAATAACAGACGTAGATTTAGTAAAATTACAGATACTAATAGCTGCTGGAGAAAAATTGGGCTTGAAGCAGGAAGATATTCCTTTGAGAGGACATGCTATAGAGTTTAGAATAAATTGTGAAGACCCTGAAAAAAATTTTGTTCCAACCCCTGGCTTAATAGAGTTTTTGAATCTTCCTGGAGGAAAAGGTGTGAGGGTAGATACTGCTATTTATCAAGGTTACAGAGTCCCTCCATTTTATGATTCTTTATTAGCTAAATTAATATGCTATGGTAAAGATAGAAAAGAAGCTCTTAAAATAGCTAAACGCGCATTATCTGAGTTTATGATACATCCATTAAAGACTACTATTTCTTTGCACCAAAGAATAGTTTCAGATCCAGATTTTTGTAAAGGGAATTACGACACTTCATTTTTATCTAAATTTTACAGAGAGGAGGTGTATAGTTTTGAATAAGACTTGGAGCACTGATTTAGGAAAAGTAAGAGTCCATAAAGATGTTGTAAGGCAAATAGTTTTAAATACTTCTCAAGAAATAGAAGGTGTATTAAGGATTCATTACTCTCTTTTAGATAGGTTTTTAAAGATATTTAAGCCCAAATCAGGTATTGCTATAAAAGTGGATATTTCTCAAGAAGATACAGTGAGGATAAGAGTCCCTGTAATTTTAAAATATGGCACAGATATCAAAGAAGTTTCATTAAATATGCAGGAGAAGATCTTAAAGAATCTACAAGAGACTTTAGGAGTTTTAAATTTTCAAATAGATATAGATGTAAGAGGAATAGAAAGGGGGTAAAAAATGGTTTTTTTGTGTATATTAATCTTTACTCTTCTCTTTATAGCTTTAAGCGGGTTTCTTATTGGAGTAAGTTTAAATTACATTGAGTTCACTACAATTCAATATTATTTGAGTCAATTTTATGGAGATCTGAGAATAAAAGTAATTATATTTTTTGTAGGAATCCTTTTATTTTTACTCTGGATTTGGTTCTTGCAAGGGTTATTTATAAGAAGAGAAAGAGAGAAAAACATAGCTTTTCAAACTGAGAAAGGAGAGGTGGTAATTTCCTTAGGAGCTGTAGAGGATTTTTTAAAAAAAGTATGTGCTGAAATCTCTGAGATTAGAGATTTAAGACCTATAATTAGAGCTAAAAGAAAAGGTAAAATTTATGTAGAGTTGAGATTAGTTTTAAATCCTATAGAAGAGTTACCTGATTTTACTTCTAATCTTCAAAACTTAGTTAAAGAAAAATTGCAAACTTTGTTAGGTACAGAAGATATAAGAGTTAGAATATTTGTTTCAAAGATTTTATCTCTTAAAAAGAAGAGAGAGGGAAAAGAAGATAATAAGACTGAACCTGAGTTAAAGATACCTTACAGAGAGTTTTGAATTTTAAGTAAAGGGGGTGAAGGATAATGAAGATAGGAGTATTAACTGGAGGAGGAGATTGTCCAGGACTTAATCCTGTGATAAGAGCAATTGTGAGAAAAGCTCATCAAGAAGGTATAGAGACTGTAGGAATAAAATATGGCTGGAAAGGACTTATAGATTTAGATTTTATGCCTTTAGATTTACAAGCTGTCTCAGGGATCTTACCAAAAGGAGGCACAATCTTGGGAACTTCAAGGACCAATCCTTATAAAAGAGAAGGAGCTGTTGAAAAAATAAAAGAGAATTGGAAAAAACTGGATCTTGAAGCTTTGATAGCTATAGGAGGAGAAGATACTTTAGGTGTAGCTTACAAACTTTATAAAGAAGGTTTGAATATTGTAGGGGTTCCCAAAACAATAGATAATGATCTTTCAGGTACAGATTATACCTTTGGTTTTTTCACAGCTGTAGAGATTGCTACTGAATGTATAGATAGACTCCACACCACAGCTGAATCCCATAACAGGATTATAGTCGTAGAAGTTATGGGAAGACATGCAGGTTGGATAGCTTGCTTTGCAGGCATGGCAGGAGGCGCAGATGTGATTTTGGTTCCAGAGATTCCTATAGACATAGATTGGGTGTGTGAAGTGATAAAAAAGAGACATGATAGAGGAAAGACTTTTAGCATAGTAGTTGTAGCTGAAGGAGCCAAATTAAAAGAGTTGCCATCTGAAGTTACTCAGAAAGCTGAGAAAGATGAGTTTGGTCATGTAAGATTAGGAGGGATAGGTCATTTAATAGCTGAGTTGATAGAAAAGAAAACAGGTTTTGAAACAAGAGTTACAGTTTTAGGTCACATTCAGAGAGGAGGGAGTCCTTCAGCTTTTGATAGAATTTTGGGTACAAGGTTTGGTGTAAAGGCTGTAGATTTAGTTTTGAAGAAAAAATATGGATACATGGTGAGTCTAAAAGGTTACAATATAGAAGAAGTTCCTTTAGAAGAAGCTGCTAAAGGTATAAAGACTTTAGACCTTAATTTTTATGAGATAGCAAAAGTATTTTTTGGATAAAGGTGAAAAAAGAGCTCAAAGAGAAAATAAAAGAAAGTATTCATATTAAAGATCTTATCTTAGAAGACGATGATCTTTTAAAAAAATTTTTAGATTTGGTAAAAGTAGTAAAAAGAACTTTAAAGAAAGGAAATAAAATTATCTTATTTGGAAATGGAGGTTCAGCAGCACAAGCTCAACATATAGCCTGTGAGTTTGTAGTCAGATTTAAAAAAGAAAGACAAGCTCTTCCAGCAATAGCTTTAAATACTGATACTTCTATCCTTACAGCTATTGGCAATGATTATTCTTTTGATAGTATTTTTGAAAGGCAGATAGTAGCTTTTGGTAAAAAAGGTGATGTTTGTATTGGAATATCTACGAGTGGAAATTCACAGAATGTAATAAGAGCCTTAAAAAAAGCTAAAGAAAAAGGGATTTTAACAGCAGGATTTACAGGTAAAGATGGAGGTAAAATGAAAAAATTCTGTGATATATTAATAAATGTTCCTTCAGATAATACTCCAAGGATACAAGAAGTTCATATTCTTTTAGGTCATCTCCTTTGTGAATTTGTAGAAAAAGATTTCTAAAGTTTTGGGAAGAGTTGTAGAATTATCAGAATTAAAAAGAGAAATTTCTAAAATAAGAAAAGAAAAGAAAAAGATAGTCTTTACAAATGGTTGTTTTGACATTCTGCATTTAGGACATATCCATTTATTAAAAAAAGCAAAAAAGTTAGGAGATGTATTAATCATAGGTTTAAATTCTGATAGTTCAGTTAAAAAAATTAAAGGTGAAAAAAGACCTATAAAAGATGAAAATACCAGAGCTCAGATTTTAGCATCTTTAGAGATGGTAGATTTTGTGGTCATTTTTAAAGAAAAGACTCCTTTGAGACTTATAAAAAGTATAAGACCTGATGTTTTAGTAAAAGGAGGTGATTGGAAAGAATCTGAAATTGTAGGAGCAGATTTTGTTAAGAGTTATAAAGGAAAAGTTAAAAGAATTAAATATTTAAAAGGACATTCCACAACTCAAATAATAAAGAGGATAAAAGGTGAAGGATAAAAATCTTTTAAGGTTAATAGATGTTAACTTTAATAGATTAAAAGAAGCTTTAAAGATTTGTGAAGATATTATGAGATTTTATTACAAAGAAGAAAAAATATTTAAGAAGATAAAGAATCTCAGAAACAAAGTGAATCTTATATTCAAAAAGGATTTTAGCTTAGAAGAGCTTCTAAAAAACAGAGATATAAACTCTGACATTGGAAAAGATATTTTGGAAAAAAAGAGGAAAAATTTAAAAGAGATTTTGATAGCTAACTTTCAAAGAGCAAAGGAATCTGCTCGCAGTTTAGAAGAGTTTGTTAAGGTAAGGTCAGATTCTTTGAGTAAAGAATTTAAGAAGATAAGATTTAAAATATATGATTTAGAAAAATGCGCTATTCTTTTATTCTCTAAGGATTCTTTTAAAAAATAAGTGAATTGGAAAAAGAAATTTTTAAAAGATTACAATATATATATAATTTTAGATACAAATCTTTTATCAGATAAAAAAATTTTAGAGTTAGCCAGAATCTGCAAAGATAAAGCAGATTTTGTACAATTAAGAGCCAAAAATAGAAATATTAAAGAAGTATATGCTCTTTCAAAAAAGATAAAGAAGATTTTAGAAACATCAAACACATGTTTTATAATCAATGATTTTTTATCGATAGCTAAAGATTTAGAATGTGGACTCCATATTGGAAAAAAGGATGTAGAGTTAAAAGAAGCTTTAAGAAAACTAAATAAAAATAGTATTTTAGGTTACACTTGTCATACTCTTGAAGAGGTAAGATTCTGTAATAGATTCAATATAGATTACATAAGCTTTGGACCTGTTTTTAAGACTCCTATTAAAAATTTAAGACCACGAGGAGTAAAAAGGCTTATAAAAGCTATAGATTTAAGCATACATCCAGTCTTTGCTATAGGAGGTATAACTTTAAAAAATTTAGAGGTATTGACAGAAAACAAAATAAGGTATATTGTTATACTCTCAGAGTTTTGCAGGAGTGCAAAACCTGAGAAGTTTTTAAATGACTTAAAAAAGAAATTAACAAGTTAATTATTATGAAGAAATCATTAATAGAGAGATTAAAAGAAAATAAGATCCCTCCTGTTTTGAAAAAAATAGCCAAAAAAGAAGATGTACCTTTAGAGACTCTGGTGAAAGAGATTATTAGAGGAAGGATAGTCTTTCTTAAAAACGAAGTCCACGATATTAAGAATCCTTGTTGTATAGGTAAAGATTTGTATCCAAAGATAAATGTAAATGTGGGAACTTCCACAGATGAGACTCAGATAAAAGATGAATTAGAGAAAGTCAAATTAAGTATGAAACTGGGAGCAGATACTGTTATGGATTTAAGTGTAGGAGGTAATTTAAAAATAATAAGAAAAAAAATATTAGATATTGCTGACATCCCTGTTGGAACTGTACCTATGTATGAGATAGCTGTATATGGAGAAAGAAGATACAAAGATTTTACTAAAGTGAAAGAAGAAGAATTCATTTCTATTTTAGAAGAGCAAGCTTGTGAAGGTGTAGATTTTTTTACTATCCATGCCTGCATAACCAAAGAATCTCTTAAGATTTTACACAAAAGTAAGAGACTTTTGCCTATAGTAAGTAGAGGTGGAGCTTTAATGGCCAAATGGATTACTCATACTCAAAAAGAAAATCCTTTTTATAAATATTTTGAAAAAGTAATTCAAATTTGTAAGAAGTATAATGTAGTAATAAGTCTGGGTGATTCTTTAAGACCAGGAGCTTTGCAAGATAGTTTAGATTCTGCACATTTAACTGAACTTCTAATAGCAGGAGAGTTAGTCAAAAAATGTAGAGAAAAAGGAGCTCAGGTAATGGTTGAAGGACCAGGTCATGTTCCTCTCCATCAAATAGAGAGTTGTGTAATATTAGAAAAAAAGATATGTGATGAAGCTCCTTTCTATGTATTAGGACCTCTTGTCTTAGATATTGCTCCAGGATATGATCATATAGGTTCAGCTATTGGAGGAGCAATAGCCTTATGGAAAGGTGCTGATTTTTACTGTGTGGTGACCCCTGCTGAACACTTAAGACATCCTACTTTAGAAGATATAAAAGAAGGCATAATTAGTGCAAAGATAGCTTCTCATGCAAGTTTTATTGCAAGAAGAAAAAAAATTTCTCAAAGAGATATTGAGATTTCTAAAGCAAGAGGAAGAAGAGATTGGAAGCTCCAGGAAAAATTATCTTTAGATAGAGAAAAATTTAAAGAGTACAGAGAATCTTCTAAGCCAAAAGAAATTGATGTCTGCACTATGTGTGGTAAGTATTGTTCTTTAAGGATAGCTGAGAGTTGCAAGATAAGAAAGCGGGCGTAGTTCAATGGCAGAACCCGGGCTTCCCAAGCCCGTGATGGGGGTTCGATTCCCCTCGCCCGCTTTTATTTTTAATTTTATGAGAGGTTTTTTAAAATATATAGTCTGTATATTTATGATTAGTTGCATTGCACCTACAAAAAAAGTATATTTAAAAGATCGTTCTAAATTTTCAAATATTTTAGTAACATCAAAATTTTTATGGCCTGTAGAAGGAAGAGTCATAGGCACATTTAATCAGGTTAAAAACAATAGTTTAAATAAAGGTATCGATATAAAGACTGAATATAAAGCTTTAGTAAGAGCAGTAGAAGATGGTAAAGTCGTCTTTGTTGGATCTTTAAGAGGATTTGGAAAGACCATCATAATTTCACATTTAAATGATTTAGTGAGTATATATGCTAACAATTGTAAAGTTTTTGTAAAAGAAGGAAAGTATGTTAAAAAAGGAGAAGTAATCGCTCAAGTAGGGTTAGATCCTTGGACAGGAGAGTCTGTTTTACACTTTGAGATTAGAAAAGGGACTGAACCTGTAAATCCTTTAATATACTTAGAATGAAAAAAATAATCGTAATTTCAGATACTCATATACCAGTAGTAGCTAAAGAGCTTCCAAAAGAGTTAGAAAGTTACTTAGAAAATTCAGATTATTTAATATCTGCAGGAGATTTTGTTTCACAAGATTTTTTAAAAGATTTAGAAAAAAAATATAATCTTATAGGTGTAGCAGGAAATATGGATTCTTTAGAAATAAGGAATTACCTTCCCTATAAAAGGACTTTTGAGATTGAGGGAGTAAAATTTGGTCTTATCCATGGAAGAGGAGCTCCTCAAGATTTAATTGAATACTGCCTAAAAGAATTTGAAGGTAAAGATTTAGATATTATTATTTTTGGACATTCTCACAGAGCTTTTAAAGGTTATTATAAAGATATCTTTTTCTTTAATCCAGGCAGTCCTACAGATACTATTTATGCTCCTTACAAGAGTTTTGGAATAATAGAAGTAGAAGATGGCAAATTCAAAGCAGAGATCAAAAGGATTTGATATAATTTGGGCTCCTTGGAGGTATAAATATATAATTAAGCCTTCTAAAGGGTGTTTTATATGCAAAGCTAATCCTAAAACTAAGAGTTTTGTTTTTCAGACCAGATTTTCCAAAGTTTTATTAAATATGTTTCCTTATAATAATGGACATCTTTTGTTAGCTCCAAAAAGACATATAAAAGAATTAAAGAAACTCACTCTTCAAGAAGTTCAAGATATCTTTTATACCTTGAACTTATCTATAGAGCTATTAAAAGAAACCTTAAATCCTGAAGGTTTTAATATAGGTTTAAATTTGGGTAAATCTGCAGGTGCAGGTTTAGAATCGCATCTTCACTTTCACATAGTCCCACGTTGGAAAGGTGATGCAAATTTTTTACCTATAATTTCAAATACAAAAGTTATCTCTCAAAGTTTAGAAAGTGTAAAGAAACTTTTAAAAGATGCTTATAAGAAAAGAATGGGAAGAATTTGAAAAAAAGTTCTTAGCTCCTTATGCATCTAAATCTTGTGAATCTAAGGGAAGAAAATTTTATGAACCAGAACACCTGTATAGGACTTGTTTTCAGAGAGATAGAGACAGAATCATACATTCAGCAGCTTTCAGAAGATTAGAATATAAAACTCAAGTTTTTCTGATTCATGAAGGAGATTATTTTAGAACAAGGCTCACTCATACAATTGAAGTTTCTCAGATAGCAAAAACGATTGCTAAAGTTTTGAGATTAAATGAAGACTTAACAGAAGCTATAGCTTTAGCTCATGATTTAGGTCACACTCCTTTTGGCCATGCAGGTGAAGAGATATTGAATGAATTGATGAAAGAAGAAGGTGGTTTTAATCATAACTTGCAAGGATTGAGAGTCGTAGAATTTTTGGAAGAGAGGTATCCTAATTTTAGAGGTTTAAATCTAACTTGGGAAGTAAGAGAAGGGATAGCCAAACACTCTTCAAATTTTAAAGAATTTAGTGATAAGATTGAAGAGTATGAACCACAAAAGAACCCCTCTTTAGAAGCTCAAATAGTGAGTTTAGCAGATGAGATAGCTTATGACAGTCATGATTTAGATGATGGTCTAAAAAATAAGATGTTAGAAGAGAGTTCTTTAAAAAAATTAGAGATTTATAAGAGAACAGAGAAAGAAATAAAATCTCAATATGCAAATTTAAGTAAAAAGTTAAAAATACGCTTAATAATAAGAAGACTCATTGACTGGCAAGTTTCAGATTTAATAGATACTACGAGAAAGAGGCTAAAAAAATTCAATATAAGAAATGTAGAGGAAGTTAGAAACTTTAGAGAGTTTTTAGTAAGTTTTAGTAAAGAAATGCAAGATTTGAGAGCTCCTCTAAGAGAATTTTTATTTTTCAATCTTTATAAACACCAAAAAGTAGTAAGGATGGCATGTAAAGCTAAGAGGATTTTAAAAGAATTATTTTATGCTTTTGAGAAAAATCCTGAACAATTACCACCTGACTTTCAAAATATGATTAAAAGAGGAACTCAACTTAAAAGAGTAGTCTGTGATTATATAGCAGGTATGACCGATAGATACGCTTATCAAGAATATAAGAATCTTTTTCTTCCTTGATAAGTCTGATTTCTAAATTAAAATAATTCTTATTAAAAAGGAGGCAGGTTATTATGGGAGAATGGATAGGTAAAGAAAAAAGAGCAAGGAGATGTTATGGTTTTGATGAGATAGCTTTGGTTCCAGGTAAAGTTACTTTAAATCCTGAAGATGTAGATACCTCTTGGGAACTAGGAGGTACAAAATTCGATATTCCTTTTTTAGCTTCAGCTATGGATGGAGTAGTAGATGTTAAATTTGCAGTGACTATGGGAAAATTAGGAGGTTTGGCAGTCTTAAATTTAGACGGTATTCAAACAAGATATGAGCATCCTGAAGAAGTAATAGAAGAGATAATCAATGCTCCTGTAAAAGATTCTACAGAGGTAATTCAAAGAGTATATTCTGAGCCTGTAAAGGAATCATTGATTGCAAAGAGAATTGAGGAGATAAAATCTCAAGGAGTTAAAGCAGCTGTAAGTTGTGTGCCTCAAAATGCAGAAAAATTTGCTCCAATTGCTCAATCTGCAGGAGCAGATTTTTTTGTAGTGCAAGCAACAGTAATAACAGCCAAACACTTTTCCTCTACTTACAAACCCTTAGATATCTATAAATTCTGCAAAGAAATTAAGATTCCTGTAATTTTAGGAAACTGTGTTACGTATGAAGTTTGTTTAGAATTAATGAAAGCTGAACCTGCTGGAATCTTAGTAGGGGTAGGACCAGGAGCTGCATGTACTACCAGAGGTGTTTTGGGAATAGGAGTACCTCAAGTTACAGCTACGATCGATGCTGCCAAAGCACGTGATGATTATTATAAAAAAACAGGAAAGTATATTCCTATAATTACTGATGGTGGTATGAGAAGAGCAGGAGATATCTGTAAAGCTTTAGCATGTGGAGCAGATGCTGTAATGGTAGGGTCTTTATTTGCAAGAGCAAAAGAAGCTCCAGGTAAAGGTTATCATTGGGGAATGGCGACTGCTCACCAGTATCTTCCTAGAGGAACCAGAATCTATGTAGGAGTTACAGGGACTTTAGAACAGATACTATTTGGTCCTGCAAATACAGATGATGGTTCACAGAATTTAGTAGGAGCTTTAGCTACATGTATGGGAATGTTAGGAGCCAGAACTATAAAAGAAATGCATGAAGCTGAGCTGATAATAGCACCTTCTATTCAGACAGAAGGCAAGATTTTCCAGGTAGTTCAAAGAGTAGGTATGGGTAAATGAAGCAAGGTATTTTAATTTTAGATTTTGGTTCTCAATACACACAGTTGATTTGTAGGAGGATAAGAGAATTACAAGTATATTCTGCAGTGTTACCTTTTAATGCAAGTATAGAAGAGATAAAAAAATTAGAACCAAAAGGAATAATTCTTTCAGGAGGTCCTTACAGTGTATATGAAGACTCAGCCCCTAAATTAAATAAAGAGATACTGAAATTAGGTATACCTATTTTAGGGATATGTTATGGAGCTCAAATTATAATCTGTACTTTGAAAGGAAAGGTTAAAAGAGCAAAAAAAGCTGAATACGGTAGAACACTCTTATACATAGATGATCACAAAGATCTTTTTTATACATTACCTTCTCAGATAATGTGTTGGATGAGCCATCAAGATCTAATAGAGACTTTACCAGAAGACTTTCAGATTTTAGCTCACACTGATAACGTAAAGATAGCTGCTTTCTGTAATAGAAAGAAAAAAATATTTGGAGTTCAATTTCATCCTGAAGTCCATCATACTCAATTGGGGATTCAAATTCTTTCTAATTTTATATTTAAAATATGTGATGCTTTTCCAAACTGGAACTTAAAAGACTTTATGGAAGAAAAGATTTCAGAGATTAGAAAAAAAGTAAAGAAAGGGAAAGTAATCTGTGCTTTGAGTGGAGGAGTAGATTCTTCAGTTACAGCTCTTTTAGTCCATAAAGCAGTACCTTCTAAATTAGAATGCATATTTGTGAATAATGGTCTGTTAAGAAAATCAGAACCCAGAGAAGTTCTAAATACTTTTAGAAAAGAGTTAAAGATCAAAGTTAGATATGTAGATGCAAAAAGAGATTTTTTGAAAGCTTTAAAAGGAGTAACAGACCCAGAAGAAAAAAGAAAAATCATAGGAAATCTATTTATAAAAGTCTTTGAGAAAGAAGCCAAAAAAATAAAGAATGTAAAATATTTAGCACAAGGCACTCTTTATCCAGATGTTATAGAATCGAGGAGTTTTTATGGAGGACCCAGTTGCAAGATAAAGACCCATCATAATGTGGGAGGTCTGCCTGAGAAGATGAATCTGAATCTAATAGAACCTTTGAAAGAATTATTCAAAGATGAAGTAAGAGAATTGGGCAAAAGATTGGGTTTACCTTCTAAGATATTAATGCGTCATCCTTTTCCAGGACCAGGATTAGCAGTAAGAATTTTAGGAGAAGTTACAAAAGAAAAATTAGAAATTTTAAGAAAAGCAGATGCTATTTTACAAGAAGAGATTTTGAAAGAAAATTTGATAGATAAACTTTGGCAAGCATTCTGTGTGCTTTTACCAGTAAAGAGTGTAGGAGTAATGGGTGATAGAAGAACATATGAGTATGTGTGTGCATTGAGATGTGTGACTTCAACTGATGGAATGACAGCTGATTGGGCAAGATTAGATTATGAGTTTTTGCAAAAAGTAGCTTCAAGGATAATAAATGAAGTCAAAGGTATAAACAGAGTAGTTTATGATATCTCTTCAAAACCTCCTTCCACAATAGAATGGGAGTAAAAAAAGAATTTGTACATCTTCATTTACATTCTCAATATAGTCTGTTAGATGGAGCTTGTCATTTGGAAAGAATTATAGAAAAAGCAAAAGCTTTAGATATGAAAGCCGTAGCTATTACTGACCATGGGAATATGTTTGGAGTAATAGATTTTTATATCTTGGCAAATTCTAGTCAATTAAAACCTATTATCGGTGTAGAGTTCTATGAAGCTCCTACTTCAAGATTTGATAGATCTCAAAGTTTAAAATCAAAAGAAGATACAAATTTTCATTTGGTAGCTTTAGCAAAAGATAACACAGGTTATAAAAATCTTTTGAAGTTAGTGAGTTTATCTTATTTAGAGGGATTTTATTACAAACCTCGTATAGATTTAGAGCTTCTTCAAAAATACAAGGAAGGATTAATCATATTATCAGGCTGCTTGAAAGGAAGAATACCAAAATTAATTTTAGAAGATAAGATAAGCCAAGCCTATAAAACAGCTGATGATTACTATCAGATATTAGGCAAAGGTAACTTTTATTTAGAATTAATGGATACAGGTCTTAAAGAACAAAAAAAAGTAAACTCAGTACTTTTAAAAATCTCTAAAGATTTAGGGATACCTCTTGTAGCTACAAATGATGTTCATTACATAGAACAAGAAGATGCTTTTAGCCATGAAGTTTTATTGTGTATTCAAACTCAAACGACTTTAACTGATCCTAAAAGAATGAGATTTGGGACAGATGAATTTTACTTTAAATCTGCTCAAGAGATGTGGTCTTTATTTAAAGACATCCCTGAGAGTTTAAACAATACTTTAGAGATCGCAGAGAGATGTAATGTGGAAATAGAGTTTTCTGAACTACATTTACCTAACTTTCCTGTACCTTCTCAAAAAAGCCCTTTTGAGTTTTTGAAAGAACTTTGTTATGAGAATTTAGAGAAAAAATTTCCTAAGCCTACTCCGCAAGTATTGAAAAGATTAGAGTATGAATTAGAAGTTATCAAAAAAACAGGTTTTGCAGGGTATTTTTTGATAATTTGGGATTTAGTTAAGTTTGCTAAGGAAAACAATATTCCCACAGGTCCTGGGAGAGGATCAGCTGCTGGAAGTTTGGTGAGTTATTTATTAGGGATTACAGAGATAAATCCTTTAGAATATGGTTTACTTTTTGAAAGATTTTTAAATCCAGAAAGAGTAAGTATGCCTGATATTGATATAGATTTCTGTGATGAAAAGAGGCCCAAAATCTTAGAATACGTAGCTTCTAAATACGGCAAAGAAAATGTAGCTCAGATTATAACCTTTGGAACTTTACAAGCAAGAGCTGTGGTAAGAGATGTAGGAAGAGTTTTAGGATTAAGCTATTCTGAGGTAGATAGAATAGCAAAGTTAATACCTCCAGAACCTAACATTAGTTTAGATAGTGCTTTGCAGAGAACACCCCAATTGAGAGCTCTTTATGAATCAGATCCAAAGATAAGACAGCTAATAGATATCGCCAAAAAATTAGAGGGTCTCTCAAGACACGCTTCAATCCATGCTGCAGGAGTAGTGATTTCTGATAAACCTTTAACAGATTACATCCCTTTATATAAAACCTCAGAAGGTGAAATTACAACAGGTTTTTCTATGGGACCACTTGAAAAATTAGGTTTATTAAAGATGGATTTTTTGGGTTTAAAGACATTGACATTGATTGAAGAGACTTTGAGGTGGATAAAAAAATTGAGAGGCATAGATTTAGATATAAAAAGTATTCCATTAGATGATAAAAAAACTTATGAATTATTATCTGCAGGAAAGACTATAGGGGTGTTTCAATTAGAATCTTCAGGGATGAGGGATTTGTTAAGAAGATTAAAGCCAGAGAAATTCACAGATCTAATTCATTGTTTGGCTTTATATAGACCAGGACCTATAGGCACAGGTATGGTTTCAGACTTTATAGAAAGAAAGCACGGACGACAACCTGTAAGCTATCTTCATCCAAAATTAGAACCTGTTTTAAAAGAGACTTATGGAATCATAGTCTATCAAGAGCAAGTAATGAAAATAGCTTCAGAATTAGCAGGTTTTAGTTTAGCTGAAGCAGATATTTTAAGGAGAGCTATTTCTAAAAAGATTCCTGAAGAAATGGAAGCTCAAAGAAAAAAATTTATAGAAGGATGTATTAAAAATGGTATACCAGAAGCTACAGCAGTGAAAATATTTGATTTGATGGAATATTTTGCAGGTTATGGATTTAACAAATCTCATTCTACAGCTTATGCTTTGATCTCCTACAGGACAGCTTATTTAAAAGCTAATTTTTGTACAGAATTTATGTGTAGTCTGCTTAATTCTGAAAAAAATAATACAGATAAGTTAGTTGAATATATAACTGAAGCCAAAAATTTGGGTATTGAGATTTTACCTCCAGATATCAATGAATCATATGCAGATTTTACAGTTACAGGTAGTAAAAAAATAAGGTTTGGATTAATGGCAGTAAAAAACGTAGGAAAAGCAGCTGTAGAGGCAATTATAAGTGCAAGAAATAAAGATGGTAAGTTTAAATCCTTGAAGGATTTCTGTCAAAGAGTAGTTCTAAGAACAGTTAATAGAAAAGTAATAGAAAGTTTGATCAAATGTGGAGCTTTTGATAGTCTAGGAGCAAAACGCTCTCAACTAATGAGTATTTTAGATAAGACTTTGGAATCTGCATCTAAAAAACAAAAAAATCAAAATAAAGGACAGTTATCTTTATTCAGTTTTATGGAAAAAGATACTTTAGAAGATGAACTCCCTGAAATAGAAGAATGGCCTCAAACACAATTATTAAATTTTGAAAAAGAACTTTTAGGTTTCTTTGTTACAGGTCATCCTTTATCAAAATATCAACTTTGCTTAAAAAAGATAAGTACTGTAAATTTAAATGATGTTTATAAATTAAAAGAAAATGAAGAGATAACTGTTGGTGGAATTTTAGAGATAATTAAAATCACTTCCACCAGACAAAGCAAAGAACAGATGGCTATATTAAAATTAGAAACCCCCCAATCCCAAATAGAAGTGTTTGCTTTTCCAAAAGTCTATCAAGAGTTCACCAAAAACATTCGTTCTCAAAATATAGTGGTAGTTAAAGGTAAGGTGAATTTCAAAGAAGATGAACCCAAATTGATAGCTGATAAGATATTTTCTTTAGAAGAATTTTTAGAAAAAATTAAGTCTTTGGATATAATTCTCAATGAGAGTAATGAAGATTTTCTTAAAAAATTAAAGTCAATATTTATTAAATATCCTGGAAATACTGAGATTTATTTCCATTTTAATTGGCCTGAATTAAGACTTATTAAGATAAAGGTAGAAGAGCAAAGAGTGAGAATAAATGAATCTTTACTTAAAGAACTTTCAGAGTTAATAGGAGAAGAGAACTTTTCCTTGACACTCTAAGTTCAAGACTGTTAAATAGTTTTTATAAGATGAAAAGAATCTCAGCTCCTAGAGGCACAAAAGATTTTTTTGATTCTGAGATCTTAAAATTTAGAGAGTTAGAAGAAATAGCTAGGAAAATCTTTGAAAGATTTTCTTTTAAAGAGATTAAAACTCCTATTTTTGAAGATAAATCTTTATTTATAAGGAGTTTGGGAGAATTCACAGATATTATAGAAAAACAACTTTTAGAGGTAAAGCATCATGATAACATTTATGTATTGAGACCTGAAGGTACTGCCGGTGTAATAAGAGCTTATTTAGAGAATTCTTTAGACAAGAAATATAATTTTTGCAAATTTTTTTATATAGGTCCAATGTTTAGAGGAGAGCGTCCTCAAAAAGGAAGATTAAGGCAATTTCACCATATAGGAGCAGAAATCATAGGAAGCAGTTCTCCTTATTCAGATTTAGAGATCATAAAATGTGCTCTTGAGATAATCAAAGAATTCGGTATTAAAGATTATAAACTCATTTTGAATTCTTTGGGCTGTTTAGAAGATAAAAAAAGATTTATTAAGATTTTAAAAGAAGCTTTTGAGCCTTTCAAAGAAGATTTATGTGAAAATTGTAAAAGAAGATTTGAAAAAAATGTTTTAAGGATTTTAGATTGTAAGCAAGAAGGATGTCAAAGAATTAAAAAGATGCTCGTTTTAAAAAAAGAAAAAATTTTGTGTAAGAGTTGTTTAGAACACTTTGAAAGATTGAAGTTTCTGTTAAAAAGATTCCAAGTAGAATTTGAAGAAGACAATTTTTTAGTAAGAGGATTAGATTATTACACTCAGACTGTATTTGAGTTTATAAGCCCAGAACTTGGAGCTCAAAATGCTTTTGGAGGGGGTGGCAGATACAATAACTTGGTAGCTGAGTTAGGAGGAGTTTCTACTCCTTGTGTGGGATTCGCTTTAGGTGTTGAGCGTATGCTTCTTTTGAAAAAAGAAGAAAAGATACAAACTTTAGATGTATTTGTTGTGAGTTTAAATGAAGATTTTTTAGAGAAAAGTTTTGAGTTAGTGTATAAATTAAGGGAAGCAGGTTTTAAAACTGAAACAGATTTTCAAAATAAATCTTTAAAATCTCAGATGAGAAGAGCTAATTCTTTGCAAGCTAAGTTTTGCATTTTGATAGGTAAAGAAGAAATAGAAAAGAATTTTTTTACTGTAAAGGAGATGAAGACAGGCAAAGAATTTAAGATAAGTGAAAAAGATTTAATAAAGTTTTTAAAAGAAAAAAACGAAAAATGTTGAGAACACATACTTGTGGAGAGTTAGGCTTAAGTGATGTAGAGAAAAATGTAAAGCTATGTGGATGGGTCTATAGGAGAAGAGACCATGGTAAGATTGTGTTTTTAGATTTAAGAGATAGATATGGAATAACTCAAATCGTAGTCCTCCCCCATAATAAATCTGCTTATGAGAAACTTAAAGAGATAAGAAATGAGTTTGTAATTTTGGTAGAAGGAATAGTTCGTAAAAGACCTCCTAAAACAGAAAACCCTAAAATAAAGACAGGACTAATAGAAGTAGAAGCCAAGCATATTGAGATTTTAAATAAATGTGAGAATTTACCATTTGAAATAGATAATTCTACAGATATCTCTGAAGAATTGAGATTAAAGTACAGATTTTTAGATTTAAGGACTCCAAAGATGCAAAGAAATCTTATATTTAGACATAAATTAAATAAAGTTTTACATAGATTTTTTGATGAAAAAGGATTTATAGAGATAGAGACTCCTTTTTTAACTAAGTCTACTCCGGAAGGGGCAAGAGATTTTTTAGTCCCTTCCAGATTAAATTTAGGAAAGTTTTATGCCCTCCCTCAATCTCCTCAGCTATTTAAACAAATTTTAATGGTTTCAGGTTTTGATAGATATTATCAGATAGTAAGGTGCTTCAGAGATGAAGACTTAAGAAAGGATAGACAGCCTGAATTTATTCAATTAGATATAGAGATGAGTTTTGCAGAAGAAGAAGATATTTTTTCTTTAATGGAAGAGTTGATGAGTAGAATTTTTAAAGAGCTTTTGAATAAAGAGATAAAGATCCCTTTTATGAGATTGAGTTATGAAGAATGTATGAAAAAGTACAATACTGATAAACCAGATTTAAGAAAAAATGAAGATGAATTTTCTTTTGTGTGGATTACTGATTTTCCTCTTTTTAAATATGACGAAGATGAAAAAAGATGGGTCTCAGAACACCATCCCTTCACAGCTCCACACCCTTCTACTATTGAATTTTTAGAAAAAGGAGAATTAGAAAAAGTAAAGGCACGTTCTTATGATTTAGTATTAAATGGAGCTGAAATTGCTTCGGGTTCTGTAAGAATTCATACTCCTCAACTTCAAAAAAAGATCTTTGAAATATTAAATATAAGCAAAGAAGAAGCTGAAAAAAAATTTGGATTTTTATTAAGAGCTTTAAAATTTGGAGCCCCTCCTCATGCAGGTATAGCTTTAGGATTAGACAGATTTTGTGCTATATTATGTAAAGAAGAAAGCATCAGAGAAGTAATAGCTTTTCCCAAGACACAGAAAGGAATTTGCCCTTTAACTTATGCTCCTTCAGAAGTAGAAGATTTTCAGTTAAAGGAGTTAGGGATTAAAATAGAAGAAAGGGGGTAAAACAATGAAGATACTTTATTTATCTTTAATCTTGTTTTTAATAGGGTGTGTAGCAAGGGTATATAATATTCAAAAACCACGTTCAGACTTAGAGATTAAAGGAAATAGGGGCTATATAGTAGGGACTCCACCTCCAGAAAAACCTTTACCTAAAAAAAAGACTAGGACTATTACTGTTTTGGAGATAGAATTTGGTCCATCAAAAGTAGTAGAGTTAGAAGAAACTCCTTCTAAAAGTTTAGAGCCAAAATCACAAGAATATATTTCTCAAAAGATAGAGGAACCTGTTTCAGAAAAAGAGACAGAAACAGTGGTCGTTGAAGAAGAACCTTTAACTGAGTTAACTGAGTCTGAGGAAATTAAAGAACCCCAAATTCCACAAGAGGAATTCATAACTTACAAAGTTCAAAAAGGAGATACTTTACAAAAGATTTCCTATAAGTTCTATGGAACTCATAAAAAATGGAAAAAGATTTTTGAAGCCAATAAAGATAAGATAAAAGATCCAGATTTTATTAAAGAAGGACTCATTCTGAAAATTCCTAAGTAATGCAAGAGAAAATATTTCCTTTGCAGAATCTAAAGCATTTAAAAGCTATATTCGGTCCTCAAGATCAATACATAAAAATGATAGAAGAAACTTTAAAAGTAAAAATATTTTTAAAATCAGACCATCTTATAATTAAAGGAGATTCTGCTAAAGATATAGATAAAGCAATTAATGTGTTAAAGGAAATGCATTTTTTTGCAGAAAAAAACTTACCAATAAAAAAATCAGATGTTCTTCATTTTCTAAGATTCTCAACATCAAATAACGAATTCTTTCAAGAATTAAAAGATTACAGAATAGAAGTCTTTTCAAGAAAGAAATTTATAACTCCTAAGACCAAAGGACAATTAGAATATGTAAAAGCAATATACGATTATGATATTGTATTTTCTTTGGGGCCTGCTGGAACTGGTAAGACTTATTTAGCTATGGGGTGTGCAGTTTCTTTTTTAATGAAAAATAAGGTTTCAAGGATAATTCTTGTAAGACCTGCAAAAGAAGCTGGAGAATCTTTAGGGTTTTTACCAGGAGATGTAACTGAAAAACTAAGTCCCTATTTAAGACCTCTTTATGATGCTCTGTATGAGATGATGGAACCAGAGAGAATAGAAGAGTATACAGAAACCGGAGTAATAGAAGTAGCTCCTTTAGCTTATATGAGAGGTAGAACTCTAAACGATGCTTTTATAATTTTAGATGAAGCTCAAAATTGTACTTCTGAACAGATGAAGATGTTCTTAACAAGATTGGGCTTTGGTTCAAAAGCAGTTATAACAGGAGATCTTACTCAGTCAGATTTACCAGGAGGTAGACCTCAAGGTTTAATAGAAGCTATAGAGGTCTTAAAAGATATTAAAGGTATAAAATTTGTATATTTGACAGGTGAAGATGTAGTAAGACATTCTTTAGTCCAAGAAATAATTGAAGCCTATGAAAAAAGAAAGAAGAACTGAAAATTTAATCTTTCTTTTTATAATCCTTTTACAGTCATTATTCTTTCTATCTTTAAAGATCACTCCTTTATATGCTCTGCTAATCTTTTTGTGGGGAATTTACTTTTCATATCTTAATCTGAATCCTTTAAAATTTAAAGAAGCTTTGTCTCAACTATTTCTTCTCAATTTGGGGTTTGCAGTAAGTTTTCTCATAATAAACTTTGTTCTGCCAAAATTTTCTCTTTTTTACAGTAGTGTTCCAATAATGAGTTTTGGGATGCTTTCTTATTTGTTATTTGGCAATTATGAGGTAGCTATCTTTATTAATCTTTTACTCTCAATGTTCGTAGGTTTATTAGTAAATAGCTTAAATCAGGTACTTATATTATTCATTCCAAGTCTTTTGTGTTTAATTTTATTATACAAACAGAAAAAGAGACCCCAGATAATAAAAGCTGCCTTAGTTGCAGGAGTTTTACAGATTTTATTGAATAGTTCTTTAAACTCTCTTGATGTCAGAAATCTAGAGATCTTAAAAAAATGCATACTCTCTGATTTAGGAAATAGTATATTTTCTTTTATATTTGTATTAGGAGTTTTACCTTTACTTGAAAATTTCTTTGGAGTAGTTACAAATATAAGACTGTTAGAGCTTTCAGATACAAACCATCCTTTATTAAAAAAGCTGAATTTAGAAGCTCCTGGCACTTATTTACATAGTCTTATCGTAGCAAATTTAGCTGAAAGTGCAGCTGAAAGTATAGGAGCTAATTCTCTTTTGGCAAGGGTGGGAGCTTACTTTCATGATATAGGAAAGATTTCCAAAGCTGAATATTTTGTAGAAAATCAACTTTACAGAAAAGACAGACATAAAGCTTTAACACCTACTATGAGCAAACTTGTGATAATAAACCATGTAAAAGAAGGTGTAGAATTAGCAAAAAAATACAGACTTCCTCAACCTGTAATAGACTTTATATCTCAACACCATGGAACTTCTTTAATTAGTTATTTTTATCATCAAGCAACAAAAGATCTAACAGAAAAAGAAAAAGAAAAAATGAAAGATGAGTTTAGATATCCAGGTCCTAAGCCTCAAACAAAAGAGACAGCTATCGTCTTACTTGCTGATTCAATAGAAGCTGCTTCCAGAGTTTTAGAGGAGCCCACACCTTCCAGAATAAGAGAACTTGTAAAAGAAATAATAAGAGTTAAATTAGAGGACGGACAGTTAGATGAATCAGGTTTAAGTTTGAAAGAATTAGAGAAAATAGAAGAAGTATTTATAAGACTTCTAACAGCCCTTTTCCACGCTCGTATTGAATACCCAAAGACACAAGATGTTCCAGATAAATCTTCTCAACAATCAAAGAAAAATACAAGTACCCACCAAAAAAATAATTAAGATAACTGAGTTTGTTTTAAAGATTATGGGTATAAAGAAAGGAATAAGTATAGTTTTTTTAGATGATGCTCAAATAAGAAAATACAACAAAGAATTTTTAAATAAAAATTCAACTACAGATGTACTCAGTTTTAAATCAGATTCAAAAAGATATTTAGGAGACATTTTAATATCTGTAGAGAGAGCTAAGGTAAATTCAAAGAGATTTAAAAGTACTTTTCTAAAAGAATTAACTCTTTATATAATCCATGGCTTACTTCACTTAAAAGGGTTTAAAGATTATAATAAGAAAGATGCAGAAAAAATGAGAAAGAGAGAAGCAGAAATATTAAATCTCTTAGATGAAAAGGGGTATCTTTAAAACTAAAGCTTTTATTCTTTCTTCTCAGGATTTTAGAACCAGTTCTCGGATTATTTTGTTCTTTACTTTAGATTTTGGAAAGATAAAAGGAATTTTAAAAGCTGTTAGAAAAGAACCATTAAAGTATAATTCTAGTTGTTTAATAGGGTCTTTAAATGAAATTGTCTTTTATTCTGCTTCATCAGAACTTAATTTAATCTCACAGATATTTTTAATAAAAGTCTTTCCTGTTTTTGAAAGTATAAGCAACTTTTATTATGCTTGTTTTTTTGCAGAAGTTATCAATAATTTTTTAAATTTAGAAGATGAGAACAAGAAAATTTTTTATTTGCTCAATTGGGCATTAGAAAATTTAAATGTTAAAGACAAGGAAAAATTAAGATTCATTTTTTTGTTAAAATTATTTGAGTATGTAGGAATAAAACCCCATTTAACAGACTGCTTAGTATGTCAGAATTCTATTAGTAAAAAGGCATTTTTGAGTATAGAAAAAGGGGGTTTAGTGTGTGAGAATTGTGCCAGGAAAATATTTACAGCAAGAAAGATTGAACAAGGAGTAGTTAACACTCTTTTATATTGGCATAAACAAAGTCTGTTAAAATCTTTAAATATTAAATTAAGTCCTCAAATGAGAAGTGTATTGAAAGAAATAATAGATAGTTTCTTATTATACCATTTGGAAAAACCTTTAAATACTTTGAATTTTTTATGATATTAAAGATTGAGAATTTAAGAAAAAGTTATAAAAAAATAGAAGTTTTAAAAGGAATCGATTTAGAGATAAAAGAATCTGAAATTTTTGGAATCTTAGGACCTAATGGAGCAGGAAAAACTACCACTTTAAAGATAATTTTAGGTTTAACTCAATTTGATGATGGCAAAGTTGAAGTTTTAGGTTCAGCGCCTCAAGATCCTAAGATTAAAGAATATATAGGATTTTTACCTGAAGAATTTTGTATACCTGGTTTTCTTAAAGTTAAGGAAGCTTTAAATTTTTATTCTAAGATTAAAAGAGCAGATTCTGATTTGGATTTTTTTATTGAAGAATTCTGTTTAAAACCTATTTTAAATAAACCTTTAGGTGATCTTTCTCAAGGTCAGAAAAGGCTAATTCAGATTATAGTTTCTTTGTTAGGTAAAAATAAACTTCTTATATGGGATGAACCTACGGTCTTTTTGGATCTACCTACCAGAAAAAAAGTCTTAAGAATTTTAGAAGAGAGATTTAAACAAACTACTATGATAATCTCTTCTCATATCCTCTCAGAGATAGAAAAACTTTGTGATAGAGTCTGTTTTATAAAAGAAGGAAAGATCTTAAAAATGTTAACTAAAACAGAATTAAAGGAATTTGAAAGTTTAGAATCTGCTTTTGAAAAAATAGAGAATGTTTAAGAGCCTACTTTTAGCTAAAATTTTAATTAGAAAGCTTACAAAAGAAAAGTTTTTCTTTATTCTTATATTCTTAGGGATCATTTTTTTACAATCTTTACATCTTTACTTTTCTGATACTTTTAAAGAATTTTATTTAAAACTTCTTAGGATAGAAAATGTTGAGAATTTAGCTTTAAGAAGTGGATATTTTTTTATAGATTTATTTTCAGTTTTGATTTTATTCGGAATTGTTATAAGTTTTCTTTCCTTTTGGACAGATAAAAAGACTTTATATAATTTTCTCTGTCTTCCTTTGAATAAGACTCATTATTTCTTAGGATACTTAATAGCAATATTTCTTTGCATAATGAGTGTAACAGGTGTTTTCTATGGAATTTTAGCAGGTATAATTTTTTTTCATAAATATTTTCATTTCAACCTTATGAGTATTTTCTTTTCAACTATACTTCTTTTATTGTTTTCAGTCTTCTTTTCTTTTTTGTATCTGGTCTTACCTAAATTTTTAAGTTACATATTTTTATTCCTTATTTTCTTAGGAAGCTTTCAGACTGAATCTTTAGCCTTAAAATTTTCAGAGGCACCTCTATTTTTTAAAATGAGTTTTTTTATCTTTTATATTTTTTCTCCAAGATTTCATTCTTTGGTATATTTTTCCTGTTTTCCAGATAGTTTGATTTACCAGAATCTAAAACTTTTTATAATTTTACATTCACTTTGTTCTATAGTTCTTTATTCTTTTTTAACATTTATAATTTTTAGAAAAAAAATTTCAAATCTTTAAGATCTTTAAAATGTTTTTTAATATGATAATATAAATCAAGATGAGCAGAGAATTATTTATAGATGACGATTGGTGTTTTTGTTGTGGGAAAAATAACCCTCACGGTTTAAAGATGGAGTTTGAGAAAGAAAATAATGAAGTAGTCTCTAAAATAGTTTTAGATAAGAAATTCCAAGGTTATAAAGATATAGTCCATGGAGGTATAGTCTGCACACTTTTAGATGAAGTTTCAGCTCAAGTAGTTTATAAGAAAGGTATAAAATGTGTTACAGCTAAGATAACTGTAAAATTAAAAAAACCAGTTTACACCAACAAACAGATAATTTTGAGAGCAAGATTAATTAAAGAAAGTTCATCTTACTTTATATGTGAAGCAGACTTGTTTCAAGACAAGATTCTAAAAGCTCAATCTCAAGCTATGTTAGTGAGAGTATGAAGATTAAAAGGTATGTAAATCCTGAAGAGAAAAAAGCAAAAAAAACTTTGGGCAAAACTTTTTTGCCTCAAGATATAGATACGAGTATTTTGAAAGTAATAAAATATGAATATGAAGAAAACCCTATTGAGATTGAACACACGACTTCTGAATTTACATGTTTATGCCCTTTTTCAGAATTACCTGATTACGCTCAGATAACTATAAGATACGTTCCTAACAAATACTTAATTGAATTAAGATCTTTAAAATACTATCTGTTTGCTTTCAGACAAGTAAAGATCTTTCATGAACATGCAGTAAATAAAATTATGCAAGATTTGGTGAAAGTATTGAAACCCAAAAAATTAGAAGTAGAAGGAATATTTAATATAAGAGGAGGGATTAAAACAAGAGTAGTAGCTAAATATCCTTTAGAAAATGACCAATCAACAGATAGCTAAAATCTTTAGAGAAATAGCTCAGATTTTATCAGTAAAGGATGAGAATCCTTTTAGAATAAGAGCTTATGAGAAAGCTGCACAAAATATAGAAAACCTAACACAAGATTTAAAAGAGTTGGCAAAGACTGGTAAATTAACTTCTATTCCAGGAATAGGTCAGGATTTGGCTCTTAAAATAAAAGAAATCTTAGAGACAGGTACTTTAAAATATTATGAAGAGTTAAAGAAAAGCACACCTCCAGGACTTTTAAAGATTTTAGAGATACCTTCAGTAGGTCCAAAAACAGCAAAGCTTTTATATGAAAAGTTAAATATAGATAGCATAGAAAAGTTAGAAGAATTTGCTAAATCTGGAAAACTTTATGGTTTACCAGGAATAAGAGAAAAAACCATAGAAAATATACTAAAAGGGATAGAGTTAATAAAAAAAGGAAAAGAGAGAATGCCTTTATATAAAGCTTTAGAAATCGCCTCAAGCTTTATAGATTATCTGAAAAGTTTTAGTATAGTTAAAAAGATAAGTGAAGCAGGTTCTGTCAGAAGAAGAAAAGATACTATAAAAGACATAGATATTTTAGTAGTTACTTCAGACCCCCTTAAAGTTTCAGAAGAATTTGTAAATTTTAAAAAAGTAAAAGAAATCTTGGCAAAAGGAACTACCAAATCTTCTGTTTTGACAGATGAAGACATACAAGTAGATTTAAGAGTAGTAGATCCTGAATGTTTTGGTTCAGCTTTAATGTACTTTACAGGTTCAAAAGCTTTTAACATTAAATTTAGACAGTTAGCTTTAAAAAGTGGATACAAAGTAAATGAATATGGTGTTTTTAAAGGAGAAAAAAGAGTGTGTGGAGCTACAGAAGAAGAAATCTTTGATTTCTTTGGTATGGAATATATATTACCTGAGTTAAGAGAAGATCAGGGAGAAATAGAGTTAGCTTTAAATAAAAGTCTTCCAAAAGTCATAAGTTTTGAAGATGTAAAAGGAGATTTGCATGTCCATTCAAAATATTCAGATGGAGGTTATACCATAAGAGAGATAGCTGATTTCTGCAGGAAATTAGGTTTTGAGTATGTAGCTATCTGTGATCATTCTCAAAGTTTGAAAGTAGCAGGAGGAGTTTCAATCGAAAATCTATTGAAGAAAATAGAAGAGGTTAAAAAGATAAACTCAGAATACAAAGATTTTAAAGTATTATGTGGAGCTGAGGTAGATATTTTAAATGATGGTTCTTTAGATTACCCTCAAGAGATTTTAGAAAAATTAGATTTAGTAATAGCTGCAATCCATACAGGTTTTAAGCAGTCTAAATCTCAGCTAACCCAAAGGATAATAAAGGCTTGCAAAAATAAATATGTAGACATCATAGCTCATCCTACAGGCAGGTTATGGGGACAAAGGGAAGGTTATGAGATAGATTTGGAAGAGATAATAAAAGTTTGTCTCCAAACACAGACCGCTTTAGAGATAAATTGTTTTCCTCAAAGATTAGATCTAAATGATATAAATGCTAAGAAAGCCGTTGAATCAGGAGTCTTATTATCTTTAGGGACAGATGCTCATATTTTAGATCAAATCCATTTTTTAGAATTAGGAGTAAGTGTAGCAAGAAGAGCATGGGCTACCAAAGAAAATGTTATAAACTGTTGGTCTTGGGAGAAGATAAAAGAATGGAGACAGAAAAGAATAAAGAGTTAAATGAAAAGAATATTTTTATGTATCTTCTTTTTCCACTTTTGTGTAGCTTTCTCAGCTGAAAAGACCTATCTTTTTTTAGGCACTATAATAAAAATAAAAATTCCTTCAAAAGAAATACCTCCTGAAACAGAAAGATTCTTAAAAAATCTGGAGAAAGTCTTTAATTATTATGATATGAATTCTGAGGTTTCTAAAATAAATAAAAATGCAGGTATTCAAAAAACAAAGGTATCTAAAGATCTAATAGAGTGTTTAAAGTTAGCATTGAAAATTCATCATTTGACAGATGGAGCTTTTAACGTGATGCTATCACCTGTTATAAAGATTTGGAAGGGTTTAATAAAGAAGAAAAGGGTAAAAAAACTTCCTTCAAAAGAACTAATCTTAAAAAAATTAAAATTAACTAACATCAAAGATCTGTTAATCGATGAAAAGAACAATGAAGTTTTTTTAAGAAAACAAGGTCAAGAAATAGATTTAGGAGGAATAGCAAAAGGTTTTATCGTAGATAAATTAGCAGAGTTTTTTAGGAGTAAAAAGATAAATAATTTTTTAATAGATGCAGGAGGAGATATATATTGTGCAGGTAAAAACTTAAATAGAAAATGGAAGATAGCTATCAGAGATCCCAAAGATAAATACAGATATCTAAAAATTTTGGAATTAGAGAACAAAGCTATAGCTACTTCAGGTAACTATGAGCAATTTTTTGAATTTGAAAATAAGAGATATCATCATATAATAGACCCTAAAACAGGTTTTCCTATTGCAAATAATCTATTAAGTGTTAGTGTGATAGCTGATAATCTGAGCTTAGCAGACAGTTTAAGCACAGCTTTCTTTGTGATGGGTAAGGATAAAATAAAAGAATTTTTGAAAAAAAATTCCTTAAATATCCAAGTTTATTTGGTTGAAGAAAAAAATGGAGAACTTAAAATTTACTATTTTAGAAAAAAAGATCTTAGCCCCACAGATAATTAAGTTTAAAGTAAATTCACATTTAATCCCTATTAATGCTAAACCTGGTCAATTTATAGTAGTCTTACAAGACCTTGATTCTGAAAGGATTCCTTTAACACTCTTTAATTGGAATGAAAAAGAAAATTATATAGAGTTTATATTTCAGATAGTAGGTGCTCAAACTTATAAACTTTCTCAATTAAAAGAAGGTGATACCATTCATTCTATATTAGGACCTTTAGGAAAGGTAATTTTAGATGAAGATTTTGATAAAGGTCTTTTTATTGGAGGAGGTTTAGCTCAATGTGAGATTTATCCTAAGTTAAAGTATTATAAATCTAAAGGAAAAAGACTCTATACTTTAATAGGAGCAAGAACGAAAGAATTAATATTTTTAGAGAAAGAATTAAGAGAACTTTCAGAAAAAATTTTTATTTATACAGATGATGGTTCTTATCAAAGAAAAGGATTTTTAACTCAAGATTTAGATAAGATCCTTTTAGAAGAGAAGATAGATTTTGTCTATTGTGCAGGTCCTGCAATTATGCTTAAAAGAGTCTCAGAAATCACCAAGAGGTTTAATATAAAGACTATAGTTTCTTTAAATCCTATAATGGTAGATGCAACTGGCTTATGTGGTGCGTGTAGGGTGATAGTAGATGGTAAAGAAAAATTTGCCTGTGTAGATGGTCCTGAATTTGAAGCGCATAAAGTGGATTTTGATAGTTTAATCTTAAGGTTAAATCATTATAAAGAAAAGGAAGAATGTGCTTACAAGTTTTTAAAAGAAAACCTGAAGAGAGAATAAAAGATTTTGAAGAAGTAATCTTAGATATCGATAAAGTTCAAGCTTTAAAAGAAGCTGAAAGATGTTTAAAGTGTGCAGACCCCAGTTGCGTAAAAGCATGTCCTTTAAATATAGATATACCAGGTTTTATAAAGCTAATTGAAGCTGACAAAATAAAAGAAGCTTATTTTCTGATAAAAGAAAAGAATCCTTTTCCACAAATTTGTTCTAGGGTATGTCCACAAGAAAATTTATGTGAAAGTGCTTGTGTATTAGGTAAGAAATCAAAACCTATAAGAATAGGAAAATTAGAAAGATATGTTTCAGATGAATTTCATAAAAGAGGGTATAAAGAGGAAATAAAAATAAAAGAAAGGAAAGAAAAAATAGCTGTCATTGGATCAGGACCAGCGGGTTTAGCAGCGAGTTGGTATCTGCGAAAGAATGGTTTCAAAGTTAGTTGTTTTGAAGCTCTGCATAAATTAGGAGGAGTTTTAATCTATGGAATCCCTTCTTTCAGGTTGCCAAAAGAAATTGTAGACAGAGAGATAGAGACTTTAAAGAAGATGGGTGTAGAATTCATATTGAATTGTTTAATAGGTAGAACTCTTACTATTTCTCAATTATTTAAAGCAGGTTTTAAAGGAGTAATTATAGCTACAGGAGCAGGTCTTCCCAAACTCTTAAATATTAAAGGAGAAGAAAAAAGGGGTATTTATTCAGCCAATGAATTTTTAATGAGAGTAAATTTAATGGGAGCTCATCTTTTTCCAAAGAAACTCACCCCTTTAAATATAGGTAAAACCACCATAGTTATAGGTGGAGGAAATACTGCTATAGACTGTGCAAGAGTAGCTCTCAGGTTAAATAGTAAAGTTAAAGTTTGTTACAGAAGAACAAAAGAATTTATGCCTGCCAGAATTGAAGAAATAGAACATGCAGAAGAAGAAGGTGTAGAGTTTAATTTTCTGTTAGCTCCTAAAGAATTTAAAGGCAAAGATTTTGTAGAAAGTGTAGTTTTTGAAAAAATGGAACTAAGAGGATTAGATTCTACTCAAAGACCAAAACCTACTCCCACTGGAGAATTTTTAGAGATAAAAACTGATAGTGTAATAATAGCTATAGGACAATCTCCTAATCCTTTAATATATAAAACCCATCCAGATTTAGAAGTTTTAGATGGAAAATTAAAAGTCAATAAACTTTTAGAGACTACAGTTAAAAGAGTCTATGCTGCAGGAGATATAGTAAAAGGAGAAGCGAGTGTAGTAGAAGCTATAGCTCAAGGAATTTTAGCTGCTAAAAATTTAATTAAAACTCTTTGAATTTTCTCCAAAATCTGAATTTAATTAGATTTCTTGACCACTCCAAATTAACTGTTAAAATCAATTGTATGGTTCAAAGAGTTAGCCCTCAAATTCTTTTAGAAAAAAAACAGAAAAAAGAAAAGATCATAATGCTTACAGCTTATGATGCAGTCTTCTCAAAACTTTTAGATGAAATAGATGTAGATATTATCTTAGTAGGAGATTCAGCAGGCAATGTAGTTTTAGGTTATGAAGATACTTTAAAAGTTAGTATGGAAGAAATGATAATTTTGACTCGAGCTGTAAGCAGAGTTTCCAAAAAAAGTTTGGTTGTAGCAGATATGCCTTTTGGGAGTTATCAAATTTCAATCCAAGAAGCTGTTAAGAATGCAATAAGGTTTGTAAAAGAAGCAGGTGCTCATGCTGTAAAGATAGAGAGTTCAAAAGAGCATACAGAATTAGTAAGAAAGATAACACAAGCAGGTATCCCTGTGATGACTCATATAGGATTGTTACCTCAACAGGTTTTAAATGTTGGTGGATATAAAGTTAAAGGAAGGACTTTTGAGAGTGCTAAAGAATTGTTAGAGACTGCTTTAAGTTTAGAAAAAGCAGGCAGTTTCTGTATGGTCTTAGAATGTGTACCTCAAATGTTAGCAAAGTTGATAACTGAATCTTTAAAAATCCCTACGATAGGGATAGGTTCAGGAAAATTTTGTGATGGTCAAGTGTTAGTTACCCATGATTTATTAGGTTTTTATTCCGAAAAGACACCTAAATTTGTAAGAAAGTATAGGAACTGGATTCAAGATTTTAAAACTGCTATAAAAGAGTTTATTAAAGATGTAAAAGAAGGAAAGTTTCCTTCTGAAGCTGAGAGTTTTAAAATAGATCCTGAAATAATAGAAAGATTAAGAAAAGAAAGATTTGAATGAAAAAAGTCAAGAGTTATTATTTAGAAGACATTATTTTAAACCTCCATACTTTTTGGAAAGAGCAAAGATGTCTCATAGCTGAAAGTTACGATACAGAAGTAGGAGCAGGCACATTCCATCCTTTCACCTTCTTTAAGTGTTTGGGGAAAAAGCCTTGGAGGACAGCTTACGTTCAAATTTCTAGGAGACCAGCTGATGGTAGATACGCTGATAATCCTTTAAGAATGCAGAGATATTTTCAATATCAGGTCATTCTAAAACCTGCTCCAAAAGATGTAAAAGAGATCTATAAAAAGAGTTTAAGATTTCTGGGGTTAGATTTAGCATCCCATGATTTAAGGTTTGTAAAAGATGATTGGTCTTCACCTACTTTAGGAGCAAGGGGTTTAGGGTGGGAAGTGTGGTTAGATAGTTTAGAAATCACTCAGTTTACTTATTTTTTAGAAGTAGGTGATATAGAATTATATCCTATTAGTTGTGAAATTACCTATGGATTAGAAAGAATTGCTATGCTTTTGCAGAACAAAAAGGATGTATACGAAATAGAGTACAAAAAAGGCATAAGTTACAAAGATTTATTTAAGGATTATGAGATCCAATTTTGTGAATACAACTTTAAATTCGCTCCTGTGAAAGTTCTTTTAGAAGAGTTTTCTTACAATGAAAAATTAATTTCAGAGTTATTAAAAAAAGATTTGTTGTTTCCAGCATACGAGTTAGTTCTAAGAAATTCGCATATTTTTAATCTTTTAGATGCAAGAGGAGCGATATCTCAGATTCAGAGACCAGATTTTATAAAGAGGATAAGGTTTTTAGCCAAAAATTGCGCTTTAAAATATTTAGAAAAATATGAGTGAGTTTTTATTAGAAATAGGTGTTCAAGAACTACCTCCAGAAAGTGTTCAGGATATTTTAAATCAATTAAAATCTAAATTTAAAAATTTTTTTAATAAATGCCAATTAAAAGGCTTTTGCACCTATAGGAGACTCATTCTTTATGCAGAAGGAGATTTTAATAAGATTACTTTAAAAGAAGTTCTTATAAAAATTTTAAGCAATTTTAAACTTGCAGAGAGTATGTGGTGGGAAGATTCCAAATACAGATTCTTAAGACCGATCGATTGGATAGTATGTTTGTTAGATAAAGAGGTGATAAAATTTAAAATCGCAGATGTAGTTTCAAATAGAAAAACTTTTTTTATCGATCCTAAAACAAAGTTATTAAAATCTAAACTGATTAAAACTCCCAGAGAATTTTTTAAATTTTTAGATAAGAAAGGAATTATTTATGATCAAAATATACGTAAAAGGAAAATTTTAGAGAACCTTAAAAAAATAGCAAAAAAATTTAAATGTAAACAAGAGTTTGATTCAAACCTTTTAGAAGAAGTGAATTTTTTGACAGAATCTCCTTTTATTTTTGTAGGAAATTTTAAACAAGAGTATTTAAAACTACCTCCTCAAGTTTTGATAGCTAGCATGTCTAAATATCAGAGAATATTTCCTTTAATAAAAGAGGATGGTTCTCTTATAAATAAATTCATAGCTGTATTGGAAACAAAGCCAAAGAATTTGAATATAGTAAGAAGAAACTATGAGAATGTTTTAGATGCCAGATTGAAAGACGCTCTATATTTTATGAAAGAAGATTTAAAAATTTCTTTAAAAGATAGAGCAGCATCTCTTAAAAGTTTAATATTTTTAGAAGGGTTAGGTAGTTTTTACGAAAAAGCACAGAGAATAAAAGAGTTAGCAGAATTTATATGTCAAAAAATAGAAAATAAACCTGAGTTAGATGCCAAAGAAATAGAATTAGCTTCTTATTTAATAAAAGCAGATTTAGTCACCAACATGGTAAAAGAATTCCCTTCTCTGCAAGGAGTTGTAGGCTCATTTTATGCTAAGAAGCAAGGTTTTTCAAAAATAATCTGTGAAGCTATTTACGAGCATTATTTACCTAAGACTTTTCAAGATAAAATTCCTCAGAGTTTTTTAGGTAAAATTTTAAGTATAGCAGACAAATTAGATAACATTGTAGGCGTATTCTTTAAAGGATTCAAACCTACAGGAGAAGCAGATCCTTTTGGATTAAAGAGGCAAGCTTTAGGAATAATTAGGATTCTTTGTGAAGGAGATTTAATCTGTGATTTAAAAGAATTGGTAGAAAAATCTTGTCAAATTATAGGTCTTAAAGAAGTTTCTCAAGTTTTAGAGTTTTTTAAAGAAAGAATAAGAACATTAGCTCTTAATTTTACGAAAAGAAAAGATTTAATCGAAGCTTTATTAGAAACGAAACCTTTTAGAATTTGGGAATTTTTTAAAAGATTAAAAGAATTAGATGCTCTTTATGAATCTGTTGATTTTACAAATACTTTAAAAGTGTATGAGAGGTGTTATAGAATTCTTAAACCCATACTTAAAAAAGAAAAAACATTACCTCCTTTAAAGGAACCTCTTCTAAAAGAACATCCTGAAAAAGAATTATATAAAGAATTTTTAAGAATTAAATCTGAGTTTGAAGTTCTTTTAAAAGAAAAAAAATATGGTAAAATAATTAAGATTTACTCGCAGATTCTACCTTCTTTACATAACTTTTTTGATAAAGTTTTGGTCAATGTAGAAGATAAAAATTTGAAGATGAATAGAGCAAGACTGTTGTATGAAATCTATTCACCTTTAAAAGAGAATATAGCTGATTTTATGAAATTAAAAGGGAGGTGAAGAAATGAAAAAGACTTTTAAAAAGAAGTATATCTACTTTTTTGGAGAAGGTAAAGCTGAAGGTAGTGCAAAGATGAAAAATCTTTTAGGAGGAAAAGGTGCAAATTTAGCAGAGATGACCAATTTAGGTATACCTGTACCTCCTGGGTTTACTATTACTACAGAGATCTGCAGTTATTATTATCAGCATAATAAATCATATCCTGAAGGTTTTTATGAAAATGTTAAAAAGTATTTGAATAGATTAGAGAAAGTTATGGGAAAAAAATTTGGAGATGAAAATAATCCTCTTTTGGTTTCTGTAAGGAGTGGAGCTCCTATTTCTATGCCAGGGATGATGGATACTATTTTGAATTTGGGTTTAACAGATGAGAGTGTTAAAGGATTAGCAAAGCTTACTAAGAATGAAAGATTTGCTTATGATTCTTATAGAAGATTTATTCAGATGTTTGGAAATGTGGTTTTGAAAGTAAAGCATGAAAAGTTTGAAGAGATTTTGAGTGAAAAGAAAAAAGAGAAGAATGTTAAATTCGATATAGAATTAGATGTTGAAGATCTAAAAGATATAATCTGTAAATACAAAGAGTTGATTAAGAAAGAAACAGGAACAGAACTTCCTCAATCAGCATTTGAGCAACTTAAGATGGCTATAAATGCTGTTTTTGAATCTTGGAATAATGAGAGAGCAATAATTTACAGAAAACTTAATAATATTCCTGATGATTTAGGGACAGCTGTGAATGTGCAGGCAATGGTCTTTGGAAACATGGGAGAAAATTCTGGGACAGGTGTTTGTTTTACAAGAGATCCTTCTACTGGTAAGAAAGTTTTTTATGGTGAGTTTTTACAGAATGCTCAAGGAGAAGATGTAGTAGCTGGTATTAGGACTCCTTTAAAATTAGAAGAATTAAAGAAGATAATGCCCAAAGTTTACAATCAGCTTTATAGAATAGCTCAAAAATTAGAAAAGCATTACAGAGATATGCAGGATATGGAGTTCACAATTCAAGAGGGTAAGTTATATCTTTTACAAACCAGAACAGGAAAAAGGACTGCAAGAGCAGCAGTAAAGATAGCTGTAGATATGGTTAAAGAGAAACTAATTACCAAAGAGGAAGCTATTTTAAGAGTATCTCCACAAAGTTTAGATCAACTTTTACATCCAACAATAGATCCTTCTTTTAAAGAAGCCCCTATTGCTAAGGGTTTGGCTGCTTCACCAGGAGCTGCTAGTGGTAAAGTAGTCTTTACTGCAGAGGAAGCTATAAAGCAGGCTGAATCTGGAGAAAGAGTAATATTGGTAAGAAAAGAGACCTCTCCTGAAGATGTAGGAGGTATGCATGCTTCTCAAGGAATTTTGACTTCTACAGGAGGTTTAACCTCTCATGCAGCTGTAGTAGGAAGAGGTATGGGAAAACCATGTGTGGTAGGATGTCAAGATATTTTAGTCTATGAAGATAAAAAAGAATTTCATATTAATGGAAAGATAATAAAAGAAGGAGATATTATTACTATAAATGGCTCTACAGGAGAAGTGTTTTTGGGCAAAGCTCCTTTAATAGAACCTGAATTGACTCCAGAGTTTAAGACTCTTTTAAGGTGGGCAGATTCAGTAAGAAAGTTAAAAGTAAGAGCTAATGCTGATACACCTCATGATGCAGAGACTGCTTTAAAATTTGGAGCTGAAGGCATAGGTTTATGTAGAACTGAACACATGTTCTTTGCTAAAGACAGATTACCTATTATGCAGGAGATGATATTAGCTGATAATTCAGAAGAAAGGAAAAAAGCCTTAGATAAGTTACTACCTCTTCAGCAAAAAGATTTTTATGAGATCTTTAAAGTGATGAAAGGATACCCAGTAACTATAAGATTATTAGATCCTCCTCTTCATGAATTTTTACCCAAGACTGAAGCAGAAATTAAAGAGTTAGCTCAAAAATTGAATATCCCTGAAAAAAAGATAAAAGATAAAGTAACTGCCTTACATGAATTTAATCCTATGTTGGGTTTCAGAGGTTGTAGATTAGGAATAGTTTATCCTGAAATTACTCAAATGCAAACAAGAGCTATTTTTAAAGCTGCTTGTCAGTTAAAAAAAGAGGGTAAAAAAGTTTTTCCTGAGATAATGGTCCCTCTTGTTGGAAATGTAGAAGAGATAAAGAGACAAAAAGAGATAATAGATAAAATAGCTAAAGAAGTTATGGAAGAAGAAGGTGTAAAACTCAAATACAGTGTTGGGACTATGATAGAAGTTCCAAGAGCAGCTTTGACAGCTGATAAAATAGCTGAAATTGCTGAATTCTTTAGCTTTGGAACGAATGATTTGACTCAAATGACTTTTGGATTTTCAAGAGATGATGTAGGAAGATTTTTACCCCAATATTTGAAAGAAGGTATCCTTAAGTCTGATCCTTTTCAAAAGTTAGACACAGAAGGTGTAGGGCTATTGATGGAGATAGGAGTTCAAAAGGGAAGGAAAGTTCGCAAAGATTTAAAGATAGGTATCTGTGGAGAGCACGGAGGAGAACCTGATTCTGTAGAGTTTTGTCATAAAATAGGATTAGATTATGTAAGTTGCTCGCCTTTTAGAATTCCTATAGCAAGAATGGCTTTAGCTCATGCTCAATTAAAAGAATTGAAAGAAAGAAAATCTAAGAAGAGAAGGAAGAAAAAATGATTTATGAAAGAAGCTATTAAAAGCTATTTAGAAAAAATAAAAGATATTCCAGTATTAACACCTAAAGAAGAGAGAGAATTAGCCAGAAAAATAAGAAAGGGAGATAAAGAAGCAAGAAAAAAGATGATAGAAGCAAATTTAAAGTTAGTTGTAAATATTGCCAAGCATTATATAGGATTAGGTTTACCTTTAACAGATTTAATAGCTGAAGGAAATTTGGGTTTAATGAGAGCAGTTGAAAAATTTAATCCACGCAAAGGCTTTAGATTCAGTACTTATGCAGCATGGTGGATAAAACAAGCTATAACCAGAGCCATTATTGAACAGGCTAAAACCATAAGGATACCTGTGTATTTAAGTGAAATGATATCAAAGATAAAAAAGAAAAAAGAAGAGTTTTGTCAGAAATATGGGAGAGAACCCACATTACAAGAACTCGCAAGGAGAGTAAAGATTTCAAAAAAGAAATTAGAAAGGATAGAAATACTAATGGCAAAGACAGCCTCTTTAGAAGCTCGTATCGGTGAAGATAAAGAAAATGAATTTGTTGAAGTTATTAAAAATGAAAAAGCAAAAACAGAATCTGAAGTAGAGAGATTTCTAAAACATCAAGAGATTTTGGAATTAATGGAAGTTTTAACTCCACGTGAAAGAGAGATATTAGATTTAAGATTCGGGTTAAAAACCCAAACTCCACAGACTTTAGCAGAAGTAGCCAAAAAATTGGGGATCTCTAGAGAAAGAGTAAGACAAATAGAAGAGAGAGCTTTAGAAAAATTAAAAAAATTTATTGAAAAAATAGAATCTTCTCAATAAGGAGGAAGATAATGAAGATATTAGAAAGGTACATAAGAACTATCCCAGATTTTCCCAAAAAAGGAATATTGTTTAGAGATATTACTCCTCTTTTAGGTAAGAAAGAAATTTTTAAAAAAGCTATAAATGCTCTTTTAAAAGAAGTTAAAGATTTAAAACCAGATTACTTAGTATGTCCAGAATCTAGAGGTTTTATATTTGGAGGAGCTTTAGCTTACAGATTAAACTGTGGATTTGTGCCTGTAAGAAAGAAAGGTAAACTCCCTTATAAAACTTATAAAGTTTCATATACCTTAGAATATGGTAAAGAGACTTTTGAGATTCATCAGGATGCTATAAGAAAGAATTCCAAAGTAATAATCTTTGATGATTTGTTAGCTACAGGAGGGACAGCTTTAGCTCTAATAAAACTATGTAAAAAATTCAATGCTAAGATTTTGGCTGTTCTATTTTTAATAGAATTGACAGCTTTAAACGGAAGAAAGAACTTGTCAGGTTATAGAGTTCATTCTATAATTAAATTTTGAGAGCGCCTGTAGCTCAGAAGGAAGAGCTCAGCCCTCCTAAGGCTGGTAAGCGGGAGTTCGAGTCTCCCCAGGCGCATTTTGAGGTAATCTTTTTAGTTAATCAAAAATTACAGTTTTGTTATTATAAACAAGAATCTTTCTTTCTAAATGCCATCTAACAGCTTTACTCAATACTACTTTTTCTAAATCTTGACCTTTTCTAATCAAGTCTTTAAGAGAATCTCTGTGACTAATCCTTACAGTATCCTGCTCAATAATGGGACCGGCGTCCAATTCTTCAGTTACATAGTGGCTTGTAGCTCCAATTATTTTTACTCCTCTTTGATAGGCTTGTTTGTAAGGAGCTCTTCCTTTAAAGGCAGGCAAGAACGAATGGTGAATATTTATGATCTTGTTAGGAAATTCTTTAACAAATTGTTTGGTTAAAATTTGAGTATATCTTGCTAAAACTATTAAATCTATTTTTTCTTTTTTTAAAAGTTCAATCTGCTTTTTTTCTTGAATTATCTTATTTTCTTTCGTAATAGGAAATTCAAAAAATTTAATACCAAAGTTTTCAGCTACTTTTTTGGCATTAGGATGATTGCTAATGATTAAAGGGATTTGACACTTAAATTGACCACTTTCGTATCTTAACAGTAAGTCATATAAACAATGTAAGTGCTTAGATACGAATATTGCCATACGCAAGACTTGGTCTGTAAAATAAAGAGACCATTTCATATTGAATTCTTTAGCTATAGGAAGAAACTTTTTTGAGATTTTATCTTTTTTGATTTTAAAATCTTTTAAAGACCACTCAATTCTCATAAAGAAAGTGTTAGTTTGAGTATCTATGTGTTGATCAGCATGTTCAATATTACCATTATTTTCATATATAAAATTTGTGATTTTAGCCAAAATTCCTTTTCTATCTGGGCAGGAAATTAACAGGATTGCATTGCACATAATTCAAACATTTTAATTCTAATAAACTTTAAATTCAAGTTATTTTAATTTTTCTACTTTTTCAAAAATCCTTGAAGGTTTAGAGTTTTTGTTTTATAATCAAATTTGAAATGCTCCAAAAACAGATGTTTTTATTTGAAAATAAGAAAGTTCAACCCAAACCTGAGTATAACATGAAGATAAGTATAGATTTAGATAGATTTTTTTCTTTTCTAATAGTGTTAATAGTCTTTATTGTAACTGTTTTTTGTTTAGGGTATTCTGCTGGGTTTAAAAAGGCAATCTTTCTAACTAATTTAAAACAGCCAGTCCTTAAAAAAATAAGTTTTGAAAAAAAAGTTACTAAGAAAATTGTAAAATCAAAAGAATTTCAAAAGGAGATAGTGAAAGATACACCGAAGATAGAAAAAAAAGAAGAATTTAAATACAGGTATACAGTTCAATTAGCTACTTACACTTATAAGAATAAAGAGATCGCTCAAGAATATTTAAAAAAATTAAGAGAAAGAGGAATAAACGCTTTTATTATACATAGTAAAGATTACATAGTTTTATGTGCAGGAGAATTTAAAGATAGAAAGGAAGGAGAAATTCTTCTAAGTAAGCTAAGAGAGGAATTCAAAGATAGTTTTATAAGGAGGTATATAAGATGACTCTTCATTCTTCTTTAAAAAGTGCAGATAAGAAAGGAGCTCAAAAATCTGTGCTTTCAAGAATGGAGAGGATAAAGTTGTTAGTAGAAAAAGGCAAAAAAATAGATGAAGTTCCTGTTTTTGGCCTCCCTAAGATAAAGGTTGCTAAAGTAAAGATTAAAAAGACTGTAAAAGAAGAAAAGAAAGAGGAAGAAACAAAGCAAGGTTAAAGGTCTATATTTTGAGATCAGAAAATTTTATGAAATCTATTAGTTTGGTAATTTTTATTACTTTATTTATAACTAATGCTTTTTGTTTTACCTTAGGATATATAACACATGATGGTATAAATTTAAGGTCTGATTCAAGAATTACTTCTCAGATTATATGTAAATTGAATAAAGGAGAAAGGGTAAATATTATTGGCAAAAGATATGAATGGTATAAAGTTGTACTTCCTAAAAAATGTTCATGCTATGTTTATAAAGATTATTTAAAAAGGAAGGGCAGAAAAGGAATATGCACAGCTACAAATGTAAATATAAGGATCAGACCTTCTTTGGATTCAGAGATTGTGGGTAGATTATCTAAAGGAGAAGAAGTTGAGATATTAGGGATAAATAAAGATTTTTACAAGATAACTCCTACTTTAAAATGCTATGGTTATGTGCATAAAAAATTTGTTAAACTTTTAAAGTCTGATAAGAAAGAAGATCAGTCTAATGTAAAGAGTTCTAAAAAAGATTTAGAGAAAAAGTTTGTAGAGTTTATAGGTTTTTTTACAAAAGAAGATGGATTTTATTTTTTAAAGACACCTGACAAAATATATAAAATAAAGACTTTTAGGAATTTAGATAAATTTATAGGTAAAAGAATAAAGATGAGAGGTTACATTTCTGAAAATAAAAAGTTCGTATTAAAAAGTATAAAGATATTAAAAGATGTTAATAATTAAATTGATATTCTCTTTTTTCATGTTTTTTATAGCTTTAACTGTCCATGAGTTTGCTCATGGATTTGTAGCTTATAAGAAAGGAGACCCTACTGCTAAATTTTCAGGAAGATTGACTTTAAACCCTTTAGCCCACATAGATCCAATAGGAACATTTCTTTTACCTTTGTTTTTAATAATATCTGGTTCACCTGTTGTGTTTGGTTGGGCAAAGCCAGTTCCTATTAATACTTGGTTGTTGAGGAATCCTAAAAAAGATATAGTTCAAATAGCATTGGCAGGACCTTTAGCTAATTTTCTTTTTGCAGTATTATTAGGTATACTTTACAGAATTCTATCTTTTATTCCCTTTTTTAAAATTATTCTTCCTGAGTTAATATTTTTAAATTTACTTTTATGTGTATTTAATTTGATACCTATCCCTCCATTAGATGGTTCAAGAATTTTAAGTGGACTTTTACCTTATCCTTGGTCTTTAAAGTATTCTATGATCGAACCTTATGGGTTTATAATTATCATCATTTTATTATTTTTAGGAATAGGCGATTGGTTATTGTTACCAATTGTAAATTTTCTATATTCTTTAATTCTTTAAAAAGTGACAGAGATAAAAGTTAATCTCAAAGAGAGTCCATATTCTGTCTATCTTCTAAAGGAAAACTTTTCTCAAAATTTTAAAAAGATCATCTCAAAATTAGATTTACCTTCAAGAGCTCTGGTAGTCACTAACAAAAAGATAGCTTCTCTTTTTTTAAACAAAGTATTAGATCCTTTAAAAGATAAAAAAATTAAAGTGTTTTTTGTTCCAGATTCTGAGAGAGCAAAATCTTTTTATTATTTTATGAAGTTAACACAAGAAGCTGTAAATTTTGATAGACTGGGAGATCTGTTTTTTACTGCTCTTGGAGGAGGAGTGATAGGAGATTTAGTTGGATTTTCTGCTTCAGTATATAGAAGAGGTGTACCTTACATTCAGATACCCACCACACTTTTAGCTCAGGTAGACTCTTCAATTGGAGGAAAAACAGGCATCGATTTAGAATCTGCTAAAAACATGGTAGGAAGTTTTTATCAGCCAAAAGCTGTGATAAGTTATTTAGGTTTTTTAGAGACTTTATCTATGAAAGAAATAATAAATGGAGGAGCTGAAATAGTAAAGTATGGTGTAATTAAAAGTAAAGAGTTATTCTATTATTTAAGAGACAATTTAGAAAGATTCTTAAAGTTAAATAGAAAAGTGCTTTTTAAAATAATTTATGAATGTATAAATATTAAAAAGAAGATAATAGAATTAGATGAAAAAGAGACAAAGGGAATAAGGACTATTCTAAATTTTGGGCACACTATAGGACACGCTATAGAATCAGCTACTTTTTATAAAAAATACTCTCATGGAGAAGCCATAAGTATAGGTATGGTTTTAGCTACTCAGATAGCTTTGAAAATGGGAATATGTAAAGAAAAAGTATATTGGGAAGTAAAAACTATCTTAGAAAAAATGGGGCTTCCTACAAAGATAAAAAAGATTCCACCATCTTTATTAATCCAATCTCTTTTAAAAGATAAAAAGTTTAAAAGAGGCAGAATAAGAATGGTCTTACCTTTAAAAATAGGCAAAGCAAAGGTATTTGAGGATGTAGATTTAAGTTTAATAAAGGAAGTTATTCAACGAGGATCTTAAATTCTTTACCTTTATATTCAAAAATAACTTCATTCTCATTTATTTTAATGATTTTAGCTCCTTTAATTACATCTCCTTCTTTAAAGATTTTTCCTTTATATAAAACAAGAGGGTTCTTTTCTTGATATAAAATTCCTTCAATTTTTATAAAAGGAATTTTAAAATCTTTTCTTTTATTGGTCTTTATGATTTTAAATTTGACCTTTCTTGAACTCTTAAAATACTTTTGAAAGAAAAATAAACCTACTCCTCCCATCCCTAACAACGATATTAACAAAAAGACTTTTAATAAATTTGTATTTTTCTTATCAGTTGAATTTTTATTTTTTTTAGAATCTTCAAGTTTCTTTAAAGCATCGTAAATTATACTCATTTCAATTCTTCAATACATTTTAATATTATCTCTTTATTTATTATTTTTTCATTCTCTACAAATCCTGCCAAAAGAGCTCTATCACACAGAATATTTATCTTTCTTGGAACTCCCTTTGAAAATTCATAAATAAGTTCATAGCATTCAGGTTTAAAGATTTCTCTTTGAGCACCTGCAGTCTTTAACCTGTGTAATATATAAGGTTTAATCTCTTCAAATTCTAAAGGTGTTATATTAAATTTTACCGCAATTCTTTGAGAAATCTGTCTTAAATTTTCAGATTTCAAAATATCTTCTAATTCATTTTGTCCAACTAAGATTATTTGAAGTAATTTGTGTTTGTTCGTTTCTAAGTTAGAAAGAAGCCTTATTTGTTCTAATTGTCTTGGTTTTAAATTCTGAGCTTCATCAATAATTAAGACAGCGTTCCCACCCAAAGAATTTACTTCTAACAAAAAATCAGTTAGTTCTTTAACTATATCTAATCTATTCTTTCTTTTAGGTTTTAAACCAAAATCTTGAGCTATTAGATTGAGAAGTTGGACATCTGAGAAATAAGGATTGAGAATAAAAGAGGTCTTTATTTCCTTAGAGAGTTTTGAAAGGAGGTATTTACACAGAGTAGTTTTACCAGTACCCACATCTCCTGTAATGGTTATTATCCCTTTTCTGTATTTTATTCCGTAAATTAAACAAGCAACAGCTCTTTTGTGCTTTTGACTTTGGTAAAAGTAATCTGGGTCACTAGTTATTTCAAATGGAAATTCTTTTAGACCAAAAAATTCTAAATACATTAATAAAATTATAACTAAAGTTTTTACAAAAATAAAATTAAATTTGAAATAAGTTTTGAAGTTGATATAATATAGCTATTACATATCTAAACCCAAAGGATAAAAATGCCTGAGTTAAGAAAGGATCCTATAATCGGTAGATGGGTAATAATTTCTACAGAGAGAGCAAAAAGACCCAAAGATTTTAAGACTAGAATAAAAGAACCTCCTGAAAGAGATTGTCCTTTTTGTGAAGGAAAAGAAGATTGCACCCCTCCAGAAATCTTTGCAATTAGAGATAATAATTCAGAGAAAAACAAACCTGGTTGGAAAGTGAGGGTAGTTCCAAGTATAGCTCCTTTGTTAAGAATAGAAGGAGATTTAGATCCCAGAGGAAGAGGACTTTATGATATTCTAAATGGAGTAGGAGCTCACGAAGTAATAATAGAGACTCCTCAACATATTTACAATATAGCAGATTTAGAACCTGAACAAATATTCTTGATATTGACTGCTTACAAAGAGAGATTAGTAGATTTAGAAAATGATCCCAGATTAAGATACGTATTAATATACAAAAACTATGGATACTTAGCAGGAGCAGGAAAGATTAAACATGCAAGGAGCAATCTAATAGCTTCTCCTATAATTCCTAAAAGAGTAAAAGAAGAATTGGTAGGTGCGAGGAGATACTTTGAATACCATGATAGGTGTATCTTTTGTGATATGATAAGACAAGAATCTGAGCAGAAAAAAAGATTGGTGTATGAGAATGAAGGCTTTTTTTGTTTTTGCCCTTTTGCTTCAAGGTTTCCTTTTGAGGTTTGGGTTTTACCTAAAAATCACAGCTGTGATTTCCAAAAGTGTAATGAAGAGGAGTTAAAACTTTGCGCTCAGGCAATAAAAGAGGTTTTTTTAAGATTAAAGATTAGTTTAAATGATCCTCCTTACAATTTTGTTCTCCATACAGCTCCTTACAGGAGAAAGAGACCTGGTTACTGGCGAACGATTCTTCATGATTATCACTGGCATATTGAAATTACACCTCGCTTGACCAGAGTAGCAGGTTTTGAATGGGGAACAGGCTTTTATATCTGTCCTACTCCTCCAGAAGAAGCTGCTAAAGTTTTAAGGGAGATAGAAAATGCCTGAACTAAGAAAAGATCCAATAGTAGGTAGATGGGTAATAGTCAATACAGAAAATCCTCGCACACCCAGAGATTATGAAATAATCCCTCACGAATGGAAAGGAGAAAAGGACTGCCCATTTTGCTATGGAAATGAATATATGACTCCTCCTGAGATAGAAGCTATAAGAGATGAGAACTCAGCTCCTAACACTCCTGGTTGGAAAGTAAGAGTAGTTCCCAATAAGTTTCCTGCTCTTAGAATAGAAGGAGACTTAGATAAAAGACCAGAAGGTATGTATGATATGTGCAATGGAATAGGAGCTCATGAAGTAATAATAGATACTCCTTACCATTATAAAGATATTTGTGAATTAACATCTGAAGAGATATTTCTGGTGCTTTCTGTTTATAAATCGAGGATGGTAGATTTAAAGAATGATAAAAGGTTTAAATTCATACTTCTTTTCAAAAATGTAGGAGAGTTAGCAGGTGCCTCCTTAGAACATCCTCATTCTCAACTAATAGCTTTACCAATGATTCCAAAGAATGTAAAAGAAGAATTAGATGGATCAAAACATTTCTTTCATTACCATGAAAGATGCATTTTCTGTGATATAATAAATCAAGAAAGGTCTGAGTCTGAGAGGGTCTTATTTGAAAATCAAGATTTTATAAGTTTTTGTCCTTTTTTTGGAAGATTTCCTTTTGAAGTTTGGATTTTGCCTAAAAAACATATGGCTGAGTTTCAGAATGTTTGTGAATCACAGTTAAGAGCTTTGGCAGAAATATTAAAAGCTACTTTACTCAGATTAAAAAAAGTCTTGAGTTCACCTGATTATAATTATATAATTCATACTGCTCCTTTTGATTATGAGTTCTGTGAAAGTTATCACTGGCATATAGAGATAATGCCCAAATTAATTAGACCTGCAGGTTTTGAATGGGGTTCAGGTTTTTATATAGTTCCAACACCTCCAGAACTAGCTGCTAAAATTTTAAAAAATGAGTAAAAGAAAGGAGGGGGAAAGTCATGGTAAGAATTGGAATTAATGGATTTGGAAGAATCGGAAGGCAAGTTTTTAGAATTGCTTTTGAAAGAGAAGATATAGAAATAGTAGCTATTAATGATTTACCAACACCAGTTGAAACCTTTGCCCATCTTTTAAAATACGATTCAAACTATGGGATTTATAAATATCCTGTAAAAGCACAGGAAGAAAAATTAATAGTTAATGGCAAAGAGATAAAAGTATTAACTGAAAAAGATCCTTCCAAACTCCCCTGGAAAGACTTAGGAGTAGATATAGTAATAGAATCTACAGGAGTTTTTAGAGAAGCTGAAAAAGCAAAAGCACACTTAGAAGCTGGTGCTAAGAAAGTCATAATTACTGCTCCTGCCAAAAATGAAGATATTACCATAGTATTAGGAGTAAATGAGGATAAGTATTTGCCTCAATCTCATCACATAATCTCAAATGCATCTTGCACTACTAATTGTTTAGCTCCCTTAGTAAAAGTTTTGCATGATAATTTCAAAATAGTAAAAGGTTTAATGACTACGATTCACTCTTACACAAATGATCAGAGGGTTTTAGATTTAACGCACAAAGATTTGAGAAGAGCAAGAGCAGCAGGTTTATCTATGATCCCTACTACAACTGGAGCTGCTAAAGCTATCGGTAAAGTGATTCCTGAAATGAAAGGCAGATTAGATGGAATAGCTGTAAGAGTTCCTACTCCTACAGTATCTTTGACCGATTTAACTGTAGAAGTAGAAAAATCTACTACTGTAGAAGAAGTAAATTCTAAATTTAAAGAAGCTTCAGAAACTTATCTTAAAGGTATATTACAATATACAGAAGAAGAGTTAGTTTCAAAAGATTTTGTGGCAAATCCTCATTCTTGTATATTAGATGCTAAGTTAACAAAAGTAATAGAAGGAAATTTTGTAAAGGTCTTTGGTTGGTATGATAATGAATGGGCATATTCAGTAAGAGTCGTAGATTTAGTGGAATTCATTTATAAAAAAGGACTTTAAGTCTATTGTAATTTTTTAAAAAGGAGGGGTTTTTGGTATGAACCTTAATAAAAAAACTTTAAAGAGTTTTGATTTTAGAGACAAGAAAGTTTTGGTGAGAGTAGATTTTAACGTTCCTTTAGAAGATAATAAAGTCGCAGATGACACAAGGATTAGAGAAGCCCTTCCTACAATAAAATATCTTTTAGAAAATGGAGCCAAAAAAGTTATTTTATGTTCACATTTAGGAAGACCAAAAGGGAAAGTAGTAGAATCTTTAAGAATGGATCCTGTTGCTCAAAAACTAAAAGAACTTTTAGGCCAAAATATTTTAAAATTAGATGATTGTGTAGGAGAAGAAATAAAAGCTCAAATAGAATCTACACAAATAAGATTGATACTCTTAGAGAATTTAAGGTTCCATCCAGAAGAAGAGAAAGGAGATGAAAATTTTGCAAAAGAGTTAGCTGAATTAGCCGATATCTATGTAAACGATGCCTTTGGGACAGCTCACCGTGCACATGCTTCAACTTGTATTGTAGCAAAGTTTTTACCTTCTTGTATAGGGTTTCTAATGGAAAAGGAGATAAAATATTTAAGTAAAATTATTTTAAATCCTGATAAACCTTTTGTTGCTATTTTAGGAGGAGCTAAAGTCTCAGATAAGATCAGAGTAATAGAAAATCTTTTAGATAAAGTAGATAAAATTTTAATTGGTGGAGCAATGAGTTATACTTTCTTGAAAACAAAAGGAATAAATATTGGTAATTCAAAAATAGAAGCAGATAAATTAGATTTAGCTACCAGAATCTTAGAACTTGCTCAAAGTAAAGGAGTAAAAATAATTTTACCTCAAGACCACATAGTAGCTCAAAGTTTAGATAAGCCTGAGACTAAAAGAGTAACTGATAATGAAATTCCTGAAGGTTTTATGGGCTTAGATATTGGTCCAAAAACTATTGAGCTTTTTAAAGAAGAGTTAAAGACAGCAAGAACTATTTTATGGAATGGACCTATAGGAGTCTTTGAGAAAGATGATTTTTCACAAGGCACAAAAGAGTTAGCTTTGTATTTAGCAGATTTAACTTCTAAAGGAGTTACGACTGTAATAGGAGGAGGAGATAGTGCTTCAGCTGTTGCAAAATTTAAAGTAAAAGATAAACTAACTCATGTCTCTACAGGAGGAGGAGCGAGTTTAGAATTTTTAGAAGGAAAAGACTTACCAGGAATTAGTGCCATTGAAGATGAGTAAAGAAAGAAAGATCTTAATAGCTGGTAACTGGAAGATGCACAAAACAAATGAGGAAGCTGTCGATTTAGTTAACCAGATTAAAAAAGAAGTTGCTCAAATTCAAGAAGTAGATATTGTAGTGTGTCCTCCTTTTACAGCTTTAAGTGATGTGAAAAAAATAATTTCAGATACCAATATAAAATTAGGAGCTCAGAATATGTACTTTGAATCTGAAGGCGCTTTTACAGGTGAAATATCACCCAAGATGCTCAAAAGCATAGGTTGTGAATTCGTTATAATAGGACATTCAGAGAGAAGAAAATATTTTAAAGAAGATGATTCTTTAATAAACAAAAAATTAAAATCAGCTTTAGAATGGGATCTAACTCCTATATTTTGTGTAGGAGAGACATTAGAAGAAAGAGAAAATAACCTAACCCTTCAAGTTTTAGAGAGGCAATTAAGAGAAGGTTTAAAAGATTTTACTAAAAACCAAGTTTTAAAGATCATAATTGCTTATGAACCTGTATGGGCAATAGGGACAGGTAAGACCGCTACTCCTCTTCAAGCTCAATCTGCTCAAAGTTTTATAAGAGAATTTTTAAATAAGAACTTTGAAGGAGCAGGTAAATTTGTAAGAATACTTTATGGAGGAAGTATTAAGCCTGAAAATATAAGAGATTTAGTCTCACAAAAAGATGTAGATGGAGGATTGGTAGGAGGAGCTTCTTTGAAATCTGATTCCTTTGTAAAGATAATTAAAAACTCAATAATTTAAATAAAAATGGGTATTCTGTTTACTTTACATATAATAGTAGCTATTCTATTGATAGTGGTTATCTTAATTCAACAAGGAAGAGGAGGAGGTTTAATAGAAAGTCTGGGAGGAGCTGAAACCATATTTGGGACTAAGACTAGTTCTTTTTTTGTTAGACTTACAGCGATTTTAGCTTCTATTTTTTTCATAACGAGTTTGAGTTTAAATCTTCTTTCTAAGAAAAAAGTAAAGTCCGTCATAGAAAAAATTCCTGCAAAAGTTCAGCCCTCAAAGACTCAGAGTGAGAAAAAATAAAAAGATAGCCCTATTTATTTTTTTATTTTTCCTTAAAAATTTTTTAAGTTTTGCTCAAGATAAAGGAGATGCTTTTGTTACTGGAAGTATAGCTGATGCGCGTGTTTTAGTTCCAATATTAGCTTCAGATTCAGCTTCTGCACAAGTCTGTGATTTTATATTCAATGGTCTATTAAAGTATGATAAAGATTTAAATTTGGTCCCAGATTTAGCTGAGAGTTTTGAAGTTTCAAAAGATAAAAAAGTAATAACTTTTCATTTAAAAAAAGGAGTAAAATGGCATGATGGTAAAGAATTCACCTCTGAAGATGTATTGTTCACTTATAAGATGTTAGTTTCACCTCAAGTTCCTTCTCCTTACAGTGGAGATTATGAATTAATTGAAAAGATTGAGACACCTGATAAATACACTGTAAAAGTCTATTATAAAAAACCATTTTCTCCTGCTTTGAGTTCTTGGACTATGGGAATAATACCTGCTCATTTATTAAAAGGGAAGAATCTTTTAGAATCAGATTTTAAAAGAAGACCTGTAGGTACAGGTCCTTATAAATTCTGTTTATGGAAGACTCAAGAAAAAATAATATTAAAAAGGAATTCTGATTATTTTAAAAAACCTCCTTACATAGAGTATGTAGTCTTTAAAGTAATAGGAGATACTGCTACTCTTTTTTTAGAATTAATTACTCAAAATATAGATTTTGCAGGTTTAACACCTCTTCAATATATTTACCATACAAAGTCTTCTATATTTAAAAAAAACTTTAGAAAATTTGAAAAGCCATCTTTAGGATATGTTTACTTAGGTTATAATTTAAGAAATCCTTTGTTTAAAGATAAAAGAGTAAGAAGAGCTTTAAATTTAGCTGTAAACAAAAAAAGGATAATAAAGACAGTATTATTAGGTAAAGGCATAATCTGTACTGGTCCTTTTGTCCCTTCCCAATGGGCTTTTAATCCCAAGATTAAACCTGCTCCTTATGATCCTGAAAGAGCAAAAAAGATTTTAAAAGAATGTGGATGGCAGGATGCAGATTCTGACGGAATCTTAGAAAAAGATGGTAAAGAATTTAAGTTCACAATAATTACTAATCAAGGTAACTTAGAAAGACAAAAAACAGCAGAATTAATAAAATATGATTTAGAAAAGATAGGCATAAAAGTAGATATAAAAGTTGTAGAATGGTCTGTGTTTATAAATGAGTTTATAAATAAAAGAAAATTTGAAGCAGTCTTATTAGGATGGGGTTTGAGCCCTGAACCTGATATCTATGATATCTTTCATTCTTCAAAGACAAGAGAAGGAGAATTTAACTTTGTAGGGTATAAAAATAAACTTGTAGATAAGTTGTTAGAAAAAGCAAGACAAATATTTGATGTCAAAATAAGAAAAAAAATTTACCAGAAAGTTCAAAAGATTATCTATGAAGATCAACCTTACATGTTCTTATATGTACCCCAAAGTTTATTTGCTCTTCATAAAAGATTTAGAAATGTAAAGTTAACAAAATCTGGGATCTTTTATAATTTTGAAGAGTGGTATGTTCCTTTAAAAGAGCAAAGATACAAATTAGTCATTAAAGAGTGATCTCTTACATTTTAAAAAGGCTATTACAGTTTATTCCTACTTTTTTAGGGATAACCTTAATAGTCTTTATATTGATTCATCTGGTCCCTGGTAAACCTACAATTCCAGGTGCAGATCTGAATGTAAAGACTTCATTGGATTTTTATGAGAAGATAAAAAAAATCTATGGATTAGATAAGCCTTTACTTATTCAATATCTTTTATGGTTAAAAAAGGTTTTAACTTTTGATTTTGGAGTTTCAATTTCAGATAACAGACCAGTTATAGAAAAGATAAAAGAAAGAGCAGGTATCACTCTAATTATAAATCTAATAGCTATAATTTTGATATTTTTAATAGGTGGATTCATTGGAATAGTAGGAGCTTTAAAGAGAGGTAAGTTTTTTGATAATTTTACTACTGTTTTGGTCTTTATAGGGTATTCAGTGCCTTCTTTTTGGTTTGCTCTGTTATGTATACAGTTTTTTTGTGTAAGGTTGCAAATATTTCCTGTTTCAGGAGTCCATTCTTTAAACTATGAAGCTTTGAGTTTTTTAGGCAAGATTAAAGATTTTTTATGGCATATAAGTTTGCCAGTATTAGTGACCTGCTTTGGAGCTCTGGCAGGTATAACCAGATACTTTAGGCAGAGTTTAATAGAAGTTTTAAATAAAGAATTTGTTATAGCTCTAAAAGCAAAGGGTTTACCTAAGAAGAGGTTATTATTTTCTCATATCTTAAAAAATGCACTTTTACCTATTATAACTTTAATAGGATTGTCTATTCCAGGTTTATTAGGAGGGAGTGTTATTTTCGAGAGTATATTCTCAATTCCTGGAATGGGAAAGTTATTTTATGAAGCAGTTATGATGAGGGATTATTTTTTAATTATGGGATTATTAACTATAGGAGCTATTTTGACTTTTTTAGGAAACTTAATAGCTGATATTTGCTATGCTCTCGTAGACCCCAGAATAAAATATCAAAAACCCAAAGTTTAAATAAAATGGAACTTTTAAAGAAAATACTCAGCCATAGATTTGGAAGAGCAGGATTCTTAATGTTTTTATCTATGGTGATTTTGTGTTATTTAGCTCCTATTTTAGCTCCTTATGATCCTTTTAAAATAAATGAAGATTTGATTTTTTCTCCCCCTTCTTTAGAACACCCCTTTGGAACTGATTCCTTAGGAAGAGATTTACTTTCAAGGATCCTTTATGGAGGCAGAATATCTTTAAGTGTAGGATTTATTGCTGTGGGGATAGCTTTGGTAATTGGAGTAATTTTAGGGAGTCTGGCAGGTTTTTATGGAGGTTTAATAGATACTCTTATTTCAAGGTTCATAGATATTATGCTGTGTTTTCCTACAATTTTTTTAATTTTAGCTTTGATAGCTCTATTTGAAAAACCTTCTTTATTCTTGATAATGGTTATAATAGGCTTAACTTCTTGGATGGGACCAGCCAGATTAATCAGAGCTCAGATCTTGAGTCTGAAGGAACAAGATTTTATATTCTTTTTGAAATCATTAGGGATTTCTAATAAAAGGATAATTTTGAAGCATTTGATTCCTAATGCTTTAGGACCAGTTGTAGTCTCAGGCACTTTAGGAGTAGGTACAGCAATTTTAGTTGAGAGTGCTTTAAGCTTTTTAGGATTAGGAGTCCAACCTCCAATTCCTTCTTGGGGAAATATATTAATAGAAGCAAAGCAAGCTATGAGTATTGCTCCTTGGGTTACTTTTTTTCCAGGATTGTTTATATTCTTGACAGTTTTAGCAGTAAACTTTATTGGAGAAGCTTTAAGAGAACATTTTAGATAAGTATGTTAAAGATTCAAAACTTAAGTGTAAGTTACCTAAAAGGAAAAAAAGAATTCATAGCTTGCAAAGAAATAGACTTAGAGGTAGAGAAAACCGAAAGAGTAGTCTTAATTGGAGAAAGTGGAGCAGGAAAAAGTACTGTAGGGCTTTCTATAACTAAGCTTTTACCTCAAAATGCAAGGTATAAAGAAGGGAAGATAATATTTAAAAATAAAGATATTCTTAGATTAAAAGAAGCTGATTTAGAAAAAATAAGAGGAGCTCAAATCTCTTACATTTTTCAAGAACCTTTTAGTTATTTAGATCCTTTAATGAAAGCAGGTGAACAGATAAGAGAAGTATTTTACTTTCACCGAAAAATGAGCAAAAAAGGCTCTTACTTAGAGACTTTAAAACTCTTAGAAAGATTAAAGTTTTCAGAGCCTTTGAGAGTTTACAATTCTTATCCTCATGAACTCTCTGGTGGAATGAATCAAAGAATAATGATAGCAATAGCTACAGCTTTAAATCCTGAGTTAATCATAGCAGATGAACCTACAAGTTCTTTAGATTTTTTTACAGCAAAAGAGATAACAAATTTTTTAAAAGATGTTTTTTCAGATTCTGAAAGTGCTCTATTATTGATTACTCATGATTTGGAGTTAGCTAAATCTTTAGCTGAAAAAGTTTATGTAATTTATAAAGGTCAAATCTTAGAAAAGAATACCATTTCAAATATTTTTAATAAACCTTTGCATCCTTATACTAAAAGTTTATTGGAGACTTTTGAAGGGATAAGAGAAAGAAAAATTTACACTTTGGAAAAGTTAAGAAAAGAGACACCTTTTGGATGTGTGTTTTATAGTTTTTGTGAGTATGCAAAGAGTATATGTGAAAGAAAACCTCCTTTTTTGAAAAGATTAAATGATATTGAGAGTGTGAGATGCCACCTTTATTAGAGGTAAAAAACTTAACTAAAAGTTTTACTTACAAAAAAGGGATCTTTAAAAAAGAGAGATTTTATGTGTTTAAAAATTTGAATTTTTCAGTTGAATTTAAAAGTATATTTGGAATTGCAGGAAAGACTGGAGCAGGTAAAAGTACTTTAGCAAAGATAATAGCGGGTTTATTACCTTTTGATGAAGGAGATGTAAATTGGAATCCAGATTTTATAAAAAATATAAAGAAAGATGTAAAATACATCCCCCAAAATCCTTTAGCGAGTTTAAACCCAAGGCTTAAAATTAAAGAACTTTTAACTGAACCTTTAAGGGTATGGTATAAAAATCAAAAGTCAGAATGGACAGATATTATGAAAAAGAGTTTGGAAAAAGTAAATTTGCCTTTAGAAATTTTAGATTCTTACCCTTTTCAATTATCAGGAGGACAACGTCAAAGAGTGTGTTTAGCTTTAGCTTTAGAATGTGATCCTAAAGTTTTAATATGTGATGAGATAATTTCCTTTTTAGATTTAAATCTCCAAGTTCAAATATTAAAATTATTAAAAAATCTTAATGAAACATTTAATTTAACTATTATTTTAATCTCCCACAATATTCAAATACTCAATTCTTTTTGTGATAAGATTTTTAGTTTATAAATCCTTGAACAAAAATTACTAGATTGGTAAAATAACTGCTAAAGAGGAGGTGAAAAACCATGAAATCAAAAGCAATAGTCTTTTCATTAATATTATTATTTGTCCTCTTTATAGCTAATTTAGTAGTTGGTGTTTATTACTATCAGCAACAAGTAAAAGAAGTTCTTAATCTTAAAGATGATCAATTTTTCCTCCAAAGAAAGTTAAGAAAAGTAGAGAATTTTTTAGACCTTTTAAATCAAAAATTACGTAACAATGAAAAAAGGTTAAGGACCACTATAGAAGAGTTAAATGCAGAAAAGCAAGAGAATGAAAAGATTTTATCTAAAGTTAAAGAATTAGAAAAAAGTCTAAAAGAACTTTATTTAGCATCCCAAAATTCTCTTAGAGAAATCCAAGAATTAAGATTTACTTTGCAGAATATTTCTGATAAACTTCAAAGAGAAAAAAAGAGATTAACTCAAAAAGGAGTAAATTTAGGAGAAGTTTCAGTTAAAAAATCTTCTAAATAGATTCCCATCGAAAGAAAAGATATTCTTCATTTTGAAAAGGTTAAAAGAGAAAAGTCAAAAATAAGAGAAGAGGTCTGGCAAAGATTAGAGGACTTAAATCTAGCAAGACCTCCTTTTCCAATTAAAGGCAGGATCCCTAATTTTGTAGGAGCAGAAAAAGCTGGTTTAAATTTAGCTCAAACTCAAGAATGGAAAGAAAGTTATGTAATAAAAATAAATCCAGATTCTCCTCAAAGAATTTTGAGAGAATTAGCTTTAAAGCAGAATAAAATATTAATAGTCCCTACTCCTAAATTAAAAAAAGGATTTTTACTTTTAGAAAAAGTAAAAGACCCAAAATTTGCTTCAACTATAAGAGGTATGTTTAAATTTGGAAGATTAATTTCAATAAATAAACTTCCGAAAATAGAATTCATGGTTGAAGGGAGTTTAGCTTGTTCTTTAGAGGGAGTAAGAATAGGAAAATCAGAAGGATTCTCAGATTTAGAATTCGCTATCCTTTTAGAATACAAAAAGATAGAAAAAGATATAAAAATAGCTACAACTATATCAGAGATTCAAATTTTTGAAAAGTTACCTTACAGTATACATGATGTCTGCATTGATTTGATAGCTACTCCTAAAAGATTGATAAGGATTTCAAGAAAGATAGAAAGACCTGATGGCATCATAAAAGAAATTTTAGATAGTTCAAAAATAAAACAAATTCCTCTTTTATCTAAATGGTCCTTATAATAGAAAGATACAAAGAGATAATACAAAATTATAATGAATTTTTAGATGCAGTTAAGAAACCTTTGATTCAAACTATAAGAGTAAACACATTGAAAATAACTCCTTCTAAATTAAGCAGAATTCTGACTGAAAAAGGCTGGAAATTAAAACCAAATAAATATTTTAAAATAGTCTTTGAAGTAGAAAGTCAATTAAGTATAGCTGATACTTTGGAATTTTATTTAGGTTATTTTTACATTCAAGAGATAAGCTCTTTGATACCTGTCTTAGCTTTGGATCCAAAAGCTGGAGAAAAGATTTTAGATTTATGCGCAGCTCCTGGAGGAAAGACTACTTTCATTGCTCAACTAATGCAAAATAAGGGTCTGGTAGTTGCAAATGATATAAATTTTAAAAGACAGAGAGCTTTAATGGCTAACATTTATAAATTGGGAGTTTTAAACACAATCGTTACAAATTTTAATGGTTTATTTTTTCCACATAAAATAGAATTCGATAAAGTGTTGGTAGATGCTCCTTGTAGTGCTGAAGCAAACAGAATTTATGATAATAAAAAAAACTATGTAGATACACACTTTATAAAAAAAATTTCAGGTCTTCAAAAAGGATTATTAAGTAAAGCTGTGGATTTAGTAAAACCTGGAGGCATAATAGTTTATTCTACCTGCACTTTTAGCCCTGAAGAGAATGAAGAGGTAGTTAACTATGTGTTAAATAAAAAGAATGTTAAGTTAGTAAAGATAGATTTAAATATTCCCCATCAGAAAGGATTAACTCGTTGGCAAAGAAAAGAATTTAATCAGGATTTAGAATTATGTATGAGGGTGTATCCTCATCATCTTTTTTCAGGAGGAGGTTTTGTAGCTAAATTGATAAAAGCAAAATGAATCTTGAATTAAAAGAAAAGGTGAAAAATTTCTTTTTTGAAAGATTTAGAGTTTCTAAAGATTTTTGGCGCAATCTTAACTTAATATTTAGAGGAAAAATAATATGGGTAAATAAATTTGAGAAAGATATTTCTTTAAATAAAATCATTTCTTTAGGGATACCTTTGTTGAGGGTAATTAGAAAAGATGAATTAAAACCTACTTCTTGGGGGTTGATTTTTTTAAATAAGCAAATAAAAGAAAACAAAGTAGATTTAAAGTTAGAAGAGTTAATAGAGATTTTGGAAAGACAAAAGATTAAATTTGAAAAAAAAGAGCTAAAAGAAGGGTATGTAGCTATAAGTTTTGAAGATAAAGTTTTAGGGTGTGGGTTTTTTAAAAATAAACTGTTAGTATCTCAGATACCAAAAGCTAAAAGGACAGAGCTATTAAATATTCTAAAAAAATGTTATAATAAAAATCTATGGAAGTAAGAATTAACGATATTCTGGTAGAGTGTGTTCAAGGAGATATTACAAAGCAAAAAGGCTTTAAAGCTGTAGTAAATGCAGCCAATGCTCAATTAGCACCAGGTGGAGGAGTAGCAGGTGCAATTCATAGAGCTGCAGGTCCTGAGCTTTATGAAGAGTGTAAGAGATTAGCACCCATTAAAACAGGTCAAGCTGTGATTACTAAAGGTTACAATTTGCCAAATGAATATGTAATACATACTTTAGGACCTGTTTATTATAGAGAAAAAGATCCTGAGAAAAAATTAGCAGAATGTTACAAGAATTGTTTGAAGTTAGCTGAAGAATATGAATTGGATTCTATAGCTTTTTGTGCAATATCTACTGGTATATTTGGTTATCCTTTAGATGAAGGTTTAGAGGTAGCTTTTAAAACAATTTTGTCTGAAATTCCAAATTTAAGATATTTAAAAAGAATCAGAATGGTTTTATATGATGATAAATCTTTAAACATAGGATTAGAAGTCTTTAAAAAAATCTTTAAAGATTATCTTTAAAATGAATATAAATGAAAAGCTTAAAGAAGAATTAAAAAAAATTGTATGGGATTATGAAGTTTCTTTAGAAGAGCTTATTCAAATTCTGGAAGGAAGAAAAAAAAGTTTTTCTTTAAATAGAGAAAAAATTTTAGCCAGACTCCTTTTAAGTGTAAACTGGTATAAACTGTTAGAAATTTTTGGCCCACATATTTTAAAAGAGATTTTAAATGATGAAGTTTTGAAATACATCCATATAGAAAGCCTCAGGCAGGATTTTATTTATGCCAGAGAGGTTCTAAGTGAATTATAAAGAGTTTTTTGAAAAAAAAAATTATCCTTTGCAAAATGAGATTTTTTCCATCTTAAATAAATATGAAGCTTTCTATCTTACAGGGGACACAGCTTTAGCAAGATTTTATTTTCAACATAGATATTCAGAAGATTTAGATTTTTTCTCTCAAAAAGAACTTTCAGATTTTAAAAAATATATAAGAGATATATTAGAAAGATTACCTTCTGACATTGAATGGGAAGCTGAAGTCGTCTCTGACACCTTTAGTAGAATTTATTTAAAAAAAGAAGGAGTCAAATTAAAAGTAGACTTTGTTAATGAAGCTGTTTTCAGATGGGGGAACTTAAAAAGTTTTAATGAGTTTAAATTTGTAGATAATGAGATAAATATTTTAGCTAATAAAATCACTTCCATAGAAAGATATGAAGCTAAAGATATAGTTGATATCTGGATAGTATCTAAAAATAGAAGTTTTTTGTGGAAAGAGATTATGGACATAGCTTCAAAAAAGGCTTTGATAAATCCTATAAGAGTTTCAAAAATAATCAAAACTATGCCTAAGGAAGAGTTAAAAAAAATAAGATGGGCAAAAGAATATGATATAGATGAAATTTATAAAGAACTTCAAGTAATAGCAAAAGATATTCTTTTAGGGACTCAAAATAGTTTAAAACATGAAGTATAAAAGCACAAGAGGCAGAATCAGGAATATAAGTTTTAAAGAGACTGTTTTAATGGGTTTAGCAGATGATGGAGGTTTAATCCTTCCAGAGTTTATCCCCAAACAAGATTTATCTGGATTAAAAACTTTATCTTACAGAGAATTAGCTTTTGAGATTTTTAAATTATTTATGACAGATATTCCTGAAAAAGATTTAAAAGAGTTAATAGAGAAAAGTTATAAAAATTTTGATACTGAGAATGTTGTTAATTTAGTAGATTTAAAAGATTTTTATATTTTAGAGCTTTTTTATGGTCCTACATTATCTTTTAAAGATATTGCTCTTCAATTTTTAGGAAATCTATTTGAATACATCTTAAAAGAAGAAAATAAAAAAATGAATGTTTTGGGAGCCACCTCAGGTGATACAGGCTCTGCTGCTATTTGGGCTTTGAAAGATAAAGAAAATATAAAAGTCTTTATTTTGTATCCTTACCAGAGAATAAGTCAACTTCAAGAATTACAAATGACAGCAACTGAATCTAGTAATATTTATCCAATAGCAGTTAAAGGAACTTTTGATGATTGTCAGCAGATTGTAAAAGATTTGTTTTCAGATTTAGAATTCAAAGCAAAATATAACTTAGGAGCTGTCAACTCCATAAACTTTGCCAGGATTTTAGCTCAGACTGTTTATTATTTTTACAGTTTTTTTAAATCTGGAAAAGAAGAAATTTATTTTAGTGTTCCTACAGGAAATTTTGGGAATATATTTGCTGGGTATTTAGCAAAAAGAATGGGTCTGCCTATAAAGAAGTTGATTTTGGCTACAAATGAAAATGATATTTTAACAAGATTTGTAAATTCAGGTGATTACAGTGTAAGAGAAGTTATAAAGACAATTTCTCCAGCAATGGATATTCAAGTTGCCAGCAATTTTGAAAGGTATTTATATTATTTTTATGATGAAGATCCAGAGATTGTTAAAAAAAAGATGGAAGAATTTAAAGAAAAAAAGGCTTTAAAATTTTCTGAACTTGAGGTTAAAAAAGTTCAAGAAGATTTTATTTCTTTTTCTGTAAATCAAAAAGAAGCTTTAGAAACAATAAAAGAAGTCTATGAAAAATATAACTATTTAATCTGCCCTCATACTGCCTGTGGAGTGAAAGCTTTACTAAAAGTTGAAGATAAAACTCCAAAGATTTCTTTAGCTACAGCTTGCCCTGCAAAATTCCCTCAGGTTTATGAAAAGATAGGTATAAAAAAGCCCTTATCAGAAAAAATAGAGATTTTGAAAAAAAGAGAAAAGAAATTTTATATTTTAGAAGCTGACACCCAAAAAATTAAAGAATTCATCATCAGTAAGAATTGATAGGTCTTGAAAATTAATAGGTTATAATCTATACTAAATATAGGATATAATACATATTAATTTATGGATAAAGCGTTAAGAAAAGTTCAATTGGAAATACTTAAAATTTTTTCTCAATTTAGAGAAACCTTTGCTTTAAGTGGTGGATCAGCTTTAGAGTTGTTCTATCTTAAACACAGATTCTCAAAAGATTTAGATTTCTTTTCTTCTCAATATAAAGTATCTGAAATCGATAAATTAGTTAAAGAATTTAATAAAGCCTTAGGGAAAAAGTTAAAGTTAGAAAATGAATTAAATATAGAAGGAAAAGCCAAAGTCAGATTTTATGTTGTAGATATCAAAGAAGCAAAATTTCCCTTGAAGATAGACTTTATAGAAGATGTTATTTTTAAAAAACCAACAATTAAAAGATTTAATCAAATTCCTGTTTATGATGTTAAAAATATCTATTATCAAAAAATTTTAGCTCTCATAGGCACAAGATTGAAATTAGATGATGTAGGCAAAGAAATATTTACAGGAAGAGGAGAGGCAAGAGATATTGTAGATCTTTATTATCTTTCAAAAAAAATTTGTCCTTTGCATAAGTTTGTTAAAAAATTACCTCTTCATTACAAAAGGGGTTTAATTTACTGGTATAGAACCTATTCTCGAGAGGAATTTAAAATAGAAGCATTAGCTTTAGATATCTATGATAAAAATTTTGATTCTAAAGAAGTGATTAGATATTTTGATAGAGAAATAGAAAAAATTACAGAAGAAGTATTATGAAAAAAGTAGATATAAAAAAATATTTCTGGGAGTATAATGCTCAAGCGCTAAAAGAAGTAGAAAAAATTCTAAAAGATCCTTTGCATCCTCAGTTTGTTATAAAAGCTTATACTTTCTTAAGCAGGTGTGATAAGCCTAAGGAAGTATTTGAGATTATTGACAAAGAAAAATTTATAGAGAACTGGCCTAAAATAAGAAGATACTGGTTAAAAAGAAGACAATCTGAGGACTTTTTATACTGGTGGGATTCTATTTATGAAGTTATTTTAAAAAAGAAGAGAATTAAAAAGATTCAGAAAAGTTATATTAACAAAGATTTAAAAAGAATAGGTGAATTTTTAAAAGAAAAAAGATTGGAGAAAGGCTATAATCAGAAAGATTTAGCTTTAAAGACAGGGTTAAGGCAACCAGATATTTCTAAAATAGAAAAAGGAAAAATCAATATTACTTTAGAAACTCTTATCCGTATCTGCAAAGTTTTAGATATAAAAGAGATTCCTTTATTTTAAAAAGTGAGATTAAAAATTTTATTAAATTCAGATTCCACTATAAAGCTTCCCAAGCATTACAATCGTATTTTGCAAGGTTTTATTTACTCTCTTTTTGAGCCTATTTTTAGAAGATTTTTGCATTCAGAAGGTTTCAGATATGAAAAGAGAAGGTTTAAATTGTTTTGTTTTTCCAGATTGAATGGAAAGTTTAAGATTAATTCTGATAATTTTGAGTTTCAACCTCCTGTGAATTTTTTAATCTCATCTCCAAAGATTGAAATTTTGCAAAACTTAGCTGAAGGTATGTTGAAAAAACAAGAGTTTTATTTAGATAAAAATAAGGTTTTTATTGAAGAGATAAAAGTTCTAAAAAGACCTGAATTTAAAGAAAAAAGAATAAAAATAAAGATGCTCTCACCATTAACAGTTTATAGCACTTTTAAAAATTCAAATAAGAAGAGAACATATTATTACTCTCCTCAAGAATCTGAATTTTCTCAACTTCTAAAAGAAAATTTAAAGAAAAAATATAAGTTAGTATTTGGAGAAGAAAAAGATTTCTTTTTTAAAATAACGCCTTTCAAATTAGATTTCAAAAAAGATAAAAAAATAATAATTTACAAAGGCACAGTAATAAAAGCCTGGATGGGAAGTTATATTTTAGAATCTGAACCCAAAATCTTAGAACTTTCTTATTATACAGGTTTAGGCACAAAAAACTCTCAAGGATTTGGAATGTGGGATTTGTTGTAAGTTAGGGGTTAATTTTTAAAATTACAAGGAGGTAAAACTGTGAAAGAGACAATTAAAAATCTAACCAAAGCCTTTATTGGAGAAAGTCAGGCAAGAAACAGGTATACTTTTTATTCTAAAATTGCCAGAAAAGAAGGATTTGAACAGATTGCTGAAGTTTTCCTTATTACAGCAGAAAATGAAAAAGAACACGCAAGCTGGTTGTTTAGGCTGATTAATGAATTGAAAAAGAAAAGTGATGAAAAATTAGACAAAATTAAGGTTGAAGTATCTGTATCAACAATGCTTGGCACAACAGCTGAGAATTTAAGAACAGCCATAGCTGGTGAAAACTACGAACATACAAAAATGTATCCAGAGTTTGCTGATGTTGCTGAAAAAGAAGGTTTTCCTGAGATTGCTAAGCGTTTGAGAGCTATTGCCAAAGCTGAAGAACATCATGAAGAAAGATTTAAAAAACTTCTAAAAGAAGTAGAAGCCGGAACACTGTTTAAAAAAGAAAAAGAAGTGTGGTGGGTTTGCAGAGAATGTGGATACACTCATTTTGGAAAAGAACCACCACAAGAATGCCCTTCTTGCAGTCATCCTAAAAGTTTTTATCAGGTTAAGTGTGAAGAGTATTGAAATAATTATTAACAGAAAAAATTATTTTAGAATTTTTTTCAGATATTTTTCTTGTTGAAGATTTGATGCTGTGTTAAACTTTAGTTGAATTAGAAAAATATTGATGACCAAAAGATAAAGTAAAAAGTGAGCAACGTAAAAAAGATAAAGAAAATAAAGGAATTTTTGGATTCTCAAAAAAAGATAGTCTTTGCTTATCTGTACGGTTCTTTTATAAATTCCAAAAATTTTAGAGATATAGATATTGCTGTTTATTTGAAGGATAAAGTTTCTTTTAAATTTATTGTAGATTTGAAGATAAAGTTAGCTAAAGTTTTGAATTTACCCTGTGATATTTTTGATATAAGGATTCTTAATGGTATTTTAAAAAATCCAGATGCTTTTTCACTCCTATTCTTAGAGAGGCTCTTTAAAGAAGGCAAGCTTATAGTTAATAAGGATTTTAAAGTATTAGGTGATTTTTTAGAAAAGTATAGCAATAAATATAGAGAAGCACAAGCTCTTTTAAAGGAAGTGAGATGAAAATAGATAAAATAAAAATAAAAAAGTTTTTATTGGAGATTAAAAAAGATAGTGTAGAGATAAAAGACTTTTTAAAAGGAGATATTAAAGATAAGAAAACAATAAAGGCAATTAAGTATGACTTAATAGAGATAGTGGAAGCTTCTGCAAATATTTTGCAACATATATTAGCTAAGGATAAAGGTATAGCTGCAGGAGGGTATTTAGAGACAATAGAAAAATCCAGAGAAGAAAAAATAATCAGTCTCTCTACCTATAAAGCCTTAAGACCATTTTTTGAATTCAGAAATATTTTGATTCACAGATACTGGCAAATAGAGGATAAACTTTTAATAAAAGAAGTAAGAGAAAATTGTAGGGTATTTGATAAATTTATTGAAGAGATAGAAAAATATTTAAAAGTAAATACTTAAAATCAATAGTTTTTACATCAAACATTTATTTCCAGCTCAAGTTGCCTAAGTCTTAAGAGATATGGTAAGATTTGTAGAATGTAGAGCCTTATGAATAATTTAGCATTGGTTATTCTTATAGGATTAAGTTTTTTTGTGATAGTAGGAGGGATGATTTGGAGTGTTGTTTGCTATCTGAAGAGAAGGTTAAAACCTCTTTTATCAATAATTAAAGGAGAAATTTCTACTTCAATCTTCTCTATAAGTGCAATGTTAACTGGAAGATGGCAGGGCAAAAGAGTAGAAATAAAACTCACTTCACATAAATCTGATTGTGGCATTTTAATTAAATTTTATCATCACTTTCCTTTTTCTTGCCAAATCTTTCCAGATAAAAATAATAAATTCGTTATTTCTGCTTCTCCTTATGGATTTTTAGGTCCTAAAAACAAAATCTCTGAAGATAGACTTGAAGTTTCCAATTTACCCTATAAGGATTTCTTTACTGCGGAGCGTCGTGAAGCTATTAAATTTATTTTTGAAAAAGGATTTGACTATATAAACATTTCCAATAATTGTATAGAAATAAAAAAGAACAGCTTGATAATGGTTCCACTTGTAGGTCGCGAGAAAGAGATACTTCAGACAGAGTTAATGAGTAAAATATTGGAAGCAGTTAATTTATTTTTAGACTAAAATATTCGATAAATTGTCTTATTCTTCATAATAGAGACTCAGGAAAATATATCTTAACAATTTTTATGCAAAGAAAAATAGAATCTCAGAAATGACTTCTTCTGCTATATCAAGATTTGATAAAGTTAGATTTTGAGTGTCCGAATAAAATAAGTTCTGTTATTTTAAAGTGGAGTTTACGTTTTTACAAGGAGGAGGGAAATGTTTGCAGAGATAGGAAGGTTGTTATGGATTATAATTGTGGGGATAGGGGGATTTAAAATTTTGATGGGTCTCCCTTGGGCTTTATGTGGAAGGGGACAATTTAGAGCTACCATATTCTTGGGCTTTAAAGCAAAAAAAGAAGGAAGTTTCTGTATCTTTTTGGATAGAAGATGAAGGTGAGCCGATGTTAAATAAGATTGACTACAGTGATTATTTAAATAATTGCTTAGGTTTTTCTGCAATATTCCTTGCTACTTTTATATTCTTTACAGATTTCTTTGATGTTTTAGTACGGATTTTTATTAAATGAAGACGACCCATTGGAATTACCACTGTAGATATAATAGTGGCGCTACTTTGGTTTATTCCTTCCAAATTTTTCATTGACTGGAGGTAAGTTTTCAGAAATGATATAATAATATCTACTATGAAATAAAAATTGGGATATGAAAGCAGTAATATTAGCTGTTATATATTTTTTGATTAGTATAGTCAAATTTGATTTTGTTTTTGCTGAAGATAAATCTCTGAGTTCTAAAATTTGTGCAGTTTATTTTACTTACATTGGTTGTCCTAATTGTGCTAGTGTTGACCCTCTTGTTCTAATTGAATGGCCAAAAAAATATCCAAATTTGGTCATTATTGAATATGTATGGAAAGGTGGAAATTGGCGAGATCCAAACTACCAATATTTTGGAAAATTTACCTCTGCGTATAAAATTCATTCTGCAGTTCCTCAAATAGTCTTTGATAAAGATAATGTTAGATTAGGAAGGCTTAATGTTCCTAAAGCAGAAAATGATATTAAAAGTTTAAGTTCTAATCCTTGTCCTCTAATAAATAAAAGTGTATTTTGGGAAGATCTTAATTTAAATGAGTTGAAAGCTAAACCAAAAATTTGGGCTAATGGAAGAATCTTAATTAAATTAAATAAAAATGAATGGCTCTTTCAATGGAATGGAGAAAGCCCTCCAAAGACAACAAAAAAAGAAAAATTTACTCAGAAAGAATTAAAAGAGCTCCTTTTTGCTGAAGATCTTTCTGAAAGATTGAAAAATAAGATATTTAAAGTCGTCAAACCCAAAAAAGTTAAATTTTCAGGGAGTGCCTTTTCACGTTCAAAGTTTATTCCTTATGCTGAATTTGAAAATGCAATAAAAATAAAAATTACAGAAAAACCAGTAGAGTCCAAAATAAGCCACCAACCAGTAAAAAAGCAACAAACAGTTGAAGAAATCGAGATACCTATATTTGGTAAAATAAGAACAGGTGAATTTTCTTTGCCTGCTTTAACTGTCCTTTTAGGTATCGTTGATGGTTTAACTAACCCTTGTGGTTTTTTTGTAATATTTTTTCTCTTGTCTGCTTTGATAAGTTTAGCAGGAGCAAGAAAGAAAATGATTTTGGTAGGAGGAGTTTTTATATTCTTTTTTGCTCTTTACTATTTTTTATTTATGGCACTTTTACTTAACATATTTATACTGGGAAGAAAAATCGCTCTTTTAACTACCATTGCTGGAGGAATCTGTATTTTTGCTGGATTATTGAATATCAAAGATTATTTTTTCTTTCAAAAAGGAATTTCTCTCTCTTTATCAAAAGGCAAAAAATTAAAGCTTGAAGAAAGAGTAAGAAATTTGAGTTTAACCAAATCTACTCCAGCTTTGATCATAGGAACAGTCATCATAGCCAGCACAATAAGTTTGGTAGCAATTGCTTGCACTTTTGGTATTCCTTTAGCTTATACTAAAATTCTGACTTCAAAATCTTTGTCTCCTTTAAAATATTATCTTTATTTGATTTTCTATAACCTGATTTATGTTATTCCAATGGCAATTATCGTTTTAATTTTTGCGATAACTTTAGGTAAAAAAACATTTAAAGAACTATGGATTAGAAGATTAAAGCTTGTTTCTGGATTTATAATCTTATTTTTAGGAGCAGTGCTTACTTGGAATTATGTTTTATTAGAAAATACTACTTTCATCTTTTGGCTTATAACCATAGCTGTTGTCCTCTCTGGATTAATTATTTTGATTGATTCTCTCCGTAAGAGAAAACAGGAGCAATAAGAAACTTTCAGAAATAAACTTAAAATTTTATTTCACAGATGGAAATCTATGAGTTAAATAAGCAAATAAAAGAGTGCAAAAGATGTAGGTTATATCAAACCAGAACAAACGCTATCTGTGGAGAAGGAAATTTAAATGCTAAAATTATGCTAATAGCTCAAGCACCAGGAGAAAAAGAAGATAAAGCTGGAAGAATGTTTGTTGGTCCTTCAGGAAAGGTATTAGATGAGTTATTAAATAAAGCAGGAATTAAAAGAGATGAAATTTATATGACAAATTTAATTAAGTGTATGCTTCCTGAATACAGAAAGCCCAAGCAAGATGAGATTAAAGCTTGCAGTTATTATTTAGAAGAAGAGATTAAATTAATAAATCCAAAGGTTTTAGTTCCTTTAGGTTATTATGCCGCTTATTACATTTTTCAAAGATATGAAATTTTACCACCTTCAAGAAAAGAATTCTCTAAAGTTTTTGGAAAACTTTTTTTAACTGAAGATAAAAAGATACTACCTTTGCCTCATCCTGCAACTTGTCTTTATAATCCTGAGTTTAAGCAAGATTTAATAAAAAGTTACAGGAAATTAAAGGTATTACTTAAAGATTGCAAATGGTATTTAGTGTGTCCAATGAGAAGATTTTATGAAGAAGGAAAGTTAGATAAAAAATGGATAGAATTGTATTGCAAAGGAGATTGGGAGAGTTGTGTTCGTTATCAAATGGAAGAAGAAGGCAAATTCCATCCAGATTGGATGCTTCCTGATGGAACTTTAGATGAAAGGTTGCATAAATAAAAAACTTCTTCAAAATCAGCCTTTAAATATATCTTTAAAAACTCTGGTAGGATATTTCTTGGATAAGTTTACTAAATTTGATAGAATATTTTTACTTTACAGATTTGCTGTGTGTAGTTTTTGGATAGCAATTTAGAGAGTGAAAGTAATGCAGAATATGACAATAATGGAAAGGTATTTTAGAGCAAGATATTTATTCTTCAAGTGGCGTTACAGTTTATCTGTTGTAAATAAAACTGCTTTGGCATTGGGAATGGCTTTTTTAACTGGACTTGTAGCTCAGATAAGAATATTTCTTCCTTGGACTCCTGTGCCTATTACTGGTCAAACTTTTGCTGTATTATTAGCTGGAGTTCTTCTTGGTAAAAGATGGGGAGGAGTAAGTCAAGCAATGTATGTAGTAATGGGTGCAGCTGGTATCCCTTGGTTTGCTAATTTCAGCAAAGGATTTAGTGTTCTTTTTGGTCCTACAGGAGGATATCTAATTGGTTTTATCTTAGCTGCTTTATTTATCGGTCATTTCACTGACAAGTATATTAGAGCAAGAGGTTTTCTTTCCATGTTTGGATTAATGTTATTTGCAAATTTTGTTCTTATACATGGACCAGGACTATTACAGTTAGAATTATGGTTTTATATAACCAAAGCTACCAAACTAACTCTTTGCAAACTTTTCAAAATAGGAACCCTTCCATTCATTGTTGGAGATATAATTAAAATTACAGTAGCTGCAGCATTAGCAAAAGCTATCACTCCTAAAGAATCCTACAATGGTGAAGTAGATGTCCATAAAATAAAGAAATGAAAGATATCTTAAAGATTCGAGCTCACCATCTTTTGTGTATTCAAGGATTCCAAGGATATGGTTATAACAAAGATTTTGTAAAGAATATGAGTGAAGTTATTAAGAAAATAGATTCAAATCCAGAAGTAGAAATAATTACTGAATGTGATGTTATTTGTTCTTGTTGCCCTCACAATATAGGAGGAATATGTCAGAAAAATTTTAATTCTGCTAAAAAAGTTAAAGAGATGGATATAAAAGTTCTAAAAAAATTGGATTTGAAAGAAAATACAAAAGGCAGAATCAAAGATTTCCTTTCGCTTGCAAATACAAAATTTAAAAATAGCCTTGATGTTCAAGATATATGTGGTGATTGTGAATGGAAAGAAAAATGTTTATGGTTTATTTCACATACTTAGCGATAGACTTAATATGTCTTTCCAAAGAACTTATGATCAAAAAGAAAGTAGATGAAAAATAAAAAGGAATACAAAATGGTTAAAGAATTTAAATTATTTTGGAAAAACTATGTATTTCAAAGTTTTCTTGCTACTCTTACAATATTCATATCACTTTTGTTTTTAAGTATGAAGTATGCAGTAATAATAGCCTCAATAGGTGCTACTGCTTTTATTGTATTTGCAATGCCAAAAAGTATTACTGCTAATCCAAAAAATGTCATAGGAGGTCATTTAGTCGGTCTTCTTTCTGGATGTTTGTGTGCTTTAATTCCATGTTCATCTTTTTTATGTTCTATTTTTGCGTATTCATTTGCTGTCGGTCTTTCTATTTTCATAATGGTAGCCACAGATACAGAACACCCACCTGCATCAGGAACAGCTTTAGGATTTGCAATAACAGGTTTTGATTTAAATGCTGCAACTACTTTGATAACAAGTATTATAATTCTCTCATTAGCTCATTACCTCTTCAAACCATACCTGAAAAATTTAATATAACTCTTAAGAAAAACTATTTAAATTTGTTAAGAAAATAAATTTTTGATGTTCCTTTAACCAGATATTAGGTAAAGATTTATTTACAGAATGCAAATTGAGATTGCTTATTTTTAAATTGTTTTGTGGTAATAAATAGTATATAATTAAATGATTTACTTTCTCCAAGGAGGTAAATAGTTGCTCCTTGGTGTTTATAAATATATTATCATCACACAATTTTTGGAACCTGCCACCTTTCCTCCTTATAAAGGTTCAACTCTTAGAGGTGCCTTTGGAAATATTTTTAAAGAAATTGTATGTATAAATAAACAAGCTGCTAATTGCGAAGAATGTTTTGTTTCTTCTACATGCGCATATAAATTTATTTTTGAACCAAAGCGGTTAAAAGATAACAATAAAAAAATAGATGTCCCACCACCATTTATATTAGAACCTCCCTACGATAAGAAAAATGAATACAAAAAGGGAGAGTATTTTAAATTCCAGTGCATAATTATAGGTAAAGCTATTGAATATTTTCCATATTTCGTATTGGTGTTTAAGAAAATGGGAGAGAGAGGAATTGGTGTGAAAGGAAAAAGAGGAAGATTTAAATTGTTGAAGATTAAAAATAACAATAAAATCATCTACGATCACAGAACAGATACTTTAAAAAACTTTGCAAAACCCGTAAAAATCACTTTTACCAAAAATAAATTTGATAAAGATCTACTTACACTGAAGTTTATTTCACCCACTCGAATAAAAGTGGGAGGAAAATTAATAAACAATTTACCTTTTGATCTTTTTCTAAAAGTTTTAATTAGGAGGATATGCATACTTAATAAATATTATGGAGATCCAGAACAAATCTCTATTCTAAGAAAATATTTAAATAACAACATAAACTCTGTCAGTGTATTGAATTCATCTCTCAAATGGTACGATTGGCAAAGATTTTCATACAGACAACGAAGTTTTATGAAGTTAGGAGGATTTGTAGGAAGCATAACTTACAAAGGAGATTTTAAAAAATATCTAAATCTTATAAAGTTAGGTGAAGTTATTCATATAGGTAAGAATTGCTCCTTTGGATTAGGAAAATATGAGATGAAGTTAGATTCCCAAAAGAACTTTAAATATGCAGGATAATATAAGAGAAACCAAGAGAGAGTGTTTAATTATAGGAGCTCTATTACACGACATAGGAAAATTTGCTCAGAGAGGAGGTGAAAAGGGTAAGCATTCTGTTCTTAGTGAAAAGTTTATTCTGTCAATTTTAAAAAATACTCCTTGGCAAGAGGCAGCAAATTTCGCTTTAAGACATCATGATCCTCTTAAATATGAAGACAAAATAATCCAATTAGCTGATTGGCTTTCAGCTGGAGAAAGAAGAACAAGAGAATTAGAGGAAACCCCAGAGGTTTCAAGGGAACCTTTGATATCCATATTTTCCCAGATAGTTATAAAAGAAGATGGAGATTCTGGATCTAAGATCAACCTACATTATTGTCCTCCTGTATTTATTGAGAAAAATATTGAAAAAATATTTCCTCAAAAAGACAAAGAAGAAGTTATCAGAAAAACGCAGGGATTTCAGCAGCTTTATTCATATTTTAGAAAAGAGGCAGAATATTTAAAAGGAATCTCAAGATTTAATGATTTGATTGTCAAAATTTTGTACCTGTTAGAAAAATATACTTTATTTGTACCTTCCTCTGCTTACAAAGATATACCAGAGATTTCTCTTTTTCATCATTTAAAATCAACCTGCGCTATAGCTACCTGTCTTTATGATTTGGACCTTTCAGAAAAGGAATTAGAAAAGATGATTCTGGCTTGGCAGTATAAAAATGACAAAATTCTGAGTAAAAAAGACTTCATTCTTCTAAAAGGTGATATTTCTGGAATACAGGATTTTATCTATTCTGTTACCAGATCAGAAGCCTTAAAAGGTTTGAGAGGAAGGTCATTTTATTTACAACTGCTTTCAGAAACAACTGCCAGAAAATTTCTTGACGAATTTAATCTCACACTTTGCAATCTTATCCACTGTGGAGGAGGTAATTTTACAATTCTTCTCCCTAATACAACAAATGCTCAGCCCAGAATACAACAACTATATAAAGATATGCAGAATAAAATCTTCTCTGCTCACGCTGGCAAGTTGGCGTTAGTAATAGGTTATGAACCGATCTCATATACTGATTTCATGTTGGATGAAGATGGTTCAGGGAATTTCAAAGGAGGCTTTGGCAAAGCATTAAAGAGAGTGAATGCAAAGTTAGCTATTGAAAAAAGAAGAAAGTTTAAAGATATACTGACTTACAAATTGTTTGATTTAGGAACAATTAAAGTAGAAAAGGAGCAGGGAGGGTGCAAAATATGTGGACGCGAAATATCAGAGGGAGAAAAGTGTTCTCTGTGTGAAAGTTTTGAAACACTATCAAATGAAATCAAGACGGCAAATTATATTCAGTTGAAAAAAGTATCTGAGAGAGAATTGAGCAAAGAGGTTAAAAAGTGGCATGAATTATTTGAAGCTTTAGGCTATGAATGGAGATTTAAAAAGAAAATAGATCTTTCAGATCTTACTCCCGAAACCGAAATTTATATGCTTAACTCAACGGATTTTCTGGAAGGTAATTGCGCAGGTTTTAGATTTGAAGCTATATACACACCTACAGACAAAAATAAAACCTTAACGTTAGAGGAAATTTCTGATAGAGCAGAAGGCATAAAAAGATGGGGAGCTTTAAGGATGGATGTTGATAATCTGGGAAAGATTTTCAAAGAAGGACTCCCTCGACAGACTATTTCCAGATTTAGTATGTTAAGTTATATGATTTCTCTATTTTTTTCTATGGGGATAAGAGATATTGTAGAAGAGAAATATGAAAATTGCTGTGTGGTATATTCAGGAGGAGATGATTTATTTATTTTGGGACCTTGGTCAGATTTACCAAATATAGCTGATGATATACAGAAGAATTTTGAAAAGTTTGTATGCAGACATCAGCAGATTACAATCTCAGCTGGAATTTATATAGCTCCCTCAAAGAAATTTCCTGTCTATGAAGCAGCAAATTTAGCTTCAGAAGCAGAGAAAGAATCTAAAAAAGGAGGTAAAAACAAGATTACTTTTCTGGGAGTAAGTACAGAATGGGATAGATTTAGAGAAATTAAAGAGGTAACGCGTAAACTTGTAGCTATTCTGAATAAAGGTTGTCCTCGCTCCTTTTTAACGATTCTCTATGCTGGTTATAAAGAGGAGGAACTTCTAAAAAAAGGAAAAATTCCTGTAATTCGCATATGGAGATTATTCTACGCTATAAAAAGATTGATGGAAAGATTAGTTGGAAGACAGCAAAACATCCAATCCGATTTAGAGGAAATAAGAAAAAGATTTATTAGTGAATTTAAATTAATGCCAGATTATAATCTTGCTATAAGGTGGGCAGAATTGCTGAGCAGAAAATAAAGAATGATCGCAAGATTGATAAAAAAGGAGGTAGAGTATGAATGAGAAAGAAGTGGAAAAAATTAAGGAGATAATTAATGGAAATAGCAGTGTATTAAATGAATATGCTGAAGAATTAGGTAAAAAGTTTGCTCCACAAAATGAGAAAGAGAAAAAATATAAACTTACAACCTCTCAAATTAGAAATATATTAGATGATGTGCAGAGAATGCGACAAGAAGACATTGAAAAGGGAGAACTTGAATTGTTACGTCCTAAATTAGCCTATATAGCTGGGAGAAATAAAGATTCACAATCTCTAAGAGAATTAAAAGATATTTTAGATTTAGCTATTAAGATGGTAGGGAGGGATTTTAATAAATTCAAAAATTTTCGCGATTTTTTTGAGGCGATAGTAGGTTACCATAAATTTTATAGTAGGATAAGAGATTAAAGAGGAGGTGTGAGGATGGAACAGCATGATAAAATTTGCTTGTTAGGAAAAATCATAATAAGAGGAGATATTTGTGTTATAACTGGTCTTAGAATAGCAGGTCCTACAACGGGTCTTAAAATAGGAGGTATAGATCATCCAGTAATTTGTGACGCTTTTGGGAAACCTTATATTCCTGGATCTTCTTTGAAGGGAAAACTACGAACGTTAGCCGAGAGAAAGGAGGGCGTTAAGTTAAATAAGATGCAAGAAAAGGAAGTTATTAGAAATGGTAAAAAGGAAAGAGTGAAGGAACCTTACGCTCACGAGTGTGAGAGTAATATAGAATACCAAAATTGCCCAGTATGTAAAATCTGGGGAGTGTTGGGAGGTAGTGATATAGCTGGTATTCCTGTATTGACACGCATCATGGTTCGAGATGTTCCATTGGATGAAACTTCAATTACAGAGGAGATGAAAAGAAATCTCGAACTTGAATGGACAGAGGTTAAGATGGAAACGGCCATTGATAGATATAAAGGAACTGCGCGAGGAGGGAGTCTGAGAACCATAGATCGTGTTCCTGCAGGGGCTGTGTTTAGCCCTATGGAAATTATTTACAATGTCTATGAAGAGGCGGATAAAGCTCTTTTAGTGAAAGTTTTCGAAGCTATGGAACTCTTAGAAGATGATTATCTGGGAGGAATGGGTTCTCGAGGATATGGGAAGATCAAATTTAAGAATATTAAAATTTACTGGAACAAAAAAGAGGATTATGAGACTGGTAAGTTAAATCAGAGAATAATAAATGGAGAATATAATACTCCTTCTTTGATTGTAGAGAATTTTAATGAAATCGTCAAAAATATAAAATGAATGTTTTGAAATTCAGGGTTTACAAACTCAGATTTAAGTCTTCTCTACATATTGGCACAAGGGAAGGATTTACAGAGAGTACCGAATTTCTTATCCATTCAGATACTATATTTTCTGCCTTCTGTAATGGGTATCTTCTATTATATGGCAAAGAAAGACTTGAAAGATTGCTCAAGGAGTTTGTGGAATCCACGCCTCCATTTTTAATTTCTTCTGCCTTCCCCTTCTGGAATAGTAAATACTACTTTCCAATACCTCTAAATCAAATTCCTGCAGAAAAAGAGACGAAAAAGATTCTGTTTATTGAGAAACAGGGATTTGAGATGTTATTAAGAGGAGAAAGCATTGAAAAAGTTAAGGAAAAGATAGATTTTATAAAGGAGAGTGCAGAAAAACCTTGGAAAGTTATGAACACTCCTCGTGTAGGTTTAAGTAGGTGGGATGCACACCCTCACGATAACTTTTTTCATTTTGGAGAAGTATTTTTCAAAGATAACTCTGGATTATTTTTTCTGACCCATTTCAATGACTCTTCATTAGAGAAAGAATTTACTACTACCTTAAGGCTTTTGGGAGATGAGGGTATAGGAGGAGATAGGACCGTGGGTAAAGGGTTGTTTTGCTTGGAAGAAGATGAGATGGAAATAAAAATCCCTGAAAGCAAAGCAGCACTTACGCTATCACTTTATTTTCCTCAGGAGAATGAACTTAATGATATAAAAAATGGCTTCTATGAAATTTTGGAAAGAAGGGGTTATATCTATTCTCCATTTAATCGTAGTTTAAGAAAAAAGACCGTAAGAATGTTCAAAGAGGGTTCAGTTTTTCCTAACAAAAAAATAGGTAAAGTTGCGGATGTAACTCCTGAGATATTTACTCAACACAGGGTGTATAGATATGGACTTGCTTTTAATGTACCATGTGTTTTGGAGGTGAATAATGAAAATTAGACTTAAAGTTCTGACACCCATTCATATAGGTTCGGGATCGCAGATAACACCTTTAGAATACATCAGTATAACCTCTGGTAGAATTTCAGACAAACTTGGTGATGAAGTTGGGTTTATTGATATGGAAAGACTTTTTTCAGACTCTGACTTTAGAAGTGATATGGATAGATTTATTTCCACCTTCCAAAATAACAGGTATATAGGGGATGCTTTACCTCAAGAAATGTTATTTAGAAATATTCTTTACAAGGCAAAGGTTTCTGCTTCTGCAAGAGGAAGCAATTTGATTAATATAAGACCATTTATTAAATCTGCAAGGAGAATATACATTCCAGGAAGTTCTTTAAAAGGATGTCTGCTCTCAGGAGTGATTTACAAGGTGGCAAAGGAGCATAATATAAGAACATTAGATGATTATAATAGATTTCTTGGGGAAATTTTAGGAAAAATTTCTGTATTGGATAATAAAAGATTCTCCAGATGGTTAGATGTAGAAGATTCAGATTTTAAAAGTCCTGAAGAGTGTTTGGAAATTTCTCTGGTGAAAGTTACTGAAATTGATACTCAAAGAGAAAAAGGTATACCTGTGCTTTACGAAACCTTGAAGCCTGAAATCGTTTTTGAAGTAAATATGAAGACTTCTATAGATTCCTTCAAATTTGGGAAACTGGATCCTTACAGAATACTTTCTTATGCAGATGAATTTTACAGAAAAGTTTATCAGAAAATGAAATATAATTTTAACATTCCTCATAATTGCTTTCTTGTAAGACTGGGGCAAGGTTCTTCAATTTTAAGTACCTCTTTGCTTATTTTGGCAGAGGAATTAGGGTTGAAAGACTATAGAGTGCCTCGCAGAAATTTTCCGTCTCTGTCTCCAGGTGAATTACCACGGACTCAGAAACTTATAAATGGTAAGATTCCTTTAGGGTGGGCAGCTCTATATGTAGAGCATTAATTTTAACAGTTTTGAGATGTCAAAAATATTAGTTATTAGTGTAGGAACAGGGGAGGGAATAATCCATGGAATACAGTTTTCAATCACTCAAAACAATCCAGATTATATAATCTTTTTGACGACTAAAGAAAGTAGTAAAAACATACCTTTGATAGTAAAAGAAGCAAAAATAAAAGAGTACAAAGAGGTAATAATTGAAGATGAAAATGATGTTGAAGAAATTAAGCTGAAATGCGAAGAGATACTTAAGGAACTGTTGCAAAATTTCGAATCCAGAGAAATATGTGTTGACTATACTTCAGGAACAAAAGCTATGTCTGCTGGATTAGTATTAGCAAGTATAGAAAAAAGAATAGGCTCTCTAGTATATATAAGTGGGAAGAGAGATAAAAATGGAAGGGTAATTTCTGGGACCGAAAGGATGGTAAGCCTTGAACCTAATAGAGTTTATATCTTATCAACTTTTAGAGAAATAATACAGTTATTTAATACTTATCAATTTGATATGTGTTTAAAAAAATTATCTCAGATTAAACAATTGTTGCTTAGTAATAGATTTCAAGAAAATGTGGACTTCTTTTCAACTTTATGTGAAATTTATTTGTTGTGGGATAAATTTAATATAAAAGAAGCTTTTAAAAAAATTTGTCAGATTTTTAAAGAAAAATCAGAGAAAATAGAAGAATGGAGGCTTAAAAATGTTATAGAGAAAAATAGGCAAGCTCTATATAAAGAGAAAGAAAATCCATTTTGCATAGAGAGAATCGCCGATCTTCTGGAAAATGCTCGTCGAAGAGGAGATGTGGAAAATAAATATGACGATGCGGCAGCACGATTGTATAGGTGTCTAGAATACATATCTCAATTTCATATAGCTCAACGAGGGTTATATAAATTAAAAAAGGATGGAAGTATAGATACGGAAGATTTAGATATAACAAAACTTCCTGAAAATTTAAGGCCTAAATATATAAGATATGCAGATCCTAACGATGGAAAAATAAAGTTGTCACTTTACAAAAACTATGAATTACTTTTTGAGTTAGGTGACAAAGTAGGAGAAGGTTTTATACAACATAAAGAAAATTTAAAAAAATTGCTTCACATAAGAAATAACTCTATTCTTGCTCATGGATTTATACCAATTTCAGAGGAACATTATAAAAAAATGCTTTCCGAGATAGAAAGTTTCCTTAAAAAAATTTTCCCTAACATAGATTCGATTCGTTCTCAAGTGAGGTTTCCTAAAATTACATATCTACCACCACTTTTCTAAAATGCCCACACTCTATCTTCTTGAACAGGGATCAAAAATTTTTAGAAATTCTGAGAGAATAGTAATAGAAAAGGATGGACGGAAGATTTTAGAAATTCCTGAATTTAAAGTAGAAAGAATCTTTATCTTTGGAAATGTGCAGATTACTACTCAAGCCCTCAGATTTTTACTTCTAAAAGGTAAAGATGTTAGCTTCTTTAATATTCAGGGAAGATTTATAGGAAAAGTAATTCCCTCTGAATCAAAAAATGTTTTTTTAAGACTTTCTCAATATGAAGCTTTTAAAGATACCAACTTTAGATTAAATATATCCAAAAGTATTGTTAAAGGAAAAATTAAAAATTGCCGAACTGTTCTTTCAAAATTTTACCGCAATCACCCAGAGGTAGATTTAAGAGAGGAAATAGAAAGATTATCTGAACTCTTAGAAGAAGTAGATCGTAAGCAGCAAGTATCTAGTTTAATAGGCTTAGAAGGAATGTCTACAAAAATTTACTTTATGGGATTTTCAAAAATGATAAGAAAAAAGGAGTTTGAATTTAAAGAAAGAACTCGTCATCCACCTTTAGATCCAGTGAATTCTTTGTTAAGTTTGGGATATTCTTTAATTACTTCAGAAATGTTTTCTGTAATTTTTGGCATGGGTTTAGATCCTTATGTTGGTTTTTTACACAGTTTAGAATATTCCAGACCTTCGTTGGCTTTAGATTTGATTGAGGAATTTAGACCTGTTATTGTAGATAGATTAGTTTTAGATTTGATAAATAAAGAAATGTTAAAGAAAGAGGATTTTGAATATGTAGAAACAGAGGAGGGAAAAATTCTTAAAGTTCTTTTGAATCCAAAGGCAAAAAGCATATTTTTTACTCAATATGAAAAAAGAATGGGAGCTCTTGTAGCTTTACCTGAAGGAATGTTTTGTTATCGCAGATTGTTTGAAGTTCAAGTTAAGAAAATGATTGAAGCTATAAAAAATAAAAAAGAATACGAACCTTTTTTAATAAGGTAATTCTACAATGAAAGAAAAAGAAAAAAGTTTTATCATTGTATGTTATGATATTACAGACGATAAAAGGAGGAATAAAGTGGCTAATATTTTAGAAGATTATGGAGAAAGAGTTCAATATAGTGTGTTTGAATGCTATTTAGATAAAAAGAACTTTGAAATCATGAAAAAAAGAGTTTTATCTGAGATGAATATAGAGTCTGACAAAGTAAGTTTCTATTTTTTGTGTAACAATTGTTCAAAAAAGAGGGAATATATAGGTGTACATGAAATTTTAGAGGAGCCAAAAGTATTTATAGTATAAAGCGCAAGTTTAGAAGAAGCGAAATTTTTCAAGGGATTTGCGCAAATAACAAAATTTGTTCTTTGAAAATAAGGAAATATAACTTATGCAGAGATAATCACAGACCCATCTAGAAGGGGATTGTGACCTTCGCCATCTCCCGTGTAAGTTCTGTGAATCCTCACAGGAGATAATCACAGACCCATCTAGAAGGGGATTGTGACCTCTCTTCCATATACCTTTTTAATCTTTCCATCTCCTCCCGAGATAATCACAGACCCATCTAGAAGGGGATTGTGACCTATGATGAGAGAAGAGATGAACAAAAAAGGAGATGAAAAAAGAGATAATCACAGACCCATCTAGAAGGGGATTGTGACAATCGTGGTTGCCATTGTCTTTTACCCTTCACGTTCTAACGAGATAATCACAGACCCATCTAGAAGGGGATTGTGACAAAGTTGAATGCTAAAAAAGTATTTATGACCTTAAAATTTGGTAATCTCAGAGATAATCACAGACCCATCTAGAAGGGGATTGTGACCTTTCTAAATCTTTCTTTCTGTTCATACTCGTGAGCAAGAGAAAGAGATAATCACAGACCCATCTAGAAGGGGATTGTGACCTCATTTTTGATAACCACCCTTCTGACAATCTCTTCTACTTCGAGATAATCACAGACCCATCTAGAAGGGGATTGTGACATTTTTCTCTTGCAATCATCACAGAGAATATTTGTCTCTGAGATAATCACAGACCCATCTAGAAGGGGATTGTGACTTTAATGAATATTGATTTAATTTGTGCTGATATTTTAAGATTTAGTTTTGGAGATAATCACAGACCCATCTAGAAGGGGATTGTGACTTATCAAATCTTTTAATTTGTTTTTTATCTCTTCTCTCAGAGATAATCACAGACCCATCTAGAAGGGGATTGTGACAAAGAAGGAAAACCATTCGGACTAAAAACTACTAAAAGCTGGAGATAATCACAGACCCATCTAGAAGGGGATTGTGACAAAAAACAAATAGAAAAAATAATACAAAAAGAAAACATTAAAGGAGATAATCACAGACCCATCTAGAAGGGGATTGTGACTAAAGCTAAAACAGACAAACTTCAGTTTAATGCAGAAAACGATGGAGATAATCACAGACCCATCTAGAAGGGGATTGTGACTTTAACCCATAAACTATAACAACATTGCCCGTAGCCCTAATCAGAGATAATCACAGACCCATCTAGAAGGGGATTGTGACACTATAAGCTTGGCTCTCTCTAAAATTTTGTCTCTCTCTTCTGAGATAATCACAGACCCATCTAGAAGGGGATTGTGACTCTTCTATAGCTTTCTCTATGTCTGCTATCCCCAATTCTGTAGAGATAATCACAGACCCATCTAGAAGGGGATTGTGACAAAATTTCCGAAACTCAAACAGCTTCAGTCTTCTTTTCAATTTCCCCAGAGATAATCACAGACCCATCTAGAAGGGGATTGTGACTATATTCAGATTTCCAAACTTCAAAGTCATAAACACTTTTTGAGATAATCACAGACCCATCTAGAAGGGGATTGTGATTCACATGGATTAGAAATGAAAATGGATATTTTTGAAAAGAAAAGAAGGTGTAACTTTTTGTGGGAAAAATTCTTTAAATATGTTATAGTTATTTCTGAAAATAATCAAAAATGATTATTTGAGGAAATGAATTATTTGGAGTTTAAAAAAAGAGTAGAAAAATATCCTTTAATTACTTCGACCCAACTTCAATTTATAGGAGAAGACTCTCAATTAGTAAGAAATCAAATAACAAGGTGGCAAAAGAAAGGATTGATTTTAAAATTGAGGAGAGGAATTTATATTTTAAATGAAAGTGATGGAAAAATAAACCCTTCAAAGTTATTTTTAGCCAATCAGCTATATTTTCCTTCATATGTAAGTTGTGAATATGCATTAGGATTCTATGAGTTAATTCCTGAAAAAGTTATAGATATTACTTCAGTTACTCCTCAAAAAACTTATAGAATCAAAAATTCTTTAGGAGTGTTTATTTATCAACATATTAAAACTTCAGCCTTCAGGGGATTTACTACTATTAATGATGAAAATGGATTTAAAGTCTTTATAGCTCAGCCTGAGAAAGCAATCGTTGATTTTTTTATCTTAATTTACATTACTTTAAGGATTACGATTTAGATATATTTGAAGTTTCTTTTAGATTCCAGAATTTAGAAATTTTGAAAAAAAATAAACTCTTTGAATTCGCGAGATATTTTGATAACAAGAAATTAGAGAAAGTAGTAAAAGATTTTTGTAAGTTTTTAAATGAGTATGCTTGAAGTTTTAGAGAAGGAACTTAGAAATTTTAAAACTTATGAAGAGAAATTCAACCATTTAAGGGAATTGTTGCAGATACTTATACTTAAAATCTTTCAGCAGGCAGGTTTTTTTAAAAATCTTGCTTTTGTAGGAGGAACAGCTTTGAGATTACTTTTTGATTTGAAAAGATTTTCAGAAGATCTGGATTTTTCTCTGATAAGGAAGAAAGGATATAACTTAAAGGATATTGTTAATATTTTGAAAAGAAGATTAAATGAATACAATTTAAATCCAGAAATTAAAGCTAAGAGCAGAAAAGCAATTTGTGTCTTGGAGGTTAAATTTAAAAAAATTCTTTTTGATTTAAAATTATCTAATCTTCCAGAGCAAAAAGTTTTTATAAAGATTGAAATAGACACTAACCCTCCTTCAGGTTACAATACAGAAGTTTCATTAATCAATAAACTTTTCGTTTTTGATGTTGTCATTTTGATTTGCCTTCTCTTTATGCTACCAAAATTCATGTCTGTTTTTTTAGAAAATATGTTAAAGGAAGAGACTTTGTAAAACTTGACTTTTTGCTCACCAGTTTAAGAGAAAAAAAGAATTCCTGTGAAATGAACTCAGAAATAGAAATTGAGGTTGAAAAAGCAATAGAAAAGTATTAAAGAATCAATCAACTATGAAAAACCTGTGCCTGCAAAAAGAATTTCTTTTTTGTAGATTTTGTGCTTATTCTGAATTCTGCTGGGCAGAAATATAGACATCTTGACATTTTGATGTCAAAATGTTATTTTAAAGCTAGGGAGGTGAATGTTTATGAAAGCTTATACTTTAAGATTAGATGATGAAAAGATGCTCGCTTTAAAGATGATAGCTCTTAAAGAGAAGAAAAACTTAAGACAGATTTTGTTAGAGTTAATAGATAAAAAAATTTCTGAGTATCTGCCCAGAAACAGAAAAAAAGAAAAGAAAGATTCTGCTAAAAAAGCTTTAGAATTATTACAAAGAATTTCTGTGGAAGAGATAGTGGATTCTATTAGGAAAGATAGGGAAAGATGATATTTGATGCAAGTAGTATTTGGCTTGCTGTTTCTAAAGAAAAGTTTGAAATTTTAAAAAATAAGTTTTCTGTAGAACTTGTGAAGTATGAAATAGGAAATGTTTTGTGGAAGAAAGTAGTTTTAGAAAAAATTTATAGCTTAGAAGAAGCATTATTCTTAGCTGATTTTTTACAAAGGATATTAAATAAAATGAATCTGTTGACTCCTGAGATAAAAGAGGTTTTGGAGATAGCTGTTAAATTAAAAATAAATTTTTATGATGCTTCCTATTTAGCTTTAGCAAAAAAATTAAAAATGCCTTTAATTACAGAGGATAGGTTGTTAAAAGAGAAATCTAAAAGGATTGTAAAGGTTTATAGTCTTAGGGAAATTATTTAAAGTTAATGAAAAGGTCTATTTTTGTTTTTTCAAATGGAAAGATTCAAAGAAAACAAAACACTATCTTTTTTGAAGCACAAAATAATAAAAGAAAATACATCCCTGTAGAAAACATTCAAGAAATTTATATTTTTGGAGAAGTAACCATTAATAAAAAACTCTTAGAATTTTTATCTCAGAAAGAGATTATCTTGCATTTTTATAATCATTACGGGTATTATGCAGGTTCTTTTTATCCCCGAGAGCATTTTAACTCTGGTTTTATGATTTTAAAGCAGGCAGAAAAGTATTTAAATGAATCTGAGAGACTTAAATTAGCTAAAAAATTTGTGGAAGGTGCAATTCAAAATATGCTTAAAGTTTTGAATTATTATGAAAATAGAGGAAAGGATTTAGCTTATTATATAGAGAACACAAAGTAAAAATACCAAAAGATGGACGAATCTTATATTTTTATAATTTCCTTTTCTGTAACAGCCAGATAACTTCGTTTGTAAATTACCATTGTGTTCTATAAGAAATTAAAATTTTAGTTTTGGTTAAATATATATGGTAAAATTAAATGTTGAGATTGAAATGGGATGAAGTTGAGAATTTTGAATTTAATAGGAATCTTAATTTTAGTAGGAGGATTTTGGTTTTTAGCTCAGGCTGAGAAAGAAAAACCAAAAATAACTTTAATCTCTGTATATGATAACTATCAAGTAGATAAAAAGCTTAAACCTGCCTGGGGTTTTGCTACAGTAATAAAGACTCCTTATGAATCAATACTTTTTGATACAGGAGGAAACTCAAAGATTCTGCTCTTTAATATGGAAAAATTAAATATTAAGCCTTCTTCAATTAAAAAAGTAGTTATCTCTCATATTCATGCAGATCACATAGGAGGATTAGAAGGTTTTTTAGAGAAAAATAATAATGTTACAGTTTTTGTTCCTAAATCATTTCCCCAGTCTGTAAAAAATATGATAGTTCAAAAAGGAGCAGAACTTATAGAAGTTTCAATTCCAAGAAAAATCTCTGATTTTATTTATACAACTGGAGAGCTTCTAGGTCCTCCAGTAGAGCAATCTTTAATTATTGATTCAAAAAAAGGATTGATAGTCATTACAGGTTGCGCTCATCCTGGAATTGTAAATATTGTAAAAAAAGCCAAAGAATTGATGAAAAAAGATAAAGTATACTTAGTTGTAGGAGGATTTCATTATCCTCCGATATCTTGTGTTAAAGAATTTAGAAAATTAAAAGTTGAAAAAGTTGCTCCTTCCCATTGCACAGGTGATTTAGTGAGAGAAGCTTTCAGAAAGGAATATAAAGAAAATTTTATTGAGTATGGAGTAGGAAGAATAATTGAGATTAAATAACCAATCAGATTTTATGCCATAGAATAATGGGGAGATGTTTAGAATTAAAAATTGCTATAAATTTTTGCTTTTCTTTATCTTAATCTTCATACCTACTTTACAAACTCAAAGCAAGATTACAAAGTTCATTCAGTTATGTATGAAATATACAGAAAAATGTGTTTATTTTCTTAATTCAAGAAGGTATTATGAAGCAATAGAATCAGGTAAAAAAGCAATCGCTCTGTATCCTGGAAGTCTTTTTGCTCATGTATGTTTGGGGATGAGTTACTATAATATAGGAATGTTTGATTTAGCATTGGAAGAGTTTAAAATAGCTGAAGATTTAAGTCTTTACTCAAATAATCCAGAATTTTATCTGGGGGTAATTTACAATTCAATAGGGATGGTTTATTTCCAAGAAAGAGATTTAGATAAAGCTATTTTTTATTACAATAAAGCTCTAAATCTTACAGAAAAACAGAACGATCTTCAATTAAAGACTCTTATTTTAGGCAACATAGCTTTAGTTCATGCTGAAAGGAAAGATTTTAAAAAAGCTTTAGATTATTATGAAAAAGCTCTCAAACTTGCAAAAACAGAAGAAGAAAGAGCAAATGTATATTCAGGAATGGCATTAGTTTATAAAAATAAAAAAGATTATGAAAAAGCTTTGGATTACTTTAAGAAGGCTATAGAGACTGCTAAAAGTTGTGGCAATCACCATCTTTTAGCCAAAAATATAATCAGTTTAGGTGAATTTTATAGAGAAATTAAAGATTACGCTCTAAGTGAAAAGTATCTTTTTGAAGGATTAAGAAAAATTCAAAATATAGGAGATAAATTTTGGGAAGCTAGTGCCTATGAATACATTGGGTTGCTGTATATAGACCAGGGAGATAAAGCTCTTGGAAAAGATTATTTAATTAAAGCTTTTAATTTATTTAAATCACTTGGAATAGAAAAAGATGCTCAAGAAATTTCTGACTTTTTACACAAGAATTTTAAGTAATGTTTTAGTCATTTTCACATTAAAAACATTAATTTAAATCTCAAATGAAAGTAGCCTTAATTTACAATAGAAATCAACGGACAGGTTTAGGGGAGCGTTGTCAAAAGATTTTAGAAAATTATAAAAATTTAGAGATCGCCCAATTTGATTTAAATGAAATTCAGAAGGTAAAAGGAGGTTTTGATTTGTATTTTAGGATAGATGATGGAGATTATACTTTAGATATTCCTCATAATTTACACCCATCTGCCTGGTGGGTAGCTGACACTCATTTACCTAAATCTTACAAGAAGATAGAGAAAAGATAGCCAAAAAAGGGTTTGAATATGTAAAAAATAATCATACTTACCGACACAGATTAATAAAAATGTTTGAAATTATGGGATTTAAATTAGAATGAAGATAAAATTGTATCATATATCTAAAGGGTTGGAATCAAAATTTAATCTTTTTTCTAAACCTTGGTATTATAAATCTAAATTCGAAGACTGGCGTATTTTAAAGATATTTGGTATTTATTTTTGGATATATCCTAAAGAACACGAGTTAAGGTTTTTTAAAAGGAAAAAGTAAATGTTTTTTAATTCATTTTTATTGTATCCTTTGAGGAAAAAAGATTTAATAAAGAAAGGAAATTTTACTTTTTCTATTTAAATTGTTTTTATTTAGTCCTATGGCTTGTGCAAAAGAAAAAATTTTGTTGCAACCTATAGATAAAATAGCTCCAAAAATACTCAGTTTTTTAAAAGAAAAATTAGAAGAGATTTTTGAAGCAAAAGTAGAAGTTTCTCAAAAGTTTTTGGAGATTCCCCAATACGCATTTAATTTTAAAAGAGGTCAATACAATGCAGATTTAATCTTAAAGAATTATTTGGTCTCTAAACCCAAAGATTACTCTAAAGTTTTGTTAATATGTGATTTGGATTTGTATACAGAAGGATTAAATTTTATATTTGGAGAGGCTTTCGTTGGAAGAGGTGTAGCTATAATCTCTTTATGTAGATTAAGACAGAGTTTTTACGGTCTTCCTGAAGATGAAAATTTATTAAAAATCAGAGCTTTAAAAGAAGCTGTCCATGAAATAGGTCACCTCTATGGATTAAAACATTGTTCTAACCCCAAATGTGTAATGTATTTTTCAAATAGTTTGTTAGATACAGACAAGAAATCTTATCAATTATGTCCCTATCATAAAAAACTTTTAAAAATTTAAATTGAGAATTGAAGATGAAAAAGTTTTGTGATATATTGAAATAGGAGATGAGGAAGAGTTTTACTTTAATAGAATTGATGATCGTAATAATAGTAATAGGAATAATTGCCACAATTGCTATTCCTTTATATCATAACGCAGTAGAAAAAGCAAAAGCTAAAGTATGTGAAACAAATTTAAAAGTATTAGCCACAGCTTTAGAAAGTTATGCTATAGAAAATGATCAATTGCCAGGATCCTTAGGAGAATTAAGATCAAAAGATTTACGCAAAGCATGGGCGCAGATTTTAAAAAAAGAAGGAAAGTGGAAAATTAAGTTAGCTTATTTTATTGTAGATTTGAGCAATAGAGGTTTAGCTTATGCAACTGAAAGTTGGATTAGGAGATATTTAGGAGATATGAAAACTCTTACTTGTCCTGCAGACCCTACACCTTATCCTTCTGGATTTTCCTATGGTATAAATTGTAATATAAGAAACATAAGTTATGAAGAATACAAAAATTTACCTGATGATTATATAATAATAGGAGACTGTGATTCTGAATGTTTTTCTTCTTTAAGTGATTTGGCTAAGAGACACAAAAGTTATACTCTCTTTTTCAAAAGGAATTTTGCAAATTGCATAAATAAAGGAAAGGAAGTTAGTAATACAAAAAAACTTTCTAAAAAACCATCTGGGTATCCTGTTAAAAAATCTAAAACTAAAAGCTATCTTCCTTATCCTCACACAAAAAAACATATAAAAACTCCTACTTCACATCCTGATAAAAAACATTTAGATGATGACTATGATAATGACCATGATAACGACCATGATGATTCTCTCCATCATTATATGCACTCTCACTAAGTAATTTTTTAAAATTTTAAAAAATAATCTTTTTTTCTAAAAGAAAATATTATAAAATTTTTAAATGTTGATTAATAAGAAGCTGTTAATAGTTTGGATAATAGGTTTTTTCTGTGTAGGGATAACTTTTTTAAATTTAGATTTTATTCAAATTCCAGTTCTTAAACTTTCTGATATTATACCTTCTTTTCATTATTACCTTTCTCATACTCATAAAGAGCAGCCTCTTTTTGATAAAATTATCTTAATTTCGATCGATGATTACTCTTTAAGAAACATCCATTCAAAATGGCCGTGGAAAAGATCAGTTTATGCTCAACTTTTAAATATTCTTAATTTATATCAAGCTAACACTGTAGCGTTTGATATAGTCTTTTCAGGAAAATCAAATATAGCCTCTGAAGATGTTCAATTCTCTAATTCTTTAAAGAGATTCAAAGGAAAAGTAATCTTATCTTATTTTATAGACAAAAAAGGAAAACCTGTTTTACCTCAAGAAGAATTTATAAAAAATTCTCAAGCAATAGGATTTTTAAATACCCCTGCAGATAAAGATAATAAGATAAGATTTTCAAGAGCTTATTTAGAGTTTGGTGACTTTTTTGACTACTCTTTTGCTATAAAAGTAGCCAAACTCTATCCTTTTATTAAAGAAATAAAAAGATATGAAAGAAAAATTCAAATAGATAAAACTCAAATTCCACTCACTTTGAAGGCTACTTTTCCCATAAAATATAAAGTAAAATTAAAAGATATAAAGGTTATTCCTTTTTATGATGTATTAAAGGGGGAGTTTAAAAAAGACATTTTTAAAAATGCACTGGTATTTGTTGGGCCTACTTCTGAAATAATCCATGATTTTCATTTTACACCTATAGGAAGATTACCCGGGGTTTTAATCCATATAAATACAGTTTTAAATATTCTTAATCAGGAAATATTAAAAACTTTACCCTTTTTAGTAAATTTAATAATAGCTTTTATTTTAGTAATAATTTCAGGACAAATAATATACCATTTTTCTTTTTTGAGGAATGTAATCTTATGTACAGGAGCACTTCTACTCCTATTTTGGCTGAGTGTATTTTTATATTCTAAAAACTATCTTCTTTCTTTTGGAAACCTTGCGTTTTTGATGATCAGTTATTTGGGGTTAGGCAATGTTTATAAGTATGTATCATTTTTAAAACTTTTAGTTAAGATAAAAAATAAGTCTGTTATAGATCCTCTCACAGGATTTTATGTTTTAAGATATTTTTATTATCGTACAGATATTGAAACTTCTTTTTCTCATCTACAGCGTTGTTATATAATTTTAATTTACATTTCATCTCTAAATTCTTTTTTGAAAGAAAAAGAATATAATTTTGTTAAAGATTTCTGGAGAGGGATGAAATCTATCTTATATACTCAATCAAAAATATGGAGCCTTTATGGAGAAGAAATCTTAGTAGGTCTTATAAAAACAAATTCTAAAAATATAAATTTTTTAATAGATAGATTAAAATTTGAAATAGAAAAATTCTTACAAGAGCAAAATGTAAAAAGTCAGTTAAAAATTGGGTTATGTTTATTTAGCAAAAAGATCCCTATTAAAGATTTAATAACTTTTGTTTCTATGAAGTTAAAAGAAACAGAAGAAAAGGTAGTTAAAATAGATCCTCATTCAATCCCTTCAGCTTTGAAGAAAGAAGTTGAATTTCGAGATATGTTAGAATTTTTAGACAAAGATATTGAAGAGAAAAACAGAGAACTTATGAAATTGGTAGAAGAGTTAAAAAATGAACAAAGGAAAGTAAAAGAAGCTTATTTTGAATTGATAACTTCTCTTATTAAATCTTTAGAAGCCAAAGACCCTTATACTCAAGGTCATACTCAAAGAGTTTGTGAATATGCAGTAATGTTAGCTGAAAAATTACAACTACCTCCAGAAGAAATAGAAAAAATAAAAAAAGCAGCTCTATTACATGACTTAGGAAAGATTGGAATACCTGACACTATTCTTCATAAAAAAGGAAAATTAACACCTGAAGAATTTAATATAATTAAACAACATGAAATCATAGGTGCAAAAATTTTAGAACATGTAAAAGAATTCAAAGACATAATTCCTTACATCTTATATCACCATGAAAGATTCGATGGAACAGGTTACCCTTACGGATTAGCAGGTGATATGATCCCTTTAGGTGCTCAAATTATCAGTATAGCAGATGCTTTTGATGCAATGGTTACAGGAAGAGATTACAAGAAGGCTTATACTATAAAAGAAGCTGTTAAAGAATTAGAGAAAAGCAAAGGAACTCAATTCAATCCGATGCTCGTAGACTTGTTTATAGAGGCTTTGAAAGAAAAGCATTTTTTATAAGATAGAATTTCTTTAAAACTTGAAAAAGTATAGAATTTTGTTAAAGTAAAAATATGAATGAACTTTCAGATGCACTAAACAAAAAAATAAAAAAAGAAATAATCTTAGTAGGAGATAAAGTTTTAATCCTGCCTGAAGAAGAAAGTTCACAAACTGAAACTGGTTTATACCTTCCTCAAGGAGCAAAAGAAAAAGAAGAAGTTCAAGTAGGGACTGTAATAAAAACAGGACCTGGTTACTTAATTCCTGACCCTTCAGTCTTAGATTCTGAACCTTGGCAGACTTCTAAAGTAGAAAAGAGATATTTTCCTTTACAGGCAAAAGAAGGTGATAAATGCATTTTTTTGAAAAAACAAGCAGTAGAGATTAATTTTGAAGGCAAAAAATATGTAGTTGTACCTCATTCAGCGATTTTAGTCCTTTTAAGAGATAAAGAGATTTTGCCAGAGCATCCAGAAGGTATTTAAAGGTTAAATTTTATGGAAATCTTAGATTTGATAAGAACAAGAAGGTCAGCGAGGAAATTTAAGAAAGAAAAAATCCCTTTTGAAATAGTAGAAGAAATATTAGAAGCAGGTAGATGGGCACCTTCAGGTTTAAACAATCAGCCTTGGAGATTTATGGTTTTGGAAGGAAAAGAGAAAGATAACTTAGCCAAATACACAAAGTATTCTTATATCATTAAAGGAGCAGACAAACTCATTTTAGTATTTTTAGATAAAGAAGCTTCTTATCATTATGAAAAAGATTTGATGGCAATAGGAGCGTGCATTCAGAATATGCTTTTGTATATTCATTCTAAAAGATTAGGTGCTTGCTGGTTAGGAGAGATTTTAAATAAAAGAGAAGAGATTAATAAAGTCTTAAACCTTTCTAAAAATCTGGTATTAGAAGCAGTAATTGCTCTGGGAAAGCCTTTGAAGTTACCTAAGGAAGGAAAAAGGAAAAGTTTAAAGAGGTTAATCTTAAAAAGGGGAGGTAAAAGATGTTAAGAAAAAGTTTAATTATTAGCATTGCATTTTTGTTCTTATTAGCCAAAGCTTACTGTGGTGTAGAGATAGCAGGAGGATTTAATTATTTTGATGCTAGCTTAGATGGAAAGGTAAAATCTGAAGGAATAAAAATTAATGTGAAAGATGATCTGGGTTTAAAAGATGATAATGTAGAAGGAGGATTTTTAAAAATAGGTTTAGGTAAACACCATTTTTTATTTAATTTTTCTGATTTTGAATTTAAAGGTGCAAATACTCTATCAAGACAGATAACCTTTAGAAATAAAACATATGCCATTAACACTTATGTAGAAAGTAAATTAGAATACTCTCTTTATGAATTTTTATATTATTATGATCTCTTGAAATTATATGCTATAAAAATATCACCCCTTTTTAAAGTATCTTTATATGATGCCAAAATAAACATAAAAGGTGGAGGAAATGATGAAAGTTATTCAGAGAGTTTGCCTCTTCCAACGATAGGATTAAAAGCTCAAGCAGATTTTAAATACCTTGCATTATTTTCTCAAGTTAATGGAATAGGGTATTCTGATGCAAGTTATATAGAATATATAGGAGGTGTTATCTTAAAACCTTTAAAATATTTAAGAGTAACGTTAGCATACAAAGGCACAGATATAGATTATGAAGATGACGATAATTTAATAGATATAGATGTAGATGGCTTTTTTACACAAGTAGGAATCTGTTATAAATTTTAATTTTTCAAGAACTTCTAAGCCTTCCAAGTGTCTAATAATATAGAGGATAAGGAAATTATTGGAAAGTTTTTAGAAGGAGATATTGCATATTTTGATAAGCTAGTTTTGAAATATAAACAGATGGTCTTTAATGTATGTTTAAAAATGTTAGGTGATTATGATGAAGCTTTAGAAGTTACTCAAGATATATTCTTAAAAGTTTATGAATCTTTGAAAAATTTCAGATTTGAAGCTAAATTTTCTACATATCTTTATAAAATTACCTTAAACTCTTGCAGAAGTAGATTGAAAGCTTTAAGAAGAAGGAAGTTAGAATATTTCTCTATAGATGAACCTCTTGAGACTGCTGAAGGTAAATTAAAAAGAGAATTTGAAAGCTCTTGCCCCAATCCTAAGAAAGTTTTGGAAGAAAAAGAAAAACAATCTTTGGTAATAAAAGCATTATTTTCTTTAAATCCTGAATATAAAGAGATTATTATTTTGAGAGATATCGAAGGTTTAGAATATAAAGAGATAGCTAAAATCTTAAATATAGATTTAGGGACAGTAAAATCAAGATTAAATAGAGCAAGAAATATCTTAAAAGAAAAATTGGAGAAAATTTTATGAAAGACTGCAGAAAAATAAGAGAACTTTTTTCTGAATATATAGATGGAGTTTTAGATAAAGAAAACTTAAATTTGGTAGAAGAACACTTATCTAAATGTGAAGCCTGCAGAAAAGAATTAAATAAACTCATTAAAATGTTAGAGATATTAAAGAATTTAAAAAAAGAAGATACCCCTCCAGATTTTTTAAAAACCCTACATGAAAGAATAAGAAGAAGAAAAGCTTTAAATAAATTCCTAAATGAATTGCTTAAAAATCCTAATATAAGAGTGCCTTTAGCTGTATGTGTTATGATTATTTTTGTAATAGCAGTCTTTAAAACTGTAAATATATATTATCTTTCAAAGACTGTTTCTGAAAAAGAATATAAATTAAAAGATTTTAAAAAACACAGATTCTTTTCAGAGAAACTAACTTATCAGGCTCCTTGGGAAGGAGGCAGAAAAGGAAAGATTTTAATAGAAAAAGAAACAGTTCCAATAGGAGGAAAGATGATCAAAGGAATAAAAAAGGAAGAAATAAATAAACAATTTCTTTCTAAAAGGATTTCAAAAATGTATAGTTTAAATATTGAGAGCAAAGATATCAAAAAAGCTTTTAAAAACTTAAAAGAAATTTTACAAAAACTTAATATAAAAATTATCTATTCTTCAGAGGAATCTGATTTTTTTGAATTAACAGTAAAACTCTCCTATAAAAAATTCAAATCTCTTATAGAAGAATTAAAAAAATCAAAAATAGGGAAAATTACTTTACCTCAAAAAGTTCCTTTAGACCAGCCTTTTTCTTTACATATTTTGCTAAAAAAATCTCAAAAATAAAAATTTTTTTGGAACAAAATTTGAAAATATTTGTCTAAATAAATGGAAGGAAAGGAGGTGAAAAAATGAAGAAAGTAATTTTATTTTTAATTCTATTAAGTTCTTTTTCTTTAAAAGGGTTTTCAGATGTAATTTCAGAAGAACACACCAAACCTTCACCTTATTTTTTTATACCAAATTCAGACCCCTCTATAGACCAATTTCCTTTATTAGAGACAAAAGTAAAAGTAAATATCAGTGGAGTAATAGCTTATGTAGAACTTACCCAAGTATACAAAAATGAAGGGAAAAGGACAATAGAAGCAATTTATGTATTCCCTTTAAGCACAAAGAGTGCAATCCATGGTATGAAGATGGAAATAGGAAATAGAACCATAATAGCTAAAATTGAAGAAAGAGAATTAGCTCAAAGACACTATATCCAGGCAAAGAAAGAGGGAAGAGTCGTTTCTTTATTAGAGCAACAAAGACCAAATGTTTTCCAGATGAAAGTCGCAAATATTATGCCAAAAGATATTGTAAAAGTAACAGTAAATTACACAGAGCTTTTAATACCTGAAGATGGAGTCTATGAATTTGTATTTCCCACAGTGGTAGGACCAAGATACTCTGGAGAAATAACTAGTCCTACAGAAAAAAATGATTGGATAGAAAGTCCATATCTTCACCAAGGTGTTGAACCTTCCTACAATTTTGATATTACTGTAAACATTAAAGCAGGTCTTCCTATAAGCAAAATAAAAGTTATTTCCCACAAAGTAGACATAGATTTTAAATCTGAAAATGAAGCAGTAATCAGATTAGCAAAAGAAGAGAAAAAAGGAGGTAATAAAGATTTTATTTTAAGATATGTTTTGAAAGGAAAGAGTATCCAGACAGGTTTGTTACTCTATCCAGGAGAAGAAGAAAAATTTTTCCTTCTGATGGCTCAACCTCCACAAAAAATTACTTTATCAGATATTCCTCCCAGAGAATATCTATTTATCGTTGATGTTTCAGGTTCTATGTATGGATTTCCTTTAGAAGTTTCTAAAGCTTTAATAAAAAAGATAATTAACAATTTAAGAGAAAAAGATTACTTTAATATTTTGTTCTTTTCTGGAGGCTCAAAAGTATTATCAGAAAAACCTCTTCCTGCAACTTTTGAGAATAAGCTAAAAGCTATCAGTATGCTGGAAGCTCAAAGAGGAGGTGGAGGAACAAGGATTTTATCTGCTTTAAGAAGAGCTTTATCTTTAAAGAAAAAAGAAGGTTTATCCAGAATAATAGTCATAGCTACAGATGGTTATGTAGCTGTAGAAAAAGAAGTCTTTGATTTAATCAGAGAGAATCTAGATAAAGCAAACTTTTTTGCTTTTGGAATAGGTAAAGGTGTAAACAGGTATTTAATAGAAGGAATAGCAAGAGTGGGAAAAGGAGTACCTTTTATAGCAACCGATGAAAAAGAAGCTAAATTAAAAGCAGAAAAGTTTTTAGAATATATAAAAGCACCTGTTCTTACAGATATTAAAGTAGAGTTTGAAGGATTTTCTGCTTATGATGTAGAGCCTTCTAAAGTTAGTGATCTATTTTACGAGAAACCAATAGTTATTTTTGGAAAGTATAAAACTGCTAAAGGAAAGATTAAGATTACAGGAAAGACCCCTAAAGGAGATTTTGTAAAGATAATAGATGTAAGCTCTTTTAAAGAAGATAAAGAAAATATAGCTTTAAAATATTTATGGGCAAGAGAAAGAATAGCGCAATTATCTGATTATAGAAAAGTAGGTGTTAATACAAAAAAAGAAATAATCAAATTAGGCTTAAAATACTCTCTTATGACAGAATTTACCTCTTTTATTGCCATTGATACAATCAGAAGAGAAACAGGAGAGGTAGTTACTGTAAAACAACCTTTGCCTTTGCCTGAAGGTGTAAGTGATTATGCTGTGGGAAAGAAAGGAGTAGAAGGTTGTGGTTTTTTAGGTAGGTATACTATGAAAGCATTTTCTCCTGCTTTTGAGAAAGAAGAGATAGCAACAAACAGATGGGAAGCTATTTCTAAAAAAGAATTGGGTCAGGTTTATTTAAAAGGAGGAAAATTTACTCAAAAGCTTTCAATGGAGAAGATAGAAAAATTATTATCACCTCTAAAGAAGACTTTGGGAGAATTATTTAAAAAATGGGGGTTAAAAGAGATTACTCTTGTTTTAAAGATTGAAGGAGGAAAATTGATAAATATAGAAGTAAAAGCTTACCAAGGAAAAGGATACAAAAAAGAGGAGCTTGAATCTGTTTTAAGAAAAATAAAATTCCCTCAAGATTTTACAGGCAAGATAGAGATAGAGTTAGAATACATTTAATCAATCTATCTTTTGTGCCCCTCTCTGGTTCTATCAAGAACAGAGAGGGGATTTTTTGTTTTGTGCTAAAATAATATAAAATGAGAAATTGTTTTTTACTATTTGAAACTTTAAAAACCACAGATTTGGATTCTAATAACTTTGTTTTTTATGACCCTGTAGAGATTATAGAGACGAAAAGATTAGATTCTTTAGAGGAAATTTTTAAAAGAATAGAGAAGTTATCTAAAAGATATTATCTGGCAGGATATATTTCTTATGAAGCAGGTTTTTATCTTCAGGAAGGATTAAAGACTAATTTTCCCAGAATCTTTCCATTTTCTCTGGTAAAGTTAGGTGTCTTTGAAAAAGCAAAAATTTTTCCTGCATTTGAAAAAGAGATTCAAAATTGTTATAAAAAGTTTCTGAAAGAAGAAAAAAAGTATAAGATTAAAAGTCTTAATTTAAGTGAGAATTTTTCAGAATATAAAGAAAAGATTAAAAGGATTAAAGAATATTTAAGAGAAGGTGATATTTATCAGCTGAATTACACTTTAAGGTACAAATTTGATTTTGAAGGTTCTGCATTTAGGTTTTATCAGAATTTAAAAGAAAAACAGAAAACTCCTTACACAGCATTTTTAAAATTTAACAATGAATATATTTTATCAATTTCACCAGAATTATTTTTTAGAATAGAAAAAGACAGAATCATATGTAAACCTATGAAAGGAACTGCTAAAAGAGGAAGAAATATTTATGAAGATAAAATAAAAGCTAAAAATTTATTTAAAAGTATAAAAAATAGAGCAGAAAATGTGATGATTACAGATTTAGTAAGGAATGATTTAGGCAGAATCTGTAAAGAAGGTTCTGTAAAAGTTACTAAATTATTTGAAGTAGAAAAGTATGAGACTCTTTTTCAGATGACTTCCACAATAGAGGGAATTTTAAAGGAGAATATTACCTATTTAGATATTTTCAGAAGTCTTTTTCCTTGTGGTTCAATTACTGGAGCTCCAAAAATAAGAAGTATGGAGATAATAAACGAATTAGAAGATTTTCCCAGAAAAGTATACTGCGGAGCAGTGGGGATAATATTTCCTTCAAAAGATTTAAAAAAATGTGTATTCAATGTGCCTATAAGGACGGTGATTATAAATAAAGATAGAGGAGAGATGGGAGCTGGAGGAGGAGTAGTTATCAGCTCCAAGGCTTTATCAGAATATGAAGAATGTAAACTTAAAGCTAATTTTTTAATTAAGAGACACAAAGAATTCAGATTATTTGAGAGTATTCTTTATAACAAAGGCTATGTATTTTTAGAAGAGCATTTAAAAAGATTAAAAAATTCAGCAGAATATTTTGGTTTTAATTTTGACACTTTAAAGATCAGACAGATTCTGAAAGAGGTGGAAAAGAAATTAAATGATAAAAAGTTTTATAAGGTAAAGTTATTTCTGGATAAAAAAGGGAAAGTAGAAGTTGAATGGCAAATTTTAAAAAATCTTAAATTTAAAGGCAAAAATAAGATTATACTTTCTAAAGCAAAGACTGATCCTCATAACGTATTTCTTTACCATAAAACCACAAACAGAAATCTTTATGATTCTGAATACAGGAAAGCTTTAAATAATGGATTTTGTGAGGTAATATTTACAAATAAAAAAGGAGAGATTACAGAAGGAGCAATTTCTAATATTTTTATATTAAAAGATGGTATTTATTTTACCCCTCCTGTAAGTGCAGGACTTTTAGATGGAATATATAGAAGATATTTCATTAAAGCAAACTGTAAAAAGGTTATTGAAAAATCTTTATTCTTCCAAGACCTTCTGAAAGCAGACAAAATCTTTATCTGCAATTCAGTAAGAGAACTTTTTCCTGTAACCCTTGCGTTCCCTAAATTTTGATGGAAAACAAATAATAAATCAATCCACGAGGCACTTTTTAATTTTTCAAAATTCCTTACCAAAAATAAGAGAAGGTTCTAACTGTATACCATGTACCTTTGCTTTTCTACCAAATTAGCTTTCCATTTTCTCTTGATATAGATTTTGTTATATAATATTGATTGAAGAAAAAATTGGTCTGTATTTGAATCGTTGAGATATAAAAGGAGTTAGGTGAAATATTACTGATAAAATAAAAAATTAAAAGTGAGAGGAGGTGGATTAAATGCCATGGATAAAAAAGGAAGATTGTGTTGGATGTGGTGTATGTGTTGAGAAGTGTCCTGTTGGAGCTATTTCTTTAGAGGAAGGCGTGGCAGTAATAAATATGAGCAACTGTATTCGTTGTGGAGTCTGTCACAATGTGTGTCCTAAAGGTGCAGTAAGACATGACAGTGAAAAGATAGATGAAGAAGTAGAAGAGAATGTGAGAAAAACAAAAAAGTTTATGGATGCTTGTGCTATGTATCTTGGTGATCCAAAAGAAAGGCAAAAATGTCTTGAAAGAATGATAAAGTATTTCAATAAAGAAAAAATTGTTATTGAGAAAACATTAGAGAAACTACAGATGCTTAAGGAGAAAGAATAATTACTATCCTTAAAAAATTAAAAAGGAGGGATGAAGATTATGTCTGAAGAACGTGTTCCTGCTGATTACACTGAGATGGACCTTTTAGAGGCGAAGCGTTTTGATAAAATGGTCAAAGAAAATTTTATGCCAGCAATTGTCTCTACTGTTAAGCAAATTATTGAGGATTATGGTGTTTTAGAAGGTGTATGCGTGGATGTTGGTTGTGGGACAGCTGTTTTTGCAATTGAGTTATGTAAGCATTCCAAATTAAAGATTTTTGCACTGGAGAAGGAAAGAGCAATATACGAAGTTGCACGCATGAACATTGAAAGAGAAGGCTTGACAGATAGAATAATTCCTGTTCTGGGTGATGCACACAAGATGCCTTTTGAGAATGAATTTGCTGATTTCATAATCAGTAGAGGTTCATATCATTGCTGGAAAGATAAGGTGCAGGTGTTTAAAGAAATTTATAGAATTTTAAAGAAAGGTGGTATTGCCCTTGTTGGTGGAGGCTTTGGGCGATATGTTACTGATGAAGAATATAAGCGTATGAAATCTTTAAGAGATCGCTCTCTGGGTGATGATGCCAAAGCCTACAGTTCACCTGATAAATTACAAGAGGTGGTAAATAAGGCAGGTATATCAAATTTTCGTATAAGTTATGATCGTGCAGGTCTCTGGGTGGAAATGAAAAAATGACTGTAGAAATAGTTAGATATGCATGCTCAACTACTTTTCCTTTAGAATAATATCATTGCAGGTTAATTTGAATTATGATATATTTATTGCAATGAATAATTTAATCTCTGAGCTTAAAAGTAAATTAACTTCTGTATTTTCTCAAGAATCAAAAATTATTTCTCCCTATGTTTTTGGGTCTTTTGTTCAAGGTTCAACTTATCCAAAAAGTGATTATGATTCTTTACCCCGTCTTAGAGAATTTAATGCTGAATATTTTTCTGCTTTAAGAGAGAATTATTTAAAATGATCGATAAAGAGAAAATAAAAAATAAGGTTGCTATTATTAAAGAGAATCTTTCTGAATTAGAAAAGATGAAAAGCCTAACACTAAAAAATTTATCTTGCAATTTACGTGATTTAGCTGCTGCTAAATATTTTATTCAAACTTCCATTTTCTGATTTTGGAATCTTTTATTCAAGATATATTGCTTTATCTAGATAAAATTTCAAGGTAAGTTGCTGATAAAAGACTATTTTGGGTTTTAAAGGATAATACAGGCTTAAACTTAGATTCTCCAGCTATCTTAAAAATGGATGATTTATTTGATGAATTTTTAGAATATGATTTTACAGTGGGAGGAGATGTTGTAATATGTCCTTATTGTGGAACAGAAGTTCCCTGCAGTTTATTTTTAGATGATGAAGTTGAATGTCCTAATTGTGGGAAGAAATTTAAAAAGGAAGATGTAATTTAAAGCTTATTTTTATCTTTTTGAAATTGTGAAAAATTTCACAAATGAGTAGATTTTTAATGTTCTTATGTTTATGTTTGCAGATATCTTCTTTTTGTTTATCTAACAGTTCATCAAATGTAAGAGGGAGAGATAGAGAAGATAATCCTTTTGGGGTTTTAGCATTTTTGTCCTGGAATCATACCTGGAACAATTTCAAATATCCAAAGAAAGATTTAAAAAAAGCAGTTAAGCTCCTCAAAGAATTAGGAGTAAGCTTTGTGCGTGTAGATTTTTACTGGCAAGATATAGAACCTCAAAAAGGAAAGTTTGATTTTAGTAAATATGACTATATAGTAAAACTTATTTCTGAAAACAATATAAAAATTTTAGCAATTTTGGATTACTGTGCTGATTGGGCAGGAAAATCTTGGAATAGTCCACCAGATAATTTAGATGATTTCGTTAATTTTGCAAGAAAAGTCGTCCAAAGGTATAAAGAGAAAATAAAATATTGGGAAATTTGGAATGAACCAGATTCAAGAATTTACTGGCAGCCTCAAGATGAGATGAAAACCTATTTAAAGCTTCTTAAAAAAACTTACAAAGCTATAAAAGAAATAGATCCTTCAGCAAAAATTTTATTAGGAGGTTTGACTCCTGAAGGATATTACGCTTTAAAAAGAATATATGAGATGGGAGGAAAAGATTATTTTGACATTGTGAATATTCATCCCTTTGTAAATCCTTTAGAGAAAGATTGTATAAAAAGAATTAAAATTTTATGTAAAAATATAAAAAAATTGATGGAAAAATTTGGCGACAAAGAAAAGAAAATATGGATTACTGAAATTGGATGTCCTGGAGTTAAAAAACCTTCTAAAGAAAATGCCTGGTGGTTTGGAAAGAGCCCTACAGAAGCTGAACAAGCAGAATTTTTAAAGAAAGTTTTTACCGAAATTCCTAAGCTTGAATTTGTAGATAAGGTATTCTGGGCATTTTTCAGGGATTGCAAAGAACATTTCAACACAGGAGTAGATTTTTTTGGATTAGTTAGATGGGATTTTTCAAGAAAAAAAGCTTTTAAAATTTACAAAAAGTGTATCCTTAATTGGGAAAAACAAAAATATAAAAAGCAAATCAAAGTTTCTCAAAAAAACCAATTTGAAAGAACCTTTTAAAACTAGATAATTCGATTTAGATGTGAGGTGGCTCAGTGTATAAAATATATTAGTTCCGATAATATATCTTATGTTAACTTTTATGTAAAGAAGAAATTAAAACAATCAAATCTTTTCAATACTTTTTGAGATTTGGTTCAAAATGAACTCTTTGTTCTAAGGTTTGTATAAGATTAGCAGTAATTGCTACCTATGCTTTATGTGGATTTACGCATTTAGCGTCTATTGCTATCTTTGTAGGAGGAATTTCAAGTTTGGTACCTAAAAGAACTCAAGATTTAACAGAAGTTAGTTTTAAAGTGTCTTTAGCTGCTACTTTAGCTTGTTTATTGACAGCTTGTATTGTAGGAATTTTCTTTACAAAAAATTCAATTTTGTTAGGAGCAAAATAATAAAATTTTTTATCTATTCTATTTTTTATAAACTCTTTGTTTAAATCTTTCTCCACTGAATTTATCTTCTCCTCTATCTATTTGGAACCACCCCTCATAAAATTTAAGAGACAAAAAGAAATCTATAATTTCTTCTACTTCTGAATTAGTTAATCTCCTATTAATTTCAGTAAAATCTTTGGCTTTATAAAAAGGATAAAATTGTGTTAAGAGACTTACTCCTATTTTTTTGCCTCCAAAAATTTCTTTAATTTTTATTAAAATATTTTTGGCTTCTTTTAAAAGTGAAGGCAAAACCAGAACTCTAATTATTAATCCTTTTTTTAGTATCCCATCTTCATACAAAAGATCTCCTGTCTTTTCATACATTTTCTTTAAAGCTTTTAAGACTACTTGAGGATAATCTGATGAATTTGAAAATTTTAAAGAATAAACAGGATTTAAATATCTAAAATCTGCTAAATAAATATCTACAACATTTTCTAAAATTTCTATAATCTCAGGGTTCTCATAACCACTTGTGTTATAAACTATAGGAAGATTTAATCCCTTTGACTTGCTGATCTTTATAGCTTCTAAAATAGGAGGTAAAAATTGAGTCGCTGTAACTAAATTTATATTATGCACACTTAAATCTTGCAATTCTAAAAAAATATCAGATAATTTTTGAGGACTTAAAATTTGTCCTTCTTCTAAATGAGAAAACTTATAATTTTGACAATAAACACATCTTAAATTGCAATGAGAGAAAAATACTATTCCTGAGCCATTTTTACCAGAGATTGGTGGTTCTTCTCCTTTGTGAGGAAAATAAGAATACAGTTTTATCTGTGAAGGTGCTCTACAAAAGCCTTTTTGATTCTTTAATCTATTTACTCTGCATCTCCTAGGACAAAGCTCACATTTTTGATAAATTTTATAAAGAATTCTAATTTTTTCATCTAAGTCTTCTTGCATTTTTTCAAAAGTTCTCTTTTTTGAGTTAGATAAATTTCTCTTATCTTATTAAAAATCTCAATATAAGCAGGAGTTCTGTAATCTGGATAAGTCCAATCAAAATACCTAAAAGTTTTATTTTGATAAAAGAGAGTAACTTCTGCCCATATGCAATTTCCCAAATAAATTCTGTGAAAATAAGGTTTTGTCGTTGAAAGCACAAGTTGAGAGTCTGTTAGATAACCAGGGTCTATGTTTATTTTTCTCTTCTTATCAAAAGAAAACTTTTTCTCTATTTTTATAGTATATTCTTTAATCTTTCTTATTTTTTGAGGCATAATTAATTTTTTAAAACTGATGAATTTTCTTTTTAAATCTTTACCCATTTCCTGTTCATAGTAATCAGTGAAATTAAATGGAATGATTTCAGATTCAAAATCAATTTCTTTAAATTTTTTTTCTAAGATTTTTTCAGCCTCTTTCAAAATTTTGTAATCCTTAAAAATAAATCCTATTATTAATTTTACTGGAAAAGGTTTAATCTTTCTTTCGATCATTAACTCTACTAGGAAAACCTACAGGCATTAGGCTTAATGGTTCAAAATTTTTAGGAAGGTTTAAGAGTCTTTTTACTTCAAAATCATTAAAAGCTCCTACTTCAACTGTTCCTAACCCTAAAGAAGTCGCCATTAGATAAATATTTTGACAAGCATGTCCAGATTCCATTATTACGTACCTCTCTCCTCTCCTTCCATACCACTGAGTAGTTCTGTTAAAATCTGCAGCAACAAGAATAGTTATAGGAGCTTGAGCAATAAATCTTTGGTTTAAACAGGCAGAGCTTAATTCTTCTCTTACATCTTTATCTAAAATTTTTATTAACTGGTTATTTTCATAATCGTATAAATAAACTCCTTCACTTAATCCTTCTACGCTATCTTTGCCTACTATAAGGAATACTTCTAAAGGATAGGTAGCTCCAGCAGAAGGAAGAATTCTAGAAGGACCACTCACACCATCTACTTTTTTTCCATTAGCTGACCATAGTAATTTTGCAACTTGTTCTAAATTTAAAGGTGTTTTTTTAAATCTTCTTACAGAAATTCTTTTATTCAAAGATTCATCTAAAATATTTGAGATTTTAATTTCAGGAAGTTTTATCTTCATTTTTGATGGAGAAAGATTAAATAAAAGGGCACTAAAAAGAATTATTATTAGATCTCTTTTTGTTTTGAAGATTCCACTCAACGAATTTAGCGATTTTTTCTTTGTCTAATTCATTAATTTCATTAAAATAAATTGCAATGTTATATGCTTTTTTACCATTTTCCAAAGATAAAGGCTCTGTTCTTACTACCACTCCACCACATTCAATCTTATAATATTTATCTTTTTTCTCGCGATCATGATGAGGAACTAAAAGAAGGATTTTCAATTTTGTTAAAGGTTCTATGTATTTATCGACCCTACAAAGAGCACCTATACAACTTAAATTTTTGGTCTCAGTTATAATTTCATACTCTTCTTTGCCTATCTTTACAGGGATATTTTTTTCTATGCGTGGAGCTCTTCTTCTCTCTACTTTCAATTTTTTACTTTAAGAGTTAGCACTTTCTTTTTGTTTTGCTTGTTTATAACACTTTTTATTACACCAGTATTTTCCGTCCCTATAGTACCTTTTGATTCTTTTTAAAGACTTATTGCAATATGCGCAATTTACTCTATCAGGTTTGCCCATTTTTTAACTTCCCTTTTTAGAGATTAAAATTTAAGAATTTTAAAAACAATAGCTTTCTTGTATAACTGTCTAATTCTATAAATTCTATCCCTGCTTCAAAAGAATCAGGTAATTGCATTTTTTTTATCCAGATAACTTTCCCCTTTACTGTATTAAAGATAGGGTTATTTAATATTATTTTTATCCTTTCCTTGGGCATAAAAAAACAATCACTTTTTATTCTTAACCCTCCTTGACTGATATCTTTAGTAATTGTATTTTCAATTTTATTTGAATAAAATCTTTGGATTTTTAAAGGAATGAGTAAAGAAAATCTTTTGTACCTTCTCCTTTCCTTCATCTAAATACTTTAACACACAATTTTAGATCTGTCAATTTAAATACCCCCCTGCTCTTTTCCTTTTCTTTGAAAAAGAGCAGGGGGGTAAAAGAAGGGTTTTTAAAGATTATTAGTACTCATAATTTGGTGGTGAAGGTGGTGTTGTTTTTTCTTCTTTTTCAGGCTTTTCTGTTATTACACATTCAGTAGTGACTAATAAAGATGCAATTGAAGCTGCATTTTGAAGAGCTGTTCTTGTAACTTTTGTAGGATCGATTATTCCTGCTTCTAACATATCAGTAAATTTTTCTTTTTCTACATCAAAACCTACATTCGTCTTTTCTTCTTTAGCTTTTTCGACTATTACTGAAGGATCTAAACCTGCATTGGTTATTAACTGTCTAATAGGAGCTTCCAAAGCTTTCTTTACAATGTTAACTCCAGTTTGTTCATCTGGATCTGAAAGCTGAAGTTTTTCTAAAGCAGGCAAACACCTTATTAAAGCTATTCCTCCGCCAGGAACAATTCCTTCTTCAACAGCTGCCCTTGTAGCATGAAGAGCGTCTTCTACTCTTGCTTTCTTTTCTTTCATTTCAGTTTCAGTTGCTGCTCCCACATTGATTACAGCTACTCCACCAGATAATTTTGCTAATCTTTCTTGAAGTTTTTCTCTATCATAATCAGAATCTGTCTCTTCAATTTGCTTTTTAATTTGATTGATTCTTCCTTTTATAGCTTCAGGTTTTCCAGCTCCTTCCACAATAGTAGTATTTTCTTTGTCTACTTTTACTCTTTTTGCTCTTCCTAAATCATCTAAGTCTACATTTTCTAATTTAATTCCTAAATCCTCAGTTATGGCTTTTCCACCTGTTAATATTGCAATATCTTCAAGCATAGCTTTACGTCTATCACCATATCCTGGAGCTTTTACTGCGCAACAAGGTAAAGTTCCTTTAAGTTTGTTTATAACCAAAGTAGCTAAAGCTTCTCCTTCAACATCTTCTGCAATTACTAATAAAGGACGACCTGCACGTGCTACTTTTTCCAATAAAGGTAAAATGTCTTTTAAAGCAGAAATTTTCTTCTCGTAAATGAGAATGTAGGGATCTTCTAAAACACACTCCATCTTTTCAGAATCAGTTATGAAATAAGGAGAAAGGTATCCTTGGTCGAATTGCATTCCTTCTACTACTTCCATAGTCGTTGCCATAGATTTTGCTTCTTCAACTGTAATTACACCGTCTTTACCTACTTTCTCCATAGCATCTGCTATTAAGTTTCCTATGAAACTATCTCCATTTGCTGCAATGGTAGCTACTTGAGAAATTTCTTTTTTATCTTTTACTTCTTTGGATAATTTCTTTAATTCTTCAACTACTTTTTCTACTGCTTTATCTATGCCTCTTTTTAAAGCCATTGCATTTGCACCTGCAGCTACATTCTTTAGTCCTTCTTTATAGATAGTCTCAGCTAAAATTGTAGCAGTAGTGGTACCGTCACCAGCTACATCAGAAGTTTTCTCTGCTACTTCCTTTACTAATTGAGCTCCTACATTTTCATAAGGATCCTCTAATTCCACTTCTTTTGCAACAGTTACTCCGTCTTTAGTAATAGTAGGAGAACCAAATTTTTTCTCAATTACTACATTTCTTCCTTTAGGTCCTAAAGTAACCTTTACTGCATTTGCTAATATTTCAATTCCTTTTAATACTTTTCTTCTTGCTTCTTCATTGAAGATCAATTGCTTTGCCATTTTTTACCACCTCCTTCGTTATTCTTCAATGATAGCTAAGATGTCATCTTCTCTTAAGATTAATAACTCTTTTCCATCTTTAGTGGTAATTTCTGTGCCTGCATATTTACTATATAAAACCCTATCACCTACTTTTACTTGTAAAGGCATCTTTTTTCCTTCATCGGTAATCTTTTCTCCTACAGCTATTACCTTTCCTTCTTGAGGTTTTTCTTTTGCAGTATCAGGTAAGACTATACCCCCTTTGGTCTTTTCTTCTGCTTTTAAAGGCTCTACCACTACTCTGTCTCCTAAAGGTTTTATTTTCATACTCTCACCTCCTTCAAAAATTTAGCAATCATAGACTTAGAGTGCTAATTATTTTACTAAAACTTTTTTGCAAATCAAGCATTAATTTAAACAATTTTATAAAAATTTTAATCATTTTTTCTCATTTTTTTCAAATTTTATGTGGTTTTCTTTATCTAAAGGTATATTTTATGATATTTTGTAATGTTCTGCTATGAATTTTAAAGAGATGATATTCAAATGAGGTATAATTTTATCTACAAAATCCCAAGATTTTGCTATTTTGAGATCTCCTCCAGTAAGAATCACTTTCAAATTTGGATATTTATTTTTTAATTTTTTAATTATCGATTCACAGACACCTCTTATTCCCAAAAATATACCCGAAAGAATAGCTTCTTTGGAATTGTTCCCTATAATCTTTCTTGGTCTTTGCAATTCTTTTATTCTTATATCCTTTAGCATGTAAGCTCTCTTTAAAAGAGCTTCTAAAGATAATCTCAATCCAGGAAAGATTATCCCCCCTCTATAATTATAATTCTTGTCTACAAAATCTACAGTAATAGCTGTTCCTAAGTCTATTACTGCTAATGGAGCTTTCTTTATTATTTTTAAAGCACCAAAGCAATTTAAGATTCTATCTTGACCTAAGATTCCTTTATATTTACTTTTCAAAGGAACTAACAAGTCCTTTCCAATAATAAAATTATTTATCTTTCTTTTTTTAAGGTAGTTTAAAACTTCCTTTGTTTTTGGAGGAACTACAGAGCAAATAATAGCATTTTTAATGTTCCTTAAATTGACACAAAATTTTTGATGAGTCTTTATTTTTTTAAGGAAACTAAGTTTATTCTCTTTATAAATCCCAATATCTATAGTAGTATTACCTATGTCTATTAAAAGAATCATCTTAAAAAGATGACTTCTGATGAAAAGAGTTTAATCTTAAATCCAAAATTATCTCTTAATATTAAAGCTCCTTCAGAATCAAAATCTATAACTTGACCTTCTAAAGTTTTATTTAAAGATCTTATTTTTACAAACTTTCCCAAAACTTGAGAGTAACTTTTATATTCTCTTATCAATTTTTTAGAATCATAATTTAGATACTCATTTATAAATTCTAAAAGTTTATTTAAAAACTTTTCTTTCTCAAAATAGATAGAAGTTTCAAAGAATAAAGAAGTGCTATGAGGAGGTAATAACTCTATATCTGTATTTAAATTAATTCCAACTCCTATGATAGAGAAGTCTTCTATTTTTTCTATGAGCATTCCTCCTATTTTTTTTCCATTTAGAATTAAATCGTTAGGCCATCTTATTTGAACTTTTATGTTATGGGTGTATTCAATCGTTTTACAGATTGCCAAGCAAATTTTAAAACTTAATAAAGTATCATTTTTTTTCATAATTAAAGAAAAATAAACTCCTCCCAAAGGTGAGATCCATTTTCTATTAAATCTTCCTCTGCCTTTGGTTTGAATTTCTGAAGTAACCAGAACTCTATCTGAATTAACTAATCCAGATTTTATCAATTTTTTTGCAAAATCCTGAGTAGAAGTGATTTTTTTAAAAGAGTAAATTTTATTTATCATTGTTTTATTTTTTTATTTAAAACTTCTTTTAATTCCTTTATCTTATCTCTATAAAAAGCTGCTTTTTCAAATTGAAGATTACGTGCAGCTAATTCCATTTCTTTGGTTAGTTCTTCTATTAGCTCTTCGATCTCTAAAGATTCTTTATCTAATCCGATAACTTTTCCTGTAAATTCTTTTGCTTTTTCATACTCTTCAATACCTTCTTTTATTGCTTTTTCTATAGTTTTAGGAGTAATTTTGTGTTTTTTGTTGTATTCTAATTGAATCTTTCTTCTTCTGTTAGTTTCCTGAATGACCTTTTTCATAGATTCTGTGAGAGTATCAGCATACATTATTACTGTGCCATTTATATTACGAGCTGCTCTTCCTGCAATTTGAATCAGAGAAGTAAATGATCTTAAAAAGCCTTCTTTATCTGCATCTAATATAGCTACTAAACTCACTTCAGGAAGGTCCAAACCTTCTCTTAAAAGATTTATCCCTACCAAAACATCAAATTCTTTGCTTCTTAATTCTTTTAAAATTTTTGCTCTTTCAATGGTATCTATTTCTGAATGTAAATATTTTACCTTTATTTTTCTCTCTTGAAGGTAACTTGCTAAATCTTCTGCCATTCTTTTGGTTAAAGTAGTTATTAAAACTCTTTCATTTCTTTCTACTCTTTTTCTAATCTCGATTATCAAATCTTCAATCTGATTTTGAGTAGGTTTTACTATTATCTCTGGATCAGGAATACCTGTGGGTCTTATTAGTTGTTCTATTACTCTACCACCACTTAGATTTATTTCAAAACTTTGGGGAGTAGCTGAAACAAAGATTACCTGCTTTACTAATTCCAAAAACTCTTCAAATTTTAGAGGTCTATTATCTAAACAAGAAGGTAACCTAAATCCGTATTCTATTAAAGTGAGTTTTCTATTTCTATCTTGATTATACATAGCTCTCAGCTGAGGAATAGTAATATGAGATTCATCTATTATTACTAAAAAATCATCTCCAAAATAGTCTATTAAACAGTAAGGTCTAGAACCTGGTGGTCTTTGTGAAAGATGTCTTGAATAATTTTCTATTCCATGACAGTAACCAGTTTCTTTTAACATTTCCATATCGTATTTGGTTCTGGTCCAAAGTCTGTGAGCTTCTAACTCTTTTCCTTGTTTTCTTAACTCTCTTACTCTATCTTCTAATTCCCATTGAATGGTAATTAAAGCTCTCTCTATCTTATCGTGAGAAACTATAAAATGTTTTGCAGGAAAGATTCCTATTTTCTCTAAATCCTTTTTTACTTCTCCTGATATTGGATCTATCACAGAGATCCTTTCTATTTCATCACCAAAAAAACTTATTCTTAAAGCATCTTCTTTATAGGTAGGAAATATTTCAACGATATCTCCTCTTACTCTAAAGACACCTCTTTTAAATTCAAAATCATTTCTTTCGTATTGAAGGGTAACTAATCTTTTTAAAAAGTCTTCTAAATTTAAGACTTGCCCTTTTTGTAGATATAATACAAGCTCTTGGTATTCTTGAGGAGAACCCAAATTATAAATGCAAGATACAGAAGCTACGACTATCACATCTCTTCTGGACATCAAAGAACTTGTAGCTGATAACCTTAGCCTATCTAATCTTTCATTTATAGAAGCATCTTTTTCTATATAAGTATCAGTTTCAGGAATGTAGGCTTCAGGTTGGTAGTAATCATAATAACTTACAAAATACTCTACAGCGTTATCTGGAAAAAAAGATTTAAATTCAGAGTAAAGTTGAGCAGCTAAAGTCTTATTAGGAGAGATTACTAATGTAGGTTTATTTACCTTTTCAATTACATTGCACAAAGTAAAAGTTTTACCAGACCCTGTTACTCCTAAAAGAACTTGATATTTTAATCCTTTTTTGATTCCTTCAACTAACTTTTTTATAGCTTGAGGTTGATCACCTGTGGGTTTAAAGGGGCTTTTTAATACAAACTTATCCATATACTTTTTCTATCTCTAAGGAAAAATCTAACCACTTTACTGAATGGGTGAGTCTACCAGCAGATATTCTTTGGATAGGGAGCTTTTTAAGTCTTTTTAAACTTTCAAAATCTATGTTTCCTGAAACTTCTATTTCTAAAGAAGGACAAATTTTATCTCTTAGTTGACAAGCTTTTTTTATAGAATCAAAATCAAAATTATCTAACATAATAACATCTGCTCCTACATCTAAAAATTCTAAAAAGTCTTTTAGAGAATGAGCTTCTAGAATCACTTTTTTACCTTCTCTTTTTATCTTTAAAATTTTCTTTTTTAACTCATCTTTTGAGATTTTTATTCTCCTTAAAATAAAAATATGATTTTCTTTTAAGAGGACTGCTTCTTTTAGATTCATTCTATGATTTTTAGCCCCACCTACCCGAACCGCATACTTTTCTAAATCTCTTAAAAGAGGAGTAGTTTTCCTAGTATCTAATAAAGTTATCTTTGAATCTTTTAATTCCTTTATCCACTTTTGAGTTTGAGTACTTATTCCTGATAAGTGAGCTAAGAAATTTAAAGCTGTTCGTTCAGCAGACAGTATTTTGCAAGCTGGACCTTTTATTTGACAGACTTTTTCTCCTCTTTTTATACTCTGTCCATCTTTTTTTAAAGGAAAGAATTCTATATTTTTATCTATTTCTTTAAAGACCACTTCTACAACTTTTATGCCACACAATACACCTTTTTCTTTAGCCATAATGAAAGCTTTTATTTTTACATCTTTTGGAATAAAACTCTGAGTAGTAATATCTTTAGAGACGAAATCTTCCTTTAAAGCTTTTTTTACTATGTCAAAAATTTCTTTACTTAATTGCATTTTTAATCTCTAAATATTTATTTAAAAGATTTTCAGAATCTTCTAATCTGGTTTTAAACTTTTCTATTTCCTGAGGAGGAGCTTTTGAGAGGAAATCTTTGTTACTTAGTAGACTTTTGAGTTTTTGAATAGAATTTTGAGTTTTTTCAATTTCTTTTTCAAGTTTTTCTAACACTTTTTTTAAATCAAAACCTTCCAAGTCTATGTAGATTTCTAACTCATTGGAAAATAGACCTACATAAGGAGTTTTGGGAGCACTCATTATAATATCTTCTAAAAAAGCTAACTTTTTAAAGTGTTCTGTGAATTGGTCAGGAATTTTTAAAGAATAAGTTTTTATTCTGTAGTTGAGAGGGATTCCTAAAATATGCTTTAAGCTCCTTACTTTAGTTATTAATTCACACAAATTATCAACAAAAGCTTCTTCTTCTAAAAATTCAAATTTATTTTGAGGCCATTCAGATATCATTATAAAATCTTTTAATCTTTTAATCTTGAAATTTTCTCTTATTTTTTGATAAATTTCTTCAGTAATGAAAGGCATAAAAGGGTGAAGGAGTTTTAAAGAGTCTAAAAGTACCTTTAAAGAAATAGAAATCTTTTCTTTTATAATTTTGGAGTCTTTTGTCTTTAAATCGACTTTTAGAAACTCTAAATACCAATCACAAAATTTATTCCAGAAAAACTTGTAAATCTTTTGAGCTGCATTATTAAAATTATAGTTTTCTAAAGATTCAGTAACATCTTTTGTGAGTTTGGTTAACTTAGTTAATATCCATTTATCAAAAATCTGTGTAGGAGCTATCTTTTCTAAGTCAAATTCAATATCTTTTAATAATGTCTCTTTTTCTTTCGCAAGTAAAAATACTAACCTAAAAGCATTCCAGATTTTGTTAGTAAAAGTTCTGCCCATCTCAAATTTACTTTTTGATAAAAACACATCTTGACCAGTAGCTGTCAAAGATATTAAACTAAATCTTAAGGCATCTGCTCCCATTTGATTTATTATCTCTAAAGGATCGATAATATTCCCCAAAGACTTTGACATTTTTTTACCTGTAGCATCTCTTACAGTTCCATGGATATAAACGTCTTTAAAAGGAATCTCTTTTATAAATTCTAAACCTGCCATAATCATTCTTGCTACCCAAAAGAATATGATTTCAGGAGCTGTAACTAAACAAGAAGTAGGATAAAAATAATCTAAATCTTCTTTTTTATAAGGGCTTTTGAACTCTGGCCATCCAAAAGTAGCAAATGGCCACAACCAAGAACTAAACCAAGTATCTAATACATCTTCATCTTGAACAATATTTTTAGATTTACATTTTTGACATTCTGAGATTTCTTCTTCAGAGACATTGATTGCTTTACAATTCTTACAGTACCATACAGGAATCCTATGTCCCCACCAGATTTGTCTTGAGATACACCAGTCTTTAATGTTGTACATCCATTCTAAATAGACTTTTTTCCATTTCTCTGGATAAAATTTTATTTTTCCGGTTTCTGCTGCTTTTATAGCAGGTTCAGCTAAAGGTTTCATCCTTACAAACCATTGTTCTGAAATCCTGGGTTCAATTTGAGTATCGCACCTATAGCAGCAGGGTATAGAATATTCATAGTCTTCTTCTTTTTCTAATAAGCCTTGAGTTTTTAGATCTTTTATTATCTTTTGACGGGCACTAAATCTATCTAAACCATCATACTCTTTAATTCCACATTCTATATGAGCATTCTTATCCATAATATTTATAAATTCTAAATTATGAGTTTTGGCTATCTCATAATCTAAAGGATCATGGGCAGGAGTAACTTTTACAGCTCCTGTTCCAAACTCAACTGAGACTCTTTCATCTGCAATTATAGGGATCTTTCTGTTGACTAAAGGCAAGATACAGAATTTTCCAATAAGATGGGTATATCTTTCGTCTTTAGGGTTAACTGCTACAGCTGTATCACCTAACATAGTTTCAGGTCTAGTGGTAGCAACTGTAATATACTCATTAGAATTTTCTATAGGATACTTTATATAATAGAGTTTACCCTTAACAGGTCTGTAAGGAGCTTCTTCATCTGATAAAGAAGTCTCACATCTTGGACACCAGTTTATTATATACTTTCCTTTATAAATTAATCCTTTTTCATACAAAGTTTTAAATACATATCTAACAGCCTTTGAGTATTCAGTATCCATTGTAAAACGAGTCCTTCTCCAATCACAACTTGCTCCCAATTTTCTCAGTTGCTTTAAAATGGTCTCTCCATATTCTTCTTTCCATTGCCATACTCTTTCTAAAAATTTTTCTCTTCCTAAATCCTTTCTAGTCAAACCTTCTTCTTTTAACTTTCTCTCTACAACATTTTGGGTGGCAATACCAGCGTGGTCTATCCCTGGCATCCAGAGTACACAAAATCCTTGCATTCTTTTAAATCTAATTAATATATCTTGTATTGTATTATTTAAAGCATGCCCCATATGTAAAATCCCTGTAACATTAGGAGGGGGCATACATATGCAGTAAGGCTTTTTATCTTTATTAGGTTCAGCATAAAATAAACCAGCTTCAGACCAAATTTTATAAATCTTTTCTTCAACTTCTTTATGGTTATAAGTTGGGCTTATCATATTCTAAAATTATATCATAAAAAACTAAATTTTTTCTATTTTAGTTGATTATATAGATCTTGTCATTCTAATCCATTTTTTATAGGTTTCTTTTTTTACAAAACCATTTTTAATATAGAAAAGAATAGCCTTTTTGTTTTCCTTTCCTACAAACAACTCACCTATTTTAAGATTCTTTTCTTTTCCATATAATAAGACTCTTTCCAATAGTTTCTTTCCAAAGCCTTTGTTTTGAAACTCTTTCCTTACTATAAGTTCATGTATCTCTAAAACATAACTATTTTCAAATTTACTATACCAGTTAGAATCTGAAGCTACAAATCCTAAAACTTTGTTATCTGTCTCAATCAAAAAGAAACCCTCTAAATCTCTTTTTAAAAGCCATTTAAAATATCGTTTAATTTCTCTACTTTTTTTGTAAGAGTAATCTTCTAAATCTCTATATGCAGAAACATAAATTTCTAAAAATTCTGCTAAATCTTTGTTTGTTACATTCCTTATTTTAATGTTTTTCATCATTTAAAATTTATTTTAAAATTATTTAATTATGAATGAAATAGTAAAGTTATTTAAAAAAATTTTAGAAATAGAATCTATCTCAGGGAAAGAAAAAAAGATCTTAAGATTTTTAAAGACCTACATTGAAAAATTGAATTTTAGAGTATTTATGCAAAAAATAGGAAATCTGATTATAAATCCTAAAGCTAATTTTTGGATAATAACTCATGTAGATACTGTAAAGCCAAAAAGAAGTTTTGAATTTAAAGGTGATTTTATCTATGGAACAGGAGCGAGTGATGCTAAAGGACAAGTTTTAAGCATTTTACTTTTTTTAAAAGAAATAAAAAAATTAAATTTAGGTGTTTGCTTTACAGTAGACGAAGAAGAAACAGGAAAAGGCTCTAAATACTTAGCAAAAACAATTTCTCCACGCAAAGCTTTAGTTCTAGAACCTACTTCTTTAAAAATAGTCAAAGAACATTTCGGAAATATAGAAGTAGAAGTAAAAGTTAAAGGTAAATCTGTCCATCCAGCCTTTTCAAATAAAGGAAAAAATGCTATAGAAGAAAGTTGTTTGTTAGTAAAAAAATTAAAAGATAGATTAAAAGGAACTTTGATTTCTCTTTATGGATTAAAAACAAATTTTTCAGAGTATGTGATTCCTGATGAATGCAGATTAAACTTAGATATACTTATCAGACATAAAGAAAATATAGAAGAAATTAGAGAAAAAATCTTAAAAATTTCAAAAAATTTTGGAGAGATAAAAATAAGAGAACAAACTCAACCTTTCTTATGTGATGAAGAAATAATCCAATTTCTAAAAAAGGCTTTTTATAAGAAAAAAGTAAGACCTAAATATACCCAAATGAGATCCTGGACAGATGCATGTAATTTAAAAAAAGCTAATTGGAAAGTATGTGTATGGGGTCCAGGAGAATTAATTTCTGCTCATACTAAAGATGAAAAAATAAATTTAAAGGAGATTATATTTACAAAAGATATTCTTAAAATTATAAACTCTATGTTATCTTAAGATCTTAAACTCTTTGAACAACTTGTATTCTATACCATCTATTAAAGCTTGAAAAGAAGCATGAATGATATTATCAGAGACACCGATTGTAGTCCAGGTTTCGGTTTCATCTTGAAAAGTAGTTAATACCCTTACTTTAGCAGCTGTACCTTCAGATTCATCTAAAACTCTTACTTTAAAATCTATCAAATGCATATTCTTCAAAACAGGAAACTCAGCTTCTAAAGCTTTCCTCAAAGCTGAATCTAAAGCATTGACAGGACCTACTCCTTCTGAGACAGTTAACTTCCTCTTTTCATTAACTTCTACTTTTACTGTGGCTTCTGTAATTAATTCTCCTCTCCTATTCTCATCTATTACTCTAAAACTTATTATCTCAAAGAACTTTTTATATTTCCCTAAGACTTTTAAAGTAAGGAGTTTAAAAGAGGCATCTGCTGCTTCAAAAGAATAACCTTGCATTTCTAATTCTTGAACTATTTTATGGAGTTTTTTTACTTCAGGTGAAGTCTTTTCTAAATCTTTTTTGATTTTTTTCATCTTACTTAAGATACTCGTCTTTCCTGAGATTTCAGATATTAGAATCTTTCTTTGATTACCTACCAACTCTGGATTTATATGCTCATAACTTTGAGGGATTTTTAAGACAGCATTGATATGGACTCCTCCTTTGTGAGAAAAAGCAGATTCTCCTACAAAAGGTTGATGAGGGTCAGGTTTTAAATTGCTGATTTCTGCTACAAAATGTGAAAGTTCCTTTAATTTTTTTAATTTATTCAGAGGGATAAAATTGATATTTAATTTTAACTTGAGAATAGGGATTATTTGACATAAATCTGCATTTCCGCATCTTTCACCTAAACCATTAATAGTTCCTTGAATGTGCTCACAGCCTGCTAAGAATGCTGTTATAGAATTTGCTACTGCTAACCCTGAATCATTATGAGCATGAATCCCTAAGGTAACATCTGGAAATTTTTTTCTTACTTTTTTTACTATATCTTCAATTTCATTGGGTAGAGTTCCTCCATTTGTATCACATAAGACTATAATGTGAGCTCCTCCTTCTAAAGCAGATTCTAATGTTTTTAAAGCATAATTTGAATCAGATTTAAACCCATCAAAGAAATGTTCAGCATCATAGATTACTGTTTTATTCTTCTTTTTTAAAAATCTAACAGATTCATATATCATCTTTAAATTTTCTTCTAAAGAGGTTTTTAAAACTTCTTTTACATGGAGAGTCCAACTTTTTCCAAAGATAGTAACAAAATCTGTTCCTGCTGAAATCAATCCTCTTAAATTTTCATCTTCACTTACACTTACATTAGCCCTTCTTGTTGAACCAAAACTCACAAGTTTTGCATTCTTTAAAGGGTTCTTTTTAAAATACTCAAAAAATTCAAAATCCTTAGGATTAGATGTTGGCCATCCACCTTCTATAAAATGTATTCCAAAACTATCTAATTTTTTAGCTATTTTTATCTTATCCTCTAAAGAATAACTTACTCCTTCAGTTTGAGCGCCATCTCTTAAAGTAGTATCATAAATTTGAACCTTCATTTTTTCTGTACTTTTATTTTATCTAACTTGAACCTTTTATGTAAAGCTGATACTGCTTTTTTTGCATCTTGCTTTTTAATTATACAAGATATACTAATTTCAGAAGTAGATATCATCTCAATATTTATCTTATTTTCTGCTAAAGTCTTAAATACCTTACCTGCCACACCTGCCTGAGTCTTCATACCAATGCCTACTACACTTACTCTTGCTATATTTTCATCTTTTAACACATTTTGAGCTTTAATCTTTTTTGCTACATTTTGAGCAATCTGAAAAGCTTTATCTAAATCTTCTTTAGAAACAGTAAAAGAAATATCAGTTAAACCTTTATGAGAGACATTCTGTACTATCATATCTACATTTATATTCTCTTTAGCAATCTCATTAAAGATTTTGGCAGCTATACCTGGTCTATCAGGAACTCCACAGATAGTGATTTTAGCTTCTTTAGTATTTAAAGATATTCCTGAGATTAGAGGTGCTTCTATTTCTTTTGAAATCCTACCTATCATGGTTCCTCCTTTTTTTGAAAATGTGCTTTTTACTTCTATTTTTACATTGAATTTTTTAGCTACTTCTATACTTCTAGTCTGCATTACTTGAGCTCCAGTAGAAGCTAACTCTAACATCTCATCATAACTTACAAAATCTAATTTTCTAGCAGATTTTACAATCTTAGGATCAGCTGTAAAAATTCCTTCTACATCTGTATAAATTTCACATAAATCTGCATTTAAAGCATAAGCTAAAGCTACAGCTGTTAAATCTGAACCTCCCCTTCCTAAAGTAGTAATATCTTGGGTGTATGCACTTATCCCTTGAAAACCTGCTACAACTACTATTTTATCTTCATTCAATTCTTTTCTTAATCTTTTAGTGTCGATCGTTATAATTCTAGCTTTTGTATGAATCTTATCAGTAATTATCTTTACTTGATAACCAGAAAAAGCTATAGCTTTTAATCCTAAATTTTGAAGTGCCATAGCTAAAAGTGCGCTTGAAACTTGCTCACCTGTAGCTAATAACATATCTAATTCTCTTTTCTCAGGATGAGGGTTCACTTTATTTGCTAATTCTATTAAATTATCAGTTGTATTTCCCATAGCCGATACCACCACTACTACTTTAAAGCCTTTCTTTTTATAATTAGCTATAATTTTGGCTACATGCTTTATTTTTTCAACATCAGCTACTGAACTTCCTCCAAACTTTAATACTCTTAAATTTTTCATTTTTGAGGTAACTTTCCTTTTATCAGAAAATCCATTAACATATTTGCTTCTTTTACGAACAGAGGGCTTTCTTTCATAGTCTTTTCATTAAATTCTTTTATGAAATCCTGAGGGATACCTTTTCCATATATAACAAAACCTACAGGCCAATCAGTATGTGTCCTTAAATTCAGAGGAGTAAAATGATCAGGACATACAAGAAGTCTGAAATCTTCTCTTTTTTCTTCAAGAGTTTTTAATATTTTTCCTAAGATAAGTTTATCGAATTTTTCAATACAAAGAATCTTCATACGCAGATCTTGATTGTGAGAAGCTTCATCTATAGCTTCTAAGTGTATAAAAACAAAATCCAACTCTTCTAAAGCTTTTAAAGCATAATCAGCTTTTCCTTCAAAATTTGTATCATAAAACCCAGTAACTCCTGGGACTTGAATTATTTTAAGACCTATGAGTTTACCTATTCCTTTTAATAAATCTACTGCACTGATTAAGCCACCTTTTATTCCAAATTTTTCTTCAAAAGAAGGCAAAGAAGGTTTTAAACCTTGTCCCCATAACCATATCATATTTGCAGGATTTTCTCCCAAATCTATCCTTACCTTATTTATTTCATGGTCCTCTAAAAGTTTTACAGAGTTCTGCATCAATTCTAAAACGATTTGTGAGTTTTCTCCTTTAGGTAAGAATTCTTTAATTTTTTTTCCTAAAATATCATGTGGAGCAAAAGTCTTTAACTTATGTAAATTTAGCAATTTACCTTTTTTAAAGATACATAAGTTTCTGTAACTCTTTCCTTTGTAAAACTTTAAATTCTCTGAGCCCAATTTTTCATTTAAAAGCTCTATTAAAACCTGAGTCTCATTATCTCTAATGTGACCTGCAGAATAATCTTGCATTATGCCATCAGCTATCGTCACAAAATTCATTCTAAAAGCTACATCATCTGGTTCTAAATCTATTCCTAAGTTAGCTGCTTCTAAAGGACCTCTGCCTGTATAATAAATAGAAGGATTTAACCCTAAAATGTTCATATTAGCTACATCTGAAGAAGCAGGAAAACCTTTAGGAATAGTTTGAGTCCTTCCTACACTTCCTTTAAAAGCAATCTTATCTAAGTTAGGAGTCGAAGCTACCTCTAAAGGAGTCTTATTATTTAAAATCTCTAATGGAGTATCTAACATTCCATCAGGAACTAATAATATATACTTCATAATATCGTTTTTATCAATTCTTTAGCTAAGATTCTTTTGCTATTAAAAGGCCCTAAAATTTTATTCTCTGTTATTATTAAAGCTTTATAATTATTCTTTTCATTATAGGTATTAGCTACTACTATGTTTAATTTGGCTCTTTTCTTTAACTCTAAAGCTTTTTTCAAAATATTTTTTGAGAAACTGAGTTTAAAACCACAGATAATAGCTTTTTTTTGAAACTTTCTGATTTTGTCTATTAACTTCTCAGTAGGTATTAATTTTAAAATCAAAGGTTTTTTTGAATCGATCTTTTTTTTAAATTCTTTTTCTAATTTAAAATCAGGCAAAGCACTCAAATGTATAATTATATCATATTTTTTATTTTTAAGTAATTTTAAAAAAACAGATTTAAATTCTTCAAAGAAAAAATACTCAAATAGATTAACTTTTGTTTTCTTTTTTAACAATCCCTTGAACACAATACAATCTATTTCTAATTTTCTTTTCAACAATTCTTTTAAGATTTCTTTTCCTGTTTCTCCTGTAGAAGAATTTAAAATAAACCTTACCTTATCTATTTTGGTTGCGCAGGGACCAAAGGTAAGAAGGATTCTTTTTTTCAATCTTCTATCCTAATACAGACAGAACTGGGTTTTATTACTTTTAGTTTATCTATTTCTTTTAAAGCTTTGAACACTGCTTTAGGAGTTGCGTAATGTGTGAGCATTATAATTGGTACATACTTTGTAGGATTTCTTTCTTTTTGAGTTACAGAAGCTATACTTATTTTATATTTAGCTAAAATAGATGAAATCTTTGCTAATACTCCTGGAATATCTTCAGCTATAAATCTTATATAAAATCTTGTCTGCAAAGAATCTACATCTCCTAACTTTATTTTTTTATTCTGCTTTTTTCTTAAAAAAATATTCTCAGAATCTTTAATCTCTAATATATCTGAAATCACAGAACCAGCAGTAGGTAAAGGGCCTGCTCCTTTACCGTAAAATAACAAATCTCCTCTTAATTTGGTCTTAAAAAATAAAGCATTAAAATCTTGAGAAACTTTGGCTAAAGGGTGGTCTAAAGGAATTAAACTGGGTGCCACATATGTAAATAAATTTCCCTTTTTTATACGAGAAATAGCTAATAATTTAATAGAGTAACCTAATTCTTTAGCATACATCATATCTAATAAAGATATTTTCTGTATTCCTTCACAGTAAATGTCTTTAGGATGTATCCAGATTCCAAAGCATAAAAAGTTAAGAATACATAGTTTGTGTAAAGAATCTTTGCCAGTTATATCTAAAGAGGGGTCTTTTTCTGCTATTCCTTTCTTTTGAGCAATTTTTAAGGCATCCTCAAACTCTACAGATTCAGCTTCCATCATACTTAAAATAAAATTAGTAGTTCCATTAATTATTCCTTTTAATTCTTGAATTTCGTCTGAATTTAAAGAACTCTTTAAAATTTTTATTACAGGGACTCCTCCACAGACTGAAGCTTCAAAACCTATATTTACTTTATTCTTAGAAGCTTGTTTAAAGAGCTCTTCTCCTTTAAAAGCTAAAAGAAATTTGTTAGCTGTAACGACATGTTTTTTATTTTTTATAGCTTCTTTTATAAGCTTGAAAGCTACATTTTTTCCACCAATTAATTCTACAATTACATCTATTTCTTTTGAAAAAATTAACTCTCTAAAATCTGTAGTAAAAATTTCATTAGGAATTTTTAATCTTTTTTTGATAGTCTTATTTATATCACATACTTTGATTATTTTTATAGAGGAAGGTAACTCTTTAAGAAAATTTTTGTTGGTCAGTAATCTAAAGACTTCTCCACCAATATTACCTAATCCGCATATACCTATCTTAAGCATTTTTATTATACAAGGCTAACTTTCTGATTCCAAAAATTTTTGAACAGTAGCTCTTATCTTTTGACGTGTTTCTTCAGGTACTTCTACAAAACATAATCTGGTCTCATAAATTAAATCCTTGACTATTTCTTTGGATTCTAAGACCCTTCCTATTAATTCTATTTTTTCTTCTATGAAAGGAAGTCTTAAATTAAGCATTAGTAAAGTTCCCTTCTCAAATTTCCTATTCGTAGTTAAAAGCATTCCTCCTTCAGAAATATTCTTTGTTTGAGAGAGATCTGCTGAATCTACGTCTTCTAATATTCTATAACTTACTACAAAAGTTCCTTTAATTCTTGGATACTTTCTTCTCTCTACATTCTCCATACTTTTTCTCCTTTTTAATTTTTAACCAAAAATCTCGGGGCGAGCGGACTTGAACCGCTGACCTCTGGCCCCCCATGCCAGCGCTCTAACCAAACTGAGCTACGCCCCGAGATGATATTTTTTCTTAAACTAAATTCTTTCTTCTTTTAATCTTCTCCTCATTAATTCCTTTATAGCCTTTAAAGGAGATTTATTTTTATAAAGAACTTTATAAACTTGAGTAGTTATTGGCATTTCAATATTAAATTTTTTGCTTATCTTATATACTGCTTTTACTGTATATATACCTTCAGCTACCATCTCCATACTTTTTTCTATTTCTTTTAATCTATACCCTTTTGCTATCAATTCTCCTACAGTTCGGTTTCTACTATGTTTGTTAAAGCAAGTCGTCACCAAATCTCCTAACCCTGCTAATCCAAAGAGTGTTTCCTTTTTTGCTCCAAATTTTCTGCAAAATCTTACTATTTCTACTAAACCTCGTGATAATAAAGCAGCTTTGGTATTTGTGCCTAAGTTTAGTCCTTCGACTATACCACAAGCTATTGCTATTATATTTTTTAAAGCTCCTCCCAATTCTGTTCCAACTATATCATTTGAAATATAAACTCTAAAATAATCTGTACTTAAAACTTTTTGCCAAAAAGAAGAAATCTCTCTTTCTTTCGAAGCTACAATACACAGAGTAGGATTCTTTTTAATGACTTCTCTAGCTATTGTAGGACCTGAAAGAACAGCTAATTTTGGTTTTTCAAAGAACTCTTTTATTATCTCAGAAGGTCTTTTAAAAGTCTTCTCTTCAATTCCTTTTGAACAAGATAAAAATATTTTATCATAAATATTCAATTTTTTTAATTTCCTTAAAACTTCTCTTAAGAATTTTGTAGGTATTACCAAAAGCAGATATTTAGAAAAATCAACAGCTTCTTTCAAAGAAGAAGTGATTTTAATATTTTTAGGGATATCTACTTCTGGAAAATATTTAGGATTTTTTCTATATTTTTTTAAATATTCTGCATATTCTTTGGAAGGAGACCATATAAGAACTTCAAAACTTTTTTCATGGAGTAAGATACTTAAAGTATGTGCCCAACCACCGTCTCCTAAAATTGAAAATTTTCTTCCATCCAACATTCAGAAATAAAAAGCGGGCGAGGGGAATCGAACCCCCATCCCAGGCTTGGAAGGCCTGTGTTCTACCGTTGAACTACGCCCGCATTAAATTAAAAAATTAAAAATGGGCAGGGGAGGATTTGAACCTCCGTAGGGCTTTCGCCCGCCAGGTTTACAGCCTGGTGCATTTGACCGCTCTGCCACCTGCCCTTTTTAAAATCAAAGCTGGCGGTGGGACTCGAACCCACAACCTGCTGATTACAAATCAGCTGCTCTACCTAGTTGAGCTACGCCAGCTTTTATATATATTTAACATAAAAAACTAAAAATTCAATTGCCTTTTTCTTCTTATAATAATTTTAAATGCAGATAAAGGAATATACAAAGCCAAAATCAACATACAAACAGATATCGTTAAAAGAAGATAATTTTGATTTTTAATATATATTATGGTTTGTCTAATTAAAGCCATAATAGTTGTAATGAGCATAAGTATTCCAGGAATAAGAGTATAATTTATACATTTGTTTTTAGATAACAACCAACAACTTATAATTATCAAAACTAAACTTGCTACTAATTGATTAGAGGCTCCAAATGTAGGCCAAATAAGCTTCCATTTCCCACCCCAACTTAACCAAAGAGCTGGTATTATTACTATTAAAGTTGAGATAATGTGATTTTTTATTCCTGTTAGTTCTTCAGTTATATAACGAGAAATGCGGGTAGCAGTATCTAAAGTAGTTAAAATAAATGCATTTAAAACAGTAACTGCTATCAAACTACCAAACTTTCCCAAGAAAGGAACAAGATTTTGAAATCCTATACCAAATGCCTGAATAGGTCCTCCTTTATGAGCGAGAACTTCTTTCAAATTACTTAGACTTTTAAAAGCTCCACAGACACATACTAAAGCTAAAACTGCTAAAGCTCCCTCAAGCAACATTGCTCCGTAGCCTATTCTCTTTGCATATCTCTCATTTGGAAGCTGTTTAGAAGTAGTGCCACTCGCTATTAAAGAATGGAATCCTGAAATAGCTCCACATGCTATAGTTACCATAAGCATAGGCCATAAAGGATTTGCTTCTGTATTAAGTGAGATTATCTTTTGATTAATGAAAGAAGGTAATTTCATTTCTGGATGTGTAATAAGTAAACCTAAGTATCCCAAAAATAAACCTGTTAATAATAAAAAAGAAGATAAGTAATCACGAGGTTGTAAGAGTATATTTACAGGTGTAATTGAAGCAAAAAATGCATAGATGAATAAAATTATCATCCATATCTTTAAAGATGCTTTGCCTAAATTAATTGGGAAATAATTTCCTAAAATAAGTAGAAGAAACAAGAGGAAAAGACCACAAAAAGTAGCAATTATTTGATTTACCTTTACTTTGTACAAAAGCCATCCTACGAAAATAGCAACAGGTATTAATCCTAAAGAAGGAAGTACTATCTTAGGGTCTGCAACAAAAGTTTTAGCACAAAAGAAAGCAAAAACAGCTACTACTAAAATTAAAGCCAATAATACAAAGACAGAAAATATTAATTTAGCTTTATCAGAAAGGATGTATTTTACAATTTCAGCTATTGTAGATCCTTTATGATGGACTGAACACATTAAAGCTCCAAAGTCATGGACACCTCCTAAAAATATGCATCCTAAGACTATCCATAAAACTGATGGTACCCATCCCCAAATACTTACTGCAATTATAGGTCCTATAATAGGAGCTGCACCTGCAATACTTGAAAAATGATGACCAAATAGTATCGTCCAATGGCGAGCAGGAACAAAATCTACACCATCTGATTTTTCATAGGCAGGTGTCTTTCTTTGAGGATTTACATCTAAGATTTTCTCTATCTTAAGAGCATAAAATCTGTATCCTAAGATAAAAAGAATAAAAACTCCTGTTACTATAATTATTGAATTCATAGCCAATTAGGTCTTAATTTTAATATAATTTTTTAAGTAAAGCAATATTTAAAAATTTATCTACCCTTCTTTCAACAAAATTTTTTTGAAATTGGAAATTTTCCCATAATTCTTTCCAAAAAGGGTCTTGAATGTCTTCAAGATAAATTTCTATATACTGTATATCCAATTTTAGCAAGAGTTTCAAAAGTTTTTTTCTTATTCTTTTTGTTTTATTAATTGAAAGGTGATGTCTTTTCATTGCTTTTGAAAAAGGAAAAGCCTCCTGAAAACCTATTGGAATTTTATACTTATGAGCTCGACAAAAGAGCAAGAACATTTCTTTATCAGGAATCTTTGAAGTTCTATCTAACCATAAAATATGTCTTGGAGAAAACCAATTACCTTGTATCACCAAACAATCTTTTAGAATTTTATAGCTTAATTCAAAAAGTTTTACATAAAGTTTTAAAGAATCTTCTTTTATTACATAGTGAACGTTTAAAGCAAGGGGTTTGTTAGGAAAAGCTTCTTTAAAAATTTTAATCGTTTTTTCCCAAGCTTTTAAAAATTGTGTACTATTAAACCCTACCGTTTTTAACCTTTCAAATTCTTTTTTATTACGGGCTAAGATTATTTCTGCAGAAAAAAAGGTAGGACCAGAAAGATGCACTAAGACGAGCTCAGGTTTGGAGTTATATTTTTTGCCTACTACTTTTACAAAAGAAGCCCAAAGTTCTAAATATCTTTTATCCCATACTACAGGGAGTTTAATTTGATCTCCATACTTATTGATAAAACTTTTAGCAACAAATCCTTTCCCATGCAATTTTATCTCGAAAAAAGGGACTCCTTTTCTGTAAATCCAAGAAGGAGACCAAAAACCACCAAGGAGTCTTAAAAATACTTTTTTATGCTCTTTTTGAGCAAGTTCAAAAATTTTATCAAGGTAACTCCAATCATACTTACCTGGACTTTTTTCTACATCTTTCCATCTCACTCTTACACTTATACCCTGAATAAAATTTTCTTCTAAAAGAAAACTTGGAGGAAAACTTCCTGCTGAAAGAAGTAGAAAAATTCCTTTTGGTACTTCACAAGTGAATGAAAAGTTAGAAAAAGATATTATTAACGCAACCATAAAAAAATAAAAGTTTAATTTTAAATAAAATTTATTCATTTCTTTATACAAATTTACTCAGATAACACCTTTTTAATAGCTTGGGGTATGAATTCAATTATATCTGAAGCTGTTAAAGATAAGACAGTCTTAATTTTTTTGGCTAAATCACCAGCTAATCCATGCAAAAAAATTCCCAATTTACATAGTTCAAAAATATCGTAATCAGGTTTTTGTGCTAATAAACCTGCTAAGATTCCTGTTAAAACATCACCAGCACCTGCTGTAGCCATTCCTGGGTTACCAGTTTTATTTATATAAATTTTCTGAGAAGGTGAAGCCAAGCAAGTCCTGTGTCCTTTTAATATAAGATAGACTCTATACTTTTGAGAAAAATCTTTTGCTATCTTTTCCTTATTTGAGATTATTTCTTTTTTATCTAAACCAGTAATGTAACTGAACTCTCCTGGATGTGGTGTTAAGATTATATCTTTACACTTTCTTTTCTTTAATAAATCCAGATTATTCTTTAAAGCTTTTATTCCATCTGCATCTAATACGATATTTTTAGGAGAGTTTTTCACAAGAAATCTAACCAATTTTTGAGTAGAAGGATTCAAAGATAAACCTGGTCCTATAATTACCACATCTGCCTTTTCTTCTAAAAATCTCATTATTTTATTGCGAGCTTTATAAGAAAAAGTACTCTCTGGAGTCTCTTCCAATATTAAAAGCATTACTTCAGTGAGTTTAGTTTGCATTACAGGATAAAAACTCTTTGGAACACCTAATGTGACTAAACCTGCTCCTATCTTAAGAGCACTTACACTACATAAGGTAGCAGCTCCTAATAATCCAGGAGAACCTGCTATTACAAATACATGTCCAAAAGTATTTTTATGAGATTGGGGAGGTCTTTTAAGTAAGGATTGCAATAGCTGTTGCATAATTATGAGTATGTGAAAGAGAAATAAAAATTTTAGAATCTTTATACAGAGAATTATTTATTTTACAGAAAGGTTTTCCATTAGGTTCATTTAAAATCTCTATTTCTTTTAAATTTAAAGATTTTCCTATAGCTTTTATGACTGCCTCTTTACATGCAAATCTCGCAGCTAAATGTTGAAATTTATTTTTTTTATTTAAAGAGTACTTTAACTCTTTTTCAGTAAAAATTTTTTTTAAGAAATCGTCACCAAATCTTTTTATAGCTTCTTCAAATCTTTGAATCTCTACAATATCAATCCCTACTCCTCGCATCTAAAATTAACATCTTCATCTCTCTTATAGCTTGTACTAACCCTACAAAGACAGCTCTACTGATAATTGAGTGTCCAATGTTAAATTCTTCTATTTCTTTTATTTTAGCTACAGGTGTAATATTAATATAATTTAATCCATGTCCTGCATAAGTTCTCAATTTCAGTTCTTTGCTAAAGATAACAGCTTCTTTTATTTTATCTAATTCTTTTTTCATTTGACTATATGTCTTTGCTTGAGAGTATCTTCCTGTATGGATTTCAATTGCATCAACATTTAATTTTTTTGCTAATTCAATCTGTTCTTTATCAGGATCTATAAATACACTTACCAAGATACCTTTACTTTTTAATTGAGAAATGACTTCTTTTACTCTTTTTTTATTTTTCTTTAAATCTAAGCCTCCTTCTGTAGTTATCTCTTGCCTCCTTTCAGGTACTAAAGTAGCTTGGTCTGGTTTTAATTTCTTTGCTATCTCCACTATCTCTCTATTTAAAGACATCTCTAAATTAAGTTTTACCATCACAACTTCTTTTAAAAGAAAAAGATCTCTTTCTTTTATATGCCTCCTATCTTCTCTTAAATGACAGACTATACTATCAGCTCCTGCTATTTGAGCTAAAACTGCTCCCCATACAGGTGAGGGATAAATCTCTTTTCGCGCTTCTCTTAAAGTAGCTATATGATCAATATTTACTCCTAATTTCATTGATAGAATTTTTTGGCTAATTCTCCATTTATGTAAACCCAAGTAATTATAGCCAATATTAAAGATATAACCTTTAATAGAAAATTTTTAAAGATGATATTTTTCATTTTGCTTTTCTTTTTAAATTACTCTTAATCAAATAACTTAACTTTTCTTTTGAAAGATCAGAATACATTTTCCCACCAACAGCTACATTAATCTTTTGAGTCTCTTCTGAGATACAAATTACAATTGCATCTGTTTCTTCTGATAGTCCTAAAGCTGCTCTATGTCTCATTCCCAAGGTTTTATCTAATTCTGGAGAATCAGATAAAGGAAAAAGGCACGCACAAGCATAGATCTTCTTTTCTTGAATTATCATCCCTCCATCATGGAGAGGACTAAAGGGATGAAAAATTGCTTGTATTAACTCTGCTGATAAATTTGCATCTATTATAACTCCACTTTCAGCATAGTTTTTAAGACCTGTCTCTCTCTGTATAGCTATTAAAGCTCCTATTCTTTTTTTTGAAAGCATAAAAGAAGCTGTCACTATTTCATTTATCATCTCTTCTATATCTTCTTCTGGAAGATTAAAATGAAATAACTTTTGCTGTCCTAACTTCGCTAATCCTTGTCTTAATTCAGGTTGAAATAAGATTACAATAGCAATAATGGAGATAGCAAACAATCTTGTAAATAGCCATTCTAAAGTATGTAAACCTAACTTTTGTAATATGAAAAAGGCAATTACTAAAATTATTATCCCTTTTAAAAGTTGAAAAGCACGAGTGCCTTTTAAAAAAAGAAGGATCTTATAAAAAACGAACCATAAGATTAAAATCTCTAATACAGGTTTCCAGTAAAGATCAAGATTGGTAAGTATACCAAACATTTCTTATTGCATTAGCTACCTTAACACAGTCTTTGGCTTCCTTTACATCATGGACTCTTAAAATATTAGCTCCATTCATCACACATATACTTAGAACTGATAAAGTTCCATAAAGTCTTTCTTGAGGAGGTTGGTTTAAAATATAGCCTATAAAAGATTTCTTGGAAGCTCCTATTAAAATTGGTCTTTTTAAAATCTTAAACTCCTCTAAATATTTTATTATCCTAAAGTTATCTTCAAAACTTTTGCCAAATCCTATTCCAGGATCTATTACAATCCTTTCTCTTTCTATACCAAAGTTTTCAGCTCTCTCCAGAGACCTACTCAAAAATTCAATTATCTGAGGGATTAAATCTTTATAAAAGGGATTCTTCTGCATAGTTTTAGGTCTACCTTTCATATGCATACAGATAATACCCACCTTACTTTTGCTCAAAACTTTCAACATCTCTTTGTTTCTTAAACCTGTAACGTCATTTATAATATCTGCACCATTTTCTATAGATAATTTAGCTACCTGAGGTTTATAAGTGTCTACTGAAATAGGAATTTTTTTGAATTTCTTTCTAATTTCTATAAGAGCAGGAATGACTCTTTTTATTTCTTCTGATACTTCTACATAACTTGCTCCTGGTCTTGTAGATTCACCTCCTATGTCTATGATGTCAGCTCCTTCTTTTATCATCTCTTCTACTTTTTTTAATATCAATGGAATATACTTTTTGTAATTTTTATCTTTATAAATTCCATCTCCTGAAAAAGAGTCTGGAGTCAGATTCAAGACCCCCATTATTAGGACTTTTGATTTAAGATTAAACGTAAAATTATTGGCTTTAAAAATATTTTCTTTTTCATCTGTCTCTAGTTCTTTTTTCAAAATTTTGGCTATTTTTTTAAGACCAGAATTTTGCTCTTGGAGTTTTTCTGCCAAAATCTTTATGTGTTTTCTTGTACCTATTAAAAGACATTCTGTGTTCCTTTTAGAAAGAAGAGCTTTTTTAGAAATAGCGCAATCTCCACCTATAGAAAGCATCTCTTGTTTTAATAGATTTGCCTTAAAACCTTCAATACCTTTTATATGAAATAACATGACTTGAGTTTTAGGTAGCATCTTCTCAATACCTTTTGGATGGACTTCTATTTTTTTGAGTAGTCCTAATACTCTTTCAAGATGATTTGTTATCCTGAAGATTTTCATTAGAATCTTTAAAACCTAAAATTTCTTTTACTTCCTCTCCATCTAAGATCTCTTTTTCTAAGAGTGTCTTTGCTAAAAGTTTTAATTTCTCTAAATTCTCCCTTAAAAGAGACTTTGCTCTCTCATAACATTCATCTACAATTTTTTTAATCTCTTTATCTATTAATTGAGATGTTTGTTCTGAATAATCTTTTTTTTCTATTAAATCTCTTCCTAAAAATACAGGACCTTCTTTTCTACCCCAAGCAAGATTTCCTAATTCTGTACTCATCCCAAATTCGCAAACCATGCGTCTAGCCATTTCGGTAACTACTTCTAAATCATTCTGAGCTCCTGTAGTTATTTCATTAAAAATCAACTCTTCAGCAGCTCTTCCTCCTAATAACACTGTCATTCTAGATAATAACTCTTTTTTTGTTAAAATGTATCTATCTTGAATAGGTAATTGCATAGTATAACCTAAAGAAGCTACTCCTCTTGGAATGATGGAAACTTTGTGGAGAGGGTCTACTTCTGGGAGTAATAAAGCTAACAATGCATGTCCTGATTCATGGAAAGCTACGATCTCTTTTTCTTTTTTGCTTATAACTCTACTCTTTCTTTGAGGACCAGCTACCAACCTTTCAATAGCTTCTTCAAACTCTGCCATAGTAACAGCTTCCTTATTTTTCCTAGCTGCTAACAAAGCTGCTTCATTACATAAGTTAGCTAAATCTGCTCCAGAAAAACCAGGTGTCTGCCGAGCTACCTTCCTCAAATCTACATCTTTTGCTAATTTTATATTTTTGGTATGAACTTTTAAAATCTCTTCTCTTCCTTTTATATCTGGTCTATCGATAACTATGTGTCTATCAAACCTTCCAGGTCTCAATAAAGCAGGATCTAATACATCTGGTCTATTCGTAGCAGCCATGACTATTATTCCTTCATTGGGATCAAACCCATCCATTTCTACCAAAAGCTGATTTAAAGTCTGTTCTCTCTCATCATGTCCTCCACCAATACCTGCAAATCTTAATCTTCCTACAGCATCTATCTCATCTATAAAAATGATAGCGCCTTTGCCAGAAATTTTAGCTGCTTTTTTAGCTTGCTCGAATAAATCTCTTACACGAGAGGCTCCTACTCCTACAAAGAGTTCTACAAAATCTGAACCTGATATACTAAAAAAGGGCACTCCTGCTTCTCCTGCCACAGCTTTAGCTAACAAAGTCTTTCCTACACCAGGAGGTCCAACTAATAAAACTCCTTTAGGGATCTTACCACCTAACCTTTGAAACTTTTTAGGATCCTTTAAGAATTCTATTACTTCCTTTAATTCTTCTTTTGCTTCATCTACTCCTGCTACATCATTAAAAGTTACTTTGGGGTGCTTGTTCTGGTCTACTAATTTTACTTTAGCTTTACTAAATGACCAGATTCTATCTCCCAGTTTTGCTCCTCTGTAAGCAAAGAACCATAAAAATAAAATGAATAAAATTGTGGGTGCCAGATAATATAAAAAATTAGTCAAAAAATTATTACTTGAAACTATTTCAAATTTTTTGACATGTTCTTTTAAAAAATTTAAAAGGTCTTTATCATCAGGATAAATTCTTACTTGAAAGTAACTTCCATCTTCCAACCTTCCTTGTAATAAATCTTCAATTAACTTAGCTTCTTTAATCTTTATCTTATTTTCTTTTAAAAGTTGATAAAATTCTCCATAGGCAAACTCTTTAACTAATCTGGTGTATCTACCTGTCCCTAAGTTAAAAAGCTGAATAAGGATAAATAAAAACAAAAGCCATATAAATACGTTTCTAAAAAAAGAGGGCTGATAACTATCTTTTTTTTGGGATTTGGAAGGTTCTTTATTCATCATACTCTATTATATTTAGATTATTTTTTTAAATCAACTTTTTTAATTATAAGTTTATCAGAGCTTTTAAAGGCTATTATTTGTTCAGGAAGATAGACTATTTTAAAATTAGATTTCTTACATAATATGTTTTTAACTTCTTCCCAGTGAGAGAAAGTTAATTTCTTTAAATCTCCTTTAACACTTTGATAACTGAGTCTAAAGATATGACTTTGAAGGCTTATGTGAAGTTTTTGAAATTTTTCTAAATTTATTTTGACCTCTTTTTCAGATATAGAAGATATTTTTCTAAAGAATTTTTTAGCTTCCTCTTCAATAAACTCGTAATCTTGCCAACAAATCTTAGAAAGACAAAATATATGTTCTTTAACACAAGCTCCAAAATTTTCTATTAAGAAAGGTATCAATTTCAGTCTTATTTTGTTTCTTAAAAATTTTGTATCTAAGTTTGAAGAGTCTTTACAAAAAGGATGGTTTAAATTTTTAAGAAACGAAAGAGTATCTTTTCTTTCGATATTTATCAAAGGTCTTATTATCTGCATTCCTTCTATTTCAGATAAAGGTTTAAAAGCTCTTAATCCCATTAAACCTGAACCTCTTAAAATTCTCATTAAAACTGTTTCTATTAAATCATCTTTTGTATGCCCTAAAGCTATTTTTTTTACTTTAAGTTTTTGAGAGAGTTCTTTAAAAAAATTGTATCTAACAAAACGAGCTGTTTGTTCTAAAGAATCTGAGCGATAAAAATCTTTTACGTTTACTTTTTTAGAAAAGAAAGGTAAGTTTAATTTTTTACTGAGTTCAGAGACAAAAATTTCTTCTTTGGTAGCTTCTTTTCTCAAACCGTGATTCAAATGACATACAAATAGCTTTAATTTGAATTTATCTTTTATAGAATGGAGCAACAATAAAAGAGTGACTGAATCTTGTCCTCCTGAACAACCTACAAGAATTTTTTCTCCTTCTTTTAAAAGACCATACTCATAAATAGTATCTAAAAATATTTTTTTTATATCTTTTTTCATAGTCTTTATTATATCAAATATTGTTGGTAGAATAAAAAACCAAATGAATATATTAGCTGTATGTCCACCTGCATATGACTTTGCTTGTTATGATCTTTGGCTTAAACCTTTAGGTTTTTTACATATCTTAAGCTTTTTGAAAAGCAAAGGGCATAACATTATTTATTTTGATTTTTTAGATAGATTCCATCCTCTCCTTAAAAAAAGTGGTATACAACTTAAAAGCAACGAATATGGATGCGGAAAATTTTACTTTGAGGTAATAGAAAAACCTGCTGTTTACTCTCACATAAAAAGAAGATATAAAAGATATGGTATTCCACTCCAGCTATTTGAAGAATTTTTAAATGATAAGAATCTAAAAATAGATTTAATTCTGATAACAAGTTCTCTTTCTTACTGGTATTTAGGAATAAAAGAAATAGTCCAATTTTTAAGAAAGAGATTTAAAAATGTAAAGATAATTTTAGGAGGTAACTATGCTATTTTATGTAGAGAACACGCTCAAAAAACTTTAGAAGTAGATTTTATTTCATCTGACTATGCAGGTTTAGATTTTTTTGATTATTTAAAGATGAAAGTAACTGAGAAAGATATCTTTGAACAAACCCCTCTCTATCAAGTATATGAAAATTTAGAATACGTAGCTTTAAGAACATCTTGGGGATGTCCTTTTAATTGTAAATTTTGTGGAGTAAAACTTATGTATAAAAAATTCTATCAAAAATCTTATAAAAAAGTCTTTTCAGAAATAGAATATTTTTATAAAAAAGGGGTCAGAAACATTGCTTTTTATGATGATGCACTTTTATTTAAAAATGAAAACTTAAAATCCCTTTTAGAACTAATCTTAGTAAAAAATTTAAATCTAAAAATTCACACTCCTAATGGTCTCCATGCTAGATTTTTAGACAAAGACTTAGCTTTTTTGATGAAAAAAGCAGGTTTTGTTATGCCTAGAATTTCTTATGAATCTTCTGATGCTAAAATAATAAATAAATTTTCTAATAAAGTAACTAAAGAAGAGTTCATAAAATGTATTGAAAACTTACAGAAAGCAGGTTTTAAAAAAGGTGAATATGGAGTCTATTTATGTTTTGGTTTTCCTTCTCAAGACTTTGAAAGATTAAAATCTGATATTGTATTCTGTCATAATTTAGGTTGTAAGATTTTTTTGGCTGATTTTTCTCCTGTCCCTAAAACAGATTATTCTTTTAAATTAAATACAGAAAATGAACCTCTTTTACAAAACAATTCTATATTTCCAGCAGTTAAAAAAGAAGATTTAAATGTGATTTATGAAATAAAAAATATGGTAAAAGAATTAAATAAAAAATTTTAATCTTTAAAAAAACCTGAACCATCACAAATCTCTGTATTTAAATCACTGAACCCTTCCCTGCAACTTGAAAATTCCAATTTCTCTCTTAAAACTATTTCTCTTACTTCTTGAATAATTTTTCTCCTTAAACTTTGAGGTAAATATCTGTATCCACAAATCTTTTCTCCCTCTTTCATGTAAAGTTTAATCCATAAGTCTTTATATTCAGGAAACTCAGAGAGCATCCTTTTAAAATTATCAGGTTTTGCTTTATAAGTAGAAGTAATTATTTGGCTGGTTCCTCTATTCTTTAATTCTTTGATTATCTCTTTAATATGATGAGTATTTAAAGGATAGATAAGTGGATCTAATCTACAGACTACTTTAAAATGTTTAGCGAGCTTTTCTATTGCGTTTAATCTCTCTTTAGGTAAAGGGGCTAATTTTTCTAACCTTTTTGCTAAAGAATCTTTAAGAGTGGTAATACTTATAGCTATTACTATATTTTTAAATTCCTTTAATAAATTGATATCTCTCAATATTAAAGAAGATTTGGTAACTATCATTATTTTTAGATCGAATTCTTTTAAGATTTCCAATGTTTTCTGAGTTAATTTTAATTTTTTTTCTAATGCAAGATAAGGATCAGAAGAATTAGCCATACTTATATAAGAACCTTTTGGCAGTTTTCTAATTTCTTTTTTTAACCTTTCTAAAAAATTCTTTTTTTCTCTAGGAAGGAAAAAATTTTTTATGTAAGAAGAAGCATAACAATAAAGACATAAATGTGAGCACCCAGTATATGGAGAAAGACTAAATTTTTTTGGACAGGTGCAAAGTTTAGAATTCCATGGATCAAAAGGTTTAATCAAATTCATTTATTGACTATTTTTAAAATATTTTTAAAATTATTTAAATTATAACTGAAAGGAGGTAAAATGGGTAGGCATAAAAATGAAATGCGTAAAATCCATAGAAAAAAGTTAAAGAAAGCGAGAGAAAAAATAAAACTTTACGAACAAAATAAACTTACTTATGATCAACTTCCAAAATTAGCAAAGAAAATTTTAGAAAAAAGACAAAGATATCTCAAATCTCAAGAAGTAATAAAGACTTCTTAAATTTTTTCTAACATTCTCAAAAAACAAAGTTTTAGAACATTCACTTCAGTTTTTGTAAGACCAGATCTCTTAAATATCCTCTTAAAGATTCTTACAGTCTGAGGTTTCAATTCTAACTTTGGAAATAAAGTTTCTAATATTTTGTAAAGATCTTCTATCTCATTTCTCTTAGCTAAATTCAACTTAGGTATTGTGTAAGCAGTTCTATAAAAATTATAAAGTTCATAACACATAATAGCTACACTATGAGAAAGGTTTAAAGAATCAAAAGAAGGATGAGCATTAATTTTTATCGCAAAATCACATAATTCTATCTCATCTTCTCTTAAACCTGTATCTTCTCTTCCAAAAATAACACAGACTCGGCCTCTTCTTGCTTGATAAAAAAGTAATCTTAAGACTTCTTTAAGTTCAAAGGTGAAAATTAAATCTCTCTTTCTTCTGGAAGTGCCTACTACAAGATTTGCATCTTTTAAAGCTTCTTCAAGGCTTTCAAAAAACTGAGCTTTTTTAAGAATTTCTATACCTTTTCTTGAAGTGATTTGAGCTCTTTTTTTATCTATACTTCCGATTATCTTTAAGTTAGAAAAACCAAAATTTTTTAATACTCTACATACTAGTCCTATATTCTCAGGGGTCTTAGGATGTACCAAAATGAACTCAAAATTCTCCAATGTTTTTTTATCAGAAGAATTTTTCATATTCTTTAAATACTACTTTTGAGATGTGAGCAATAAATTCTTTAGCTCTTTTATAATTTTTATTCTTTTGTGTAAGTATACAAATAAGATACTCTCTTTGTGGAAGAAACACAATACCTGCATCGTGTAAGGCTCCTTTTTCTAAACCTGTTTTATGAGCTACTATAACTGTTTTTGGAAGATATTTAGGTAACCTGTCATTTATTTTTTGATTTATAAGAAGGTGAATTATTTTTTTACAAATCTGAGGAGTAAGAATTTTCTTATAATAAATTAAAGAAAGAAGTTGAGAAATATCAGAAGCAGATGTGAAATTTCCTTTTTTTGCATTTGATAGTATCAATTTATTCAATTTTGAGTTTTTTAAACCCCATTCTTTAAAAGCCTGATTTATAAATTTAAATCCTACTCTTTTAATGAGGATGTTAGTAGCTGTATTATCACTCTCTGTAATAGATAGTTCTATAAGCTTTTTGTAAGTAACTTCATATGGCAATTTAAATTTTTTTAAAACTCCTGAGCCCCAACTAATATCTTTCTTTCTTACAAGATATTTTTCTTCTAAATTTATCTTTCCTTCCAAAAAAGCTTTAAAGACAGCACACACCACAGGTAACTTTATCAAACTAGCTGCAGGCACACAAACATTCTCTCTGAAATATACCTTAAAAAAAGGATTCCTTAAATCTTTAACTACTAAGGATACTTTATTTTCAAATTTAAACTTTTTTATTTCTTTAAAAAGTTCTTTTTGTAAGAGAGTGTAGAGTTGGGATAATCTCTTATTTTCTTCAAAATTTGAAGAAAATTTTATCCAAAAGATTATATTCCAACTAAATATTATTAAAAAAATAAATAATTTCTTTACCTTTTCAAAACTAACCATTTCAAAGATTAATTTTAAACTCCATGAAGGTTTTTATCAATTTTAAAAATTACAATAAAATTAAATATTTTTCTTGACATAATTTCATTTTTAAGATATAAAATTTAAATCTTAAAAAGGAGGTTGAAAGATGAACAAACAGGATTTAATTAAGGAAGTAGCAAAATTAACTGCAACCAAAAAACAAGCTGCAGAAATAGTAGAAAAAGTCTTTGGAACTATTAAAGAATCTTTAAAAAAGAAAGAAGCTGTAGCTATTTCAGGATTCGGAACATTTAGAGTGAAAGAAACCAAACCTCGTACAGGAAGGAATCCAAAGACAGGTGAGACTATTCAAATCCCTGCTAAGAAGAAAGTAACATTTAGAGCTTCTAAAGAATTGAAATCTTTAGTCTTATAAGATTTTAAAAAATTATTCAAGAGAATAATATTTTCTGATTTTTCTCTTTTATCTTCCAAGGGCAAGATAGTCCTGTAGGGAAAAATACTAAATTTTCTTTCTTTATCGCAGTTTTGTCATCAGAAGTTTGAATAATAGCTTCACTTTCAATTATATAACATCTTCATTAGTACCATAATACCAATCGAATTCTAAGAAGATCACAACTCCAGAACTTGCCTTTTTCTATATTCAACCCTCTCAGTGTTTTAAAGAATAGAGGGCAAATTGATATATTTTAAAGATTTGGCGGCGAGGGGATTTGAACCCCTGACCCAACGGGTATGAGCCGTTTGCTCTGCCAGGCTGAGCTACGCCGCCTTTTTAAAGAGCTTTAATTATAAAATAAATCAATATTAAAAAAAGCAAAAATGAAATTATATAAAAGTCATAAAAGTAAAAGAAATCTAACACTTTTTCTTTAAAAGAAATTTTTTCTGTTTTAGGTTCTAATTCAGATTTGAGATCTTTCAATAAAGGGTAAATTTTTTCTGGATCAAACCTTAAAAACTCTTTATTTACTCTATAAGCAGGAATTTTGCCTTCTTCTACTAATTCTAAGACTCTCTTTTCGCTAATGTTTAAAATCTGTGAAACTTCTCTGACAGTTAATAACTTCTTTGGCATTTTTGTCTTTACTTTTTACTCTGTAAAGTCAACCACTCTTCTATTTTCTCCCTATCAAAGAATACTTTATCATCTTTTATTAGATAAGGGATTTTATTCTCATTTATCCAATTTTCTATTTGAGATTTTTCTATCTTTAAATATTGAGATAGTTCATCTAAATCTAGTAAATCTTTTAACATTTTTACTTTTCCCTCAAAGAAAGCACCTTCTTCTACTTCTAAAATTGGACACAAAATTTCACCTTCAGCTACGCACCCATTTTTTAAACTTACTTTTTTACTCGCTTCTATTTTCCCTTTAAACTTCCCTTCAATTATTATGTTCTCTCCTTTTATATCTGATTCTACAACTGCTTGTTTTCCAATGGTCAATAAACCTCTGCACTCTAAACTTCCCTGAAAGTTTCCATTGATTCTTAAATTCACAGAATCCTTAAAGACCAAATTCCCTTGCATAGAAGCATTAACGTCTAATATTTTTTCTTCTTCTATTTTTTTAAATTTAGCCATATTTCACCTCCTGTTTATCTTCCTTTTTCAAAACTCCTTCAAATTTCCTTAATAGACATAATACTATCAAACAAAGGATAGTAGCCAAAAAAGCTCCCTCTATAAAACCACATCCACAAGCTAAACCTATACCAGCTGAAACCCAAATAGTAGCAGCAGTAGTAAGTCCTATTATCCCATCACCAGACCTTATAATAGTTCCTGCTCCTAAGAAACCAATACCAGTAATCACTCCTGCTGCTATTCTGGAAGGATCTACTGCTCCTTTTTCTCCATAGATTTCAAACATGTAAATGGAGACTAACATTATAAGAGCTGAACCTAAACTTACCAATATATGAGTCCTTAAACCAGCTGCTCTTCCTCTTCTTTCTCTTTCTATACCTATAATTCCTCCAAAAATAAGAGCACTCATTAACCTTTTTGTTATCTCTAATATGCTAAACATTTTAGAGAAAAAATTTTGTATCCTAAACCTGCAGTATTAGCTCCATTGTCTGTGCAGTATTTTAATGGAGCTAAATGCACTTTAATATTATCTTTTTTTAATAGATTCAGTTCTTTTCTTAATAAGGAGTTAGCTGCTACCCCTCCACCTACTACTAAAGTCTTTATATTGTATCTCTTTAAAGCTAACTTACATTTATAGACTAAATTTTCTATTACAGATTTTTGGAAACCTGCAGCTATCAATCTCTTCACTTGCGTAGTTAGATTTTTCAATTCTTTTATTTTATAAAAAACTGCTGTCTTTATTCCGCTAAAACTAAAATCCAAAGAATCTTCTAACTTAGCATATGGAAATTTAAATGGAGTCTTTTTAACATTCTTTGAAAACTTATCTATAAGAGGACCTCCTGGAAACCCTAAACCTAAAATTTTAGCTACCTTATCAAAAGCTTCTCCAACAGCATCATCTCTAGTTTTACCAATATTATAAATTTTATCAAAATTTTCTACAAGAAATAAATTAGTGTGGCCTCCTGAAGCTACCAATCCTATAAAAGGAAATGTAGGTTTTATTTTTCTGAAAAATACAGGATAAAGATGTGCATGGAGATGGTTTACAAGAATTAGAGGTTTTTTTAAAGAGAAACTCAAAGCTTTAGCAAAATTTATCCCTATCAATAAAGAACCTACTAACCCTGGTTCAGATGTTACACATATCAAATCTATTTGTTTTAGACTGAGTTTTGCTTCTTCTAAAGCTTTTATTAGCACTTTATCTATAAATTCTAAATGTTTTCGGTGAGCTATTTCAGGAACTATTCCTCCAAATTTTTTGTGAAATTTCTCAGAAGACTGAGTTACGCAGGCTAATACTTTGGTACCTTCTTTTACTATACCAACAGAAGTATCATCACAAGAAGTCTCTATCCCTAAAGAGATCATTTTTATTGATAGATTAAGATTCCTTTTAACAAATCAAGAGCTCTGATTACTTGATAATCTGTGAGTAGCTTTTCTTTTACTATATCTTTCTTATTCTCTACTTTTTCAAATACTTCTTCAGCCTTTTCTTTTTTTTCTTCAATTTTTTTGTATTCTACTTTTATATCAGGAAGCACTCCTTCATCTTGAATAACTTTCCCTTTAGGAGAGTAATAGTAAGCTGTAGTTAACCTTATAGCTGAACCATCTTCTAAAGGAATAACGCTTTGTACACATCCTTTTCCAAATGTTTTTTCTCCCAAAATTATAGCTCTTTTATTGTCTTTTAAAGCTGCAGCTACGATTTCACTTCCAGAAGCTGATCCTTTGTTAACTAACACAACCATAGGAATATTCAACAAAGGATTTTTGTAATTTGCTTTGTAAGAGTAAGTTTTACTAGTCTTTCTTTCTTTAACGGTAACTATAACTTTTCCTTTTTCTAAGAATCTTTCTGCTACTTTAACAGCAGAACTTAAAAGTCCTCCAGGATTATTTCTTAAATCTAAAATTAAACCTTTAATCCCTTTTTTCTTTAATTTACTCAAAGCTCTGTCTAACTGTTGAGGAGTCTTTTCTCTAAATTCAGATATCTTTATGTAACCAATTCCAGACTCTAAAATCTTAACATTCTTAACATCCTGGATTTTAATTATCTCTCTTACAATTTCAACATCTTTAATTAAATTGTCTTCTTCTCTTAATATCGTTATCTTTACTTTAGTACCAGGTTTTCCTCTTAATTTTTTAACTGCTTCCTCTAAAGTAATGCCTTTTGTTAACTCTCCATTAATTTTGACTATCCTATCACCTGGTTTTAAACCTGCTCTCCAAGCAGGAGTACCTTCCAAAGGAGTAATGATAGTCAATAACCCATCTCTTATACCTATTTCGATTCCCAAACCTCCAAATTCACCTTCTGTTTCAGTTAAAAGTTCTTTATATTCATCTGGTTTTAAAAACTGAGAGTAAGGGTCCAAATGTGAAAGCATCCCTTTCAAAGCTCCATAAATTAACTCTTTGGGAGAGACTTCTTTTACGAACTGTTTTTGTATTAAGACTAAAGCAGTGGTAAATAAGTCAGTGTACTTATAAAATTCATTTTTTATCTTTCTATTTAAAGCTAATCCTGCTGTTAATAAAGCTACCAAGATTAATAATGTGAAAAATATAATTAAAGGCTTTTTAATCTTCATTTTTAAGCCTCCTTTCTAAAATTTCTCTCACCAAATTAGGATTAGCTTTTCCTCTGGTCTCTTTCATCACTTGTCCCACTAAAAACATTATGGCAGACTTTTTACCCTTTTTGTAATCTATACATGCTTGTAGATTTCTCTTCATTACATCTTCTACTATCTGGAGGAGTTTACTTTCATCTGAAATTTGCTCTATACCTTTCTCTCTCATTATCTCTTCAGGAGATTTATTCTCTTTTAAGACACCAAATAACACCTCTTTTACCTGAATATTGTTTAACTTACCTTTGTTCTTTAATTCTATTATTTTTAGGATATTTGAAGAAGAAATCTTAACCTGTTTAAATGAAATCTTATTTTGATTTAAATACTCTGAAATAGGTCCTTTTAATAAATTGTATAAATCTTTTACAAAAGAAGTATTCTTTGCAGTTTCTTCAAAAAACTCAGCCATCTCTCTATCCTGAATTAAAAATTCAGCTTCTCCAAGAGTCAGATTAAAAGTAGATTTAAATCTTAGCAACTTTTGCAAAGGTAACTCTTTTATTTCAGATTTGATACTTTCAATTTCTTCATCTTGGGGAGTAAAGACAGGTAAATCTGGTTCAGGAAAATACCTATAGTCATGAGCTTCTTCTTTTTTCCTCATTGAAAATGTTTTTTGTTTTGCTTCATCCCATAATCTTGTCTCTTGAATAATCTCTTTGTTTTCTTTTAGTAATTCTACTTGACGTTTGAACTCATACTCTAAAGCAGATTTGACTGCTTTAAAAGAGTTCATATTTTTAATTTCAGTCTTTACCCCTAATTTAGCTTCACCCTTTTTTCTCACAGAAATATTTGCATCACATCTTAAAAATCCTTTTTCCATATCGCAATCTGAAACTTCCAAGTATTGTAAGAGTAACTTTAATTGTTGCAAGAATTTAAAAGCTTCATCAGGAGAAAAAATATCAGGTTCAGTAACTATTTCTATTAAAGGAGCTCCTGCTCTATTGTAATCTATAAGACTAAATTTTTCTGTGTGGATTAATTTGCCAGCATCTTCTTCTAAATGGATTCTTTTTATTCTAATCTTTTTGATTTGATCTTCTTTTAAAATTATCTCTAAATACCCATTCTCTCCTAAAGGAGAAAAATATTCAGAGATTTGATAGTTTTTGGGTAAATCCGGATAGAAATAATTTTTTCTATCAAAAACAATATTTTTATTTATCTTACAATTTAAAGCTAAAGCTGCTTTCAATGCTAATCTAAAAGCTTTTTTATTTAAAACAGGTAAAACACCTGGTAACCCCAAACATACAGGACAAATATTTTTGTTAGGTTCTAAAGTAAATTCATTTAAACAAGAACAAAATATCTTAGTCTTTGTCTTTAATTGCACATGGATCTCTAATCCTATTACAGGTTCAAAGTCTATCATTTTAACTTTTAAATTCTTGGCCTTATTTTATAAAATTCAGTTTCTCTTTCAAACCAAAAAGCTAATCTCAAAATCAAATCTTCTCTAAAAGCAGGTCCTATTATTTGCATTCCAATAGGTAGATTTTCTTTTGATAAACCACAAGGCACTGAAATCGCAGGTAAACCTGCTAAATTTACAGGCACAGTGAATACATCTGATAAATACATACTTAAAGGATCTTTTATTTTTTCACCTATTTTAAAAGCAGGGGTTGGAGAAGTAGGAGTAACAATGAGTGAAACTTCTTTGAAAGCTGATTCAAAATCTCTTTTTATTAAAGTCCTGGTTTTTAATCCTTTTAAATAATAAGCTTCATAAAAACCACTGCTCAAACAAAAAGTACCCAAAAGAATCCTTCTTTTAGCTTCTAATCCAAAACCATCTGCTCTCGTAACTTCATACATCTCTGCTAAATCTGCACTCTCTTTTCTCAATCCATACTGAACTCCATCGAATCTTGAAAGATTAGAACTTGCTTCAGAAGGAGCTACTATATAATAAGCAGGAATTGCATACTTTGTATGTGGTAGACTTATCTCTTTTACTGAAACTCCTAATTTTTCTAATATTTTTACTCCTTCTAAAACTTTTTCTTTTACTTCTTCTTGAATGCCTGCAACGAAATATTCTTTGGGTAAACCTATCTTTAATCCTTTTATCTCTTTTTCTAAACCCTCTTCAAAATCAGGAACTTCTATTTCTACAGAGGTAGAATCTTTGCTATCTTTACCTGAGATTATACTTAAAATCAACGCACAATCTTGGACTGTTCTTGTTATAGGACCTATCTGGTCTAACGAAGAGCCAAAAGCTATTAGTCCATATCTTGAAACTCTTCCATAAGTGGGTTTAAAACCTATTACTCCACAAAAACTCGCAGGTTGTCTAATAGAACCTCCAGTATCAGAACCTAAAGCAAAAGGAACAAATCCTGCTGAAACACTAGCAGCTGACCCACCTGAAGACCCACCAGGCACTCTTTCTAAATCAAAAGGATTGTGGGTAGGGAAATAACAAGAATTCTCTGTAGAAGAACCAAAAGCGAATTCATCCATATTTGTAATTCCTATTATGATTGCTCCTTCATTTTTTAACCTCTCGATCACAGTAGCATCATACGGAGAGATAAATCCTTTTAATATTTTTGAGCAACAAGTAATCTCTTCTCCTTTTATACATATGTTATCTTTTACAGCAAATGGGATGTAAGCTAATTTCCCTTCTTTTTTAGTCTGAGCCTCTTTAAAAGCTCTTTCAAAATTTGTTCTTACAAAACTTTTTATTTTGGAATCTAAATTTTCAATTCTATTTTTAAAAATCTCTATGAGTTCAGTTGGAGTTATCTTTTTGCTCTCTAATAGTTTTCTAAGTTCTTTTATGGAGCAGTAAAAAATTTCTTTCATTCTATTATCTTGGGGACTTTAAAAAAATTATCTTTTCTGTTAGGGGCTATCTTTAAAATCTCTTCTCTGTCTAAGGAACTAGCACTTTTATCATCTCTAAATACATTTTTATTTTCTATTGCATGTGTAGTAGGAGGAATTTGAGTAGTATCTAATTCATTAAGAATAGCTATGTATTCTAAAATTCTCTTTAAATCTTGAGATAAAATTTTGACTAAATCAGGTGATAACTTAATCTTTGCTAATTTTGCTATATATTCTATATTTTCGATCATAAGTTTTTAATTTTAGCAATCTTATTTTAAAAAGTCAAAGCAAAGATTAAAAAATTCAGGATACTTTTCTAATGGAATCTGTTCACTACGAACATTTTCATTTAAACTTAATTCTTTCAATATTCTTGTCAACTCTTTTTCACAGATAAACTTTTTTAATACATTTTTTATCTTCTTCCTTCTTTGGTTAAAACAAATCCTTAGAAACTTTAAATACATCTTTTCACTTTTTAAAAAAAATTTAGGTTCTTTATAAAATTTAAAATGTAAAAAAGCAGAATCTACCTTAGGGGGAGGGGTAAAGTTTCTTCTTCCTATAAAGAATAAAATCTCTATATCACAGAATACATTAAAATAACAAGCCAAAAAACCATACTCTTTAGAGTTATGTCTTGCTTTTAATTTAAGAGCTACTTCTTTTTGAAATGTTAAATAACTCTCTTTTATGAATCTTCTTTCTTCTACTAATTTTAGTAATAAAGGAGTACTTATGCTGAAAGGAATATTTCCTACCACAAGAATTTGAGAACCGCATTCTTTATAAATATCTTCAAGATCTATATTTAAAATATCTTCATTCAAAATTTTTATATTTTGAAAAGAATTTACCTCCTCTTCTAACATCTTACATAAAATAGGATCTAGTTCTACTGCATATACAAATTTTGCTAATTTGGCTATTTCACAAGTTAACTCTCCTTTTCCTGCACCTATTTCTAAGACTACATCTTCTTTATTCAAACTCATACTTTTTAACATTTTTTCTTTTATCTTTTCGTTCTTTAAAAATACTTGGCCTAATTCTTTCTTTGGCTTAAATTTAAGAGGCATTTTTAAGTAGTTTTATAGCTTCTAAAATACTATTCTTCATGGAATTAAAATCTGCTTTATTCTTTCCAGCTATATCAAAAGCTGTCCCATGGATAGGAGAAGTTCTCACAAAAGGTAATCCTAAACTAATGTTTGTGCCCTTATTAAAAAAAAGGAGTTTGAAAGGGATCAATCCTTGATCATGATAGAGACTTAGTATACAATCAAATTTTTTCCAATGGACAAAAATAGTATCTGGTGAAAAGGGACCTGTTATTTTTATACCCTTTCTCTTAAAGTTTTTTATCACATCTTCCAATATTCTTTCTTCATCTCCAAATTTACCAGATTCTCCTGCATGAGGATTCAATCCACATACTCCAATCTTAGGATCTTTTATCTTAAAAAGTTTTTTTAAAGAAGATACCAATATTTCTAAATGTTCTTTTAGATTAATTTGAGTTAATTTCAGAAAGACTTTTCTTAAAGGGATATGCCTTGTAAGTAAGCTTACTCTAAAATCTTTATAAGAAAAAAGCATAACAGTCTTTCTTTTAAATTCCTTTTCAAAAAAGTCAGTGTGTCCTTTAAAGTCTATTTTCAAAAATCTGCTTATTCCTTCTTTATTTAAAGGAGCTGTCACTATCCCTTTAAATTCTCCTTTTTTTAAGAGTCTGACTGCTTCTTTTAAATATAAAAATCCTGCTTTTGAAGTAAAAGGATTAAGTCTTCCTATAGGAAATTTTTTATTTTTTAGTACTCTTACTCTTATCAATTCTATTTTTTTAGAAATCTCCTTTAAATTTAACTTATATCTTTTAAAACAAACTTCTTCTCCAACAATATATAATTTGGAGTTTTTAGGTACCTTTATATTTAAAATAGATTTAAATACTACTTCAGGTCCAATACCTGCAGCATCCCCTAAGGTAATCAAAAGTTTAAAAGATTTTGACATAGATACGCTTTCTTAACTCTTTTAAAAAATCTTGGAGTTTATTCTCAAATTGTTCTTTCAATAATTCTTTGTAAATTTTTTCTTTTACTTTTTCTAAAGGCTCTACTAAGTTTATTTCTTTTTTTTCTAAATAGATAACATAGAAATCGCCATTTAGCTTAAAGGGTCCAATAAATTTTTTTTCTGGTGAAGAGAGGACCAATTCTTTAACCTTTTCCTCCAAAGAATCTAATCTTTGCCAGCCTAAGTCTTGAAAATCATTTAAATTTAAATCCTTATTGAATATTTCTTGAATCTCTTTTAAAGAGAGTTTTTTAACCCTCATTTTTACTCTATTTTTAGTAAATTTTTTTAAATTTTTCTTATAGAATTCTGTTATCTGCCAAGGATAAACTTTTATTTTGCTTCTAATTTCTTCATCTATTAATATCTCAATTAAGATTTGATTTTTTATATTTTCTTTTAGCTCAGCTAAACTTATCCCTTGGAATTTAAGAAATTCTGTAAAAGCTTTTTCATCTTTAAATTCATTCTTTATCTTTTTTATCTCTTTTTCTATCCATTCATCTCTTACTTTGTAATTTCTCCTTTTGGCTTCCTCTAAAAGTAACTTGGTTTCGATTAATTCTTCTAAAGCTTTCTTTCTGTCAAGATGATTAGATTCCTTCATTTTTCTTAGAGAAATTATCTTTAGATAATTTTCTAAATCTCTTTTGGTTATTACTTGTTTACCTACAATAGCTATTATCCTGTTTTCTTGAGCAAAGCTATAAAGATTAAAAAAAATCATTAAGAAAAATATAAAAATTCTCATACTTCTAATCTTTCTAAAATCTCCTCTTTTTTAATCTTTTCTATCTCTTCTCTCAAAAGCCTGCAGTACATATCAAAACCTACACTATATACAAATCCGTGCTGCTCAGGACCTAAAAGGTTACCTGCTCCTCTTATCTCTAAATCTTGCATAGCTATGTAAAAACCTGCTCCCAATTCACTGAACTTTTGTATAGCTTCCAATCTTTTTTGAGCATCTTTTGGTAAAGTGCTAAATGATGGTACCAAAAAGTAAGCATAAGCTTGGATATTTAATCTACCTACCCTTCCTCTCAATTGATGTAAATCTGCTAATCCAAATAAATGAGCATTATTCACAATTAAGGTATTAGCTTTTGGGATGTCTATGCCTGATTCGATTATATTAGTACATACCAAAACATGCAACTTGTGTTCTATAAAATCTATTATTACTTTCTCTAATTCTTTCGATAACATCTTTCCATAAGCTACTTCTACTTTTACTTCATCTGGTAAAAGAGCCTTTAACATTCTTTTTATTTCATAGATATCCTTAATCCTATTATGTACAAAGAAGACCTGTCCTCCTCTCTTTATCTCTCTTAATATAGCTTGCTTTATTAGTTCTTTATCAAACTCACATACAAATGTTTTTACAGAGATTCTTTCTTTAGGAGGAGTAGTAATCAGAGAGATATCTTTTAAACCTGTCAAAGCCATGTATAAAGTCCTAGGGATAGGAGTAGCAGTCAAAGTCAATACATCTACTGAAGTCTTTAATTTTTTAATCTTTTCTTTTGCCTCTACACCAAATCTTTGTTCTTCATCTACGATTAACAATCCTAAATCCTTAAATTCTATTTCAGGACTTAATAACTTATGTGTACCAATCACTATATCTACTTTTCCTTTTTTTAAATCTCTTATTATCTCTTTCTGTTTGGAGTCTGGAACCAATCTAGAAAGCATCTCTACTCTTATTGGAAAATCTCTGATTCTCTTTAAAAAATTTTTATAATGTTGTAAAGCTAAAATTGTAGTGGGAACTAAAAAAGCTACTTGTTTTGAGTCCATACATGCTTTAAAAGCACATCTCATAGCAACTTCTGTTTTTCCATAGCCTGTATCTCCACAAACTAATCTATCCATACAGAATTCAGATTCCATATCTTTTTTGGCTTCTAATATTGCTTTCTTTTGATCTGGAGTCTCTTCATACATAAAGCTTTCTTCAAAAATCTTTTGCCAGTCAGTATCAGGAGAAAATTTAAAACCTCCTCTTATCTTCCTTAAAGCTTGAATTCTAAGTAATTCCAATGCAAACTCATGGATTCCTTTTCTTACTCTTTCTTTTACTTTTAGCCACTGCTTTGAACCTAATTTAGATAATCTGGGTTTTTTAAATCCAAAAGAGATATATTTTTGAATAAGATGAGCATCTTCTAATGGAACGAATAACTTATCTTTATTATCAAACTCTAATTCAAAATACTCTTTATTTTTAATATTTCTTCTTCCTAAAAACTTTGCGATTCCATATTTTACATGGACACAAAAATCACCTGGTTCTAATTCTAAAAAATTAGAAATAGGAGTTTCTTCTGTAAATAAGATTTTCTGAGTCTTTCTTTTAAACACAGGCAAAATTATTACCACTTCATGTTCCCAAAAACTTAAACCTGATGTCTTTTCAAAACTGAAAATTCTATTTATCTTATCGAACTCCCATTCAATTCTTATAGGATACTCAAAAGTTACTGGCCATACTTCTAATATTTCACCTTTCACAGAAAAATCTTTTTCTTCCAAAATTTCAGGACACCTTTTGTAACCTAACTTTTCTAATTCATTAATCAAGATTTCTTGAGAGATGATTTGATTTTTATAAATTTTTAATGTTTTAAAGGTCATTTTTTTTCAAAAAAGAGAACTAGGGAGGAGGCTATGTAGATTGAAGAGTAAGTGCCAGCAACAAACCCTACGAGTAAAGAGAAGGCAAAATCATTTAGGACTCTTCCTCCAAATAAATAAAGAGATAAGACTACCAAAATAGTAGTTAAAGAAGTATTAAGGGTTCTAGATAAAGTTTGATTTATAGCTTTATTTATTACTGAAATTAAAGGTTCTTTTTTGCTACGCATTATAAGTTCTCTTATTCTATCATAGACTACTATAGTATCATTTATTGAGTATCCAGCTATAGTTAAAAAAGCTGTTATTATTAAAAGATCTAAAAGTCTATTTGTGAAAAGAAGACCACTTAAAGTCACAAATACATCATGAAAAAGAGCTATGACTCCTGCTAATCCAAAACTAAAGTGCTTAAATCTAAAACCTACATAAATTAAAATCCCTCCTAATGCAAAAATAATAGCTTTTATTGCCTTCTTTTTTAATTCCCTTCCAACTACAGGACCTACTTTTTCTATACGAAGAACTTGAAATTTCTCTTTTAAATTCAGATTAAAAACTTTCACAACTTTTTTAAAAATATCTGCAGAAGCCTTCAAAGCTATTATTTGAGGAAATTCTTTATACTGCTGAATCTTAACATCTTTTATATTAGCACTATCTAAAATTTTTCTTAATTTTAAAGGATTTTGAATATTTTCAAACTTTAATTCTATTAGTTGTCCACCACTAAAGTCTAAGCCATAGATTTCTTTTTGTTTTTTGAAAAATAAAAAAATACCTGCCAAAATTATTATTGAAGATAGCGCCAAAAATACTCTTCTATGTTTTAAAAAATTTATATTAAAATTGCTAAATACATCTAACATCCTAACCTCTTTTAATATTCTGTTTTCTACTAAAAATTCTAAAATTACTCTTAGAAAAATAAGAGCAGTAAAAAGAGTAGCTAAAATCCCAATACTTAAAGTTAAAGCAAATCCTTTTATAGGACCTGTACCAAATTGGAAAAGGAAAAAAGCAGCTATTAAAGTGGTTATATTAGCATCTAATATAGTCTTTAAAGCTCTCCTAAAACCACTCTTAATAGAAAACTCTACAGATTTTTTGAGTTTTCTTTCTTCTTTTATTCTTTCAAAAATTAAAATATTTGCATCTACGCACATTCCCAAAGTTAAAATTATTCCAGCTATTCCTGGCAAGGTCAAAGTAGCTCCAAAATAACCCAAACCTCCTAATATAATTATTAAAACACTTATTATTCCCAAAATAGAGAGTAATCCAAATATCCAGTAATAAAATATCATGTATCCACAAACTAATATTGCTCCCCATATACAAGCTTTGATTCCTGCAGTAATGGAATCTTTTCCTAAAAGAGGACCTACTGTCCTTTCTTCTTCGATCTTTAAAGAGCAAGGCAAAGCTCCAGCTTTTAAAACGATGGCTAAATCTTCAGCTTCTTGATAAGTAAAGTCACCAGTTATCTGAGCTTTGCCTCCAGGAATTTCTTCTCTAATTACGGGCATAGATTTAATCTTTCCATCCAAGACTATAGCTAACCTTTTTCCTATATTCTTTTTTGTTATCTCATAAAACTTTTTAGCTCCTTGAGAGTTAAACTCTAAAGTTACTTCATACATATTGAAACTCTCTGGATTAATTCTTACTCTAGCATCTTTTAGATACTTACCTGTAATTTCAGGCTCCTTTTTAATTAAGACTTTTGTTCCTTTAAATTCTTTTAATTCCCAACCTTGAGGTATCTTTCCTTTAAGAGCAGCTTCTATCTTTTGAGGAGAGTCTTCGACTAACTTAAATTCTAATAAAGCAGTCTGACCTATGATCTTTAAAGCACGTTCTCTATCTACTATACCTGGGAGTTGAATTAATATCCTTTGAGAACCCTGTGTTTGAATCACAGGCTCTTTTACTCCAAAAGCATCTATTCTGTTTCTTAAAACCTCTGCAGCTATTTGAGCAGATTCTTTTACTTTCTCTTTTGGAAGAGATTTGGTATCTACTTTTAAAATTAGGTGCATGCCTCCTTTTAAATCTAAACCTAAATTTATTTTTTTTGCGGGAGGCCAGAAAGAAAAAAAGCAAAGACTCAAAAACAATATACAACCAAGAAATCTAAATAACAAACCTCTATTTCTCATTCTACTTTGTGAGAGATACAGTTTTTATCTACCTCTATCTTAACGTTGTCTGATACTCTTAAAATAACTGTTTTTTCTTTTACATTTACTACTACCCCATAAATGCCTCCAATTGTAACTACCTTATCATTTTTCTTCAATGAAGAGATCATAGCTTGGTGTTTTTTTCTTTCTTGGATTTGAGGTCTTATTAAAAGAAAATAAAATATTAAAAATATAAAAATTAAAGGTAAAAAACTTAAAAGTATATTAGGCTCAGTCTGCATTTTCTTTGGATTTTAACAACTTTTTATACCTCTTAATTAAAGATTTCACAGTCTCTGTAGGTTGAGCTCCTTTTTTAATCCAATCTTGGATCTTTTCTAAATCCATCTTTAAAAGATCATTTGCAGGATCATAGTAACCTACTTCTTCTACAAATCTTCCTTCTCTAGATTCTCTGGCATCTGCTACTACTATTTTAAAATGGTACCTATGTTTTATGCATTTAGCAGGTTTTCTTAATCTTATCCTCAACATATCTTTTACCTCCTGTTTGATTTAGCAATCTCCAAAGCTAAAATTTGAGCTTGAGCTTTTTTTAAAATCTCATAGTGTTCTTTTAAAGGAACTGAATCATATACAATACCTGCTCCTGCTTGAACAAAAAAAGAATTACCTTTATTTACAACTGACCTTATTGTTATGCAAGTATCTGCAGTATTCCTTACATCAAAATATCCTACACATCCTGCATAAGGACCTCTTTGGACTTTTTCTAATTCACTTATTATTTGCATCGCTCTTACTTTTGGAGCACCAGTCACTGTGCCTGCTGGAAAACAACTCTGTAAAGCATCGAAAATGTCTTTATTTTTATCTAACTCTCCTGAAACTTGGCTCACAATATGCATGACATGAGAGTACTTTTCTATTTTCATTAAAACATCTACTTTTACACTTCCTTGTTTGGAAACTCTTCCTAAATCATTTCTTCCTAAATCTACAAGCATTATGTGTTCGGCTCTTTCTTTTTCAGAATTTATTAGCTCTTTCTCTAAAATCTCTTCCTCTTTTTCATCTCTACCTCTAGGTCTTGTACCAGCGATTGGTCTTGTATACACTTTTTTATCTTTCACTTTCACTAGCATTTCAGGAGAAGATCCAAAGAGAACCTGATCTGAGAATTTTAAAAAGAACATATAAGGAGAAGGATTTAGTATTCTTAAGATTCTGTAAGTTATAAATGGATCTATTTGAGCTTTACATTTAAATATTTGAGATAATACTACTTGAATAATTTCACCTTCTGTTATCATTTTCTTAGCTTTTTTAACTATTTCTAAAAATTCTGCTTTTCTAAAATTAGAAACAAATTTCAGATTTTTTTTCTTTTCTAAATTAACTGGTTTTAAACTAGACTTCTTCTCAATTTTCTTTAAGATACTTTTCAACTCACCTGTATTTCCCAAAACATTTATTAAGAAAAGTCTTCTTTTAAAATGATCAAAAATAAATATAATTTTAGGAAAAATTAAAAAAATGTCAAAAAAATTCAGAATATCTAATGGAGCAGGTTTTACTGGTTCAAAAAAATTGACTACCTCATATCCTATAAATCCTACCCAACCACCTATAAATGGAAGCTCTTTTATAGTATCTGCTTTTAAAGAAAACTTACCAAGGATTTCTCTTAATGGAAGAAAGGGGTCTGAAATTGTGAAAATTTTTCTCTCTTTTTTAAAAAATAATTTATCTAAAATGCATGTCCTTTTTTTTAATCTAAATATATATAAAGGCTTGTACCCTAAGATTGAAAACCTGCCTATTTTCTCTTGACCTTCAGCAGATTCTAATAAAAAGCTGTATTCAGAACTTCTTAAAATATCATAAAGGTTTACAGGATTAATAACATCTTCAGAGATCTCTTTTATCTTTAAATCAAGCTTCATAAACTTTTGTAAAAAAGCAACTCTTATTTTTTGTATGACAAGCAGGACCTACCTGCTCCACTTTTATTAACAAAGCATCTTTATCACAATCATAATAAATCTCTTTTACAAATTGAAAATTTCCAGAAGTCTCACCCTTTACCCAAAGTTTTTTTCTTGATCTTGACCAAAAGCAAGTTTTTTTAAGTTCTAAAGTCTTCTTTAAAGATTCTTTATTCATATAAGCTAACATTAGAACTTGGTTTGTCTTATAGTCTTGAATTATAGCAGGGATTAGCCCTTTTTCATCAAATTTTAGTTCTTTAATCCAATCTGACATTTACCCCCCTTTCTTTTAAAAACTCTTTTACCTCTCTTATTGTGTATTGCCTAAAGTGGAATATAGAAGCAGCTAAAGCAGCTTGAGCTCTTGTTTTTTTGAAAACTTCTAAAAAATGAGAAGGTTCTCCTGCTCCTCCTGAAGCAATGACTGGAATATCTACAATCTTTGAAATCTTGGAAGTAAGTTGAATATCAAAACCTGATTTTGTACCATCATAATCTATACTAGTCAAAAGAATTTCTCCTGCCCCTAATTTTTGAACACGTTCTGCCCATTTTAAAGCATCTAATCCTGTAGGAGTTCTGCCTCCATTTATATATACTTCCCACATAATTTTTCTATTTTTAATCTTCTTTTTAGCATCTATAGCTACTACTACAGATTGACTCCCTACAGTCTCTGAAGCTTCTTTTATTAACTCAGGATTTTTAACAGCATAAGTGTTAACTGAAACCTTATCTGCTCCTGCTTTTAAGAGTGCTCTTATATCTTTTAAACTTCTAATACCACCTCCTACTGTTAAAGGAATAAAGACCACCTCGGCACACATTCTTATAACGTCTATAATAGGTTTTCTTTTTTCATAACTGGCAGTTATATCCAAAAATACCAATTCATCTGCTCCTTCTTTATCATAAAATAGAGCATTTTTTACTACTGAACCAGCATCTTTTAAATTTTTAAATTTTACACCTTTTACTACCCTACCTTTGTCTACATCTAAACAAGGAATAATTCTTTTTGCTAACATGTCTTTATTAAGTCTTTTAAATTTAATCTTCCTTCATACAAAGCTCTTCCAATGATTACTCCTTTTAAGTTTTTTAATTCATCTTTTAATGTTAATATATCTTCTTTTTTAGTAATGCCTCCTGCAATATAAAAATGTGCTTTAAGATCTTTTAATAAATTTTTGAACTTTTCTATATTTAACCCACTTAAAGTGCCATCTTTTTCGATATCTGTTATTATAAACTCTTTTATCCCAAGATCCTTTAATTTTTGAACTATATCTTTAAAATCTGCATTTAAACTTTCTTTCCATCCTTTTATATAAATCTTATCCTCTTTTACATCTAAGGAAACTATTATTTTATCCTGTAAACCTTGAATTATTTTTTCAAATTTTTCAATGTCTTTTATTAAAGAACTAACGACCACCTTCTTTGCACCTAAGTCTATGGCTTTTAAAATACGTTCTCTTGTCCTTAAGCCTCCTGCCCAGAAAAATTCTATATCTATGTTTTTGGATATTTCTTCTAATAGTGAAAATTGAGGGGCGTTTTCTAAGGCTCCATTTAAATCTACTATATGCACGAGTTTTATCCCCAAAGAACTGAATTCTTTTATTTTTTCTAAAGGTGAAGCTGAGTAAAAAAAGATTCTATCTTTTCTTCCTTGATAAAGTCTGACTACTTTTTTATCTAAAATATCTATAGCTGGAATTATCAACATATCTTTAAAAAATTTTTTAAAAATTTCAATCCTGCTTTTTGACTTTTTTCTGGATGAAACTGAGTAAGTAAAATGTTTTCTTTTAGGATTATACTAGAAAAATTAACTTTATAATTGGTTACTCCTACAGTAAAAGGGGTTAAAGGTGCATAGTAAGAATGGCAGAAATAAAAAAATTCACCATCTTTTATCCCTCTAAAAATTTTACTATCTTTTAAGATCTTAACCTGATTCCATCCCATATGAGGGGTTATTATTCCTCTAAACCTTTTTACCTTCCCTTTAAAAATACCCAAACCCTTAGTATCTCCTTCTTGGCTTTCTTCAAAAAAAATCTGGAGGCCTAAACAAATTCCTAAAAAAGGTTTTTTCTTTTCCAAAACTTCTTTTAATATAACTTCTAAAATACCAAAACTTTTTAAGTTTTCTATAGTCTTCTTGAAAGAACCTACCCCTGGTAAAACTAAAACTTTTGCTCTTCTTATTTCTCTTTTAGAACGAGTAGTCTTAGCTAAAAATCCCAAACTACAGAAAGCATTCTTTAATGAAAAGAGATTTCCAGCTCCATAGTCTATCAGTGTTATCATAATTTTCCTTTTGTAGAAGGTAGCTTTCTACCAGATTCACACGAAAGTGCTTCTTTTAAAACTTGTCCTAATCCTTTAAAAATAGCTTCTATTACATGATGGGCATCATCTGCTTTCAATATATCTACATGTAAAGTAACCTTAAAGTTATCTGTAAAAGCTTTTAAGAATTGTCTTAAAAGGTTTAAATTGTAGTTCTCAATGTTCTTTAAAAAAAACTTTTTTGCCTTTCCTAAATCCAGATAGATACCAGGTCTTCCACTAATATCTAAAGCTAATCTAACCAAACTTCCATCCATAGGAATAATTTTAGAAGAATATCTTTTAATATTTTTTTCTTTTTTAAGGATCTTTAAAAAAGCTTGACCTAAAGCTATTCCTATATCTTCATTTAGATGATGAAAATCTAACTCTTTAGATTGATGAGCTTCTAACTTTAAGTTAAACGATCCCCAAAAACTAAATAACTCTAACATATGGTCAAAGAAAGGATTGGTAGTTCTGATTTTATATCTACCCTTTCCTTCTATAACCAGATTAATTTTAATTAAAGTCTCTTTTGTCTTACGCTGCAGACTTATCTTTCTCATGAGAAAATCTTATTTCTATGCTTTTTTTGTGTTCTTCCATCCCTTCTAAAGTGGCTATCTTTTCGATGAGTCTTTTATTTTCTTCTAACTCCTTTTTAGAGTATTCTATAATATGAAGGCTTTTTAAAAATTGATATATATTCAAGTCTGAAAAAAATCTTGCTGTGCCAAATGTAGGCAAAACATGTGAAGGACCTGCTATGTAATCACCAACGACCGTAGGCGAATATTCACCAACAAAAATAGCTCCACAGTTTCTTATCAATTTTAATATTTTCTTAGGATTCTTAACCATGATCTGTAAATGCTCAGGTGCAAGTTTATTTACTATATCTGCTCCTACTTCTAAATCTCTCACCATAATTATGAAACCTGTATTAACTCTATTTTTTACATAATTTGCTAATTTTTTAGAATCTGTAATCAAAAAGACTTCTCCATTTATGTGTTCGGCTTGTGCTTTTAAGTCTTGAGTTACCCATTCAAAGTTTACTTCATCTGAAGCTAAAATTACTAACTCTGAAGGTCCTGCTAACATATCTATATCTACAAATCCATAAACTTGACGTTTTGCTTCTGTTACATAAACTCCTCCTGGTCCTATTATTTTATCCACAGATTTTATAGTCTTTGTTCCAAAAGCTAAAGCTCCTATACTTTGAGCTCCTCCTACTTTATAGATCTCTTTTATTTTTAATAAAGAAGCCACAACTAAAATGTAAGGATGTATCTTTCCATTTTTATCAGGGGGTGAAACCAAAACTATTCTTTTTACTCCTGCTATGTTAGCAGGAATAGCTGTCATGTAAACAGTAGAGATTAAAGGAGCTTGACCACAAGGAACATAAATTCCCACAGATTCTAAAGGAAAAAACTTCTCTTGGATTAAAGAACCTTGCTCTGTTTTAACCTTGAATTTAAAGTTTTTAAGTTGAACTTTATAAAAATTACTAACAAGTTGAATTATCTTCTTTAGACATCCTAAAAATTCTGAATCTATGTTTTGAAAAGCACCTGAAATTTCAGATTCAGTTACTTTTAAATCTTTTACTTTTAAAACTACCTTATCAAACTTTTTTGTATAATAAATTAAAGCTTTATCACCATATTTTCTTACATCTTCTAATATCTGCCTTACAGTTTGAGAAACTTTTTTCTTTATAAAGAATCTCCTTTGGCAGATTTTTTCAAATTCTTTGCTAGTATATCTAAGAAAGCGCATTTTTAATTTCCTGTTTTATTTTCTCTTTTACAATTTCAGATTCTAAGATCTTTTTTCCCCCAGCTTGGGCAAAATCTTTTCTTCCACCTCCTTTTCCTTCAATGTATGTAGATATTTTTTTCACAATTTCATCTGCTTTCAATTTTGAAGTCAAATCTTTAGTTATCCCTATAAAAAGATTTACACCTTCTGGATTTTTAAGATAAATAACACTTATTAAATCAGAAAAATTATTTCTTAAGAAATCCATATAACTTCTTAAAATTTGAGGAGATTTATTTTGGAATTCTAAAAACAAAAATTTATAATCTTGAACCTTTTCAGCTTTAGAGATTAAATCCTTTGCTTTATAAGAAAAAATTTGAATCTCTAAATCTTTTTGTTTTTTCTCATACTCTTTTATTCTGGAGAGTAACTCTTGAATTTTTTGTGCTAACTTCTCAGATGAAGTCTTTAGTAAAAACTTTATCGTATCTAAAAAATCTTGAAGCTGTTGGTACTCTTTTAAAGCCTTTATCCCACAGACTCCTTCAATCCTTCTAACACCAGAAGCAATGCTTTCTTCAGAAATAATTTTAAATAACCCTATTTTACCTGTAGATTCTACATGAGTGCCTCCACATAGTTCTTTACTTATGTTTTCTATCTCTACCAATCTTACTATTTCAGCATACTTCTCTTCAAAAAAACTTAAAGCACCTTCTTTTTTTGCTTGTTCTAAGGTAGTGTATCTTATTTTTACAGGATAGTCTTTTAATATTATTTTGTTCACTTCTTCTTCAATGGTTTTTAATTCATCTTTAGATAAAGCTTTAAAATGACTAAAATCGAATCTTAATCTATCTTCAGCGACTAAAGAACCTTGTTGTCTTACGTGACTACCTAAAACTTTCCTTAAAACTGCTTGCAAAATGTGAGTGCAAGTGTGAGCTCTTTTTATACTTTCTCTTTTATCTTGATCAACATAACATTTGACCTTATCATTTACTTTTAATTCTCCTTTCAAAAGGATTCCTTTATGTAAGATACTTTCACCTTCATACTGAACATCTTTTACCTGGAATAAACTAACAGTATTTTCTTCTACTATCTTTTTTATAACTCCTTTATCAGGTATTTGACCACCTCTTTCAGCATAGAAAGGAGTCAAATCCAAAATTATCTCTGCATATTCTCCTTCTTTTAATGTATCTATCTGTGCATTATCTTTTATAATTTTTAAGATTACAGAATCTGTACGTAAAGTTTGGTAACCTTTAAATTCGGTTTTAGGAAGTTCAGACTTTTCAAAACTAAATATTTCTTTAGAAAACTTACTTTTTTTCCTCGTCTCTTCTCTATACTTTTGAAGTAGGTTTTCAAATCCTTTGATATCTATTTCTACACCTTTAGAATCAGCAAAGTCTTTGATAACTTCTATTGGCAATCCATAAGTATCATAAAGTTTAAAACAATCTTCTGCTCTTATTAAAGATAAAGATTTGTCTTTTATTTTTCTATAGAGATCTTCTAAGATTTGGTATCCTTTTTCTAAATTTTTTAAGAATTTCTCTTCTTCATTTTTTACTATTTGAGAAATAACTTCTTGTTTTTCCTTTATTTCTTTGTAGACTCCTCCCATAAGTTTTGAAACTAAAAATACTCCTTTATAAAGATAGGGTTCATATATTTTCATTAAAAACCCAAAGAAAGAAGCTCTTCTGATAAGTTTTCTTATAACATATCCTCTCTCTTCATTGGAAGGTAAAACTCCATCAGCTATTGCAAAAGTGACGGCTCTCAAGTGATCCGCAATAGCATTTGTATAATAAGGATTTATATATTGAGGATGAGTTTTTTCTCTCACAAAATCTACTATGGGCTTTATAATATCTATCTCAAAATTCGTGTTTTTCTGTTGCAATACACAAGCTATTCTTTCTAAACCCATACCTGTATCTATGTTTTTTTGAGGTAAAGGTTCTAACTTATTCACATCTACTCTGTTAAACTGAGTAAAGACCAGATTCCATACTTCTACAAATCTTGAACAATCACAAGCTGGACTACAATCTGGTCTTCTGCAACCAAATTGATTACCTCTATCAAAAAATATCTCTGAACATGGTCCACATGGACCATTAGGTCCTTTTAAGGGAGCTGATGCTGGCCAAAAGTTTTTGTCTGCTCCTAACTTAACTATTCTTTCTTTAGGGATTCCTATTAATTTTCTCCATATTTGATAAGACTCTTCGTCTTCTAAATACACAGAAACCCATAATCTATCTGTAGGTAAATCTAAAACCTTAGTTACAAATTCCCATGCCCATAATATAGCTTCTTTTTTAAAATAATCTCCAAAAGAAAAATTTCCTAACATTTCAAAAAATGTATGATGAAAAGGGGTCTTTCCTACTTTTTCTAAATCATCTGTGCGTAAACACTTTTGACAAGAGCAGGCTCTTTTTACATCCTTTTTGATCCCCAAAAAATAATCTTTAAATTGGTTCATGCCTGCAGAAGTAAATAAAACTGTGGGGTCCGATTGGGGAATAAGAGTATCAGAACTAAAAACTTTATGTCCTTTTTCTTCAAAGAATTTTAAGAATCTTTCTCTTATTAAATCAGTCTTCACTTTTTAAAACTTCCCAAATTATATTTTCTAAAAAACCTCTTCTTTTTAGAAAAGAGTATATCTTTTGATTTCTTTTGGTTGGATCTTCTTCTTTTATTTTCTTTCTTATCATTTCTTTCAAACTACAGACCATCTCTTTTTCTTTTATCTTTTCAGAAATCTTTTTTTCTATAATTTCTTTTTCTACTCCTTTCTTTAAAAGTTCGTATTTTATCTTCAAAGGTCCCCAAAATTTACGTATCTTTTCTTCAATAAAAAGTTCTGCAAATTTTTCATCATCTAATAAATTTAACTTTTCTAAATAACAAAGAATATTTGTGATAGTTTCTTCTGAGTATTTATGCTTTTTTAAGTAATCTTCTACTTCTTTTTTTGTTCTTATTCTAAATCTTAAAAAATTTAATACTTTTTTCTTTGCAGAATCAAATTCTTTATTCTGGGGGCACAACAAAATAACCCCTGTTTGTCTTTATCAATACATCTCCTTTTAGTTTTTTTACTGTCTGAAAGAACTCTTCTTTTGAATAAATAGGTCTTCCTTCTACTTCTAAAATAACATCTCCTCTCTCTAAGCCTGCTTTATCTGCTGGAGAACCAGGTTCCACATATGTAACTACCACACCTTTTTCTTCCTCTATTCTAAATTTATACATAGATTGAGGAGTAATATCTTCTACTTCTAAACCTCTCCATATACCCTCTTTTACTTCTTCCAATCTTTCTATATCTTCTGGTCTTTTTCCTATCTTTACTTGCAAACTAATATGAGTTCTATTTCTCAAAATCTTTATCTTTACTTCTTTTCCAGGTTCAGTTAAATTAACGTATCTGACTAATTCCCTCACATTTTTTACAGGTTTACCATCAAATTCTAAAATAATATCTTTTTCTTTTATACCTGCTCTCTGAGCAGGTGAATTTTTAAAGACCTTTACTACCAAAGCTCCTTTTGGTTCTCTTAACCCAAAGTATTTAGCTAATTTTTTATTTAAATCTTGAACACTAACCCCTAACCATCCATACAGAATTTTTTCTCCTTTTATTAACTTTCTTAAAATTCTTTTTGCTACATTTATAGGAATAGCAAAACCTATCCCTTCATAAGCACCTGTTGTAGTAATTATTGCTACATTTATTCCTATAACCTCTCCTTTAAGATTTACTAAAGGACCTCCAGAATTTCCTGGATTTATAGCTGCATCTGTCTGTATTAAATCATAATAAGCTCTCCTCTTACCTAATCTGGGTAAATCTCTATGTAGAGCAGAGATTACTCCAAATGTGACTGTAGGTTCTGGATTTTCAATAGCAAAACCGAAGGGATTACCTATTGCTAATACCCATTGTCCAATCTTTAATTCATCTGAATCTCCTAACTTTGCGACTGGCAGATTATGTGCATCTATCTTTATTACTGCTAAATCTGAACGATAATCTTTGCCTATGACTTTTGCATCAAATTCTCTTCCATCAGGAAGGGTAACTTTAATCTTTTCAGCTCCTGCTATTACATGTTCATTTGTTAGAATATAACCATCTGAATCTATAATAACACCTGAACCTAAACCCATTCTTTTGTATTCTCTTTCAGGAAATGGACCAAAAAACTCTTCAAAAAACCTTCTAAAGAAATCATCTTCATCAAAAGGTGAAAAATAAAATCTTTTAAAAGATATCCTTTCTGTAGCTACAGTGCTTATAGAGACCACACACTTTCCAACTTGCTGTGCTACTTTGATAGTGGCTTCTTCAGGTGAGAGAATCTCTAAAGAACTCAGCTCTTGAGCTTTAGAGATATCTTTTTTGTAAAAATTTGAACTCGTAACAAATCCTAAAACTATTCCTAAAAAAATCCCTATTATTGTATGGAGAAAAGTTGTTTTCTTCATTTCTTAGCCTCCTTATCTTTTTTAAAAAACCTTTCTTTTATCTCCTCTTCTATTTCTTTTCTTATCTTAGGATTTTCTTCTAAAAACTTTTTAACATTCTCTTTTCCTTGACCTAATTTTTTATCTTTATAAGAAAACCAAGCTCCTGTCTTTTGAATAACATTTAATGAGACCCCTGCATCTATTAAAGCTCCTAATTTAGAGATTCCTTCATTATATAAAATCTCAAAACTAGCTTCTTTAAAGGGAGGTGCGAGTTTATTCTTAACTATTCTAGCCAAAATCCTGTTACCTATTACTTTTCCTTCATGAGTAATAGACTCTTTTCTTCTCAAATCTATCCTTACCGAAGCATAAAATTTTAAAGCTCTTCCTCCAGGAGTAGTTTCAGGCGATCCAAACATTACTCCTATCTTTTCTCTTATCTGATTTATAAATATTACACAAGTTTTAGATTTTGAAATAGCTCCTGTCAATTTCCTTAAAGCTTGACTCATTAATCTAGCTTGCAGACCTACAAAAGAATCTCCCATCTCACCTTCAAGTTCAGCTTTAGGAACGAGAGCTGCGACTGAATCTATGACTATTAAGTCTACTGCATTAGACCTTACCAAAGTCTCTGCAATCTCTAAAGCTTGCTCACCAGTATCTGGTTGAGAGACTAACAGATCATCTAAGTTGATCCCTAATTTTTTAGCATAATGAGGGTCAAATGCATGCTCAGCATCAATAAATGCACAAATCCCTCCTCTCTTTTGAGTCTCAGCTATACAAGACAAAGCCAAAGTAGTCTTGCCAGAAGATTCAGGACCAAATATCTCAATGATCCTACCTCTTGGTAGACCTCCTATGCCTATTGCATAATCTAAAGTAAGAATTCCTGTAGGTAGAGCTTCTACATCTAGTTTTACACTCTCACCTAATCTCATAATAGCACCTTTTCCAAATTCTTTTTCTATCTGAGAGATAGCTAATTCCAATACTTTTCTTTTTTCATCTTGCATATAAACCCCTCCTTCTTCTAAAGATTTTTAACAAAACCTATCTTACCAATCTTAGTTATTCAGGTCAATATTTACTTTCTTCTAACAGGGAGTTCTTCTTTTTTAAGAAGCCTCTTAATATTTGATCTATGCCTCCATATAATTAAAATTCCTACAATTAAAGTAAATATAAAGTAATCTTTAGATAGATAAAAAGTTGCTAAGGGTAAAGTTAATGCCGATAAGATTGAAGCTAAAGAGACTATTTCACAAAAATAAAATGTTATCATCCAAACACCTAAAACGATTAATAAAACAAGATAAAACTGAGGAATGTAAAGTCCTAATCCTAAAAGTACACCAAAACCTGTAGCTACACCTTTGCCTCCTTTAAAATTTAAAAATATAGTGTAAATGTGCCCTAAAATGACGCTTATCCCCAAAACAGTTATAAATTTAGGTTCAAGAGAGATTTTAAAAATGTGGGGCAAAATACCTACACAAAAGAAACCTTTCAGAAAATCACAGATAAAGACTACTATTCCCCAAAATTTACCTAAAACTCTAAAAGCATTGGTAGCACCTACATTACCAGAACCAAACTTTCTAATATCTATATTTTTAGAGACCCTGCCTGCTATATAAGCAGAAGGAATGCTCCCTATTAAATAACTAATTATTATTAATATCAGCCTTATTAGCATTGTTTATTAGTTTTAATCCTTTACGAATATAATCTACACCAGATATTATAGTAAAAACTGAAGCTATATACCACACTAAAAATGAAAATTTAAATTTCAAAAGTACACAGATAACTGTAAGCATTTGGAAAAATGTTGTGAGTTTCCCCCAAAGAGTAGGTACTATTTTAAATCTTATACCTAATAAAAACATAATACCTGTCCCCATTAGTATTATGAGATCTCTACTTACAACTAATATCAAAAACCATAATGGAATTCTTAAAGGTAAACTTTTTAAAAGATAAAGACAAAAAAAAGCACTCATTAACAAGAGTTTATCTGATAAAGGATCTAAAATAGCCCCAATCTCAGATTTTTTATCTATTTTTCTTGCTATAAAGCCATCTATAACATCTGTAAGCATAGCAAAAAGAAATATAAAAAAAGCTATTATTCTTAAAAAATCCTTTTGAGGAGTATAATACAATAAAGTACCTACAAAAAATGGAATACTTAAAATTCTTATTAAGGATATAAAATTTGCAATCATCTTAACAGTCTTATTCTTTTAGGAGGCCAAAATATTAACCAAGCTCTTCCTATAACTTTACCTTCAGGAACAAAACCCCAAAATCTTGAATCATAAGAAGATGGTGAATTATCACCTAATACATAATAGTAACCTTTTGGAACTTTTACAGGCTTATAACCTCCATATGCACCTTCATTAGTATAAAAATTTTTGCTAATTCTGGGGTCTGTAATCAACTTTCCATTTATGTAAATCTTACCATCTTTTATTAAGACTGTCTCTCCTCCAACTGCAATCAGTCTTTTAATATAATATTTTCCTTTATCTACTGGACATCTAAAAACGATAATATCTCCTCTCTTTGGTCTTCTTTTGCCAGGGATTCTTATACTTGTAAAAGGAATTAAAGGTCCATAAGTTATCTTTTCTACTAAAATTTTATCTCCTGGTTTTAAAGTAGGTTTCATAGAGCCTGTAGGGATTTTAAAAGGTTGAATAAAAAAGGTTCTTACAAACATAGCCAACAAAAACCCTACAAAGATAGCTTCAGCCCATTCTCTTAAAGTAGACTTTTTCATATTTTTAGTATCTCTAAAAATGCTTCTTGAGGAATTTGAACTTTACCGAATTGTTTTAATTTTTTCTTACCTTCTTTTTGTTTTTCCCATAACTTCATTTTTCTGGTAATATCTCCTCCATAACATTTAGCAGTTACATTTTTTCTCAAAGCAGGTATCTTTTCTGAAGCTATAATCCTAGAACCAATGGCTGCTTGAATATTTATTACAAATTGTTGTCTTGGAATAAGTTTTTTTAATTTTTCAACTATATTCTTTGCTTTTTGATAAGCTGAACTTTTATGGACTAAGAAAGAAAAGGCTTCACATGGTTTATTATTTATTAAGATATCTAATTTTACTATTTCTGAAGGTCTATAACCTACAAATTCATAATCTAAAGATCCATATCCTTTAGTAACAGATTTCAATTTATCATAAAAGTCTACGATTACTTCATTTAAAGGCATCTCAAACTCAACTGAAATTCTGTCTTTTCCTAAATAATCCATCTTTTTAAAGACCCCTCTTTTTTGTTTTGAGAGTTCCATTACTCTTTCTAAATACTCCAAAGGAGTTAAAATTTTTACTTTTATGAAAGGTTCCAAAACTTGAGCAATTTGAGAGGGATCTGGAAACTTAAGAGGATTTTCTACCTTTATTTCATTACCCTTTTTATCTTTAACTAAATACACTACATTTGGAGTAGTTAATATCAAATTTAATCCAAACTCTCTTTCTAATCTTTCCTGAATTATTTCCATATGTAAGAGTCCTAAAAAGCCACATCTAAAACCTGGTCCCCAAGTAACAGAATTATCTGGCTCATACACAAAAGAAGGATCGCTTAACCTTAATTTTTGTATTGCTTCTCTGAGATGGAAGAAATCCTTTGGATTTTGAGGAAAGATTCCACAAAAGACTACTGGTTGCATCTGTTGGTATCCTTCCAAAGCTTTAGGAGCAGGATCTTTAAAAGAAGTTATCGTATCACCTACAGTTATCTGAGAGGGGTCTTTTATATTGCAACAAAGGTAACCTACTTCTCCCACAGATAAAGATTCTTTTTCTAAAAATTTGGGAGTAAGGATCCCTAATTCTTGAACTTCATATTCTCTGCCTTTTCTCATAAACATTATTTTCATACCTTTTTTAATCATGCCTTCTTTTACCCTTATGAATAATATTACTCCTTTAAAAGTATCATAAGTAGAATCAAATATCAAAGCTCTTAAAGGTTGAGAAACCTCTCCTTGAGGAGGAGGTATCTTTTTAACTACAGCTTCTAAAATCTCTTTGGTTCCTTTTCCTTCTTTAGCTGATGCTAAGATTATTTCAGATTCTTTAAAACCTAATATTTCTGTAAGTTGATGTTTTGTCCTTTCTATATCTGCATTAGGTAAATCTATTTTATTTATCACAGGTATAATCTCTAAATTATTTTCTAAAGCTAAATAAAAATTGGCTATAGTTTGAGCTTCTATACCTTGAGAAGCATCTACTAACAAGATAGCTCCTTCACAAGCTTTTAAAGATTTGGTTACCTCATAACTAAAATCTACATGTCCTGGAGTATCTATTAAATTTAAAGTGTAAGTATTTTGATCTTGAGATTTATATTTTAAAGTTACACAGGAAGCTTTAATAGTTATTCCTCTTTCACGTTCTAAATCCATATCATCCAAAAACTGTTCTTTAAACTCTCTTTTATTAACTGCGCCTGTAAATTCTAAGATTCTATCTGCTAAAGTAGATTTACCATGATCTATATGAGCTATTATGCAAAAGTTTCTTATGAATTGCTTTTCCATACTTTAAATATATGTTTTTTCATTTCTTCTATTACTTCTCTTATACTCATATTAGTCGTATCTATGTAAATAGCATCCTCAGTTTTTATTAATCTGCCCACACTTCTATTAAAATCTTGAAAGTCTCTTTTTTTTAAATCCTCTTCTACTTCTTTTAATGAAATTTTTATTCCTTTCTCTAAAAAATCTTTATATCTTCTCTGAACTCTTGTGTTAAAATCTGCATCTAAATAAAACTTAACATCTGCATCTGGAAAGATGATACTTGTAGTATCTCTACCTTCTAAGATCGAGTTTGACTTTTTTCCTAACTCTCTTTGTTTTTTTACAAGTATTTGTCTTACTTTAGGGTTATCAGCTACTTTATATACATTTCGTGTAACTTGAGGAGTCCTTATTTTGCAAGTTACATCTTCTCCATCTAAGAAAACATTTAAATTCCCCTCCTTATCATAAATAAAATTTATTTTTAAATTCTTAGCGCATTCTATTACTTTATCTTCATCTTCAAAATCAAAATTCTCCTTCATTATTTTATAAGTTAAACTCCTATACATAGCTCCTGTATCTATGTAAACGAATCCTAACTCTTTAGCTAATAATTTGGCTACTGTACTTTTTCCAGAGCCTGCAGGTCCGTCTATACAGATTACCATTTTTATTTTATATATATAAATCTCTTTCCATTTGCTTTTTTTATAATCTTCTTTATCTTCAAAGCATCTTGAATCTCTAAAGTTTTTTTGAATACTAAAAGTTCTTTCAAAAATTTATCTAAAAAATACAAAATGTTTTTTCTATTAGTAAAAAATATATCACTCCAAACCGATTCCGGTGAACCAGCTATCCTAGTAAGACTTTTAAAACTTTGAGGAGCAATTTTAAGAAAGTTGGCATCTAAAGAATTAATTAAAGAGTAAGAAATAAGATGGGGTAAATGCGAGACTGCTCCTACTAACTTATCATGATAACCAGAATCTATTTCTATGATTTGAGCTCCTAATTTTTTCCAAAAAACTTTTACTTTCCTGTAAGCTTGTTTGGTACAGATTGAATCTGTACATACAAAGCAAATGCTATTTTCCCATTTGACTTCTTCAGAATTCTCAAATCCTCTTTTTTCTGAACCTGTAAAAGGATGTGAGGCTACAAAATTAAAACCTTTTAATTTTTTTTTAGCTTCTTTTAATATCTCTTTTTTGGTACTACCTACATCTGTAATAATTGTGTCTTTTCTCAAAAATTTTTTAATCTTATCTAAATACTCAATTATTTTTAAAACTGGTAAACTCAAGATTACAAAATCTGAATCTTTTATTACTTCTCCTAAATTTAAGCTTGCTTTATCTATTACTTTCAATCTTAAAGCTTTTTCTAATCTTTCTTTATTTCTAAAGAATCCCCAAATCTCTTTGGCTAATCTTTTTCTTTTAGATTGAAGAGCAATGCTTCCTCCAATTAGACCTACTCCAATTATAGAGATCTTCTTAAACACTTTTTAAAATTTTCTGCCTACAGCTTCAGCAACTCTTTTAATCTTTTTTGTCAATTCTTTAAATTTTTCTGGAACCAAACTCTGTGGACCATCTGAAAGAGCTTCGTGTGGAGCAGGATGCACTTCTATTATTAAACCATCTGCTCCACAAGCTACTGCTGCTAAACTCATATCAGGAACTAAATCGTATTTACCTGTCCCATGAGAAGGATCTACTATCACAGGTAGATGCGATAAGAGTCTGACAGCTGCCACTGCACTTAAATCCAAAGTATTCCTTGTGAAATCTTCAAAAGTCCTTATTCCTCTTTCACACAAAATTATATTCATATTTCCTCCCACAGCTATATATTCAGCAGCCATTAACCATTCTTTAATCGTAGCTGACATCCCTCTTTTTAATAACACAGGCTTTTGAGTTTGACCTACTTCTTTTAACAAAGAAAAATTTTGCATATTTCTTGCTCCTATTTGTAAAATATCTGTGTATTTTAAAACCTTTTCTACATCTCTTGTATCCATTACTTCTGTGACTGTAGGCATGTTTAGTTGTTCTGCTACTTCTTTTAAAATCTTTAATCCCTCTTCTCCTAAACCTTGAAAAGAATAAGGAGAAGTTCTAGGTTTATAAGCTCCTCCTCTCAAAACCTGAGCTCCAGCTTCCTTTACAGCCTTAGCAGTCTTAAAAAGTTGATCATAAGATTCTATTGCGCAAGGCCCAGCCATTATTATTATTTCTTGTGCACCTATCTTTACACCTTTACCTAAATCTATTATTGTCTTTTCAGGTTTAAATTCTTTTGAGACGAGTTTATAAGGAGCTAAAATCGGCATTACTTTTTCTACTCCTGGAAAAGCTTCTAAAGGTTGCATACTAATTCTATCTTCTGGTCCTATGACTCCAATGATAGTTCTCTCTACACCTTTTGAGATCATAGCTTTTAACCCTAATTTTTCTATTCTTTTAACTACATAATCTATCTCTTTTTGGGTAACGTCTTTTTTCATAACGATAATCATACTAACCTCCTTATCTCTTTTAGAAATTGAACATTTTCAATAGGTCTTCCAACTGTGACTCTAATAAATCCTTTTAAACCCCATCTATCTAAATCTCTTACAATAATCCCTTTTTTTAATAATTCTCTACATACCTTTTGTGAATCATGTACTTTTATTAAAATAAAGTTAGTAGCTGTCTCTTTATACTCTAAACCCATTCTTCTTAATTCTTCATACATTTTTTCTTTTTCTCTTTGTGTAGCTCTTACTACTTTTTGTAAATGCTCTTGATCTTTTAAAGCATGTAGAGCTGCTATTTGAGCTAAGCTATTAACATTAAAAGGTTCTCTTACTTTATTTAATATTTCTATATTTTTGTTGTTTGATATTCCATAACCAATTCTTAAACCTGCCAGACCATAAGCTTTAGAAAATGTGCGAGAAATGAAAATATTATTATAGTTATCTTTTAGGAACTGTAAAGAATCTGGATAAGAAGGTATCAACCTTGCATATTCAAAATAAGCTTCATCAATAAATACAAGAATATTTTCAGGTACTGATTTCAAAAAATTTTCTAATTCTCTATTGTTAACAAAACTCCCTGTAGGATTATCAGGATTGGCTATAAAAATGATTTTTGTTTTTTTAGTTATCTTTTTTTTCATACCTTCTAAATCATACTTAAAATTTTTTAATTTAACTCTTATCACTTTAGCTCCTGAAATCCTTGCTTGAATCTCATAGATTAAGAAAGTAGGCCAAGCTACTATTACTTCATCTCCTTTTTCTACCAAAGCTCTTAAAACCAAAACTATTAACTCATCTGAACCATTTCCTATAATTATTTGATCCTCTTTAACTTTAAATTTTAAAGCTAAAGCTCTCCTTAAATAATAACAGTCAGCTAGTGGGTATCTATTTATCTTTGAAAGCTCTTTTAAGATAGCTTCTTTAACCCTTTTTGATGGGCCCCAAGCATTTTCATTAGAAGCTAATTTAATAACTTTTTTCAATTTAAATTCTCTTTTTACTTCTTCTATTGGTTTACCAGGAACATAAGTCTTAATATTAAAAAGATATCTTTTAAACATACTTCTCAATCTCCTTAGGATAAGATCCCAAAATCTTCAAAAATAAGCATTCTTTCTCTAACTCTTTTAAAGCAAGTTTTATCTTCCTTTGAGTTCTATGACCTTCAAAATCTACAAAGAAAAAGTATTCCCAAGCTCTTTTTCGTGAAGGTCTTGATTCTATTTTAGTCAAATTTATTTGGTATCTTTTAAAAGGAGCTAAAGCATCATGTAAAGCACCTACTCTATCTTTTAAAGAAAACAAAATAGAAGTCTTATCATTTCCTGTAGGTTGAGAGTCTTCTAAAGAAATTACTAAAAATCTTGTTACATTGTGAGCGTAATCCTGAATATTTTTCTCTAATACATTGAGGTTGTAAATTGAGGCTAAAGCTTCAGAACCTATGCAAGCTGAATTTTTTTCTTTTGTAGCTAATTTAGCTGCTAAAGATGTAGAATCACATGATAATAAAGTGGCATCTGGTAACTTTTCCTGTAAAAAAACTTTTGCTTGAACAAAGACTTGAGGATGAGAGTAAATTTTTTTAATTTTTTCTATATCTTTCTCTTTAGAAAGTAAACATAAAGAAATCCTCAAAATAATCTCTGAACATATTTTTATGTCTGAGTCTATGAACATATCTAAAGTATGAGTAATTACTCCTTCAATGGAATTTTCAATGGGCACTACTCCTAAATCTACATTTTGGGAAGCTACCATATTAAAAACTTCTTGAATATTAGAACAAGAAATAAACTCTAAATTTCTTCCAAACTTTTTTAAAGCTGCTTGGTGAGTAAAAGTCCCTTCTGGTCCTAAATAAGCTATCTTTAATTTTTTTTGAATATCTAAGCAAGCTGAAAATATCTCTCTGTAAATATTTTCAATATGTTCATTTTTGAGAGGACCTTTATTTTTCTTAAAAAGCCTATAGAGAATTTGTTTGTGTCTAGATTCTTGAAATACATTTATCTTCTTTTCTTTTTTTATCTTAGAAAGTTCCTTTACTTTCTTAGCTCTCAAATTCAAAATCTCTAAGATCTTTTCATCTAATTTATCTATTTGTTGGCGCAATTTCTTTAAGGGCATCCGAAACCTCTCCTTTTAAAGGTGGTAAATCTTCTAAACTTCTTAAACCAAAGTATTCTAAAAATTTATCTGTAGTTTTAAATAAAAGAGGTCTTCCAGGAGCTTTTTTTCTACCTGCGACTTTTATCAATTCTAGTTCCAAAAGTCTTTTTATTGCACCATCGCAATTTACTCCTCTTATTATTTCAATATCTTTTTTAGTCACAGGGCCTTTGTAAGCTATAATAGCTAACACTTCTAAAGATGATTTTGAAAGCCTTTTTTTATTTTGTAAAGAAAAATAATTTTTAACATTCTGAGCAATTTCAGGGACTGTTTCCATCCTAAAACCACCTGCTACTTCAGTAATTCTTATTCCTCTTTGAGAATTAAAATACTCAGTTTTAAGTTCTTCTAAAATTTGTTTTATAAGTGTAAAAGGAGCTTTTAAATTGGAAACTAAATCTTCTAATTTTACAGGTTTATCTGACAAAAATAAAATACCTTCTACAGTTTTTTTAAGCAACTCTTTAGATAACTCTGTAGATTTCATTTAAAAGCTCCTGAGTAGAATTAAATTCTTTCTTCGATTTTAAAGCTTTTTCTATTAAACTCTTTGCTTCTGATTTTTTATATTGAAGTTGCAAGAGTATCTGAAAAGCTTCTTGGACTATTTCTTCTTTAATCTTTTCCTTCTCAATCTTTATACCTTCGTCTTTAATAAGCATAAATCTGGATACTTTCCCTTTTAACTTAGCTATTATTTCTTTAGATTTTTGAACACCTATATGAGGGAGTTTTTTCAAAGCTTCTAAATCTTCATTCTCTATATTTCTGGCTATCTCAGATATAGGTTTAGAGAGTGCTTTTAAAGCATTCTTTGGACCTATTCCTGAGATAGAAATAAACAATTCAAAAAATTCCTTCTCTAATTCATTTAAAAACCCTATAAATACAGGTTTAGCTAAATTTTTTTGCAAAATAAAATAACTATAAATTATTAATTCTATTTCTTGAGAAAGGTCTAAATTTTCTAATTTTTGGGAAGTCAAAGGAGAGATTAAAATTTCGTAAGAAATTCCCTTATTTTCTAAAATTACTTTTTCAGGTGTCTTTACTTTTATCTTTCCTTTTATCCTACAAAACATTTTTTCATATTCAAGTAAGCTAAAGCCAGTGCCAAAGCATCAGATATATGTTGTGAAGATATTTTCTTTTTTAAAAAAAATTCTACCATTCTTTTAATTTGATATTTTTTGGCATTTCCTTTGCCAGTTAAAGCTTTCTTTACATGTGTAGTAGATAACTCCAAAACTTCTATGTTATTTTGAGAAGCTAACAGCATTAATATCCCTTTTGCCTTACTCAACATTGCAACAGTTAAAGGATGTCTTAAATGTGTATAAAACTTTTCTAATAGTAAGATTTCAGGTTTATATTTATCTATTATCTCTTTAAATTTCTCATAAATTTTTCTTAATCTGTCAGGCAAAGAATTTTTAGAAGTCGTCTTTACTAATCCTGCTTCTCTAAGATAAATCTTTTTATTCTTCTCATCAAATTCTAAGACTGCAAAGCCTGAAGTGCTAAGAGCAGGGTCTACTGCTAAAATTTTCATTAAATTTCATTCTTTCAAACTCTGAGCTAAACTCTCTAACTCTTCTTCTGGAATGTCAAAATTTGAGTAAACATTTTGAACATCATCATGATCCTCTAAACTTTCTACCAAAGCTAAAACTTGTTTGGCAGCTTGACCTGTAACTCTTATAGTACTAGTAGGAATCATTGTAATCTCAGCTGAACTTATAGGTATATTTTTTTCTTTCAAAGAATTTTTAACTTTCTCAAAATCTTGAGGAGAGGTAATTATCTCATAATTTTTTCCTTCAGATTTAATATCTTCTGCACCTGCCTCAATACTTACTTCCATTAGAGTTTCTTCATCTACCTTATCTTTCTCTACCAAAATATACCCTTTCCTCTGGAACATCCAAGAGACAGCTCCTGGTGAAGCCATATTTCCACCTTTTTTTGTTAAAATGCTTCTTATTTCAGCAGAAGTCCTATTTTTATTATCAGTGAGAGCTTCAATTAAAATAGCTACTCCTTGAGGTCCATAGCATTCATAAATTACCTGCTCATAACTTACTCCTGGGATTTCACCTGTACCTCTTTTTATAGCTCTGATTATATTCTCTTGAGGCATATTTGCTTCTTTTGCCCTTTCTATAGCCTGTCTAAGCCTAGGATTTGTATCAGGGTTACCTCCGCCTTCTCTAGCAGCGACTGTTATTTCTCTTATTAATTTAGTAAATAGTTTACCACGTTTAGCATCTTGAGCTTGTTTTTTATGTTTTATAGATGCCCATTTTGAATGTCCACTCAACTTTACTCACCTCCTTTTTTAATAAAAGCCTGGTTCGCTAAGTTATCAGCTTCTTTGTTCTTTTCTCTATCTATAAATTTTATATTAAATTCTTCTAAACTTAAAATCAAATTTTCAGCTATTATTTTCAGTAAAGATAATTTTTCATCTCTAACTTTATAAACACCTTTGATCTGATTTACCAAAAGTTGACTATCTGAATAAAATTCAGCTCTTTTTTTTCCTAACTTTATTACTTCTTGTAAACCTAAGATTAAAGAGAGATATTCAGCACAATTATTGGTAGTCTCTCCCAAAAATACAGAAAGCTCTTTTATTTTTTTGCCATTTTCATAAAGAACAATGCCAGCTCCACTAGGTCCTGGATTATTTTTTGAAGCTCCATCTATAAATACTTTTACCATTTACAACTCCTCTTCAATATAAAGAATACGGGCGCACATCTCACAGTGTACTAACTTTTTATACATTTTTATCTCATTGACTACCTGAGGAGGTATACTCATATTACATCCTGTGCATATAAAATTTTTTACTGGCACAATAGCTAATCCTTGTCTATGTTCTAATAGCTTTTCATATTCATTTAAAATTTCTTTATCTATGTGTAAAACTTTTGATTTTCTTTTATCCTCTAAAATTTTTAATTCTTCTCTTAGCTTCTCAGCTTCTTTCTGGAGATCTTGTACTTTTCTATTTTTTTCTTCTTCTTCTTTCTTTAAAACTTCTAACTCAGATTTCAACTTTTTTTCTGCTTCTTCTATCTCATCTAAAAGTAAAATTATTTTTTCCTCTATCACAGAGCAATCTGCTTTAATTCCTTCTATCTCTTTCAATTTAGCTTGGTATTCTTGGTTAGTCTTAATCTGATAAAGTTGAGATTGAGCTTTTCGAAGTTGTTCTTCTTTAGAAGATAACTCTAACTCTCTATCTTTGTGTGTTAATTTTAATTTCTTAACTTCTTCTTCTAACTTTTTATAATCTTCTTTTTTTAATTCAAATTCCTGATTGATCTTTTCTATTTTTTCTGGAATCTCTTTAATTTTTGCTTTTAATTTAAAAATCTCTTTATCTATCTCCTGTAATTCTGTTAACTTTCTTAGTTCTTCTTTAAGATTCATTAAAAGAAATTTCAAAATGGGCGATACCCGACTTGAACGGGTGACCTCCACCTTGTGAAGGTGGCGCTCTATCCAACTGAGCTAATCGCCCATTTCTATAAATAAATTTATACTGGGCCCGGGAGGACTCGAACCTCCAACCCGCTGATTATGAGTCAGCTGCTCTGCCAATTGAGCTACGGGCCCTTTTTGAAAAAGATACTATATAATTTATCAAAGTTTTTCCAAAAAATCAATCTTGAATATTTTTCCCTATAAATTTCAAACCAGGCTTTATCCTATATCCACATATAAATTCCTTAGCTGTCATTACTCTTTTTGAAGCAGGTTGTAATTCTAAAATCTCAATATTTCCTTTTCCACACTTTATTTTAAATGAATCTTTTTTAACTTCTACTATCTGAGATGGAGAAAAATCTTTGAAATTCTCATTAGACAAATCAGCTTTAAAAAATTTTATTAAGAGACCTGTTTCTAAATAACTAAAAGCTGTAGGCCAAGGTAAAAGTCCTCTAATTTTATTAAAGATATTGATATTTGTATCATACCAATCAATTAAACCATCTTCCTTTTTTAAACGTGGAGCGTAACTGGCTTCTTTTTCATCTTGAGGAATCAATCTAAAATTTCCTTTCTCTAAACTTTCCAAAAAATGAGGTAGAATTTGGGTTACTCTTTTTATCAATTTTGAATGCAGACTCAAAGAACTCTCTTTAATCTCTATAGGAAACTTTTCTTGATAGATAATTTCTCCAGCATCTACTTTTAGTGTTATTCTATGAAAAGTTATCCCTGTTTGAGTCTCTCCTTTTATTATTGCCCAATTTACAGGAGCAGCCCCTCTATACTTTGGAAGTAAAGATAAATGAATATTTATAGGTAAAATCTTTGGTATCTTTAAGATTTCTTTTCCAAATATTTGACCGTACTCACATACAAGAAAGATATCAGGAGAAAATTTTTTTAAAATTTCTAAATTCTGTTGAGAGTTAATATCTTGGGGTTGAAAAAATTCAATTTCATTTTCCAGACAAAAAAGCTTTACAGGAGAAGGTTTTAGTTTTAAATGCCTTCCTTTTCTTTTATCTGGAGGACAGAATACAATGAGTCGATGATTTAACTCTTTTAATTTTTTTAAAATCTCAACAGAGTATTCTGTGGAACCAAAAAATACTACTTTCATTCTAAATCTATCTCTATACTTATTTTCACAGCTGAAGGTTTAACTTTATTCAAAACTTCTGTAACAGCCTTTCTTAAAATTTTTATATTTGAGTACTTTAATAATATCTGCCATCTGAATTTTCCTCTTAATTTAAAAGGAAAACTAAAAGAAGGAGTAAATATTTCTATAAAAGGATATCTTTCTTTTAAAAAATCATAGAACTGCTCAGCTTTTTTTAAAGAAGCAGAAGGCTTTTTAGCTCTAAATCTTACTAAACAAACATGACCAAAAGGAGGAAGACCTGCTTCTTTTCTAAGAGCTTCTTCTTTCTCATAGAAACCTTTTAAATCAAAATCTCTTAAATACTTAAAAGGATAAAAATCTGGTGTTGAAGTAAATACTACTAATTCTCTTTTTGTTTTCTTTAATGACTCATAAAGTAATCTCATTACTTTTTCTGCATTTCTAAAATCTTGAAAATTTAAAAAACTATCTATGTCTAAAATTATAAATAAATCTGTTTCCAAATCATAATTATAAATTATCTGTGTACATAAAATAATATTCCAATCTTCAGGCAGAATTCTTTCTTCTTTATCTAATCTTACCACCACTTTATCTAAAAAAATTCTGGAGAACTCTTTTTCTAATTTTTCTATCCCCCATCCTGAAAACCTTACAAAACTCGAACCACATTTAGGACATTCTTCTTTAAAAGGGTATCTCTTTGCACAAAAATGACATACTAACTCTTTACTTTCAGAATGGTAAACCAAAGCTACTCCGCATCTTTCACACTTCAAAACACTTCCGCAAACTTTACAATAGACTGTCCTAGCATACCCTGCTTTATTAAAGAGGATAGTAACTTTTTGATTATTTTCTAAATAATTTCTTATAAGAGTATCTATAAAAGGATTTAAAATTGTTTTTTTTACAGTTTGATATTTCTTTTTTTCAATAAAATATACCTTCTTATCTTTATCTAAATTATCTAAAAAATTGCCTCTCTCTTTAAAATACATGAAAATTTCTAAAGAAGGTAGATTGCTCCCAAAAATAATTTCTTTCTTTTCCAACTCTGCCCTCATTAATGCTAAGTCTCTTAAATTATAAAAAGGCTTTTCCTGTTGTTTAAAGGAATCTGAATATTCCTTATTTACCACTATTAAACCTAAGTTTCTGGCTGGACAGAATATAGCTACCCTTGTACCTAAGATTATTTGAGCTTTTTGTTCTTTAATTTTTAGCCATTCTTTAAAAAAAGTTTTTGGAGTCTGTTTTGAACTTAAAGTTGCTATATTTGCGTTGAATTTTTCTAACATAGTTAGCCATTTAAGAACATCTGTATAAAGAGGTACTATTATTAAAACTTGTTTTCCCTGATTTATTATTCTGCAAATCTCAGATTCTAATTCTTCAAATAACTCTTTATCTTCTTTTAGAATCAACCTTACTTTAAATTCTTGATAATTTAAATTAAAGGTTTTTAATTCTTTTTCATTTTTTTTAATCCTTCTTAAATAAGGAGGTAAAAACAATTCCAAAGCTTCACCCAAACTTATAAAATAGTTCTTAGAAATCCTTTTGGCAAATTCTAAATCAAAATTATCTAAGATAGGTGTGTTATCTAAAATATCTAATATGGGTTTTAATTCTTTCCTTTGAGTTTCTTCTTTGATTTTTAAAACTATACCCCATCTTTGTTTATTGTTGAACTCTACCATTACTCTCTGAAGAGGTCTTATTTTTTCTCTAAATCCTGAAGGAATTTTATATTCAAAATATTTATCAATTGCTAAGTTAAATACTACTTGGGCTATCATTTTTTAAAATAAGGGTCTTTAAATCTTCTTTTGTATGTTCATTTAAAAAATTTTCTATATTTTTTTTGATAAAGTCTATTTTTTCAGAATTCAAAGTACTAAGAATGCTTTCCAATTGAGAAAAATCTTTTAAAACTATCCCTAAATTATATTTTTTAATGAACTCTAAATTTTTCTTCTCTTGTCCTCCAATTATATCAAAAAAAATACAGATTTTTTTAAGATAAAGTGCTTCTGAAATAGTGCTACCTCCTGGTTTTGAGACTATGAACTCTGCTTTTTGCATTAAAGGGTAAATATCCTGTGTATGAAAAAATATCTGTAAGTTATTAAATTTTTTCTTGAGTTTTTTAAAAAGAAAAAAGTGTTCTTTATACAATAGAAGGTATATTTTAAACTTCGTATTTTTCAAAGACTCTATAATCTTTAATATAGGTTTAAAAGAAAATATTCCTGAGAATATTAAAATAGAATTTTTCTCTTCCTTAATATTAGAATTTTTAAATCCTCTTCTTATAGGAATACCAGACACAATTATCTTATCAGAAGGAATTCCTCTTTTTTCTAATTCCTTTTTAGTAAAATTACTTCCAACAAAATAAGTCTTTACCTTCTCATTTATCCAGAATCTGTGAGGATAGTAGTCAGTTATAAAGCAATAGACTTCTATCTTTGAGAAATGGTCTGAAGAAAGGATCTCTAAAGGAAGAAAATGTGTTAGTATTATTCTGCGAGGTGAATATTTTTCTATTTCTTTTAAAAAATCTTTCAATAAAAACCTTTCTAATTTAACTCTTAAAAAATCAAAGAAGGGAGTATAAATATCAGTAATTTTAAATATTAGATCCCAAAGAAAAGGGAATTTTTTTAATATAAACTCATACCCTCCTTGATAAAAAAATTTAAAAATAGGATTATAGTCTAAAATATTTATAAACTCAGATTCTTCAAAAGATTCTCTTATACTTTGAGCTACATAAAAATGCCCTCTCCCACAAGAAGCGTAAATTATCCAAGTATCTTGCACTTTCTTCAATCAAAAAAAGAATTTAAGATAAAGTTAACTGCTGCTTTTAAATCCTTGAAAACAAAATCTGGTTCTATCTCCCACTGAGATTTATTTTCTAAACTTTCTTGTCCACTTAAAACTAAAATTCCTATACATCCAAAATTTCTTGCTGTCTTTATATCCCTTATAGAATCACCTATAAATATTTTCCTTAAAATTTTTACTTCTCCTAAAGATTGGACAGCTCTCTCTAAAAGTCTGGTTTTAGGTTTTCTACACTCACAGTTTTCTTCAGGAGAATGAGTGCAATAAAATACACCATCTAACTCTATTCCTTCAGAACGCAATTCTTTCAGCATATTTTCAGTTATCAATTCTAAGTCTTTTTGTGAATAAATTCCTTTACCTACACCTGCTTGGTTAGAGATTATAAAAATCTTTGCACCTTTTTCTTTCAAAGCTTTTAAAGCTTCAAAAACACCTGGCAAAAACTCAAACTCTTTCCAATTTTTGACATACTCTCCTCTGCCAGGGAACTTGTTTATTACTCCATCTCTATCTAAGAAAACTACCAGTTGAATATCTTTATTTTCATTTTTCATAATTTTCTCTCAATTCTTTATATTTAACATACGAAAGTAATTGGTATAAAGAAGAATTTACAGCTATCACAAACCCTAAAAATCCATCTTTAAAGCCTTTCTTAATTATAAAACTTCTTATAAATCTATCTAACATTCTCCAAAGTACATGAAAGAAATTCATTTTGTAATGAGCTTTCTTAGGATTTTCTTTATAGATTCTGAACCATTTTTTTGCTTCAAGTGTAGTCTGGTGGTTTAATTTTTTTAAAACATCTGAAAAATCTTTATATGTGTAATGAAGTAAGTCTTTTTTTAAACGCCCGCACTTTCCTTCAAGAAAAGCTCTTGGATGGACTTCGGCTTCTTCCCATCTAAATTTATCTTTTCTAAAAAGCTTAAGTTGAGCAGAAGGATAAAACCCACCATATCTTATCCAACGATTTCCTAAAAAATTACGGCGCGGAATAGCAAAGGCATTGTATTCTTCAATAAGATTTGAATTCATAAGTTGTATTATCTCTTTTTTTAACTCTTCTGTAACCACCTCATCTGCATCTAAACTTAAAATCCAATCATTTTTTGCCTGAGAATAAGCCCAGTTTCTATGTTTACCTTCTATATCCATTTTTTTAACTAAAACTCTATCTGCATATTTGGAAGCTATCTCTCTTGTCCTATCTGTACTTTCATCATCTACAACTATTATTTCATCTACCCAACCCCAAACACTTTTTAAACAATCTTCAATTTTTTCCTCTTCATTTTTGGTTAAAATGACTACACTTACAGGAACTTTTTTACTTTCCATTTTTTGATTTAAAAAGATTTAATCTGTGTTCTTTCGGATATATCCAGAAGTAAATACCAAAAATTTTTACAATCATCCAATTTTCAAATTTAGATTTATATATTCAGGGTTTAGAAAACAAATTAAACTTTGATTCTAAACCTTTAGAAATATGATAAATCTTAATTTTCATAAATTCTGTAAATCTATCCCTATTATTTTAAACATCCTTGTTAACCTCTGTGTGTAAGTATGACACTTATTTACATACTCAAATCCATTTTTTGCTATCTTTAATCTTGCATCTGTATTTTTTAAATAATAATCTATCTTCTCTTTCATCTCTTCAAAGATATCATCAAAGACTACTAAATGTTTATTCTCTTCAAAAAGTTCTTCAAAACCATTATTTTTTATACGATAGGTAATCACCAAACTTCCTGCACTCATAGCTTCAAAAATTCTAGCATTGATGTCATTATTTATAGGATAATTTATACAAATCTTTGATTTAGAATAAAATTCTAGTAATTTTGAAAAGGGAACTTCTCCTATAAATGAATTTGGATAATTTATTTTTATTAATTCCAAAACTACTTTTCTTAAACTGTATTTACCCTGAGTCCCTACAAAGCATATATCCCATATCTTATCTTCTTCTTGAACAAATTTAAAATTTGGGTCAACTCCTGGAGTTCCTAAAGGAAGCCAGTAAACCTTCTTATTTAGATCTCTTTCTAACTTTTGCGCTCCTTCTTTTTGCGCACAGAAAAGAAAATCGTAATCTTTAGCTTGTTTTTTTATTTTTTTATAGGCATGTTTTAAATGAGTATCTGTTATCCACCATCCTACAGGATGAAGGTCATTAGGCAAAATTTCATAGTTATCATCGCCTATTCTTAAATATAAATCAAATCTTTCTTTAACACTTTGTATTTCCTTTAAGTCAAATTGATAGATTTCTAAAGTTTTATATTTTTTTAAAATATCTTGACATATTTCGCCCAATGGTAATCTGTTGCCTCTATTGTAAATTAGAGCTATTCTCATTTTCAAATTTTTTTTTCTTGCAAAATTCTAAAAGGATCTCTACAGGTTCGTTAAAAATCACATCTGCTCTATGAAGGAATTTTAAAAATTTAAAATTATTGAACATACCTTTAGTAGGAACGATAATTATATCATATTTTTTCTTTCTTCTTTTCAATATTCTCCATAATACGTATAGATTAAAATTTAAAAAATGCTTTGGATAAAAAAATTTGAGATTGCAATTCACAACTTCATTTAAGTCTTTAAAAAAAACTTTAGGAGATAGATTTTGGGGATTTTTAAAGAAGAAATGAATAAAATTAGATAAACGAGCTAACTTTATAGCTTTAAGAAAATCATCTTTAAAACCCTCTGATTGAGGAAGATTTTTTGTAATAAAAGCTATTCTTAAAAATCTACCCCATTTCTTTTCAAATTTTTCTTTATTTCTTTTAAAAATCTCTTCTCTTTCTTTCATTCTGCTCACTGCTTTATGTTCATGGTGCCATACATAAGCAGATAAAGCTCCTACACACAAAAATCCTGCTTTCTTGGCTCTCATAGAGAAATCTGTATCTTCAAAGAATATGGGCGCAAATTCTGTGCTCAAAAAACCAATTTTTTCTATCACTTTCCTTTTAATTAACATACAAAAACCTATACATGTGTTAAACTCTACAAATTCATTATTAAATTTCTGTTCTAACTTTTGTGCAAATTCATTTAAACTCATCCCTTTTGGAGGAAAAACACCAAAATTGTTACTCTGGGGGTTGACTATACCTATTTGAGGGTGACTTTCGGCTACCTTTATCATCTTAGATAACCATCCTTTAGTTACTAAAACATCGTTATTCATCAAACATACATACTCAGATTTGCTTAAAACCAGTCCTTGATTCATTCCTCCTACATAACCTAAATTTTCTTTATTAAAAATAACTTCTATCTTTACGATCTCATTACCTTTTAAAGTTTTCAAATAATCCTGAGTGCCATCTTTACTTGCGTTATCTATGATTATCAATCTAGAGGGGGTGATAGTGTTTTCTAAAATAGAATCTGTAAATTCTTTTATTAATGATTTTTGATTCCAAGTGAGGACAATAATATCACACTTTGGTTCCATATTTTAAATAATAAGCTTTTTTCTAATTAATTCTTTTTTTGCTTTATCTAAAAGATCTTTAGCCTCTTTGTCTTCTGACCATAAAACCAATCTCCTCATTCCTTCTTCAAAATCTACTTTGGGAGAAAATCCTAGTTCTTCTTTAATCTTTTTTACATCTGCAAAACAATGTCTTATATCTCCTGCTCTATATTTATTTAGAATCTTAGGCTTAATATCTTTTTTATAGATAGATATTAAAACATTTGCTACTTCTAAAATAGAAACTGCTTTTCCTCTACCTACATTAAAAATTTTAAAATCTGCATTTTTGTTTTCCATAGCTAAAATATTAGCTTGCACAACATCTGAAACATGTATAAAATCTCTGGTTTGTTTTCCATCTTCAAATATTAAAGGAGGCTTATTATTTTTAATTCTAGAAATAAAAATAGCACATACTCCTGTATAAGGGTTGTTTAATGACTGTCTTTCCCCATAAACATTAAAGTATCTTAATGCTACTACAGGTATCTTGTAAGCTGAGCCTATCTCTAAACACATCTCTTCTTGGGTTCTTTTAGTAGTAGCATAAATAGAAGTAGGATTTAAAGGTTTCTCTTCAGAAGTAGGGATTGGAGTAATCTTTCTCTTACATTTTGGACACTTTAATTCCCATATTTTATTTTTTAAATCCTCTTTACATCTAAATTTAGGGTAAACTACCCCACAATTTTTACACTTATAAGCTCCTTCTCCATAGATAGACATAGAAGAAGCTACAATAATTTTTTTAACTTTGTTTTTAGTATTAACTACTGTCTCTAATAATACTGCTGTACCTAAACAATTATGGTCTACATATTTATAAATCTCATACATAGATTGACCAACTCCTACCTGAGAAGCTAAATGAAAGATTATCTCTACTTTTTTTAAAACTTTTTTTAACTTCTCTTTATCTCTTAGATCTCCAAATATATATTCAGCTTCTTTATTTAAATAAACTGGTTTTTTACCTAAGTGAACTTGGGGTTCTAAATTATCATAGACCTTTACATTAAAACCTAATTCTACTAATCTATCTACTAAATGCGAACCTATAAACCCACATCCTCCTGTGACTAATACATTCATCATTGGTAAAACCTCTTTATCGATTCACATATAAATTTTACTTCTTCAAATCTTAAACCTGGATATAAAGGCAAAGAAAGAATATTCTTGGAAATTTTCTCTGAAATAGGAAAATCTCCTTTCTTGTACCCTAAGAACTTAAAACAGGGCTGTAAATGTAAAGGTTTCTCATAATAAATTTTGGTCTCTATGCCTTTCTTTTTCAAGAAATCAGCTAATTCATTTCTCCTTTTACAAAGTATCGAAAGTATATGGTACACACAAGTTCCATATTTTTCTTCAGGTAAAAATTTTACTTCTTTAAGTTTAAGAAATTTTTTATACCAGCTAACTATTCTTTTTCTCTCTTGATTCCATTTATCTAAATATTTTAACTTAATCCTTAAGAAACCTGCTTGTAGGGTATCTAATCTATTATTGAAACCTAACTCAGTAAAATCATTTCTGAAATCTCTTCCACAATTTCTCAATTTTAAAATATGTTCATATAATTTCTTTTTATCTGTAATTATGCAACCTGCTTCTCCTAAAGCTCCTAAATTTTTTGAAGGAAAAAAAGAAAAACAACCTAAATCCCCAAAACTTCCTACTTTTTTATTGTCTACCTGAGCTCCATGGGCTTGAGAAGTATCTTCTATGACTTTTAAATTGTATTTTTTAGCTATCTTTAGAATCTCTTTAATATTACAAGGATTTCCAAATAAGTGCACACAAACAATAGCTTTTGTCTTTGAAGTTATTTTTTTCTCTAAATCAAAAGGATTTATTCCTAAGGTATCTTCTTCAATATCACAAAATACAGGCTCTGCTCCTACATGGACCACAGCTGTAGCTGTAGCAATGAATGTAAAATCAGGGACTATGACCTTATCTCCTTTTTTAATTCCCAAACTGATTAAAGAGAGTCTTAAAGCATCTGTACCCGAACTTACCCCTACACAGTATTTAGTTCCACAATATTTGGCAAATTCTCTTTCAAATTTTAAGAGCTCCTTACCTAATATAAAATCTGAATTTTTTAAATGTCTTTTAAAAATAATTAAAAATTTTTTGCTTAAATTTGAATGTATCCTATTTAAATCTAAGAACTTTATCTTCATTTCTCATTAATTTCTTAACAGCTTCAAAGACTTCCTCTGGTCTTATATCATTTAGGCATCTTCTGCCATATTTACATATAGGAATTTTAAACTTTCTATAGCAAGGTCTGCAAGATAAATCTTTTTTTATTACTATGTGCTTAGTATCATCTGGCGGAAAAGGACCATATGTTTTTTCATCGACAGGACCAAAAATAGAGATAGTCCGAACCCCTAAAGCGACTGCTACATGGAGAGGACCTCCATCGTTAGTAATTAAGAGATCTAACTTGCTTATCAAAGAAAAAAATTCTCCAATAGAAGTTCTTCCAGATAAATCTATTACTTTCTTTTTATCTATTAAGTTTAAAATTTGTAAGACTTGTCTTCTTTCAGACTTAGAAGAAAACAAAATCACTGTAGCATCTCTTAATTCTTTATTAATCCTCTCTATTAACTCTGAAAATTTTTCTGGAGCCCAATACTTCATAAATCTATTTTTCCCCCAACTTTCTCCTCCAGCAGGACAAATACCTATTAAAGGAGCTTTAACTGCTTTGTCTTTTAAAAAATCTTCAGCCCATTTTTTATCTTCTTCTTTTAGAAATAACTCTAAATAAAAATCTTGAGGCTCAAGGTTTAAGTACCTCATTACATCAAGATAAAATTCAACTACGTGTTTATCTTCATATCCAAGAATAGGGATAGGATGTGTTAAAAACCTTCCTCTGTTTTTAAAATTAAAACCTACTCTATACGGAATCTTTAAAAATTTTAGAAAAAATCCGTATTGTGCATTTAAAGATAAATCTATACACAAATCAAAATTTCTTTTTTTCAATTTTTTTAAAAATTTAGAGATTTCTTTAAAAAACTTTATCTTTGAATTCCTCCATAGTTGTCTAAACTCATCCTTTTCAAAGACAAAGACTTCATCTATATAAGGATTATTTTCTAAGATATATTGAGTCCTTTTATTACATAGATAAGCGATGTAACTCTTAGGAAAATAATGTCTTAAATTTCTTATTAAAGGAGTTGTGAACAAAACATCTCCTATTCCAAAAGGATTAACGATTAAAATTCTCTTTATATCTTTTAAGTTAATTTCCTTTTTCATAATAAGTCTTTAAAAGCTCTCTAAGTTCAGGAAGTTTATCTTTTTTACTAATTAAAATCTTATCTTTATATTTTACTATGAAAATATCCTTTAATCCTAAAAGAAAAAATTCTTCTTTAGAATCTGAAATTAATGTAGTATGGGTAGTTTTAAAAGGAAATACTCTTCCTTCAAAATAATTCTGTTTAAAATCTTTTTTAAAAAATCTATCTAAATAAAGAAAGTTTCCAATATCATTCCAACTAAATTTGGCAGGAATGAGCAATAGATTTTTACTTTTTTCTAAGACACTCTTATCTATTTGAAGTGAAGGTATCTTTTTATAAATTTTTTTTAATTGTCCATTTTTGTAATATTCTAAGAATTTTTCAAAAAAATCTTTTTGATGAGATTTAATCTCTGATAAAAAAACTTTTATCTTACCAGTAAATATTCCCAGATTTAAAAAGAGAGAGCTCAAATTTAATTTTCTTTTTGGTTTCTCTATGAACCTTTTGACTATTTTTAAAGAAGTCTTCAAATTATCTTTTACTTGTATGTACCCAAAATTTTTATCAAATTTTTTAGGTCTTAATCCAAACAAAATTATACTGTCAAATTTTTCTGAAAATCTGTAAGCAGAGAGTAACTGTTTTTCAAAGATCTTTTTTCCCTTAACAAAATGATCAGAAGGTAAAATCGAAATTACAGTATCTTGTGAAAATTTTTTTTTAAGTTCAAGTAAACTTAAAAGAATTGCAGGGAGTGTATTCTTTGATAGAGGTTCTAAGATCAAGTTTGAAAGAGGAATCTTTGTTTTTTTTAATATCTCATTTAGATATTTTTTGAACTTTTCTTCTCCTACTATGAAAATGTTTTCTTTTTTTAGAGGTATCCTCTCTATAGTTGATTCTAAAAGTGTAATTTTATTTATCTTCAATAAAAATTTTGGTTTTTCTAAAGTTAAAGGAAATAACCTTTTGCCTCTCCCACCTGCTAATATCAAAGCTATTTTTTGCATCTTTCAAAACTCTCTTTTAATTTTTTTGAAAAATATCCTCCTGTCAAAGCATCCAAATTAGCTGTTAACTCTTCCAAAAGCAAAATTTTCCTTTGAAGTTCTTCTTTACTTAAAGAAGAGCTCTTTTCTAATAACTCTTCTTTCAATGCCTTTCTTTCAAAATAAAGCCTATTGAGTTCATTCAAAATATCTAATCTTAACTGAGTATTTAGTCTTGATCTGGAATCTATATCTTTTTCATAAGGACTCCAGATTAAGTCTCCTAAATCCCAAGAGATACTAACAGACCAATCTATATCTCTTTGAAGAGGACCTAACACATAATAGGATTTAGTGCTACTAGTATAAATTTCATATGTGTCGCTACAACTACCTCCTACCTTTAAGTTTACAGTAGGATACAAAGCTCTTTTTAATAAAGCCTTTCTCCATTTTTTAATTTTATCAGGATGGACCTCATTCCATTCTAAAGCTACTTTTTGAAGAGTTAAAATATCTGGTTCAGGTGCAAAAAGATAAGAATTAAATGTGCTAGAAAGAATGTTATTTTTGAAATTAGTAGTGCTACTTACAAAAATTCCTTTAGGAGTAGCTATCAAAATTTTACCATTTCTATCTACAAATACCCATCTTATTATATTTGTAGTTATTCCTTGATATAATCTCTTAGCATAGTTTTCATTTAAATCTACTTTATACAATCCTCTATCTGTAGCTAAAATTATCTCATCCTTTGCAGTTTGAGCTATACAGTTTATTGGAACAGAAAACAAATTTTTTAAATAGATCTTCTTAAAATTAAAACCTCTATTTTTAGAAACGAACAATCCACAACTCGTTGCTAAATAAATTTTATTTGTGTCATACTCATCTACTTTTATAAAGATAGGAATGCATAAATTTTTTTCTTTTTCTTCTATCAGGTTACTTTCAGATGATTCTATACTTTGAACTACGAATCTTTTCTCAAAAATCTTACTATCTTTAGAAATGAATACTCCATGATCTGTAGCTAAGATTAGATTTTGTTTGTTTGAAATTATTTGAAAAATGTTTACATCTTGAAGAAAATTTAATTTTTTCCAACCAGATTTATTTCCATCTTTAAAATAGAGTCCTTCTGTAGTTCCTATATAAATCTTATCCTCTTTCTTAAATACACAGTTAATCTTTATTTTTGGGAATACCTTGAAAATTATATTAAAATTTTCACCATCTTTTGAGAAGTAAACTTTGCTTTTAGTCGCTATATAGACACAAACTCTATCTAAAAAAATATCTGTTATAAAATCTTGTGGTGGACTACAAAATACTTTTTTCCATAAAGAAGATCTGAGCTTTCCTTTATATACACAACTTTTACTCACTAAATAAAATGATCCTTTTTTATCCTGAGAGATAAGATAAAAATCTGACTCTTTTAAATTTCTTACAAGAGTAAAAGGGAAACAATTAAATGAAATTATAAAGAATAATAAGAATATCCAAACTTTCATTTCTTCACCTCACCTTTTGCTTATAAACCTATTACCTTTAATATAAAATCTTAACAACCAGTCTTTAGCTCTGCCTGCATAATCAATATTTATTCTTTTTCTTTTAACTATCATGTTTGGTAAGATATCTTCTCCTTTTATTAAGAATAATCTTTTACTTTGAGTTAAATCTTCTCCATAAAATTCTTTTGTAATGTTAAATGCCTGGCATAACTTTGCAGGTCCATTACAAAGATTTTTTATATCATTAACGTTTCTAAATTTTTTCATTAAATCTATTCCTTCTAAAGGCTCTACAGCTCTTATAAAAACTGCACCTGGTATACCTTTCTTATTAGCTACAATATTAAAACAAAGATAATTTTTGTATACAGAGTATATGTAAGCTTTTCCTGCTTCTTCATATAAAACTTTATTTCTATTTGTAACCTTTCCTTTATAAGCATGGCAAGCAGGATCATTTACACCCAAATAACTTTCAACTTCAACTATTTTTCCTGAAATTATCTCATTACAGATTACCCTTACCAAAATTTTTCCTAATAACTTTTTTGCTAAACTTACAGGATCTGTTTGAAAGAAATTTCTATTTAATCTTGAAAAGTTTAGATCCTGCATAAAATTTAATTTAAAAAATCTAATAAAGCTGTTAAAATGTCTTGTGGTTTTATATCTGTTATTTTATCCCTTTTGATAACTAAACTTTGAGTGCCAAAAGGTGCCCATCTTTTAGGAGAGCTTATACTAAATAATCCTATTATCTTGTTTTTAAAAAATGAAGCTAAATGCATAGGTCCTGAATCTACTGAAATCAATACTTCACAGTTGTATTTAAAGAGTGTACATAAGTTTCTTAAAGAAGTCAATCCACACAAATTTATGAAATTAGAAAAATTTTTTTCTATTTCACAAGAATACGAAAAAAATTCTTGAGATCCAATCAATATAACTTCTTTTTTATAAATCTCTTTTATCTTTCTAATAAGGATGCTGGTCTGAAAAGGAGGATAGATTTTATGAGGATTAGAACTGAAAGGGTGTACAATTATGTATTTTTTCCTTAAATCTAATCCTTTTTTACACAGAAAACTTAGTGTGTTAAGACCATCACAAGGAAATTCTAATTGCGGAATGCATCTTTTATTACATATTAAAGAGACCAATTCTATGTTGTATTCGACTTCATGCATGTTATTTAAATATTTTTTATCTTCGATCTTCTTATTTAAACAAAAACCCCATTTTCTATCATAACCTACTCTTACAGGGACTCTTGCCAAAAAAGATGCTAAATGAAACTCTTTCTTAGGATTCAAAGCTACCACGCATTTGAGTCTCTTACTTTTGAGTATTTTAACTAAACTTATTACTCCTTTTAAACTTTCAAAATCTTTTTTGTACTCTATAAATTCATCTATAAAGTCTATTCCTCTGGTTACCTCTATATTATCTTTTTTTGCTAATACCAGAATCTTGCTTTGAGGATAATTCTCTTTGACTAATTTAATAGCGTATAAACTTAATAAAAATTCTCCTAATCTATCTGAACGAATAAAGAGGATCTTGCTCTGATTTAAATTCATCTTTCTCCAAAGATAGCTGTCCCTATCCTCACAATATTTGCTCCTTCTTGAATAGCTATTTTATAAGTCTGACTCATACCCATAGAAAGGTATTTCCAATCTAATTTTTTATATTTACTCTTTATTTCTTCAAATAACTTTCTTGTCTTTTTAAAATAAGGTCTTATATCTTGTGGATTTTCTAAAAGAGGTCCCATGGTCATTAACCCCATTATTTTAATATTTTTCAAATCTATTATTTCTTTAACAAAAGAATCTAAATCTTCTGGAAAAATACCTGCTTTCTGAGGTTCCTTGGCAATATTTATCTCTATAAGAACAGGCATAGTCTTTCTTATTTTCTGACATTCTTTATCTATTAAACAAGCTAACTCTACAGAATCTAAAGTCTGGATCATATCAAAAAGTCTGACTGCTTTTTTAACTTTGTTTTTTTGAAGATGACCTATTAAATGCCAACTGGCTTTTTTACCAATAATTTTGTATTTCTTTTCAGCTTCTTGAATATAGTTTTCTCCTATTATTTTTACGCCTGAATCGATAGCTCTCAGAATCTCTTGGGGAGTCCTACCTTTAGTAGCTGCACACAGAAGGACATTTTGCGGTAACTCTCTAAGTAGCCTTGCTACATTTTCTTCAATCATACATGAGTATTTAGATGCCAAATCCTACATATTCGAATCCTAAATCTTTAAGATACTCTTTATCTAACATATTTCTTCCATCTAAAATAAAAGGCCTCTTCATCAACTTTTTCATTTTTTTCCAATCTAAATCTTTGAATTCTTTCCAATCAGTACAAATTATTAAACATTCACTGTCTTTTGCTACTTGATAAGGATCTGAACAGAATTCTATTTGAGGTAATTCTCTCTTTGCTTTTTCCATAGCTTTTGGATCATAAGTTTTAACTCTTACCTTTTCTTTAATTAAGTTCTTTATAATTTTCAAAGCAGGAGAAAATCTTATATCATCTGTATCAGGCTTAAAAGCTAAACCTAAAACTCCTATCAGTTTTCCTTCTAATATCCAAATATGAGATTTTAACTTCTCCATAACTCTTTTGATTCTATCCTGATTTATCTTTTCTACTTCTTTAAGCAATTTGAAATCGTAATTGTATTTTTGAGCCATTTTAATAAAAGCCTGTAGATCCTTTGGAAAACAAAACCCTCCAAATCCAATACCTGCTCTTAAAAACTCTTTTCCTATTCTAGGATCTAATCCCATACCTAAAGCTACATCTTTAATATTAGCTCCTGTCTTTTCGCAGATATCAGCTAAAGCATTTATGTAAGATATCTTCATAGCTAAAAAAGAGTTAGAAGCGTGTTTTATTAATTCAGCTGAATTAATATCAGTAACTATAAAGGGAACTTTGTTTTTTAAAGGACATCCTTTTTTATGAATGGGACAATTAAATTTTCTCTCCACAATGGGTTTATAAATTTCTCTTAAAATTTTTTCTGCTTTTTTAGTTTTAACTCCAACTACTATTCTCCAAGGATGCAAAAAATCATAAACAGCTCTTCCTTCACTTAAAAATTCAGGATTTGAAGCAATATCGAATTCTGCTTTTTTCTTTCCATAAAGTCTCAATGTCTTTTCTACCCAAAGATTAGTCTGCACAGGAACAGTACTCTTTTCAACTATTAACTTGTAAGAATCTAAATTCTGAGCGATCTTTTGAGTCACATCTTCTATAGCTGATAGATCTGCTTCTCCATTTTTTAAGGGAGGGGTCCCTACGCATATAAAAATAACCTTTGCAAATTTAATTGCTTCTGTTAAGTCTTTTGTAAAATACAGTCTGTTTTTTTCTTTATTCTTTATAACTAATTTATCTACAAAAGGTTCATAAATCGGCATTTTATTTTCTAATAAAAGATCTATTTTTTTCTCATCTTTATCATAACAGATAACTTTATGTCCTATCTCAGCTAAACATACTCCAGTGACTAATCCTACATATCCTGTACCTATGATAGCTATCTTCATTTTTAATCTTTCTTTAACTTCTCTTTAAAATATTCTATGGTTCTTTTTAAGCCCTCTTCTAAATCTATTTTTGGAAGCCAATTTAACTCTTTCTTGGCTAAACTAATATCTGGACATCTTCTTACAGGATCATCTTGTGGTAAAGGTTTAAATACTAATTTAGAATTGCTTTTTGTGAGTTTTAAAATTAATTTTGCTAAATCTAAAATACTCAACTCTTTAGGACTTCCTAAATTTACAGGGCCCAAAAAATCTTTTGCTTGCATCATCTTTATCAAACCATCTATCATATCATCTATATAACAAAAGGATCTAGTTTGACTCCCATCTCCATAAACAGTTAAAGACTCTCCTTTTAAAGCTTGAATTATGAAATTACTTACTACTCTTCCATCATCAGGAGCCATTCTAGGACCATAGGTGTTAAATATTCTTACTATCTTTATCTTCACTTTATGTCTTCTGTAATATTCCATCATTAAAGTTTCAGCTAATCTTTTTGCTTCATCGTAACAAGCTCTCGGTCCTATAAAATTTACATTTCCTAAATAACTTTCTGGTTGAGGATGTACTAGGGGGTTTCCATATACCTCTGAAGTAGAAGAAAATAATACAGTAGCCTGTGTTTTCTTTGCTAGTTCTAAAACATTGATAGTGCCTTGTATATTTATTTTTATGGTCTTAATTGGGTCTCTTTGATAATGAACAGGTGAAGCTGGAGAAGCTAAATGATAAATTTGATTTATTTTTTCGTCTTCTAATTTTAAAGGCAAAATTATATCGTGTTCTATAAATTTAAAATTAGGTTCTTTTAGAAGATGAAAAATATTTTCTTTTTTTCCTGTATAAAAATTGTCTATGACTATTACATATTCACCTTTTTTTATTAACTTTTCAGCTAAATTACTCCCAATAAAACCTGCTCCACCTGTAATTAGGATCCTGTTCATTAGATAGTTTTAATAATTAAAAAAGTCAGGATTCCACCCAAATTTGCTAGCAGATCATAAAATGAACAGCTCCTGGTAGGAACAGGTATCTGAACTATCTCCATAAGTATTCCATACAAAAAAGAATAAAAAAAAGCTCTTTTTAGAGAAAAATTATTCACAGAAAACAAAAACATAAGAACAAAGTAAAAAATAAAATGAATAATCTTATCTAAACCTATTATCTGTGAAGAAGACCTAATAGGCAGGATTTGGAATATAAAAATAAAAATAAGAAAAAATACTAACAAAACTCTCTTAATTAAATTTGTTTTTTCTTTCATTAAATTTAACTTTATGAGAATATTTTAGAAAGAATTACTCAAAAACTCCTCCTGCTCTTAAAATCTCTTCTGTCGATATCTTCTCTGGAGAGAGAGACTTTACGTTTTCTATTAACTGATCAACAGCTACATAAAAATCTTCATCTATTTTCCTTAATCTTTTATAAGGATTTGCCTTAGAGATTATGTATTGTCTTAAGAATGGGAAGTTTTTATTACTCGCTTTAAATTCTTCTTCTTTTTCTAAAGTAACTCTGTGGAGTTCTTTTACTTTCTGCGCTCTTTTTTTTCTCTCCTCAAAAGCTACTTCTAAAGTCTCATCTAAAAAATTATCTACTTTTTTTAAAAAAGTATTGTAAGTAGCTCCACTAAATCTTTCTTCTTCTAAGTAAACAATACCTAATGTAAGGTAAGAAGCTTCCTCAAATTGAAATGCATAGTCTATTTCTCTCATACTAGGATCTAATTGCATTAATTCTTTATATAACTTTATCACCTCCAAACATTTTTCTTTTATATTTGGAGACTTTTCAGTATTCAAAGCTAATATGTAAGAAGCTAATTCAGGCTCTGGAATTAAGATAACTGTTATTTTATCTTTTCCTAAAGATCTCATAGCTTCTAATCTATGAGTTCCATTGGGTGTATAATAAATTCCTTCTTCTGCCCTTACTACTACAATTGGGTCTATGTACCTACCAACTTTATCTATTACCTGAGCTAATCTCCTTAAATGTTGAGTAGATATTTCTCTTTGAAAGGGGGCTGGTTTTATTTTTTCTATTGGAAGGAGAGCAAAGATTTGTTCCTTATTAGCAAAAGGCTCTTTATAAACAGCTAAGACCTGTCCACCATCAGATTCTATTACTTTTTTTAACTCTTCTAATCCCTTTTTCCCCATAGTAATTCAATATTTTATTCAAAAAGATGAAAAAATCAACATTAAATTTAATTTCTATGATATAATTTTCTCAAAAAAATCAATAAAAAATTAATAAAAATGGAAAACTTTACTTTAGATCCCTTTCAAGAAGAGGCTATAGAATATATAAAAAAAGGGTTTTCTGTAGTGGTTTCTGCTCCTACAGGAGCAGGTAAAACTCTAATAGCTGAGTATGTTATTAAAGAAACTTTGGAGAAAAAAGAAGGTGTTATTTACACTGCTCCTATAAAAGCTCTTAGTAATCAAAAATTCAGAGATTTTACAGAAAAATACGGTAAAGATAAAGTAGGAATAATCACAGGAGATGTTAGTATAAATAGCTCAGCTCCTGTATTAATCATGACTACAGAAATATTTAGAAACTATATTCTACAAACTCCTAAAAAGCTAGAAAACAAAACTTGGGTGATCTTTGATGAAATCCATTATTTAGATGATACTGAACGTGGAACTGTTTGGGAAGAGTCTATAATATTTTTACCTCAACATATGAATATTTTAGCTTTAAGTGCTACTATCCCTAACATAAAAGAATTAGTAAAATGGATTAAAAAAATACATAAGAAACCTGTCAAAGAAATCATTGAAACTCATAGACCTGTACCTTTAAATTTTTATTTTCAATGTCAAAATGAAATCTTTAAAAATTTTAAAAGATTAGAAAAATTTTTATCAAACAAACAAATTTATAAGTTCCATAAACAAAATAGAGTAATAGACTTAATAAAACATTTGAAATCCACACAAAGACTTCCTTGTATCTATTTTTCTTTTTCTAGAAGAAGATGTGAAAACTTAGCATGGGAATTGTTAAGATTTGATTTTTTAAACCCAGAGGAAAAAAAGCAAATTATAAAACTCTACAACTCTTTATTAGAAAGATTTGATTTAAAAGGAGAAAAAAGTGCTGAAATGCTTTTTCCTTTAATTAAAAGGGGTGTAGCTTTCCACCATGCAGGTATGCTTCCCACTTTAAAAGAAATAATAGAAAGACTCTTCACAAGCAGATTGATAAAAGTGATATTTACAACAGAGACTTTTGCTTTAGGAATAAATATGCCTGCAAGGACAGTCTGCTTTGATGAAATAGTAAAATTTTATGGAAAATATACAAGATACTTAAAGACGAGAGATTTTTATCAAATGGCAGGAAGAGCTGGAAGGAGAGGTATCGACAAAAGAGGATTTGTTTACATAAGAGTAAATCTCCATCAAGTAGATATTGAAGTTTTAAAAAATATAATTTGGGGTAAACCTGAACCTGTGGTAAGTAAATTCTGTGCTTCGTATGCTACTATATTAAACCTTTATAAACATTTAAAAGAATCGCTCATTAAAATTTATCCTCTTACTTTTCATTATTTTCAACAAAAAGAAAATAGAAAAAGGGGGCAAGAACTTTTAGAAGCTAAATTAGAGCTCTTAAAAAATACTGGTTACATTTATAAAGAAGCTTTGACTTTAAAAGGAGAATTCAGTTCTAACCTTTTTGGATATGAATTAATCTTTGGAGAACTCTTTGAAGCAGGATTTTTAGAGAGATTAGATTGGATAGAATTATGTATATTAACAATGGGGGTTGTATGTGAAGCTAAACCTGGTTTAAAGTTTCCAAAACTTTCTAAAAAAGCAAAGAGAATAAAAGAAGAAGTAGATAGAGTTATTAACTATATTCATAAAGAAGAAAAAAGATTTAAAATATTTCCTCTCACTAAAAAAGCTTATTTTTATTTATCTGAAGCAGTTATAAGATGGTGTCAAAAAGAAGATTTTGATAAAGTGGTAAAGGTTTCTAAAATAGATGAAGGAGAATTAATAAGAAATTTCAGGTTATGCATTCAAGTTTTGAGAGAAATGAATCAGCAAAAAATTCCACAGGTTTTGAAGAAAAATATTAATAAGGCTTTAGAAGTTTTAAATAGAGATGTAGTAAACGCTGAGAAACAATTAAGAAGCTAAAGTTTCTCTCTACTAATTATGTTTTTTAGTGTAATAATTCCTACATACAATAGAAGAGATTTTTTAAAGAAAGCCGTTGATTCTGTCTTAAATCAAACTTTCAAAGATTTTGAGTTAATAATCGTAGATGATGGCTCACAAGATAACACAAAAGAGTTAGTTTATTCTTATCAGGATGACCGAATAATATACATTTATCAAGAAAACAAAGGACCATCTGGTGCTAGAAATACAGGCATAAAGAAAGCAAAAGCTGAGTGGCTGTGTTTTTTAGATTCTGATGATTGGTGGGATAAGAAAAAATTAGAAATTACTTATAAATACATAAAAGAAAACCCTACATATAAAATATTTCATACAGAAGAAATCTGGTTTAGAAGAGGTAAATTCTTAAATCAAAAAAAGATTCATAAAAAATATGGAGGTTATATTTTTGATAAATGTTTAGGTTTATGTAGAGTGAGCATATCTACTGTATGTATACATAAAAGCATCTTTGAAGATGTAGGATTGTTCGATGAAGAGCTTCCTTGCTGTGAAGATTATGATTTTTGGTTAAGAGTATCTTACAAGTACCCTTTATATTTAATTCCTCTTCCTTTAACCTTAAAAGAAGGAGGGCACCCTGATCAGGTTTCAAAAAAATATTGGGGGTTAGATAGGTTTAGAATAAAAGCTATTAGCAAACTTTTAGATTCAGGAGTATTAAACTCCCAACAGTATGAATTAGCTTTTAAAGAGTTAGAAAGGAAATGTCAGATATATATTAGAGGATGTTTGAAAAGAGGAAAATTCCAAGAGGCACAAGCTTATTATAAACTTATAGAAAAATACAAAAGAAATCTGAAAACTTAACAAAAAAATACTATTCTCTAAAATACTCCTTTATTTTCTGAGATAATCTTGATTGATAAAGCCAATTTCCAAAGATTAGTCCTTTAGAAGTCAATCTTCCTATCCATTTTTTTAACCTTTCATCTATTGGTCTAAACTCACTTTTAAATAAAGGGGTTTGTGGTAAAGGTAAAAAAGTGTGAGCATGGATTTTAGCACCCATTTTTACAAGGTCCTTTATTACCTTTAATGTAATTATAATATCTTTTTTAGTCTCATAAGGTAAACCAAATATGAAATCTACATTTACTTTTAAACCTGCTTTGAGACTGAGCTTTACAGCTCTGTATACATCTTCTACTGTATGAGATCTGTTGATTAAATCTAACACCTTCTGACTTCCTGATTGAGCGCCAATAGTAATATTATCATTGTTAGCATATTTTAGAATTAGACTTAAAGTTTCTTCAGTTACATGTTCAGGTCTTATTTCTGAAGGAAAAGAACCTATAAATATTCTTCCTCTTTGGCCTATTATTTTCCTTATTCTGCTAAGAAGTTCCTCTAATTTTTTAATATTAAGATTTTTGCCATCAGATGAACCATAAGAAAAAGCATTAGGAGTAATGAATCTTATATCCAATAAATTCAATTTTTTCATTATCTCTACATATCTGCAAATATTATCTAAACTCCTATGCCTCAAAGTCTTACCAAAAAGATAAGAAGTTTGACAAAAGTGACAACCAAAACTGCAACCACGTGTAATTTCTATCGGGTTAAATTTATTATATTTAAGGCTAAATGGAGGATATTTATTTAAATCTATAAATTCTCTCTTTGGAGTTAAAATGAATCCTTTTTTCTCATCCTTAAAAGCTATGCCTTTTACATCTTTTATATCCTGATTTTCAATGATTTTGCTCAAAAGCTCTTTGAATGTTTCTTCTCCTTCACCAGTCACCACTATATCAAAACCCATCTCTAAGGTTTTAAAAGGTGCTCCTGTAGGATGAGGTCCTCCAGCTATATATAAAATTTTATTTGAATATTTCTTCTTTAACCTATGAATTATTTCTTTTATCTTCCAGATTTGAGTAGTAAAGAAAGAAAAACATAAAATTATTTTTTTATATTTTAAAAGAAGACTGTCTATCAGAAAAAACAATTCTTTTTGAGAATTTGCAAAGTAAATCTTTATTTTTTCTAATAATTCTTCTTCCTCTAAAGCTCCCAATAGAATGTTAAAACTGTATTTATTGAGTTTAGTATAATAAAATAAGAGTGCAGATTTTAATCTCATAGAGACCTTAATTGTGAATTAAATAATAAATTTGTTAGTGATAGGCATTCTTCTATCTTTTCCAAAACTACGGGGAGTAATTTTTATACCAGGAGGTAATTGTCTGCGTTTGTATTCATTTCTGTCTATTTTGTAGATTATTTGCTTAACCATTTTCTCATTGAATCCTTTATTAACTATTTCTTTTAAAGTCTTATTTTTTTCTACATAAAGGTTTATAATCTTGTCTAAAACTTTATAAGAACCAATTTCTGATTCATCTGTTTGATCAGGCTTTAACTCTGCTGTTGGAGGTTTTGTTAAAACTCTTTTAGGGATTAAAAATCTTTTTGCTATCTTGTTCCTATATTTAGATAATTTGTAAACTAAAGTCTTGGGAACATCTTTTAAAACACAAAGACCACCTGCAGTATCTCCATATAAAGTACAATACCCAACACTTAACTCAGACTTATTTCCTGTAGTTAGAACTATCCATCCAAAGTTATTTGAAAAAGCCATTAAAATATTTCCTCTAATTCTGGCTTGAATATTTTGAAGAGTAATGTCTTTGACTTTTCCAAAACACTTTTTAAAAACTTTGGTATAAATCTCAACTATTTCATGAATAGGGACTACAAAAAATTTTATCCCTAAATTTTTTGCTAAGATCTGTGCATCTTGAAGTGAAGCTTGAGAAGTATATTTTGATGGCATACTTACTCCTATCACGTTTTCTTTACCTAAAGCATCAACAGCTAATACACAAGTTAGTGAACTATCTATTCCTCCACTTAAACCTACGATAGCTTTTGTAAAATTATTTTTTCTTACATAATCTCTTATTCCTAATACTAAAGCTTTGTATATTTGTTCAATTTTATCCATAGATTTAGGAGGAATATACTCAGGTAGCTTGGGTTTGTTTTTTTGTAAAAAAGGATAAGTCTGTATGTAGTTTAAAGAAGGAACAAATAATTCTGATTTTTTATTGCAAAACTTCTTTTTTATTTTTAAATCAAAACATAAAAGATCTTCTTCAAAGGATTTAGCTTCAAAAAGCAATTCTCCTTGAGGTGAAAACACCAAACTCCTCCCATCAAAAACTAACTCATCTTGAGCTCCTACTAAATTACAATATACAAGAAAAGACTGAGTTTGTTTTGAAATTCTACTCAGTAATTTTTTTCTTAAATCTATTTTCTTAACAAAAAAAGGTGAAGCTGAAATATTAAACAAAATATCTACTTTTGGATAAAAAAAACTTTCAAAAATAGGTGAAGTTTTTATCTGAATATCTTCACATATTGTAACACTAAAATTTAACTTTTTATTCTTAAATATAATGAGTTCAGAACCTGGAGAAAAATATCTTTTTTCATTAAAAACCGTATCTTCAGATAAAAATATCTTTTTGTAGACAGAAAGCAATTTTTTATTTTGAATAACAAAACAACCATTATAAAGATAGTTATTTTTTTTATAAGGAGCTCCTATCAAAACTAAAATGTTATCTGTTAAAGAAAATATTTTTTTTAAATATTTCTCACAAGCTTTCATAAACTCAGGATTTAACAATAAATCTTCTGGAGGGTAACCTGTTAAAGCTAATTCAGGAAATACTACAATATCACTTAAAAAACTTTTAGCTTTTTTTATAAAAACAGATACTTTTTTGAAATTATTTTCTAAATCTCCTACTGTAGGATTTATTTGAGCAATACATATTCTTATCATAAATTTAAAGCTTTTATTTTTTCAATCCTTTCCTGCAGAATTTTTTCTATCTCTTTGTAATCAGAAGGCTCCAAACTCCATCCAACTGCTCCCAAATTTTCTGTTAATTGATCTAAATTTCTAGCTCCCACTAAAATTGAAGTAATCCCTTCTCTTTTATAAGTCCAATTTAAAACTAACTGTGTTAAAGTTTTATTATATTTAAGAGCTAAATTATTTAACTTTTCTAAAATCTCTTTATTTACAGAAAATAAAGGTTCTTTTAAATCTGGATGATTTTTTCTACATAAATCAGAAGGTATTTTAATATTTTTAAAAAAGAATTTTCCAGTTAAAATTCCTGAATGTAAAGGAATATAACTAATAATACTAATCTTGTTTTTTATACAAAAAGGAATAATATCTTTTTCTATATCTCTTTTAAACATATTGTAAGGAGGCTGCAAAGTATGGAGAGGTGAATATTTCATAAATTCTTGCATTTGTTCTACAGAATAGTTACTCACTCCTATTGCTCTTATTAAACCTTTTTTATAGAACTCATACATAACAGTAGCAGTCTCTGCAATTGGAGTATTAGGGTCTGGCCAGTGAACTTGATAAATATCTATGTAATCGGTTTGCAACCTTCTTCTGGACTCATCTATTTCTTCTAACATTCTTTTTCTACTTAAATCTCTATAAATCCTACCATTCTTCCAACTTAAACCCAATTTTGTAGCTATAATTACCTTATCTCTCAATCTTTTTTTCTTTAAAAACTTTCCAATGAGTTCTTCTGAATGTCCTTTTCCATATACAGGTGCTGTATCTATAAGATTTATACCCTCATTAATAGCCTTTTCCAGAACACTTAAAGAATCAACATCTTTCTGAGGCCCCCACCATACATCTCCTCCAAAAGCCCATGTTCCTAACCCTAAAACAGAGATTTCTATATTTACTTTTGAAATTCTCCTATATTCCATATTTTAATTACTTTAAATTTTCCCTTAACCATTCTAAATAATCTTGTAAGCCTCAAACTTATAGGAACAGCTATTATTTCAGGTACACTATATTCATGAAGTTTTTTACCTTTTCACATAACTTTCCCACATATTAAAATATTATCATAATTCCTAAAAATATAAACAATATTAAAGAATCAAATATAGAAAAGCTTTGACTCTCAAAGAAGGGATCTTCGTGATGTTATTCATTTCGAATAATATTTTTCTCATGAGTGCTCTAACCAGAATTCTGCACTCCTTCTTAAACCTAAGTGTGCAGAATACAGATGTTTAAAACCCAAAGAGAGTAGTTTTTTTATACTATAAATTCTATCTTTTAAAAAAAATTTTAATCTTTTTCCTAAAAAAGGTAGATTTAATAATACAGGCTTCAAATAAGATGGAATTCTGAAAGGAGGTTTAGCTTTTATCGTCTTAACAAAAATATCAGCTATTTCTTTTAAAGTTAAAACTTCTTTATCAGCTACAAAAAAAGTGCTTTGTGTAAATTCTTCCTTAGATAAAGAAAATATCATAGCTTCTACCAAGTTTTTTACATACAATAAATGCAATTTATATTTACCTTCATCTATCAAAGGAAAAAGCCTGTGTTTGAGTAAAAAAAGAATTAATCCTAACATATGAGGTTCAGATTCTCCATATACCATACAAGGTCTTAAGATGATAGTTTTTAATCCCTTTTTTCTATAATCTAAAACTACTTTTTCTGCTTCTATTTTTGAAACTCCATAGAGGTTGGTTGCTTTGTAAGGTAAATCTTCAACCAAAGGCAAATTTCTGTTTCCACTCACTACAGCTACAGAACTTAAATACACCATTTTTTTTATATTTAATCTTAAAGCTAACTCACAGATATTCTTTGTTCCTAAAACGTTGACTTTATATAATTTTTTTCTTTTATTACCCACATAACCTGCACAATGAAAGATTACATCTAAATTTAAATCTTTAATCTCCTCAATAGAATTTGAATTTGTTATATCTGCGTATACAAATTTTACTTTAAAAGGAACCAAATACTTTATATTTTTTGAATTTTTTCTAACTAAACAAAAAATATTATTATTCTGATTGTTTGAACAGAGTTTTTGCACTAAGTGCCTTCCTATAAAGCCTGTAGCTCCTGTAACCAAAATATTCATTTATTTATTTTTCAAAAAGAATCTCCTCTTTAAGAAAATCTAAAACTTCTTTTCTTGAATCCTCATTTAGCTTATGCCATCCATAAATTACGACTCCTAAATTTTTATCTAACTGTATGCGTTCAGGTAAAGATAAAAACAGTTCCTTCTTTTGACCTGTTATATAAGACCATCTATTTCCTAATATTTGGGTAAAACATACTTTTATCTTGTACTTTTCCTCCAAAGTATCAGCTAACTCAGAAAGCTTTTCTATAAAATCAGAAGTAAAGATCTCTTTCTCCTCTTTTTGTTCTTTCATAAAATTCAATAAATTTTAAGAAAGTATTGTAAGGCAATTTTTCTTTTAATTCTTTTATCTCCTTTTCTATTAGTTCTTCACCTATCTTTTTTGTTTCTTTGGTTGCGAAATCATCTAACCATTCTCTAAAAGTAAGAATAGCGTTTATCTTGCAAAAGATTGCTTCTTTACCTGTTTTTAATAACTCCATTATACATTTGCCTGTTCTTCCACATCTGTAACCTGCTGTGCAGAATGAAGTAATATAACCTTTTTTTGCTAAATCTCTTATTAATTCATCTAAACTTCTTGTGTCTCCCAATAAAAACTGTTGTCTTTCTGGTTGTTGAGAATTGATATCTTGACTATAAGCTCCTATTCCTATTTTACTAGAAGCATCTGTTTGAGTAATTCCTAAAGGTATAGTTTTATCTCTGATTTGGGGGCTTTCTCTTGCTGTTAAAATCATTCCAGTATAAGGGACTGATAACCTCAAAATTACAATTAATTTTTCAAAATCTTGGTCTGAAACTTTATATTTTGAATTTTGAGTAAAAGGAGTGTTAATGGCTGGTTCTAATCTGGGAAAAGAAATGGTATGGGGTCCTATCCCAAATTTTTTCTCCAACTCTCGTGCATGATATAAAAGACCCATAACTTCAAATCTCCAGTCATATAATCCAAATAGAGCTCCTATTCCTACATCGTCTATGCCTGCTTCTAAAGCTCTGTGCATACAATATAATCTCCATTGATAATTGGACTTTATAGTTCCTTTAGGATGTAAGGATTCATAAGTTTTATGATGGTATGTCTCTTGAAAAACTTGATAGGTGCCAATCCCTACTTGTTTTAAAATTTTTAGTTCTTCAATTGAAAGAGGTGGGGCATTAACATTTACTCTCCTTATTTGATTTATTCTCTGATTCACTTCAACTTTTACTTTATAAATGGTCTCTATACTTCTTGCTATGTAATCTATACCTGTTAAAGGGTGTTCTCCATACACTACTATCAACCTTTTATGACCGATCTTTCCTGCCAAAACTTTGGTTTCTTCTTCTATCTCTTCAAAACTTAATAATTTTCTTTTTACCATCTTATTATCTCTTCTAAAACCACAATAAAGACAATTGTTAATACACAGATTACTCAAATAAAGAGGAGCAAAAGTTACTATTCTGTTATCATATACTTTTTTCTTCACTTTTAAAGCAGTTTCCTTCATCTCTTCCAAAAGTTCTGCAGAATTGACATTTAAAAGTGTTGCAGTCTCATCTGGTGTTAAAGTCTCCAAACTTAAAGATTTCTGCAAAATATCTCTTACTTTTTTAGGATCAGGATTTTTATTTTTTTCTATTTTTTCTATAATTTCTTGATCATTTATAAAGTCTTTGCCATTTTCAGTGTATTTTTTGATTTCGTCTTCCTTTATTCTTTTAATCTGAGTATCATACTCTACCAATCTCATATTCTCTTCTCCTTTCATAATTAATTTTTACCAATTCACTACGAATATTTTCTAAATTTCTCTCAAATGCATCTAAAGCTTGTGGAAATGCAACTAAAGTTCTTTTTATCACTCCTTGTAAAAAAGAAATGCAAATCCCATAATTAGTTATAGGAATATTTTCTTCTTTTGCTTTATAGATCCTTGATAACATCTCTCTTCTTGTAAGCATGCAAGCTCCACAATGAATGATTAACTTATATTCTTTTAGATTCTCTGGATAATCTCTTCCTGAATACACATCTATTTTTAAATCACCTCCTACATACTGCTTTAACCAACGAGGAATCTTTACTCTGCCAATATCATCTTCTATTGGATGGTGCGTGCAACTTTCAGCTATTAAAATTTTGTCGCCAGGTTTAAGTTTTTCTATAAAAGCAACATTTTTTGCAAGCTCTACCAAATCTCCTTTATACCTTGCAAAAAGAATAGAAAAAGTAGTGCATTTTACATTAAGAGGAGTTGTTGCACATACTTTTAATACTACTTGAGAATCACAAACCACAATATCTGGTGTTTTTTTGAGAAGTTTTAAAACATAAGGAAACTCTTTTTCTTTTACTACTAAACAAGCTGAATCATTATCCAATGCATCTCTTATAGTTTGAACTTGAGGTAAGATCAATCTTCCTTTTGGAGCCTGCAGATCTATAGGTACTACCAAAATAGCTAACCCTCCTGAAGGTAATAAATCTCCTATTAAAGGAGGAGGCTTTAAAAAATCTTCAGGGCATAATTTTAAAATAAGTTCTTTAAGAGCTCTAATGTATTTGTCTCTGTTTGGATAGTCTACTGATGAAAAACAGACTATATTTTTATTTATACTCATTAATTTTTCCAAAAACTTCTGAGAAGGCTGTTTTAAATCTATTTTATTTATAAGAAAAATAAAAGGAATTTTGCTGTTTTTGGCTATTCTAACTACCTTTTCTTCATAATCTGTCCAAACATCAGGTTCTAATACTAAGATTAAAATATCTGTCCTATCAAAAACTTTAAAAGTCTTTTTTAATCTCAAAGCTCCTAATTCTGTATTGTCATCTAAACCAGCCGTATCCAAAAAAACTACAGGTCCTATAGGTAAAAGTTCCATGGGTTTTTCTACAACATCTGTGGTAGTACCTTTAAAAGGAGATGCAATGGAAACTTCTTGAGCTGTGATAAAATTTAATACACTAGATTTTCCAACGTTTGTTCTTCCAAAAATAGATATGTGGAGTCTATTACTTTTTGGAGTTCTTCTCATAAAATCTATCTATACTCCCTCTTATAATAATGAGTATGTAAGAGTTTATGAGATAATTCGCTACCAGGTCTTTTAAGAAACTTTTCATATAAAGTCTTTATACTCGGATTTTCATGAGAATATCTCCAAGGCAAACTTTTATCTTCTCGATACAGACCCTCTGCTCTCTTTTTTCTCAGCTTTAAATCAAAACCATTGGGCTGACCTCCCCCTCCTACGCACCCTCCAGGACAAGCCATGATTTCAATAAAATGATAAGGAGATTTTCCCTCTCTTATTTGATCTAACAATTTTCTTGCATTCCCTAAACCATGAGCTACTGCTACTCTTATTTCCAAATCCTTTATACTTACTTTCGCCTCTTTTATTCCTTTCATTCCCCTTACTTCTTCAAATTCTACTTTCTCAAGATTTCTGCCTGTAAGATAAAAATAAGCTGTTCTTAAAGCTGCTTCTGTAACTCCTCCTGTAGCTCCAAAGATAGTTCCTGCTCCTGTATAAAGACCTAAGATAGAATCAGCTTCAGTTTCCTCTAAATTTTTAAAATCTATTCTAGCTTGCTTTATCATCCTAACAAATTCCCTAGTTGTCAATACATAATCTACATCTTTAAAACCTGAATCTGACATTTCTTGTCTTTCTGCTTCAAACTTTTTAGCTGTGCATGGCATAATTGAAACAGAGATTATATCTTCAGGAGGTATTCCTTTTTCTTTAGCATAATAAGTCTTTATTAAAGCTCCTAACATTTGTTGGGGTGATTTACAAGAAGATACATGTGGTATTAAATCTGGATAGAAATCCTCCATGAATTTTATCCAACCTGGACAACAAGAAGTAAGTTGAGGTAAAGGCTTAGTAGAATTTTTTATTCTTTCAGTTAATTCCCAAGCTTCTTCTACTATCGTCAAATCAGCTCCAAAATTAGTATCAAAAACAGCATCAAATCCTAATCTTCTCAAAGCAGTATATATCTTTTTTACTACTAATTCTCCTGGTTCAAATCCTAACTCTTCACCGACTGAAACTCTAACTGAGGGTGCTATTTGAACTGCAACGTGTTTTGAAGGATCTTCTATATTCTTCCATACTTCTTCAAGAGCACTCTTTTCTTTAATCGCATTTACAGGACATACCTGCAAACACTGTCCACAATTTGTACATTGAACATTCCCCAAACCTTTGTCCATAACAGCAGACACTCTCAGATCTATGTTTCTTCCCACAAATTTAATAGCTTCTACTTTCTGGATTTGGCTACATACTCTTACACATCTTCCACAGAGTATACATTTATTAGGGTCTCTAATTAGAGAAAGACTTGTGGTATCTTTTGGTTTATTTAAATTTTGAGAAGGAGGAAACCTGACTTCGGTTACTCCTAACTCATAAGCAAGATTTAACAATTCACAACTACCTGCTCTTTCACAAGTAGGGCAATCTGAAATATGTTCAGAAAGAAGAAGTTCTACTATCATTTTCCTTGCTTTTCTTACTCTTGGAGAATTGGTATGAATAACCATGCCAGATTCCACCTCTCTCATGCACGAAGCTGTTAATTTAGACTCTCCCTCAACTTCTACAACACAAACTCTACAAGCACCTTGAGGAGTCAAATCTTCTAAGTAACATAAAGTAGGGATATTTACTTGAGCTTTTTTTGCTGCTTGTAAAATCAGAGTCCCTTTGGGAACTTTTACTTTTTTTCCATCGATTATAACTTCTACCATCTCCATAATTAATCTCAGCCTCCTTTTAACTTGCTCTTTCTAAAAATTCTTCTCTAAATAAATCTATTCCGCTAACTGTAGCATTTAAAGCAAATTGCCCTAAACCACATCTGCAAGTATCAAACATTACCTGAGCTAACTCTTTTAAAATCTCTAAATCTGAAACTTGAGCTTTTTTTTCTAAGAATTTTTTTAATATATCTTTAGACTTTTGTGTCCCTAACCTGCAAGGAACACAAAACCCACAAGATTCACGAGCAAAAAAATCTATGATATTAAAACATAGCTCTGGAATAGAACGAGTTTTATTTATCACTATAACTGCTCCTGCCCCTAACATATTTTTTTCTTTTTTTAAAGTTTCATAATCAAGATTAATATCTATTTTTTTAAGAAACCTGCTTGAAACACTACCTGGTAAAACACATTTAAATTCACCCTTTACTCCTCCTCCATATTTTTCTATTAACTCTCTTAAATTGATCCCTAAAGGAAGCTCATAGACACCAGGTTTATTCACATCACCAGATAGCGCAAAGAGTTTAGGCCCAGGACACATTGAGCTTCCAATTTTAAGATACCAATCAGCTCCATTTAATACAATTGCAGGAATGTTGCATAGGGTTTCTACATTGTTTACTAATGTAGGCTTTTCAAAGAGACCCGTTTGACAAGGATAAGGAGGTTTTCCTCTCGCACATGCTCTTTTACCTTCTATAGATTCTAATAAAGCAGTTTCTTCTCCTGACATGTAAGCACCTGCTCCTCTATAGATTTTTAAATCGAAATTAAAATTCTTATTCAAAATATTTTTTCCTAAAAAGTTATTTCTGTAAGCTTCTTCTAAAGCATTTTTAAAAATTCGATAAGTAGAAGAAAATTCTCCTCTTATAAAGATTATACCCTCTTGTGCTCCTATCGCATAAGCTGCAATTATAATTCCTTCTATTACTAAATGAGGATTTTTCTCCAGCAACACTCTGTCTTTAAATGTTCCAGGTTCTGATTCATCAGCATTGCAAATTATATATTTTTTCTCTGAAGGTTGCTTTCTGGTTAACTCCCATTTTAGACCTGTAGGGAAACCTGCTCCTCCTCTACCCACTAATTTTGATTTTTTTACCTCTTCTATAATCTTGACAGGTTCTGTCTCTAAAGCTTTTTCTAAAGCTTTATATCCACCTATTTTTAAATAATTTTTCAATAGGTAAGACTCTGGGTTTTGGGCTCCTTTTAAAAGGATAGGTTCAAATTCTTTCATGAATCTCTCCCTCCTTGAGTTCTCTTATTATTTTTCTTACCTTCTCTTCATCTAAATTCACATATTCTTTATCATTTATGAGCATACTAGGAGCTTTTTCACATAAACCTAAACATCCTACTACTTTAAGAGTAAAAAGTCCATCAGGAGTAGTTTCTCCCACATCTATTCCCAATTCTTCTTTAATTACCTCTATTAAAGAATTAGAATTCTTTAAATAACAACATATAGAATTGCATACTTTTATTGTGTATTTAGGTTCTTTTTTAGTAGTAAACATCTCATAAAAAGTAAGTGTACTGAATATGTCAGCTGGAGCTATCTCCAACTTTTGGGAAAGAAATTCAATACTATCTTGAGATATATACCCTAAAGTTTCTTGAATTGCTCTTAAAGAAGGTAACAAACTTTGAGAACCCTTACCAAATTTTTTAATTATCTCTTCCACTTTCTCTTTCCAACAAACTTCTTGCATAGAACTGCCTCCTTTTTTATTCTAATTGTGAATTTTATCACAAACTCTTTTAAAAAAATTAAATTAAATTATGCAACTATATTCTGAGGTTTACCTAAACAAAAACTTAGTATATTTTGTACCGTAGTCTCTAATATTCTCTCTAAAGCTTCTTGGCTATAAAAAGCTATATGAGGAGTAAATACCACATTTTCTCTACTTAAAAGAATATGACTCTTTACAAGATTAGCTAAAACTTCTAAATTCTTTTTATCATAAAGAAGTTGTTTTTCTTCTTTTATCAACTCTTCTCCTTCCAAAACGTCTAAACCTACTCCTGATAAAATTTTTTTATCTAAAGCTTCTATCAAAGCTTCTGTATCTACTACAGCTCCTCTTGAAGTGTTAATCAAAATAGCTCCTTTCTTTATTAATTTTATGTTTTCTTTATTAATAAGATGATGTGTAGATTTATTATAAGGAACATGTAAAGTTATTATATCTGATCTTTTTAAAAGTTCCTTAAAATCTACATATTCAAATCCTAAAATTTGGGCTAAAAATTTATTTTGATTTGTATCGTAAGCTAAAACTTCCATTCCAAAAGCTTTGGCTATTCTAATTACATGCAGCCCTATTCTACCTGCACCTATTACTCCTAAAACTTTACCTTTTAAATCAAAGCCTTTCAATCCTTTAATAGAAAAATCTCCTCTCAATGAATTCAAATAAGACTTATGTACGTTTCTTGACAAAGAGAGTATTAAAGCGAAAGTGTGCTCAGCTACTGTGTTCTCACCATAAAAAGGAACATTAGAAACTGTTATTTTTCTTTTTCTACATTCTTTCAAATCTATATGATCAAAGCCTGTAGAACGAGTAGTTATAAATCTTAGCTTAGGAAGCTTAGATAAAATTCTTTTATCTATTTTAGAGTAGATAAATACAGATAGTAAATCTACATCTTTGACTTTATCTGTATCTTCTAAAGTCAAAGGATCACGAAAAAATTCTGTGGTAAATTCTTTAAGTCTATTTTTTAAATACCTTTTCTCCCAACCTTCTATCTCAAAAAATGCAATTTTTTTAATTCTCATTTTCCAAACTTTGTTTAAGAAAAAAAATTAAACTCTCTAATTCACAAGCTACATCGACATTTGAAACTAATACATTTTGAGGAACTTTTAAATTTATAGGAGCAAAATTCAATATAGCTCTTACTCCTGCATCTATGAGAGAATCTGTAATCTGTTGAGCTACTTCTGGAGGAGTACAAATTATAGCTATCTTTATTTTTTCTTTTTTTATTACTTTTTTTAAATCTTTATTAACGTCTCTAATCTTTACCCCATTTTGAATTTTTCCTACTTTTTTTGGATCTACATCAAAAGCACAACTTATCTTTACGTTAAAACTTCTAAACCCTGGAAACCCTAACAAAGCGCTCCCTAATCTTCCAACCCCTACTAAAGCTATCTTCCATTTTCTGTTTGTACCTAATATCTCCTCTATCTCTTCTATCAACTTTGCTACATTATAACCTACCCCTCTCCTTCCAAATTCTCCAAAGTAAGAAAGGTCTTTTCTAAATTGAACTGAAGTTATGTTCAAAGATTGAGTTATTCTATCAGACGAAACCACCTCTACTCCTTCATCTCTCAATCTTTTCAAACTTCTCAAATACAAACTTAACCTTTTTATCGTCTCTGGAGAAAATTGAATACTTCTTTTTTTATTTAATTTTTTATTCTTAATTTGTTCCATATTTCACAAATACTAACATTTAACATTTAATCTGTCAAGTTTAAAATCCAAAAAATACCTAATTTGACATGGTATTTAAAATATGCTATTTTTTAAAGAGTATGAAGATAAATTCTAAAAAAATTCAAGTATTTGTAAAACTATATTGGATAAGAATTATTATCTTTACAATCTTAGGGATATTATTTGTACTTTCAGTTATCTTAGTCATCAATGGTATAAAGCAATTTATGCAATTAGAAGCTTTTTACAAACGAATGCAGTTAGCGAGTGTACCTATCCAACTTCTATTCAGCATTGTGACTGCTTTTATCTTTGCTACTATTTATGTCTATATGTGGTTCTGGCTGTGGTTTGGAGGAGGTTTAGCCAAAATGGGGCAGAAAAAGATAAAGCCCTTACAAGTAAATGTAAAATGGGAAGACGTAATTGGAATGGAAAGTATAAAGAACGATGTATGGGAAGTAATTCAATTAATAAAAGATAGAGCAAGATTAAAAAAAGTGGGAGGAAAAGTCATAAAAGGAGTCTTATTAATAGGACCTCCTGGTTGTGGAAAAACGTATCTAGCAAAGGCTATAGCTACTGAAGCTGGTGTGCCTTTTTTATCTGCTGTAGGAAGTGAATTTATGGGAATATTTGTAGGGTTAGGAGCTCAAAGATTAAGGAACCTCTTTAAAAGAGCTAGAGCTTTAGCTGAATTATATGGAGGATGTATTATATTTATAGATGAAATAGATACTATAGCAAGACCTAGAGTTGGAGTCTCAGGCTTTGGAGCAGGAATGGATTATAATGCTACTATAAATCAACTTTTAACTGAATTAGATGGCTTAAGACAAAAAGAACATAATATCGTAGTCATAGGTGCTACAAACGTTTCAGAAGACGAATTAGATAGGGCTTTAATGAGAGCAGGAAGATTTGATAGAAAAATATATGTTGGTTATCCTAATTTAGAAGAAAGAAAGAAATTGTTTGAATTTTATCTTAAAAAAGTAAATTTTGATCCTAACTCTGTAAATACAGATGTTTTAGCTCGCAAAACTGTAGGACTTAGTCCTGCAGATATTGCTAACTGTGTAAGAGAAGCCAGTTTGATCTCTGTAAGGAAAGGTAGAGAAAAAGTCACTATGGAAGATTTATCTGAAGCTTATGATAGAGTCATGTTCGGATTAAAATCTAACATCACTTTGAGTGAAAGAGAGAAAGAATGGGTAGCTTATCATGAAGCTGGTCATGCAATAGTAGCGTATTTAACTCATCCCACAGATGATGTAGTAAAAGCTACCATTATTCCTAGAAAAGGGTATTTAGGTTATGCTATGCCTGTTCCTAAAGAAGAAATACACATATCAGATAAAGAAAGATTATTAGCTGAAATTAAAACTTTATTAGGAAGCTATGTAGCCGAAAAACTAAAATTTGGAAAGACTTCAAATGGAGTAGATCAAGATTTTAAAAGAGCTTACCAAATAGCCCATAATATGGTATGGAAATGGGGAATGGGGCCTTCAGGACTAATTGGCAATTTTGAGTCTGATGATACGAGCTGGTATGGAGGAAGAAATATTCTCTTATCAGATAAAATTAAAGAAAGATTAGATGAAGATGTTCAAAAGATCTTAAAAGACTGTCTAAAAGAAGTAGAAGATTTACTCACCAAAGAAAGAGATCTTTTAGAAGCTTTTGCACAAGAATTATTAAAAAAAGAAGAACTAGATTATGATGAAATAGTTGAACTCTTTAAAAAATATGGTAAAGAAAAAAGCTCTCCTAATTAGCATTCTTTTCTTTTGTGCCTGTACTATTCCTCCTACCTATAAAAGAAGAAATGTAAGAGAAGAGATAAAAAAAATCTGTAAGAAAGAATTTAACATAAATGTAGTAGTAAAGGATGTGGGAGAGACTATTTGGATTTATGCTCCTTTTAAAAGTATTTTGAACAAAGATCTAAAAATTAAAGATGAAGTTATAGATAAAATGAGAAAGATAAGTCTAAGTATAAGCAGAGTTCTCCTTAGTTTAGATAAACCTCCAAAGTTTTATGTAACAGTAGTCTCAGACATCTATGAAACAGGTGCAGATATTATAGAGATAGTAAATTTTGAGGATTTAAAAAAATTCTTTTTATTTTATATCTCTGATGAAGAATTAGCTGATAGAACGGTGATCAAAAGTTATTTTAACCTCAGTGCTTTAGGAGATGAAACAGGTACGCACATTCCTGTCCATGATATAGATTTTGAAGAATTTCTGTGCGAACTAATGGTAAATAAACTGAGTATGTATTTTACCAATAAAAAAATAGAAGGAATAAAAGAGATAAAATGTGATTTTGACGGAGATTTTTATGAAATATATTTAGAAACAACAGATGAGAATTTCAAATTAACTGAACCTATTTTAAAAGACATTTTAAAAATATTCAAATTTTTTATTAAAATCTACGAATATAAAGATTTTTTAGGAATAAAGATATATCTAAATAATAAAGAATTAGAATTTTTTTCTTTTAAATCTTTAGAAAATATTAAACCTCCTCTCAGACTGAAATCCCTTCTTCAAAAGTAATCTCTTCCTCTGTTTGAGGTTTAACTTTTATTTTTATAGGATCTGTGGATAGTTCTTTAAATTTTATCTTTGCCCTTATAGAAGGAATTAGTAAAGTACCTGTCTTTTTTGGCAAAAGTAAAAGTGTCAATTTGTAAACATATTCTAATTCTCCTTTAATTATGTTTATACTTTGAGATTGAAATCTGCCTATTACCTTAAAGTCTTTAAATTTTGGAAGAATTATCTTTGGAGTCTGTTTTCCTTTAAATTTTAAAGTCACTTCTAATTTTAAAGTCTCATCTTCTGAAATTGTGTTCTTATCTACTTTTGCAGTAAATTCTAATTTCTTTTCTTTAGCGATAAGAACTACATTAGAGAACAATAAAAATAGAATTAAGAAATACAATTTTTTATTCTGCAATTTTAACCCTCCTTCCTTCTATCTTTAATTTTCCTTCTACAAACAACTTTACAGCTTTAGGATACAACTTGTGTTCTACTCTGTGGATTTTTCTCTCTAAACTTTCTAAGGTATCTTTTTGGGTGATTTTGACTGGTTCTTGCAGTATGATAGGACCCGAATCTACCTTTTCATTCACAAAATGGACTGTAACACCTGTGACTTTTACTCCATACTTAAAAGCTCTTTTTATAGCCTGAGTTCCTTTAAAAGAGGGCAACAATGCTGGATGGATATTTAAAATTCTGTTTTTATATTTTTTTACAAAATAAGGAGAAAGTATCCTCATAAAGCCAGCTAGTAATATTAAATCTATCTTTTCTCTTTTTAAAATTTTCAAAATTTCTTTCTCAAAACTCTTTCTATCCTTAAATTTTTCAAATTCTACAACTTCTTCTTTTATACCTAATCTTCTTGCTCTCCTTCTTACATAAGCAGATTTATTATCTGTGATTAAGATCTTAATGTCAGCTTTAAAAACTCCTTTCCTTTGAGCTTTAACTAAAGCCTCAAAGTTTGTACCTCTTCCTGAGGCAAAGATAGCTATATTCATAAAACCTTAGATTTTATGAATCTCAATTTCATCAAATATTTTGTTCTTCTTAAAAGACTTTGCAAGAATCAAAAAATAAATTAATAATATCAACACAGCTAACAAAAAACTTATTATCTTTAAATCTCTAAAGACAAATATTGTAAGGATGAACAAAAGAGAAGGAATTAAAAATGTAATAAATATCAAAATTAAAAATTTCTTTTCTGAAAACCTCAATTCTACAATTTCACCTTCTTTAAATTCAGTGTTTTTAGTTAAAGTTATCTTCTCATTCACTTTACAGTTTAACTTACACCCTTTACAATGAAAAGTATCTAAAAACTCCACTTCTAGATTGTTCTTATCTACTTTTGAAACTCTTGCTTTTCTTTTAAGAGACATCTATTTTTTTAATTACTTTGGTAGGGCATCTTTGTAAAGCTAAATCCAAATTTTTATCTTCTATTTTCTTGTAACAAATTTTTGCTAAAGCTTCTTCTAAATAAAAAGGACTTTCAGGTATTACCTTTGTGCAAAGTCCACAACCTATGCATCCTACATCACATACTTTTTTTACTTGAACTGCAGTTTCTGGATTATTACAACCTACCCAATAAAGTTTGTCATTTTTTATCTCTACAATCTCTAAAACATTTCTGGGACATGCTTTTACACATTCTCCACATCCTACACATTTTTCATAATTTATAACAGGTAATCCCTTCTCTATTTTTATAGCACCAAACTTACAAACTTTCTCACAATCTCCAAAACCTAAACATCCATATTTACAAGCTAAACCTCCCCCTACCAAATCTGCCAAAGCACAACTTTTTACTCCTCTGTACTCAGCAGAGAATTTTTTAGGTTCAGTTTGAGAACATTTTACTATTACTTTCTTTTTTGTTGTGTGTGGAGATTCTAATCCCAATAAATTACACAACTTTTCATTTACTTCTTTTCCTCCTGCCAAACACCCTTTAAATAAACTCTTTTTCTCTAATACATTCTGAGCAAAAGCTTCACAACTACTAAACCCACAGGCTCCACAATTTATTCCTGGCAATATCTTAAGAATCTTTTCTAAAACTGGATCTTTTTTTACTGCCAATTTCTTATCAGCTATACTTAATATTACAGCAAATAAAAATCCGATTAATCCTAATCCTATAGAAGAAATAACAACTTCTTTCATTTCAACATTCCTGAAAATCCCATAAAGCTTAATGATAATAAACCTGCTGTTATTAAAGTTATTCCTGCACCTTTTAAACTTTCAGGTACATCACAAAATCTTAGCTCTTCTCTTATACCTGCCATAATCAATAAGACTAAACTAAACCCTATTCCTGCTGAAAATCCGTATATTACAGTCTCTAAAAAATTGTAATTTCTCATAATAACAAACAAACACAAACCTAAAATAGCACAGTTTGTAGTTATCAAAGGAAGGTAAATCCCTAAAGCTTTAAAAAGAAATTGAGAATACTTTCTAATAAACATTTCTACTAATTGTACTAAAGAAGCTATTACCAAAATAAATACAGCATATTCTAAGAAACTGAGCCCAAATTTTTCTAAAAATAAATGGTATATTAACCATGTAATACTACTCGCCAAAGTCATCACAAAAGTAACCGCTCCTCCCATCCCAAAAGCAGATGTTAAAGATTGTGAGACTCCTAAAAAAGGACAGATCCCTAAAAAATAACTTAAAACAAAATTATTTACTAAAACAGCTGATAGCACTATAAAAAGCAATTCCTTTAACATTTTTTCTTTTCAATCTTGTTCATTAAACCGACCAAAAACCCTAAAGAAAAGAAAGCTCCTGCAGGCATAAGCATAATGAGCAAGTTATCTTTCATCTTTATTATAGGAATACCTATCAAAGTGCCTTTTCCTAAAATTTCTCTTATACTCCCCAAAACCAATAATCCCCATAAAAATCCCAATCCTGTAGAAAAGGCATCTAATAAGGATTTACACAAAGTATTCTTTGAAGCAAAAACTTCTAATCTAGCCAAAATTATGCAATTAACGATGATTAAAGGCACATAGGGTCCTAATGCTTTAGAGATCAGAGGAAAATTTGCTTTTAAAAAAAGATCTACTATTGTAACAAAAGTAGAAATTATGATCGTGAAGACAGCTATCCTCACCTGTTGGGGAACTATTCTTTTTATCAAAGAGACTATAAAACTTGAAGAGACTAAAACAAATATTACACTTAATCCCATAGATAAAGCATTTATGAAGGAAGTAGTAACTGCTAAAGTAGGGCACATTCCTAAAAGTTGTCTAAAGATAGGATGATTATACCATAATCCATTTTTAATAATTTGAATGTTCTTCATTTTTTCAATATCTTTCTAAGTTCTTTTAAAGTTTCATTTACGATTTTAGTTACACTCTCAGAAGAGATAGTAGCTCCAGATATTGCTTGAATCTCATTGTTTTCTAAAAGAGCTTTTCTTTTCTTTACTTTTATTTGGATATCGGTCTTTAAACCTTTAAATTGATCTCTAAAATTTTTTTGAGTTATCTTAGCTCCTAAACCTGGGGTCTCTGAATGTTCAATTATATCTATACCTAATATCTTTTTAAAATCCTTATCTACACAGACTAATACTTTTATCTTTCCTTGATATCCAAACCCTTCTCCTACACTACAATACCCTAAAAGTTGAGTCTTTTTGTCATAAACAAAATTAATAGTTTTATCCTTTAAAAGTTTTTCCTCTACTCTTTGAGCTTTAGGAATTATTTCAAAAATTTTTTCTCGCGTCTCTTTTTTTTGATTCTCTAATATCTTAGGGTTAAATTTTTTATAAGCAAAAGATAAAAAGAATCCTGATAAAAAACTTACAAGAGTTAAAATTAAGATTACTTTAAAAGTCTTATTCATCTTCCAAAACTTTTAGGTTTTGTAACTTTATTTATTAGAGGAGTTAATGCATTCATAAATAGGATTGAAAACATAACTCCTTCAGGTAATCCTCCAAAGTATCTTATACTCATGCAAATTATACCACACCCTATTCCAAAAATAATCTTACCTAGCTTTGTGTAAGGAGAGGTAACTGGATCTGTAGCCATAAAAAAAGCTCCTAACATCAATCCTCCACTGAATAAATGAAATAAAGGACTTCCGTTTAAAGGATTTAAAAGGTAAAATAAAGAAGAAATCAAAAATACTGTAACTAAATAAGATAGAGGGATTCTGAAATCAGCTGTTTTTGTAAAAATTAAGAATAATCCTCCCAAAAGAAGTAAAAAACTATTCATCTCCCCCAAACTTCCACCACTTAATCCAAAAAATAAATCTTTTAAAGGAGTAATTATTCCATTGAATTTCCATAGATTTAAAGGGGTAGCACAACTTACACCATCAAAAGGTCTTATCCAAGAAGTCATATAAACAGGAAAAGAAGCTGTTAAAAATGCTCTTCCTACCAAAGCAGGATTGAAAATATTCTGCCCCAGACCTCCAAATATCATTTTACCTACTATTATACTGAAAAATCCTCCCAAAATACAAGGATAAGAAGGAATACTTGGGGGTAGAGTAAGAGCATAAAGAATTCCTGTGACCAAAAAAGAAAGATCTTTTAAACTCAAAGGTTTTTTTAAAAATTTACAGTATAAATACTCTGCTAAAAAGCAACTAAAGATACTCAAACCCAAAACTCTTATAGCATTAAACCTAAATAAATACACACTCCAAATTAAACTCGGCAAAGTTCCTAAAACTACAAAGAGCATAACTTGGGGGACTTTATTCTTACTCTTTAAATGAGGAGGGTATTCAATTATAAATTTAAACTCTTTGCCCATTTTATGTAAGAACTCAAAGGGATACCTGCTGGACATACATAACTGCAACTTCCGCATTCTATGCAATCAGAGATATAAAATTCTTTTAAAGATGAAAATTCAGAATTTTTAATAAGTGTGTAAATCCTGCAAGGTAATAAATTCATAGGACACACCTCTACACATCTTCCGCATCTTATACAGTTAAATTCATCTTTAAAAATTAAATCTCTATCTCCAAAAAATAAGACTCCGCCTGTACCTTTTAAAATAGGAACTTCTAAACTTTCTTGGGCTATACCCATCATAGGTCCACCAAAAATTAACTTTTTAGGCTCAGATTTTAATCTCAAAATCTGTGATTCTAATAGATCTTTAATTAAAGTGCCTATTCTTACCCATAGATTTTGAGGTTTCTCTAAAATCTTGCCTGCAAAAGTCACCAATCTTTCGATTAAAGGTTTATCTTTATAAACAGCTTCATACACTGCATATAATGTAGCTACATTTTGAACTAAAACTCCTACTTGAAAAGGTAATTTTCCAGCAGGGACTACTCTTTTAGTAGCATTAAATATTAGTTGTTTTTCAGCACCTTGCGGATATCGAGTCTTAAAGACTTTTATTTCTAAATTAAAGTTTTCAGAAAAAATAGGAGTAAAATTTTTTAATTCATTTAAGATTAATTCCTTTATTTCTCTTTTGTTATCCTCTAAGCAAAATATAATTTTTTCTGTCTTCAAGATAAAATTAATTATATCTACCCCTTTTAAAATACCTAATAAGTTTTCTTTCATTAGTATATGATCGCATACTAAATAAGGCTCACACTCACAACCATTTACAATTAAAATGTCTATTTTTTTAGGAGGAGAGAGTTTTACATGTGTGGGAAATTGAGCTCCTCCCATTCCTACGATTCCTTTTTCAAATATTATTTCTAATAGGTCTTTTGGTTTTAATTCTCTTATCTCTGAAATTGGTTTTTCTTTAAAATCACCTTCAAAATTATTCTCAGACTCAATTATTATGGTCTTACATCTCTTCAAGATAGGGTGGTTAAAATAGGTAATATCTTGCACTTTACCTTCCACAGGTGAATGGATATTTGCAGAGATTTTACCGTAAGCTTTTGCTATCAGCTGACCTAATTTTACTTTATCACCTTTTCCTACTACAGGTTGGGCAGGTCTTCCTACATGTTGAGATAAAGCTATGTAGACTTTTTTTGGAATAGGAGTTTTTAAAGAAGGTGTGTTTTTCTGAGGATGTTTAAATTCAGGTATTTTTAACATATTTATTGAAAATACCAAAAAAAGAATAAATTGCAATAAAAAATGATGTTCCCAAAATTACTTTAAATTCTCCTATAAAATGAGCTATCCATGAACTTAATATCATGAAAAATAGAAAACCAAAATGAACTATTACTTCCATACAACTAAAGATTCTACCGTGAAATACGCCCTGACAACTTTTATGAATTAAGGTATTAGCTCCTATAATTATTGGACTTATTAAAGATCCTAAAAAGAATGAAGAGATTAAACTTAATTTTAAAGAAGGGAATTTTTTTAACAGAATAATAAACATTAAAAGAAATAAACTAACAGCTAACAAAAAGAAATTTAAAATTTTTTGAATAGAAATTTTTTTTCCAATTTTTCCATACACTAAAGAACTTAAAAATAATCCTATACCAAACATAACAGCTATTAGTCCCAAATCTCTTGTAGCTGAACCCAAAGTCTTTTGAATAAAGACTATTAAAGTGGTATACAGAGCTCCTACTCCTGAAGATAAGACAAAAAGTTTCTTTAAAGTAAAAAAACTTGCTTTCTCTTTAAATAAATAAAAAAACCCCTCTCTTAGCTCTTTTATGAATCTATTTTTTACCTTACTCATCAACTCTTCCCCTAAAAGAATAATGTCTTTTGGCCTGAATTCTGAATCCTTTGCAGAAACGACCAGAGAAATTAAACCTGCTGAAATAAAAAAGCTTATGCTATCTAATAAAAAAGTGAACTTTACCCCAACTTTTTCTACAATAAATCCACCTAATCCAAACCCTAACATAGCTCCTATCATACCTGTGGTTGAAATTAAAGAATTTGCCAAATGCAATTGATCTGTCCTTACAAGTTCAGGGATAATGCTCAACTTTGCAGGAACAAAGAATCTTGAAATACACGAGACAAAAAATACTACTATGTAAATGGGAATGAGTGTTTTTAATTTTAGAAAGTAAAAAGGAATAAGAAATACTAATATTCCTCTTAGTATGTCAGAAAAAAACATGGTGCTTTTTTTGCTCCATCTATCTACATATACTCCTGCTACTGGTCCCAAGATAAAAATAGGTAATATCATAAAAGAGAATAACTTTGCTAATTGTAAAGAAGAACCTGGCATTTTCTGATACATTAAACCTATTAAAGCCATTTGATGGAGCCTATCTCCAAATTGAGAGATAACTTGTCCTAACCAAAGACAAGAAAAAGATCTGTTTTTAAATATTTCTCTAAAACTCACTCTTCCCTAATTCTTTCAGAATATCTCTTTCTCAAAATCTTTGCTAACTTTACCATCTTCTTCAAAGCAGAATTTACTTCTTTGTAATTTCTTGTCTTTAAACCACAATCTGGATTTATCCAAATTTGACCGGGTTTTAAAACTTTTAAAGCTTTCTCTATTACTACTTTCATCTCCTCAATCTTTGGTACGTAAACTGAATGTATATCCCATACCCCTGGACCTATATCTCTTACAAATTTTTTACTTTCGAAAGCTGATAACACATCTCCTTTACTACGCATAGCTTCAATTGTAATTACATCAAAGTTCAACTTTAAAATCTGGTTGAGTATATCTTTAAACTCTGAATAACACATATGAGTGTGTATTTGGACAAAATCTTGAGTTTTACAAGTCAAATTAAAAGCTCTTATTGCCCAAGAAAAATAAAATCTTTGTTTTCGCTTTTTTAAAGGGACTTGCTCTCTAAAAGCAGGTTCATCTATCTGAATTATCTTTATGCCTTTTTTTATCAACTCTTTTATTTCTTTATTTAAAGCTTTAGCTATTTGAAAAGCTACTTTATAAGGAGGATTCTTAGTAATGTTATAACTCCATCCTAAAATGGTAACAGGTCCTGTAATTATTCCTTTCACAAATTTTTTTGTTAAAGATTGAGCAAAAGTAATCTCTTTCACAGTAAGAGGGGCTTTTCTTTCAACTCTGTCACAAATTATAGGAGGTCTATAAACCCTTGTTCCATAAGAAATTATCCAACCAGATTGAGTAGTATAAAACCCTTTCAGTCTTTGAGCAAAAAATTCTACCATATCTGTTCTTTCAAACTCTCCATGTACTAAAACATCTAAACCTATTTGTTCTTGGAATCTTATCAATCTCTTTATCTTCTCTTTTATAAATTTTTCATATTCAGATTTAGAGATTTTATTTTTTCTATAAAGAGCTCTTATGTTTCTTAACTCTTTATCCTGAGGAAAACTTCCAATGGTAGTGGTGGGAAATAAAGGTAAATTGAATAATTTTTGATGGAGTCTTTTCCTTCTTAAAAATTCTTTTTTACTTAAAGATAAAGTATCAAAGTATTTTATATTTTGGTCTTTAAATTCAAAGATTTCAGAACTCTTAGACCACTCTAAAGCTTCTTTTCTAAATCTCCCTTCCAAATACCCTTTTAGCAATTTTAATTCTTTTAATTTCTCTTTGGCAAAACTCAATTTTCTTCTTAATCTCTTAGGCATATTTTTTTCTTTTTCTAAACTTACAGGCAAACCAAATAAAGGACAACTTACACTTAAAAAAAGATTTTTTTCTGAAACACCTTTTATTTTCAAAATTTTTTTAACAAAGTCTGCTTTGGAAGGAATATGCTCTCTAATAGGTACCTTAGCATTTATTATTCCTGAAAAGAGAATTTTATCCTTACAGAAACCTGTCTTTCTTAAAAAAGTATAATTTTCATAACCTTGAATAAAATCTAACCCAATACCTTTTACTGGAAAATCTAAAAGCTCTTTTAAAAAATCTACACTTTCATAATAGGTAAAAAGATAAATATTTAAATTTAGACTCTGAAAATTCTCTTTGTAAAGTTTCTTTAAAAATTTTACCTCTTTCTTTGAGAGATCTAAAACAAAAGCAGGTTCATCTAAATGGATTTCTTTTATTCCTTCCTTCTCAAATTCTTTAAATAACTCAAGATACATACTGAATAACTCTGCAAGTTTTTCTGCAAAATCTACTTTGTCTTCTAAATTACTTAATTTCAAAAAAGTAAAAGGTCCTATCATGTATAAAGGTTGATTTTTTTTAAAGACTTTATACCATTCTAAAGGCTTTCTCCATTGAATCTTAAATTTGGTATTCTTCTTAATCTCTGGAACGAGGTAATGATAATTTGTGTTGAAGAACTTTTTTAATTTTAAAGCACTCTTTCCCCTAGCAAACTTAAAATAACTATCTAATCTCATATTATAAGGATAAACTCCAAATATTAATGCATTGTCTAAGATATTATCATAAAGTGTAATTTCAGCTAAAGGAAATTTGACTTCAAAGTTTTCATAAGTAGAAATTCTTTCAGTTTCTATTTCTTTTATTTTTTTAAGAAGCTCTGATTCAGAAATTTCTCTATTCCAGAAACTTTCAATACTTTTTTTAAACTCTTTGTTTTTGCCCAATCTTGGAAATCCATAAGCATAAGTCTGCATCTTTGAGTTTTCCTCCTTTTTTAAAAGCCCACGGCAGGATTTGAACCTGCGACCCCCTCATTACGAGTGAGGTGCTCTACCACTGAGCTACGTGGGCTTTTAGAAAAGTAATTTAAAAATTGATAATTTTTTTAATTTTATTTATTTTTCATTCTTTTTTCAACAATTTTATATAAAAGAAAAATCTTTCAGGCAGGTTTAATTTTTTTCTTTAATATATAAATTCTTCTTATTACTTCCAAATTTGAAAATAAAGCCAATATGAACAGAGTTAAAAATATCTTGTTAAAAAAGGCTCCTATCATTATCAAGAATAATCTCACATCTCTTCCTAACCTTACTTTTGGCAAAACTTTTTTCCTTCTGAAAATAGAATCATATTTATCAGCTGTGTAACTCATCATAAAAGAACCAGTTAATGCCAGAAAACCTGTGATCAATATTTTAGGCTCTATTAGAAATCTATAAATTCCTATTGTCATACCTATAATGATTAAAGCATCTGCATACCTGTCTAAAACTGCATCGAACCAAGCTCCATATTCAGATTCTTTAAATTTTAATCTGGCTATTTCACCATCACATCCATCTATTATTGAAGAGAGTTGAGCTATAACTCCAGCTAATATGTTAGAAAGATAATCTCCTAAAGAAAAAAACCAAGCTGAAATTATACTCAAACCAAAACTTAAAAAAGATATAAAATTTGGTGTAACTTCAGTTCTTACTAAAAATTTTGATATCCTTATTGAAATAGGTCTATTTAAAAATCTGGATATAGGACCATCAGTTAGCTTTACCAAATCTTTACATAAGATCTTTTCAGCCTTTTCCAAATCAGAAGGTGTATCTATATCTATCCAAAAATTATCTTTTTCTATCTCTAAATATCTCATTCTCTTATTTTTTGCTAAAAGTCTTATACCATCTGTAAGAGTCTGAGCTCCTTTTTTCACACTTTCCTCTAAAGCTTCAAAAAGAACAGGAGTTGCTTTAAATATTCCACAATCTAAACCATTGTAATCTGAAATATTTTTTCCAATATCAATAATGTAATCTCCTTCCGTTTTTACTTTTGTAGCTTCTTGTATGTCTATAAACCTTGTAGGATTTTTATCTATAGCTAAAACACATTCATCTTTATTTATACAAAAATCTCTTATTTTTTCTAAAATCTTTACATCAAAAATGTGGTCTGCCATTAAAAGGATAAATTCTTCTTTTAAGAAATCTTTTGCTTTCAAGACTGAAATTCCATTTCCTTTTGTCCATTCATTATTCTCAATGTACCCAATGTTTACTTTGTATTTTTGACCATTACCTATCTTATTTTTTATCATTTGAGATTTAAATCCTACAACTACTAAGAATTCTCTAAAACCAGTTTTTCTACAGGTGAGGATTACTCTTTCAATTAGAGACAGGCCTAATAGAGGGGTTAAAGGTTTTGGTAAATCTTTAATCAGTGGCTTTAATCTCTCTCCTTTACCTGCTGCAATTATTAATACCTTCAAATTAACACTTTACCTTTGGCGTTTGCCTTGAATAAATTCTTCTACCATTTGCTTGGCTTTTTCATCTGGAAATTGTTTGGGAGGATGCTTCATAGTATAAGCAGAGATTGAAATTAAAGCTCCTCCTATTTTCCTATCTAAAGCTAATTTGCAGCATCTGATAGCATCTATTACAGAACCTGCAGAGTTAGGTGAGTCTTCAACACTTAATCTTAATTCTAAACTTATAGGCACATCTCCAAAGATTCTACCATCCATTCTTATATAACAGATTTTGTTGTCCTTTAACCATGGAATATAATCAGAAGGTCCTATATGAATGTTTTCTGTTTCTAAAGGAACGTCTAATATGGATTGCACAGCTTGAGTTTTAGATATCTTTTTTGATTTTAACCTTTCTCTTGCTAACATATTTAAAAAGTCTGCATTTCCTCCTATATTTATTTGATAGGTTCTATCTAACTTTACTCCTCTGTCTAAAAATAATTTCGCAAGAGTTCTGTGAACGATAGTAGCTCCTAATTGAGATTTTATATCATCTCCTACTATGGGGATTCCTTTTTCCTCAAATCTCTTTGCCCAAATTTTATCTGAAGCAATAAAAGTAGGCATACAGTTTATGAAAGCAACACCTGCTTCTAAACAGCAGTTAGCATAGAATCTAGATGCTTCTTCAGATCCTACAGGTAAGTAATTTAAAGCTATCTCTGCTTTTGTTTCTTTTAAGACTTTTACAATATCAACTTCTTCTTCTTCTGAAATTACAAAAGATTTATCTTCTGGATATTCTGCCATATGAGCTGAATATCCATCTAAAACTTTTCCTTTTAGTACTTTTACTCCTAATTTAGGCACATCTTTATAAAAAATAGTAGTGCAATTAGGTTGTGTGAAGATGGCATCTCTTACGTCTTTACCTACTTTTCTTTTGTCTATATCAAATGCAGCTACAACTTCTATATCACCAGGTTTATAACCTCCAATCTCAAAATGCATTAATCCTGGTATTTTTTGAGAAGATTTTTTATTTTTATAATAATAAATTCCCTGAATTAAACTACTTGCACAATTCCCTACACCAATTAATGCTATTCTAATCTTTTTCATCTTCTTTCCCTCCTTTTTAGGTTAACAAATTTTTTGAATCTCTTAAAAAGAATGAAAATACAGAAAAGATTTTAAATTTCTTTAGGTAGTTTTATATTAATAATATAAATATACATTTTTCAAAAATCATGTCAACTATAATTTTTTGGTAATTTTTTTCCTATACCAGTTTAATAAATCTCTGAATGTTATGTGTATAGGAATTTGTGGACGCCAATATGCTCTTTTTTTAAAGTTCTTTACTTCCTCTTCAGAAATAGAAAATATAATTTTTTCATCTTCAAAAGTATATTTTATTTCAGGTTTTATTTGAGAAAGACTTAAAAAAAGATTTAAAATTTCTTTTAATCTATACTTTCTTGAATAAATTCCATAAACCTCTCTGAATCTACCTACCTCTGTTATTAACCAATAAGCTTTCACTAAATCTCTTACATCTAGAACAGGTAATGTTTTTACTTCCTTTAAATGTATTACAGGTTCTTTAAATCCTTTTTCTATTAAAACTATCTGCTCAGCTAACTTTGAAAAAAAAGGATCTTCAGAAGATTCTACTAAAGGACCTGTATAAAGAGGAGTTTTGGTAAAAATTATTTTTAAATTTTCAAAGATTGTAGGGAAATCTCCTATCATCTCTATCTGAATTATAGTTTCTGGAGATACATTTTTTGTCTCTTTTAAAATTTCAGTTTCAAAATTTTTAAAACAGAATATTTTGTGTGGTTTTACTTCTTCTAAGATCTTTCTTATTGAAAAATCTTTTTTACTTTGCTTGTAAATTTTTACCTGATCTTTTATAGAAACTATTTTCTCTTCTTTAGAATCTGATTTTAAAATACCATAGATCTCTACATTTTCTAATTTTAAAAGGTATTCAGATAAATGCACTCCCAAAGAACTTTCGATCTCTGTAATCAATACTTTTATCATTTAAAATTGAATTTTCCAAAACCAAGTATTTTTTCTAAACCAATCAAAAGTAATTTTTAGGCCTCTCTTAAAGCTTACTTTAGGTATAAAACCCAATATTTTTTTTGCTTTTTTTAGACTTGCTCTGGTATAGAAAACATCTCCTGGACGGGGTTTACAAAATAAGGGCTTAATTTTTTTATTTGAGATTTCTTTCAAAATATCTAATAATTCTAAGACAGAGTAAGCTCTGCCTGTAGCTACATTAAAAATTTGACCATCTGCTTGAGAGTTTAAAAAAGATAGAATATTTGCTTCTACAACATCTTCTACAAACACAAAATCTCTCGATTGCTTTCCATCTCCATAAATAGGAGGAGGCTCTTCTTTTAATATACAGGTTATAAACTTTGGAACTACGCATGCATATTGAGATTTTAAGGATTGAAAAGGACCATACACATTAAAATATCTTAAAGAGACTGTTTTCAATTTGAAATTTTTATAAAAAATATTACATAAATTTTCTCCTGCTAATTTTGTCAAAGCATAAATAGATATAGGCTCTGGAGAATCTGACTCTTTAAAATAAACTTTTTCTTTTTCTCCATAAACAGAACTTGAAGACGCAAAAACGAATTTTTTAACTTTATTTTTTCTGGCTAACTCTAAAAGATACAAAGTTCCTTTGATATTTACTTTTATGTATTCTTCAGGATCTTCCATAGATTCAGCAACACTTACTAAAGCTGCCTGATGAGAGATAAAATCAAATTTATAATCTGAAAAAATATTTTTTAACTTTTTATAATCTGTAATACTTATTTTAAAAAACTTTATTTTGTTCAACACATCTTTTATATTTAAAATCTGTGAAGAGATCAAATTATCTATCACAAAAATTTTGGCTCTCAGATTTACTAATCTTCTCACTAAATGTGAACCAATAAACCCACAACCTCCTGTTATCAAAATCTTTTTATTTCTAAGACTCATAATTTTATGATTTTTTTATTTTTATAGTTTTTATATACTCCTCTACAATCAAAGATTAAATCAGAGTTATTTAAAATAAACTTATAGTCAAATTTAGAATGGTCTGTAACTATTACTACTAAGTCTTGTTCTTTTAAAAGTCTTGAAGTTAATTTCTTAGAAAAGAGTTTTCTATTATTTATCTCTATAAAATTTACATAAGGATCTGAAAAATTAACTCTTGCTTTGAGAGTCAATAAATTTTTTATAATAGTGAGAGCTGGGGACTCTTTTGTATCTTGAGTATCTTTTTTGTAAGCTACTCCTAATATTAATATCTTTGAATTTCTTATAGTCTTTGAATTCATGTTAAGGATTTCTAATATTCTATGAGTAACATACTCAGGCATATAAAAATTAATTTGAGAAGCTAATTCTATTAATTGAGGTTGGAAACCTTCAAATCTAGCTTTCCATGCTAAATACAAAGGATCTACTGGAATGCACTCTCCTCCTATACCAGGTCCTGGCAAAAATTTCATAAATCCAAAAGGTTTGGTAGAAGCAGATTCTATTACTTCCCAAATATCTATATTCAATTTTCTGCATATTAAAGCCATTTCATTAACAAGGGCTATGTTTACTGCTCTAAATGTATTTTCTAATAATTTAGCCATTTCAGCTGTCTTAGGGTTTGAGACAACAAAGATGTTTTTAATTATATTTTTATATAATAGAACTGCTAATTTAGAACAATTCCTTGTAACTCCTCCTACAAGTTTAGGAATGTTTTCTAACCTGAATCTTTTATTTGCTGGGTCTATTCTCTCAGGAGAAGAACATAAGAAAAAATCTTTTCCTACTTTTAAGCCTGTCTCTGAAAATGCAGGCAACAAGAGTTCTTGAGTAGTTCCAGGAAAAACAGTACTCTCTAAAACTATTAACATCTCTTTATGAATATATTTTTTAATTAAATTCGTTACATTTAAAATATTTGTAAGGTCTGGCTGACGAGTCTTTGAAAGAGGTGTAGACACACAGATTAATACTACCTCTACAGATTTTAAAAATTCTGGTGTTAAGAATACTTCTATTCTTTTCTCTTTTATTAATTTCTTCAAAATCTGAGATTCAACATCTATAATGTAACTTTGACCTTTCTCAATACTTTTTATCTTTTCTTTATCTATGTCATAGCCTTTTACAATAAAACCTGCTTTTGCAAAACTCACAGCTAAATTCAATCCTACATATCCTAACCCTATTATTCCGATTTTGGCTTTTTTATTTTTTATCTTGTATTCAAGATTTAGAAAACTACTCATTTTTCTCCTGAACTTCCAGGTCCATGATAAGTAGTTTCAAAATCAACACCTATATTAGGAAATGCCTTTAATCTAAAGGCAATATAAAAACCCCAATTTTTATTTTGATCTCTGGTAATGATAACATCACAAAACCAACAATGTAAATCTCTTCTAATTTTAAATTGATGGTAACTGAATTCTCCTCTTTTAAAATCATATCTTTGATAATACCTAAACTGCCATTTATAATTGGGAGAAAAATCTATCTGTGCAGTTAAAGAATTTGAGATATCACGAGAAAAATAATGACCCACATTAAGTTTAATTTTTTGAGAAAGAGGGAATGTAAAATCAGATGAAGTATTTAAAAGATGATGTTCTTTTAAGGAATAGGTGAGATCATTTTTAAACCTTATTTTTCTAAATATAAAGAACTCTAATTTTTCTTTTAAATCTTTAAAGCCCTTTTCTTGATAAGAATCCAAAAAGTAATCTACTTCTATTTCTGATTTTAAAAGTCTTTTTTTCAAAGACTCTCTTTTCATATCTACAAAGTTGTTTAAAGTAAAAGTAAATTTTTTAATATAGTCTATTTTATCCTTAGAATCAAATATAAAGAGTCTGTCTTTCTCAAAAGTGGGTTTATTAATAAAATCAAATGAAACTTTAGGCTCAACTATGTGTCTTAAAAAAAATTTTGGAAATTCATATATTTTAAAAAGACTTGTATTTAAAGAAACTCCACTCTTAAAGCTACTTTTAGTTACATTTTCTGTGTCTTTTGTCTTAGAATAAAAACCAATATCACTCCCTGTGTAAAGTAAAAAAGTAAAACCTTTTACTTGTTTAGGAAAAGAAATTCTTTGAGAAAAAAATACTCTCAAACAATCTATATCTAAATCTGAAGAAGCGTATTTTTTGTTGAAATTAACAAACTCTAACTCAGAATCATAATAAAAATTTTTAAAATTGTAGTTATAGATTTTAAACCAAACTTTGGGTAAGAATTCAGTAACTGTAAAGAAATGATTAGCTCTTTTTTTTACTTCCAAACCTACAGATGCTGATTTAAAATTTTTACTTATATAAAAATAACTTTCTGGAAAAGGTCTTTTTTCATACTCAGGATAAAAATAATCTTTCAAGAACTCTTTATCTTTAAATTTATGGAACTCAGTTACTAAATACATGCCTTTGAACGGATTCATTTTGGAAGAAAGATCTACTCTGTATCGGAAAAAACCATTTAGTTTTTTCTCTTCATCTGTACAATAGAGCTTTAAATTAACTGCTCCTTTTTCTTTCAAATCCAAATCTGCATCTATACCTTCAGCTATACCCCAATTTTCTCTCCAATCCAAACGCAATTTTCCTTTTAGAGCCTCAGTAAGATAATACCTGTAATAAGTAAGGAGGTACAATCCCCATTCTTTATCTCTACCAGGTATAATGCCAAATCTGAAAACTCTATCTTTTAAAGGCTGAATATAAACAGGAAAATAAAATACAGGTATATCTAAAATCTTCATTACTACATTCTTTGCTATTATCTTATCTTGTGGATAAATATCTACTCTTTTAGCACATAATTTCCAGTGAGGCTTTTCTAAATCGCAAGTAGAAATCCAAGCTTTTTTTGCTACCAAATGTTTTTGAGAGATTTGCTCTGAAATTTCAGAAAATCCATAAAAAGGAGCTGCTTCCCATCTGCTTTTAAAAATCTTTCCTGTTTTCTTATCTAAGTTATATAGTATCTTTTTGCATTTTAAAATTTTTCCTGAAGTAGTCTTTACCAAAACTTTACCTTCTGCTAAAACATCTTTAGTCTTTGTATTTACTTGGGCTTTTTGGCAAGTTAATCTTACATCTTTGTAAGTAATTACTACATTTCCAATTGCATTTATTAAATTTTTTTCAGTAAAATACTCAATTTTATCTGCTTTCACTTTTATAGGTAAGATCTCTTTTTTCTTTTGAGGATGCACAAATGGGTTTAACAAAAAAAATAAGACAAAAAGAAAAAATTTTTTCATTCTTTTTCTTTTAAAAGATCCTGCAATTTTTTCCAATCTTGCAAAAACCTTTGAATTCCTATATCAGTTAAAGGGTGTTTTATTAATTTCTCTAAAACTTCAAAAGGTAGTGTGCAAATATGAGCTCCGATTTTAGCAGCTTCTAAAACATGCATAGGATGCCTCACAGAAGCTACTATTATTTGAGTTTTGAACCCATAATTATCATAAATTAGTTTTATATCTGAAACTAATCTCATTCCATAAGAAGAAATATCATCTAATCTACCTATAAAAGGTGAAATAAAATCTGCTCCTGCTTTTGCAGCTAACAGTGCTTGAGAAGGTGAAAAACACAAAGTAACGTTAGTCTTTATACCTTTCTCTTTTAAAACTCTCACTGCTTTTAACCCTTCAAATGTTAAAGGTATCTTTATGCAAATATTAGGAGCTATTTTTGATAGTTCTTGAGCTTCTGTAACCATAGTTTGAGAATCTAAACCTATTACTTCTGCACTTACAGGACCTTTTACTAACTCACATATTTTCTTAAGTTGCAAGATTGGGTCTTTACCTTCCTTAGAGAGTAAGGTAGGATTAGTAGTTACTCCATCTAAAACTCCCCATTCTAATGCTTTTTTGATATGATCTAAATTAGCTGTGTCTAAAAAAATCTTCATACTCCTACCCCCTCTTTTGCTAAAATACCTGCTCCTAAAATTCCTGCATCTTCTTTTAATTGAGTCTTTAATATCTTTACTGTTCTATTAAAAGGTGGCATAGCATATTCTCTAACTATTTTCTTTATATCTTTCGATATTAATCTCCAAGAGCTAGCTATTCCTCCCCCTATAATTACAGCTTCCAAACCTAAAAGATTTATTACTCCTGTTATATAAAAACCTAAAGCTCGTGCTAATCTCTTAAAGACTTTTATACTATCTTTATCTCCTGTAAGTGCTGCTTTGTACAGAATCTTTGGGGTCAATTCTTTTTCATTTTCTACTGAGATTAATTTTTTTAACAGAGGAGGTAATTTCTTATGAGTAGTTTTATAAAAATCTATTAAATATTTATTACCTACAAAAGTTTCAATGCAACCTTTAGCCCCACAAGCACAGAGTTTGCCTTCTAAATCTATACAAAAATGACCTGCCTCACAATTTGAAATTCCTCTGGGTCTGTGTAATTTCTTATTCAATATCAAACCTCCTCCTACACCTGTCCCTAACGTTAAGCATAAAAAATTACTAAAGTTCTTACCTGCACCTAACCTGCTTTCAGCTAAAGCGATAAGATTTGCATCATTATCTATAAAAACAGGAAATTTAAATCTTCTTTCTAAAAGTTTTTTTAAATTTACACCTTCCCATCCTTTCACATTAGGAAGCACATATATATAGCCTTTTTTAACATCGATTATTCCTGGAGCTCCAATACCTAAAGCTCTTACATTTTTTTCAGTTAAATTAATTTTTTTGAGAATGGATTTTATTATCTGTGGGAATTTGGATAAAAAATCTTTTTTCTTCTCAATCTCCTTTGTAGGTATGATCTTTTTTATTCTTACTGAGAATTTAGAATCTAAAATGCCTACTTTTAAGAAAGTACCCCCCCAATCTACACCTATTAATACTCTTTTCATATTGCTCTTCATTTTATCTTCTTTATCTTTATTTTCAAGAAAGAATTAAATAACCGCTTTATCTCTGCCTGTTCTTTTAGCTGTATAGAGATTACTATCTGCTTTTTCTATTAACTCTGTTAAATCTTGAGAATCAGAAGGAAAATTAGCTCCACCTATACTAATAGTAACCTTTAAAATCTCATCGTAAGCTTGTATTTGTTTTTGTCTAACAGCTGTTAATATTCTTTCAGCTACAAGCTTTAGATCATTTTTTTCTACTTCAGGCAAAACTACCAAAAACTCTTCTCCTCCATATCTTCCTACAAAATCTATACTTCTTATACTATCCTTTATACATCTGGCAACTTCTTTTAAAACTACATCTCCTACTAAATGTCCATAGGTATCATTGCATTTTTTAAAATGATCTATATCACACATTAATATCCCAAGATTTAGATTAAATTTTTTAGATCTAAAATACTCATCTTTTAATCTTTCCATAAGATGAGCTCTGCTAAAAACTCCTGTTAAAGAATCATAGATAGCTAATTCTTCTATAGCTTTGTACAATCTTAATCTTTTCAAACATACACAAAATTGTTTTATAAGGACTTTTAAGAAAAATGTATCTTGTGCTTTGAATCCTTTTATTCCTAAAAATTTAAATCCTAAATTCTTTTCTGGGATCAGAAAATACTCAAAATCTGACAGACCTTCTTCTTTAGATGCAAAGAACCTTATCTCTTTAAACTCATAGAATTTGCTTAAAATCTTTTCAAACTTTAAGAAAAGTTCCTTTTCTTCTGAAATTAAAGAGAGTTCTCTTAATGCTTCAAAAAATTCAAAATAAAGTTTACTCTTCTCATTTAATTCTTTAAATTCTTTATCTAAACTCTCTTTTTTAAAAGAAAGTTCTTTTAAGATTTCATTAAATAATTTTAATCTCAATCTTTTATCTATAAGCACAAAACTGGTGTATATCCTCAAGCTAACCAAGAAAATTAAAAGAGAAATTACATAAAGAATCAATAACATACTTTATTTCTCCCCAAAGTTTTAGCTTTATAAAGATTCTTATCTGCTCTTTGAAGAAGAGAAAAAAAGTCTTTACCATCTTTAGGATAAACAGCTATCCCAATAGAGACTGTAATTTTTATGGTCTTTCTTCTTATCTTAAACTCATCTCTCTCTATTTGAGTGCGTAAATCTTCAGCTATTTTTATAGCACCTGATAAATTTACATTAGGCAAGATTATAAGAAACTCTTCACCTCCTAGCCTACAGATAATATTTCCTGCATCTCCTATTACCTGTTTAATAACTTCAGCTGTATTTTTTAAAACTAAATCTCCCACTAAATGTCCATAGGTATCATTGCATTTTTTAAAATGATCTATATCTAACAAAAGCAATGAAATCTCTCTATTAAATTTTTGTGCTCTTTTTATTTCTTCATTGAACCTTTCTAAAGTATAATTCCTTAAATACAGACCTGTCAGAGAATCTTTTATAGCCAAATCCTTCATCTTTTTGTAAAGAAAACTATTTTCTAAGACTAACGAAAAGATCTCTGTTAAAGTTTGAAGAAATCTTAAATCTGAGATGTTAAAATTAAAAGCTTTGACTGATTCCAATCTTATTAACCCATAAACTTTATCTCCTACTGAAATGGGAGCTGCAATCAAAGAAGAAAATCTATCTTTAGAAGTTAACTCTTCATACGGAAATCTAAAGTCTTTTTTTATATCTTCTATCAAAATAGGTTTGTTAGTGCAGACTACTTGTTTATCTATAATATCTCCTTTTTTCTCTTTTATGTATGAAGTCTTTTTTGAAAATTTGAGTTCTAAAGTCTGCTTTTCAAAGTTTATAAGATATATTAAAAAATTATCTGCTGAAAATACTTCTGTAATCTTTTTTAAAAACTCTCTACATAAAATATTAGGTTCTAAATACTTTGAAAGCATAACTTGAAAATCTCCTAAAGTTCTATATTGAGTTATCTCTGTAGGAAGCTGATCTTTAAGACTGTTAATTTTTTTGATTTCTTCTTCTAATAGATTTTTCTTCTCTTCAAGATGCTCAAACTCTATCTCTAAATTTCTTTTTTCTTTTAAAAATCTCCTCTCAATGAAGAATACAAAAATAAGAAAGATTATAAATGAAGAGAGAACAAAAAAAGAAAATTTAGGCAAAAGTATTAAACTGCATGAACCAAAGATTACAGAGAATACAAGATTTATTAAAAGCAGAAGTTTTAATCCTCTATGCAATGGTTACTTCTGTTTCTTTATCAAAAAATTTTGCCTTATTCATGTCAAAAACTACTTCTAACTCTTGACCAATGGCAGGGATGTTATTAAGAGAGGTCTTCATTATGAAACTATGGCGGGCAGTATTTAAATACACATAAGTCTCTGAACCCATAGATTCTGTAACTTCACACCTTACCCTTGCACAGATCTCTTTTGAAGCTTCAGGTGTAAAGAGTTTATCATAAATGTTTTCTGGTCTTATTCCAAATATAACTTCTTTCCCCTCGTAAGAAGAAATTTTTTCGTATTTATCTTCTGAAATCTTTAATCTTATACTCCCCTCATCAAAATAATACTTTCTTTCTATCTTTATAATCCTACCTTCCATAAAATTCATAGGAGGAGAACCTAAAAATCCAGCAACGAATTTGTTTGCAGGATTTTCATAAACAACCAAAGGCTCTGCGAACTGTTGTATTTGACCATCTTTCATTACAGCTATCCTGTTACCCAAAGTCATAGCCTCTATCTGATCATGAGTAACATAAATCATTGTAGTTTGGAGCCTTAAATGGAGTTTATGGAGTTCAGTTCGCATCTGTACCCTCATCTTAGCATCTAAATTACTCAAAGGTTCATCGAACAAAAACACTAAAGGTTTTCTTACAATAGCTCTTCCTACAGCTACTCTTTGTCTTTCTCCACCTGAGAGTTCCTTTGGCTTTCTATCTAAAAGATGTTTTATCCCCAAAATGGAAGCAGCTTCTAAAACTCTTTTTTTAATCTCATCTTTAGGGATCTTACGTAACTTTAAACCAAATGCCATATTCTCATAGACTGTCATATGAGGATACAGAGCATAATTTTGAAATACCATAGCTACATTTCTGTCTTTAGGAGGAATATCATTTACTAATTTATCTCCTATGTAAATTTTACCTTTCGTAACCTTTTCTAAACCAGCTATCATTCTTAATGTCGTAGATTTACCACATCCTGAAGGACCTAACAAAACTACAAATTCTTTATTTTCAATGCCTAAATTTACGTCTTTGACTGCTACTACTCCTCCTGGATAAACTTTGGTGACATTAACTAAACTGACTTGAGCCATAGAAAAAAAATTATAAAAGTAATTCTAAAAACGTCAAGCCAGATACTCCAAAATAAGAGAGATAACTCTTTTTAATTCTTTTCTCTCAACTACAATATCAATTAAGCCATGCTCTAACATAAATTCTGATCTTTGAAATCCTGGAGGTAATTTTTGCTTTATAGTCTGCTCGATAACTCTAGGTCCTGTAAATCCTATTAGACTGTCAGGTTCAGCTATAATTATATCTCCTAAACCTGCAAAAGAAGCCATAACTCCTGCCATTGTAGGATGAGTCAGTACTGAGATGTAAGGAATTCTTTCTGAATGGAGTTTTGATAAAACAGCTGAAGTCTTTGCCATCTGCATTAAACTTAACATTCCTTCATACATCCTTGCTCCTCCTCCAGATCCAGAAACAATTATTAGAGGTATTTTAAACTCTAAAGCTTTTTCTGCGATTCTAGTAATCTTTTCTCCAACTACAGAACCCATAGATCCCATAATAAATCTTGAGTCTGTGACTCCTATAACTATATCTTTGCCATTTAACTTTCCTCTTCCTGTGACAGCAGCATCTTTTAAACCAGTTTTTTGCTGATCTTGGGATAGTTTTTCTATGTAACTTTTTGGACCCTTAAAATTTAAAGGATCTAAAGGAGCCAAAACTTTATCATACTCTTGAAAAGTACCTTTATCTATTAAAAGGTCTATTCTCTCATAGGCAGTCAAAGGGAAATGATAATTACAATGTGGACATACTTTTAAGTTTTCTAAGAGTGTTTTTTTAAATATTATCTTTAGACATTTTTCACATCTTACCCATAACCCATCTGGGATATTCTTTTTCTTAATTCTTACTATGGTGTATTTAAGTCTTTTTTTAAATAATCCCATCTCTTAAATCTCTCATTACTAAACCTGTCAACAACTTAGGATAAAAATATGTACTTTTTTGAGGAAACAATTTATTTCTTTTTACAATTTTAAGTACCTTCTCTTTTTTAAAAGGCCTTAATAAAAAACTTTTTGTGTGACTATCAATTTTAGATATTGCTTCTTCTGCTGAAGGAGTATAAATTATATCTTGCTCTTTTAAATTTAAATTTAATACTTTTTTAAATAAGAATTCATGCAAAAATAAAACTTCAAAATCTTTAAACTCTTTCTTTCTTATTCTCTCTGTAGGCTCTAAAATACATTTCTTATTTGCAGTTACCAAACCTATCTTTAAAGAATTCTGATTCCTACTATTATTCAAAAACTTTTTAACTGAACTCATCTTTTTTATTTTAAAATAATTCTCCAATCTCTTAAAAAAATCTTCATCTTTTAAGTTTAGCCTGATTATCCTATGGAATGTTCCTAAATACAAACCTTCTTGAAAAAAATCTGTAAAGAAGGCTAATATATATTGAGCTGATTTTGAAAACTCTGAATTCTTCTTGTTTAAGTAATCTGCATAATTCAAAGCTACTTTAAACCTATGATGACCATCTGCTATGAGAAATTCTTTCAAAGAAAAGAGAAAATCTTCTACTGTAGAATCTACTTTTAAAGAGAATAATTTAAATTTATTTTTAAAATTATCTTGAACACAAAGTATCCTATCGAATTTTTTTATATTTTTCTCAAAGAAGTCTTTTATAATCAAATTTTTATTCAAAGAAGCCAAAAATATGGAACAAAAATTAAATTGAGTAGATTTCAATAATAAAAATCTATCTTTAATAGGAAAAGTGTGGGTTTTTTCGTGAGCATAAATCTTAGTCTTAAAAGGCTTAACATTCAAAAGAGCAAAAAATCCTTTTAATCTTTTCTTTGAATATTCTATCTCTAAAGGATAAATTTTATCCTCTTTTTCTTTTATAAGTATATTTTTGTCCAACCATTCTTTTACAAGCTCTCTTGCTTTTTTATATTCATTATGTGTGGGAGGTTTTCTTAATATAAGATTTATTACATTGTATTTAGAAGCTTTCTTATAAAACTTCTCTTTCTCAGAACTTATCAGATCATAAATAGGACAGAACACCTTATCTAAGTTCTTTATCTTCTTCTCATTAAAATAAATTCCTTTAAAAGGGATTATATCTTTAAACTCCATCTTTAATAGCTGATTAAAGAATTCGACTTAACTTTTTCAAAGATAATCTGAGCTAACTTAAATGCACATGTTCTAATTCTCTCTATACTTCCAGAAAAATCTATAGCTTCTTCTAAATCTTCTCTTATCACATCTCCCAAACCATACACTCCTTCGATATTTGTCTCAAAATTCTCATTAACTTTTAAATAGTCTTCTGTTTCTAAATTTGTATTTCTCAAAATCTCTAAATTAGGCTTTAGACCCGTATCAGTAATAAAAAGATCGCAAGCTATTATTTTACCTGTATCTAATTCTACTGCTTTTACATCTCCATTACCAATTATTTGTTTTACATCTCTTTCTAATAAAACATCTATCTTCTCTCTTTTAGATAACTCTAAAATATTTGAAATTTCAGATTCTTTAAATATATTCAAAACAGGGATTATTATTTTAAAATTATCTTTTTTATCTAAAAATAAATCTAAAATCTCTAAACCCAACTTAGTCTTTAAGTACAAAATAACATGTCGAGAGAAATCTTTTGAATCTTTTATAAACTTTATATCTTCTAAAGTATAGAGACAGACTACCCCTCTCTTGTGGATTCCAGGAACACCTAAATATTTAGGTCTTGAACCTGTACAGATTACCAAAATATCAAAACTTTTTTTAGAATTATCTTCTAATAAGATAACTCTTTTATTTAAATTTATCTTAACTGCCTTTTTCCCTCTTATCACATTCAACCCTTCTAAAGAAAATAAAAGTTCTTTTGATCTTATCTGATTTTTTAAAAATTTTAAAAGAAGATTTTTTTTATAAGGGTTCCGGTCTTTAGTTATTAATTCTATATCTAAATGAGGATTTAATTCTTTTAATCTTTGTGCAAGCATTATTCCTGAAAATGAAGCTCCTATTATTAAAATCTTCATAATTTTAATTCCTCTAAAATCTCTAAAACAGCTTCAAAATCTCCCAAAAACATAAAGTGGACTCCTTGCACGTAATCTTTCACTTCTAAAATCAAATCCTTTGCTATTTGAATCGCTTGAGTTCTTTCATTTTGAGCAGTCTCTAATTTTCTTATTATTCTTTGAGGAACATACACTCCTGATATATTTTCTGATATAAATTTAGCAGTCTTTAACGATTTTAAAAACAGTATACCTGCAATAAGAGGTTTTTTAAATTTATTAGCCTCTTTGCAAAATTCTATAAACTTTTTGGGCTCAAAAAAAGCTTGCGATTGGAAGAATTGAGCTCCATTTTCTATCTTTTTTTCTAATCTTTTCAACTCTTTCTTTTGAGGTTCAACATTAGGGTTAAAAGCTCCTCCTATAAAAAGCTGAGTAGGTTTGTTTAATTTTTTTCCTGCCATATCTACTCCCTCATTTAGTCTTTTAGCTACACCTATTAGTTCTATAGAATCTAAATCAAAAACAGGTTTTGCTTGAGGATGATCCCCATATTTTGGATGATCTCCTGTTAATATCAAAACATTTTTTATACCCAAAACACTCATAGATAACAACTCTTGTTGTAAAGCTATCCTATTTCTATCTCTACAAGTAAGCTGACAGATCGTCTCAAACCCTTCTTTTTCTAAAATATAAGAAGCAGCTAATGCTCCTAATCTCATTACAGCACTCTGGCTATCTGTGACATTTATAGCATCTATCTTATTTTTAAAAGGTTGAAGTTTTTTTATTAAGTATGAAAGGTCTGTACCTTTGGGAGGAGAAACTTCCAAAGTCTTTACAAAGATTCCTTTTTTAAGTTTTTCTTTAAACTCCATTTAACTCTGCTAACTTAAATAAATTTTTAAATAAAAAAACAGATGTTAAAGGGCCTACTCCTCCAGGTACTGGAGTAAGAAAACTTGCTTTCTTTGTTGCAGATTCAAATTCAACATCTCCTATAATTTTATCCTGAACTTTATTTACTCCTAAGTCTATTATAATACTACCTTCTTTAATATGAGAAGCTTTTATTAAAGAAGGTTTACCCACTCCTACACATAAAATGTCAGCAACTTTGGTGTAGTCAAATAATTTTCCAGAATTAAAAGTAGCTATGTGACAGATACTTACTGTACATAATTCATTTAACAACAAGTGCGCTAAAGGCTTTCCTATAATCTCTGAATGTCCAATTATTACAGCTTGTTTTCCTTTCAAATCTACTTTTGTAGATTTTATTAAAAAATAAGCTGCAAAAGCTGGAGGGGGTATCAAAAAAGGCTTACCTAAAAAAATCTGACCTAAATTTTGGGGAGTAATTCCTTCAACATCCTTTAAGGGAGAAATAACTTCAATTATTTTAAAATAATTAAATCCCTTAGGTAAAGGATGCTGAATAAAGATACCTGTTATTTGAGGATCTGAATTTAAGACTTTAATCTTTTGAATTATTTCTTCTTCTCTTTTTAAATTCATCTCTATAAAATCTACTTCTAAAATCTGAGACAATTTTTTTTGTTCTTTTATATAAATCTCTAAATCTGCTCTTTTCTCAACATAAATATTGACTAATTTTATATTTTTGATTTTCTTTCTTTTCTCTTTTAATTCCTCCAAAAGTTCTTTTTTAAATTTTTTTCCCTCTAATAAAATTGCCATATCTTTTTTCTAAAAATTTATCTATCTCTTTGAAATCAAATATATTTTTTTTATCAAATTTTTTTATTAAATTTTTTATAAATGTTTTACTCTTTTTTGTAAAAATATAATTTTCTTTTAATATCAAAACTGCTCCTTTATAAGAGAATTCTAATAATTTTAGACCCAGATAAAAATCTGAAATAAGATTTTTATTCAATACTTTAAAAATATTCTTTAATTTTTTTGCCGTCTCTTCTATAGATTCTAATAATTCTTTTAGAACAACACTTGCACTTTTAAAATCATCTTTTTTTAAATAGGAAATTTGATCTTTTCTAATATATCTTAAAAAAAATATCCTTTTTTTATTTAAAAATTTTAATAACTCTCTTATCTCTAAAGTTTTCTCAGAATCTTCTTTGATTGAAAATCTCAAACTCATAGATATCAAAGATACTCCTAAAGCTGACAAAACTCCTAAAACAGAACCTCCACCAGGAGTAGGGGTTTTTTCAGAAAGCTTTTTGGTAAATTCTTCTATTTCAATCAAAACAGAAAGCTCCTTTTATCAAATCTAAAAGTATTTTTCCATTTTTTTCTTCTAAGCAAACTACATCATATCTTACATTACTAAACTTTTCTTTACATTGATTAAGATAAAAAAGAGAAGTCTTTAGTATTTTTTCTCTTTTTCTTTTATCCACAGCTTCATAAGATTTTACTAAAGAATTTCCTTTTCTTTTCTTAACCTCTATAAAACAAAGTATATTTTTTTCTTTAGCTATTATGTCTATTTCTCCAAACCTACACCTGAAATTTCTCTCAATGATTTTAAATCTATTTTCTTTTAAAAACTTTACTGCCAAATCTTCATAAATTTTACCTTTTATCATCCTTTTTTAAGCAGATTTAACTTTTGCTTTTTTACCTACTCTTTCTCTCAAATAATAAAGTTTTTTCCTTCTAACTTTTCCTCTTTTCAATACCTCTATCTTTTCAATAGAAGGAGAATACAAAGGAAATGTCCTTTCTACTCCTTCTCCAAAAGATATCTTTCTTACAGTAAATGTCTTTCTGTGTCTTGCACCTTGTATGCTTATAACTATACCCTCAAAAGGATGGATTCTTACTTTATCTTGCTCTGTTACTTTTACATAAACTCTTACAGTATCACCTGTCTTAAAATCAGGGATTTCTTTTTCTTTTTTAAGTCTTTCTAATTCTTTTTCTTCAAACTTTGCCAATTTATCCATTTTTTGCCTCCTTTTTTAATAAATCTGGCCTCTTCTTTAAAGTAATCTCTAAAGCCTTTCTTTGTCTCCAAGCTTGAATTTTTTTATGATCACCTGATAAGAGAACATCTGGAACTTTCATTCCTCTAAAAACTTGTGGTCTTGTATACTGAGGGTATTCTAATAAGCCCTGTTCAAAACTTTCGTATTTTTTTGACTCTTCTGCTCCTAAGGCTCCTGGGAGCAATCTTACTAAACAATCAGTAAATACCATCGCAGGAATCTCACCACCACTTAAAATATAATCTCCAATTGAAATCTCATCATCTATTAAAGCTTCTCTAACTCTGTTATCTACTCCCTCATATCTTCCACAGATTAGAATTATCTGCTCAAAATTCAAGTATTCTTTTATTATTTTTTGATTCAAAAGCCTTCCTTGAGGAGACAAAAGTACCACTCTTTGTTTTTCTCTTTCAATATCCTTCCTTAAAACTGTTTCAACTGCTCTAAAAATAGGTTCAGGCATCATAACCATACCAGGACCTCCTCCATATGGAGGAGCATCTACTTTTTTATGTTTATCTGAAGTATAATCTCTTAAATTGTGAATATTTATCTCGACTATCTTTTTAAGTCTTGCTCTTTTAATTATAGAAGAATCAAATACTTCTTTAAACATTTCAGGGAAAATAGTTATTATATCAATCTGCATAGTTTTTTAAAAATTCTTTTTTAAAATTAATAAAATCGTTTTCTTTAATAGCTTGTCTTGCTTTCCTTAAAAGCTCATTAAAAAAGTAGACATTATGGTAAGATAACAACCTCATACCCAAAATCTCTGAAGAATTAAATAAATGCCTTATATAACTCCTTGTAAAATTCCTACATACATAGCAATCACATTCTGGATCAGGAGGTAATGTATCTCTTTTAAACTCTGCATTTCTTAAAACTAACTTTCCTTTATGAGTAAAACAAGTACCTGTCCTGCCAAATCTTGTAGGAATAATACAATCAAATAAATCGTATCCTAACTCTATAGCATCTAATAATTCTGTAGGTTTTCCTATCCCCATTACATACCTCAACTTTTTTTTAGGTAAAATCTCAGATAAAAATCGCAAGATATTATACCGTAAATCTTGAGGTTCTCCAACACTTAAACCACCTATTGCCAAACCCCAAAAACCTATCTCTTCTAAATAATCTACAGCTTTCTTCCTCAGATCTTGGAAAAAAGAACCTTGAACTATTCCCATTAAGGCTTTGTCTTTAAGACCGTATTTTAAAAATTCCTCTTTTGAAGCCTCTGCCCATCTTAATGTTCTCTCTAAAGCTAAGTTCGCATATTCTTTTGTTATTGGAAAACTACAACATTCATCTAAAGGTAAAAGAATATCTGAATCTAAATCTATCTGTATTTGGATTATTTTTTCAGGAGTTAAAAAATGTGTGGTCCCATCTAAATGTGATTGAAATTTTACTCCTAAATCTTGAATCTCTTTAAAAGGAGATAGACTAAATATCTGATAACCTCCAGAATCAGTAATTATTAACCTATGCCAATCCATAAACTTATGTAAACCACCTGCTTCTTTTATAATCTTTATTCCAGGTCTCAAAAACAAATGATAAGCATTGCATAACAAACCCTGAACACCTGAATTTAATAAATCTAAAGGTGAAAGAGTTTTAACAGTAGCCTGAGTAGCTACTGGAAAAAAAGCAGGAGTAAAAACTAAACCTCTCTGAGTTTTAATTACACCTAATCTGGCTTTAGTTTTTTTATCCTCTTTTATAATCTCAAATTTCATAGTATTAACATAGCATCTCCATAACTTAGGAATCTATAATCTTTATTTAAAGCTTCTTTATACGCTTTTTTCAACAAATCTAACCCTAAAAAAGAAGCTACAAGAATTATATGAGAAGATTTGGGATAGTGGAAATTAGTAATTAAAGCTTGCGTAAACTTAAACTTAAATCCTGGTTTAATGAAAAGTTGAGTAAAACCTTCTCTCTTTTTATTTAAACCATAACTCTCTAAGCATCTTACTACAGAAGTTCCACAGCATATTAATCTTTTGTAATCTCTGGTATCTAAAATTTTCACCAACTCTTCATCTATACTATAAAATTCTTCTGGTAAATCTTCTTTTTTAAGGTTTTCTTCATTTAAAATTTTAAAACTAGCTATATTCATATGGAGAGTTATAAACTTAATCTTTACTCCTTTTTCTTTCAATTCTGTTAATAAATTTTCATTAAAATGGAGACCTGCAGTATGTGAGGCAAGGCTTCCAAGTCTTTTTCCAAATACAGTTTGATAGTACTCTTCATCTTCTTTTAGAGGACTCCTCTTTATGTAAGGAGGGAGTGGCATCTTACCATGCTTATTTAAAAAATCTTCTATTTTAAAATTGAACTTAACTATGCCTTCATCTTTTTTTTCAATAATACAGCTAAAACCTCCTTCTAATTCAATCTTTTCTTTATCTTTTAATCTTCTTAAAGGTCTTAACAGAGCTTTGTATCTTAAATCGTCTATTTTTTTTAAAAGAAAGATCTCAACTTTTGCACCTGTCTTTCTCCTTCCAAAAATTTTAGCTTTAATAACTTTAGAATCATTTAGTATTAAAAGGTCTCCTGGAAATAAGAAATTTTTAATCTCTTTAAAGATCGTATGAAAGATCTTACCTTTATTTCTATCTATAACCATTAATTTACAATTCTCCCTTTCTTTCAAAGGGTATTGGGCTATTTTTTCTCTGGGAAGATTGTAATCAAAATCTGAAATCTTCATTTATTTTTTTTAATTCTGAACCTGGATAATAAAAACTCAAAATCTCTTTATAATTCTTACCCTTTTTTGCCATTACAAATGCTCCCCATTGACATAAACCTACTCCATGCCCCCAACCTCTTCCTTCAAAATATACATATTTTCCTTTCAATCTTATCTCATAAAGGTCACTTAGTATTTTTCCTTTTAAAATTTTTCTCAAATCTGGACCCCAAATTTTAATTACAGAACCTGTTTCTTTTTCTATCTCTATTTCCCAGCATCTTCCAGATTCTGTGCGTTTTGTTATCTTTATATTTTTTATATCTTTAAGAACATAACCTTTTTTTAAAAGCATCTTTATAAGATAAGATTTTGGTATTTTCTTTTTCCAACTATAAAATTTAGTACCTTTACAATAAGGATCTTTTATCCCTCTGAGAGGCAGATAATCTTTTTTAAAAAACAATTTAGCATTAGCTGTTCTTCCTCCACAGCATGCATGATAATAAGTAGGAAAAATCTCTCCTTTATAAGTTAAGACTTCATTTTTAGTTAGAAAAACAGCTATGTTGGTTTTTATATGCTCTGATTTTTTAAATCCATAGACTTGGGAAAGTTGACTGATACATACATCGTAAAAATTCTCTTTGTTATTTTTTATTTTATATAAAGCGTAAGTTCTGGCTACTACTGCTTGAGCTTTTAAGGCTTCTAATGGCCACCAAAAAGGCATCTCCTTAGGTACTACACCTTTTAGATACTCCTCTAAGTCTATAAGATTCACAAAATATAAAAATTTATTTTTATTAAAAATTAATAGATTGCCTCTTAATTGCTTTTTATTTAAAAAAATAGAATTCTTTTTTTTAGGAACTATGAGAATACTTTGAGATTTAAAACCATACCCTGCTATACTTATTCCCCATTCATGAGCTAAGACATAAGAATTTTTCAATCTTCTTCTTTCTAAAAACTTAATTTTCTTATCTGGAGAAAACACAGAAAATCTTGAGTTAATCTTTAAATGAGCTTTCTTTACTTTACTTACTACTAATACTTTTATCTGAATAGAAAAACTATTTACACTAAATAAGCTCAGAAATATTAAAAGAGAAAATATTCTTTCAATAAACATTTACCTTCTTAAAAAGAAAGTAAGTATAAGAGAAAGAATTAAGCTGAGGATTATGCAACTTGTGAGAGGAAAAAAGAAGGTAAAATTTTTTTTATGGATAACAATGTCACCAGGGAGTTTTCCTATAAAAGGTATCTTAGGAAAAAAATATAAAAAAACTCCAAAAAGGAAAATTATTATTCCTATGAATATTAAGAATTTTCCAAAAAATTCAAACCCCATTTTGAAATAAACCTTTGTAAGATCTTAAAGTGCTCTTGATACCTAAATGAGTGTATGCTAAATCTGTAACTTTTCTTCCTCTGGATGTTCTTATAATAAAACCTTCTTTTAAAAGATAGGGTTCTATTACATCTTCTAATGTATTCTTTTCTTCCTGTAAGGAAGCAGCTAAAGCTTCAATCCCTACAGGACCTCCTTTATAATTCTCGATTATCGTCTTTAAAAATCTTCTATCTAACTCATCTAAACCTCTTTCATCTATACCCAAACTCTCTAAAGCTTTTTGTACTAATGAAAGAGTTATTTTTCCATCAGATTTTACCTGTGCATAGTCTCTTACTCTTCTTAAAAGTCTATTAGCTATACGGGGAGTCCCTCTTGACCTCTTTGCTATCTCAAAAGCAGAATCTTTATCTATCTGAATATTCAATATCTTAGCAGACCTTAAGATTATCTGAGAAAGTTCTTGTGGAGAATAAAAATCAAAATGGTAAAAGATTCCAAATCTGGTCCTTAAAGGAGCTGAAACCATCCCTTTTCGGGTTGTAGCTCCTATTAAAGTAAAAGGTTTTAAATTAAATCTTACAGTCTTAGCATAAGGACCTTTGTCTATCACAAAATCTATCTGAAAATTCTCCATAGCAGGGTATAAAAACTCCTCTACTACTTTGGATAACCGATGAATTTCATCTATAAATAAGATATCTCCTCTTTCTAAATTTGTAAGAATTCCTATTAAATCTCCTGCTCTCTCAATTGCAGGGCCAGAAGTTGCTATTATCTTTGTGCCCATTTCTTTAGCTATTATGTAAGCTAAACAAGTTTTCCCCAAACCTGGAGGACCTGATAAAAGAATATGTTCTAAAGGTTCAGATCTCTTCTTTGCTGCTTGAATAGCTATTTTTAAATTTTCAATGATTTCTTTCTGACCTATAAATTCTTTTAAACTTTTAGGTCTTAAAGATAAATTAAAAATTCTGTCTTCTTCAGTTTCAGAAAGTGAGAGTTGTCTTTTAAAATCAGCTCTGTGCATCCCTCTTTATCAAAAACACTTCTCCAAATAACTCTTTTTGAACAGCTATTATCTCTTTTAGTCTTATTAGTTCTAAAATAGCCAAAAATATAGCTACTATCTCTAATTTATTCTCGGCTTTACTAAATAATTCTGAAAGTTTTAAAGTAGGTGTTATTAACAAAAGATTTAATATCTGATTTATTTTATCTTCTACTGAGTACTCATCTTTTATTACTTCTAAAAATACTTCTTTTGGGACTTGCTCTAAGAATTTTTTAAAAGCTGAAATCAAATCAAAGATACTTGCTTCAAAAAATAAAGATTCAGATTTTGGTTTAAAAGTCTTCACAAATACTTTCCTTTGCTCAGATTCTTTCTCTCTTAACTTTTCTACTGCTTCTTTATACCTTTGATACTCTAAAAGTCTATTTATTATCTCTTGTTTTAAACTTTCTTCCTCTTTTTCTTGAGATTCTGTTGATTTTGGTAAGAGTTCTCTTGATTTTATATAGAGCAGTTGAGCTGCTAATACCAGATATTCAGAAGCTATTTCTGTATTTATATGCTTCATAGCTTTTAAATACTCTAAATATTGATCAGCAATTTCAGAAACGTTAATATCATAAATATTTAAATAATTTTTTTTGACTAAATATAAAAGGAGATCTAAAGGACCTTCAAATTTTTCTATTCTTACTTTCATAAACCCATTACACTCTTTACTTCTTTTATAGTAGCACTAGCTATAGCTCTTGCTTTTTTGCTCCCTTCTTTAAGAACTTTTTCTATGTAAGCATCAGTAAGATCTTTTCTTTTTTCTCTAAAAGGTCTTAAATATTCTATTAAAACATCTGCAAGAATCTTTTTACATTCTGTACACCCTTTCTTAGCATTAATACACCAGTCTTTAACGTCTGAGGTCATTTCTTTTTTAAAGATTAAATAATAATTAAATACATTACAAACTTCAGGATGTCCTGGATCTGATAATCTAATCCTCTGAGGGTCAGTAAACATGCTCATTATTTTCTTTTTTATTTGATCTGGTGATTCACTTAAAGCTATATAATTATTATAACTTTTACTCATCTTTCTTGCATCTAAACCTAACAACTTTGGTGTTTTGCTTAAGAGAGGTTGAGGCTCAGGAAATATTTGAGTCTTATAGATAAAATGAAATCTTCTAACGATTTCTCTTGCTAACTCTAAATGAGGAAGTTGATCACTTCCCACAGGCACTCTTTCTGCCTTGTAAAGAATTATATCTGCAGTTTGTAAAACAGGATATCCTAAAAATCCGTAATTTGTAATCTCTTTATCTTTTAACTCTTTAATCTGATCTTTAAAAGTAGGTGATCTATAAAGCCAGCTTAGGGGAGTAAGACAAGCTAATATCATAAATAATTCCAAATGCTCTTTAACTTCTGATTGCAAAAATATTATAGACTTTTCAGGGTCTATCCCTAAAGCTATCCAGTCTTTTACCATCTCTATAGAGAAATTCTTAATATCTTGAGGAGATTTATATTCACTCATTAAAGCGTGGTAATCAGCTACCATAAACAGGCACTCATTCTCTTTTTGAAATTCTCTCCAGTTTAATAAAGCTCCTACCAAATGACCTATGTGAAGAGGGCCTGTTGGTCTCATTCCACTTAAAATTCTCATAGTTTTGGCTTTTGGGTTTCTTCAATATAACAATCTATAAAATCTCCTTCTTTTATATCCTCAAACCCTAAAGATATCCCACATTCATAGCCTTCTTTTACTTCTCTTACATCATCTTTAAATCTCTTTAAAGAAACTATCTTTCCTTTAAAAATGCAGTCTTTATCTCTCACTAACTCAGCTATACTTCCTCTTTTTATTATTCCTTTTATTACTAAACAACCTGCTACCACTCCTGCTTTTGAAAGCTTAAAAACTTTCTTAACTTGAGCTCTTCCCAAAAATACTTTTTTTATCACAGGTTCTAATAAACCTTCTAAGGCTTTCTTAACTTCATCTAAGAGTTCATATATTATTCTATATAATCTTATGTCTACTTTCTCTTCTTTAGCTAAATCTTTTGCTTTAGGCTCAACTTTTACATTAAATCCAATGATAATAGCTTGTGAAGCTTTCGCTAAAAGTACGTCTGAAACAGAAACGTTACCTACCCCTGAATGTATTATTTTTATAGTTACTTTCTCTCCAGAAAGCTTTTTTAAAGCATCTTCTATAGCTTGAGCAGTTCCATACGTATCTGATTTTAAAATTATCTTAAGTTCTTTTAATTCCTTTGCTTGGATCTTTTTAAAAACATCTTCTAATCTTAATCCTTGAGAGTATTTAGCTGCTTTTTCTTCTTCTGCTTTTCTCTCTATAATCTCTTTAGCTACATCTTCAGAAGGAACGACAAAAAATTTATCACCTGCATTAGGCAATCCATCTAATCCTATAATTTCTATAGGAGTTGAAGGTTCAGCAGATTCCAATTCTCTTCCTCTATCATCATACATATTTCTTACTTTTCCATAATATTTGCCACAAACTATAAAATCACCTTTCTTTAAGATTCCGTGTTGAACTAAAAGGGTAGCCAATATCCCTTTTTTAGGTGATAGCTTTGCTTCTATTACTACTCCTAAAGCAGGTCTATTAAAATCTGCCTTTAAATCCATCATCTCAGCTTGTAAACTAATCATCTCTAATAATTCATTAATACCTTGGCCTGTTTTTGCACTTACATTCACACAAATAGTATCTCCTCCCCATTCTTCAGGAACTAAACCTATTTTTTGAAGCTGAGTTTTCACTTTTTCTGGATCAGCTTGAGGTTTATCTATTTTATTTAAAGCGCATATGATAGGGGTTCCAGCTTCTTTTGCATGGTTATAAGCTTCTATAGTTTGAGGCATGACTCCTTCATCACAGGCTATTACTAAGACCACAATGTCAGTAACATTTGCTCCTCTTGCTCTCATTTGAGTGAAAGTTTGGTGCCCTGGAGTATCTATGAAAGTTATCTTTCCATAAGGAGTTTCAACTTGATAAGCTCCTATATGTTGAGTAATGCCTCCTGCTTCTGTATCTACAATGTTAGATTTTCGTATCCTATCTAATATAGAAGTCTTTCCATGATCTATATGTCCCATTAAGGTAACGACAGGTGGTCTCTTTTTGAGATTAGCTTCTTTTAACTCTAATTTGGTTAACTTTTCTTCTAAAGGAAGTTTCTTTTCTATCAAATATCCAAATTCTTCTCCTATTTTTTTGGCTGTTTCTTCATCTATATTTTGGTTTATATTTAAAACTTTACCTTTTTCTAACAATTTTTTCAAAAGTTCTGAAGGTTTTATTTGAAGTTTAGAAGCTAAATCCCTAACAGTAATTGGAAAATCTATCTCTATCTTTTTTAAAGATTCTAAAAACTTTTTCCTTTCGAGTTCAGCTTCTTTTTTCAACCTTTCTTCTAATTCATGGTAAAGAATCTCAGCAGTCTCTGCATCTAAGTTAGACATATGAGACTTTACATTTATATTGTATTCCTTAAGTAACTTAAGCAATCTTTTACTATCTAAGTTTAATTTCTTAGCTAATTCATAAACTCTCATTTTTTATCTAACAATTTTTTTGCTTCTTCTATCAATTTTTGAGCTTTTGCTTTTCCTATTCCTTTTATACGAGTAAGTTCTTGAGGAGTCTTTTTTGCTAAATCTTCTAAAGTGTATATCTGTGCATTTTTTAGAAGGACTAATAATTTTTCTCCTAAACCTGGAATTTTCATTAACTCTTCTTCAGTCTCTCCTAAAGGGATCTTTAGCATCTTACGAGTTCTAATATCTAAACTCCATCCTACTAATTTAGAAGCTAACCTTACATTTTGACCATGTTTGCCAATAGCCAAAGATAAATTCTCCTCAGAAACTACTACAATTGCTTTTTTATTCTCCCTATCTAAAACTATTTGACTGACTTTAGCAGGTTGTAAGCTGTTGGCTATGAATTCCTTAATATCATCAGAGTATCTTATTATATCTATCTTTTCTCCTTTTAACTCATTAATTATATTTTTAACACGTGTTCCTTTCATACCCACACATGCTCCTACACAATCTATCTTTTCATCCTTACTGTAAACTGCAATTTTAGTCCTTTCTCCAGGTTCACGAGCAATAGATTTTATCTCTACAATCCCTTCATAAATTTCAGGAACTTCTAATTCAAATAGTTTTTTAATGAAATTAGGATGAGTCCTAGAAAGAATTATTTTTGTGCCTTTAGATTGCTTTGTAACTTCAATCACTAAAGCTCTTACTCTATCACCTACTGAATACGCATCTAAAGGACTCAAAAATTTTCTTGGCAAAACTCCTTGGGCTCTTCCAAAAAAATCTATAATTAAATTCTTCTTTTCTATTCTATAAACTGAACCTGTGGCTATCTCTCCTAATTTTTTTGAAAACTCATTGTAGACTGCTTCTTTCTCAGCTTCTCTTATCTTCTGAATTATAACTTGTTTGGCAGTCTGAGCTGCGATTCTTCCAAATTCTTCTATGGTTATCTCTTTATCTCCTAAAAATGTTTTAATTTCACCTGTCTTTCTATCTACTTTTACTTTTACAGGCTCTGAAGGTTTTTTAAGACGAGCTATTTTCTTTGCAGCAGTTAACAGAGCTTGTTCGATCCCTTGGAGTAAGACTTCTCTATCTACTCCTTTTTCTCTTTCTAATTGCTCTAAGATACTTAACAGTTCTCCATTCATAATTCTATTATCTCCTTTGCTTCTTTTATCTCATCTATATTTATGGTTAATGTGTGTTCTTTAACCATAATTTTTATATCTTTTTCTCCTACTTCTATTAGCTTTGCTTCTAAAGTTTTTCCTGTATTTAATATCAACCTTATTTTTCTATTTTTAACTCTTCTAAAATCTTGAAAAGTTTTTAAAGGCCAGTCCATACCTGGAGATGAAACTTCCAAAACATAGCTTTGTGAAAAAATATCTAACTTATCTAAATATTCTGAAATCTCTTGGTTTAAAACAGCACATTCTTCTAAACTTATCCCTCCTTCAGGTTTATCTACAAATATCTGTAGATAATCTTTATCTTTATAATGAGAAAACTTTATACCAAAGACCAAAAAACCTCTTTCTTCTACTAAAGGAGTTATTTCTTTTTTTATAGTATCTAAATCTATCATTTTAATATGTCTTTTCTTATCTTTAAAATCTTATCCAAAGATTCATCTACACAAACTTTTATCTTTTTCCTGGTCCTTCTTATCTCTATCTCTATCTTTTTTTCTTCTAAGTATGTTCTTCCTATTATTAAAAGAATTGGCACACCAATTAATAAAGCATCTTTTAATTTCACACCTGCACTTAAAGGTCTATCGTCTAAAAGTACATCTAAATTTTTTTCCTTGAGCTTTTTATATAAAGAAAGAGAAACTTCATTTAAAACAGGATTAGAAGTATCCAGACAAATAATCTCTATATCAAAAGGACTGACTTCTTTAGGCCAGATTATACCATCTTCATCTTTATTTTGAGCTATTACTGCACTTATCAATCTTGAGACCCCTATCCCATAGCAACCCATAATTATCGGGTTTCTTTCGCCCTTTTCATCTAAGAAATAAGCACCCAAGATTTCAGAATACTTTACTCCTAATTTAAAAATATGACCTATCTCTAAAGCATTGACTTCTATCATCTCTTTGGAACAATTCTCACATATTCTATCTTCAGAAATTTTTTTAAAGATTTGGCAACTTTGACATTTTAAGACTTTATCTTCACCATCTTCAGATTCTATCAAAAACTCAGCAGATTCTTTACCTCCCATTACTCCAGGGTCAGCTTTTAGCATAAATGGATCTAAACCGCATCTTTTAAATATTTTAAAGTAAGCTTGTTTGAATTTTTCATAACTCTCATCTAAACCTTTCTCATCTTTATCAAAACTATAAGCATCCTTCATTATAAACTCACAACTCCTTACCAATCCAAATCTGGGCCTGGGTTCATCTCTAAACTTTGTTTGAATTTGAAATAATATTAATGGTAATTGTTTATAAGAACTAATAAAATCTTTAACTAAATCTGTTATCACTTCTTCATGAGTAGGTCCTAAAACTAAAGGTCTGTTTCTTCTATCTATAAACCTAATCATGGTAGGACCTAACTCTACATCTCTTTTAGTCTTTATCCATAAATCTAAAGGTTGTAAAGCAGGCAAAAGCACTTCTTGAGCTCCAATATTTACCATTTCTTCTCTGACAATATTCTCTATTTTTTTCAATACTTTAAAACCTAATGGCAGATAAGAATAAATCCCAGAAGATAACATCTTTAATAAACCTGCTCTTAAACTCAAAATATGAGTTTGAGATTCAGCTATTGAAGGTTTCTCTTTTAAAGTAGGAAAAAAGCTCTCAGACCACTTCATCTCTTAAAAATACTCTTATCTATCTTTATCCCAAATTTCTTAAATTTTTCTATAAGTTTAGGACATACGCCTGTGGATCTAAATTTTCCTTTGACTGTTCCGTCTTTTGTTACTTCTTCTAAATCAAAATAAAATATGTCTCTTAAAACTACCTCCTCTCTTTCTACACCTTCTACTTCAGTTATATAGGTAATCTTTCTTGAACCATCTATTAATTGCTCGTGTTGAACTATTAAATCTATAGAATCAGAGATCAATTTTCTCAAAGCCCATAGAGGAAAATTTATCCCTGAACTTAAAACCATCAATTCCAATCTGGAAATCGTATCTTGAGGAGAAGAAGCATGAATAACAGCTAAAGACCCCACATGTCCTGAAGAAATAGCTTGCAATAAATCTAAAGCTTCCTTTCCTCTAATCTCGCCTAATATTATTCTATCTGGTCTCATTCTCAAAGAGTTAATAAATAAATCTCTGATACTCACTTCACCTTTTCCTTCTAAACTGGCTTGTCTTGCTTCTAATCTGACTACATGCTCTTGACTTAACCTGAGTTCTAATGCATCTTCTATTACTATTATTCTTTCTTTTTCAGAAATGTAATTAGAAAGAATATTTAAAGTGGTAGTCTTTCCTGCACCTGTAGCTCCAGAAAAAATGATATTAATCTTTGCTCTTACACAAGCTATCAAAAATTGAGCCATTCTTTCATCTAAAGTTCCTAAGTTTATTAAATCCTCTATAGTATTTAATGTCTTCAAAAACTTTCTAATAGTTACCATAGGACCAAAAGGAGCTACAGGAGGAATAATTATGTTAACTCTGGAGCCATCTGGTAGAGAAAAGTCTACATAAGGAGATAATTCATCTACTCTTTTTCTTGTATGAGATAAAAGTCTTTCAATTATGTATCTTAAATGTCTTTCGCTATCAAATTTAATATCAGTAAGAATTTTCTTGCCATCTTTTTCAATGTAAACTTTATAAGGACCATTGATCATAATTTCAGTTACAGATTCATCCTTCATTAAATCAGTTAGAGGCCCATAACCTAAAATTTCATCTGCCATCTCTTCTATTATTTTATTCTTCTCTTCTGTAATCAAATTTATGTTTTTTTCTTTTCTTATTTCTTCTAACAATTCTTCAATTTTATTCTTTAAATCTTTAGTAGAAATGTTTCTCTCTGATTCTAAAATTTTTATTAATCTTTCTTTTATAATCTTTTTAATTTCTTTTAAGTTCATTTAGTTTAGTATTTAAAAAATCCCAAAGTTCTTTAAAACTCTGTCTTTTCTTTATTACCCCATCTTCAAAATAAACAAAATACTTTTCTGAAAGAGCAATACCCAAATCTGCATTTTTAGCTTCTCCTGGACCATTTACTTCACACCCCATAATAGCTATCTTTATATTTTTATCTATCTTTTCTCTTCTCAGTAATCTATCGAATCTTTTTACTATCTTTATTAAACTTGGATTTGCCCTCGCACAAGTAGGGCAAGAAATCAATTCAGGAAAAAAATGTCTTAAATTTAAACTCTGCAAAATAAACTTTGTAATTAAAACTTCTTTTAAAGAAGTCTCTGTTAAAGAAACCCTTACACTATCACCTATTCCTCTCAAGAGTAAATATCCTATACAAATAGAAGACTTAACTATTCCCCTTAAATCTGGACCTGAAGCAGTTAGGCCTATATGTATAGGATAATTAAAATTCTCCTTTAAATACTCATTCATTTCTATTGTCTCTTTGATATCTGAACTTTTAGCTGAAATTATTATATCAAAGAAGCCAGAATCCTCAAAAAAGTTAACTGCTTCTTCTAATTTTTTAAGAAGATAACCTGGTTTATCTTTAATATTCTTTCTTATTCCACCTGAATTTACTCCTATCCTAATGCAGATCTTTTTTTCTTTGGCTAATTTTGCGATTTCTCTCCATTCTTTTTTCTTAAAAATATTTAAAGGGTTTATCCTTACACAATCAGGGTTTTTCTCCATAACTTTTAAAGCTAACCTATAGTGGAAATGGATATCTGCAATCAGAGGGATTTTTAGGGATTTTTTTACCTTTTCAAAGGCTTTGATATCTTCTTCTTTTTTTACAGCCATCCTTAAAATCTCTACACCCTCATTTTCTAAAACCTTTGCTTCTCTTAAAAGTTTTCTTATATTAGTTGGATTAGACTTTAACATAGATTCTATTTTTACAGGAGGAGCACCCATTTTTACATTCCCTAATCTAACTACTCTCTTCATTTTATTACAAACCTAAAGATATCATTGATAAAGACTAAAATTACTAAAAAAATCAATAAAGAAAGTGCTATATTATTTATCAAATCTTCTATTTGAGGACTTAATCTTTTTTTTCTTATCTTCTCCAAACTTAAAAATAACAAATGTCCTCCATCTAAAATTGGGAAGGGTAAAATGTTAAATATAGCTAAACTCAAACTTAAAACTCCTATAAAGTGAAAGATAGCTCCTAATCCTATATGGACTACTTTTTTAGTTAAGTAATATATCCCTAAAGGACCTGTAAGAGCTTCTCTAAAAGGTAAAACCCTTATTATCATTAAAAACAGTGCTTTAAATATCATAAGTGTAAGAAAAAATAAGAGTTTTGCTCCTTCAAATATAGCTCTAAAAAATGGATACTTTTTTGTCTTTGTATTGCCTTTAGCAATTATGCCTAAGAAATAAACTTTTCTTTTCCTCCCTAATATATCTCTGTATTCTCTTTTTGTAGGCTTTATTTTAAAATCTAAAATTTTAGAATCCCTTTTTACTTTAACTGAAAGAGTTTTTCCTTTACAATTAAAGACTATCTTTTGCAATTGCTGCCAATTTTCTATTTTTTTACCATCTACTTCTACAATGACATCTCCCTTTTTTATACCTGCTTTTTTTGCAGGAGAATCTTTTAAAAAATCACCTACTACAGGTAAGAGTATTTGATGTCCTACCATGAACATTAAAGAGAAAAATAAAAATGCACAGATGTAATTAGTTAAAGGACCTGCCAAAACTATTTTAGCTCTCACATTAATAGGTTTAGATAAATACTCAAAATCATATCCTTTAGATTCTCTCTCATTTTCACCTGCTAACTTTACATACCCTCCCAGAGGTATCAAACCTATAGCAAATTCTACGTCTTTAATCTTCTTTTTCAAAATTTGAGGACCAAATCCAATACAGAATCTCTCTACCTTTACACCATTCCTTCTTGCTATTATGAAATGGCCTGCTTCATGGATTACAATAAGAAAGCTTACTATAAATAAAAAGACTAAAAAACTTAACATAACTTTTCAATCTCTTTTAAAGTAAACTCTCTTGCCCACCTATCTACTCTTACTATATCATCTAATGTAGGATTTTTAACAGGTTTATGAGCTTTGATAGTTTTTTCTATTATTTTAGGAATATCTAAAAATCCTATCTTTCTTTTTAAAAAATATTCTACACAAATTTCATTAGAAGCATTCAAAACACACGGAAAACTTTTGCCTAATTTAGCTGCTCTTAAAGCTAACTCTAAACATTTAAATCTCTTTAAATCTGGTTTTGAAAAACTTAAATTTTTTAATTTTAAAAAATCTAAATTTAAATTAAACTTTTGTTCTTCTGGAAAACTTAAAGCATATAAAATAGGCAATCTCATATCAGGTTGAGATAATAAAGCTAAAATTGATGAATCTATAAATTCTACCATACCATGAATTACAGCTTCTGGATGGATTAAAATCTCAATTTTATTTAAATCTAAATCAAATAGGACTTGAGCTTCTATAACTTCTAAACCTTTATTCATTAAAGTAGCTGAATCTACACTGATTTTAGGACCCATCTTCCATTTAGGATGCTTTAAGACTTCTTTAACACTGACTTTTCTTAATCTTCTTTTACTCCAATTTAAAAAAGGGCCTCCTGAACAAGTAAGATAAACTTTTTTTATCTTTTTCTTACTTTTATCATGAATACATCTAAAAATTGCTGAATGTTCACTATCTACAGGTATTATCTGATCCTTAAATCTCATCTCTTTTTTTACTATCTCTCTAAAACTGACTAAAATCTCTTTATTTGCTAAAGCTATTTTTTTGCCTTTCTTTAGTATCTCAAAGAATATTTTGTATTGTGAAAATCCAGGGATAGCAAAAAGGATGATATCAGCTTCTTTTAAAGTAGAAATCTTAATTACGCCTTCTTGTCCTAACAAAACCTTTCCTTTTTTGTAAAAAAATTCTTTTCCTTTCTTAGTATCAAAAATCCCTACATATTCAGGTTTGAATTCTTCTACCTGAGATTTCAACATTTTTATATTTTTATTGGTAACTAATCCTAAGACCCTAAATTCTTTTTTAAAATCTCTTATTACTCTTAATGCATTCTTTCCTATGCTCCCTGTTGAACCTAAAATCACAACGTTCTTCATTTTAAATCTTAAAAAAACAATAAAAGGCAGGAGAAACAAAGATTATACTATCCAAAATATCTAAAACTCCTCCTAATCCTGGCAAAATATTACTTGAATCTTTAACCCTGCAATCTCTTTTTACTAAAGATTCACATAAATCTCCTAACTGAGCTAAGACTCCAATTGTCATCCCTAAAGCTAAGCTTTTTAATAAAGATAACTTTAAGATCTCTCTAACTAATAAAGAACTCACCAAACAACCACAAAAACCTCCTATACTCCCTTCCCAGGTCTTTTGAGGACTGATCCTTCTTATTAAAAGGTGTTTTCCAAAAAATCTCCCTGAAAAGTAAGAAAAGGTATCTCCTATTTTGGTTATGAATATCAAACTCAAAAGATGCAAAGGACCAAAATCTCTGTATATCCTTATTAAAAAACTTAAACACCAACAGATAAAAAGAATACCGAATATAGTAACTGAAATACCGACTACTGCATCTTCATTACTCCTTCTCAAAAATTGCAAAATAAAAAGAAGCAGTAAAGCCAAAATTACAAAAAGAAACTGCAGTTCTCTGGTTATCTTAACTTTCAAAAGAATAGATAAAGGAATAAGAATACCAACTACCATTCCAAAAAGCTTAAAGGGTTTTATACCTTTATTTTCCAACATCTTAAAGAATTCATATAAACCTAAGGAAATAAACAAAATTATTAAAAATCCAGCTGTCCAATAATTAAATGCACAAACTACTACCAAGGTAATCAGAATAACACTTGTAAGTATTCTGTTTTTAAGATTTAAGTCCACCAAATCTCCTTTCTCTTTTTGAAAATTCTTTGATAGCTTCTTCTAAATCTTCTTTTTTAAAATCTGGCCAAAATTTAGGAGTAAAGTAGAATTCAGTGTAAGATAGCTGCCAAAGTAAAAAATTACTTATCCTCATCTCTCCTGAAGTTCTAATTAAGAGATCTGGATCAGGAATGTCTTTTGTGTAAAGATAATTTTTAAAAGTCTCTTCATTTATCTCTTCTGGATTTAATCTCTTTTTTTCAACATCTTTTATTATTTTTTTTGTAGCTTGGATTATCTCATCTCTTCCTCCATAGTTTATAGCCAAGTTTAAAATAAACTCATCACATAAAGAAGTATAATCTTGTGTCTTTTTTATTTCTTTTTGCAAAGATAAAGGTAACTTTTTAATATTTCCTATGACTTTTAGTCTTATTTTCTCTTTCTTCAGATTCTTTCTTTCTTTTTTTAGAAAATACTCAAACTTTTTCATTAAAAAATCTACTTCTTTTTTTGGTCTTTTCCAGTTCTCTGTTGAAAAGCAAAATAAGGTTAGAATCTTTACACCTAAGTTTTTAGCTGCCTTTAAAATCTCTCTTACATTGTTTATACCTTTCTCATGCCCTTTAATTCTGGGTAAACCTCTTTGTTGAGCCCACCTTCCATTTCCATCCATAATTATAGCTATGTGAAGAGGAATCTTTTCCATTTTTATCTATGACACCTGTAATCTATATTTGGAAAGATGTTATCTCTTCTTTCTAATTCTTCTAAAAATTTTTCATCTATATTACCATTTAAAATCTCATAATATAACTTTGTAAATCTTAAAATATGCTCTTTTACTCTTCTGACTGCATAACTTACATGAGAATGCGTAGCCATAATAAACGGCCAGTCTGAAGAATAAGCTAACAATAATTCTCTCAATGCTTGATTAAGTGCTCTCTTTAAAATACCTTGAGCATAAGGGAACTTTTTTACTAACTCTGTCATCCTTTCAGAAGCAGTATGTAAATGAGGCCATATCCAATCATTTTCACCTTTAAGCCAGACTTCATGATAGCCTTTCCATCCCCAAGAGCTCTCACAAGGTGTTACTACTTGATTCTTTGGATTCTCTTTTAAGTAATCTGAAGCACTACACATTATTATCTTATCTTGATCATAATGGATCTTTTTTATTAAAAACTCTAACCAGACAGGACCTTCAAACCACCAGTGACCAAACAACTCTGTATCATAAGGAGCCACAATTATAGGTTTTTTGTTAAGAACCTTATATAACCAATCACATTGTAAATGTCTACAAAATAAAAAATGACCTGCATGTTCAGAAGCTCTCTCAACAGCTTTCTCAGGAATGTAGACTTCTTTATGATCAGTTTTCCCAGTGATTCTGTAATACTTTATTCCAGTATTTATCCTTATCCCATCAGGATGAATGTAAGGTTTTATATAATCAAAATCTAAATCGAATCCTATATCTCTGTAAAACTCTCTGTACCAAAAGTCTCCTGGATAACCTTCAATAGAACTCCAAACCTGTTTAGAAGACTCAGCATCTCTTCCAAAAGCAGCTACCCCTGATTTACAATAAACAGGTGCATAGACTCCATATTTAGGGCGAGGAGTCCCATGCAAAATAGCGTGAGTATCAGTAAAAAAATATTTAATTCCAGATTCTTTTAATATAAAATCTAAACCTGGATAGTAACCACATTCAGGAAGCCAAAAACCTTTAGGTTTGTAACCAAAAACTTCCTTAAAATATTGGACTGCGACTCTAACCTGAGCTTTTACTGTCTCTTCAGTATATCTTATTAAAGGAGAGTACCCATGGGTAGCAGAACATGTTATTAATTCTATTACTCCGTAATCAGCTAATTCTTTAAATGCATTTATTAAGTTCTTTTTATAACTTAAAAAGATGTCTTTAGCTTTACAGAACAGATTTAAGTACATAATAGCTAATTTTTGGAACTCAGCACAGAATCTGGTCCTCTCTATCTCTTTATGAGCTAATTCAATAGATCTTTCTATATGTTTTAAATATCTATCTTGAAGTAAGTCATCTTGGAACATAGCTATTAAAGTAGGAGACAAAGATACAGTGATCTTGAACTTTACTTTTTCTTTAACCAATCTATTAAACATATCTATTAAAGGGATATAGGTTTCAGTTATTGCTTCATACAACCAATTTTCTTCTAAAAATCTTTCAGTCTCTGGATGCCTTACAAAAGGTAAATGAGAATGCAAAACGATACATAGATATCCTTTGTAAGAATTTTTTTTACTCATCAGAGCTTTTAAAAGATTACTTAGTCTCCTTAGTTACAATTGGGGTTATTTGTTTCTGTTGAGTATTATCACTTGAGATTGCTTTTACTTTTATAATCTGTTTGCCATCTGGTAGGAAAAATCTTGCACTAAAAGTTCCATCCTCTCTCAAAGGTATTTTAGCATCTTTAATGTAAACTTTTGCATCGGGTTCAGTCCTTCCATAAACTATTAATTCTGTCCATACCTCTAAAAAAAACTTTTTCTCTTCCTTTTTTAATAACTCTTTAAAAAACCCTACAGAAAATCCTGGTGAAAATCCTGCAGAAGGAAACTCAGCTAAAAACCTTTCTTTAAATATCTCTTTACCTACAGGAGAAGTACCCCTTACTCCTACTGAAGCAGCATATAATTTCAAAAATTCTTCTTCTGGTATCATCCATTCTTCATCTAATATCTCAGAAGGTGTGCTCCTGGGACAATTTACAGGATTTGATCTTAAAATAGTTTTAAATCCAAAATCTCCTTTAATACCTAAATCTACTATCCAGCTCTTTCCTTCAGCAGGAAGATTTATGTACCAATTCTTTGCGTCTAAATTTATAGGAATATCAAAATAATAATTTGCATTAGAACCTGTAAAGATAATATTTGTGATTTCATAAACCCTTAAAGCAAAATAAAATTTATTTTCTATACCTAACTCTCTTTTTACTTCTTCTATTTTTTGAGGAGTTAATTCCCAATAACAGAATACCCACCAAGGATCTCTTACCATTAAGACTAACTTATCTTTGCCATAAGAAGAAGGTAACTCTTCTTTTAAAGGTGTGTATTCTATAGAAGGAGTGGAAAACTTTTCTTCTTCTATTCTGGATTTAGAATTTTCTTGGAAAGAACTTACACTTTTCAAAGCTACATTTTTTTGAACAGATTTGTTTTTGAAAACATCTTCTTTTATCTTTGGCTTTCTCTTTGCTTTTCTCCTTTTAAAAAGTATTAGTTTCTTCTTTTTTCTTCTCACAGATAAAATAATCTTCTTCATCTTTTTTAACCAACTCTTTCTTTTTTTCATTCTTTCCTCCTTTTAACCATGCTTTCTTTTAGCTTTTTCAACTCTTCTTTTAATTGAAATAACTGTTTTTTTAATTTCTCTATTTCTGAATCCTTTTTTTCATTTTCTTCTTTAAGTCTTTGAGCTTCTTCTTTTATCTCAGAGAGCTGAATCTTTAAGCCTTCATTTTCTCTTTGAAGAACTTCTATTTTCTCTTCTAACTTTAATCTCCTTTCAGATTCTTTTTTGAATTTTGAAAGAGTATTTTTAAAATTGTATCCTAATATACTACAAATGATTAAGAGAAAAACGACTGATGTTATAAAAAAACTCAAAAACGGGTATCTTCTTAAAAATCTCATTTATCATTTTAAATTTTCTATAAGTTCTTGGGGTTCAGGTTCTGCAGGTAAAACTTCTTTTTCAGATTTTACCTCTTCAGCTTTTTCTGGAAGAACTACTATCTCTACTCTTCTATTAAGACGCCTGCCTTCTTCTGTTTCATTAGAAGCTACAGGTTTATATTCACCAAAACAAGCTGCATGCATTCTGTGAGGAAAGATTCCTTTTTCTTCTAAATAGTGCAAAACACTTAAAGCCCTTGCACAAGATAACTCCCAGTTAGACTTCCAACCTGAATATTTTATAGGTTGATTGTCAGTATGTCCTCTTATTTCAATACATTTTTCTGGAACTTCTTCTTTTAATATCTGACTAACTTTATCTAAAACTTTTAAAGCAGATTTTTTTAAGACAGCTTTTCCTGGATCAAAAAGAATCTTTGCTAACATAGTAATTACCAATTTTTTCTTTTCCATAGTTACTGTGATTTCTTTCTTTTTTATCTCTTCTTTTAATTTTTCTTCTAATAATCTTTTTGCTAACTCTAAGTCAGTAAGTTTTTTCTTTAATTCTTGGATCTTTTCAATATCAGATCTTCTACCTTTTTGCAAGACGACAGCACACCCACTTATATTTAAACAAAAAATAAACAAACCAATTAATATAAGATATTTATCTTTCATAACTCACCTCCTTAAAAAATACTAAGATTACAGTTTAATTTATCACCATCTTATAACTGAGTCAAGCTAAATAAAATTTTTAAAATAGATGAAAGGAAATTATAAATCCTGCAAAGACGATAGAAACCATAGACATAAGCTTTATTAAGATATTTAAAGATGGACCAGCTGTATCTTTGAAAGGATCACCTACTGTATCACCTACTACAGAGGCTTTATGAGAATCTGAGCCTTTTCCTCCTAAATTTCCTTCTTCTATAAATTTTTTAGCATTATCCCATGCTCCTCCTGAATTTGCCATCATAATAGCTAAAACAAAGCCTGCTCCTAAAGCTCCTATTAATAAACCTACTACTGCACTTAAACCAAATAATAACCCCACTCCTATTGGAACTATCACAGCCATCAAAGAAGGTAAAACCATCTGTTTTTGAGCAGCTTTGGTAGTAATCCTTACGCATGTTGAATAATCTGCTTTTGCTTTTCCTTCTAAAAGTCCTTTTATCTCTGAAAATTGCCTTCTTACTTCTCTGATAATAGCTGAAGCTGCTCTTCCTACAGCTCTCAGACTTAAAGAGCAAAATACAAAAGGCATCATACATCCTATAAACAATCCTACTAAAAGCTGAGGATTCAAAAGATTTAGATTTAATTTAACTTGAGTCCCGATTCTTAAAGCTTCTTCAAAAATATGATCTCTGTAAGCTACAATTAAAGCTAAAGCTGTTAAAGCTGCTGATCCTATAGCAAAACCTTTGCCGGTAGCAGCAGTCGTATTTCCTAATGCATCTAATTGATCTGTTTTCTTTCTCACATCTTCTGAAAGATTTGCCATCTGAGCTATTCCACCAGCATTGTCTGCTACAGGTCCATAAGCATCTGAAGCTAAAGTTATCCCTAAGGTAGATAACATTCCAACAGCTGAGATCCCTACTCCATAAAGACCTAAAGAAAAATCTTTAAGACCACCTGCTAAAATAAAACTTACCAAAATAGCTAAAGACACTGTGAACACACTACCTATTACTGAAAACATTCCTAAAGCTATGCCTTCAATTATTACTGTAGCTGAACCTGTTAAAGAAGCTTTTGCTAAATTACGAGTGGGTTTATATCTTGAAGATGTAAAGTATTCAGTAAAGAATCCAATTATTACACCTGTGATTAAACCTGTGATTACTGCTCCCCAGATGCCTAAAAATTCTTTCCCTAAAATAAATCTAACTATTATAAAAGAAAATATAGCTGTTAAAATAGAAGCTCCGTATATTCCTCTTCTTAAAGCTTTTAATAAAGTTTTTTGTGTTGCTTTTTCTTCAGTCTTTATAAGAAAAAAGCCTAATATAGAAGCTAAAACTCCTGATGAAGCCATAAGCATAGGTATTATTATTCCTTTAAATCCTAAACCAGCTCCAGCTGCTAAAGCCATTGTGGCTACAATTGAATCTACATAAGATTCATATAAATCTGCTCCCATACCTGCCACATCTCCTACATTGTCACCTACTTGGTCTGCAATTACTGCAGGATTTCGGGGGTCATCTTCTGGTATACCTGCTTCTACTTTTCCTACCAAATCTGCGCCGACATCTGCTGCTTTTGTGTAAATCCCTCCTCCTAATCTTGCAAATAAAGCCTGTAAAGAAGCTCCCATCCCAAAACATAACATAGTAGAAGTTATTGCTTCAGAGATATCTATTCCTGCAGGTAAAGGATGTTTTGAATAATACCATTTTAATATTCCAAACCATATAGATAAATCTAAAAGACTTAAACCTGTAACTACCAGACCCATTATTTCTCCTGAAGCCATAGCTACTCTTAAACCTTTATTTAAACTCTCCTTACATGCTTGAGTACATTTAACAGCAGAATTGGTTGAAGTCCACATCCCTATAAAGCCTGCTAATCCTGAAAAAAAGCCTCCTGTTAAGAAAGCAAAAGGAACAAATATTACTAAATACCCTTTAAATACTAACCATAAAAGAATAAAGAATATTATTCCAAAAAATATTCCTACTACTTTGTATTGTTGTTTTAGATAAGCAAAAGCTCCTTCTTTTATAAACTCTGAAATTTTTATCATTTCTTTAGAACCTTTAGGTTGTCTTGCTAACCACAAGATTAAAATTAGACTAAAACCTAAAGCTAAACCAGCTCCCAAAGGGACTATCCAAAAGAAATTCATTTTTACTTACCTCCTTACAATTATCTCTTCTCTTTTAGAACCAAATGAAATATACTTAATCTTAACCTTTAAATCATCCTCTATAAATTTTATGTAATCTTTAATAGGTGTGGGTAACTTTTTAAAATCTTTTTGTTTAATCTCAGTATCCCATCCTTTCATCTCTTTGTATACTGGCTTTACTTTTTGCCAAGAATGAGTATCTAAAGGAGGTATCTTAAATAATTTTCCTTTAAGTTTATAAGCTACGCATACTTTTATTTTTTCTAAACCCTTTAATACATCTAACTTTGTTAAAGCAAGGGTATTAGTTCCGTTTAATAAGACAGCTCTTCTTAATAAGACTAAATCTAACCATCCACATCTTCTTGGGCGACCGGTTGTAGCTCCAAATTCTTTACCTTTTTCTCTTAAAAAAGAAGAGAGTCTAGCTGGCAACTCTGTTGGGAAAGGTCCTTCTCCAACCCTAGTAGTATAAGCTTTAGTTACTCCTATTACTTTATCTATATATATTGGACTTACTCCTGTGCCTGAGGTTACTCCTCCTATAGAAGAATTAGATGAAGTCACATAAGGATAAGTTCCAAAATCTACATCTAAAAAAGTTCCTTGAGCTCCTTCAAATAAAAGCTTCTTTTTTTCTTTTACAAGTCTATTTAAAAATTCAGCTGTATCACATAAAAAAGGTTTTAAATAATCTACATAATCTTTGTATTCATCAAAAATTTTTTTAAAAGAAAATCCTTTCTCTTTAAAAATTTCTTTAAATATAAGATTCTTTTCTCTTAAGTTATCTTTTAGTTTTTCTTTGAAAACTTGTTGATCCAAAAGATCACAAAATCTAATTCCACATCTTGAAACTTTATCTACCATACAAGGACCTATTCCTCTTTTGGTAGTCCCTATTTTATGTTTTCTTATCTTTTCTCTTAAAGCGTCTGTGATTCTATGGTATGGGAAAATTACATGAGCTAATAAAGAGATTTTTAAATTATTAGGAGTAACTTTTATCCCTCTTTTTCTTAAACTCTCTATTTCTTCTATTAATACTTTTGGATCTACAACTACTCCGTTTCCTATAACACATATCTTTCCTCTCAAAATACCTGATGGGATTAAATGGAAAATAAACTCTTTACCATCTACGACTACTGTATGACCTGCGTTATTGCCTCCTTGAAATCTTACTATGCAATCAGCAGATTTAGATAAAAAATCTATTATCTTGCCTTTACCTTCATCTCCCCATTGTAAACCGACTACTACTATATTCATTCTTTTTAAGGAGTCATTGTAAATAATTTTCTGGCGATCTCTGGATAATGAGCTATAAATTTTAGCTCATCTTCTACTAATGGTTTTTGATTATGAACATTTGCGTATCTTACTAACTCCAAAATCTTGCGAGCTTCTTCCTCAGATTTGAATTCTATCTCTAACTTTTCATAAACATTTCTAAAACCTCTTATCCCTGAATACTCTCCTACTACTATTTGACGACCGGTCTCTATAATCTCTGGCTCTCCTCTTCCTAACTCTTCAAAATCATAAAGCTCATAATTTCTTCTATTTTTGAGAGCTCCATCTGCATGGATCCCTGAAGCATGAGCAAAAGCATTAGCTCCTACTCCTGGTTGATTTATGGGAATAGGAACCCCAAAAGCATAAGAAGCGTATTTGCAAATCCTCCAAGCAACTTTTAAATCTATTCTTTCATCTAACTCATACTTTTGCATTCCTGCTCCATACTTACAAGCCAAAATCACAGCTACCAAATCTGCATTTCCTGCACGTTCACCCATTCCATTTATACAGGTATTTATAAAGGCTGATACTCCACAATCTAAAGCTGCTTTTGCTCCAGCTATGGAATTTGCAACAGCCAAACCCAGATCATTATGAGAATGAATCTCTATGTCTATTTTAACTTTATCTAAGAGTTTACAGATCCTTTCATAAATAGTAAAAGGTGTATCATACCCTAAAGTGTCGCAATATCTTAATCTATCAGCTCCTGCTTCCTTTGCTGCTTGAGTAAATTCAATTAAGTACTCCAATCTTGTTCTTGAAGAATCTTCTGCATTGACGCCTATAGTTTCAGCTCCTAAATCTTTGGCTAACTTCACAGCTTGAGTCATCACTTTTATTACACCTTGGTGGTCTAATTTTCCTCTAAATTTATGTGTTATCATCTGATCAGAGGTAGATATTGAAAGATTTACATGCTTTAACTTTGGAACATTTTTAAAAGCTATCTCTACATCTTGGGGTATAGCTCTTAACCACCCTCCTAATCTTATAGGGACTAAAACTCCTAACTCTTGCAATTCTAAATTTGCATTTAAATAATTTTTTTCGTGATTTGTGACTGGAAAACCAAATTCTGATTGAAATATTCCCATCTCATTAAGATACATATTTATCATGGTCTTCTGCAATTTAGATAGACATAATCTGGCTGTCTGCACTCCATCTCTGTTAGTGACGTCTATTATGTAGATTTTACCCATTATCTTTCACCTCCCTTTTTATTATCTTTATTAACTCTTCAACAGTAGTATCTTGGGTTATACCAAATATCTGTTGATTTTCTAATAAAATGTAAGGACCTGTAATTACTTGTAGTTCTTTATTTAATTTGGTATTTTTCTCTAATAAGAGTTGACCTTCTTTTGAAAGTGCACATTTTTTAATAATTTTAGGCCAGATATCTAATCTTTCAAGACAATCTTCCCAGAAAGTAGTATTATTCTGTTTGAGTCTACATTCTAAATAATCTAATAATTTATCTTTAAATTTCTCTGCAACACACACACTCCTTAAAGCTTCTTCTAATTCATACTGATCTAAAAATGAAAAATTTTTTTCTTTAGGAGGAGTTAAAAAATGAAATTTAATTTTTAAAGAAGGGAGTCTTTTCTTTAGTTTCTTTATCAAATCCACGATCTTTAAAGATAAAGGACTATAAGGAGTAAAAAATATATCCAATCTATTAGGAATTCTCTTTCTGTTTATAAAAAAAGAGCCTCCTGTAAAATAGGGAAGAATATAATAAAAATCTTTTCCTTCTTTTAGCATCTTTTCTCTTCCACACACTCTACATACACCTTCTTTTTCATCTTGTAGACTCTTTTTTTCTAAAAAATAAGCTGGTAACAATTTTACTTTAAATTCTTTTATTAATCTCTTTGCTAAATCATTATCCTGTGAGATTCTTTTTTCTTTTAGATTAAAAAAAACCTTCTTCAAAAATCGCAAGGCTGGTTTAGTATCACAGACTACACAATCTTTGGGCATAATAATGAGGAGTTTGGGAGATGATAGAGATTTCTTCTCCTGAGAAAAGATAAAATTTAAAAGTAAAAAATATATTAAAATTAATCCTATCCTCTTCATCTTTTAAAACCTTTAATTATAAATTATTAGCTTTAGAAAAGCAATCTTAAAATTTATTGTAAAAGAAAAATAAAGTCCACAGTTAAAAAGCACAACATTTAAGCTCAAAAATTGTTCTTGAAAAACTAAATAAGCTCTAAGAGATAGATTATGATAAATAGAAGATGATGTTTAAAGAGAGATTTGTTCCAAATTTATCTTCTCCTTTAGTAAGGGCAACTATTATTCTTTTTACTTCTTCCAAACTTTTCATCTTAAGCTAAATGATAACATACACTTAGAAAAAATTCCACACTCAATTTAACCTCATAGGTTGAATAGATTTTTTCTTTTTTGAAAAGATATTTAATTATTAGGGGTGAGAAGTAATGGCAAAGATAGTTATTTCTCCTTTACCAGGTCCGTAATAGAAAAAAATCCTGTAGGCTGCAGGTGTCTTTTGTTCAGCATATGCTTCGAAAACTTTCTCTCCATTAGGACCTGTAATTGAATAATAAGGATGAGTTCTTAAACTGGGATGTTTTGGATTTTCACTTAAAAGCTTTAATGTCTTTACAACTGCTTTATAACGTTTTTTTAATCCCGAATCCCTCTTTAATTTCTTTAGAGCCTCTTTGGCAGTAGGAGTAAAATTCAGAATAAATTTCATAAATTATTTAAAAATTTATCTAAATCTTTTACTTTCTCAAATTTCTTCTGTTTTGCTTCAAATAATCCTTGCTTAATAGCTTTAAAAACCTTGGGATTGCGATAAATCCATGCTTCCTTACTGGGAATAGATACCACGGGTCTCAACAATATATCACCATCTTCTCCATAAAAAATTTGAAATTCTTCAGCTCCAGTTTGAGCGGTAACAAGTTTTAAGATTTTTCGACCAAGAGTAAGCCGACTTTTAGAATCAACAGTTTTAATACCCATAGATATAAATTTTTCTTTAAGCCCCTCAATAATTTCTCTTTTTCTCTTTTTCATTACCCATCACCTCCACTTAAAATATAACATCTTGTGGGAATATCGTCAAGTGGGAAAGTGGGAATAATACAAAAAATGTTTATACTTCTAACTTGACACTTCATGTCAGACATAAAATGTCAAGTTACATATTGCTTTTCTACTTGTTACTTTTTTCTACATATCCTTTTAAGCAAGCAACCATTTCCATAAAGGAATAAATTTTATTTTTTTGCCTTTAAATTCATCTTCTGCTTCGTAATCCCAGGTTATTATTAATAAATTATCACTGTTAAGTTCTTTACTGGCTCTAATAAGAGAAGTGATTTCTCTTTCTTCAACTTCTCCTCCAGATGCATAGGTAACCTGAATCAATTCTAAATCTTTTTCATTTTTTACAATAAAATCTACTTCTCTTTCTCGATAATCTTTCCAGTAATAAATTTCTATGAAAGGATTTTTAAATTTTCTTCTGAAAAGTTCAATCGCTACGCAGTTCTCCATTAACCTTCCTAAATTATGAGAAAATTTTGTAGAAAACCTATTGATAAAAAATGTATCTACAAAGTAAATCTTTTTAGGATATTGAATTTGATCTTTAACTTTGTAAGAAAAAATTTCTACAGGATAAATAAATAAGGATTCTTTTAAATAATTGATATAATTGGCTACAGTTGCCTTACCAATTTTAAAACCCGCACTTTTTAAAGTATTTGTTATTTTACTGATTGTAAAATAGGTTGAATTTAATAAAAGTCTGATTATTTCTTTTAATGCCTGTCTTTGACGGATTTTGTATCTTTCAAATATATCTCGCATAAGAAAAGTTTGAAAATATTCCTCAATTAAAAGATATTTTTTGCCTTTCTCAACAAGTGTTATTTCAGGAAATCCTCCAAACTCCAAGTATTCTCTTAAAAAAGAAAGAATTCTATTTTCTGAAATTAATTCTAAATTACTCTGGTTTTTAAAGGTTAAAAATTCTTTAAAACTTAAAGGGTATAACTCTACAGTTAAACTTCTTCCTCTTAATTCTGTAGAAATTTCCTTAGAAGAAAGTTTGGAAGAAGAACCTGAGATAAAAATCGTATATTTATAAGTATCTAGCATTCTTCTTATCCATTTTGACCATAAAGGAATATTTTGAATTTCATCTAAAAGTAATATTAACTTTTTATCTGAAGCAAATTCTTCTATCACCTGGGAAAGATAAGTTAAAACTTTAGAATCTTCAGGAATTCTTTCATCTTCAAAATTTATATAAATACAGTTACTTTTCCCTTTAGCCTGAATAAAATCAAAAAGCAGATAGGTTTTGCCTACTCTTCTAAAGCCAACTACAGAAACTACCTTTTTTACTTCTTTAGGTGTGTATTCCTGCAAACTTATACTTCTTGAAATAATCTGAGGAAGCTCTCTTCCCCACCATTCTTTGATAATCTGCCGTAGAATCTGTTTCATAACTTAATCAGTATAGAACAATTTTTGACAAAATTGTTCTATAATTATAGAATTTTCTACCAATTCTGTCAATAATAATATTGCTACAGGTGGTGGATTGAGTTGAAAACTATAGAAAAACTTATCAAATCAGACTTACATCTTTTCTTTGAAGGTTTATTGAGAAAAATTAGTGCCTCAAATCAGAACAGGCTAAACCAAATAAAAACCAGAATGTAGCAGGAGGATTTATTCCTACAAGAATAGTAGAGCCAGCTAAATCAGCAATAAGAACAGCCAAAACAGCAACTGATAATGATAAATTTACAGGATCTGTTTTTTCTCTCAATTTTTTAAATTTATTTTTAAAAAAGATAACAAATATAGAAAGAAAACTCAAAAAACCCAAAATCCCTGTCTCAGCCAAAACTTCTAAATAAGTACTGTGCGCATGAAGATGAACTTTTCCTTCTTTATATTCTTCTGGATTTACAACTTTATACATTAACAACTCATAATTGCCAATACCTGCGCCTAATACTGGATATTTTTTAAATATTCCTAAAGCAGCTTTCCACATAACAACTCTATCTCCCCAAGTAGAAGGATGTAAAGTAGAAGAAGAAAACAGCCTTTTTCTTAAGGGAGAAAAAAAAGCAATTATAGCTATAAACAAAAGACTAAATATAATAAACCGCCTTTTTTTTACAATAAAAAAAACAACCAAAAATGCAAACAAAAATCCTAACCATGCTCCTCGAGAATAATGAAAGAAAAAGCAGACAAAAGAAGGAATACTTAAAAAGATAGATAAAATTTTGATTCTTTTTGAGGGATGAAATAAAGAAAAACCCACAAATAAAGGTAGTGTATACAGAAAATAAGCTGCATACAGGCAATTTATTCCATAAGAAGAAAATAATCTTATAAATTTTTTTGCTTTGAATATATCAACAATACCACCTATAGATACAATGAATGCTCCGACAAGTAAAGAAAAGATTAATATTCTGGTATTTTTTTTATCTTTACTCAAGTTTACTGCAATAAAAAATAAGATAAAATAAGGAAGAATTCTCTGGAAAAATACCTCTTGTGAGTGTATGGGGTTAACCCCGAAAAAAATAGATAAAAAACATACAATTAAAAATATAAAGATGAATTTATTTATCTGAGTAAACTCAAATAATCTTTTTAAAGCATTTTTTCCCTCTTCAAGAAATTTTAAAGATAAATACAATATAAACCCTAAAACAAAACATACTTTTGTAATTTTTTCTTCATAAATACCAAATGCCAAAAAGAAAGAAAAATTTAAAAGAAGCAAATATTTTAAAATATCAATAAGTTTTTTCTTAATCACTACCATCCTTTTTTAGAGAAAATTACAGGTATGGTCTTTGCAAGGATATAGAGATTTAATAAAAATGATCTCTTTTGAATGTAAAGATAATCGTATCTTAACTTATGATGGGGCTTTAAGTCATAAGCTGCTCTGATTTGAGCTAAACCTGTCAAACCTGGTTTTACTGCTAATCTTATACTACGCAGAGCTTTATGGTTCTTTACTCGATATAAATTTTCTGGTCGAGGTCCAACAAGACTCATATCTCCTTTTATTACATTAAGCAACTGGGGTAACTCATCTAATCTTAAAGTTCTTAGAAATTTTCCTACTACGGTAACCCGAAAATCATTTTTACTTGCTGGCAAAAATCCCCATTTTTCCTCTGCATCCTTTATCATAGTTCTGAATTTGTAGAGAGTAAAAATCTTTCCATCTTTTCCCACTCTTTTTTGTTTATAAAATACAGGACCAGGTGAATCTATTTTTATAAGAAATGGAATAAGGATAAATAGAGGTAAAGATAAAAAGAGAATAACCATAGAAAGAGTAACATCTAAAATGCGTATCAGGATTTCACCCAAAGTATCGGTCTTCTCAAAATATAAAGATATAGGAAAATAATGAGGTATTCTTCCTTCTATCTTTTCAAACAAAATCTTCTCATAAAGCTCAGGTAAGATAGAAAGCTTTGCCTTAAGATTTTTTGTAACACCTATTAAAAAGAACAAAGTATGTAAATCATTTATCTCTTCTTTAATCACAATCTCATCAACATCTTTAAGTTTATAAGGAGAAATTACTTCTTTTAAATTATCTTTTGTAACAAAAACCACATTCTTAAATATTCTTCCTGTAAGTTTATAAAGCCATAATTTTGTGATGAATACTAAAAATAAATTTAAAAAGAAAGATAGTAAAAAAATACTCGTAGGAAATGCTCCCCAGCGTGTTCTAAATGCATATATAAAACTTACACTCAAAAGAGTTGCCAAACCTAACCCCAAAAAAACTCTTTTAAAAATATCTTCTACATTTGAAAACCTTCTTTTATAAACTCCAACTATTCCTAAAGAAATTAAATATATAATGCTTAACCACGCAAATACTTCAAGATAAATCTTAAATGAAGGATGTAAAAGACTATGAAATCTTAAAAAAAAGGAGAGTATAAAACCAATATTGATAAATAACAAATCTAAAATTATCCCCCAGATGATAAACATTAGAAAATATTATAACATTCTTAAAGTAGATTAACAATTAAAAGTAAAGACATGGCATACAGTTAACCCCTCTCTTAAATTATCTGTAAGTTTACAAACTTTAAAGGACAATATTTAGGAGAGCCTATTTAGAAATCTTACGAATTCGAATCTTATCCTCATTTGCTCAATTTCTCAGTATTGGATATACCTCCTCTTCTTCTAAAACTTTCTCTGCGTATAGAAGAGAGGCACGGATATCTTCTTTTTTTAAAACTGGATATTCTTTGAGTATATCCTCTTCTTTCCAGCCTTGAGCGATTAATTTTACAATTAATTCTACAGGAATTCTTGTTCCGGCTATGATAGGTTTACCCAGTAAAATTTTAGGATTAACCTCTATTCGTTTCATAAAATTTTTCATCATAGCACCTCCTTTTGCTCGAATTTTAACATATTTTCATATAAAAAACAAATACAAAATAAAAAGGCACAAGAAGTAAAGGCACTTGATTACAGTTAAAACCTCTCCTATTTTTTGATGAAATTATCTGTAAGTTTAAAAATCAAGTATTACCTGTTTTGTCAACTTAGAATATAACAAGAAATCAATTATTTTTGGGTTAACCCCCTATTTTTGGACAAATTTCCTTTTTTAATTAGACAATATTTTTTATTCATACCAGTGCCAATTTACTTTCTCTATTTTTTAACTCTTCCTCAAATTCAACAGGTGCTTTATATCCTATAGAGGAGTGCATTCTTGAATGATTGTAAAAATATTCCCATCTTTTTAAGGTATCTTTTAATTCTTCTGTTTTAAACCTTGCATTATAACTTGACATTTTATTTTCAAAAGATTTTGTCAAGTTATCGCTCTAACTTGACACTTTATTTTGAAAAGATTTTGTCAAGTTAAGATTGAAAAATGGATTTTGTTCTCTTAAATGAAATAACTCCATCTTTGTTAATCCATTATCACAAAATTGCTATTTTGTGCCAATAGATTAGTATAAATTGGAGCATTGCAAACATTATCTACGAGGGCTCGATGCCTTCTAGGACTTTTTCTAAAACTTTTCAATGCTTAATGTTGCAAACTACACTTTTTATCCTAAATTATGAATTAAAAGTAAGAAGCCACTTCCATAAAGGAACAATTTTTATTATTTTAGAGTTACTTTTTTCTTCTCCTTCTTCATCCCAGGTGATTATAGTTAAGTTTTTACATCTTAATTCCTCAGATGCCTTAAGGAGAGCTTTTATTTCCCTTTTTCTTGTCGCTTCATCACTTATTGAAAAACAGACCTGTATTAATTGCTTTATTCCTAACCCCTCTCTTACTAAAAAATCTACTTCATAAGTAGGTTTTGAATAAAAATAAATCTCTTTACCCTGTCTTTTTAACTCCAAAAATACCAAATTCTCCATTAACCTCCCTTTATCAAATGTAATCTTGGGAACAAGTGCATTTATAAATCCTGTATCTACACAATAAACCTTTCTTGCTTGCTTAATCTGTTCTTTTAATTTAAAAGAAAAAGGGGTAAGTAAAAATATTAAATAAGCTTCTTGAAGATAATCAATATAGTTTTTGACAGTATGAATGCTTTTTATCTCAAAAATATTTTTAATCTTATGATAAGTAATTTTAGAGCTGAAATTGGAAATGCTGTATAAAGCTATTTCTTTTAAATCGTTAACATACCTAATATTATACCGCGCAACAATATCTCGCATAATTATCTTATCAAAAAGTTCTCTTAAATAACTTTTCTTTGCTTCAATTTTAAAAACCTCTGGCATACCTCCAATCTCTAAATACTTCTCAAGTAACCTTTTTATTTGGGCTTTCTTTTCTGTTATATAAAAACTATCTCTATCTATAACAAAATCTTCATAAAGTAAAAATTCTCTAAAAGAAAAAGGATAAAGTTCAATGCTAAGTTGTCTTCCCGTCAGATGAGTAGCTAACTCTCGACTTAAAAGCTTTGAGTTACTTCCTGAGATAAAAATATTATATCCTCTTCTTTTCAAGCGATTAACAAATAACTCCCATTTATCCACATTTTGAATTTCATCTAATAAAAGATATTTAAAATCTGGCTTTATTTCTTTTAAAACTTCTAAAAAATCATTAAGATTTTCTGCCTTTACTTCCACTAATCTCTCATCATCAAAATTAACATAACCGTAATTTTTTCCTTTTAGCAACTGGTGAGCTAAAACAGACTTACCACATCTTCTTACCCCCATAATCACTTTAATCAAATTTGAAGTAAGTATCTTCTCTAAATCTTTTTCAATCTCTCTTTTGATAATTTTTCCTTTAAAAATTTCATTAATTTCTTCCTCCTGTTCTAAAAGTATCTGTTTAATCAAATATTTTTCCATAAAACTTTTTATTAAAATAAACTGCTCAGATTACTAAATATTTGTGCAATTTACTGCACAATTTTATTATATACAGATTACTACTCCTGTCAATTATTATTAAACCAAAAATAGAAAAGCAAAGGCACCCGATTACAGTTAAAACCTTTTTATTTAATTATCAAACCCGACATGTAATAAGATTTGGTAAACAGGATAAAGGTTTTTTAAGGATAACATTTTAAAACTTGCATTATAACTTGACACTTTATTTTCAAAAGATTTTGTCAAGTTAGATCTCTCTCTTCCCAATTTTTGCTAAATCACCCAATATTGCCTGAAGATAAGTATAATAAGTGCTATTCTCAACAAATGATTTTTGAAAATAGAGATTTATACTTAGAGGATAACCCCCTGCTAACAAATAAACATCAAATGCTTCCTGAATCTCTTTCCCATAAAAAGAAACTTCTTCTGCCAGCGAGTAAATTTCCTCATTTCTAAAAGAAGAAAGAGAGGGCAATTTCTTTTTTAACGAAAGTTCCATAACTGTCCAAATTATTTGACAAAATGATA
>CBEUCJ010000001.1:0-339437 GCA_965541615.1 uncultured bacterium | reverse complement strand
GACGCTCTACCAACTGAGCTACACCCGCTTTAAAAAATTTAAGTTTGGGCAAGGCGGGACTCGAACCCGCACCCCCTTTTTTCGGGGACAGGATTCTAAGTCCTGCGCGTCTGCCAATTCCGCCACCTGCCCTCCAAATAAAAAATAAATCCATAAAAATGAGCCGCCGGAGACTCGAACTCCGCACCCCCGGCTTAAAAGGCCGGTGCTCTACCTGCTGAGCTAGCGGCTCTCTAATTCTTTCTTTTTTTCTTCAAAGAGCTTTTCCAACTCTTGAGTATACTTATCTATTAATTTTTGAACCTCTTCTTCCAATTTATATCTTTCATCTTCACTTATCTTTTTCTCTTTCTCTAAATTCCTTATCTTTTCAATAGCTTCTCTTCTCACAGTCCTTAAAGAAATTTTTCCTTCTTCCAACATATTTTTTGTTATTTTTATTAATTCTTGTCTTCTTTCTTCAGATAAAGGAGGTACAGGTATTTTTATGGTCTTACCATCTATAATTGGATTGAATCCCAAGTTTGAACTCAATATTGCTCTTTGAATACTTTCTATAGAGTTAACATCCCAAGGTTGAATTATAATGAGCTTGGCATCGGGTATAGTAATAGTTGCAATCTGTTTTAAAGGAGTAGGTGTCCCATAATAATTTACCATAAGACCTTCAACCATCTTAGGATTTGCTTTGCCTGTGCGTATCTCTGAAAACTCTCTTTTAGTAGCTTCTACTGCTTTTTTCATTAAATTCTCTGTTTCTTTTAAAATCTCTTTCTTTATCATAGTATACTCCTCAGTTTATAAGAGTACCTACCTTTTTGCCTATTACTATCTTATATAAATTATCTCTCTTATTTAAATTAAAAACAAGTATTGGAATCTTATTTTCCATACAAAGGGTGACAGCTGTAGTATCCATTATCTTCAGTTTTTTATTTATAACCTCCATGTAGCTTAATTTTTCATAAAATTTAGCAGATTTAAATTTTAAAGGATCTTTAGAATAAACTCCATCTACCTTTGTAGCTTTAAGTAAAATTTGAGCATTAATTTCAGCTGCTCTTAAAGCTGCTGCTGTATCTGTGGTAAAAAAAGGGTTACCAGTACCTGCTACAAATATTACTATCCTACCTTTCTCTAAGTGTCTTACAGCCCTTCTTCTTATGTAAGGTTCAGCTATCTGATGCATCTGAATTGCAGTCATTACTCTTACAGGTACACCTAATTTTTCTAAAGCATTCTGAAGAGCTAAGCCATTTAAAACTGTAGCTAACATCCCCATGTAATCAGCTACTGCTCTATCCATCTCAAATTCTTTAGATTTTACTTCTCCTCTAAAGATATTACCTCCTCCTAAAACCAAAGCTACCTCTACTTTTCTTTCCCACAGTTTTTTCAATTCTTTTGCTAAATTAAAACTAAAATCAGGATCTATTCCATGAGCTAATTTTCCTTTAAATAATTCACCACTTATTTTTAAGATTATTCTTTTATATTTAATCTGAGACTTCAAATCTCACAAATCTTTTTATTATGATATTTTCACCTAACTTTGCGATTACAGAATTTAAATAATCTTTTACAGTAATAGAAGGATCCTTAATAAAATCTTGCTCTAAAAGACAATTCTCTTTATAAAATTCAGCTTCATCTATCCCTTCTGAAAGTGCTTTTTCTAAATCTTGTTTTGGAACATCTTCTTTTTTAATATAAAGAGGAGCTGCAGCTGTTACCTGTAAAGCAATATCCTTTGCAAAATTTTTAAAAATTTCATTTTGAGAAACAAAATCTGTCTCGCAATTTACTTCAACTAAACTACCCACTCTACCTCCAAAATGGATATAAGCAGAAATCAAACCTGCACGAGTAGCTCTTTTCTCCTTTTTCTTAGCTATTTGAGCTCCTCTCTCTTTTAAGATCTTTAAAGCTTTATTTAAATCATCTTGTGCTTCTTCTAAAGCCTTTTTACATTCAGAAATACTAATATTAGTCATCTGTCTCAATTTTTTTATATTCTCAATACTAACCATATTTTTAAACCTCCTCCTTTGGTTTTATCTTTTTAGATTCTCTATCTTCTTTTTCGTAGATACCTTCTTCTATTAATTCTAATTCTTCTTGATCTGTAGAAATAGTCTCAGCTTCCTTTTTCTTTAAAGGATATTCTGGAGTCCCTTTTGTTTTAAATATCTCTTTTCCTTCCAAGATACTCTCTGTAATTAAGTCTGTTATTAGTTTTATAGATTTTATAGCATCATCGTTACCTGGTATTGGATAATCTATAACCTCTGGGTCTCCATTAGTATCTATTAAAGCTACTATTGGAATATTCAATCTCTTTGCTTCTTTAACAGCTAACTCTTCTCTTTTAGGATCTACAATAAAAAGAGCATCGGGCAAATCTTTCATATCCTTTACTCCTGTATAATATTTTTTCATTTTCTCTAATCTCCTTTTTAATCTCACTTGTTCTTTTTTAGGAAGTTTATCTATTTTGCCTTCAGCTTCATCTTTCAAAAGTTGATTAAATTTCTCTAAAGTAGACTTAATAGTCTGAAAGTTTGTAAGAAGACCACCTACCCATCTTTCATTCACATAAGGCATCTCACATCTTTTGGCAGCTTCTGCTATTATGTCTTGAGCTTGTTTCTTTGTAGCTACAAAAAGTATAATTTTATTTTGAGAAGCTAACTCTTTTAAAAATTCTTTTGCCTTTTCTAAATACTCAGCTGTCTTCTCTAAGTCTATAATATAAATACCAGCCTTTTTTGCAAAGATGAACTTCTTCATCTTTGGATTCCATTTTTTTGATTGGTGTCCAAAATGTACACCTGCTTCTAACAGTTTTCTAATGATTTCAGGCACCATGGTAGTGTTTAGTATATCATAAATTATTTTTTTGGCAACTAAGATTCTTTAAATTGAAGTTTATAAAAATGAGGATAAATTTTACCTGTCTTCAAAAGTTCTGTGTGAGTACCAATTTCAGCTATTTTACCTTCATCTAAGACTACTATTTTTGAACAATTTCTCACTGTTGAAAGTCTGTGAGCAATTACAAAAACAGTCCTATTTTCCATTAATTTCTCCAATGCTAACTGCACTATTCTTTCAGACTCAGAATCTAGTTGAGAAGTGGCTTCATCTAAAATCAGAATTTGAGGATTTTTCAAAATGGCTCTAGCTATAGCTATTCTCTGCTTTTGACCACCAGATAATCTTACTCCTCTTTCTCCTATTACAGTCTTATATTTCTTAGGAAGGTTTTCAATAAACTCATCTGCAAAAGCTAGTTTACAAGCTCTTTTTATATCTTCAAAACTTGCTCCTTTTTTGCCTAAAGCTATATTTTCTTCAATTGTAAGATTAAATAAAATAGGTTCTTGAGTGACTATCCCTATTAAGTCTCTTAAATTTTCTAAACAGAAATCTCTTATATCTATTTTATCTATTGTTACTCTTCCCTTTTGAGGATCATAAAACCTAGGTATTAAGTTAACTAATGTAGATTTTCCTACACCTGTCTTTCCTACTATAGCTATCTTTTCTCCTTTTCTTACTCTTAGATTTATTCCTTTCAATATCCAATCGCTATCTTTGTATTTAAACCAAACATCTTCAAACAAGATTTCTTCTTTAAACTCTTTTATTTTAAGACAATTTTTTTTACTTTTAACTTTAATAGGCTCTTCTAAAATCTCATAAATCCTCTTTGTTCCTGCAATAGCAGTTTGGTTTATAGAATGTGTGTTACTTAGTTTTTTAAATGGTCTCACCATCGATAATAAAGCTCCTATAAACAATCCAAATATACCAAAAGACATCTCATTAGCTATCACTTTCTTGCCACCCACAAACAATAAAAAAATAGCTCCTAAACTAGCTATAAACTCTGTCATGGGAGAAATCATTACATTTCTTTTAACTAACTTTCTTTGAAATTTATAATAAAGGGAATTCTTTTCGTTAAAATTTTCAATCTCAATCTTTTGGGCATTAAAAGCTTTAATTATCCTTTGACCAGTAACATTCTCTACAATTAGAGAATTAATATCTGCGATCTTTTGTTGAGATTTTGTAGCTAATTTTTTGATCCTTTTGCCTATCTTTACTACAGGAAAGATTATTGAAGGAAACAGAATAAAAGATACCAAAGCTAACTTCCAATCTATATAAAAGACTATAAAAGAAAATACCATTATCTGTAAGGAACATTGAATTAAATCTGTCAAAGCATAACTTACTGCATTTTGAATTAATCCTACATCATTTGTAAGTCTAGAGACTATCTCTCCTGAGCTCTTCTCCTCAAAAAAATCTAAAGATAACCTTTGAAGTTTCTCAAATAACTTAGCTCTTACATCTCTTACTACTCTTAATCCTAAATCGCTCATTATGTAAGACCTCAGAAACGCAAAAAAATTTTTTAAAAAAAGTAAAATGATTACACTTATACTTAGAATCTTTAGAAGAACTAAAGGTTGTAAACTATTAAGCTTTTGAATAAGGCTCTCCAAAAAATTAGGGAGTTTTCTTGGAATGATTATTTTTTTGCCAGCCAAAACATTATCAGCTAATGGGACTATCATACCAATAGAAAATCCATCAAAGATAGCACTAAGCCCCATTAATAAAAATGCTAAAAATAAGTATAAGATCTTTCCTTTTAAAAATCTTAACAATCTTAAATAATCCATTAAAAACTCCATAGCAATTTTTAAGTATTCTATCATAGATTTTTACTCTGACAAAGTTGATAGAATATGTAGATTAAGATACAATAAGAACTATGAAGAAATTGAAAGTCGGAGTAATAGGAGTAGGTAGTTTTGGAAGGCTACATTGTTTAGCTATTAAAAAAATAAAGTATGCAGAATTAGCAGGAATTTTTGATATAAACTTTAAAAGAGCTGAACAGGTAGCAAAAGAAGTTGCAGTCAAAGTCTTTAAAGAATTAAATAATTTAATAAATATTTGCCAAGCTCTTATAGTCTGTACACCTACTATTTCCCATTACAAAATAGCAAGAATCGTTTTATCTTCAAAAAGACATTGTTTGGTAGAAAAGCCTTTTACTTTGAATTTAAAACAAGCTAATTCTTTGGTAAAAATAGCTCAAAGAAATAAAGTTTTCTTACAAGTAGGACACATTGAGAGATTTAATTCTGCTTTTTGGGCTATAAAAAAATTCATAAAACATCCTCTTTTTATAGAGACTCATAGACTAAGTAAGTTTCCTCAAAGAAATTTAGATATTAGTGTAATTTTAGACTTAATGATCCATGATATAGATATTGTCTTGGGATTAGTTAAATCTGATATTAAAAAAATAGAAGCTGTAGGAATAAAAGTCTTAACAGATAAGCCAGATATTGCTCAAGCAAGAATTATTTTTAAAAATGGATGTATAGCAAATATTACTTCTTCCAGAGTCTCAGATGAAACTTTGAGAAAATTAAGAGTATTCACGCAAAAATGTTATGTATCTGTAGATTACAAACAACAAGATGGCTTCATATACAAAAGAAAGAAAAATCATTTAGAAAAAATAGAGATTAAAGTAGAAAAATCTGAACCTTTACAAAAAGAATTAGAAGAATTTGTATTATGTTGTTTAAATAAAAAGAAACCTTCTTTTTCTATAAGAGAAGCCATTCAGAGCCTAAAAATAGCTTTAATGATTGAGAAAAAAATAACTGAATATGAAAAAAATATTCATAGTCTATGGTGAAGAGTCTGCTCATCTGATAGCTTTAAACCTTATAAAGCAACTACAGCAAATAGATAGAAAAATTATAATAAAAGGAGCTGGCAGCTCTGATTTAGAATCTGAAAATGTAGAAGTAATTTTAGATTTAGTAAGATTTTCTTGCGTAGGAATATTTGAAGTCTTAAAGAACTTAAATTTCTTTATAAAAGCTTTTAAAAAAATAGTAGATTTTTTAAAAGAATTTAATCCTGATTGTGTAATACTAATAGACTATCCAGAATTTAATTTAAAATTAGCCAAAAGCATAAAAAGAATTTTAAATACCAAAATCATTTATTATGTACCACCTCAAATTTGGGCCTGGAGAAAAAAGAGAATAAAGATAATAAAAAAATTTGTAGATTTAGTTTTAGTCATCTTTAAATTTGAAGAGGAATTCTATAAGAAAGAAGGAATAAAAGCTGAATTTGTAGGTTATCCCAGATTAGAATTTATACAACCTGAATGCGATATAGATGAATTAAAAGAAATTTACAGATTAAAGGACAAAAAACCTTTGATAGGAATTATGCCAGGCTCAAGAAAAGTAGAAATAAATTATAATTTACCCAATATGTTAAAGACTCTTAAACTCTTAAAAAAAGATTTCCCTACTGCAGGTTTTATTTTAATAAAAGCTGAAAACTTAGATTCAAAGATATTTAATAGATTCATAAATAAATTTAAAGATTTAAAAATAGAAATTATAGAAAGAGAAAAATATGCTGCGATTAGAAGTTGTGATTTTTTAATTGTTTGTTCAGGAACAGCTACTTTGGAAACAGCTATTTTAGAAAGACCTTTTGTGATATGGTATAGATTAAATCCTCTTACTTATTTTATTTTAAAAAAATTAGTAAAAATTCCTTTCATAGGAATGCCAAATATTTTATTAAGAGAAAAGGTAATCCCAGAATTCATCCAATCTGAAACAAAACCTGAAAATGTTTACAGGAAAGTAAAAGAATTTTTAACTAATCCTAATTCAATAGATTCTCTTTTAAGAAAATTATCTGAATTAAAAGGGATTTTGGGTGATCTTAAAGCCTCTCAAAAGGCAGCTCAAATTATATTAGAAGAAATATCTTAAAATTTCCTTTTTCTCAATTCATAATTGGTAATTACAGCTTCTGCTACTTTTTTTAAAGGCTCTCTTTTATCCATAGAATACTTTTGCATTAGCCTATAAGCTTGCTCCTCATCTAAATTCAATTCTTTCATTAAGATTCCTTTAGCTCTTTCTACAAGTTTTCTGGTCTCTAATTCTTCTTGGATTATCTTTGTTTGGATTAATAATCTGGTATTCTCAATGACTAAAGCTGCTTGAGTAGCAATAGTAGAGATTACTTGAATTTCTTTTTTTGTAAATTTATGAGGTTTAGAAGTATAGACATTTAAAACTCCAAGGGGTTTTTCTCTTACTATCAAAGGTATACATAACAAAGAAACCAAACCTTCTTTCTTAGCAATATTTTTGTATTTGTATTCTTTTCTTTTAGTAACATCATAAACTGTAATGGGTGTTCTTTCTTTTAAAGCTTTACCTGCTATACCTTCTCCTAATCTTAAAGGAGGTTTTTCTATATACTCTTTACTTACAGATTGGGTAGCTTTTATCCTCAGAAAACCATCTTCATCTAAAAGCATTAAAGAACAGATCTTAGAACCTGTGATTTCAGCAGTTACAGTAACTATTAATTTTAAAATGTCTTCTAATATACTTTGACTCGTTATTGCTTTAGATATCTTAAATAGAGCTTCTAACTCTTTTTTCTTCATTATGTTTTTTTATGTAATATGCTAATAACACTACACTTGCAGGGGTGACCCCTGAAATTTGAAGAGCTTGCCCTAAATCTTTTGGTCTAAATTTTGATAATTTTTCTCTTATTTCTGTAGATAAACCACTCACACTTGCAAAATCAAAATCTTCAGGGATCTTTATATTTTTTAAATATTTTAAGTTCTCAGCTTCTTTTTTTTGTCTTTTTATAAATCCTTCATATTTTATTTCGATCTCTACCTCTCTCATCTCTACAGGATTTAACTTTTCTATCTTAAAGACCTCAAACAACTTACTGATACTTATTTGAGGTTTTTTAAGAAGATCTTTTAAAGTTAAAGCATTTTCTATTTTTAAACAAAAAGTCTCCTCTAAGATTTGGTTTATCTCTTTTTTAGGGTAAATCTTTTTTGACTCTAATTCTTTTATTTTTTCTTTAATACGAATTTGTTTTTCTTTTATCTTTTCAAAATCTTCTTTACTGATTAAACCTAATTCAAAAGCTTTTTTACCCAATCTTAAATCTGCATTAGATTCTCTAAATAATAATCTCAACTCTGCTCTAGAAGTAAACATTCTGTAAGGTTCTTGGGTTCCTTTTGTGACTAAATCATCTATTAAGACTCCTATGTAACCATCAGTCCTTTCCAAAATAAAAGGAGGTCTTTTTTTTACTTTTAAACCAGCATTAATCCCTGCAACTATCCCTTGAGCAGCTGCTTCTTCATAGCCTGTAGTCCCATTGATTTGACCTGCAAAAAATAAACCTTCTATCAATTTTGATTCTAAAGTATGAAATAATTGTGTAGAATCAATAACTGTGTGTTCAATACCATAACCTGGTCTTAAAATTTTAACATTTTCTAATCCAGGAATTGTGTGAATAAAATCTTCTTGGACTTTTAAAGGAAGAGAAGTAGAGATTCCATTAGGATAAACTTCTATTGTATCTATGCCTTCTGGTTCTATAAATACTTGATGTCTTTGTCTATCCCTAAATTTTACTACCTTATCTTCTAAAGAAGGACAATATCTTACTCCTGTAGATTTTATTATTCCTGTGTATAAAGGAGATTTATCTAAATTTTTTAAGATAATTTTATGAGTATCTTCATTAGTATAAGTTATATAACAAGGCTTTTGAGGATTATATCTTTTAAAACTATCTTCTGAAAAACACTCTACATCTTCCTCTGAATATTGAGGAGTCATCTTAGAAAAATCTATTGTTCTTTTATCTAATCTTGCACAGGTTCCAGTTTTAAAGCTTTTTAATTTAAAACCTAATTCTTTTAAATTCTCTTTTAATTTTAAAGAAGCTTTTTCTCCTAATCTTCCTCCATGAAAATTCTGTAAACCTATATGAATTAAACCTCCCAAAAAAGTTCCAGGAGCTAAAATCACACATTTACAATAAAAGACTTCTCCTAAGTCTGTAATTACACCTTCTATTTTTTTATCTTTTATAAGGAGTTGGGTTACTTCTGCCTGATAGAGAGAAATATTTATGTTCTCTTCTAAAAATTTTCTTGCATATTTTCTATATAAAGCTCTATCTATTTGACAGCGTGTAGACCAGACAGCAGGTCCTTTCTTCTTATTCAATCTCCTATATTGAATAGCAGATAAATCTGTTATCTTTGCAATTAAACCTCCTAAAGCATTAACTTCTTTTACTAAGTGAGCTTTTGAAACTCCTCCTACAGCAGGGTTACAAGAAGTATGACCTATCAAATCTAAATTAAAGGTAATGACTAAAACACTACAACCTAACTTTGCACAAGCTATAGCTGCTTCTATACCTGCATGACCTCCACCTACGACTACTACATCAAATTTCTTCATATTATTTATTTTATTATATTACTTTGCCAATTTGGAGAGAAAAGGAAGGAGTTCAAAGCCTTTTAGTATTCCTAAAGCACCTTCTTTGCATTCTCTTTCACTAAAACTTTTTGTGCTATCAGGCTCAATATCTTTACCCCATATTAGTAAAGGGACAGGATCAGATGAATGAGCTTTTAATAAGCAAGGTGTTGCATGATCTGCAGTTACACATACCACAAACTCTTCCTTATTTACAAAAGAGATTATTTTTTCAAAGAAATATTTGTCTATTAATTCTATAATCTCCTTCTTCTTTTTTGGTAATCCATCGTGACCTGGTTCATCAGGACCTTTAATGTGAATATAAAGACCATCAAAATTAGATATCTCTTTTATAGCTAACTCAGCCCAAGATCGGTAAGTAGAAACTAAATCTTTTAAAATAGGAACCTCTATTATTCTCATACCTGTCAAAATAGCTATACCTTTTTCTACTGGCATCTGGACAAAACATCCAAAGTTAAGACCTAATTTTTCTTTTAAAGGTGTAAATTTTGGCAATTCTGAACCTGCATCTCTAGATAGAATAACATTAGCTGGTAAAAGCCCTTTTCTTCTTCTCTCTTTGTTGACTTGAGATTTATCTAAAATATCGATAGATTTCTTTGTAAATTCATTTAAGAGTTTAGATGCTTCTTGGGCTTTAATGTCATTCTCAAAGCCTTCTAAAGGTTTTGATTCACAGATTACATTTTCAAATTTATCTTTAGCTACACTTATTATCCCTTCTCTTTTATAGGCAGGATCTGTATTTTCTATAAAGCCAGAAAGTTTTGTTTTTTTAGATCTTATAACCAGAACTGCTCTATGTCCTATAGTATTTTTAAAAACAAAATCTGCTGATTCCAACTTTAATTTTTCATTTAACTCATCTGATAAAGCTTTTGCTTCCTCTGTAGTAAGATTTCTTCCTGCTCTTCTATCTAAAATAGTTTTTCTATCATCTGAAATTGTAGCAAAGTTACATCTTAGAGCTAAATCTCCATCTTTAAAATCTATGTTCTCAGCTACTACTTCTAAAGGTCCTCTTCCTGTGTAGTGCTCAGCAGGTTTATAACTTAAAAGAGAAATTACTGCTGTATCAGACTCTGGAGCTACAGGTTCTCCTACAGGATAAAGTAAACCACATTTTCCTTCTTTAGCTAATTTATCTAAATGAGGAGTAAAAGCTGATTCCAAAGGTGTTTTTGAATCTAAATCTGGATGGGGCAGATCACCTAAACCATCTAAAATAATGTAAAATATTTTTTTCATTCTATACCTTTACAAGATAAACTTATCTTTGATTCGTGAGCATCCACTTTTAAAATCTTTACTTTTATAGAATCACCTGGTTTTAAATTTTGCATTCTTTCTTTTTCAATCTCTTCTTTATAAACCAAACCTTCAAGATCTTTTTCTAACTCTACAAATATTCCAAAATTGGTAATTTTGGCAACTTTGCCTTCAAAAATCTTGCCTGGAGTATATTTTTCCATTATCTCAGGCCAAGGATTAGGTTTTAACTGTTTTATTCCTAATATTAATTTCTTCTGCCTCCTATCTATTCCTAAAACTAAAGCTTCTATTATCTGACCTTTTTTCAAATACTCTTGAGGATTACTTACTCTTTTTGTCCAAGATAAATCTTTAAGATAGACTATCCCTTCAATACCTGGCTCTATTTCTACAAATACACCATAACTTAAAAATCCTACAACTTCTCCTCTTACTCTAACACCTGGAGGATACTTTTTTTGAACTTCTTGCCAAGGGTCAGGGGTGAGTTGTTTTATAGATAAAGCTATTTTTCTGTTTTCTTTTTCTATTCTAATTACTTTGGCATTGAGCTCTTGACCTGGTTTAAAATTTTCCTGTAAATTTATTAACTTTTTAGACCAACTAACTTCTCTTGCATGAATTAACCCTTCAATACCTGGTTCTATTTCTACGAACAATCCATAAGGAAGGATATTGGTAATCTTGCCTTTAACGACACTTCCTACAGGATATTTTTCTTCTATATTCTGCCAGGGGTCAGGAGTAAGTTGTTTTAATCCCAAAGATATCTTTTGAGTATCTTTATCAAAATTTAATACCATAACTTCAATCTCTTGGCCTATTTTCAGAACTTCTGAAGGATGATTTATTTTTTTCCAACTAATATCAGTTATATGTAAGAGACCATCTACTCCTCCTAAATCTATAAAAGCTCCAAAATCTGTCATACTTTTAACTTTCCCTTTTAAAACTTTACCAGTCTCCAAAGATTCCCAAAGTTTTCTTTTTTGTTCTTCCTTTTCTTTTATGACTGCATCTTTACGTGAAACTATCACATTTTTTCTTCCTCTATATATTTTTAGAAGCATGAACTTAAAAGTCTTACCTATTATCTCAGAATCTGGTAGACCTTTAAATAGAGACAAAGACCCAGGTAAAAAAGCTTCCATCCCATAAATATCTATATAAAAACCTCCCTTTATTCTTTTTTTAACCACGCCTTCTACTATATCTCCTTCTTTGTGAGATTCTATTAACTTTTCCCAACCTCTTAATCTCTTTGCTTTTTGATAAGAAAGGAGCAATCTTCCCTCTTCATCTTCTTTAGACTCTACATAAACTTCTACTTCATCACCTTCTTTTATATCTTGAGGTGCTTCAAATTCTTCTTTTGGAATTAAAGCTTCAGATTTAAATCCTACATCTACTACTATATAATCAGGTAATTTTTTTATCACTTTACCTTTTAAGATTTCACCCTCTTTTATTTCTACAAAATTTTCCTCATATAATTTTTCTAACTCTTCTCTACTTATTACTCCCATAAAATCTTTAAAACCTCCTTTATAATTTTTAAGAGCAGTAAATTATCTCAAATTTTAAAAAAGAGTCAAGAAAGAGAGTAGATTTTTTTTAAAATTTTAAATGAGATAGTCTCAGAATCAGATTCAGAAGAGAAATCTAAAGGTTTGCTAAAAACAGCTTTCAATCTTACAGGGTAAATAATTTTTTTTCCTGAAGGTAAAGCTAAATCTGTATTAAAAATTCTGCAACAGATTACAGGAACTCTTGTTTTCTTTACTAAAAAACCTATTCCTTTTAAAGGTGGGGCATTTTTATCTTTAGTCCTTGTACCTTGAGGAAATATTACTAAAATTTCTCCTTTCTTAATTCTATTTATAGCTTCTTTTAATGCTTTAAAGTCTGAAGTGTTTCTTTTTACAGGAAAGGCTCCTAAAGTTTTTATTAAAAGAGAAAAAAATTTATTTTTAAATAACTCTGATTTTGCCATAAAACTTAACTTTCTCTTTATACACACTCCCAAAAATACAGGATCTAAATAACTCAAATGGTTACTCGCCAAAATAAAAGCTCCTTTTAAAGGAATGTTTTCTCTTCCTTTAACTTTGTATCTAAAATAAATTTTAAATAGAAAAACAGCTACAGGTCTTAATATCTCATACAGCATTGTTAAAGAGTATTTTTTTGCCTAGAGTTATTAGTTCTTTTGCTTCTCTTTTAGTTTGAGCTTCTGCATAAATTCTTACTAAAGGTTCAGTTCCAGATTTTCTAAACATGAGCCAAGATTGAGAAGTAATGAGTTTTATCCCATCTAATCTATTTATGTTTATTATTTTTCTACCCAAAAGTTCAGATGGAAGTTTTATTTTCTCTAAGTTTATTTCTCTTTTTGAAATAGGTATATCTTCTCTCAAATAATAGAATCTTCCATACTTTTTATAAAAATCTTTGAGAATCTGACTAATTTTTTTCTTAGAGACTGCTATCATCTCTAATAATAATAATCCAGCCAAACTTCCATCTCTTTCTGGAATATAATTCTTAAAACCAATACCTCCTGCTTCTTCACCTCCAATTAATACTTCTTCTCTTTCAAAAACAGCAGAGATATATTTAAATCCTATAGGAACCTCTCTAACAGGTAAACCTAATTTCTCACAAACCTTATCTATTAAAAAAGAACCTACTACTGTCTTTACTACACTTCCTCTCCAATTCCTCGAATTGTAAAGATACTCACATAATAAAGGTAAAATTATTTGAGGATGAATAAACTCACCTTTTTCAGTAAAAGCAGCTAATCTATCTCCATCTCCATCAAAAGCTAAACCCAAATCAAACTTTTTTTTCTTCATTTCTTTTTTCAATCTGCTTAAATTGCTTTCTGTAGGTTCAGGTCTGCCACCATCAAAATAAGGATTAACTCTATCTCTAATAAAATTTAGCTTTACATGAGTACCTTTTAAAAGATCTGAAAAAATCTTATTGCAAGCTCCATACATACTATCTATACAGATTCTTAGTCTCTTCTTTTTTATTACTTTAAGATCTATATACCTTCTTAAAAACTTTACATATTCAGATTTGAAATCTTCAATTTTCAATAACCCTAAATCCAACGCTTTTTTAAAATCTATTTTTTTCACAGAATTTTTATCCATTAAAGCTTCTATCTGTTGAGTTAAAGTGTTATCTGCTGCAGCTCCTGTCGATTTTTTAATTTTATATCCATTGAAATAATAAGGATTGTGAGAAGCTGTGATCATAATCCCTAAATCAAAACCTCCAAATTTGGTCTTAAAACTCAAAGCAGGTGTAGGTAAAAAACTTTCAGAAAGGACCACACTTATGTTATTTGCACAAAATACACAGCTACTAGCTTTAGCAAATTCTTGTGATAAAAATCTTGTATCAAAGCCTATAACTACTCTGGGAGATTTCTTTTTATTCAAAAGATAATTACTTACAGCTTGTGATAATCTTTCTACATTTTCAAAAGTAAAATCTTTGGCAATTATAGCCCTCCATCCATCAGTACCAAATTTAACACTCATTTTTTAACCTCCTTATAGCTTTATTTATATCCTCTGAGAAAAATATAAAACTTCCAGAACAAATTATATTTGCACCTTTTTCTATACACTCTCTTGAAGTCTGTGCGTTTATTCCTCCATCTACACTAATATCTTTTTTATAAATCTTTCTAAGTCTTTCTATCTTTTCTAAACATTCTCTTATGAACTTTTGACCACCAAAACCAGGAAAGACTGTCATTATTAAAATGAAATCTGTCAAATCTAAAAAATCCTCTACTCTTTCTAAAGGAGTATCTGGGTTTAAAGCTAAGCCAAACTTCTTTCTTTCTTTTTTTATCACTTCATAAGCTTTTTTAACGTCTTCTTTATTGAGAGTCTCGATGTGTAAAGTTATCCAGTCTGCGCCTGCTTCTAAAAATTCCTTTAAAAATTTTAAAGGCTCTTTTATCATCAGATGAGATTCTAAAACTAATCTTGTCTCTTTCCTTAAATCTCTTACTAATTTGGGCCCAAATGTAATGTTAGGAACAAAATTCCCATCCATTATATCTATATGTATAAAATCTATACCAGCAGACTCAACTTTCTTTACTTCTTCAGCTAATTTAGAAAAATCTGCTGATAGAATAGAAGCTCCTACCAAGATCTTCATCTTTTTAAATATTCTTTTATAATTTTTTCTACTACTTTTGGCACAAAAAGATCTATTGGTTTATTTTCTTTAATTCTCTCTCTTATAAAAGTAGAAGAGATTCCTACCTGAATTATATCAAAATATAAAAATCTTTTATCTTTTTTAAAAACTCTATTTCTTTTTGCTACACAGACTTTAGATAATTTTAAAATCTCAAAAGGAGATCTCCATTTTTTAAAAAAATCCTTTGCTAAATCTGAACCTATTATAAGATAAAATTTAGCTTTTGGATAAATTTTTTTAAATTCTTTAAGAGTATCTACAGTGTAAGAGATTCCTCTTCTTTTAAGTTCTATGTTTGAAGCTTCAAAATAAGGATAATCTTTTAAAGCTTCTTTTACCATTTTAAATCTTACAGAACCTGGAAAAAAACACTCTTTTTTATGGGGAGGGATATTATTTACCACAAATATTACTTTGTCTAACTTCAATTTTTCTAAGGCTTGCTGAGCCAAAATCAAATGTCCAATATGTAAAGGATCGAATGTTCCTCCTAAAATTCCTAATTTCATTTTCTAATCTGGCCTTGACCTAATATTACATATTTATAAGTAGTTAATTCTTCTAAACCCATAGGACCTCTTGCATGGAGTTTATCAGTTGAGATACCAATCTCTGCTCCCAAACCAAACTCATAACCATCTGTAAATCTTGTAGAAGCATTAAGATAACAACAGGCAGAATCTACTTCCTTCAAGAATTTATTAGCTGCATTTACATCTTGGGTAATAATACAATCTGAGTGATGAGTCCCATAAGTATTTATATGGTCTATAGCCTCCTCTAAAGAATCTACAACTTTTATGGAGATAATTAGGTCCAAATACTCTGTATACCAATCTTTTTGAGCAGCACGTTCTATATCTGTCAATATCTTTTTGGTCTTTGGACATCCTTTCAAAACTACTTTGGCTTCTTTGAATTTTTGAGCTATTAAAGGTAAAAATTTTTTAGCTATATCTTTGTGTACTAATAAAGTTTCTACTGCATTGCACACAGAAGGTCTCTGGACTTTAGCATTAAAACATACTTTCAAAGCTATATCTATATTTGCAAACTTATCTACATATATGTGGCAGACTCCTTTATAATGCTTTATAACTGGAATCTTACTCATTTTCTCTATAGCCTTAATTAAAGATTCTCCTCCTCTTGGAATAACTAAATCTATATATTCTTTGCAACTTAATAATATCTTTACTGCTTCTCTTTCTTTAAAAGGTACATAAGCAAAAAAATCTTTTTTAAATCCTTTTTCTACTAATACTTGTTTTAAAACTTTTACAATAGCTAAATTTGAATTTAAAGCATGTGAAGAGCCTCTCAAGATTAAGCCATTCGATGTCTTAAAACACAAACCTATACAATCTGAAGTTACAGTAGGTCTTGCTTCATAAATTATTAAAATAACTCCTATTGGGACCCTTACTTTCTGAATCTTTAATCTGTTTGGTCTTTCCCATCCCTTAATTATCTCTCCTACTGGAGATCTTAGATTAGAAATTTCTTCCAAGCTTTTACTCATTGCTTCTATTCTTTTCTCGTTTAAAACCAACCTATCTATGAAACTAGATGGCATCTTATCTTTCTTAGCTTTTTTTACATCCTTTTCATTCTCTCTTAACAACATCTCTTTATTTTCTTTTAATCTCTGAGCCATTTCTTTAAGAATTTGATCTTTTGTATCTTCAGAAATTTTATATAGATACTTTTGAGCTTCTTTTACTCTCTTTGCTAACTCTAAAATTTTTTTCTTTAATGTTTGCATTATTGACCTCCTTCTTTTAGAGAATAACTAAATAATCTCTGTGGATAACTTCTTTATCTAACTTTTTTTTCTTCATGTTCCTCTTTAAAAACTCTGCAGAAAAATTAACTTGACCTTTAGCAAAGCAAGTTCCTTGGGTATCTAATACCTCTACTACATCTTTTTCTTTAAAATCACCTTCTATCTTTATTATCCCTGGAAGGAGCAGACTTGAATTTCTTTCTGTCAAAGCTCTTTTTGCACCTTCATCTACAAATATTTTCCCACAAGGCACACTCCCAAAAGCTATCCATCTTTTTATACTTTTTAACTTAATCTTTGGATAAAATCTTGTACCTAAAATCTCATCTTTAGTTACTGTATTTAAAATTACTTCAGGTTTTGAAAAGCTAACGATATCTACCTTTATACCTGCTTCTGTAGCTAACTTTGCAGCTTCTATTTTACTCTTCATACCTCCTACTCTCATCCCATAATTTTTTTCTTTGCAATACTTAAGTAAATCTTCATTTATATCTTTTACTTCCTTTACCAATTCTCCTCTTACATATAAACCTTCTACATCTGTAATTATTAGTAATCTGGTTGCATCTACCAAACAAGCTACCAGAGCTGAAAGTTTATCATTATCTCCAAATTGTATCTCTTCTACACTAACAGTATCGTTTTCATTTATTATAGGGAGAGTTTTTCTCTTTGTTAGTTCTAAGAGTGTATTTTTAGCATTTATAAACCTCTTGCGACACTTAAAATCATCCCAAGTTAACAAAACTTGAGCAGATATTCTTTCAAAAGGTGAAAGTAGTTTATTATAAAGTTGCATTAATAAAACTTGACCTACAGCTGCGCAGCTTTGAAGTTGAGAAAGTTTTTTAGGTCTATTTTTAAAGTTGTAAAAGTTTGCTCCTAAAGCTATAGCTCCTGAACTTACCAAAAATACTTTATAACCTAAATCTTGTAACTTAACTATTTGGGTTATTAGATTTTTCAAAATATCTTCTCTTATTTTCTCTTCTCTATATATTACAGATGAACCTATCTTAATTACTATCTTCATTCAGCAACTCTAAAATTTTCCTTTTTAACTTTTCTAAACCTTTCTTTTTTAAGGCTGAAATCAATATTACTTCTTCTTTAAAATTTCTTTTAAAAGTCTGAATCTCTTTTCTTACATTTAAGTCTATTTTATTTATACAAATTATATACTTTCTCTTTTCTAAATCAAATTTATAATTTCTTAACTCATCTCTAAGAACCTCTAACTGTTCAACTAAATTTAAATTCTGAAAAGGAGAAGGGTCTAACACAAAGACTAAAATTTGAGTCCTTTCAATATGTTTTAAAAATCTTATCCCCAAACCTTTACCTAAATGAGCTCCTTTAATTATACCTGGTAGATCTGCTATACTTATTTTTTTATCTTTATATTCAAAAATTCCTATTACAGGAGATTTGGTAGTAAAAGGATAAGAACCTACTTTTGAAGAGGTTCTACACAAGGCATTTATCAAAGTAGACTTTCCAGCATTAGGAAAACCAATTAAACCTACTTGGGCTATTAATTTTAATTCTAAAAGGATTTCTTTTTCTTGGCCTTTTTGACCTTCTTCAGCGAATAAAAATCTTGCATTACCTCTACCACCTCTGCCACCTTTAGCTATTTTAATTATTTGACCTTCTTTTAAATCTCCTAAAATTACATTTCTTTTTAAATCTTTTACAATGGTACCTGGAGGGACTTCTATTATCAAATCTTTACCATCTCTTCCTTTTTTATAATTTGGGCCACCAGGTTTCCCAGATTCAGCTTTTAAAAAATTTTTATACCAGAAATCTATTAAAGTAAGTCTTTGAGATACAGCTTTTACAATTACATCTCCCCCTTTACCACCATCTCCACCTGTGGGTATCTTTTTTTTATAGGAAAGTTTTTTAAAACTTTCACATCCTTTTCCACCATCACCTGCTTTTACTTTTATTATTACTTGATCTAAAAACAATTTTAAATGTTGATGTTGAGGACTTTAATACGAGTGAGAGGCTGCCTGTGACCTTTTTTTCTTTTGGAATTTTTCTTAGGAGTGTATTTGAAATGTATAACTTTTTTTGCTTTTAAATGTTCTAAAACTTCTGCTTTTACATTCACATTTTTTAAGAACGGTTTTCCAATTAAAATCTCTTTATCTGTAGCTACCAACAGAACTTTATCTAAAGTAATTTTCTCTCCTGGAGAATTCTCTATCTTTTCTATATCTAAAACATCTCCTTCATTTACTATGTATTGTTTTCCTCCTACTAATACTACTGCTTCTTTCATTTTTAGTTTAAAGAGATGGTTGCGGGGGCAGGATTTGAACCTGCGACCTCCAGGTTATGAGCCTGGCGAGCTACCTGGCTGCTCCACCCCGCTATTTTTTATCTCTAAAATATATTCTCCTTCTTTTAAAAGATTCAATTTCTTTCTAATCAGATATTTTTTGTATTCAGCAGAATCAGCTAACTTTATCTCTCTCTTTAAATCATTGATTTCTGATTTTAACAAAAAAATTTTATTATCTAAATCTTTCTCTATCTCTTTTAACTCTTTTAATCTTGAAAGAGATGGAAAGTACAGATAAGAAAGAACACCAACAACTGCTAAAGAAATTATACTGAATCTAAAAATCTTTACAACCATTTTTTATTCAAAAAATAACCTGCAAATTCAGCTTTCTTGCCTAATTCTTCTTCTATTCTCAGTAACTCATTGTATTTAGCTATTCTATCTGTCCTTGAAACAGAACCTGTTTTTATTTGTCCGGTTTCTAAACCCACTGCTATATGAGAAATAGTTACGTCTTCAGTCTCTCCTGATCTATGAGATATTATACTTTTGTAACCACTAGATTTAGCGAGTTTAACTGTTTCTAAAGTTTCAGATAAGGTGCCTATTTGATTAACTTTAACTAAAATTGCATTCGCTATGTTTTTTTCAATACCTTCTTTTAAGAGCTTAGGATTGGTCACAAAGATATCATCTCCTACAAGTTGAATACTTTTGCCCAAAGTTTGAGTAAGCTTTTGCCAACCTTGCCAGTCATTCTCACCTAATCCATCTTCTATACTCACGATAGGATACTTTTTAATTAGTCTTTTATAAAAATCTATAAGATAATTTGAATCTACTTTCCTATTCTCAAAAAGATAAACGCCATTTTTTGATAAAGATGAAGCTGCTACATCTAAAGCTAAAGCTATTTCTTTTCCTTCTTTGTATCCTGCAGTCTTAATTGCTTTTAAAATCAATTTTATAGCTTCTTCATTCTTATTTAAATTAGGAGCAAAACCACCTTCATCTCCAACAGAAGTCGTCAATCCTTTTGATTTCAATATTTTTTTCAAAGTATGAAATATCTCTGAAGCTGCTTGTAAAGCTCTCTTAAAACTACCAAACCCCCAAGGAACTATCATAAATTCTTGAATATCTAAATTGTTATCTGCGTGCAAACCTCCATTCAAAATATTCATTAAAGGAACAGGGAGTACTTTTGCTTTTTTATTTAAAAATTTATAAAAAGGTAATTTTTTAGAAACACTTTGAGCTTTAGCTACAGCTAAAGAAACTCCTAAAATAGCATTAGCACCTAATCTGGATTTATTCTCAGTAGAATCCAATTCTATTAAAATCTTATCTATTTTTCTAAAATCTGCCTCTAAGCCTTTTATCTTTTTAAAAATAATTTTGTTCACATTCTCTACAGCTTTCAACACTCCTTTTCCTAAAAATCTATCTTTATCTTTGTCTCTCAACTCCAAAGCTTCTCTCTCTCCTGTAGAAGCTCCTGAAGGAACAGCTGCTCTTGCAAAAGAACCATCCGAAAGTAAAACATCTACTTCTAAAGTCGGATTTCCCCTTGAATCTAAGATCTCTCTTGCTTTAATCTTTGAAATCTTAGCCATAAAAAATACCTCCTTAAATTTGTAAAATTATAAGTAATTTTTTTTATAGTGTCAAATCAAAAACGGTGAGTGTAAAAGACAAAAGCTTTTTTAGGGATATCTATATCTAATTTTATTGAATATTTTTCTTTTAAATATTTCTCAAGCCTTCTTTCTTTTTCTACCCAACTTGAGATCTGCCAAAGTCTTTCAGAGATAAAATCTAAGTTATAAGCACATAGCAATTCAGAAATGTAATCTGCAGTCTTAAAACCTAACTCTATCTTTCTCTTTTTAAGTTCTTCTTTGGACAGAAAATCTTGGTTAAGGTTATCTTTTGTAGAATCTAAAGAAATTTTTATTAAAATACACTCTCTAAAAGGAGATTCTACAGAGAAATCTATTGCCCAGCTTATCTTTAAAAATCCTAAAATAAGAAAAACTAAAAGTAATTTTTTTGCCATCTCTTTTAAAATTAACATACTTTATCAAAATATTCAACCAAAATCATTTAAAACTCACTTTCATAGCTTTGTATGGGCACTCTTTAACACACAATTCACAAGCTATACATTTTTCTGATGAAAAGACAATTTTATAAGTATTCTTATCCATATATAAAGCTCCTGTAGGACATATTACTGTACAAGCTCCACAGTCTGTACAAAGATCTTCATCTCTTATAATATCTCTACTCAGAGCTTGAATTTTTACATTTAATTCTTTTAAGTACTCTAAAGCATCTTGCAAAGCTTTTTTAGTCCCTGTAAGTTCTAAGACCAACAATCCTTCTTCTCTGGGAGTGACAAAAGCTTTAAGGATGTTGAATTCTAAATTAAATCTTTTTACCATATTTGAAATTATAGGCTTATCTATTAATTCAGGAGGAAAGTGTAAGACTATTTTTTTTGAAATCAACTTTCCTGCTCCTTTTCTTCTAATATCTTTTTAATAGCTGTTACCAACTCTTCAGGAGTAATGGGTTTTGCTAAAAATAAGTGTCCTCCACTTTTTTTAATTAAATCATCTCCAAAATCTTCTTTCTGAACTACAGCTGTAAGAAAAACTACAGGGATCTGAGCTAAAACTGGGTCTTCTTGTAGCTTAGCTGCAACATCTGAACCTAACATTCCGGGCATTAAGACATCTAATAAAATTAAATCTGGTCTTTCTCTACGAGCTATTTCTAAACCTTCTTCTCCATTGTTGGCAGTGAAGACTTTAAACTCTCCTGTTAATTCTAAATTCTTCTTTACAAAGTAACAAAAACTTTCTTCATCATCGACTAACAAAATCTTCTTCATCTTTATACCTCCTATTCTTCTTTCAATTTAGGTAACTTAATCGTAAACTTTGTTCCTCTGCCTACTTTGCTTTCAACGTCTATTTTGCCATTATGTCTATTTATTATTAATTCTACCATAGCCAAACCCAAACCTGTTCCTTTGCCTGGTTTTTTTGTAGTATAAAAAGGTTCAAAGATTTTTGAAAGTTTATCTTGAGGAATACCAATACCTGTATCTTCAAATTCAATTACACACTGGTCACTTTCTTCATATACTTTTATTCTAATCATTCCTCCTTCAGGCATAGCATCTTGAGAGTTTGTAGCTAAATTCAAAAATACCTGACTTAACATTACTCTGTCTGCTTGAACAAATATAGGTTTAGATGGATAATCTCTTTCTATCTTTATATTTTTGAATTTTAATTGCTCTTCTATTAAAGAGATACCTTGGTCTATAATCTCACAAATATTTTGGGGAGTTAGTTTGAGTTCTGAAGCTCTTGCATAATTTAAGATACGTTTAATTACAGTATCTGCTCTCTTTACAGCTTCTTTTATCATATCTATAGTCTCTTTTAACTCTTGAGATTTTTCAGGAACCAAACTATCTACAAGATATATTCCCTGCATTATGATAGAAAGAGGATTTTTTATCTCATGAGCAGTCCCTGAAGCGAGTTTGCCTAAAGCTGCTATCTTTTCTGTTTGAATCAATTCATCTTGAGTCTCTTTAAGCCTCTTATAAGCTTGTATTAACTCTTCTTCTGTCTCCTTAATATCTGTAATATCTCTTACTACGTATATTCTGTTTATTACTTCTCCTTTCTCATTTTTAACTTCAGAGCAACTGCAAATAACAGGGATTTCTTTTTTGCCTTTTACATTCCAGATAGCTTCTAAAGATTCAACAGGTTTTTTTGTCTCTTCTTTAAAACTAAAATAAGGTTTAACCTCTACTAAAGAATTTATGTTTTTGCCTAATATCTCTTCTTTTTTATATCCTAACAACTTAACTGCTGCTTCGTTAACTAACTCAACCTTTCCATGGGCATCTGTGACTATTAAAGAATCAGCCATAGTATTTATTATCGTATCAAAGTAATTAAGAGAGACTGTTTTGTTTTTTAAATCCTTTACCATCTTATTAAAAGCACGAGTTAAAATACCTACTTCATCAGAGGTAGAAATATCTATGGTATAATCTAAGTTTCCTTTTCCTATTATTTGTGTAGCTTTTACGAGTCTTTTTATAGGTGTAGTTATATTTTTAGCTAAATAAAATGGGAAAAGATAAATTATTAAAAGAAGTAAAGGAGATAAACTAAGAATAGCAAAGATTAATTCTTTTTGAGCTTTTCTTATATTCCTTAAAGAAATTCCTAACCATAAAGTCCAAGGGTTTCCATTTTCTTTTATCCTTAAAGGATAAATTATGATCTTTATTCTTTCATTAGTTGAAGGTAAAACACTATCTTTTACTATTATCTTTTTTGTCTTAAAATCTTTGTCTTGAATCTTTTTACCCCATAGATTTATGTTATCAGCTAACTCTATTTCTCCATCTGAATTTACCAATCTCCAAAATAGTATATTTTTATTTTTACTGAGTTTTTTAAGTGCTAAGAATGGCCATGTCCCTTTATAATAATAACTCTCAATCTGTAAAGAAAGTATCTGAGCAAATAATAAATGCTCCTCAATTAAAGTCTTTTCCATATTTTGAGTGTGAATCCTTACAAAAAGAAACAAAGTTAAAATCCCTATTACACCAAAAAAACAAACTATAGGGTAAAATATCTTACTAAATAAAGATATCTTCTTTTCACTCATCTTTCTTACTGATTATTACCATAGAACTTACCAAATTCCCATGAAGATTTCCAATACCTGGTATGTAACCCTGCTCTCCAAAAGTAAAAGTTCCTATGAAAGGAGCACCTTTCAAAACTTTATTTACCAAAAGTGGCATCTTATCTCTTTCTTCTTCAGGGATAGCTAACATGGTCCCTGCACAAAAAGTAAATATTCCAAATGCAACATCTTCCTCTTTGATTTTGGCTCCTCTTAAAGCTAATCTTGGAGTAGAAAAACACCTGTTTAAAAGCATTTCCCAATCACCTTTCATAAGCTCTATCTTATCACCTGTTTTTACATCTGCAAAAACACTCAAAGATTTTTCAGGTAGATTAAATGATAAAGGATGAATAGATAAAAAATACCAGGAATCTTCCTTACCTCTTATTACTTTTGCTAAAGGGAAAAAGGTAGTTCGTCTTAAAATATTTCCACCTGTTTTTAAAACATCTGATAATGCACCATCTAACCATTCATTGTAAACTTCAGCTGCAGGTTTATTATCTATCTCATAAATAATTCTTCCTTCAGCTTTTGTAATAACACCTGTTCTTATTGTCCTTTCATATCCACTCTGATAAGAGATCCCTGTTTTCAAATCTGTATAGATAACTGCTAAGACTGTACTGTTTTTGCAAACTTTATCATTGCAAAATTGAGACCATTTTCCTTCTATAGTGTTATCTGCTGAACTACCACCAATAACAGGTGTATCTTCTCCTACAATTTCGGCTATACCTTTTAAGATATCCTCTTCACTTCCAGGAGCTGAAGTAATTAAAATTAGTTTTGGCTTTTGATTAATATCTTTTCCTGCAGATTTAATAGCTCTTATCACTGCTCTTTTCCCAGCTTCTCTTGGAGAAAATTTATCTAAATCACAACATCCTACACCAAATTTTATTCTATCTGAAATTACTCCTAAAACAGCTAATGCACCTTTTTTACCTTTGTGAAAGCCATCTTTGGTTAAGACTCCTAAACAAGAAGTTCCTCCATAAATTTTAGTTTTATTTCCTACTTTTTTTCTTATTTCTTTTAAGACTTTTTCTAAATCATAATCTACAGTAGAGAAAAGAATAAGAAAATCTGGATTTTTTTTCAGACTCTTTTTTAACTTTCCTATTGCTTCTTTTACTGCTTCTTCTTCTATAGGATTTGTTGAATAACCATAACCTACTTTTACAAATGAACTTTTAGCTAAACTAATAGAAGAAAAAATAAAGATTGTAAAGATTACCACTATAAATACTCTTTTAAAATTGCACATAAACTACCTCCTTTTTAAAAGAGCTCAATTTTATTTTACTCCATTTGAGATAAAAATAAAAGCTTTTGGTAAATAAGCTTTACTCCAAAAAATATCAAAAGCATAGAACAACAGATCCTAAAGATTAATCTACTTTTTTCAGAGACTAACAGTTTCTTAAAAGCTGAAAATAAAGTCAAATTTAAAATACCTAAGATTATTAAACTCGACAAAAAAATTCCTACTCCAAAAAATAACATGTAAATTAAACCTTCTATCCCATTCTTAGAGATAATAGCTACCTCAAACAGTAAAGCTAAAAGTGGAGCGCAAGGCAAGAATCCTATAAATAAACCTAAAAAGAAAAAATTTCCTGTATTCAGAGATTTAAAGTTTATCTTTTTGTATAAGTAAGTTTGATCTTTCATAAAAATAAGTAAAGACCCCAAAAATATTATTATCATACTAGCTAATATTTCAAAAAAATCTATGAGTTTTAAAGACAAAAATCTCTTTAGTAAACTGGCAGAAATTCCTGTAATATAACCTAAAGATAAATAAGCTAAAAACCTACCTACCAAAAAAGAAAATATATACTTAAACATCTCTTTTGCTTCTTTAAGATTAACAAAAAAACTAGAGAGAATAAAATAGTTCCAAACACAAGGACCCCATAATCCAAAACTAAAACCAATTCCAAATATCTGAAGATAAGTAATCAAAGTATCTGTATAATTATTCATCTCTCCATATCCCAGGGATCTTTTCTCCACAAAATTTACATCTTCCTTTTACAATATTATTTTTAAGAATCTTGTAACCTACTCTTTCTATTAAAACTTTTCCACATTTAGGACAGTATGTAGATTCAGCAGGGTTACCTACCACATTTCCAATGTAAACATATTTTAAACCCACAGATTTAGCTATCTTGTAAGCTTTTTGAAGAGTAGATATAGGTGTTGGAGGTAAATTCCTTAATTTATAGGCAGGAAAAAATCTGCTAAAATGAAGAGGAGTATCAGTTCCTAAATTTTCTTTTATCCATTCACACATTTTTCTGATTTCTTGTTCTGAGTCATTTAATCCTGGAATTACAAGATTTGTAATCTCTAACCAGACTCCAGATTTTTTAATTATCTTTAAAGTCTCTAAAACTGGTTCTAATTTTGCATAAGCTCCCATGTTTTGATAGAACTCTTCATTAAAACCTTTTAAATCTACATTAACTGCATCTAAGTACTTTAATAATTCTTTTAAAGGAGCTGGGTTTATATAACCACAAGTATGCATAGCAGTTTTTAATCCTCTTTTTTTGGCTAACTTTGCAATATCTAACATATATTCATAAAAGACTGTGGGCTCTGTATAGGTAAATACTATAAACTCACAGTTGTATTTAATAGCTAATTCTACTATGTCTTTGGGGCTTAAAATATAATTTTGAGTCTCATCTGGTCTTGATTGAGAGATAAGCCAGTTTTGACAGAATTTGCATCTCATATTACAACCAGCTACTGCTAAAGACAAAGTCTTTGCTCCAGGAAATACATGAAAAAAAGGTTTTTTTTCAATAGGGTCTATATGGACAGCTACAGGGTTCCCATACCCTAATGTATATAAGATACCATGTTTATTTATTCTGACCCCACATACCCCTCTTTGACCATCTCTTAAAATACACTTTCTTGGACATAATAAACACTGAACTCTATTTGAATCTAACTTTTTCCAATATAAAGCTTTTTTAGGGATTGATTGTGAAAATAAAAGAGAAGAAAAAAGAATAAAAAAAATAAGCAGAATTCTTTTTAAAATCTCCATTCAATACTTCAATTTTTTATAGATCAGTAAATAATTACTCTTTTTTCTCTAAATTCTTTAAAAATCTTTAAAGGAGGAATTATATCCTGATTTTTTGTAGCTTTTAATTTACCTTTTTTATCTTTGATTAACATTTCTATTTCTTCATCGAACATTTTATAAAAAGAAGGGGTAAAAGAAGATTTTTCTTTTTTTTCGATTTGGCTAAAGAGCATTTTTTCTTTTTCTTTCTTTAAAGGAGGTATGTTTTTGCCTTTTAATATTTTTATTTTAGTCTGATAAGACGTCTTTAAAAGATTTTTCTTACTTTGCTCAACTGACTTTAATTTAGAAGGCATTAATCTTTCTTTATGTAATTTTTTCTTTTTATTTATAAAAAGGAAATTAATTGCGATTAAAATTCCAAAAAGAGATACTAAGAAAATTATCTTTTTCCTTTTCATTCAACCTCCTCCCAAGCTAATAACCTCCAATCACCTGTAGTAGGAAAATATGGAGGATGTGAGCTTTCAAACCTCTCATCATACTGATAATCTTTAGTATATCCTGAAAGTTTCTGATTCGTTATTGGATCAAAAGTCCCTACAGGACCTCTATACTTTTGGATTACTCCACCAAATAAGGTTAAAGTCCCTAAAGGAGAGCAAGACCACCAATTCTCTACAACAAAAGAATCTCCTAAAGCCATAATAGAAGCATCGATCTCTAAATCATATGGACAAGCCTGATCATAGATTTGAGAACCATCATCATCATCGGTACTCACTATTACATTTTGTTCAGCTACCAATCCTAACATATCTGTAGAAGTAGGAGTTGTGCGTGGGTCTTCAGCATACACTATGTTATCTGTAATTATAATATTTTTATTTGTACCTACAGTAAAATTTCCTTTAACTACACCTCTTACATAAACATTACCATCTTCAATGTATATTACTCGGTTAGATGGAGGAGAGACTACTTTCTGATACCAACCTTTATTGTTATTTGTAATCGTTAATGTCCCATCATTATTAAAGACTACTAATGTCTTTCCTTTCAAATACAATCCTCCTGAAAGTGCAGCTGTCTTTATAGAACTTGCATCTGTTGGCAAATCTATAGTAGGTACTCCTAACAAAAGACCTCCATTGAATTGAGGGTTGTCTAAAGGAGGTCCTCCATGGAGATATTCTACCCAATTATCATGAGACTTAGCTAAACCATCAAAGATAGGATCTCCTGAAATATGATAATGAGTGTTAGTATGAAGAGGTCCTCTTAAATGGTCTCCTGTAATAAACCAGACTGGCACCAAACCCCACAGATGTTCATCAGTTGTAAAGTAAAGATATCTACAGAAACTCTCTTCTTCTAAATAAGCTTGAACTTGCTTTTCAATTTGATTAGTTTCTCCAAATGTACTTAATAATATCTTTCCAGTAGATGTAATCTTTACCCTCTCTGGAGAGATCTTTTCAATAACGAGATCAAAATAGCCTTCATCTAAAGATTGATTGGAAAGAGTGTAAGGAAAAGTTATAGCATGATTCTTTAATAAGTTTATTCCAAAATCAAGAGCTGATTCTGCTATGATGAAAGCTCTAATTTGAGCTTCAGTCCTTTTAGAAAGATTTTGAGTATAAATTATCTTATAAAGCAGACTACCACTAAACACTAAAAGTACAGAAAGAACAATACAAGCTATTACAAATACAATACCTCTTTTATTCCTCATCTATTCCTCAAAAATACTGCCCACCTTACTTCTTGGGTTAATTCTCTTCCTAAAGGTAAACTCTTTGTGCAATTTATTATTACTTCTAACTTATTTTCTACTCCTCTATAAATAAATCCACTCTCTGAAGAAAAAGACACATTTTCTAAGAGAGAATTCTGTCCATCTGGAGTCCTTCTTAAAAATCTTGTTGTGTTAAGATCGTATTCAATATAATCTGAAGACCAGATTTTATTTCCTTGATTATCTATTTGAGGTAAAGAAAATCTTATACCTTTATAAAGAGTATCTGAAACTAAACTGTTTCCATTCAAATCTGTAATGTGTGAATAGTTAGTTTTTCTCAATTCCTTTGAGATTAATAAGGAAATACTTGCTAATTTATTTAAAAGGTAAAGTTTCTCAAAAGATATATCTTGAGTCTGTCTTCCTAAAGTTAATGTATAAAATATGCTCCCTAAAATTAAAATAAACAAAGAAAATACGACCAGAGCTTCTACAAGAGTAAAACTTTTCATCTCTGAGTAATGTAAGAAACTAAAGTTAAAGGATTAGTACTTGTAGGCCACCTGATTTCAAAAGTTATTCTCAATAAAAGAGGTAAACTCACACTACCTTCCAAAACTTCTATATCTGTATGGACATTAATATCTCCATAAGGAAAATCAACACCATCATAATTATTCACTAACTGGACTAAAGTTTTGCCTCTAAATTCTTCTAAAATTTCTTGAGTAAATAAAAGAGCTTTTGTTTTATACTCTAAATTTCTAATCGTATTTAAAGAGATTACATAAGAATATAAAATACCTCCAATAACTAAAGCTAAAATAGCTATAGCTATAGTTATCTCTATTAAAGTAAAACTTTTCTTCACCAAGAAAAGTATAACATATATTTAAAATAAATTGTATGGTTTTAAGAGCATTTTTCTTGAAGAATTTCTTCTATTTTTTTAATCCTCTCTTCTAATCTTTTAAATACTTCTATTAAAGGGTCAGGGAGTTTGTGATGGTCTAAATCTACACCCATTATTTTTTTCCTTTCCTTTCCTACCACATGAGCAGGAACTCCTACTACTGTAGTATTTGGTGGCACATCTTTTATCACTACAGAGCCTGCTCCTATTTTGGCATTGTCTCCTACTTTAATAGGACCTAATAATATAGCTCCTGCTCCAATTACTACATTATTTCCTATTGTAGGATGTCTTTTCTTCTTTTCTAAGCTTGTACCTCCTAAAACTACTCCTTGATAGATTAATACATCTTCTCCAATCTCTGAAGTTTCACCTATTACTACACCTGCACCATGGTCTATAAAAAATCTTCTACCAATTTTGGCTCCTGGGTGTATTTCTATTCCTGTCAAAAATCTTGAAATATGAGAGATAATCCTAGCTAACAATCTTAATCTTTTATTCCATAACCAGTGTGCTATCCTATGGAACCAAATAGCATGTAAACCTGGATAACATAAGATAACCTCTATTGTGCTCCTTGCAGCAGGATCTTTTTTAAAGACAGTCTGAATATCTTCTTTTAATAATTTAAAAATCCCCATTTTTTAAAATTTAGATTCCTTATGCGGAGAGGGTGGGATTTGAACCCACGGCTCTCTGTTTGTGACAGAGAGCACCCCGTTTCGAGCGGGGCCCTTTAAACCAGACTCAGGCACCTCTCCTTTAAGTTTTGTCTTTTAAAATTTTATTAATCTTTTCTAAAATCAAATTGGAATCTTGTGTCTTTACTACATAATCTTGTATACCTTCTAATTTAAATAATTCTTCCATCTCCTTGTAAGCAGTAACTATTATAATAGGTATAGAAGCTGTTTGAGGATTTGCTTTTAATTCTTTTATCAGAGAGTAGCCATTCATCTCAGGCATCTTAATATCTAAAAGAATAAGGTCAGGAGATATTTCTTTTACCTTTTTAAGACCTTCTGCACCATTTTCTGCTTCATAAACTTCAAAACCTGAATAAGATAACCTATTTTTTATTAACTCTCTGAAATCAGAATCATCTTCTATAATTAGAATCCTTTTCATTTTAAACTCTACCTCCTTGTGTATATATCTCTTCTAATGAATACTTCTTTGATAAAAACTTACTCAGTAACTTCTTAACATCATCTTTGTCTACATCTTTTGTCTCTAAAAGCACACTTAAAGGTTCTGTATCAAAAATTATCATATTCTTTAAATTTTCTTTTAAAGAATCTTTAATAAATTCTCTAAAAAAGGAAGATTCTTTAGTATGATAAAGTCTTAAAACAAAAAGATTTGAATTTTCATGCCTACTCTTTTCTTTTAGTGTCTTTAAGAATTCATTAAAGATATTTTTGTCTGTTAAACCTGGTAAAACTACCTTAAACTCTGTGCCTAATCCTTCTTCAGACCTAACGAATATCTCACCAGCATGTAAAGAGATAAGTTCTTTAACTATAGCTAAACCTAAACCTGTACCTTCTCTACTCTTCCCAAACTGCTTGAACTTATCAAAAATATAAGCTAAATCTTCTTTCTTAATACCACAACCTGTATCTCTCACTGCAAAGTAAACTTTATCTTCTTTCTTATCTGCATGGATTTTTATAAATCCTTTTTCTGTAAATTTCAAAGAATTAGATAAAAGATTATCTAATATCTGTCTTATTCTTCTTCTATCAGCATATAGAAGTAAAGAATATGAAGGCACCTCCAAAATTAACTCTAAACCTTTGCTATTTGCTCTCTCTTTGTAAGAATCGTATACTTCTTTTAAAAGATCTTTAAGATCGAAAACATCTTTTTTTAGTTCCATCTTTTTTGCTTCTATTCTCTGAATATCTAAAATATCATTTATAAGTTCAGTAAGGTGGGAGGTATTTTTTTTGGCTATCTCTAAAATCCTTCTTTGAGAAGGGTTAACCTGTCCTGGAATTCCTTCTAAAAGCTGATTTATACTCTCAGAAATAACCCCTAAAGGAGCTCTTAACTCATGGGAGACACTAGATAAAAATTTTGATTTTAATTCATCTAATCTCTTTAGTTGAAAGTTAGCTTTTTCTAAAGATTCTTTTAATCTTCTTTCCTCCTCAAAAAGGATAATACTTTCAAAACTTGCTCCTAAGATTAAAGTGCAGTAACTTATTGCTCTAAAAGTCTCAAAGAATATAAAAGGTGTATCTAAAAATGAATTAGAAAATCCTAAAGAAAAATTACTTAAAAAATTTAAAGAAATAAAGAGAAGCATAGACCACCAGAAAGGACTCTTTTCTTTATAATAAATCCTGTAGTAGATGAGAATAATGAAAGGAAAAATTATTGAGCTCAATAAATAATGTAATGATAAATTTAAAACCTTTGCTTTAAAATAAAATTGAGAAAAAAAGTAAGAAATGTAAGCTAACAAAAATCCTACAAATACAGATAGTAAAGGAGTAAGACATGCTTCAAAGCTCATCTTCTTTTTACTTGAGATATATGACAAAAAGAACTTTTTAAAAGAAGCACCTATCAAAAAAGAAAGAGAAAATATCCAAGTAAAAACTGCTGAAAGTAAAATTAAAAAATTTTCCTTTTCTAAAGAAGGGGCGGGAATCTTTCCAAAAAAGACTAAAACGATCGCAAACTCAAAGGAAAAAAATATTAAAAAAGTGATAGCTAAAAAAAGATACAATCTTTGTCTAAATATAAAGAACCTAATTAGAAAAATTAAACTACAGATTAAAGCTGCTAAAGATGCAGTTATCTGTAGACCTGCATAAAAAGCTTCAGAGGGAATTAAAGGAATGTTTTTGCAGACAAGAATAAAAAGAATTCCTATTGCTAAAAGTAATAGTATTACTACAATGGGTAAATCTATTAATTCTTTAAACTTCATTTATGTTTTTGAGCGCCCGGGGAGACTTGAACTCCCAACCTCCTGATCCGTAGTCAGGCGTTCTTCCAATTGAACTACGGGCGCATTTTATAATTATCTTCTCAAATAATTCGATTATTTTCAATTGGAAATTTTTACTGAGAAAAGGAGGGTTTTAAAAATATTCCTGGTGCCGGGGGACGGAATCGAACCGCCGACACGCGGATTTTCAGTCCGCTGCTCTACCGACTGAGCTACCCCGGCACCAGGTTTTTGAGAAAAGATTTTAGCATAACAAAATACTTTTAGCAAGCTCATCATAAAAAAATATACCTTTTTTAGTGAGAGAAAATTCTTTAAAATTTCCATTTTCTTTTACTTTCACATACTTTTCCTTAATTAAGTAGTTTAATGCTCTCTTCAAAACTTTCTGTTCTTCTTTACTTATCCTTATCTTTCTTATCCTTCTAAAATTTAGAATCACTTTATATTTTATCTTTTGTTTTGAGGTCAATTTCTTCTCTACAAAAAAGAACCTCTCATTCTTTTTTACTCTTTTAATATAACTTTCTAAAGGTGTATAGTTTCTATAATAAACTTTATCTAAAAAAGATGCTGCTCCTGGTCCTAATCCTAAAAATTCTCCCATATTCCAGTAATTTAAGTTATGGAGACACTCAAAACCTTTTTTGGAGAAATTTGAAATTTCATACTGATAAAACTTTTTTTTAGGTAAAAATTTTAAACAGAGTTCATACATCTTAGCTTCTATTTCATTATCTAAAGGAATTATTTTTCCTTTCTCTTTTAATTCATAAAGAGGTGTATTTTTTTCATAAGTGAGATTGTAAACAGATATGTGTGTGAGAGGAAATTGTGTGGCTGTCTCTAAATCTTTTTTAAAATCTTCTATTTTTTCATTCCATATCCCAAATATTAAATCTATACTCAAATTTTTAAATCTTTTTGATAAATTTAGAATTGACTCTATAGATTTTTTTGCATCGTGCATTCTTGTTAAAGCTTTTAATTTTTTATCATTAAATGATTGAACTCCTATGCTTATCCTATTCACAAAATCTTTAAGCAATTCTATTTTTTCTTCATCTATAGATTCTGGATTTACTTCAATACTTACTTCTTTTGCTTTCTTTATTAAAGGATATAACTCCTTTAATAGCCTTTCCAAAAGTTCTAAATCTAAAACAGAAGGTGTCCCTCCCCCAATGTAAATAGTCTCAAAATTTTTCTCTCTTATTTTTCTAATTTGCCAGCATATTACTTCTATAAATTTGGACGCTTTTTCAAAATTATAAATCTCAGAATAAAAATCACAGTAGATACATTTTTTTTTACAGAAAGGAATATGAATATATAAGGATTTCATTCAGAGATTACTTTAATATCCTGAGGAAGATTGGCTATGATCTCTGGACCGTTGTATTCTCTTAATCTGCCTGTAATTTCTACTTCTTTATTTTTATAGTATGGACAGATATCTATTCCTCTTTTTTGAAATTCAGGAAAACTTCTTTTGAAAATAGTAATGGTGAAATCTTTTTTGTAATCTGTACCGAAATTTAAAAAACATGCATCTTTCAGACAATAACAATCTAAAATTCTGCCTTTCACTGTCCTTATCTCGCCAATAAAGTTTTGAGCCTGTGCAGGAGAGATAGGTTTTAAATAAGCCCATAGACCCTTTTTATTAAATCTTGCTTCTTCTTGTGCTTTTAAAAATCTTTTTAAGTATTTCAAATTTGGAGGTTTAAAACTAACTATAGCTAACCCTTCTTTTACTAATCTTTCATTTACAAAAGTCTTATCCACAAACACATAGCCTAAAAGTCTGTTATATCTATCTCTTTTTTCAACATCAAATTCTACTCTCACAAATTTTTTTTCTACCAAATTCTTATTAAATTCCTTTGCCTGTAAAGAAAAAGGTTGAGGCATGAAAATCCACTTACCTGCTACTTTCTTCCTTATTTCTGGAGTATCTATGCCTAAATACCTTAAATGTTCTCCATTCTCTAAGATCACTGTATCTCCATCTATGACTTTTATAACTCTTATATGAGAATAGTTTAAAGAATGCTTTGAACAATTAAAAAAGAGAAGAAGGGAAAGGAAAAGAAGAGTTAATCTTCTCACTTAATCTTATTTATTATTTTCACAAATATTCTGTTTGCTAAACTCAAGTTGGGTAAAAGAGCTCTTCTACATTTAACTCTTAATTTTAGAGTATTGTTATTAAGAGCATCTATAGAAACTTTTACTCTGTTTAAACCTACTTTAGCAATAATTCTTCCTGATTGGATATCTTCTTCTTCTATCTCTCCAATCTGGCTGAGTACATCTTTAGCTGCTGAATAAAGGGTTTCAAAATCAGTCTTTAACTCTCCTTGAATAGTATCTGAACTTACACAGTAACCTGCTATAGTTCCTAAACCTGCTCCTATTAATAAAGGAGTGCATCCTCCTAAAAAGGCTGATAATAAAAGGATTATAAGATTTTTCATCTCTTGCCTCCTTTATTAAAATTTTTTATTTCCATGTCTATAAGGACGTTTTTTATTCTTTTCTATCTTTTCCAAAATCGCTTTCTCTAAATCTATGTTTTTAAATCCGCAGTAATCAAAAATCCTTATAATACAATCAGCTAATTCTTCAGCTACTTTTTCTAAGGGTTCATTATTTCTTAAAGCTTGTAAAGCTTCAGATAATTCTGAATGCATTAGAGCTATTAATTCTGCATCGTTTCTTTCCCTATCCCACCATCCTTTTTCTTTAGCTATACTGTGAGATATTTTTACTAAATCTGAAATTGAATACTTTTTTATATTCATAAAAAAATAATATCACATCTCTTCAAAAGATTCAATTTTATTAAGAAAGGTAAAAAGGTAGGCCTCTTTTTTAGGAACTTATTTTTTAATACAAAGAAGGAAGGCCTTCCTTCTTTTTAAATCAAAGAGTCAAACTCTTATTTCTTCTTCTTACTACTTTTCTTTGCTGCCTTCTTTGTTGTTTTCTTTGCTTTAGAAGTTTTCTTTGTTGTTTTTTTTGCTGCTTTCTTTGCTTTTGCCATCCTTCACCTCCTTTCTTTTTTCAAAAAATTTTTTCAAAAAAATTTTAAAAAAAAATTTAAGTTAAGTCAACAAAAAAATTATAATTTGAAAAAATTTTTTCTCCAAAAATTTATTTTTGAGATGATTTTGAAGAGTGATCTGAAGAATTAGAAGAAATTTTAAATTATATTTCTTTTCTTAATTTAGCTATCTCTAAAAATAATTCTTTTTCTTTCTTTGATAAATTTTTAGGAATATCTACTATAACTTTTACATACTCATCTCCTCTTTGGAAATTTTTTTGAATTCCTTTATTCTTTAATCTAAATACAGTTCCTGATTGAGTGCCTGGAGGTATCTTCATTTTAACTTGTCCTTCTAAAGTAGGAACTTCTACTTCTCCTCCCAAAACAGCTTTTGTTAGAGGAACATGAATTTGACAGTAAATATCTAATCCGTCTCTTTTAAAAATTGGATGTTCTCTTACTTTTAATATTATGTATAAATCACCTGGTCTTCCAACCGATACTTCTTCTCCTTCTCCCTGAATCCTTAATTTTGTGCCTTCTTCTACTCCTGGAGGAATTTTCACTACTATATTTTTCCTAACCCTTATTGTTCCTCTTCCTTTACATTCTTTGCAAGGATTCTTAATAACTTTGCCTGTACCTTTGCAGTAAGGACATGTAGTAGAAAAGAATACAAAACCTGTAGTTTTAGATTTTACTCCACTCCCTTTGCATTCTGGACAGATTGTAATATCCTGAGGATTTAAATACCCTTGTCCTTTACATTGTGGACATTTGGCTTCTTTTGTTAAAGTTATTCTTTTCTCTGCACCTTTTACAGCTTCTAAAAAATCTATTTCCAATTCTAAATATAAGTCTCTACCTCTTTGAGTTCTCCTAGTTCTTCTAGTAGTAAAAAAGCTATCTCCAAATATATCTAAATCTATTCCAAAACTTCTCAGAAAATCATCAAAGCTACCAAACAAATCACTTATATCATCAAAATGAGTGAAATCCTGCCAACTAAATTCAGGTCCACTGAAAGCTCCTTGCAGACCTTGGTGTCCATACATATCATATAACCTTCTTTTCTCAGGGTCAGATAACACTTCATAAGCTTCTGAAATCTCTTTGAATTTTTCTTCAGCCCATTTTCTCCTATCTGGGTTTCTGTCTGGATGGTACTTTAAAGCTAACTCTCTAAACCTTCTCTTTATCTCCTCTTGAGAAGCGTCTCTACTAACACCTAAAATTTCATAATAATCTTTTTTTGTCCCCATCATTTTTTATCCTCTTCTTTAAATTCTGCATCTATTACTTTATCATCTTTGGTTTGCTGTGAAGAACCAGATTCTGTTGTAGAACCTTGAGAACTAGTTCCTGTCTGTTGCTGTTGTTGAGTTTGAGCTCTTTTATATACTTCTTGAGCTATCCTATGTGAACTTTGAACTAAATCTTCCATAGCTTTTTTAATACCTTCATAGTCTGATGTCTTTAGCTTTTCTTTCAAATTATTTATCTTTTCTTCTACAGTCTTTCTCTCAGATTCTGGAATTTTGTCTCCTAAATCTTTTAATGTTTTCTGAGTGGTATAAATTAAATTATCAGCCTGATTTCTTAATTCTGCTAATTGTTTTCTCTTTTCATCTTCAGCTTTATATTTTTCAGCTTCTTTTATCATTCTTTCTATCTCTTCTTTAGATAATTTGTGAGGAGCTGTTATCCTTATAGATTGTTCTTTTCCTGTAGCTTTATCTTTAGCAGAGACATGTAAAATACCATCTGCATCTACATCAAAAGTTACTTCTATTTGAGGCACTCCTCTTGGGGCTGGAGGTATTCCTATTAAATCAAATCTACCCAATTCTACATTATCATTTGCCATAGGTCTCTCACCTTGTAAGACCCTTATAGTAACAGCAGTTTGATTATCTTCAGCTGTAGTAAAGATTTGAGATTTTCTACAAGGAATAGTAGTATTTCTCTCAATTATCTTTGTAAATATTCCTCCTAAAGTTTCGATTCCTAAAGAGAGAGGTATAACGTCTAAAAGAAGAATATCTTTTACTTCTCCTTTTATGATTCCAGCTTGTAAAGCTGCTCCTGTAGCTACACACTCCATAGGATCTACTCCACGCTCAATCTTTTTACCAAAAATATCCTCTAAAAATCTTTGGACTATAGGCATACGTGTAGGACCTCCTACTAAGATTATCTTATCTATGTCTTGAGGAGACCAACCTGCATCTTTCAAAGCCTGTTCAATAGGATGTCTACATCTTTCTATAATAGGGGTGACTAACTCTTCTAATTTAGCTCTTGTGATCCTCATAGTTAAGTGTTTAGGACCTGTTTGATCAGCAGTGATATAAGGAAGATTTATCTCTGTCTCTAAAGTAGAAGACAACTCTATTTTTGCTTTTTCGCAAGCTTCATACAATCTCTGCATAGCCATCTTATCATTTCTTAAATCTATACCTGTATCTTTTTTGAATTCTTCTATTACATAATTAACCAGAGCTTGGTCCATATCCTTTCCACCTAATTGAGTATCACCAGATGTTGATTTTACTTGAAAGACACCTTGGCCCATTTCCATTAGAGTGACGTCGAGTGTCCCTCCTCCAAAATCAAATACCAAAATCTTTAGTTCTTTATCTTGCTTATCTAAACCATAAGCCAAACACGCAGCTGTAGGTTCATTTATGATTCTTAAAACTTTTAACCCTGCAATTTCACCTGCATCTTTTGTAGCTTGCCTTTGGTTATCATTAAAATATGCAGGAACAGTAATTACTGCTTCTTTTACTTCTTCTCCTAAGAATTGTTCTGCATCTTTTTTAATCTTCTGTAACAAAAATGCTGATAACTGTTGAGGTGTAAATTCTTTATCGTGAAGTTTTATTTTAACATTTTGTCCCATCTTTCTTTTCCATGCAGTAACAGTTCCTTGAGGATTTATTGAAGCTTGTCTTCTTGCAGGTTCACCTACAAGCAAGTTTCCATCCTTTGTTATAGCTACATATGAAGGAAAAGCCTTTCCTCCTGCAATAGTAGTTCCTTCAGCAGATGGTATCATTGTGGGTTTTCCTCCCATTAAAACACAACAAGCTGAATTTGTAGTACCTAAATCGATCCCTATTACCTTAGCCATTTTTATTCACCTCCCTCTTTTTCTACAGAAACCTTGTTTACTATGACTTTAGCTGTCCTTAAAACCTTCTCATTTAAAAGGTATCCTTTTTGGAGGACTTCTACAATTTTATTGTCTTCTAAATCTTTATTCTCAGTAGTTGATACTGCTTCATGATAAAAGGGATCAAAAAAATCTGTAGGTGTTTCTTTTAAACCTTCAGATTTAAGTCTTTGTAACAGATTTTTATACACCATATTTATCGCCTCTTTTAAATCTTTAAACTCTTTTTCTCTCTTTTGCGCAAACTCAATAATTCTTTCAAAATCATCTAAGATAGTGAGTAAATCTTTTATTAAAGAAAAGTTTGCTAACTTTATATATTCAGATTTCTGTTTTTCAAAATGTTTTAAAGCATTTTCAAAATCAGCTTTTAATCTTATCAGTTGCTCATAATAGGTGTCTGCTTTTTGAGCTTTCTCTTTAAGCTCTTTAAACTCTTTCTCAGTTAAGTTAATAATCTTCTCTTCTTTTTCAGCTGTTTCTTTCTTGTTATTTTCTTTATTTTTATCTTTGTCCTTCATACAAGCCTCCTTAAAATTTTATTTAAACATGAACTTATAAAATCTAAACTAGCCAAAATTCTTTCATAATCCATTCTTAAAGGGCCTATTACAGCTAATCTTCCTTTAGGTCCATCTTCAAATCTGAAAGATTTTAAAACAAATGAAAATTCTTTAAATTCTTCAACTCCTAAATCTGAACCTATAAATACTTTCGTTTGAGACTCTAAATCTCTATTTAAAATCTCAAATATAAAATCTTCATCTTCTAAGAGTTCTAAAAGTGTACCTAATCGTTGCAGGTCTCTAAATTCAGGTTCTTTTATTATATACTTCATTCCATGGGTAAATAACTTACCTCTTTCTCCTATGAAAGAGACCATGCTTAACTCTTCTGTAAGATCAGCTAAAATCTGGCTTGTTTTACGTAAGAGAGTTTCCAAATCATACTCAGAGTTTAATACCTCTAAAATTTTATTTTTTTCTTTAATATCTAACTCTTTTTTTTCTAAAAAGAAATCTACAAAATACCTATAAGCTTTTTCTGTTGGAATACGACCTGCTGAAGTATGAGGTTGATATAAAAAACCTTCTTCTTCTAATTCAGCCATATCATTTCTGACTGTAGCTGGTGAACATTTCAAATCAAAATTTTCACATAAGAATTCACTACTTATAGGAATACAATTTTTAATAAAAGATTTAACTATAAGATACAAAACTTTTTCTTTTCTTTTTTCTTTGTCTTGAATTCTGGTCATCTCCTCACCCCTTTCTTAGCACTCTTTATATAAGAGTGCTAATTTATTTTAATAAAGCTCTTCAAAGTGTCAAGAACCTCTCTTTTTGCAAAAGTTTCTTTTTTTAAAAGTTTTATCTAATTGTTCTTTTAAGATCTTAAAACTTTTCTTTAAAGAAGACAAAGCTGTCTTTGCTCTTTCTTGAGAAGTTATTGTCCTTTTTGGCACATGTAAATTTATCTTTGAAAAATACTCTTCTCTATGAGGATTTTTTTCTATTTCACATCTTAAACTTAAAGAATCTAAATTCAGATTTTTAAATCTTCTAAAGAGTTTTTCTGTCTCTTTTAAAAAATACTCTTCTAAAATCTGTGTTTTTGGAAAATTCTTTACTAAAAGATCAGCCTTCATAATCTTGCCTCCTTTCAAAAACTAACTCTTCTTTTTCTTCATCTACATCTACTAACACTTTGTCACCTTCTTTTATTTTGCCTTCTAAGATTTTTTTACTCATCTTATCTAACAGATATTTTTGTAAAGCTCTTTTTAAGGGTCTTGCTCCAAATTCAGCTGAAAATCCTCTTTGAGCTAAAAACTTTTTTGCCTTAGGAGTCAATTCTATATCCATCTTTTTTTTCTTTAATCTTTCTTTAATATAAGATAACTGAATATCTACGATCTTTTCAATGTCTGAAATAGTCAATCTATTAAATATAATTATCTCATCTATTCTATTTAAAAATTCAGGTCGAAAATATCTTCTTAAAGTCTCTTTAATTCTCTCTTCTATAGCTTCTTTAGGCAGTCTGTCAGATTCTAAAAACCATTCACTCCCTATATTAGAAGTCATTATCAACACAGTATTTTTAAAATTGATAAGCCTTCCTTTAGAATCTGTAAGTCTTCCTTCATCTAATATCTGGAGTAGTATATTAAATACATCTGAATGAGCTTTTTCTATCTCATCAAACAAAACCACACTATAAGGTCTTCTTCTTACAGCTTCTGTTAGTTGTCCTCCCTCTTCATATCCTACATATCCTGGAGGTGCGCCTATTAATCTGGAGACTGCATGTTTTTCCATAAATTCTGTCATATCTATCCTTATTAAAGCATTTTCATCATTAAACAAAAACCAAGCCAAAGTCTTAGCTAACTCAGTCTTACCCACACCTGTTGGGCCTAAGAAAATGAAACTACCTAAAGGTCTGTTAGGATCAGCTAAACCTGTTCTTGCTCTCCTTATACAATCTGAAATCAATTTTACAGCTTTATCTTGACCGACTACTCTTTGTTTCAATCTATCTTCCATAAAAAGCAATTTTTCTTTTTCAGACTCTAAAAGTCTGTGGACAGGAATACCTGTCCATTTAGAGACTATGTTGGCAATGTCCTCTTCATCTACTTCCTCTTTTAACATCTTTTTATCTGTTTGTAATTCTTTTAATTCTTTATTCAACTCTTCTAATCTTTTCTCTAATTCAGGGATCTCTCCATATCTAATTTGAGCGACTTTCTCTAAATCTCCTTGAAGTTCATGTTTTTGGGCTTTAAGTTTTAGGTCTTCAATCTTTTGTTTTATATCTCTTATCTGAGTTATTATCTGCTTTTCTTTCTCCCAATGTTTTTTTAGATCTTCATATTCTTTTTTTAATTCTTCAATAGTTTGGGTGAGTTTGGCAAATCTTTCTTTTGAATCAGGGTCTGTCTCTTTTTTTAAAGCTTCTCTTTCAATCTCTAATTGAAGAATCTTTCTCTTTATCTCATCTATCTCTGTGGGCTGACTGTCTATCTCCATCCTTAATAAAGCAGCTGCTTCATCTATTAAGTCTATGGCTTTATCAGGCAAAAATCTGTCTGTAATATATTTATGAGATAACTCTGCTGCATAAATCAATGCTGAATCTTTTATTCTTACTCCGTGATGGAGTTCATATTTTTCTTTTAAACCTCTTAAAATTGCTATGGTCTCTTCAAGTGTAGGTTCATTTACTAATACTGGTTGAAATCTTCTCTCTAAAGCAGCATCTTTTTCAATATGTTTTCTATACTCATCTATAGTAGTAGCTCCTATACATCTCAATAAACCCCTTGCTAAAGCTGGTTTTAATAAATTAGCTGCATCTATTGCTCCTTCTGCAGCTCCTGCACCTACCAAAGTATGCAATTCATCTATAAAAAGAACTATATTTTGTTGAGTCTCTATTTCTTTTAAGAGAGCTTTTAATCTTTCTTCGAACTGTCCTCTATACTTTGTACCTGCTACCAAAGCTCCTAAATCTAAAGCTATTATTCTTTTATCTTTTAAACTTTGAGGAACGTCACCTTTAGCTATCCTTTGAGCTAAACCTTCTACGATTGCAGTTTTACCTACGCCTGGTTCACCTATTAAAACAGGATTATTTTTAGTCCTTCTGGATAAAACTTGGATTACTCTTCTTATCTCTTCATCTCTTCCAATAACTGGATCTAATTTTCCAGATTCTGCTAACTTAGTCAAATCTCTTCCAAACTTTTCTAAAGCTCTGAAAGTCTCTTCAGCACTTTCAGAAGTTATTTTTTGACCTCTTCTGAAATAATTTATTTTATTTTCAAGATCTTGTTTAGAAATCCCCTGTTTTCTCAAATATTCTGAAAATTTGTTGATGCTTTCTGTTAGAGCTAAAAGTATATGTTCAGTAGAAATAAATTCATCTCCCCAAGCTTTAGAGATCTTATCAGCTTCATTTAAAACTTTAATAGTTTCTGTTGAAATCTGAGGTTGAACAAATCCTTTTACTTGAGGAAATGTAGAAATATGGTTAAAAAGCACTTCTTTTAAACTCTCTATGTTTACTCCTAAGTTTTCTAGTATACTTTTAACTATTCCTTCTCTATCTGAAATCAATGCCAAAGCTATGTGTTCAGGCTCTAAAAGCGTATGTTTTTTTTCTTGGCACAAATTCACAGCTTCTTCTATTACATTTTGAGCTTTTAAAGTAAATCTATCGAACTTCATAACCTCTGCCTCCTTTTCTTGTTACTTTTTAAGAAGAAATTCAACAGAAAAATACCTGTTAAAAATCCTCCAATATGAGCCCACCAAGCTACTCCTCCATAAAACATAGTTTGATGGCTAAAAGCTATACCATTTAAAAACTGAAGTAAAAACCACATTCCTAAATATATAAAAGCAGGAATCTCTACTATCTCCCAAAATATAAAAAAGGGAATAAGAGTGAGGATCCTAGAAAAAGGGAAAAGAATAAAGTAAGCTCCTAAAACTCCAGAAATAGCTCCAGAAGCTCCAACAGCTGGTAAAGGTGAATTTAAATTCATTATTAAATGTGAAATATTTGCTCCAATACCACATAAAATGAAAAACATTAAAAAATTGAAATGCCCTAATCTATCTTCTACATTATCTGCGAATATCCATATGAACCAACAATTACTTATCAAATGGAACCAACTACCATGCAGAAAGATAGAAGTAATGAAAGGAATTATTTTCTCAAAAAGAGTAAAATCTGAACTTAAGATTTTTAAAGGAACCAAACCCCATTTAAATAAAAATTCTCTCAAATAATCTACTTGCATTTTTTCGTATATAAAGACCATAAAATTTAGAATTATTAAACCTACACTTATAATGGGCATTCTTTTGTGTAAAATGTTATCTCTTAAAGGGATCATTTTTCTAAAACTTTTATTGAGATAAAGAGTGCTAAGCCCATTTCATAATACAAAAATTTTTATTCCTCTATTTCAATCTTTATCTCTTTACCTTTAGCCTCCTCTTTTTTAGGTAAAACTACTTTTAATACACCTTTCTTATAAGAAGCTTTGATTTTGTTTGGATCTACCTCACAAGGTAAGACTATTTTTCTTTGAAACTCCCCTTGAAAACGTTCAATTCTATGAAAATTTTCTTCTTTTACTTCTCTTTTTTCTTCTTTCTTGCCTTTTATAGTGAGAGTATCTCCTTCTAAAAATAATTGAATATCTTTAGAATCTACTCCTGGAATTTCAGCTTCTACATAAAGATTGTCTTTATCCTCATAAATATCTACAAATGGAGCCCATTTTGCTTCTTTTCTCATAGGCCATTTAAATAAAGAATTAAAGACTCTGTTCATTTCTTCTTGGAGATCAGCTAACTCTTTAAAAATATCTTGTTCTCTCCATCTCATCAATGCCATACTCTCACCTCCTTTTTAAAATTTGTTTTGGGCTTAGCACTCTTTATCTCAGAGTGCTAAATATAATTTATAAAAAAATTAAATCTTTTTCATCTCTAAAATAATCTTTATCCCTTTAATGTTTACTCCTTCTTCATCCATTAGGTACTTTATATATTCTAATTTTTTAATATCTTTTAAAGAAAATAACTTTTTCTTCTTCCCTATAATCTTTGGTCTTACTATTCCTTCTTTTACCAAAGCCCTTATCTTCCAAGGAGCTATGCCTACCATTTTAGAGACTACATTGAGTTCATATACACACTCAGTAGGAGAAATTTTAACTTCAAATTCTTCAATTTTTTTAACAAATTTTTTCATTTTTTCGATAAAAAAATTATCATATTTTTAAAAATTTGTCAAGATTTTTTTTAAAAAAAATTTTAAAATTTATAACAATTTTATTTCATTTTTTTTAAGAATTTTATTCATAAAAATTTTATCTGCTTCTAACTCACAAACTATCCCTTCATAAGTATATTCTACTTTCTTAACATTTGCTTTTTCATAAAATTCATTTAAAAGATTATTAGACTTATGAGGAATAAATACTTTATAAAAGCCTCTCTTTTCCTCAAAAAACTCTTCTATTTTTTTTAATAATTTATCCAAATTAATTCTTTTAAGAGCACTAATTAAGACTGGATCTTGAAATTTCTTCTCAATCATCTTAACTTTTAAAGGATCTTCCAAAAGATCTATCTTATTCAAACATACTATCTGAGGTTTTTTATCAAAATTTAACTTTTTAAGCACAGATTGAACTGAAAAGTATTTTTCTTCTACATTTGGTGCTGAAATATCTAAAACATGTAAAATTAAATCAGCTTCTCCTATCTCTTCCAAAGTAGCCATAAAAGCTTCTATTAAATGTTTTGGTAAATCTTTGATAAATCCTACTGTATCTGTCAATATTATTTTCTGATTGTTAGGTAAAACCAATCTTTTTGAAAGAGGATCTAAGGTCGTAAACATACTGCTATCGGTCTTTTGAGAAGCTCCTGTCAGAGAGTTTAAAAGTGTAGACTTTCCTGCATTTGTGTAACCTACAAGAGAGACTAAAGGTATGTTTTCTTTTCTTCTCTTTATCCTTAAGATCCTTCTTCTATTCCTTACATTCTGAATCTCATATTTTAATTTTTGAATCCTATCTTCTATTCTTCTCCTATCTATCTCTAATTTTTTCTCACCAGGTCCTCTTGTTCCTATACCTCCTCCTAATCTTGAAAGTAAGATTCCTTTTCCTTTCAATCTTGGTAAAAGATACTCTAATTGAGCTAGTTCTACCTGGAGTTTTCCTTCTTGGGTTTTTGCATGTTGAGCAAAGATATCTAAAATTAATTGAGTCCTATCTATGGTCTTTCTTCCTATAATTTCTTCTAAATTTATCTGCTGAGAAAAAGAAAGATCATTATTAAAAATTACCACATCTATATCTTTCTCCTCACAGATCTCTGCAAGTTGAGTAGCTTTTCCTTTGCCTATATAAAGTTTTGGATCTATAGCTTCTCTTTTGCAGACAATAGATTGTACAACCTCACATCCACTCGATCTTACTAATTCTTCAAACTCTTTTACTTCTTCATCTAAGGGTATTTTTGAAAACGTATTCTTTAATCTTACAGTTACTAATAAAGCTCTTTCTTTTTTTTCCTCATATTCTAGAAATCCTTTTTTCATCTTTTTAATTTTTTGAAAATAACTTCAGCTATCTCTTCTGGCTTCATATTATCTATTCTTATCCAAGAAATTCTTTTTTCTTTCTTAAACCAAGTAAGCTGTCTTTTAGCAAACTTTTTTGTATTTTTTTTCACTAAAATTTTGGCTTCTTCTAGAGTAATCTTTTTATCTAAATACTCTTTTATCTCTTTTAAACCTATTAGCTGCATACAAGTACTACTTGGACCTATTTTAAAAACTCTTTCTGCTTCTTCTATAGCTCCTTTTTCAAACATCTCTTCTACTCTCTCTTCTATCCTATTGTAAATTTTTTCTCTATTAGTTATTAAACCAAACATTCTTATCTTATAAAAATTTAATAGACCTTTTCTCTGAGATTTAATCTCACTTAAAGGACTCCCTGTTAAAATGTAAACCTCTAATGCTCTTATTATTCTTTTTAAATCGTTAGGATGAATTTTTTGAGCTGAAAGAGGATCCACTCTTTTTAATTCTTCATGCAGACTTTCTCTTCCTTCTCTTAAAGCTCTCTCAAAAAGCATCTTTCTTAAATTTTGATCTTTATCTGGAAAAGGAAATATTCCATGGAGCAAAATATCTATATACAAACCTGAACCGCCAACACATAATGGAATCTTTCCTCTCTTTAATATATCCTCGATCTTTCCGCAAGCTAATTTGTAGAACTTAGCTACATTAAACTCTTCTCTTACAGAGACTATTCCTATTAAATGGTGAGGAATTTTCTCAATATACTCTAAAGGAGGTTTTGCATTCAATATATTTATCTCTTTATAGACTTGCATAGAATCACAAGAAATGATCTCTGCATTTATTTTTTGAGCTAAATAAAAACTAACTTGAGTCTTTCCAATAGCTGTAGGACCTACTAAAAAAATTACCTGATATTTCATGGATAAATAGTGGCAGGAAAACCAAGATCTAAAAGTTGAGATTTTAATTTTTCTGCTATTTTTCTTTCTTTTTCTTTTCCTATCCTCACTCTGTAGATAACTCCTTGAGGAGTAATTTTCTTTACGATATAAGGTTTAAACCCCTTCTTTCTCAACTCTTTGCATAAATTCAAAGCATTTTCTTTATATTTGAAAGCGCCTACTTGTACTTTAAAATAAAGACCATCTTCTATTAATTCTTTTGCTACTTTAGCAAAATAGGTATCTGGAAATTCTGATATTATATAAACTAAATGCTCGTGAGCTTTCTGCCAATCTCCTAATTTTAGTAGAGTTTTGGCTATTCTTAAATGTAAAGGTGCATAATCTTTTTTAAATCTCAACAATTTTTTATAAATTTTCAGGGCTTTAGTAAATTCCTCCTTATAAAGATACGCATCTCCTATCCCTAAAATAGCTTCCTCTTTAAAGATAGATTCTGGAAATTTTTTTAAAAGTTTTCTGAATACATTTTGAGCTTCTTCTAAAAATCCTGTTTGTAGATAACTCAATCCTAACATATAATAGTAGAAATCTTTTTCAGCTTCTTTTAACTTTTCTTTACATAAACTTATGCATTTGGCATACTCTTTATTTAAATAACTTAAAAGAATCTCATCCTGAGAAAAAGAATAATTTATTTTTAAAATCAAAATTAAAATGAATATTACAACTTTAAGCATTTTTTCTCTAAAGATATTCTTTTTTGGAGTTCTAAAAGTATAGAATGCCTTCTTTCTTTCTCTTTTATTGGCACATCATCTTTTAAAAATCTTGTTGCTTTAGCATAAGGTCTTGGTGAATATTTAAAGATGTAAGCTGCATCAAATCTTATTTCTTTTATTAAATTTAGTGTTAATTCAAAATCTTTTTCAGTTTCAGTAGGAAAGCCTACAATTATGTCTGTGGTAAGTTTGCCCTCTGGAATATGTTTTCTATAAAAATCTACTATCTCTCTATATTCTTTAGAAGTATACCCTCTTTCCATCAACTTTAAGATTCTATCTGAACCAGATTGCAAAGGCAAATGTAAATGTTTTCTAACTTTAGGATTATGAGCCATAAAAATTATTAGTTCTTTTGAGATGTTTTTAGGATGTGAGGTAATAAACCCCACTTCTTCTAAACCATTGATTTTGGTTATCTTTTTCAATAATTCTAAAAATCCTATCCCTTGGTAACTGTAATCATTAACATTCTGTCCTAAAAGAGTAATATTTTTTATTCCTCTCTCTACTAAATCCTTTATCTCTTTGATTATATTTTGAGGATCCCTACAGACCAACTCTCCTCTTACATACGGAACTATACAATAAGAACAATAATTTGAACACCCTCTGGAAATAGTCACATAAGCTGGATTAGTAAATTCTCTATTAGAATCAAATGCATACAAAGCATCTATTTCTTTTTCAAAATCTACTTCTAAAACTTTATCTTTTAAATTTAAAATTAAAGAAGGTAATTTATAAAAATTTGCAGGACCTACTACTAAATCCACAAAAGGAAATCTTTTAAATATTCTTTCTTTATAATTCTGAGCTGCGCACCCTATTACTCCAATTACTCTATGCTTTTTTTCTTTTAATCTCTTTAACTTTCCTAAAAAAGAAAAAGCTCTCTGCTCAGCATGAGCTCTTACTGAACATGTATTTATTAAAATAACATCTGCTGAGTCTAAATTATTAGTTATTAAAAACCCATATTTTAAAAATAAATTTTTTAAAGCTTCTGAGTCTCTGAAATTCATCTGACAACCATAAGTTTGAATATATAATTTTAAATCTTTGCTCAACTTACTTTAGGAAGGTAAAGTAAAAATAATAAAAAAATATTACGGAGGGTGGGGGACTCGAACCCCCAAGGGGCGTTAGAGCCCCGCGGGTTTTCAAGACCCGTGCCTTACCAATTAGGCTAACCCTCCATTATATAAAAATATAGCATATCCTCTGTCTCTTTCAAATCTATTTAGAAGAAAACAACTGAAAAAATACCATCTTTAAAAAACTCAAATAAGAAGAGATACTAGAATTTATTATAGAAATTAAAGTAAAATCTGAAATACATATCCTTAAACAGAGTAACAAAAATAAAGTGGAAAATATAAAGATAAAAAGAAAGTTAAATAAATAATCTATATTTATAAAAGGCTTATCTTTTTTAAAACTTGTAACAGAGATCAAAAGGTGATTAGAATACAAAAATCCTAACAAAAATAAAAACCAGGAGACTGAAATTTCTTTAAAAAACAAGATCAGTATCTTAAAAAGTATTGACATAATTAGCAGCAAAGAAGGAAATAAGAAAGGAGAAACCTTCATTAGAGGAGAAAAGAATTTAAAGATACTCTCATTTATAATCTTATTTATCTTGAATAAAAAATGGATTGGAGAGAAAAATATGAAGAGGAAAACATAAAGAATGCATCCTTTTATAAAGGTGAAAAATTCTGAATTTTTCAATATGTTGAGTATATTTAGACTTAAAAAATAAGAAAAGGGGAGTAAAAGTAGAAATGTAATCCATCTTAAAAGAAAAAGGAAATTTTTTTTAAAACTTACTAGGTTCAATTCTTTCTATGTTGTCTAAATAAGGTCTTAAGACTTGAGGAACAGTAACTGAACCATCCTTATTTTGATAAGTCTCTAAAATGCAAATCACTAACCTTGCTAAAGCTAAACCTGATCCATTCAATGTATGTGGATAAGTTAATTTTTTATCTTTTGTTCTCAATCTCATACCCATTCTTCTGGCTTGAAAATCTTCAAAATTTGAACAACTTGAAACTTCTAACCACCTCTGTAAACCTGGAGCCCAACATTCCAAATCATAACACTTTGAAGCTGCAAAACTTAGCTCTTGCGAAGCTAACAAAACTACTCTGTAATGTAAGCCTAACAATTTTAAAACTTCTTCTGCATCATTTACTAATCTTTCTAACTCTTCATAAGAATCTTGAGGTTTTACAATCTTTACTAATTCAACTTTATCAAACTGATGGACCCTTACCAAACCTTTTGTCTCTTTTCCATAAGAACCAGCTTCCCGTCTAAAACAAGCTGTATAAGAAACATAGTAAATTGGAAGTTGAGATTCATCCAAAATCTCTTCTCTATGAATGTTAGTGACTGGAACTTCAGCTGTTGGGATTAAGAAATAATCATCATCTTTTAACCTGTACATATCTTCCTCTAATTTTGGGAGTTGACCTGTACCTATCATAGATTTTCTGTTTACCAAAAATGGAGGAAAGACTTCTGTATATTTGTGTTTTCTGATATGTAAATCTAACATAAAGTTATAAAGAGCTCTTTCTAATCTTGCTCCCCAACCTTTAAATAAGACAAAATTTGAACCACAGATTTTAGCTGCTCTTTCAAAGTCTATAATATCTAAATTTTGAGCTATTTTTATATGGTCTAAAGGTTGAAAGGAAAATTCAGGTTTTTTGCCCCAAGTTCTTATTATCTTGTTTTTTGAACTATCTCCTACTGGGACTGTAGAATGAGGAATGTTTGGGACTTTTAATAATAAGCTTTTTAGTTCCTCTTCTATTTCTCTAAGTTTTTTTTCTAAATCTTTTACTTTCTCTGATATTTCTTTTGCCTTTTCTTTTTCAATATCTGGTTTTCTTCCTTCTTTTATTAATTTTGAGATTTCTTTTGAAATAACATTCAATCTGTTTCTTTCTTCATCTAAATCTTTTATAATAATCCTCCTTTTTTCATCTAACTCTAAAATCTTATGGATATCTACATCTTCACCTTTATTCTTTACAGCTTCTTTTACTAAATCAGGATTTTTTCTAATGAATTTTAAGTCTAACATTTCAAAAACTTATCCTTTCACCACACCCAAAGGTCTCATACGAGCTACTTTCTTAGAAATACCAGCTGAATCTACAACTCTAACTACCTCTTCAACATCCTTATAAGCAGAAGGAGCTTCTTCTACTATAGTCTTTTTCTCTGTAGCTCTCACTACTATTCCCTTTTTTTCTAAAGAATTCATTAAATCTGTAAAATTTACTGTCCTTATAGCTTCAGACCTAGATTTAACACGGCCTGCACCATGACAAGTGGTTCCAAAAGTTTCTTTCATAGCTAAATCTGTTCCTACCAATAAAAAAGAACAGGTTCCCATATCACCTGGAATAATTACAGGTTGACCAGTTTCTTTATACTTTGCAGGTAAATCTGGGTGTCCTGGCCCAAAGGCGCGGGTGGCACCTTTCCTGTGAACACACAAAGTCAATTCTTTACCATCAACTATATGCTTTTCAATTTTGGCTATATTGTGAGCTACGTCATATACCAAATACATACCCAGAGACTGCCAGCTCTCACCAAAGAAATCTTCAAAGGTTTCTCTCACCAAATGCATGATACACTGTCTGTTAGCCCAAGCGTAATTGGCTGCACACCTCATAGCTCCCAAGTATCTTGCTCCTTCAGGAGACTCTACAGGAGCACAGGCCAATTGCCTGTCTGGAACTCTTATATTGTATTTAACCAAGCACTTTACCATCTGTCTTACATAATCATCACATACCTGATAACCAAAACCTCTCGAACCTGTATGAATCATGACTGTTATCTGACCCAAAAATATTCCGAATTTTTCTGCCAAAACTTGATCATAAATTTGATCTACAACCTGAACTTCTAAAAAATGATTTCCAGAACCCAGAGTCCCCAATTGAGGAGCTCCTCTCTCGTAAGCCCTGTTTGAAACTGCATCAGGATCTGCTCCTTCAATTGCACCGTATTCTTCTGTAGCTTCTAAATCTTGAGGTACCCCAAAACCTTTCTTTACTGCCCATTCAGCACCTTTTTTCAGCATCTCTCTCTCTTCTGTTCTGGATAGTCTTATATTTCCTGCTGAACCCACCCCTGAAGGAACATTTCTGTATAATAAATCCATTAACTTCTCAATTTTATCCTCAACATCTTCTAAAGCTAAATTTGTTCTTATCAGTCTCACACCACAGTTAATATCATACCCAACTCCTGCAGGAGATATTACTCCTCCCTCTTTTATGTTGGTAGCTGCCACTCCTCCTATAGAAAAACCATAACCCCAATGGATATCAGGCATAGCCAAAGAATACTTTACTATTCCTGGCAAGAAAGCTACATTTGCTACTTGCTCTGGAGCTTTGTCTTTTATAATTTGTTTTAACATCTTTTCATCTGCATAGATTAAACCTGGAACTCTCATTCCAGGTTTATAGGTTTTTGGAATTTGCCATCTCCAATCATCTATTTTTTCTAAAGGACCTTGCCAAATTTGATTCATTTATATCACCTCCTTTTTATATATCAAAGATTACTCTTACTTTAAATTTAGAATCCTCTTTTTTAAATTCAAAATCATGATAAGTAGCTGCTTTAATCTCTGTTTTTATCCGATGCTTTTTTAAATTTATATTCTCACCTTTCAAAGTAGCTTTCAGTTTATTTTCTTTTTTTAAATCTACATTTATTTGCGAAGCTAGAAAATGTTTAGTCTCATATAAATAGATAAGTTCATTTAAAAATCTAATCAAGAGATCTTCTATATTCTCTTCTTCTATTTCAAAATTAATTTCTTTTTTAGCTTCTATTTTTTCTAAATCTGTAATTAAATCAAATAATATTAAACCGCACTTTTCAAATACTTCTTTTAAAGAATGAAATTCAGCCTCAATCCCTAAATCTGCAGTATGATCTATTAATCTGTATTTTAAATTCATAAAAAGAGATTAATGGGCCGTGCAGGAATCGAACCTGCAACCCCCGGCTTAAGAGGCCGGTGCTCTGCCAGTTGAGCTAACGGCCCTTTTTATAACTCTGATTTATTATATTTAATCAGACCCTGAAAGAAAAGAGATTTTTTAAATGTACTCCACTTTTTTCTTATTATAGTAAGTGATTTCTTTTCTTTAATTGCTCTATATAAAAATTCTTTAACTTTCTTTTCTCCTGGATATCCCCATCCAAAATCTCCATACCTTTCTCTTAACCTTTTGATTACCAAATCTCTTTTTACCTTAGCTATTATAGAAGCTGCAGAGACTATACTATAAAATGAATCTGCTTTATTCTTTATTATTAATTCTGTGTCTTTATCTATCAAAAACTTTCTTAAAGAATCAGTGAATTTATCTATCCCATTTTTGTTAACAGGAGCATCTATATATACTTTTTCAGGTCTAAAATAGTTTATCATCTCAGAAAAACATTTTATCTCTAATTCATTTAAACTTTGCTTGTCTATAATTTGAGGAGGAATGCATTTTATTTTTATACCATCACACACTTTTATTAATTCTTTGTACAATTCTTCTCTCTTTTTTCTGCTCAATTTTTTTGAATCTCTAACACCTATTTCTTTTAAAACATCTAAACTCTCTTTCTTTAAGATTACACCTGCAATTACTAAGGGGCCTATTAAACTGCCTCTTCCTGCTTCATCTATACCTAACAAGATTTTACTCATTTTTATAATTCTAATCCTACCAAACAAATTCCAAATCTATCAGCTAATTTTATAAATCTTTCTTTCTCTAAGATAAAACATTTAGCCTTTTCTAAAGCCAAACAACTTAAATTTGCCTTTTTCATCACTTTAAGTGTCCTTGGACCCACAACAGGAACATCGAATCTTAAATCTTGAGAACCAGCTACTTTAATTACTACTCCTCCTTTAGAGAATCTAGTAAATTTCTTTGCTCTTAAAATCGTAGAATCTGTACCTTCAAATCCTTCTATACTCAAGACCACTTTATTCTTTACTACTATAGTCTGACCAATATCTAACTTAGTTAAAATTTTTGCTATGTCTTTACCAAATTCAATATCTGCTTTTTCTCTAAAATCAGGGGGTCTTTTAGAAAACACTCCAGAAGGAGCAAGGATTTCTTCCAAATAACTTCTGGAATCCAAAACTCTCATGCCTTCAGATTCTAAAGTTCTGGCTAATGCTCCCAATATAGAATCTGGCCTCCAGTCATTTAATTTATTTAAAAGTTCTTTTAAAAAAGGTGAAAATTTTTTTTGTTCTTTAAATAATCTTAAAGGGGTTATTTGACCTAAGAAAATTACCTCTCTTATAGCATTCTTTTTAAAAAATTCTATGCCCTTTTCAAAATCTTTAGATTCTATCCAGATGTAACTGTCGACCAACTCTTCAATTTTTTTAGAGGTATCTTTTTTTATACAGACTGCATAGATTTTATTTTCAGGAAATTTTTTTTTATAAATTCTACAAAACTCTAAAGGAAGGCGTTTGTTTCCAGCGACTAATCCTATTTTGGTCTGCATACACCTCTTTTGGAACTCTTTATAAATTCTAAAAGAACTTCTACTTCTGGTATTAATAATTTTTCCTGTTTTATCTTTTCAAATCCTGAAGAAAAGGGAAGGTTTGAAAAGAAAAGAATTTTAAAAGCTTTATTTAAAATATTTATCGTTTCTTTTGAAAAACCTCTTCTTTTTAAACCTACAAGGTTTAAACCTTTAACTTCAGCTGGATGTCCATCACATAAAGAATATGGAGGAATATCTTGAACGACTTTAGAACACCCGCCTATTATAGAATATTTACCCACTCTACAAAATTGATGAATAGCTACCATTCCTCCTATTACTGCAAAGTCTTCAATCTCAACGAAACCTGCTAAAGTAGCACAATTAGCTAAAATACAATTATTTCCTATTTTACAATTGTGAGCTATGTGAGAATAAGCCATTATTAAGTTTCTATCTCCTATAAGAGTAACAGAATCTTTTTCTGTTCCTGGATTTATGGTTACGAATTCTCTTATCAAATTTCCATCTCCAATTTTAACAAAAGACCTTTCTCCTTTATATTTTAAATCTTGAGGATCTGAACCTATTACAGCATGACTAAAGATCTTATTATTAGCTCCTATTTGAGTAAATCCTTCTATAACACAAAATGCACCTATTTCAGTATTTTTGCCTATCTTTACATTCTTACCGATTATAGTGTAAGGACCAATTTTTACTCCTTCTTCTATTTGGGCTCCTTCTTCTATTAAACTAGTTGGATGGAAAGAATAAGACATTGTTATTTTTTTTAAGAACCTAACGCGAACATTAACTCTGCTTCTGCAACAAGATTTTTATCAACCCAAGCTCTGCAACTTACTATACCTGTGCGAGATTTTATTTTCTTAGCTTCAGCTTCTAATATCAGAGTATCACCTGGTTCGACTGTTCTTCTAAATTTTACATCATTGGCAGCCATAAAATAAGCTAACTTACCTCTATTCTCTTTCAAAGAAAGCATCAAAACTCCTCCTACTTGAGCCATAGCTTCTACGATTAAAACTCCTGGCATCACAGGTTTATTTGGAAAATGACCTTCAAAGAAATAATCATTAAGAGTAACATTTTTTACACCTACTGCTTTTTTGCCTGGGATTAATTCTAAAATTCTATCTACAAATAAGAAAGGATATCTATGTGGAAGGATCTGCATAATCTCATCTATATTTAAAGAAGTCTGCTTTTCAATAGAAATTTTGGCTAAAACTCCTCCTCTTCTATCTTTTTCTTTTTGTCTATTTATTCTTTTTACAAATTCAATATTAGAAGTGTGTCCACTTTTTATAGCTATAATCTCACATTTTATAGGACCTAAAAGATAAATATCACCTAATAAATCTAAAAGTTTGTGTTTAGCAAATTCTTTTTCAGTAATCTGTGAATTATTTATTATTCCTTTTTGAGAAACAACAAGAGTATTAGAAAAATCTGCTCCTTTTCCTAATCCCATCTTCTTTAAAGGCTCTACTTCCTCTTCTAGACAGAAAGTTCTAGCTAAACAAATCTCTTCTTCAAAATTTTTAGATTCTATATTAAACTCTATAAATTGATCTTTTAAAAATGGATGGTTATAACTTAAAAGATACCTAACTTTAAATCCATTGTAAGGTAAAGCTATTAAACTGACTCCTCCTTCAGAATAATATACAGGTTCTTTTAAAACATAATACTCTCTTTCTTCAGATTGCTCTATGATGCCTACTTTTTTAATAGCCTCAACAAAATTTTTAGCAGAACCATCTAAACCTGGGATCTCACTTCCCCATACTTTTACTAATACATTATCTATCTCTAAACCACAAAAAGCTGCCATTAAATGTTCTACAGTATGAATATAAACACCATCTAAACCTAAAGAAGTCCTTCTAGGAAATTCTTTTGGATCTAAAATTGTGTAAGGTGAAGCTTTTATTAAAGGAGCATTTTCTAAATCTTCTCTTAAAAAAATAATCCCTGTATTAGGAGAGGCAGGTAATAACTCTATTTTAACTTTCTCTCCTGTGTGAAGACCTACACCTTCTATTTTTACTTTATCTTTTAATGTTCTCTGCTTGGGCATTTTCAAACTCCTTTATTTTTTCCTCCAGATTTTTAATCTTTGCCTTTAAATCTCTCATCTCTTTAAATAATTCTGGAAGTTTTTGCACACATGCATTTACACGTTTAGCGTGGTTTGCTTCTTTGGCAGGATAACCAAATACTTTGGTATCTGGTGGTACACTCTTTGAAACCCCTGACTTTGCCATAATTATTGAATTTTTACCTATCTTTATGTGACCGACGATACCTGCTTGACCTGCAACTATCACATTATCTTCTAAGATAGTACTTCCTGAAATCCCTGATTGAGCTACAATTATGCAATTTTCTCCAATAATCACATTATGAGCTATCTGAACCAAGTTATCTATCTTTGTACCTTTACCGATAACTGTCTTATCGAATCTTGCTCTGTCTATGGTAACATTCGCTCCAATCTCTACATCGTCTTCTATTACGACTGTCCCAATTTGAGGGATTTTGTGTTGCACACCTCTCACAGTAGCAAATCCAAATCCATCTGAACCAATCACAGCTCCAGAATGGATTATTACTCTATTTCCTATTTTTATCCTCTCCCTTATAGAAACATTAGAATAAATTAAGCAATCTTGACCGATTTCAGTATCATGACCTATGTAACAGTTACCATAAATAATAGTGCCTTTACCGATCTTAACTCCAGCTTCGATTATAGTAAAAGGACCTATACTTACGTTTTCTGCAATCTGAGCACTTTTATCTATAAAGCTAAGTTCAGAAATCCCTTTTGGTCTTTTGATAGGAGGTGCTATTAAATTAACTACTTTTGCAAAAGCTAAAGATGGATTATCGCATCTTATAAGGGGTTTTGGAGCTTCTTTAATATCTTTTGAAACTATTATAGCTGAAGCTTTAGTTTGATAAATTAATGGTAAATACTTGGGATTAGCTACAAAAGTAATATCACCTTCTTTAGCTTCTTTTATACCAGAGATTCCTTTTATTTTGATATTAGGGTTACCTACTACCTCTCCTTTGACTATATTTGCTATCTCTTTTAAAGTTAAATTTAACTCTTTCATTTTTTATAACTCCTGTTTAATTCTTCAATTATATCTTGAGTAATATCTGCATCTGAATTTTGATACAAAACAGCTATTTTATCTAAAACAAAATCTATATTTTTCTTTTCTGCATACTTTGAAATAGCTTTCAGTATATCTCCTCTTATTTCCTTCATCTTATCAGAAAACTCTTTTTTGAGACTTAAAGTTTTATCTCTTTCAAATTTTCTCAAAGATTTTATTTTTTCTTGAAGTTCCTTTTCTTTTTTTTCTTTTTCTTCTTTCTTTAAAACCTCTAAGCTATCTCTCATCTTTCTTATTTCTTCTAATCTTTTTTTATACTCTTGTTTTATTTTTCTCTGCTCTTCTTGCAATATTTTATCATAATCAGAAGTCTTCTTATAAGATTCAAAAATCTTTCTAAAATCTACTACTGCTATCTTTTGAGAAAAACCTAAAACTTGAACCATAAAAAAAGATATCACAATTATAGAAAATTTCCTCATCTCCAAACCTCCTTTCTAATTTTAGGTTTAAAAACCTCTACTAATACTAAAATGGAACTTACCCTTTTTCTTTTCCTCTCCAGGTCCTAAATCTAAAGGATACCCATAATCTAACCTTATCGGTCCTAAAGGAGTCTTAACTCTAATACCTATCCCTACTCCAGATTTAAGGTCTTTAACTTTAAAGTCTTCATATTCAGACCAGACATTTCCAGTATCAAAAAATACCGCTAACTTTAAAAAATCTGTTAAAGGGTAAGTATACTCTACATTAAAAATTAAAAGAGCCTCTCCTCCAATAGGGTCTTTGGTTATAGGATCTATAGGACCTACCTTTCTCTCATCATAACCTCTTATAGTGTAAGCTCCTCCTGCAAAAAATCTGTCAAAAATAGGGATTCTATCTGAATCTCCATAAGGAACTGCTATCCCCATTCTCATTCTTAACTCTAATACTGATCTTTTTATTAAGCTTAAATAAAAAGCATTATCAGAAAATATTTTAACAAACTCTTCATCAGAACCTAAGAATTTAGCAGAATGGTCTAAATCTAACTTAGAATAAAACCCTTTAGAAGGAGAAAATATGTTATCACGTGTATCATAAATAAGAGCGTATTCTAATTTCGCAGAAGTTTTTCTACCTTCTTCTTTTTTTAATTCTTGAGTAGCAGTCTCTGGAATATTAGAAATTTTAACTTTTTCATATCTCAATCCCAACTTTGCTCTAAAAAAATCTGTAAATTCATATCCAAATCTAATATCACCTCCTCTTCTATCTTCATCGTATCCATAACCAATATCTGCTTCTCTTAAGTATCTTCTTTTATAGCCATCGAATCCAAACAAAATAGGCTTATCGAATATCTGAGGATTTGTAAAACTCACATCTATAAACTCTTTAGAAGTACCAAATTCTCCTTTTAAAGAAAACTTTTGACCGCCTCCTAAAAAAGTAGGAGGATTCTTCCAATCAAAATTTGATTGAGATAGTTCTATAAAACCTACAAACTCTTCTACAGAACTATAACCTCCACCAAAACTAAAATACCCTGTCTTTGCTTCTTTAACATTGACTACTAAATCTATCTTATTTGGTTCTTGTGTAGGTATATGACTGAAACTCACTTCTTCAAATATTCCTAAATTTTTAAGTCTTTGAAGAGATTTTCTTAGTTTTTCTCCTTCTACCTTTTCACCTGGTTTTATCTTTAGATTTCTTCTAATTACTCTGTCTTTAGTTTTTACATTACCTTTTATTAAAATTCTATTCACATAACAAATTTGATTTTCTACAATTTTAAAGCATATATCTATTTTTTGAGTCTCTGGGTTTAAAACACTTAAATCTTTTACTTGAGCAAATATAAACCCTTTATCACTGTACAGTCTTTGGATGTTAGCTATTTCATCATTGACTTTAGATTCTACATAAATATCTCCAGGTTTTATTTTTATGACTTTTAATATCTCTTGTGTGGAGATATTTTTGTTACCCTCTATTTTTATCTCTCCAATCTTATATCTTTTCCCCTCATCTAAGTTTATCGTTATAAAGACTCTGTCTTTTTGAATTTTAAAAGAATAATCTACTTTTACTTGATTGAATCCTTGAGATTTATAAAAACTCTTTATTCTTTCTAAATCTTCCTTTAATACATCTTCTCTAAAAAATCCTGGTCTAAAAAAAGAAGCAGGCTTTGTCTTCATTAAGCTTAGTATCTTTTTTTTAGAAAAATGTTTATTACCTTTTATCTCTATTTTTTTTATTCTCAATTTTCTTTTTTCCTTTACTAAAAAAATTACTTTTACTGTATTCTTTTTTTCATTTTTTTCTATTTCATATTCTACTTGAGCTTGAGAAAAACCTCTTTTTTCTAACATTTTTTTTATAGTCTGTGTATCTTCATATAAATCTTGGTATTCTAAAAGTTTTCCTTTTTTAGTCTGGATTTTATCCTTAATCGTCCTAAGAGAGATATGTCTTAAACCTTTAAACTCAACTTTTTCTATAAGGGGTTTTTCTTTAACTATAAATATTACTTTTTTTCCTTTGGGGGTATCTTCTACATTTACTTTAATATCTTCAAATAAACCTGTATTAGCTAACCTTTTAATATCTTCATTTATCAGTTGAGGATTGTAATTTTGATTTTTCCTGGTCTTTATCTCAGAAAGTATCCTTTGAGTACTTATATTTTTATTACCTCTTATCTCTATGGAAGTTATTTTTTCTTCACAGAAAGAAGATAAAACTTTTAACCAAAAAAAAATTAAAAGCAAATATCTTTTACTCAACTTTAGCCAAATTTATGAATTTCATATATTCTTTTATAAATCCTAAAAAAACTGAACCTGTAGGACCATTTCTTTGTTTGGCAATTATTACTTCTGCTATTCCTTTATTTTCAGGGGTAGGATTATAATACTCTTCTCTAAACAATAAAGCTACTAAATCTGCATCTTGCTCTATAGCTCCTGACTCTCTTAGATCTGATAATTGAGGTTTATGACCTTGACGTTGTTCTACTTGTCTAGATAACTGACTTACAGCTATTACTGGAGTATTTAACTCTTTAGCTAAAGCTTTTAAACCTCTTGAGATCTCAGAGATCTCTTGTTGTCTACTTTCTGTTCTCTGAGCACTTTTTATTAATTGCAAATAATCTACAATTATTAACTTTATATCATAGTTAGCTTTTAATCTCCTCGCTTTAGCTCTGAGTTCGAATATGTTAAGGGTAGGGGTATCATCTACATAAAGAGGAGCTTCACTTAACTTAGAAGCTGCTTGTGTAAGACGAGGCCAATCTTGAGGATTCAAATTCCCTGTTCTTAATTTATGAGCATCTACTCCTGCTAAACTACATAACAATCTTTGAACGAGTTGGTGTTTAGACATCTCTAAACTGAATATAACTACTGGTTGATTTTCTTCACAACTCACATATTCAGCTATGTTTAACACAAATGAACTTTTACCCATAGAAGGTCTGCCTGCTACCACTATAAAATCTCCTGGTTGGAGACCTGCTGTTTTAATATCAAAATCTATAAAACCAGTAGGAATCCCTGTAACATGTGATTTTCTCTGATAAAGTTTATCTATCAACTCAATGTTCTCTTTAACTATTTCTTTTATATGAGAAGAGGTACTTTCTATTCTCTTTTCACAGATATCAAAAATCATCTTTTCTACTTTATCTAAGAGTTCATCTATATCTTGATTATACTCATAACATCTCTGCACAATTTTGGTAGCTGTTTGAATGAGTGATCTCAAGATATACTTTTCTTTTACTATCCTTGCATAATACTTTGCATTTGCTGAAGTTGGAACTACTTCTGAAAGAAAAGTCAAGTAAGGTAAACCTCCTACTTCTTCTAATAAACCTACTTTTTTTAATTCTTCTGTTAGTGTAAGTAAGTCTATTGAACGTCTTTGATTAAAAAGATCTAAAACAATTTTGAATATTTTTCTATGTTCTTCTTTATAGAAACAATCTGCATCTATAACCTCTAAAACTTCAGGGATACAAGTTTCATCTATAAGCATAGAACCTAATACAGCTTGCTCAGCTTCTATACTTTGAGGAGGTATCTTTTCAAGAGATCGTGCATTCTGAACTTCTGTCATTTTTTAACTACCCAAACTTTTATAGTAGTCTGAACTTCTGGATGAAGTTTTACTTTAACATCATAAACACCTATCTTTCTTATAGGCTCTTCTAAAATTATATTTTCTTTTTTTAATTCTATTCCTTCAGATTTTAAACTCTCTAAAATTTGAAGTTCTGTTATACTTCCATAAAGATTTTCATCGTCTTTTGTTTTTGCACATATAGTAAGTGAGATTGTCTCTATTTTTTTAGCCAAATCTTGAGCTTCTTTTAATAATCTTTCTTCTTTCTTTTTCTTTCTTTTTTCTTCTTCTTCTATCTTCTTTAAATTTTGAGGAGAGAATTCTACAGCTAACTTTTTTGGAATTAAAAAATTTACCGCATACCCTCTCTTTACATCTATTACTTGTCCTTTTCTACCTAATCTCTCAATATCTTTTAAAAGAATTATCTTTTTTAATTTCATACTTTAACGTAAGGTAAAAGGCTCAAAAATCTTGCTCTTTTTATAGCTAAAGCTAACTTCCTTTGATGTTTAGCACAATTTCCACTTGCTCTTCTAGAAAGAATCTTACCTTTATCACTCAAAAATCTTGATAAGAGCTCTACCTCTTTGTAATCAATATCTTCCTTTTTCTCTATACAGAATCTACATACTTTTTTAACTTTAGAACCTGATTTTTTCTTCTTTTTCTTACTCATAGATTAACCTCCTTCTATCTCATCAGAATCTTCTGATAAAGGACCTAAGTCTATCTCCTCACTCTTATAGGGACTTTTATCTAGAAATTCAATTCTATCTGCTCTTATCTCAAAGACTTCTCTTTTTTTACCTTCTTGGTCTTGCCAAATTCTGTGTTGGAGTTTTCCTTCGACTAAGATCTTTCTTCCTTTTTCTAAATATTGATTACAGAGTTCAGCTAACTTATCCCAGCATATGATATTTATAAAAAGTGTCTCTTTTTTGTCTGAACCAGAATTCACAGCTATCCTCAAAGTAGTGACTGCTATCCCTTGAGGAGTATATCTTAAATCAGGATCTTTGGTTAAATTTCCTGTCAAAAATACTTTATTCACTTCTTCTAATTATTAACCATCTCAATATCTCTTCAGTTAAATTCAAATCAAACTTTAAATCAGATAGTTTTTGTGGAGAGAGCATAAAGTACATAAGATAATAAGTCCCATGGTCAAACTTTTGCTTGGTTGCTCCTCTGCTTCTAATAGGATATACAAGTTTCCTATTTTCAGACCAAACCTGAGAAGAGATTACTTTTCCTTCATGCTTTGTTATTAAATCATGGATCTTTTTTGTAAGTTCTGAAAATTTTTCCTTTGAGAGATCAGGTCTTAAAATGAACATTGCTTCGTATTTACGCATCTCAATTACTGTTTATAAAACTTTGAGCTTTTAACAGACCTTCTTTTCTCCAGATTAAAACACCTTCTAATATTTTTGGAAATACTTCTTTATTTAACTCCTCTAACTCTTTTTGTGTAAAATTACTTAAAACATAATCTTTAAATTCTCTGGAATCAGAAGGTCTGCCTATACCTATTCTTATTCTTGCAAAATCCATACTTTTTAATGCTTTTATTAAAGATTCTAATCCTTTATGCCCTCCTGAAGAACCTTTTATTTTAAACTTTACTCTTTTAAATTCAAGATTTAAATCATCTAAAATTACTAAAAAATCACATAGCTCTATTTTATAAAAATCTATTACTTTTTTTATAACCGTACCTGTAACATTCATAAAACTCTTAGGTTTACAGATAACCATATCTTTGTATAAAGCTATCTTACTTTTTAATCTGAAACTATTCTTATACTTCAAATTTAAATTTTTTATTATAAAATCAATACACAAAAATCCTAAATTATGTCTAGAAAATTCATATTTTTTTGAATAATTACCTAAACCTGCTAATAGTTTCATTTTGTCTCCTCTTCCTCTTCTTTCTTTTTCTCTTTTATTACTTCAGGTTCTGATTCTGCTTCAGGAGCAACCTCTTCTTCTACAGGCATCTCTTCAGGAGCTGCACAAGTTACTATAACTTCTTCTTCCTCATTTAAGACTTTTAAATTTTCAGGTAATTTCAGATCACCTACATGAATAGAATCAGCTATATCTAAATCTGAAATATCTACTTCTATTTTCTCAGGTAAATCTTTCACTAAACATTCTATCTCCAATTCTCTTAATAAAAATTCTAAAACTCCTCCTTTTTTAACTCCTACAGCTTCTCCTTTTAATTCTATAGGAACTTTAGTCACTATTTTTTCTTCCATAGAGATCTTAAAAAAATCTATATGAATAATATCATCTGAAACAGGATGATATTGGACTTCTTTTACTAATGCTGGATAACTTTTTTCTTCATCTTTCAAACTGAGTTCAATGATTATATTCTCTAATCCATGGGTATGAGCAAGCTTTAAAATATCTTCTCTTCTTACTTTAATAGGGATATTTAAATCTTTAGAATAAAGTATACAGGGGATAAAACCTGCTCTCCTTAACCTTCTTGACTCAGCAGAGCCTGACTTTTCTCTTCTTTCACATTTTAAACTGTACTTTTGCATAGTTTCAACTCCTTATTCCTTTAAAAAGGATACTGATAGATTCTTCTTTGTGTATTCTTTTAATAGCTTCTGCTAATAGTTTAGATATTGAGACCACTTTAATTTTATCTATTTGCTTTTCTTTTGGTAAAGGAATACTGTCTGTTATAGCCAAAAGATCTATACAGCTATTTTTAATATTTTCTATAGCTTTACCACACAAAACTCCATGAGTAATACAAGCTATTATTTTCTTTGCTCCTTTCTCTTTTAATGCCTCAGAAGCTTTTATCAAAGAACTCCCTGTTGCTATTAGATCATCTACTATTACTACATTCTTGTTCTTAACTTCACCTAAAATATTTATAACCTCTGTAGAAGAAGGAGAATCTCTTCTTTTATCGATAACTGCAAATCCACAGTTTAAAATCTTAGCATAGTTTCTGGCTAACTTTACTCCTCCTACATCTGGACTGACTATCACAATATTTCTTAATTTCAATTTTTTTATAAATTCAATGAAATCATTTATAGCATAAAGATGATCTAAAGGAATATCAAAAAAACCTTGTAGTTGACCTGCATGAAGATCTAAGGTAAGGACTCTATTTGCACCTGCGGTTGTAATTAGATTTGCTACTAATTTGGCTGTAATAGGAACTCGAGGTTGATCTTTCCTATCTTGTCTTGCATATCCAAAGTAAGGGATTACAGCTGTAATCCTTTTTGCTGAAGCTCTTCTTAAAGCATCTAACATAATTAATAATTCCATAAGATTCTCATTTACTGGATCACATGTAGGTTGAATTAAAAACACATCTTTACCCCTTACATTCTCTTCTATTTTTACTCCGATCTCTCCATCAGGAAATCTATAAACACTTGCTTTAGATATCTCTTTACCTAAATGTTTAGAAATCTTTTTAGCTAATTCTTTATGTGCATTACCTGTAAATATTTTTAGATCATTCATTTTTTTATTAATTTTTTTGCAGGAACCCCAATTACTACACTATTTGGTTCTACATCTTTATTTTTAGGAATAACTGTGCCTGCTCCTGTCTTTGCATTTTTTCCTACTTTCACAGGAGCTATTAGTATAGTATCACAACCTATAAAAGCTCCATCTCCTATTGTAGTCTTGTGTTTTTTTATTCCATCAAAGTTAGCTGTAACAGTCCCTGCTCCAATATTTACTTTTTTGCCTATTTGAGAATCCCCTAAATAGCAAAAGTGTTTTATTTTCGTAAAGGAATCTACAAAAGTATTTTTTAACTCTGCAAAATTCCCAACTTCTGTATTATCTTTTATAATGGTACCTTCTCTTATATGCGAGAAGGGTCCTATTATGCAATTTTTGCCAATTTTAACATTTCTCTCTATAACTGTAAAGGGGTAAATAACTGTATCTCTTCCTATCTTTACGTCTAGATCTATCAAAGTTAACTCTGGCGAAAAAATTTTTACTCCTTTTTTCAAAAAACTTTCTAGAATTTCTCTTCTTAAAATCTTTTCAGCTCTTATTAAATCCTGAAATGTATTGACACCTAAACCTTCTTCTTCTGGATAAATAGATTTTACCTCTCTTATCTTTGCTCTTTTTAAATATAAAATTTCTACAATTTCTGTTAAATAAAACTCACCTTTTTTCTTGTTTCTCTTTATTTTTTTTATGTTATCTTCTAAAACTTCTTTTTTAAAACACATTACTCCGGGATTAGTCTCTTTTATTTTTCTTTCACTTCCTCTTAAATCTAAAAATTCTTTTATCTTTCTTATTCTACCTTCACAATCTCTTATTATCCTTCCATATTGATTAGGTGACTCTAACTCTGTGATCAGCAACGTCAAATCTGCATCTGTCCTCTTATGAAATTGAGCTATCTTTTTTAAAGTCTCTTTTTTTATTAAAGGATGATCACCATATAAAATTAAAATATGCTGCTTTTTTAAAAAGGGTAAACTCTGTAAGACTGCATGGGCAGTGCCTTCTTGTGGATTTTGAATAACGATTTTTATATTTTTATCTAAGACTTTTTTTACCTCTTCATTTTTAAAACCTAATACACAAACTATTTCTTTAAAACCTGCTTTTTTAACTTTATCTATTAAAATATTTATCATCTCTTTGCCACAGATCTTATGCAAAACTTTAGGCAACTTTGATTTCATCCTTTTTCCTTTTCCAGCTGCCAGAATTAAAACCTGAAAATCTTCCATCTTTTTATAAAAATTAAAAAACTGCCCGGCCTGGATTCGAACCAGGACTCTGGGACCCAAAATCCCGTGTGCTACCAGTTACACCACCGGGCAAAATTATATATCTAAGTTTGGAAGGTCCAACTCTGAATTTAATGCGTTCTCCTGAATATTTTGAGTAGTATCCTTTCTTTCTTCTTTCTTTTTTCCTTCAACCTTTTTTATCTCCTCTTCATAAGCTTCTAAAACTTTCTTTTGTAGATAATCTCTAAAATTCTGATTAATAGGATGAGCTATATCTTGATGCTCCTGTTGACGCTGTAAAAAATCCTTAGGAGGAGGTGGCAACTGTATACCACACCAGTTGCAAAATCTTGCTCTAATATCTACTTTTCTTCCACACTTGGGACAAAATATTCTCTGCCTTCTAGCAGGCATAGCAATAAATAAACCATTTGCTCCTTGAATAACTTTAATAAACCTGACTACAAATTGATTATCAAAAGTAACAGTTGCATAAGCTTTCAATTTTTTGTTTGGTGATTCCCTAAGTTGAATCCTTACCTCTGTAACCTCCATAAGTAATCCCCCCTTTTAAAAAACTTGAGCTTCTACAAAAAACCAATCTTTAAAACTTTTAAAACAAAAATGCTTTTGTTTAGTAGAGTTTATGATACAAAATAAGCTAGGTCCTGAACCTGACATCCCTACAAATTCAAAACCTTTTTTCAAAAAGTAATCTTTCATTTTTAAAATATCAGGCTTTAAAGTCTGAGCTATTCTTTCCAATGAGTTAAAATAATAATCTTTTAGTAAATTTATTATACCTTCTTTTAAAAGATAAATAAAGATATTAATATCAGGTAAATCTTTTGTCAACCATAGATTTTCACATTGAGAGAAGACTTTTTGAGTACTTAAACCCTTTTTTGAAAGAGCTAATAAAAATTTATATTTTTTATTTATTTCTAAAGGTGTAACCTTTTCTCCTTTCCCTTCTACTAAAGCATAACTTTTTTCATATAAAAAAAACGGAATATCTTTACCAAATTTTTTTGAAAAATCTACTAATTCTTGAATCTTTAAATTTAATCTCCAAAATTTATTCAAAAATAAAAGAACACTAGCTGCATCAGAAGCTGCTCCTCCTAAACCTGATTTTAAAGGAATTTTCTTATCGATTACGATCTCTAAACCTTTTTTTATTTTAAATCTTTCTTTTAAAGCCTTACAGATTTTGAATACCAAGTTATTTTTTTGTGAAATCCTATAGTTAAGTGTCTTTACTTTTAAACCTTTTTTTATTTCTTTTATATAAATGGTATCTGAAAAATCTATTCTGCAAAAGACCGATTCAATTTTGTGGTATGAATCAGGGTACTTACCTATAACATTTAAATAAAGATTGAGTTTGGCTGGAGAAAAAATCTTAAAAAACATTTAAAACTCATCTTTTAAGGAGTGAAATTGCAGCTTCAGCTATATCTGAAGGTGTTAATTTATACTCTTTTAAAAGCTCTTCTGGAGAACCAGATTGACCAAACCTATCTTGAACGCCTATCCTTTTTAAAGGAACAAAGACTTTGGCTTCTGATAAAACCTCACATACAGCTGATCCCAAACCTCCAATTACTGAATGCTCTTCACAGGTAACTATTCCTTTAGTAGTTTGAGCACATTCTAAGATTAAATCTTTATCTATAGGCTTTATAGTATGAATGTTAACTACTTTTGCAGAGATTCCTTTATTTTTTAAAATCTCAGATGCTTTTAAAGCTTGGTATACCATAAAGCCTGTCGATATTAATGTTACATCTTTTCCTTCTTTTAAAATATAGCCCTTTCCAAATACAAACTCTTTTTTTCCTTCAACGGTAGGAACCTTAGGTCTGCCTAATCTAATGTAAAAAGGACCTATATTCTGATAAGCAGCTATTATTGCTTTCTCAGTTTCAGGACCATCACATGGCACAATAATATTCATTCCAGGAATAGATCTCATCAAAGCTATATCTTCTATAGCCTGGTGAGAAGCTCCATCTGGTCCTACAGTTATCCCTCCATGAGAAGCTACAATTTTAACATTAAAACCGTTATAACAAATTGTATTTCTTATTTGATCAAAAGCCCTACAAGTAGCAAACATAGCAAAAGTCGAAGCAAAAACTATCTTTCCACAAGAAGCTAACCCTGCAGCTATTCCCATCAAATTTTGTTCAGCTACTCCTACATTAAAAAATCTTTCTGGAAATTCTTTAGCAAAGTATTGGGTCCGTGTAGATTGAGATAAATCTGCATCTAAGACTACTATTCTTTTATCTTTTTTGCCTAACTCTACCAAAGTTTTACCATAAACATCTCTTGCATAAATTAATTCAGACATTTTATAAATCTCCTAATTCTTTTAAAGCACGTTCGGCTTCTTCTTCTGTAGGGGCTCTCCCATGGAAATCTACTACATTCTCCATAAAAGAGACCCCTTTCCCTTTTATAGTATGAGCGATAATACAAGTAGGTTTTCCTTTCGTAGAACTTGCTTGTGAAAAAGCTCTTAAAATGTCTTCTATATTATGTCCATCACATTCAGTTACATTCCAGCCAAATGCTTTCCATTTGTCTACTATAGGCTCTATGTTCATTACTTCTTCTACCTTTCCATCTATTTGGAATCTATTGTAATCTAAAATAGCATATAAATTGTCTACTTTATAGTGAGCTGCTGCCATAGCAGCTTCCCATATGTTTCCTTCTTGAATTTCTCCATCTCCTAATATCACATAGACCTTACAATCTTTTTTATCTAACCTTACTCCTAAAGCCATTCCTAATCCTACTGATAATCCTTGCCCCAAAGAACCTGAAGCAACCTCTACTCCAGGAGTGCGCCTATCAGGGTGTCCTTGTAAAATTGAACCTAATCTTCTTAAACTCCAGAGTTCTTCTATAGGAAAGTATCCACTTAAAGCTAATGCTGCATACCATGCAGGACAACAGTGTCCTTTTGAAACATGGACTCTATCTCTTTCTTCCCAATCAGGTCTTTTAGGATCGTGTCTTAAAATTTTGAAATACAAACATGCCATAATATCTGCAATAGATAAAGAACCTCCAGGGTGTCCAGATTTGGCTTTAGCGAGCATCTTTATAATCAAAACTCTAATTTGACGTGCTTTTTCTTTTAATTCTTCTATCTCTTCTTTAAGATACATTTTATTTTTTTAATCTTTTCTTTAACTATCTCAGTCTCCTTTAACTCTAAAGATTTTTTCCAAAAAAATTCAGCTTTTTTATAATCTTTTAACTCAAAATAAACATCTCCTAAATGTTCATATATTACAGGATCCTCTAAATACTTAATAGCTTTTTTTAAATATTTCAAAGCCTTTTGATATTCCTTCTTTTTAAAATAAACCCATCCCAAACTATCTAAGTAAGCTCCATTCTTAGGAGAAAGTTTCAAAGCCTTTTTAATGAGCACTAAAGCCTCTTTTAAATTTATACCTTGTTCTGCATAAGTATACCCTAAAGAATTTAAAGAATCAGAATGGTTAGGATTTATTTTTAATACTTTTTTCCAAATAGCTATAGCTTTGTTTACTTTGCCTTCTTCATAGTAAACATAACCTAAAAAATAAAGCAAATCTTCATTATCAGGATTCTTCTTTAAAGTTTCTTTTAAAACATTTTCAGCTTCTTTATAATTTTTTTTATCTAAATAAACATTAGCTAAACTCAAACAGATCTCTACTTCTTCAGGTCTTAAATGATGGATATTTTCTAATAATTCTTCATATTCTGATTCTGCAGCTTCTTTTTTATTCTGTTTAATGTAAAGTAAGACTAACAGAAACTTTGCTTCTAAATTAGAAGGAAATTTCTTTTTGATTAACTTTAATTCTTTCTCAGCCTTTTTAAACTCTCCTTTCAATAAGTACACCTTAGCTAAATTCAAACACACAGATTCTGAATCTGGATCTAATTTTTTGGCTTTTTTAAAATACACCTCTGCCTCATTTAAAGAATTTTGTTTCTCACAAAGTAACCCCATCATATAATTAGTTAATGCTTTTGAAAACTTTTCTTTGGCAAAAGAAAAAAAACTTACTCCTCCTATAACTATTAATATTAATAATTTTTTCATTAAATTTAAGATTACTTTCTCTTGTGTCTCTGAGCTTTCCTTCTCTTTTTATATTTATGTCTTTTTACTTTTTTTAACTTTCTTTTTCTTCCACAGGGCATACTTCACCTCAGATTTTTTTTATTTTAATATACTAACTTGTTTAAAGAAAACTCTATGATCCCTTGAGCTCCTGCTTCTTTTAGTAAAGGAATCAAATCTTTTACTTTATCTCTTTTCACTACTGTCTCTATAGCTAACCAATCTTTCTCAGAAAGATTAGAAACTGTAGGCTTTCTTAAAGCAGGTAAAATCTTTAAAACTTTTTCCAAGTTTTTTTTAGCAACATTCATTTTTATAAGCACCATATTAAATGCATCTAAGGCACTTTTTAAAAGTAAGTATACTGAATCTATCTTCTTTTTCTTTTTAATATCTTGTTTATAAACTTTTTTGTTAACTATAAAACAAGTAACTGACTCCATAACTTCAGCTATTACTTTTAGATTGTTAGCTTTTAAGGATTCTCCAGTTTCAGTCAACTCTACGATAGCATCTACAAATCCTGCAGCAACTTTTGCTTCTGTAGCTCCCCAACTGAATTCTACCTTTGCTTTTATCTTGTTTTTTTTCAAAAACTTTTTAGTAACATTTACTAATTCTGTGGAGATCATCTTTCCTTCTAAATCTCTGAGATTTTTTATATTTGAATCTTTTCTAACTGCTATTACCCATCTTACTTTATTATAACTTTTCTTTGCATAAGATAGTTCACCTAATACTAAAACATCAGAATCATTCTCTTTTATCCAATCTAAACCTGTAATCCCACAATCTAAAGCTCCTGTCTCTACGTACACAGGTATTTCTTGTGGACGGAGTAAATAAGGTTCTAATTCTTCATCATTTATATACAGCTTATAAGACCTCTCTTGAGCAGAGATTCTAAAACCAGCTTCTTTAAATAATTCAAATGTCTTTTCTTGTAAACTTCCTTTAGGCAAAGCTATCTTTACTTTTCTCATAAGCTCTGTATTATAGAATAATCTCAGTTTATTGTAAAGCTTCTCCCAAAAGAATCAAATACTCTTTTATCCCTTCCTCTAACTGTGTATGAGGTATAAATCCTAAAGTCTTTTTTAATAAACTCGTATCTGCCTGAGTAAAATCTTGGTATACTTTCTCATAAGGATTATCAAAGTATTCTGGTTCCAAATCTTTTTTTAAAAATTTATTTAAAATCTTTATTATATCGTTAAAACTCCTTGGATTTCCTGTGCCTACATTTAGAATGATACTTTTATTTAAATTTAAAGCTTTTAAAGTTACTTTTACTACGTCTTTTACATAAACAAAATCTCTTTTTTGCTCACCATATTTGAATATCCTTGGATTTTTATTATCTTTCATCTGTAAATAAAGCTGATAAATCATACTTGCAGATTTACCTTTATGAGCTTCTCCTTTTCCATATACATTAAAATACCTCAGACCTATTATCTTTAAAGATCTTTCTTTCTTCATAAGTTCACTAGCTTTCTTATCACATAAAAATTTTGAATAAGCGTATGTGTTTAAAGGATCAAGTTTTTGTGATTCTTTCATTGGAACAGGACCTTTTCCATAAACTCCTGCTGAAGATGCATACACTATCTTTTTAATATTCTTTTTAACACAAAACTTTAACACATTTTTAAATCCTTCATAGTTTACTAAAAGCATCTTTTTATCATCAGGAAAAGTAGTATCAGTTACAGCTGCTTGATGAATAACTATTTCTACTTTTGGGATTTTCTTAAAAACTTCTTCATCACAGATATCCCCTATGATTAATTCTCCTTTAAAGCCTTCTAAATTTCTAAAGTCAGCTGATGAAAAATCGTCCAAAACGCTCACTTTAGCATTTTTATCTTCTAATTCTTTTACAATATTAGAACCTATGAAACCTGCTCCTCCTGTAACTAAGACTCTCATCTTAAATCCTCTGGATTTAAAACTCCTCCTGAGACTATCATCTTTAAAGCTTCTTCTACACTTATATCTAAATAAACTAATTCATCTTCTGGAATCAATAAAAATACTCCTGTAAGAGGAGAAGGTGTAGATGGCAGAAAAACATTTATCAATTTTTTATTTACATTTTTATTTATTATATTGCTCGTCTCATTGGTAACAAAACCTACAGACCATATCCCTTTGCGGGGATACTCTAATAAGACCACCTTTTTAAAAGTAGGTTTTTCTTTTGATATTAAAAAATTTACTATTTGTTTTGTAGGAGAATAAATCTGCCTCATCAAAGGAATTTTAGAAACGATTTCTTCTAATATCCTAAATACCCTTCCTTTAAATACAATACCTATTATTCCTACTAAGAAAATGATAACTATACTTATTAATATTCCTAACCCTGGGAAATAAAAACCTATTTTCTTTAATATTGCTCCTAAAAAATTGTCAGCAAAATTAAAAACAGCTATAACTACATAAATACTAACTACCAATGGCACTAAGACCAAAAATCCTGTAATGAAAGTCCTTTTTAAGAATCCCATTTTAATAAGGATAAAATATAAAAAACAAGAGAGATAAACCTGCTAACAACAGAATTCCTAAATTCAAATCTTCAAATCTCTTTGTAAGTAATTTTATCAACACATAGATAATAAAACCTGCTGTAACTCCTACTCCTATATTATAAGTAAAACACATAAAAATTATCACCAAAATTGCTGGAATAAATTCTGTAGGATCTTTAAAATTTATATCTTTGAACGCTTTGGTCATTAAAATCCCTACGATAACTAAAGCTGGTCCATAACAGTAACTAGGTATAACAGTTAAAATTGGAGAAAAAAATAATGCTAATAAAAATAAGATTGAAGTGATTATACTTGCAAGACCTGTTCTGGCACCTTCTTTTACTCCTGCTGCTGATTCTATAAAAGTACCAGATGTAGTAACTCCCAAAACAGCTCCTATACAAGTAGATAAAGCATCACATAACATAGGTTTTTCAATATCAGGAAAATTTCCTTTGTTATCCAACATGCCAGCTATAGCTCCTACTCCTATTAAGGTTCCAATCGTATCTACAAAATCCATAATAAAGAGTGTTAAGATTACAGAAAAGAATCCCCATTTTAAAGCTCCTATAATATCTAACTTTAAAAAGAGTGGTTTTAGAGAAGGAGGCAAACTCACAATTTGTAAAGGAAATTCTATTACTCTGAATAGAACTCCTAACAAAAATGAAGTCAGTATTCCTAATAAAATTGCTCCTTTTATTCTTTTAGCTATAAAAAAAGAAATGATAAGAAGACAAAAAATAGCTATTAAGACTTGCGGTGAATGTAAATTCCCTAACTTTACAGGAGCTGATTCTGTGCCTAAATTAATTAAACCTGCTTCATTGAGTCCTATGAAACATAAAAACAGACCTAAACCTGCACTAAAAGCATACTTTAAAGAATTGGGGATAGAATTAGCTAACCAACTCCTTAATCTAAGTAAAGTAAGGAGTGTAAATAAAACGCCTCCTATAAAGACTGCTCCTAAAGCTGTCTGCCAACTGTAACCTAAAGTCTTACATACTGTATAAGCTATAAAAGCATTCTCTCCCATGTAAGGAGCTATCATAAAAGGTCTATTTGCATATATACCCATTAAAAAAGTACCTATAAAAGCAGTAAGAATAGTAGCAGTAACTGCTGGTGCTTTTGGAATGCCACCAGCTTCTAAAATTGCAGGATTAACTATTATTATGTAAGCTGAAGCTATAAAAGTAACGATACCACCTATGATTTCATTTCTCAAATTTGAACCTCTTTCAGAAATTTTAAAATACTTATCTAAAAAATTCATGTCATAAATCTTAAAGATAAAGCTGTCAAAAAAGGAACTGTTATATTATCATTAAGAAAAGTAGGTGTAAAGAACTCTACCAAAGTTGCAATCAAAGCTGCCCAAATTATTAAAGATATAGGCAAAACTAAAAAAACATTCAACATAAATCCTATTATAAGAGAAGAAAGAAAGAACCCCAAACTCCCTTCTAAACTCTTACTTTTAATTTTAAATACTCCCCATCTTTTACCTATGAGAGCTGAAAAAGCATCACCTACAATAGAAAAACTCACAGCTATTATAGCTATCTCTTTTTTGAAAAGAAGAAAACATAAGAATATTACTGAAAGCATAACTCCTGTCGAAGAAATAGATTTTTTTTCTTTCTCTTTTATTATGTGTTTGAATATATTTAAAAAAAATCTATTTAAGGAAGGATTTAAAAATCTTGAAAATTCTACTATCAATTCTATACATAAAATACTCCCTAAAAAAATTAACTCTTGATGTTTATTTAAAAAAAGATAACTTATAGGGAATACTAAACCTGCTAATCTCCATGATTTTCTCAGAAACAGATTCATTTACTTAACACATAAAGCTCTTTCTCTTTTCCAAGCTTCCCATTCAGGTTTAGAGATCTTGTGCCAGATTCTGCAATACTCATCTATCTTTTCTCTTAACTTGCCTTCTAAGAGTTTCTCAGCTCCTTGATGAGTGGGTTTAGCTCCTGTTAATTTTACAGCACTCCTTAAAATATGAGGATTATCTATTATCATACAAGGAGCAAAGAGATTCTCAGAGTAAGGAATCCTTTCTCTTATAAACTTAAAAAATGGTGATTGTAAAGCTTCTATTAATGTTTTTTCTTTTATGTTATCAGTTGCAAAATGTACAAATGCACAAGGTTCAATATCTCCTTTATGGTTTATATGTAAATACCTCCTTCCAGCAGCTATACATCCTCCTACATAAGGACCATCATTCCAGAAATCTCCTATAAATATGGGACGACTAGCTCTTACTTTATCTATAAATCTTTTTAACTCTAATCTTTGGAAAGGAGTAGGAGTTAATTCAAAATTAGGGTCTTTACCTACAGGCATAAACTGAAAATACCAGACTACAAAACATCCTTTTTTTAAAAGCATATCTATGAATTCAAAAGAAGTAACTAAGTTATGATTTTCTCTTGTATGAGTAACAGAAGCTCCAAAAAAGACTCCTTCTTTTTTTAAATTATCCATAGCTTGCATAATTTTTTTATAAACTCCTTTTCCTCTCCTTGAATCAGTTTCCGGTTCAAATCCCTCTATACTTATCATGGGAGCTATGTTTCCTAATTCTCTTAGTCTCTTTGCAGTGCTTCTATCTATTAAGGTTCCATTTGTATAGACTTGAAAATAAACATCTTGATGTTTTTCCCATAGTCTCCAGATGTCTTTGTAACAGAACATCTCTCCTCCTTGAGTGACTATAAAATGCATACCCATCTCTTCCTTAGCTTCTGTTAAGATTCTATCTAAAAGTTCATAAGGTAGATCTTCATCTTTAGAATATAATCTTGTAGAACACCCTTTACAATTTAAGTTACATTTCATAGTAGGAGATATGACCATAAACCAAGGGGGTTCAAAACCATATCTTTGAGAAAATATCTTACATTTATCTACTCCTTTAAACATTGCATTTATAAAAAGGTTTTGAACTAACTTATTTAAAACATTTTTATCTAATTCCTTATGGATTCTTTCAGCCAATTTCAAACTTGGATGATCTTCTTTGAAATACCTCCTCACCTCCCTAATAGCTGCCAAAACTAAGGGATCATGTTTGGTTAGTACCTTTTCTGCTAAATAAGTCATTTTTATAAGAGTATTTTTAGAAAATTTAGGAAGTAAGTAAAATATTTTTCTTATAGCGTATTCAGAGATAAGAGACTTAATCTTTTCTACCATAATTTAACCACCTCCATAAAAACCTTTTTCTTTTTTTCTTTTTCATAGCATTTATTAAATTCTCCATATTTTTTTCTGCTTCTACTTTACCTGCCTCTAAAATTTCTTCTATTTTTTCAAAATCTACCCAATTAAATTTTGAAACCTCAGGTTCAAAAACAAAATCTGCTTTTTCCAAAGAGTTATCTAATATCCTCTTTTGCCTTATTAAATCTGCCCTGAACAAAATACTCAAACCATCTTTAAACTCTGTTTCTTCTAAATCTATTTTACAGTTCAAAGCTATCAAAAAATCACAATCTTTTCTTATAAATTCTGTAGGACAGGTAGTGATTACTCCTCCATCTATTAAATTATTGTATGGAGGGAAAATGCCAGGCAGACTGCAACTAGCTAACAATGCAGAGACTAATTTTCCTTGATCTATTACTACAGGAAGGCCTGTTTTCAAATCTGCACATATAACCTTCAAAGGTATCTTTAGATCACAGAATTCTAATCCATCGAATACTTCTTTAAATATCTTTATAAAAGGTTTGGGATCTAAGACAGATTTTTTTATTAGTTTTATATTCCATAGATAAAACTTTTTTACAAACTCAAATGATCTCTCCAAAATTTGAAATCTTTCTTTAATAGGATTAGAACTTAAAAATTTTAATTCTTTTATCTCTTTCTTATCTAAATACTGTTTTAACTTGAGTTTGCAAACATGAGCATTTTTAAAAAACCCATAGAGAGCTCCTATTACTGCTCCCATGGAGACTCCACTCATTATGTCTACATTTATATTATATTTTTCAAAGAACTCTAAAATAGAAATAAAGGAGAGGGATTTAGCTCCTCCCCCTCCTAAAGCTAAACCAATCTTCATAAAAAATTAATTTTATTCTCTAGCTATAGCGATAGTGATAGCTCCTGCCAAGATAAGGAACAATCCTATGCAACCTTTAAAAACAGTTAAAAGATCATGCCACCAACCAATAATAGCCCAGATACCAACACCTATCAAGATAAGACCTAAGACTATCTTTAAAGCTGTTTTAAAGACCTCTTTCTTTTCCTCTTTTTCTTCTTTTAATTCTTCTGGTTCTTTTTTGGTTTCCTCTTGCTTTTCTTGAATTTGCTCCTCTTTTCTTTCTTCTGTCATCTTTCACCTCCTTTTAGTAGCTTTAGACTTCCATCTCTTATGCATCCAACTCCAGTGGTCTGGATATCTTTTAATGTAATCTTCTGTTAAATTCGTAAATTTTTGTACATATTCAAAAATAGCAGTCTGCAAATCTTTATCTTTTTTTAAATAATAAGGTCTTTCTATTACTATTTCTTGAAATAAAGGATTCTTCTTATCTCTTATTATAAACATAGGCACAACAGGTGAATTAGCTCTCAAAGCAAATACTATAGGACCTCTAGGAGTGGCAGCTTTTTTGCCAAAGAATTCTACTTCTACTCCTCCTGTTCCAAAATTTTGATCCATTTGAATTATAAGAAGTTCATTTCTCCTTAAAGCTTGCAAAGAATTTTTTACAGCTGTATCTTTAGGATAACTGTAAATCGTCCTCACTCTAAATCTTTCTCTCATATTTGTTACTTCTCTATCCATCCTTGAATCTCTCATGGGTCTGGCTAATACATTTATCTTGAATCCCAAAGAACTTAATCTTACACATAGCAAAGGGAAATTTCCAAAATGAGCAGTTAAACCTATAACCCCTTTTCTTTGACCTAAAGCTTCTCTCAAATTCTCAAGACCTTTTACTTTAACATACTTTTTTATAAGATGAGGCCTCTTAAAAAAAGCAAAATTCTCTAAAATTAATCTTGCAAAATTTTTAAGAGTAGCTTTTATTAACTTCTTTTTTTCTCTATCTGAAAGTTTATCTCCAAAAGCTATATTTAAAGATTCCAAACTTACTTTTCTAAATTTTTTTGCTAAATAGAAACCTAATATCCCTAATAAATTTGAAATCTTATGGATAAGTTTTAAAGGTAAATATCCTATTATCAAAGAGCTTGTCTTAAAAAGTATCCATCCTATAAAATACCTACTCTTTTTTAAAACACCTCCTTTTGCCATGAAATATTTTCATATAAACTTCTTAAGAATTTTTTAAATTATAACAACTCAAACCTTTCTTAGCAAGTTTTTATCTTTTATAGCCTATCTTTCTCAAAAACTCTTTTCTCTTTTGAATATCTGAATCAGATTCTACTCCTTTAGGAGAAAACCCATCTATTACTCCTAAAATGCCCCTTCTATTCTCTAATTGAGCTACGATTACTTCTACAGGATTAGCACTTGCACAGAGTATTCTACAGACCTCTTGGCACATCTTTATTTGGTTTAAAATATTTATAGGAAAACCATTTCTTAAAGCTATAAAGAATAAGTGACCTGCTCCAATCTCCTTTGCATTTTCTATAGCTATTTTTATTAATTCCTCATCATTTCCTTCATACCTTATAAGACAAGGACCTGATGCTTCACAAAAGGCTATTCCAAACTTTAAAGAAGGAGAACTTGTAATTAAAATTTCATATAAATCTTCAACTGTTTTTATAAAATGAGCTTGACCTATGATTATGTTTACATCTTCTGGCTTTTTTACTTTAATGGTTAAAATCTCCATACCTCTTCACCTCCTTTTCTGTTTTTTGAATCAGTATTATTAAAAATGAACCAAATGTAAAGAAAATAAAAAGAAAAGAACCATTAATTTGAGAATTTTTTTTGATCAAAGGAAAATTTACGATTAATTCTCCTTGTGTAAACTCTCTTAATTTTTTTAAAACTTTTCCTGTAGGTAGAATCAAACAACTTATGCCTGTATTTGCACTCCTTAAAGCAGGCAATCTATTTTCTATACTTCTAAATACCGAAGAACTCAAATGCTGATAGAGTTGAACTTTGCTTTTGAACCAAGCATCATTTGTAATCTCTACTAAGAAATCTATATTTCTGTTCTTTTTTACAAATTCTTTAACAAACCTTGGAAATGTATCTTCAAAACAGATAAGACAAATGAATCTAAAATCTTTAAGATCAAATACTGAATAATCTTTGCCAGGGACCAAATCTACAAAAGGAGTTATTTTTTTCAAAAAGGGAAAGAATCTTTTTAAAGGTGTGTATTCCCCAAAAGGGACTAACTTTATTTTTTTATAGATTTGAGCTAAACTCCCTTTTTTATCTATAAGAACAGCTGCATTGTAATAAGAGCGCGCTTCTTTTAAAAAAATACCTGTAAGTACATTTAATCTCTCAGTTTTACAGATTTTTTTCAAATCATTTAAAAAAATCTCATCTTCATTTATAATTCCAGGAATAGCTGTCTCAGGTAAAATTATTAAATCTAAATCTTTATCTTTTAATTTTAGTAGCTGAGTTTTTATTCTTTCATAAACTAAAACTTTTTTAGAATCGTCTAACTTCATCTCTATAGGAATGTTGGGCTGAATTAGACCTAACTTTAAATGTTTATCACTCTCCTTAAATTTATCTAACACAAATAATCCATAAATGTATATAAAGCCGATTAAAAAGAATAAGATAAGAATATGGTATTTTTTATTTTTTTTAAAACACAAATACAAAAAAAGATTGGAAAAGATTATCAAAAAAGAAACTGAATAAGCACCCAAAACAGAACAAATCTGAATTAGAGGTAAAAACTTAATTTGAGAATTATAAAGCATATTCCAGCTGAATCCTCCTAGAAAATTTGCTCTTATAAATTCTAAAATTACCCATAAAGAAGAATAAAACAAACAATCTTTGATATTATTTAATTTATACTTAGCAAAAAAATAAAAAAAGATTCCAAAGTAAATTGCACAATACAAACTTAAAAGAATCCATCCTAAATAAGTTACATTCTTTAACCAATAAATACTAACCAAAAAGAAAATTAATCCTAAGAAAAAACCTTTTAAAAAAGGAAATCTCTTATTTTTATCTAAATAAAAAAAGAAAGGACAGAATCCAAACCAGATTAGAAAAAAGAAATTCTCATTTAGAAAAGGTAGGGCCAAACAGCAAATGCTTAATAAAAAATTTATCCATACTTTGGATAACAGCACTTTTTGTATTTTTTTCCGCTTCCACAAGGACAAGGGTCATTCCTACCTATTTTTTTGCCTTCTCTCTTGTAAGTACCTTCTCTAACTATCACTTTGAGAGTCTTTTTTTCTGAAAGTTTTTTTAAATCTTGAGCAGATTCAGAATCTGCTTTTTTTGCTTTAAAACTCTGAAACTCTTGATGAACAAAATCTTGAGGCAGAGTCTCAAACACGCTTACTAATTTAGATTCTTCAGGAGGTTCAAATCTAAAAATATTCTCAATTAAACTTTCTTCTATTCTTTTTAACATCTCTTCAAAACTTTTAAAAGCTTCATACTGAAATTCCACTAAAGGGTCTCTGTGTCCATAACTTCTTAGAAAAATTCCTTCTTTTAGATAATCTATACCATATAAGTGATCTTTCCATTTTGAATCTATAGCATATAAATAAATCATCTTTTCAATCTTTCTCATTTCAGGACCTAACCTTTTCTCTTTCTCTTCATAAAAAGCCAAAGCTTTTTTAAATAAAATTTCTTTTATCTCAGAATTATTCTTATTTACAAGCTCTTCTAAACTGACTTTTATTCCTAAATTGAAACTGGCCCAAATCAGTAAAGATTTCAAATCATATTCATCTATAGTAGATTTAGGAGGGCAAAAAAGATCTACTTTCTCTTCAATCACATCTTTTAAGATCTCTAAAATCTCTGGTTTCAGATTTTCTGCTTCTAGAACTTTTCTTCTTTTCTTATAAATTACTTCTCTTTGCCTGTTCATCACATTGTCAAATTCTAAGAGTTGTTTTCTTATATCAAAATTATAGTTCTCTACCCTTTTTTGAGCTATCTCTATGGATTTAGTCAAAAGAGGAGATTCTAATCTCTCACCTTCTCGCCAACCTAATTTATCCATAATAAACATGATTCTATCTGAAGCGAATAATCTCATTAAATCATCTTCTAAAGAAACATAAAATCTGGAAGATCCTGGATCTCCTTGGCGACCAGCTCTTCCTCTCAACTGATTATCTATACGCCTTGCTTCGTGACGCTCTGTACCTATTACATGTAGACCTCCTAATTCCACTACTTTTTTGTGTTCAGCATCTGTTATCTGTTTATACTTTTCATATAAAACTTTGTATTCAGCCTCAAATTCAGGAGTGTGAGGCTTTAAACCTTTTTGCAATAATTCCCATTTAGCTAAATACTCAGGATTCCCTCCTAATAAAATATCTGTACCACGCCCAGCCATATTAGTAGCTATGGTAACAGCTTTATATCTTCCAGCCTGAGCTACAATGTAAGCTTCTTTTTCATGGTACTTTGCATTTAAAACTTGATGAGGTATCTTTAACTTTTTTAACATCTCACTTAGCCTTTCAGATTTCTCAATAGAAGTAGTCCCTACTAAAACAGGTCTTCCTATTTTGTATAACTCTTGAATTTCATTAACTACTGCTTGAAATTTTTCTTTTTCGGTCTTGTATATAACATCAGGAAAATTAGTACGTCTTAAAGGTTTGTTTGTAGGAATGACTACCACATCTAAATTATAAATCTGTTTAAATTCATTAGCTTCTGTGTAAGCTGTTCCTGTCATACCTGCTAATTTCTGATACATTTTAAAATAATTCTGCAGAGTAATTGTAGCTAAAGTTTGATTTTCTCTCTCTATCTTTAAACCTTCTTTTGCCTCAATTGCTTGATGCAAACCATCTGACCACCTTCTTCCTGGCATCAATCTACCTGTGAATTCATCTACAATTATTACTTTCCCATCTTTAACTATATAATCTCTATCTCTCTTAAAAGCTTCATGTGCTCTTATAGCTTGAATTATATGATGGACCCATTGGTTTTCTAAATCTTTAAAAAGATCTATTCCCAAGTACTCTTCACACTTTTTTATACCTTCCTCAGTAAGACTCACATTTTGAGTCTTCTCATCAAATATGTAGTCAACACCTTTTTCTAAATCTATGCCTTTATACTTTGCTTCTACTTCATCCTTTTCTAATATTTTTCTTCCTTTTAACTTGCGTGCTATTTTATCAGCAATGTAATATTTTTGTGTAGACTCCTCTGCAGGACCTGAGATTATTAGAGGAGTTCTGGCTTCATCTATTAATATAGAATCTACTTCATCTACTATAGCATAAAAATGACCTCTTTGTACACATTCAGAAAGATCAGTTACCATATTATCTCTTAAATAATCAAATCCAAATTCATTGTTAGTTCCATAAGTAATATCAGCCTGGTAAGCTTTTTTTCTTTCATAATGACTCATTCCATGGTATATTACTCCTACCTTTAAACCTAAAAACTCATAGATTGGTCCCATCCATTCTCTATCACGCTTTGCTAAATAATCATTTACAGTCACAATATGGACTCCAAAACCTGATAAAGCATTCAAAAAAGCAGGTAATGTAGCTACAAGAGTCTTTCCTTCACCTGTAGCCATCTCTGCTATTTTGCCTTGATGTAAGACTATACCTCCTAAAATCTGAACATCAAAATGTCTCATCTTTATGGTCCTTTTGGCTGCTTCTCTCACTAAAGCAAAGCATTCAGGCAGAATCTTTTCTAATATTTTTTGATCTTCTTTAAAGATCTCTTCTTTTGTAAGATGAGGAGGGTATTTTTTTCTCTCATCTTCTATTAATTTTTTGAACTTGAATGTGTATTCCTTTAACTCTGAATCTGAAAGTTTAGAAAACTTTTCTTCTAGACTATTAATATAACTTACTAAAGGAGCTAATTTTTTAATCTCTAAACAACAGGGTATAGGTATCTCTTTATTGAGTTTTATATTTACTTTAGGTGATAACCTATCTATTTTTCTTTGTGTAATTTTTAAAATTATATTTTTAAGCATTCTTGGATTTTAATAGATAAGCTTCTATAAAATCATCTATTTTTCCATCTAAAACTTCTTCCACTTTTGGAGTCTCAAAATTTGTCCTATGGTCTTTTACTAAAGTGTAGGGATGCAAAATATAAGAACGAATCTGTGAACCCCATTCTATCTTCATCTTTTGAGGTTTTATGCTTTCTATTTTTTCTTTAATCTTTTTTTGTTCTAATTCAAATAACTTAGCCTTTAAAATTTTTAAAGCCATCTGTTTATTTTGATATTGAGAACGTTCATTTTGGCAAGTCACTGTGATCTGAGTAGGGATGTGAGTAATCCTTACTGCAGAATCTGTAACATTAACGTGTTGGCCACCAGGTCCTGAACTTCTAAAAGTCTCTATCTTTAAATCTTCTTCTCTAATTTGAATATCTATATCTTTTTCTATTTCGGGTATGACTTCCACTGAAGCAAAAGAGGTGTGCCTTCTTTTATTAGCATCAAAAGGAGAAATCCTCACCAATCTATGGACTCCTGTTTCAGATTTTAAAAATCCATAAGCATAAAGTCCTTTTATGTAAAGGACTGCATTTTTAATGCCTGCTTCTGGTTCATACAAAATATCTAAAGTCTTAACTTCATAGTTTTTGTCTTCAGCCCATCTTGTATACATCCTCAACAAAATTTGAGCCCAATCACAAGCATCTATACCTCCTGCTCCTGAATTTATACTCAAAATAGCATTATTTTGGTCATACTCTCCATCAAGAAGGACCTCTAATTTTAAGTTTTTAGCTTTTTTTAAAAGAGATGTTAGCTCCTTTTCTATTTGAGTCAAAAATTGAATATCATCTTCTGAAACTAAATTCACAAATTCTTTATTATCTTCCAAACCTCTTTTAATTTCATTAAAGGGTTCTAATAAAGATTTTGCTCTTTTCAGTTCTTTAATCTTCTTATTGGCTGTTTTTTGATTTTCCCAGAAGTTCTCTCTTGCCATCTCATTTTGAATAGAATTTATTTTTTCTTTTAAAAGAGATTCATCTATAACCTTTCTTAAATCATTAAATAACTTTTCTAATTCTTTTATCTTTTCTAAAATCTGAGCTTTCATCTTTCTACATCTATATTTAATATATTTTTTAACTCTATTCGCATATCTTCTTTACTATCTGCATATTCTAAGGCTGATTGAGGGGTAATTTTTCCTTCTCTTACTAATCTTATCAGACACTTTTTAAAGCTTATCATTCCATAAATATCTCCTTCTTCTATGTATCTAGGGATTTCCCAAATCTTTGCTTCTCTTAAAAGTCTAGAGATAGTTGGACTCAAAGTCATAATCTCGTAAGCTGGAATCATACCTTGAGTATCTGCTCTTTTTATTAATCTCAAAGAAATTACTCCTTTTAATAAGAGTGAAAGTTGCAAAAGAACTTGATTGTGCTGATAGGGAGGGAAAAAGTTAATTATCCTCTGTACAGTCTGGTAAGCATTAATTGTATGGAGTGTAGAAAAAACTAAAACTCCTGTCTCAGCAGCAGTCAAAGCTGCAGACATGGTCTCTGTATCTCTTATGTTAGCTATGTAAATTACATCAGGGCTCTGGAGAGCAAATTGTCTTAAAGCACTTTTGTAATCTTTAACATCTAAACCTATCTCTCTCTGGTTTATAATAGCTTGGTCATCTTTAAATATAAATTCTATAGGCTCTTCTAAAGTTAAAATATGACATTTTCTAAAACTATTTATATAGTTTATCATACTAGCAATGGTGGTAGATTTTCCTGAACCTGTAGCTCCTGTAACTAAAATTAAACCTCTTTTCTCTTTACATAATTTTTTCAAAACTTCTGAAGGTAAATTCAACTCTTCAAAATTAAATATTTTTTCTTTTACTCTTCTAACTACTAAAGCAGGCGTATTTCTCTGAATAAATAAGCTGACTCTAAATCTTCCCAAATTTTGAATATAGATAGCAAAATCTACTCCTTTTTGTTCAAATAGAGTTTTTCTTTTCTCTTCATTTGTTATCTGATTTACCAACTCATACATTTCATCTTTAGTTATCTTTTTATCACCTACGTCTACCACTTCTGAATATACTCTCATCTTAGGAGGAGAATTTATTCTTAAAAATAAATCTGAAGCATCTAACTCTGCCATTTTGTGAAATAAATCTATTATGTCCATTTCAAAAGTTATTTTATGATTCAGTTAGAATTTTTTCAAGAAGATAAAATCTTCTTTATCTCTTTTTCTAACTCCAATAGTTTTTTCTTCAACTCTTTACCCTTACTATACCCACCTAACTCTCCTGAAGACTTTACGACTCTATGGCAAGGAATTATTAAAGGAAAAGGATTTTCTTTCAAAGCTTTTCCTACAGCTCTTAAAGCTCTTGGATGTCCTATTCTTTTAGCTAACTCTTTGTAACTCAGAGTCTCTCCTAAAGGAATTTTTAGTACTTCTTTTAAAACTTTTTTTTGAAATTGAGTGAGTTTAATCTTTTCTGTAAAGAGATTTTCTCTGTAAAATTTTGTGATAATCTTTTGAAAATCTGTGTGCTTCATTTCTTATTCTTTGAATCAACTGCAAACCAGGAGAATTTTTAGGTAAAATTAAAGGTTCCTCTCTCAAATCAGTATAAATCTTTTCTTCTTTTTTAGCAATAGATATTACATAGATATCTAAACCTAATTTTTTGAGTTCTCTTTTTGCTGTATGTAAATGGGCTAAACCTCCATCTATCAATATCAAATCTGGGAGTTCTTTTTTTTCTTTTAAAAGTCTAGTATATCTTCTTCTTACTATTTCAGCTAACATATCTAAATCAGATTTAGTAAAAGCTTGTTTTATCTTAAACCTTCTATAGTTAGATTTATCAGGTTCTCCTTCTACAAATCTTACCATAGCCCCACAAGCTAACTTCCCCCCTAAATTTGAAACATCAAAACCTTCTATTATCCTAGGAAGCTTTTTTAATCCTAAAATATCTTTTAAAAGTGTAGCTTCCTGAATATAGCCTCTCATTCCTTCGTATATAGCTAACAAAGCTTTCAACTTTTCTCTCAAAATAGCTGCCTCTTCAAATCTCAATTCTTTAGCTAACTTTTGCATCTCATTTTCTAGTTCTTGAATTAAATCTCTTCTTTCCCCTTTTAATATTTTTATTATTCTCTTTATGTTTTTATTATAATCTTCTTTCTTAATTTTATTTTGACAAGGAGCAGGACATAGATTTAAATGGTAGTTTAAACACGCTTTCTTCTTCATTCTTTTGCAAGTCCTAAAAGGAAAGATCTTTCTTATAAAATTTAGAGCTTGTCTCAATATTTTTTTATTTGTAAAAGGTCCTAAATACAAAGCATCTGTTTTATCCTTTGGTCTAACGATGCTTATTGAAGGAAACTCATCTAAACTTATTCTTACATAAGGATAACTTTTATCATCTCTTAGCTCTATGTTAAAAGGAGGAGAATTTTCTTTAATTAAAGCTTGCTCTAATAATAAAGCTTGGGGTTCTGTAGGACAGAGATAATAATCTATGTATTTAGTCTTCTCTATTAAAAGAACGTGCTTGGGATCTTTTGAAGAAAAATGGTTAGCTACTCTTTCCTTAATATTTTTGGCTTTACCTACATATAAGACTTTTCCTTTACTATCTTTGAAAATATATACTCCACATTTAGAAGGAAGTTCTTTAAACTTTTCTTTCTCCATATCTGACAGGAAATAATCCCAAAATGAAAGATGTAAATATATAGAAAATTGCTCCTAAAAAAATACAATTAATAAAGTTAAGTTTTTTAGAGAGATAAAATATTAAAACTCCTATTACAAAACTCAACAAAGTTATCTTACTTACATAAGAAAAAAAACCTTTAAAATTTACTCCTCTCTTCTTTATTATAAAAATATACCACAAGAATCTAAAAAAAGCTGTCAAACTAGTAGATAAAGCTATCCCTCCAGTCCTTAATGGAAATATTAGAATCAGATTCAAAACTACGTTCAACAAGAAAGAAAAAAAAGATATCTTTAAAGGAGTCTTTAAATCACAGTGTGAAAAGAAAAAAGAATTGAGGAGATAGTTTATTGAAAAAAAATAAAGACCAAAAGAATAAAAGATCAAAGGCCAACTTACAAAGAATGTAGAATCTGGAGTAAATTTACCTCTTTCGAACAATAATCTTATTATAGAATCAGGGAAAAGAATATAGACAAAACTAAGAGGAATAATTAAAAAACTCAATAATCTTAAAGAATAACTAAATACATCTTGAAATTTAGAAATATCTTCTTTACTTACATATTCTGAAAGTTGAGCAGTGCCTGCTCCCAAGAAAGAAAAACCTACCACTCCCAAAGGCAAACTTATCAACCTTTGAGAATAATAAATAGCTGAAACAGCTCCTCTCCCTACTATCCAAAAGAGAGAAGAAAATATAGTATCTATGATGTTATTAAGATACCAAAAGGCAAATAGAAATAATCTTTGGAAAGATAACTTTGCGATTTCTTTTATAGGTTTTAAAAAAATTTTTTTAGGCAAATTAAATACAAAACCTCTTTTAAAAAGAAAAAGCAATTGAGTTAGAGGATAAAAAAGACCAGAAAACACAAAAAACCATGCTATTCCGTAAATAGGAGATTTTAAAAACTTTACAGAAAATATTATTCCCAAAATTAATACTAAGTTAGCTATAAAAGGAGAAAAACCAGAAGAAAAAAATTCTCCCAAACAAAATAAGATTCCCATAAAAGAAGAAAATACAGTTATAAAGAAAAAATAAAAAAAAGTTATCCTTGTAAGTTTAGTAGTCATTAAAAATAACTCTTTATTCTTTAAGAAACCTGGAGCCAAAATCTTTACAAATAAAGGAGCCAAAATACTTCCCATAAAAGAGATTACTATACCTAAAGATCCAAAGACCAAGATTAAAGAATTACAGATCTTATTAAAATCTTTGGTATCTTTATACCTACTCAATACAGGCACAATAGCTGAATTCACTATCCCTTCTCCTAAAACATACCTTAAAAGATTAGGGATCCTTTGAGAAATAAAAAAAGCTTCAATTACTCCTTTTACTCCAAAATAGTTAGCTAAAATCAAATCTCTCAAAAATCCACTTATCCTTGATAAAATTACTCCTATACTTAACAAAAGAGAATTTTTTAAAAATCTCCTCTCAAATTTCATTGACATCTATCTAAAATATGATATATTTTTACCTTCAACATCAAAAGGAGACAAAAATGCCTCAAACAAGAACTGCATTAAGAGCTTTAAGAAAAGCTCAAAAAAGAAGATTAAGAAATTTAAAAGTCAAAAAAGAACTAAAAGAAAGTATAAAGAAATTCAAAAAACTTTTAGAAAGTAATCTACAGGAAGCTAAAAAATACTTATCTGTTGTATATAAAAAACTAGACATGGCAGCTCAAAAAAGAGTAATCCATAAAAATAAAGCTTCTCGTCAAAAGAGCAAATTGGCAAAGAAACTAAATCAACTTCTTTTATCTAAGTAATTTAATTATCAAAAATTCTATTAATCTTAAAGGATTAAAACTTAAACTCTTTAATCTCCTCTCGGTTTTAAAAATCTCAAAAAGTTTTTCTCTATTTTTTTTATTTAATTTTTGATAATTCTTAATTATCGTACCTAAAATTTTCCAGACTTCTTTTTGAAACTGGGAAACTGAAGGAGTTTGATTACACAGAAAGTTCATTATGTATATACTTTTTTCTATATCTGAATTTTGAAAAGATTTTGAAAAAGAAGAAAGGTTCATCTTTTTTCTTAATCCCATTTTGTAAACCTTTGCTTTTTTAGAAACAGCTGAATACAGAATATCTTCTTCTAATACCAAACGCTCTGATTCTTCAAAGTTCAGGATTAAGATTTTATCTTCTTTTAGAGTCTCTACCTTTTGTATAATTAGCTTCTTTAAATCTTCAGACAAATCTTGAGCTCTATTGATTATGATTATTTTTTTACCAAAAAAAGTTACTGTATTTAAAATTTCCAAGAGTTTTTCTTTATTTAAATCTTCAGGAAAGTAAGTATTAATGTTTAATTCCTTTAAAGAATTAGGAATTAGTTCTTTTCTAATCTTTTCTATGAATCTTTTTTTACTTTGATTATTTTCTCCTATTAAAATTATCACATTTCTTACCATGTGTACCTTAGGACTTCAGTTATTTTTTCAGCTATTCTTTCAGCTATGATAGTCTCAGCTTCTTTAAAACTTATAGAATTTTCTCCTCTTACACAAAAGACAAAATCTTCTGTTACATTTTTATCTAAAATTACTTTATCTCTATCTGTCAAAGTTATTCTACAAACACAGATTATTCTATATTGATCAACATCTTCAGATTCAGTGTAAGTTAAAGGGTATCTTTTAAAATCTTTTATATACCCTTTAAGCAAGACTTGTGAATCTTGGACTAATTTTAGATTGGTCTTTGTTAAGATTTCTTTTTTCAAGAACTTTGTTATTTTATCTTCTAATCCTACAGGATAAACTTGAGTCTGAGAATAATTTTGTGAATGTGTGGTAATTTTTACTCTATTTTCAAATGGGACTAATTGTAAAGATTCTATGTTTTTTACAGTTAAAATTGTGTATCCACAACCACATAAAACTAAAAGTAAACAAAGTTTTCTCATGGTAACTGCTTTAATTTTTCTTTGGCTTTTTTTGCCCATTCAGTATCAGGAAAATTCTTTATTATGTACTCATAGTAAATCTTTGCAGAGTTAAATGCTTTTTGAGACTCGTAAAATTGAGCTATTTTATAATTCTTCTCAGCTATCTTTCCTCTCAAAAATTTTAATTCTTTCTTTGCAGACTCTATTAACTCTTTTTCAGAGCACTCAGACAAAAACTCTTTCAAAAGTTTCTCAGCAGATTCTAAATCCTGTTGAGCATACTCAATTTTGGGAGAACTCTTTATTTTACATAAAGCTAACCAGAATTTAGAGAGTTTTGCTAACTTGCTATCTGAGTACTCTTCTGTAATCTTTTTAAAACATCTTTGAGCTTCCAGAAACTTATTCAATCTCATTAAAATTATACCTTCTTTATAAAGAGCTTTCATAGCATACTCAGTATGAGCTCCTTCTTCAGCTAAAGTCCTAAAAACTAGTAAACTTGGAGGCTCTAATTCCAAACCTAAAAATTTACGAGTTTTTTTCTTTTCTAATCTTTCTCCAATCTCATACATTCTTTTATATATTTCTTCTAAATTCTCAAAAAAAGGATAACTCTCTAAAAGTTTTTTGTATACTTTAAAAGCTTTTAAATCTTCTTTTAGATTCTCATAACATACTCCTATATAGTAAAGAGCTAAACTTGCTTTTTTAGATCCTTTAAAATACTTTTCTACTTTTTGGAACTCTTTAATTGCTCTCAAGTATTCTTTCTTATCAAAAAGTTCCTTTGCATATTGGAATTGAGATTGAGCAGTAGGTTTAGGAGAAATTTTTGGATTCTTCCATTTTTTAGTTTTAGGGCTCCATATCCAAAAAGCAAAAACTGTTTGAGAAAAAAATATCAAGAAGAATAAAATTAGTATTTTTCTCATAGAAAAAATTTTTATCATAACAGAATCCTTTTGCAAGAATAAAATTTCAAGGTAAAATTAAAGGAGTATCTTGTTTTCTTCTAGAATACTTAAAAATAAATATCATCCCTAAAAATAAAGAATAATAGAAAACTACTCCTAAAATTGAAAATTTAAAATCTATCTTACCACCTATCTTAAATAAAAAAAAGTTAATTAATCTAAAGAGCTCTACCAAAAATAAAAGAGAATCTTTTATAATGAATCCTAATTTGAAAATTTGTAAAAACAAAAATAAAAAGCTTAATGACATTACCAAAAATAAAATAGGTGTCAAAAATATGTTAGCTATTATTCCTACAAAAGGGATTATACCAAAATAAAATGAAACTAAAGGCAGAGTACTCAAAAAAGCTACAATAGAGATTAAAGATAGATTTTTAAGATAAAGAAGAGGAGGTTTAAATTTAATAGTATTTAAAAAAAGGATTATAAAAAAAGTGCATATATAGGAAAACTGAAAACTTATGTTAAAAAGGAGTTCAGGTTTAAAAAATAAAAGTAACAATGCTGAAATAAATAAATTATTAATTAAATCCTGCGGTCTATTTAAGAAAAAACTGATTATCCAAAAAAATACCAGAATACATGCTCTCAATACAGGTGGATTTAAACCAGTCAAAACAGCATAAAAAGGAAGAGAAAGCAAAAGAAAAAAATATCTAAATTTTTTCTTTAATCCAAAAAATTTCAAAATAAAATTTAAAATACCTGTAAATACTCCTACATGCAAACCACTAATAGCCAAAAGATGCATAGTCCCTGTATTTTTAAAAATGATTAGCTCTTTTTTTGATAGATACTCTCTTTTACCAATAAGAATAGAATTTAAAAACCCTGAGATTTGTGGAGAAAATTCTCTTTGAAAAGTCTTCTCTATACTTTTTCTTAGTTTATAAGAAGCGTACTTTAAAGGATTAAGAAAGAATCTACCTATTTTCTTTAGCCAGATTATATAGAGATTATTTTTTTTAACTTTTGCTTTTAATATTAAAAGATCTCCATAATTTAAATCTAAATTTCCCCAATAAAATGCTTTTATATTTCCTTCTATTTTTTTGATTATTTTATTTTCTCTTTCTAACACCAAAGGCATTATTAAAAATTCAGTAAAATTTTTAGAATACTTTTTGGGGTCTGAATTTATAATGCCTTTAAGAAAAATTACTTCTTTTTCTTTTAAAAAATTTTTTATGTGGGCAGATGAACTAAAAATATTTATTCTGTGCAAAAGAGCTCCTAAAATTAAAAAAACTAAAAGTAAAAAAATGTCGAATAAAAATAATCTTTTAAATTTTAAGAAAAAATACAAAAGAATTATAAAAAGCAGTAGAGAAAAGAATAAAAAATTGAAAGAAAAAAATTTACTCAAAAAAATTCCTATAGAAAAAAAGATGAAAAATAAAGGAGCTAAAAACTTAATCAAAACAAATGAATCTTTTTATCTTCTCTAATTTTTTATTACCTATCCCTTTTACTCTTAATAAATCTTCTAAAGAATTAAATGGCTTTTTCTGCCTTTCTTTTATTATTTCTTTGGCTATTTTTTCTCCTATAAAAGGTAAAGTCACCAGCTCTTTAAAATCTGCTTTGTTTACATTAATGCATTTTTGAAAAAACTTTTGTTCTATCTGAGCAAATCTGACTTTTTTCTTTATAAATTTAAAAGCTACTCCTACTGAAATTATACAAACCAAAATAAGAAGAGCTTTTCTCTCTTGATAAGAAATCTTAAAAATCACTAAATTACGATATTAATGAGTTTTTGAGGTACCAAAATTATTTTTTTAGGAACTTTTTCTCCTAAAATCTTTTTGATTTTGGGGTCTTCTAAAGCTATCTTTTTTATCTCTTCAGAATTTAAATTTTTATTTATCTTTATGTGAGATTTTACTCTTCCATTTACTAAAACTGCATATTCAATTTCAGATTCTTCTAGAATCTCTTCTGAATAAGAAGGCCATTTTTGTTTAAATACAGATTCTTTTCCTCCTAAAATAGACCAAGCTTCTTCTGCAATGTGAGGAGCAAAACAAGCTAATAACAAACTGAGTTTCTTTAATACTTCAACATAAAGATTTTTATCTAAATCTTGAGAATCCTTTACTTGATATATAGTGTTTACTAATTCCATTATTTTAGCTATTGCTGTATTAAATCTGAAATTATTTTCTAAATTTTGAGTTACTTCTTTTATAGTGTAGTTTAGCTTTTTCCATAATATCTTTGAGCTCTCAGAATTCAGATCAAATTCTTTTTTTACATTCTCAATTAACTTCTTTTGTCTTGCTTCTTCTATTAAATTCCAGAATCTGTTCAGAAATCTAAAACATCCTTGTAGACCTTTATCCTGCCATTCTGCATCCTTTTCAGGAGGACCCATAAACAGAATATAAAGTCTCATGGTGTCAGCTCCATAATTTTCTATTATAAAATCAGGTGAAACTACATTTCCTTTAGATTTTGACATCTTAACTCCATCTTTTATTATCATACCTTGTGTAAAAAGATTCATAAAAGGTTCTTTAAAATTTACTAATCCCAAATCATACAAAAACTTAGTTATAAATCTTGAATAAAGAAGATGTAAAACTGCGTGTTCTACTCCTCCTATGTATTGATCGACAGGTAACCATTTATTCACTTTCTCTACATCGAATGGAGCTGATTCTAAATGAGGAGATATGTATCTTAAATAATACCAGGCTGAATCTACAAAAGTATCCATGGTATCGGTTTCTCTTTTTGCAGGTCCTTTACATTTTGGACATTTAGTCTCAACGAACTCTTTTACATACTTTAAAGGACTTTCACCTGTGGGTTTAAATTCTTTAACAGGAGGTAATAAAACTGGTAAATCTTTTTCTGGGACAGGGACTATCCCGCATTTCTCACAGTAGATAATAGGGATAGGTGCCCCCCAGTATCTTTGTCTAGAAATTAACCAATCTTTTAATTTATATTGAAAGCTTTCTTTTGCTAAGCCTTTTTCTTCTAAAAATTTTACTATCTCTTTTTTTGCTCTTTGTGAATCTAAACCTGTAAATCTATCTGAATTCACTAAAACTCCTTCTCCTTCATAAGCTTTAAAAGGTAAAGGACTTTGACCTTCTAAAGGTCTAATAACTTCTATTATTTCTAAGTTGTATTTCTTAGCGAATTCAAAATCTCTCTGGTCATGAGCTGGGCACCCAAAAACTGCTCCTGTTCCATATTCAGTTAGAACGTAATTCGATACAAATATGGGTATTTCTTTATTGTTTACTGGATTTATAGCAAATTTTTCTAAAAAAACTCCTTCTTTCTCAACGTCTTTTAGATATCTTATGAATTTAGGTTGCTTTCTTAATCTCTCTATAGCACTTTTTAGCTCAGAAAAATTTTTAGAATCTGAAATTAAATCTTTAATTAAAGGGTGTTCAGGAGCTAAAACTAAAAAACTTGCTCCAAATAAAGTATCAGGTCTTGTAGTAAAACATACAATGTCAATATCTTTCCCTTTAACTTTAAACTTTATCTCAGCTCCCCAGGATTTTCCTATCCAGTTTCTTTGCATTATCTTTACTTTTTCAGGCCATCCTTTTAACATCTCTAAATCTTCTAATAACCTATCTTGATAATAAGTTATCTTAAAGAACCATTGTTCTAACTCTCTCCATTCTACTTCTGTAGAACATCTTTCACATTTTCCATCTATTACCTGCTCATTTGCTAATACTGTTTTACATTTTGGACACCAATTAACAGGAGCTTTTTTCTTATAAGCTAAACCCTTCTCAAAAAGCTTCAAAAATAACCATTGAGTCCATTTGTAATAATCAGGTTCGCAGGTCGCTATTTCTCTATCCCAATCGTAAACTACTCCCCAGCTTTTAAGTTGTTCTTTTATTCTTTTTATATTATTAAAAGTCCATGTCTTTGGATGGATATTATGTTTAATAGCTTGGTTTTCAGCTGGTAATCCAAAAGCATCCCAGCCCATAGGATTCAACACATTAAACCCTCGCATTAATTTATAACGAGCTACAGCATCTCCTAATACATAGTTTCTGGCATGCCCTACATGGAGTTCTGAGGAAGGATAAGGAAACATAACCAAACAATAAAATTTAGGTTTAGTAGCATCATCTAAGTCACATTTAAATAACTTGGATTCCTCCCATTTTTTTTGCCATTTTTTTTCTATCTCCTTGAAAGGGTAACTCATTTTTTGCCTCCTTTTAGTTTTCAATTCTAATACTCTTTACAATCATTAAATTCTTAGGATCATCAGAAGGGTTTTTATTGGGTGTCTCTAAAATAAATGGCAGATCTCTCAATTTTGGGTGATTTACTATTCTCTTAAAAGCCTCTAAACCAATGAATCCTTCTCCTATATGAAAGTGCCTATCTTTTTTTGAACCAAGTTTGTCTTTTGAATCATTTAAATGAATTAATTTTAATCTTTCTAAACCCACAGTTTTATCTATTTCTTCTAATAAATTCTCTAAACCCTCCTCTGTAGAGATATCATATCCTGCACAAAAACTATGACAAGTATCTAAACACACTCCTATTTTCTTGTTCCATTTTAATTTTTTTAAAATATAATTATGATGCCAAAAAGTATAACCTAACCAACTTCCACTACCTGAGGTATTTTCTAATAAAATTGTACAACGAGGCTTCAATTTTTCAAATACAGTCTTTAAAGCTTCTGTCACTCTATCTAAACCCTCTTTTTCTGAAGTCTTTGAATGAGAACCCATATGAAAAACAAAAAAATCTGCACCTAATATATCTGCATCTTGAACATCTCTCATAAAAGCTTTAACAGAATCTCTGTATAACTTTTTTTTTGGAGAAGCTAAATTACAAGTATAAGGTGCGTGAATTACTACAGGACTAATATTAGTATCTTTTAACTTCTTTTTAAATAACTCTACCTCTTTTTTATTCAATTTCTTTCTCTTCCATTCTCTAGGATTTCTAGGAAAGAATTGTATACAATTACAACCTAATTCTAAAGCTCTGTCTATTACCTTATCTAAACCTCCTTGAATAGAGATTTGCATACCTAACTTCATTTTAGTTAAAATTTCAGTATTTTATTCTTTTAATTTTTTGTTGTCAACTTGACACAAAATTTTTGCTAATATATACTTTTTAGAAGTTCTTTTTAGAAAAAGTGGGGCTGTAGCTCAGCTGGGAGAGCACCAGGCTGGCAGTCTGGGGGTCGAGGGTTCAAGTCCCTCCAGCTCCACTTGTCTTCAAAAGATTCCTTAATCTTTAAGAAGCCGGAGTGGCGGAACTGGCAGACGCGGCAGACTCAAAATCTGCTCCCCTTTCAAAGGGGGTGAGGGTTCAAATCCCTCCTCCGGCATCTTAAAAATGGAAATCCCAATCTTATATGAAGATGAATTTATAATCTGTGTAAATAAACCTGCTAAATTAACTACGATCCCTAACAGTTTTACCCCTAAAAAAGAGACTCTATTAGGAATATTAGAAGAAAAAATAAACAAAAGATTATTTGTAACTCACCGATTAGATAAAGATACTTCAGGAGTAATCTTATTTTCTAAGGATAAAACCATGCATAAATTTTTAAACAAAGCTTTTGAAAATAGAGAAGTTAATAAAATCTATTTAGGAATAGTAAAAGGTAGAGTAGAAAAAGATACAGGCATTATTAAGAAACCTATTTGTGAAGATAAAAAAAGTTTCTTAAGGATGAAATTATCAAAATTTGGAGAGCCTGCTGAGACTAAATACAAGGTATTAGAAAGATTTAAAGACTATACACTTTTAGAAATAACTCCTATAACAGGAAAAAGACATCAAATAAGATTGCATTTAAAATACATAAATCATCCTTTAGCTATAGACCCTCTTTATGCAAATAAAGAACCTATATATTTATCTCAAATAAAAAAGAACTACAAAAAGAAAGGAGAAGAAAAACCAATTATTTCCAGATTAACTTTACATGCTTTAAGCTTAGAATTTTTTCATCCTTTTAAAAAAGAAACCCTAAAGCTGGTTGCTCCTCTACCTAAAGATTTTTCCTATCTTTTAAAAGCTTTAAGAAAATATAATAAACCCTAAATTTTTATTTTGAAAATAAATTGTATTCTTTTAAAGTTTCATAGATACGGTAAGCTATTTTTTTATGACCTTCTTTATTAGGATGTATAAAATCAGATTTTAAATAAGGATTTTCTATTATCCCTTTTAATAATTCTGGTATAAAAATAGCTTTATATTTGCGTGCAATTTTTTTGTATCCTTTTCTATATTCAGATAAAAGAAAACCTGAGCTTATATCACACAAGACTACTATTGCTCCTTTTTCTATAATCTTTTTTACAATTTTTTCAATATTAGAAAGAGTTTTTTCTAAAGGCACTTTTTGTAAAAAATCATTTCCTCCAAGCTCTATAATTACCAGATAGGGGTCTTTACTTAAAACATCTGAGTCTAATCTTTTCAAAGCAGTTTGGGTAGTATCACCTGGTCTTCCTGCATTTATTACTTTTCTTTTCAAAAGTTTAGATAAAATTGAAGGATAGGAATCTTTTATTCCTACTCCTTCTCCTGAAGTAATACTATCACCAAAACAAATTATATTTTGACCTTTAGAATCTAAGTTTGCTATTTGAGAAGCACAATTTAAGAGGAATATAAAGATTAAGATTGAAAGGCAAAGTTTAAAATTATTTAAATTCAAATGAATTATTTAGAATCTGTAAACTAAACTCATCCAGTAAAATTTATAATGCTGTTTTATTTCCAAATCAATACCATCTATATGAGTGCCTGTATCATCATAAGCACTGAGAGGGTCATCTCCATACCAGTATTGTGATTGTTTGCCATCTGTCTCTATATTAAGATAATCTAAACCAAAATTGATCTCCCAATTTTTGTTAGTCTTTATAAAAATCTTTAAACCTGCCAAAACAGCCCATCCATCGCAATCTCCATGGCTTAACTTATTTCTCAATACGTGATCATCTCTCTGCTTTACTTTAGTGTAAGGAGAACCTGCAATATAGCCTGATATTCCCAGATTTTTAAAAAATTTTGATAAAGAATAATTATCTATCTCATAAATACACTCACCTTCTATTCCTATATAGGGTACTGTATACTCAGCTTTATAAGCTAAGACTTCTTTTCCTTCATATGAACTTCCTCCTGCTAAGACATTTCTTATTCCTAATATTCTGTATTTAAATCTTTCATAAAGATAACCTGCTAAAAAGAAAAGTCTTTGATATTTATCTTCTGAAATCCCTTTCCAAAAATTTTTCCCTTCCCAAATACAGAATTTAAGATAAACGTTCTGTATTTTCAGTTTAACTTCACTATCTGATTTAGTATAAGAACGAAGAATCCCCCACTCCCAGTCTTTATCTTCCATATCTCCTGAAGCAGTCTGCCATATTTCTTTATAAAACTCGAAACCAAGATATAAAGGTTTTCTACCTATTAAAATCTCTCCTCCATACAGCCAATTTCCTAAAGGAAAATCTAATTTACTTTTATATGGAGCAGGTTTAATCACATAATTCATTTCTCCATCTAAGTAACCTGTCTTTAAACCTAATCTTAATTCCCATTCATCTAAAGTTTTTTTAATTATAAGGGAACGTGTGGTCTTAGGGTGAGAAAAACTAACTCCACTAAAAAACAAAAATAATATAAAACTACTTCTTCTAAAAAAACTATGCATTTAATTTTATTGTAATATCTCAAAAAACTCCTGTCAAATTTTAAACCTTGCAACTTTAAAAAGTATACTTTACCTCAAAGAATAGCTGGTCTTTATTTCTAAACTCTCCATTAGGAGTGTCGAGCTCACCAAAAAAATGCGCTACACCTAACTTTAACCAGATATTTTCTCTTAATTCATATTTAACTTTTGAAACTATCCTTCCAGAGTTATCGTCCTGCCAGACTATTAAAAGTTCTGGTTTTAATCTTTCATGCATAAAATCTGTCATAACCTTAAGTATTAAGTAATTCTCATATTTGTCTTGTATTCCATAAGTAGCTTTATCTAAGAGTTTATAGCCTTGTTTTGTAAAATCTTTTGTTCTAAATTGTAAGAACTGTAAATTTACTAACCAATCAGTAAAAATATACCTTTCTAAAGCTAAACCCCAATTGTATTTGTCTGTATTCTCAGTAATTTTACGAGAACCTGAGATTCCATAGTAAGCAGGTTCTTTATGTATAAAACAAAACTCTCCTTTTAAAGTTAATCCTTTCAATATTCCAGCTTCAACAAAACTTTTAGCAAAAGAAAATCCAAAAAGTTGATATCTTTTATGTCTTCTTGAATAATAATAATCAGCTATGGGTAAAGCACCAAATATACCTCTTATATTTTTGACTCCTTCAGAATAAGTATAAGCTGAATAAGTATATCCATATAGATAATTAAAAGTATATTCTAAATCAAAGCCAGGTATAATCGATCTCCATCTTACACCAAATGTAGAATTTTTAAATTTTTTTGGCACAGAATAATTTTTTACAATCACATTGCCTCCCAAACTTTTCATCAAATTTTTAAAATCATAAAAAGCATTTACAGACCTAAAAGAAAAAGTATCATATGCTGGTGCAGATCTATTAGCTTCAAAATCAGGGATTATTAAAACTTGTAAAATAGAGTTAAGTGATGTTAAATACTCTGCCTTTATCATCCATAGAGGGATTCTTATCTCTTCTAAATCTCTTAGCCACCACCAACTTAAATCTAAAGGCATAACTCTATCTAAAATAGGGATGTCTGTCTGCCCCCAAACTACTTGTTGCTTTCCCAATCTCAAATCTAATTTATCAGAATTAAAATCCAAATAACAATCTCTTAACCAATGTGTACGTGGGGTATGACCTGAAATACTTTGATTTCTATCAAAATTTTCTCTGTTTCTTATATCATATGCAAAATCATAATAATACCTTAAATGCGTAAAAAACACCCAATTCTCAGAGATTTTATATTCTGTTTCTAAATCAAAAGTATTTTTAAAAGAAGAAAGAAAAAGATGCTGATTATCGTTGTTAATCTTAAGCCAAACTTCTGTTTTTAAAAAACCTGCATATTCAAAATTTTCATTTTTAATTTCAAAAGGATATACAAAGCTTCCTAATAAAAGAGAAATAAATAAAATTACTATCTTACGCATAATTTAGCCTCCTTTTTTAAAAAAATTTTTATATCTTACCATCTTTGACGCATTAAGGTCTTTACTGTGAAATATTCTTCTTTTATATTTTGGTCATATTTTATATCTTCCATTAAAATTATTGTTTTATGATTAGTCCTTAAGTCTTTTACCTCTAAAGCTATCTGAGTGGGATACTTTTTACCATTCACATCTATTAATTTCCAATATCTAAATATTTTTTTAAAGAGCCTACCTTTTTTATCAAAATACTCTTCATAAATATTTCCTCCAATCTCCTTATCTATCCATACTATCCTCTTTGCATAATACCAGTTCTTTTTTTTGGGTTTTGCTTCTATTACATAACATCTTCTACCTTTAAAAATAGTCTTCTTCATATAATCAAACTCATAACCACTGAATACTTTTTCTCCTATTAATCTGTAAGTCTCATCTTCAAATCTTCTGGTAGAGACCTCTTCTACTGTGAAATCTGAACCCATAAAAGAATCATCATCTTGTGAAGCTGAGATTTTTCTGACTTTCTTTAAAGAAGGCAACCACAACCAGACCTGTTGATCTTTCTGAGGAGATATATAACTCCATACCAAAACTGCTAAACCTTTTACTTCTGTAGGATAGGTTATTACTGTGAGTTCCTTATAAGAAAAACCATCTTTTCCTAAGATAATACGACTTTTTTTATACTTTCTCTTTCTTTGAAAAGTAGGACTATCAATATAGATTACCTCTCCTTTAAAAGTAATATCTTTAGCAAACAAAGAATATTTGTTATGGTACATTATCTTCATTATCTGCTCTGCTGTCATACCATCAGTAAGAGAATAAAGCTTGTGGTATTCTAAATCTTGTGAAAAGGTTATCGAAATTAATCCTAAGTATAAAATTGAAATAAGTAATCCTCTTTTCATCTTTAGCACCTCCTTTTAATCCTTTTCTTAATTCTCTTAAATAAAAAAGCTGGTTTTATCTGCCATGCCAAATATGGCAAAAGTACTAAACTTATTATCATATTTAAAAGTAAACTTATACAAAGGTTCAAACCCAACTTACTTTGAAGTAAAATCTCAGAGAATACCCACATAAATACACCTATTGAGACTATGAAACCACTAAAGAATACAGCTTTTCCTGAAGTAATGAGAGTCTCATACAAGATATTTTTATAAGTAGTCTTTTTATTCCTTATCTCTTGATATAATCTATCTATGATATATATCCCATAATTTATTCCTAACCCACAGCTTAAAGAAACCAAAGGCAGAGTCTCTGTAGTTAAACTCATATTTAAAAAACCAAATACACAAAATACTATCAAAGAGCTGAAAATCAAAGGGATTATTAAAAATGTGCCTGCAACAAGAGATCTATAGATTAAACTTACATACAAAAATATCAAAAAAAGGATGAATAAAAAATTAGGAAGTAAAGTCTTTTTTATTATGTCATTTATTGCATATAAAATACCTATATCTCCACCTGCATATTCAAAATTTAAATCCTTAGATTTTTTATAGGTTTTTAACCAATTTTCAGTTTCTTTAACTATTTTATTTACTGTAGAAGTTTTATGATCCTTTAAATCTATCTTTATATTTGCTATTTTTTTATCTCTGGTAATTAGGTGATCAAAATCTCCTGGAAAACCTGAGATAGTATACAAAAACCAATACTCAGCTATAGTCTTGTCATCTTCAGGGATAGAAAAATGTTTTTTATTGCCTCCAAAAATAATCATATTTAAAGCTTTTATAACGTTAGCTACAGAATCTGCAGAACCTGCAGATCTTACTCTTTTTAATAAGTAATTTTGTAAAGCATCTATTTCTTTCAAATTTTTTGAAGAAAGTATTTGATCTTTAGAACTTATTAGAATGTAATAGGAATTAGTACCTCCAAAATGAGTATTTATGAACTTTTCTGAGATATTGTAAGGAGTGTTGGGGCTCAATAAAGAAGTTCCTTCTGAATTGTCTCCTACAGTTATTTTAGTTATCTGGGTTAGAGAAATTAATATTAAACTTATACAACAGATTGTTAAAAACCTTGATGCTCTCTTATTCATGGAAAATATGCTTAATTTTTTTAAGAATTTATCTACCCAAATGTGAGTCTCTTCTTTCTTTATCTCTAAAATCTTAGGTCTATGTAAAAAAGACAAAATAGAAGGAGTGAACATAAAAGAAGTGAAAAAATTTGCTATAATCCCTACTCCAGAAGCTAAAGCCATACTCCTAATAGCAGGAATAGGCACTAACAATAAAGACAAAAATCCAAAACCATCTGTTAATACACATCCTAAACCTGGCAAAAGCAAACTACTTACAGTGTTAATAACTGCTCTCTTGGATTTGGTTTGAGGGTCTTTCATTTCTTCATAATATCTCTTTAAAGTGTGTACTGAATGGCTTATTCCTAAAGAGAGCACTATAAAGGGGACTAAAATTGTAGAAGGGTTTAACTTTAAACCTAAAACCTTCATTACTCCTATTCCCCAAATAGTAGCCATACAAGAATCCAAAAATGGAAGAATTACTCCTCTTTTAGATCTAAATGTAAGATATAAGATCACAGCTATTACTCCCATACTCACAAAAAGAAGTCTTACCATCTTAGGCAAATAAAAATTCATCCAACCTTCTAAAACAGGAAAGCCTGCTATATAGATTTTTGTATTCTCATCTTCATACTTCTTTTTTAAATCTTGTAAAACTTTAAAGACGTATGAAGTCTTTACATCTGGATTAAAATCTACTTGAATTAAAGTGCTCTTTAAATCTTTTGAAACCATCTTTAAAATGTTAGGGTTACTCAAAACTTTCTTTTTAAATTCAGATAACTCTTTTTGAGTAGAAGGTAGCACCCTCAACAATCTTTCTGAAAAAAACCCTTCTGAAGTAACTCTTACATACTTTGTATTTCTAGAAGCCAAAGATCTTATCCTTGAGATATTTACTCCATCTGTTAAATATAGATCCTGTGTAATATTAATGACCTTTTCTAAAAAATCTTTGTTAAAGATATCTCCTCTTTTTACTTTTAAAGCAATGCTCACCTGATTTAAGCCTCCAAATACGCAAGTTAATTTATTATGGACTTTTATAAAAGGATGCTTTTGAGGTAAAAAATCTCCTAAAGTAGTTTCAAATTTTATATCTTTTACTAAAGACAGAAACCAGAATGTTAAAAAACTAAATCCTAATATTATGTAAATCCTAAAATGAATGATAGTTTTAGCTATCTTATACTTAAAGTCTTCTCTCATTAATTCCATAAAAACTTATTGAATCTTTCTGCGTAGAAGTTCCTTATTTATTTTTCCTGATCTTGTCTTAGGGAGTTCTGTCACGAATTCTATATAATGAGGAATTTTAAAATGTGCTAATTTACTTTTTAAGAACTCTTTTAATTCAAATTCAGATAAAGTCTTTTTTTCTTTTAAAACTACAAATGCTTTTGGAACCTCTCCTCTTAAAGTATCTGGAACACCTATTACAGCAACATCTTTTACTTTAGGATGAGTTAGAATTGCTTTTTCAATCTCATTTTCAAAGACTATCTCACCTCCTACTTTTATCATCTCTTTTTTTCTCCCTACTATGTAATAAAAACCTTCTTGGTCTACCTTTGCTAAATCACCTGTTTTAAAAAACCCATCACAAGTAAAAGAAGCTTTTGTTAACTCTTCATTTTTATAATATCCTTTAAACAAACCTTTACCCTTTATTAACAACTCTCCTATTTCATTCTGTCCTAAAGCTTTTCCATCTTCATCTACAATCTTTAACTCTATCCAAGGAACAGGTTTTCCTACACTTTCTATTTTCTCTGAAAAAGGAGGTGTTACTATATTAGGAGCAGATGTTTCAGTCATTCCCCATCCATTTAAAAGTTTTGCATTAGGACAAAATTTGTGAAATTTTTTCAATAAATGTGGACTTGAAGGAGCTCCAAATACTACAGCGTATTTTAAACTACTTAAATCTATTTTTTTAATTTCCTTTGAAACTAAAAGAGCTATATACATAGAAGGGACTATCCAGAAAATAGTTACTTTGTACTTTTCTATATTTTTTAAAAACTTTAAAGGTTCAAATCTTTGCATTAAGATTACTGTAACTCCTTTATAAAGCATCAATAACAAATACACCCAACCTCCTGCATGAGATAAAGGAACACTACACAGACAAATATCAGATTCACTTATATCCAAAAAATAATCAACATTTTTAGGAGGGATTTCTAAATTCTCATAAGGGATCATAACTCCTTTTGGAACGCCTGTCGTTCCTGAAGTATAAAAGATTAAAGCTAAATCTTCTGGATTTATTTGTACAGAGTTCTTATATTTTAAATTTTTATCTATATTTTTAAAATCTTCTAAAAATATTATTTTCTTTAAATTGGTCTTTCTTTTTAATTCTTCAAAATTTATCCCTTTTTTTTCTTCGCATATTAAAATTTTTGATTCTGAATGCAAAATCATATTTTCTAATTCTGATTGAGTAAACATGAAATCTAAAGGAACAGCTGTTGCTCCTAAATTCCATATACTTAAATAAGAGATTATGTACTCAGGCAGATTAGGAAGATAAATACTTACTTTATCTCCTTTTCTAATACCTGAATTTAAAAGATATTGACTAAATAAAAAAACACTTTCTTTTAATTCTTTAAAAGTTATCGTTTTATCTTCAAAAATAATAGAAGGTTTTAAAGGAAACTTTTCTGCTTTTTCTAAGAGTAAATTTTTTATATTCATATTTAATTATTAAAATTTTATTATTTAATTTTATAAACCTTTTTATCAAACTGTCAAGGAATTTTAGACTTTAAAAATTAAATTTTTTTATGATTCTTTTAATATGTGGGGAGTAATGAATATTAATAAGTCTACATCTTTTTTGCTCTCATATTTATGAGAAAAAAACCATCCTAATAAAGGCACTTTGCTTAATAAAGGAAATTTACTTTTTGTAATATTTTTAGAAGACTTTAAAAGACCACCTATAACTAAAGTCTGTCCATCTTTAATACTAACTTTTAATTCAGCTTCTCTTTTTAAAGTGATAGGCAATTGAGCTCCTCCTGTAAAGTCTATTTTTTCACCAGATTCTTCTGTAACTTCGGGTTTAACTTTCAGAGTAACCATATTTTCTTCATTTATTTGAGGAGTAACTTCTAAGACTACACCTATGTCTTTATATTCAAAACCAGTTATCTCCCATTGTCCTGTCTCTGAATTATAAGAATAATTAGGGATTGGCCATTCTGTAACTACTTTTATTTTGGCAGGTTCATTTTCTAAAGTGACTACTTTAGGATGGGCTATTAACTTTGTATGTCCTTCTGTTTCTAAAGCATCTAAAATTGCACTTACATTAGAAAGGTCTATGATTCCATGAGTAAGTGTAGGGGTAGGCCATTGACCTTTTATATATCTTTTTTCAAACTTTGTACCACCACCAAATGGCCATTTATGTTCAACTTTAGGTAAATTCATACTAGCATTTGTTAAGGACCAATTTATACCCAATTTTTCTGTTAGATTGACATCTGCTTCTTCTATTCTCACTTCTATTAAAATCTGTTTTGTTTTTCTATCTAAATTTTTGATCAGATTCTTTAAACTCTCTAAATTGCTCTTTGTATCTGTAATTATAAGAGTATTAGTCCTTTTATCGTAAGTAATCTTTCCTCTAGGAGTTAATAACTGTTTTATAGGCTCTGAAATCTCATCTACCTTAGCATAGTTTAAAGAAAAGGTCTTTGTAACTAAAGGTTCTTGAGTTTTAAGTTCTCTTTCTAGTTTTCTTTTCTCAGCCATCTTCTCTAAAGTTGTAACATAGATTACTCCAGGTGATATCTCTTCAAATTCAAATCCATAAGCTTTTAAGACTACGCTTAAAGCTTTTTTCCAAGGAATGTTTTTTAAACGAGCTGTAACTTTTGCGTCTACTTCAGGACCTGGGATTATATTGACTTTGGCTGCTTCAGCTATAGCTTGTAAGAAAGTTTTAATATCTGTATCTTTGAGATTTAAAGTTATTCTAACTTCATTTTCTGAATCTTTCTTTTTTGTATCTGGTTTATTTTGAGAATAAGTACAAAAAATCAAAAATAAAAAAACCAATAAAAAACTGATCTTCTTCATCTTTAATCACCTTCCTTGGTTTTGAAACTTTTCTTCATACAACATCAAATTAAATTCTTCTTTTCCTTTTTTTAAAACTACCTTATCTTCATTTATCTTAACAATCTTGTATTCTCCAATCTTTTCACCTTCTTTATAAAGATTACCATTTATTATAGCTAAAGGTTTATCTTTCGAATAAATGATAGCCTCCAATTTAATCTCTGAAAAAGAGATTTTGTAAGAAATGTTTATCAGTTTACCTTCAGGAGATACTAAAGGAAGAAAAGGGTCTCTTTCAGAATTATCTGCGTAAGTAAAATTCTGAAAAAATAAAAAAATAAGAAGATAAAAAAGTATCTTCATATTTTTTTAAATTTTATCACAAAAACCTCTAATAAAAACCTGATAGGATACTCTCCAGAGTAGGTTGAGAGGATCTCTAAATTTTTAACCTTTATAAACTTTTCATATTTTTCTATATACCTTAAGAATCTCATAAATGATTTGAAAGTACTGTAGGCAGTAACAGAAATAGGCTTAAGATAACATTCTCCTCCATCAAAACTATTCTTTTCAGAGATCTCCAAAGGTTCTAAATCACAGAGTTTAACCCCGAATTTTTTAGCTTTTTGTGAGATTATACTAATAATTTTAGAGAACTCTTCTTCTCTGATACTACTGTTTAAAACTTTTTGATATTTTTCTTTTTGCAATTTTAAACTTTCTTTGTATTTGGTGAGTCTGGAGACTTGGAGTTTTTCTTCCTTTAATTTTCTTGAAAGCTTTATTAACTTCTTATTTATAGAAAAGAATGTAATCACCTGAAAAGGAAATAAAAAGAAGATATTTATTCCTAATATTCCTATAAGAAGAAAGTATATTAATTTTCTGATTTTAATCTTATCCATATAGAAAAATCTGCAATTTCAGTTTTTGAAATGTTTCTCTTTCTTAAAGATTTCAATTCTACATCTTGAACAATATCTTTAAAACAATCTCTTATTCTCTCTACCAGCTCATTCACATAGTAAGTCTGATCAAATTTACCCAAACTTACTGAACTGCCTTCTATAAATATATTTTCTTGTGTAATAATTACTTTTGAAAACCAAATGGTTTTGGGCAAAATCTTTAAAAGCTTATCAAAAAAAAGAGATATACAAAAATTCCTTTTCTTTACACTATTTAAAATAGAGATTTTCTCTTCTATTTTTCTCAACTCTCTGTTTATAGACTGAATTTGTCCTAATAAAGGAGCTAATCTTTTCCTTTCTTTATTTATCTTTTTTATCTTAAATTTAATTGCTCCTTTTAAGACTCCTAAAGAAATTTCTATTATTATAAAAATTAAAAGCACTTTAACTAAAGTCTTAAAATTTAATTTAATTTTTTTAATTTTTCTTTGAGAATCTTTTACATGAGGAGGTAAAAGATTTATTTTTATTATCATGATACCCCTAACCCCAAACACGCATGGAATGTATTTTCTTCTTTTAAAAAATTTGATTTTGTAGAAGGATCTTTAAAATCTATTTTGTTTTCAATACTAAGCTTTTCTGCAGGTATATTTAGATTTTCTGTAAAGAAATCTGTTATTTTGCTAATATATACTCCTTCTCCAGTTATAAACATCTTTTTTACTGAACTTGAAGTTTGAGTCTCAAAATAATCTAAGGTAAGTTTAATTTCTCTAAGCAGATTCTCAAAAGAATTAAAATTATCTTCTTTTAAAAAATGGTATCTACCCAAAGCTATGACTCTTGTTAAAAAAGGAATCTGAGCTCTCAAAATAGTAAAGGAACTAACCTTATCTCCAATATTGAGTAAACCTGTTTCTGTGTTGACTTTGAAAAAATAATTAAAAAAATTAATCAAAGCTAAACTCTCTAAATTTATTAACTCAACAAAAATATTTATTTTATTAAAAAGATCTAAAATAGAATCTATTAATTTTTTCTTGCAAACAGCTACTATCACCCTCATTTTTTGCTCATACTCTTCTAAAATATCTCCGTCAAAGTACACTTCTTCTATAGAAAAAGGAATGCACTTTTCTACTTCAAACTTAAGAGCGTTTTTGAATTCTTTAAGCTCCATTTTAGGAAGCTCAATGTATCTTGCAAGAGTATGAATCCTTTCTAAACATACTCTTACTTTTTGGGTAGAAAAATTTGCTTTTAGAAAAAATTCTTTTAAAACTTCACAAGTAAGTTCTTTAAAATTTTTGATATAAAACTTATCAAGAATAAACCTAAAAGGGAGGTCTTTTAGAGGAGGTAATGTCTCAATTTCTATTCCTTTAATTGAATCTTCTCCTATATTTAAGCAAACTATCTTTTCTTTAGAATATGGTTTCTTTAACATTTTACACTATCTTATCATCTTCAGAAATCTACATCAATAATTGAGTTGTCTTTTAAATAATCTTTAAATTTTGAAAAATATTGAGGATTTATTTTTTTTGCTTTTAAAAAATAATATCTTGCTTTAGCTTTTTCTCCTTTTTTTAAATAAAAAAAACCCAAATTCATATTTGCTTCAAAGTTATCTTTATCAAATTCTAAAGACTTTTTAAAATAGAATTCTGCTTCCTTATCCCTTTTTAAAAGAGCAAAGAGTACTCCTAAATTATTATAAACCTGTGGACTCTTAGGATTTAATCTTAAAGCTTTCTTATAAAAAATAATTGCTTCTTTAAACCTACCCATATTTTTAAATATTACACCTTTCAAATTAAAATACTCACATTTTAATCTATTTATTCTTAAAGCTTTATTTACATAATTTAAAGCTTTTTTAAAATTTCCTTTTTCTAAAAACTCTTTGCTTTTTAAAAAATAAAACTCACCAAAATACTCTTTATTTAAACTGCCTGCTTTCTTTAAAACAGAATATGCATTCTTAATATCTCCTTTTTCTTTATAAAAAAGGTAAAGATCATACCAAATTAAAGGATTCTTAGGATTTAACTCTAAAGCTTTTTTAAATGCTTTTTCAGCTTTTTCAAAATTTTTCTTTTTTGCATAAAAAGCACCTAAATACTGGTAAGCTAAGTAATAAGAAGGTTCTGATTTTATTATTTTTTTAGTCATACTTATAGCTTTCTCTAAATCTCCTTTAAGATAATAAATCCTAGCTAAATTGAGTTTTGCTTCTAAAAAACCAGGATTAATCTCTAAAGCTCTTTTAAATAAAAAATCAGCTTTTTTAAAATCTCCCTCTTCTAAATACACTGTCCCTAAATTATTACATACAGCAAAACTATTAGGAGAAAGTTTAAGTATCCTTTCATAAAGCACTTTATTATCTTTCCAATAATCAGAGGTTTTAAAGTTAATAAAAAATATAAACAAAAGATAGAAAAACAAAATACTTCTTAACTTCTTAGAATATAAAAAAACTGAAAGCATAACCCATATACCTACCTGAGCTAAATATAAAAAATGTTCTGCTAAAAAAGCATTCTGAGGAAAAGGTGGTAGATTAGGAAATAAAAAAGTAAAAAAGAAAATAAGAGAAAACTTTGCATAAAAAGATTTTTGAGAAATTTTAAAAAGAAAAAGAAAAATAAACAGCATTATCAACCATTGAAATAATAAAAAAAAGCAAAACTTCTCAAAAATCATCACATTCCTTGCCATATGAAGATGTATTGGAAAAAAGAGAACAATTAAGTATTGAAAAAAAACTTGAGGCAGAGTTAGAAATCTTACTAAAGGAGGATAGAATTTTTGAAGAGTTATAGAGGAAGGAATCTTTAAAACAAAGATCCTTAAAATTAGATAAAAAAAAGAGATTAAAAAAAAGAATATAGTTTTTTTAAAAGCTTTTTTAAAAACATCTTTTTTTATAAATTTTAAATATAAAAAAATCCAAATGGGAAATATTAAACTGGGTTCCTTTGAAAGTAAAGCTAAAGAAAAAAATATTAAAGAAAGTAAAAGAAAGAGTAATTTATTAGTGTTTTGATAAAATAGAAAAAAATAAAAAGCTGTTAATATAAAGAATCCCATCAATAAATCTGCTCTTCCTGATACATAACACACAGATTCTAAATTTAAAGGATGAATAAGAAAAAATATAGATGTAAAAAAAGATATAAATTTTTTAGAAAAAATATTTTGGATGATTAAAAATACTAAAATGGAGTTTAAAATATGAAGAATAATATTAGTTAAATGGAAAATTTTAGAATTAAGACCTGCTATTTTATAATCTAAAAAGTAACTTAAAGTTTGAAGAGGTCTCCAAAAAGGAGTCTTTAATACTTTTGGATAGAATATTGTATTGGTAAATATTTCTTTGAGTCTTAAAGGGGGTCTTATTAAAGGATTATTTATAACTAAAGCTTTATCATCCCAAACAAAATCAAAGAATATAACTTTTAAATATAAGAAAAAGCCTATTAGAATAATTAAAAAAATATATCTTTTCAAACTTTAAAAAATTAAGGGGGCTTTTTAAAGCCCCCTTTTTAATTAACATAAAAACAAAAAAATTATTATTCTATTGGATTCCCAAAACTGCTATCACAAGCAGAAGGACTAGTAACTGCTGAACCTGGGTCTGTGTATCTTATAACTCCACTCTCATCTACACAGAAAGAACGTCTACCTGTTTTTCCATGAATTTGAGGATAAGCTATAGCCAAAAAAGTGTTTGTGCTACCTGAAAGAGTAAAGTTATATCCTTGCTTTGACCCACTTGCTAAGACACTATCAATGTAAGGAGGAGTTGCATTACCCAACGCACTCAAATTAGCAGGAAAAGTAGGATTTACAGCTCTATAACTTTGAGCTGCAGAAGAAATAGTCTGTAAAGCTGCTATTGCAGCAGATTCATTAGCATTCAATCTTGCACGTAGTAAGTTAGGGATAGCTATAGCTGCTAATAAAGCAATGATAGCGACTACAATCATAATTTCTACTAAAGTAAAACCTTTCTTCATCTTTTAAAACACCTCCTTTCTTTAAACAAAATTAAAACTTTATTTTCTATTTTTAAATCTACTTTTAAAGTTTACTATTCAAAATTTAGGGTGTCAAGCTTTATCTTCCTACTAACTGTGTAATTTTTAATATAGGTAAGAATAATGAAACAACTATTCCTCCAATTACTATTCCTAAAAAACCAATAATAAGTGGTTCTATCAAACTCATTAAATTAGATACAGTAGTTGAAACTTCTTCATCATAAAAATCAGCAATTTTAGACAACATAAATTCTAACTTTCCTGTCTTTTCACCTACAGCTATCATCCTAACTACTAATGGAGGAAAAATTTGAGTTTTTTCTAAAGGAGCAGCCAAAAACTCACCTTCCTTTATACTCTCTCTTGCTTTTAATACAGCTTCTTCAATAATCTTATTTCCTGAAGTCTTAGCTACTATCTCTAAAGACTGTAATATAGAGACACCACTTTTAATCAAAGTAGCTAAAGTCCTTGAAAATTTAGCTATAGCTATCTTCTTACATAAATCACCAAATACAGGAATTCTTAAAACATTTGCATCTACTATCTTTTTAAATTTAGGATTTTTCAAACCCTGCAAGAAAATAAAAACACCTATCCCTAATCCCATTAAGATAAAAATAAAGCTATTTTTAAAAAATTCACTTATTTTTATTAAAATCCTGGTAGGTAAAGGTAATTTTGCCTCTAACATCTCAAAGATTTCTTTAAAAGTAGGGATTACTTTTACCATCAAAAAAGCAGTTATTCCTATAGCCATTAAAACTACTACAATTGGATACATTAAACTAGATTTTATCTTATGCTGGAGTTGAACTGTTCTTTCTAAGTAACTAGCTAACCTATCTAAAATTTCATCTAATAAACCTGAAGCTTCACCAGCTTTTACCATATTTATGTATAATTCTGAAAACACATTTGGGTATTTTTTTAAAGAATCTGAAAAAGCCAATCCCTCTTTAATCTCTTTTTGAATATTAGAGATTATCTTCTTAAAAGCAGGATTTGTTACTTGCTGAGAGAGTATTCCTAAACCTTCTACCAGAGGGATCCCACTTTGAAGTATGGTAGCTAACTGTCTTGAAAAAGAAGCTAAATCCTCTAATTTTATTTTCCCTCTGACTATATTTTTAACTATGCCTTTTTTAGTCTCTTTTAAATCTAAAAGGACTAAACCTTCTTCTCTTAACTTTTGAACTACTTCAGATTCCTCTGAAGCTTGAATTACTCCTTTTATCTTTTTGCCTTCAGAATTCTCAGCTATGTACTTATAATAAGGCATCTAAAAATTACTCCTCCTCAGCAGTTACTCTTACCATCTCTTCTAAACTTATAACTCCTTCTAAACATTTCTTAAGAGCATCGTCTCTCAAAGTCTTAAATCCTTTGTTTTTTATCACAAAATTTTTAATTTGATCACTAGAAGCACACTTTATTATTAACTCTTTTACTGCATCATCTATATACAAACATTCTAAAATAGGGGTCCTACCTTTGTAACCTGTATTATTACAATTTTGGCATCCTTTTCCATAATAAAATTTTTTATCTTTCAAATGCTCTAATCCCAATCTTTTTAAAACTACTTCTGAAACATTATAACTATATTTGCATTTATCACAAATTTTTCTACATAATCTTTGAGCAGTAACCAATATCAATGAAGAAGCTATCAAGAAAGGTTCTATTCCCATGTTCTCTAATCTCGTAATAGCTCCACAAGCATCATTTGTGTGTAATGTAGATAAAATCAAAGTCCCTGTCAAAGCAGCTTTTATAGCTATGTCAGCAGTCTCAGTATCTCTAATCTCACCTACTAAGATAATATCTGGACTTTGGCGTAATATAGCTCTTAATCCTTGAGCAAAATCTAATCCTATTTCAGGTCTTACTTGAATTTGAGTTATTCCTTCTATTTGATACTCTACAGGGTCTTCAATGGTTATTATATTTCTATCAGGAGTGTTTAACTGTTGAATTATAGAATAGAGTGTCGTAGACTTTCCAGAACCTGTAGGACCTGTTACCAAAATCATCCCAAAAGGTCTTTTAATAGCTTCTTTAAATATCTCTAAGGGTTCAGGTGAAAATCCTAATTTATCTAATCCTACAAAAAGATTCTCTTTGTCTAAAATCCTTAAAACAAATTTTTCTCCAAAAATTGAAGGAAGACTTGAAACCCTAAAGTCTATTTCTCTACCTTCAAATTTTACCTTAAATCTTCCATCTTGAGGAATCCTTGTTTCAGTCATATCTAATCTGGACATTATCTTCAATCTGGCAATAATAGCATTTTGATTTTTTTTAGGAATGTTGTAAGCTTCTTGTAAGATGCCATCTATTCTGTATCTTACTTTCAAGCAATCTTCTTTAGGTTCTATATGAATATCTGAAGCTCTCCTTCTTAAACCTTCATAAAGGAGTAAATCTACTATTTTTACTATGGGTGGTCTTTCTGCTTCTCTTATAACTGAATCTACTTTCAGCTCTTCAACTTCTGTAAGTTCAGGCTCACCTAAATCTTTTACTTCTTTTAAGATATCTACAGTATCTTTTTCAAGTCCATATAATCTTTCCTGAAGAATCTTAATCTCTTCTTCTGAAGCTAAAACATACTCTATTTTCTTATTAACTAAGATTTCTAAATCCTGTTTGACAAAAATATCAGAAGGATCTGAGATAGCTATTTTTAAAATATTCTCTCTACTTTCAACAGGTGCTATTTTATACTTTAAGGCTGTATCTTTAGGTAAAAGTTTTTTTAAATCCTTGCTAATCTTTAAATCTTTTAAATTTATCAAAGGAATCTGAAATTCTTCAGAAAGTATCTTTAAAAATTCTTCTTTTGTAAGTAATTTTTCAGAAAACAATCTTTCTTTAAATTCAGAAAACTCTTTTATAGCTAAGAGTTCTTTTATCTCATTTTCTGAAATCCCTTTATTCTTTAACTTAACAAGTATTTTCTCTTTAAGTCTCATAAAACTACTCTGGAGCTGTTATCCTTAAAACTTCATCTAAAGAAGTAATCCCTTTGATTACCTTAACAAATCCATCTTCTCTTAGAGTCCTCATCCCTTCTGATCTAGCTTTATTTCTAATCTCAGATTCCTGTGCATTTTTTAAAATTAATTCTCTGATTTCATTACTCATAGATAAAACCTCACATATTCCAATCCTTCCTAAATAACCTGTGTTAAAACATTTATCGCATCCTTTAGGAACAAATACTCTTACATTTTCTTCACAAGATTTACAAGGCATTTTTAATCTCTCAATTATTTCTCTTTTTATTAACTTCTCTTCTTTACAATGCTCACATAGTTTTCTAACTAACCTCTGAGCTATCACACATATTAAACATGAAGTTAAAAGATAATTTTCTGCTCCCATATTTAATAACCTAACTATTGCTCCTGAAGCTGTGGTAGTATGAACTGTAGATAACAACAAATGTCCTGTTAAAGCAGCTTTTATAGCTATATCTAAAGTCTCTGGATCTCTAATCTCTCCAACCATTATGATATCTGGGTCTTGTCTTAAAATAGATCTCAAAGCAGAAGCAAAAGTTAAACCTACTTCAGGATTTACATTTATCTGTGTAGCTGTTTTTATCTGATATTCTACAGGATCCTCAACTGTAATCAAATTTTTCTCAGGAGAATCAACGAATTTAAGGATAGCATAAAGTGTGGTGGTCTTACCTGAACCTGAAGGACCACAAACCAAAATCATTCCATGGGGCATAGAAGCAGATTTTTTAATCTTTTCCAAATTATCTTTTTCAAAACCTAAACTATCTAAATCTAACAACCCCATACTTTTATCTAAAACTCTTAAAGCTATCTTTTCTCCAAAACTTGAAGGGAGAATAGAAACTCTAAAATCTATCTCTCTGTTATTGATTTTTATCTTAAACCTACCATCTTGAGGAAGTCTGTGTTCAGCTACATTTAATTTAGACATTACTTTTATCCTTGTAACAATAAAATTATGCACATTCTTAGGGATTAACTCCTCTTCACGTAAAACACCATCTATTCTAAATCTTATCTTCACTTTCTTCTCTAAAGGCTCTATTAAGATATCTGAAGCTCTTTTCTCTATGGCTTTTTTAAGTAAAGTATAAGTGTACTTAACGATAGGAGCTTCTTCAACTTCTTGAGTACTCAACTCCTCTTTCTGAACAGGGATAAACTCTAAATTTGGTTTCTCAGTTTTCTTTAAAATCTCTTCTAAAGTTCTTTCTGTATCTTGAGCAAAAAGTTTATTTATATTTTCTTTTACTTCTGAAGGTAAAGCTAAAATAGGATTTATATGTAAACCAGTTACAGCTTTTAAATCATCTATAGCAAAAATATTTAGAGGGTCTCCTAAAGCTACAGTAAGTATTTTTCCTATTTTTGCTAAAGGTAAAATCTGGTATTTTTTTATCAATTCCAAAGGCATAAGTTTTATTACCTCTTTATCTATTTTAAATTTACTCAATCTTAAGACAGGGATGTTTAAACTTTGGCTTAGAGCCAAAGTTAATCTTTTTTCATCTATTAAACCCATTTTTATTAATATATCTGAAAGTAATCCTCCTTTTTCTTTTTGAAGCTTCAAAGCATTTTTAAGATCATCTTCAGCAATGAGTTTTTTTTCAATTAATATTTCTTTAAGTTTATCCTGAAGAAACATTCTGTTTAATTTTCTTTAAAGCCCTCTCAAATTCACTTTTTGTACATATAAAAACCTGTATATCAAACCCTAATACGTTCTCCAATTCTTCTAACTCTAAATTTGAAGGATCGAATGTAACTATCGTTAAAATATTCCCAATAATATCGATAGGAATTATCTTATATTTTTCTATTATATCCTGAGGGATTCTTTTTACTATTTGAAAATCTATCTCATAATTATCCAAAGGTAAATAAGAAGAACCAAATTGAAGACTTAAAACTTGAACTAACTCCTCTTCTTTTAAGCTACCCATTTCTAAAAGAATTTCTCCTAACATTTTCTTTTCTCTTTTTTTTCTTTCCAACGCTATTTCTAAATCCTCTTTTTTAATAAATCCCTCTTCTACTAAAATCTCTCCCAGTAACTTATAGTTAGCTCTTTTCATGGGTCATTTAAAATCTTTTCATAAGCAGAAAGTATCGATTTAGCAGTAAAATTCCAGTTGTATTTGTATTCTACTCTTTTTCTTGCTCTTTTGCCTAATTCTTTTCTTATCTCTTCATTTTCAAGAAGAAAGATTATAGCTTTTGCTAAATTCAAATGATTACCAGGTTCTACTAACACACCTACTCCTCCCACCATACTTCTTACTTCTCCTACTAAACTTGCTACAACTGGCTTTCCACAAGCTAAATATTCTACAATTTTTAACGGAGATTTGCATTGAGTCACTTCTGTTTTTTTAAAAGAAGCTACACAAATATCAGCTGCACAAATATAATAAGGAATCTCTTTATGAGGAACAGCTCCTGTAAAAATAACTTTATTTTCTATTCCTAAATCCTGTACTAATCTTTCTAATTTTCTCCTTAAAAATCCTTCTCCTACAATCATAAAAGTAGCATTTGGTTTTTCATGTAAAACTATATTTGCTGCTTTTATGAATAAATCCACATATTGAGCACCATGAAGTTGCCCTATATATAAAACTAAATGTTCCTTTATATCGTATTTTTCTCTAACCCAGCTTCCATTTAAATCAGGTCTAAATTTTTCTAAATCTGCCCCCACAGGGCTATCAAAAATATATTCTTTTTTTACTCCATATTTATAAGCTATTTTTTTTAGATAATTACTAGAACATGAAACTGAATCAGCCAAAACAGGAAGCCATCTTTCTAAAATTTTAAAAGAAACACCTATAAATCTTGAATGTAAACTTTTACCACAAGACTCATACCATATTTTTTCCTCCCAATCATCCCAATCATAATGAAGGGGTTTTCCTGTAATATAAGCAGCTAAAACTGCAGGTATAGCTGAATAATGATGACATTTTTGAAAATGAATTACATCTGCCCATTTTGCTAATTCTATCAATTTTTTTACATTTCTCAAAAATGAAATTGGAGTTGGTCTCCTTTCCAAGGGAAAAATTTCTATAGAATCAATTTTTTTCGTATTTTTTTCTCCAAAAGATAAAGGAAAATAACAAAGTCTTACTTTATGATTTAATTTTACAAACTCTTTTGCAATATTTATAATTCTTATTGTCCAGGGTTCTGCACATGCGAACAAATCATGAGGATGTATCATCAGAACGTTCATTTACATCAAAAATGAATTTAGAGTATTTCTCAAGTAATTCATACAAATACTAAAATATAAATTGAGAACATTACCTGCTGTATCTATATACCCATGTCTTATCGATTTCCTTTACTAATTCTAATTTAAAATTCTTAATTAAAAAATCATTAACTGCTTTTGAATTTTCATCTAAATAACCGTCTCTTTCCCAGTTACAGGAAATCACCCACAATTTATTAAATTTTAATTTTTTTACTTTCTGAACAGAAATTTGAAATAAAGCTTCTTGAATAGGTTTTGCAGAAAAAGGATTAAATGCTTTACCAGGAAAAAACAAAAAATATAATAATTCTTTTTTCTTACTATAAAATCTAAAAGAAGGCAGAAGAGAATAATTTGTAAAAAAAATCATATCTCCCTCCTTAAAATTATTCTCCACAAATTTTACGAGGGGCTTTATAGGCAATTTAGGCACCACACCTATATGATGAAAAGGGGGAGAAAGAAAATCATTACGGTAGTAAAGGAAAAGGCTGAAGAATAGACTATATCCTACTATACTAAAAATTATAAGTTTTACTACTCCTTTTGGTAGATAAAATAAACCCAAAGATAAAAGTAAATACAAATATGGGCTTGAAAATATTAACCCTCTATCTAAATAAATAGAAAAAAATAGTTTAGAAAAGGTAAAAACTAATATAAGAGGGGAAAAGAGAAAGAAAAAACAAAATAAAACGTTTTTTCCAAATATTTTTAAAGAATATGCCAAGCTCACAAAAAAACTTACTGCAATTATAATATCTATCAAACGATACAAAAAAGAAAAAGCATTATATCCTAAAATAAAATTTTCTAATGTAAATATAAAAGACATCATGTAAGGAGGAGGGATCCAAAAACCGTTCTTCACTGTAAAAAACTTTGCTAGAAATCTTTTTAAATAAGGCAAAAATAAAATTGAAATTAATGAAAAGAAACCTAATTTAGATAAAGATAATTTCCTAGAAAAAAGAAGATAAAATAATTGAGTTACAATTAAAAAAATAAAAAAGTAATTAACATAAACTCCCAAACTTGAGACTACTACAAAATAAAGCCATAATTGTAGTTTATCCTTTTCTATCGCTTTTAAAAATAAATAATTTGACAATAAAGAGAAAAATAATAACATGCTATAACTGCGTGCTTCTTGAGCATACCATATTTGAAAAGGAGATAATCCCATAAAAAGCACAGCAATAAAAGCTATCTTTTCATTAAAGAGTCTTTTACCCAATAAAAATAACAATATACAAGATAAAAAACTGAAAATCAAAGAAGGAAATCTCAAAGAAAATTCACAAATACCAAAAAGTCTTATCCAAAAATGAAGAAAAATGTAATAAAAAGGAGGATTCCAAATAAACCAAGGCACTTTCACATGTCGAACTGTGTATATTTCATCGTACCAGAAGTCTTGAAAGGATAGATGGTACAGTCTTAAGAGAAATAATATACCAAATACAAATAGTAAATTTTTCATTGTATTATTTGTATCACTTCTCATTTATCAAACAAAAATTTATTAAACTTCTACTCATTTTACCTTTAATTTATAAAATTTTCTCCAAATTGAAAATGAAGATAAATAATATTGCAATTTGTTTTTCCATGCTTCCAAAATTTTATTTTAGTTCTTTAGTAACGCACATTTTCCATTTAGATTAAATTCTCTTTTAAGACTCTTATTATTCTTCTGTATTGACATTATTCTCATAACCTATGATTATTTCTTATTCAACTTTCCTCCCCAAATAATCTTTTTCTTTAAAATCATATACATCCAAAAATATACAATATAAAAAAATATGTAAAAAGAAAGTGAAAACAAAATAAAATACTTCAAAAAGCTCCTTTTTTTTCTTATCTTCCTTATTCTTTTTTGAGGGAGTTCTTGTAAATTATTAATGGAAGACCTTAACAATTCTATTTTTTCACAAAGAGGTTTTTCTTTTATAACTTTAAATATACTTTCTTTACCTTCAGTTATATTCGTCTCCATAACTTTTATTCCTAAATTGTAAGCTAAATCTAAAAGTATTTCTGCTCTTCTTTTTCTTATTTTATAATTATTTCCATCGTAAGTCTCCCATAAATAATGCCAATTTTCTTTAGGTAAAGGTTTTATTCCAAAATCTTCTCTTTTCTCATATACATCTGTTCCTGCTATTAAATGCAGAGTATTTATAGATTTTATAGTATCAATATATTTTGAGTTTCTTTTTATAAAATTATAAGTCTTTTTAAATTCTTTTTCATCTTCACCAGGAAAACCTACCATTACAAAAATTTCTGTTTCTATTCCTGCTTTCTTTGCATATCTTATATTCTTTTCAGATATTTCTTGAGTAAAAGTTTTTCTCATTTTTTTTAATACCTTATTTGAAGCAGATTCAAACCCAATTTGTAATTTAAAACAACCTGTTTTTTTTAATAATTTAAAAAATTCAAAATCCATATTTTTTGAAGGAGCAATTTGGCCTGTCCATCTTATTTTTAAATTTTCCTTTATTATTTTTTCACAAACTTTTCTTAAATTATTTAAATCTCCATTTAATATATTATCTACTACTGTGAATTCTTCAATTTTATATTTCTCTTTATGAAATCTTAATTCTTTTAATATATTCTCAGGAGATCTTACTCTAAATACAGGGAAAAGTTTGTAGTTTTTACAAAAAGCGCATCTTCCAATACAACCTCTTGACCATTCAACTAAAATAGATCTTCCATATAGACTCATATCAAATTCTTCATAGGTAGGAAAAGGTAATTCATCAAGAGGAATAAAAAATTTTCTTTCTTTATATTTCCACTTACCATCTTTTTTAACCATACATCCTTCAATGTTATCTATCTCCCTCTTTTCTAAAATATTTCTCAACAAAGAAAAGAGAGCGACTTCACCTTCTCCAATAACAAAAGCAGTTATATCTTTATCCACATTATCTAAAAAAATCTTTCTCTGCTCATAAGTAGAGGTGGCAGGACCTCCCAATATTATTTTTTTGTCTGGTGCTTTCTCTTTTATTCTTTTTATAAATTCAATGGTAAGTTTTTCTTTTGGATCTACTACAGAAAACCCCAAAACTTCACAATCGTAAGAAATAACTTCCTCTATTGCTTTATCTATATCCTCTTTGAAAATTTTCAAAATCAAAGGAAATGTAGATTCATTTGACCAGAAATTTTTATTCTCCACATGCCAGAGCATTTTAAAATCTTGATGGTTAAGATAAAATTTTTTATTTAAATCTAAAACTTTAGGTTTGAATCTTTTTTTTCTTAAATAACTGCATAAATAACCAACACCTATATGAGGATTTTCTTGAGACCAAGGAGGAAGATTAATTAAAAGAAAATCACATTTTTTAACTTCCTCAGGTAACGTTTTCTTTTTTATACTTATAATTTCATTTTCTTTTTTCTTTTCAGCAAATTTTAAGGTGAATTCCAAAGATTCAGCATCTTCTGAAAATTTTATATTTAGTTCTTTTGCCCATCTTTTTAACTCCAATACTCTTTCTCTTCTTATATCAAAAGTGTTATCTAAATTCACTGTATACCATTTTCTATCACCTTCATTATCAGGTATAATAATCCCATATTTCTCTGGATGATAAAATATTTCTGAACCTGCCATTACATAAAGAGGATTAATTGATTTTATTGCTGTTACGTATAAAGCTACTCTTTTTAAAAATTCTTTTGTTTCATTAAATTCTTTTTCTCCTTCTCCAGGAAAACCTACTATAAAATATAAATGTACTTCTATTCCTGCTCTATGAGTATCTTTAATCACTTTCTCAGCTATCTCAGAAGTAAACATTTTCCTCATTAACTTAAGAATTTTATCAGAGCCACTTTCAACTCCATATTCTAAACGGTAAAAGCCTGCTTTTTTCATCTTACAGAGTAATTCATAACTCATCTCTTTTCGGGGAATAGCTAAACCAGATAACTTAATTTTAACCTTGTATTTGATTAGCAAATCACATAATTCTTCTAAAGTTTTTATATCTGAATTTAGTGCAGGATCTACAACTGTAAGATGGTTTATGCCATACTTTTCTATATAATATTTAATCTGATTAAAAATGTAAGAAGCTGTCTTTTTCTTAAATCGAGGAGAAATTATTTTAAAATCGCAAAATGAACAATTACCTATACACCCTCGAGAAAATTCTATAGGAAGGCTACCTTTTGCAGTGTATTTTTCAAGATCAAACTCCTCAAAGGAAGGAAAAGGTAATTCATCGAGTGATTCTATCTCTGCTTTTTCTCCATCACTAAAAAAAGTATCCTTTGTTAATACTCCTTTAATCTTTTTTATATCATCTTCTTTTTTCTCAAAAATGTTCTTTACTATCTCATACAAAGCCTTTTCTCCTTCACCAATGATGCAATAATCTATATATTTTTCTATTCGTTTTAAAATCTCAAATCTTTGTTCTTTTATTGATATAGAAATCCCTCCTAATATTATTATTTTATTTTTATCCCTCTCTTTTATTTTTCTTACTATTTCTTCTAAAATTGTGTATGACCAATTTGAAGGAAGAGAAAATCCTATTATTTTGTGAGGAAAGTATAACAATCTTTCCATTAAAGCATAAATATGAGGACCTATTTTATCTTTAATAAAACTAAACTTATTTTTCCACCAACTACTATAGTTCATACCCCATAGATACTTATATTCTGAAGGAACGAGATTATACAACTCTATATTAAAATCGAATATTTGAGTAGGTATTCTGTTCTTATTAAGATAACTAGCAAGAGAAGCAATACCTAAATAAGGAGTATCTACACCCCAAGGAGGTAAGTTCACAAGTAAAACTGATTTTTTTTCTTTTTCTGTTATTGCTTCTTCACATCTTCTACATAAAAAATCCTCTGGCATCTCTTTATATCCTTTAATCATCTGCCAAATTTCTTTTCTTCTTCCATTCCACACACTGTATATACTTTCTTTATTCAAATCTCCTAAAATAACTTCCCTTCTCCAATCCATACAACATAAAATTACTTTTCCATCCTCAGTAATATGAATCATTTCTTCTGCCCATATAGATTTACAACCAACAATTTTTTCTTTATGATATATCTTATTTAGACTTTTTACATTCCCTGCACGTGAGATAGGAGCTTCAAAAAAACTAATTCTTTCTATTCCTTTATTTCTCCAGTATTTAATCGCTTCTTCTTTTTCTTCATCTGTTAAATATTTATGCTTTAGGAAAGTTATCATTATGTATTCCTTTATATTCTTTATTTTTTTTGCCTTTTCTATAAATTTATTAATCCTTTCAAATGTTATATCAAAATTTATACCCATTGTTTTCTCAACCGTCTCTTTTCTTATCCCATGAAAACTTATTCCAATCCAATCTAATTTTGAATTTAAAATTTTTTCTGCCATTTCATCAGTAAGTAATACACCATTAGTTAAAATATGAACACAAGCCCAAGGTACTTTTTCTTTTGCATAGTTGACCCTTTCTATTATGTAAGGATCAGTTAAAGGCTCATTATTCATGTAAAGGATTATTCTTTCAACTTTATAGTTTGAACATTCATTTATTATTTTTTTAAATAGTCTCATATCCATAATTTTTTTAGGAAATAAATCTTTTATATCTTTATAGGGACAAAATACACAAGAAGCATTACATAAAGATGTGGTTTGAATAGAAAGGTATTTGGGGAAGTCTGCCATAAATGAAAACTATTTACAACATCTAAAACAAACAGGAAAATTACTTTTGTTTATTATTTTTCTTATATTTTTATATATTGCAGAATTCCACAATTTAAGAAGATCATTGTTTTTGGTATTTCCTATCTTACAATTACGAAGGAATTGGCATGGAATTACTTCTCCTTGTGGATCGATAAATAAAGAATGTTTTATAAAAACACATCTAAGCCTATAAAATTCATTGCTATTCCCAATTTTTTTTTCATACCATTCATAAAACTGTTTTCGAGAGAGAGGTGGTTTAATAATGAGTTTGGAACGATATTTTCTTTTAAGATTAACGAGTGTATACCAAGCTTTTTCAATAAATTCTTTCTCGAATAAATCTTTTCTTATAAATGTAAATGGTAAAAAAATATTTTCTTTTTGATAAAGATTAGTTTCTTCTTCTGTTAGGAAGTTCAAATGCTCTATTTTTATTTTTTTTATACCTTCATTTAAAAAGAATCTTATAAAATCATCAAAAAAGAATATATTCTCTCTCATTAATACTGAGGAAACGATCACCTTCGATTTAAGTTTCTTAGAGAATTTTCTTATATTAGAAACAACTCTATCAAAAGCTCCCTTTAGTCCCACTATTTCATCATGCAAATTAAAAAGACCATGTATAGATATTATAAAATAATCTATTAGGTTTAGTTTATCAATAGTTTTTATTATCTTATCAGTAAGCAAAGAGCCATTTGTAATCACTACCACTTTTAAATTACATTCATGTTTAGCAAATTTTAATATATCAATAAAATCTTCTCTTAAAAATGGCTCTCCACCACCAAAAGAAATAATCGGCTTTATTTTTTTACTACTCATTAATATTTTTCTAACATCCTCAAATTCTATATCTCTTTCTTTAGTTTCATAAGTCTTTCTTCCAAAAAAACTACACATTTTGCATTTAAGATTACATCTGTGAGTAATAAGAAAATTTATGGTAAGAGGTTCTGAGATATAATTTTTACCAAATAATAAAAGAGAAAGTCGATAGATGGATTTTAAAGTAATAAGTTTTGGATATAAAATTATATAATTTAATAATGTTCTAATATAATAGGAGTATTTCAAAGTTTTCTACTCATTATTATTTATTCTTTTGTATATTACTAATTTTTGAATTTCTCTTAACCCTGAAACTAAACCTATACTTATCAAAGGAAACATATAATATATCTGATGATGCTCTACACTAGCTAATAATACTCTTTATTAAATCTCAATCTCATTATTCCTTTAATGTCTTCAATAATCGTAGGAAATAACTTTACCTTTCCATATTTTCTTTCTTTCCACCTTATAGGAATCTCTCTTATTTTTAAATTTTTTCTATATGCATAGAATATGAGCTCAGTATCGAAAAACCAATTATTATTTTTTATCAATGGCATTAGTGAGACGATTTTCTCTCTTCTAAATAACTTAAAACCACATTGATAATCAAAAAAAGGTAAATTCAAAACTCTCCTTACCATCTTGCTATAAACTCGAGAAAGTAATTTTCTGAGAATCGATCTTTTTACAGAAGAAGCAGGTAACAATCTTGAACCTATTACTATATCATACCCATTTTGAATTTCTCTATACAATATCAAAAAATCATAAAGGTCTGCAGATAAATCTATATCCATATACCCCAAAATAGCACAAGAAGAATTTAATATTCTAAATTTTAATGCTCTCCCTCTACCCCTTTTTTCAATTTAAAAGCAAATATATTATCATTTTTATCTGCTAAATTTTTAGCAATTTTATAAGTGTTATCTGTGGATCCATTATCTACAATAGAGATTATAAATTTGAAGTTATGCTTCTTAAAAAAATTTTTGACTCTTATTACATTTTTTTCTAAAATCTCTTCTTCATTATATACAGGTAATACTATTTCCAACTTCATTTAATTCTCTAAACTCTCTGCCTTTAGTAAAAACTTTGCTTTGAAAATAGAAAAATAAAGTTTTTCATCCAAAAACTGATCTCCTAATTTATATTAACACATTATTCAACTTTCTATGAATTTCTAAATTATGCATAAAATTATCACATTCTTTTATACATCCTATGTCTTTAAAAAAGGGGTGTGTTTTCTTTAAAAACTTCGCTTTAGCTCTAAATTCATTATATTTTTGAGAATACCATATATCTTTAAAAGAGGTCTTATTTACATTTCCCATTATTTTATTAACAGCTCTACAACAAGGAACCACATTTCCATCTGCTAAAATGCGTGAGAATATCCATCCTACATAACAGGGGATTTTATCTATATCATCTTTATCATACTCTCCTTTTGTAAATTCTTCTTTTTTAGATAATCTTCTTATAAACCCTTCAAAAAATTCAAGTTCGATTTTGTCTTTTTTTGCTTTCATTTTCATCTTCTCTGCTTTTCTAATTAAAAATTCTTTCTCTTTATCACTTAATAAGAACCTTTTAATTTCATCTCTAAAAACATCAGGAAGAGTAAAATAAATTGCATCAGCACCATATTCTTTTGCAAATTCATACATTTCATCAAATTCTTTATAATTCAAATTCATTATTACATTTGCAAATGTAACTCGAGGCTTTTTTCTTTTAATCTCTTTAAGATATAAAAGATTTTCTTTTAAATTCTCAAAATATTTTTCTGAAACAGATGGATGAGTTTTTAAATAAGTTTCTTTGTTCTTTGCCCAAATACTGATGCATAATTCATCAACCTCTAAATCGACTAAACGTTTTATATCTTTTTTTGAAACTAACCCAAAATTTGTAGTAATAGACACTAATAAACCATTTTTCCGTGCAAATTCAATCGCCTCTATTAAATACTTGCACATAAAAGGTTCTCCTCCACCTGTAAATCTTATACGTTCTGTATGAATATCTTTTAAATCTTTTATTAATCTAAAAAGTGTATCTTTGGAAATCTCTTCATTAAGCCAATCTTTATCCACTTTTGAAAAAGGTGAGTAAAGCCAGCAAACAATACAATTTAAATTACATTTATTTGTAATATCAATGACTACCTGATTAGGACCTCTAAATGCTTTTCTTCCATGAAGAATACCTGCAATAAGTGGGTCTTTATGATACATTTTATATTCTTCTTTTTTAGGCTTTATTTTTCTTAAAATTTTTATGCCAGCTGCTGCTGTTTTTAATAATAATTTTTCAGGATAAGTTAACATACTTATTCTTGAATGCATCCACATGTTTCTTCCAATATCATCACAAACTTTATAACAACCTGCTTCTTTTGTAAAAGGGTCATTTCCTATTAATCTAAAAAAGGGATCCTTTTTTTCATAGACTAAAGTCTTTTTTCTGAAATATTTTTGTTTATCTGAATTCCATATTTCAAAAAATCTATTTAAATATAAAGAACCACTAGGTATACGATGAGCCTTAAGACAGGGATGAACCTCTCCATTAGGGATAATTCTTGCAAAAAGCCAACCAATATAACAAGGCATACTATCAATTATATTCTTATCATACTTTGCTTCTTTTACATTGTTTTTTTGAGAAATCCTTCGCAAAAACTGTTCAAATTGAAATAAAAGTAAACCTGAGGGAAGTCTATTATTTTTATCTAATTTTCTTTTAATCTTTTCAAATTTATAAATTAACTCTTCATACTGCTTATCATTTAGTCGCAATACATCAGTAACTCCTGGTATAGTATCGACTAAAGTGAATTCTATAGACTCAGATAAAGTATCTTCTGCAAATTTAATTATTTCTTCTATCTCATGATAATTCATATTAAAAATTACAGAATAAATTTTAATTAAAGGTTTGTTGTATTTTTGCTTTTTTCTTTTGTTAAGGTACAGGAGAGTATCTTTTACTCTAAAAAAAACCTCTTCATCTCTTAAATGGACTTTTTTATAAACTTGAGGAGTCCCTGCCCATACACTTACTGTTAAAAAATCTACACCTATATCTATTAATTTATCAGCTACATCTTTATTAACTAAAGTGAAATTTGTATTTACATGAGTTATAAATCCTTTCTTTTTTGTATACTCTAAAATTTCTAAAATATTAGGATGCATAAAAGGTTCTCCACCTCCTGAATAGTAAATCTCTGTAGTATGCATTGCTTTCAATTCATCTAAAACTTCTTTAACTAAAGAAAAGGGAAGATATTCTTTTTTTTCTTCAGGTGTTAATCTTGGTTTTTTAAATAAAGGAGAATTGCACCAACAGGCAATGCAATTACTATTACAATCATTAGTTAAATCTATCTGAACATGAAAAGGGCCTTTATAAGCATATTCTTTATCTAAAATTCCTAAAATCTCCAAATATCTGTCTTTTAAATTTGAAGGAGTAAGATTATAAAATAATTTATAAATAGCTTTTTTTAAACCTTCTTTTTTAAGAATATCTTTAAATTTTTCAAGATAAGAAGTTTTGATATTAAATAAATTAATCTTTCCTTCTTTTTTTAAAAAGGCAAATTTCTCTATATGAGGAATGCAGTTATCTGCTACAATTTTTAAAATATGCTTTCCTTCTTTAAGATAGATTTCTCCTTCCTTAAACCATTTTGAAAAAACTTTATTCCAGCCTCCAGTAATTTTTGAAAGTCCATCTTCTTTTATTAAATTTCCATCAATAAAAATTTTAACTGGTCTTATTTGATAGGAAGCGTATTTTGACCATAATTCATATCTTCCATTTTCTTTTATAGTTATAGAATATAATGCATGCCCTCTTTTTTCTCCTCCATCTATTATTAACCCTTTACCAAACTCATGATTGCCTTTGTTAAAATTCCCTTCAAAAAATTTATCAGCATTTATTACTAAAGAAAATGATTTTTCTCTTATATCCTTTTCTTTTTTATATTCCATAAATTTTTTGTGAATTTCCATATTCATTCCCCAATTATCACATTCTTTTATACAGTTTATTAAAGAAAAATATTTGTCTTTTTTTGACAAATTTTTAGCTTTTATTCTAAATTCATTATATTTTTCTGATTTCCAAATTTGGCTAAATGATTTTTTGTATAAATTACCTAAAGCAAATTTATAAGCTTTACAGCAAGGAATTACATCTGCATTTGTCAAAATTCGTGCATAATACCAGCCTATATAACAGGGGATACTATCAATATCTTTTCTATAAGTAAAATTCTGATTATCCAGGTTAACTAATTTTCTTAAAAAACTTTCCACATTTAAAAGATTCAACAGCTTCACATCAACCTCTCCAACTTCCTCTTTCTTATTGAAACATTTTCTTTTCAACTCACATTCTTTACAGTTATTGTTGAAATTAAACTTATACCAAAAATCAGAAACTCTTGTTGCATAAGGAGAATATGTATGAAAAATTATTTTTCTTTCTCCATTAAAACCTTTAGGGCATATAAGTTCTTTTGCATATCTTGTAAGTTGAAAATTTTCTTTATAATTTTTCCATATCTTTCCAAAATCTGAAAATTCTTCTTTTATAAAATCTTTTATTTTTTTTTCTTTTGGAATTTCATAATCTATTAAATCTTTTCTTTTTCTTATTCTTTCAAATATTTCAAAAATTTCTTCTTTTTCTTTATTACCTAAAGCTAAAAATTCTGTTTTATTTTCAATTATATCTATTGTTTGAAATTCAACAGAATCTGCATCGACTTCTTTTGCAAAATCTATCATCTCTTCAATCTCTCTGTAATTTTTATTACAGATTACATTATAAATTTTTGTATGAGGATAAATCGTCACAATTTCATTTTTATAATTAGATATTTTTTTTAAATTGTTTTTAAGTTTTAAAAAATCATCATGAGTAGCTGGAGGATGCAGTTTTAAATATGTAGAAGGTTTAGCTGCAGATACACTTACTGTAAGAAGATCTACTTTTTTCTCAACTAAAAATTTTGCTATCTTATCATTTATAAGTAAACCATTGGTAATAATATTCAAATAAAAACCATAAGATTTTATTAAATCTATAACTTCTAAAATTTTATCATACATAAAAGGTTCACCTGATCCTGAAAGAATAATTTCTTCTGTTCCTAAATCTTTTAATTCCTTTATTAAATTTTTAACTAATTTAAAAGGTAATTCTTTCAATCCTTCTGGAAAAATCTTTTTTTTATCGAACAAAGGTGAGTGGACCCAGCAAAAAATACAGTTTAAGTTACATTTATCTGTTAAATCGATTTGGACTACTCGTGGACCAGTTAATACTTTTTCCTTATCTATTCCTTCAAGAATTTTTTCCATATAGGCATTTTTTATATTTTTCCTAGAAACTTTTTTCTGTAAAACAGGAGATATTTAAAATAGTCAAAACTTTTATAAAAAGCATAACTTAATCCTCTTTCTTTTGCGTAATTTAAAAATCTTTTCAAATCTCCAATAAATCCTCTTTTCTTTCTTTGAAAATCTTTCCATACTCGGTAAGCATATTGTTTTGCTTCTTCTAAATCCTTTGGTGATAAGTTTTTAGGTTTAAATACACAACTGTAATGCCCATCATAAAGAGACCAATTCTTTGTTAAAATTCTTCCTTCTCTCTCTAAATCCTCATAAAGTTTTGTTCCAGGGAAAGGAGTAATTATAGAGAATTGAACTGAATCTGGATCAAGTTCTAGTGCATAATCAATGGTTCTTTTTATAGTTTCCTTTGTCTCACCTTCGAGTCCAAAGCTAAAAGTAAGATGAATTTTTATTCCTAAAGATTTTGTGTATTTAATCATTTTTTCTGCTTTTTTTAAATTAAGATTTTTACCGCATCTATTTACAATCTCTTGATCAGCATTTTCCACTCCATATTTTATAGAGAATAAACCTGCTTTTTTTAAGTTATCTAATAATTCCTCATCCATCAAATCTGGTTTTGCCATTATTGCCCAAGGAATTTTATTTAATCCTCTTTTTATAATTTCTTTACATAAATTCAAAACTCTCTCTTTTCCTATATTGAAAGTATCGTCATCAAAATAAATAGATTTAAACCCAAATTTTTCTACTACATATTGCATTTCATCTACAACATCTTTTATATCTCTTGCTCTGTATTTTTTCATAAACAAAACTTGAGGCCAAAGACAGAAATTACAAGAAAAAACACATCCTCGTGAAGAAAGCATCTGAACTGAAGGATAGGGAATATTTCCTGGCATATCCCAATAGTTATAAATAGGGAGTTCTTCTCTTTCTGGCCAAGGAAGTAAGTTTATATCTATCAATTCTTGAGGTGGAGTTTTTATTATATCTGAATTTTCTCTGAAGATGATCCCTTTAATTTTTCTTAAATCTTTTTTTTCTTTTAATGCTTTTATTAAATTTAAAAGTGTAAATTCATATTCTCCATAAATAACATAATCAACAAAAGGAGTATTCTTTAAAAATTCTTCACTGTAAATTAACACATTTGGTCCACAAAGAATAATCTTTCCTAAAGAAGAAAGTTTTTCTGCCATTTTTAAATCATCATAGAAAGAAGGAACAGAAGTCTCAATTACAAAAATGTTGTAATCTTCTTTTATAATTCTTTTTAAAAGTTCCTCAAAATTTATTTTTTCTGCAATGGCATCGATTATATGTGCATCGATATTATGTTTTTTTAAAAGACTCGTTGCATAAGCTAAAAAAAAGGGGAAAGGTAAATAATTCCCTTCAGAATCATCTTTAATATGTGGCCAGCGAGAACCTGCTCTTACTCCCCATTTTCCTTCTCTTTGCCAAGGAAGATTTAAAAGTAAAACTTTTAACTTTTCCTTTTTAAATCCTTTTTTTCTTAAATCTTTTTCCATTTTTAAACTGCGGGGTATTTCTAATTTTTCATCCAAAATTTTCTCTTCTTCAAATAGACTAAGTTTTCCTGAAAAAGTATGATGATACCCTGGTAAAAACTCTTTCATATCTTTACTTCTAAATCCAATAACATATGCACCTATTATCTGGGGAGATACTTGGACAAATGAGAAGAATTCTTTATCCAAAGATTCCATTGTAAAAGAAGGTAAAAACTTTTCTTGAACACAAAATCTTGCTCCTACCAAAGAAGATGAAGATGAACTAATGTATAGATCATGCCAATTTCTGCTCAATTTAACAAAATCTCCTTCTTTATAATCACATATCCAACTTTTATAATAAGGTTGGAGTAAGCATAAAATTCTTACTTCATCTATAAAGATCCATTCCTCTATCTGTGTATCTATCTGCCAATCTATTTCTTTCTCTGTAAAGAACTTTAAATTCCAAATTTGAGAAAGAGGTAACTCTTTAAATATTATTTTCAAAACAACACTATCTCCTTTTTTTTCTATTATCTTCCAATCTGCCTTTGAAGAATCTGTCCATAAACCTGCAGTATTAATTGCTACATTTAGGCCGACATTTTTTGTAATCTCAATATTATTCCAGAAAATACTTACACCTTTTTGAGTAAAAATTATTCTTACTCTGCCTTTAATAATCTCATTAACTTTCAATTTTAATTACTCCTTCAAAATAAGAATATTTACCTGGAAATCTTTTTTGGATATTTGATCTTTGATATTGAATTAATCTTGCTTTGTAAAAATAATCACTATTTTCTACTACAGCTCTAAAAGATTCTTCTTCAGATTTACATTCAAACAATAATTTTGGAAAATCTTTTTTTTCACTAAAAACTTCTATTTTATTTGATTTTCCATACCAAAACCTAAAAGGCAAGATATCATAATCTTGTGGGAATTCATCAAGAAATTTATTTTGGATTAATCTGGGTATTTTCCAATTTTCATATTTTAAAGAAAGCATAATACCTGCTTGCTCTATCTCTAAATCAATTTCTTCATGAACTTCTATATCTACTTTCCAGTATATTAAATTTTTTTCTCTCAGTTCTATATTCCAAATCTGTGAAATAGGAAGGTATATCCAATCACCACGTAAAATCAACCTATCTTTTTCTTTTTTAATTATCTCCCACTTTGCTTGATAAGAATCATACCATATACCAGAAGAACGTAAAGATGTATAAACTCCTAAAGCTTGGGTTATTTTTTCTTCTTTCCAAAATATTTGACTTTTCCCCCTATCAAAAATAAACCTTAAATTATCTTTACTTATCTCAACTTTTTCTTCAAATTCAGTCTCTTTTAATTCAATATTCTCATTAAAAATAATTTTAGATAAAAAACAAATATATTTTTCAGGATAAAATCGATTTTCTTTTTTTGAAATCATAGAAGAAAAATTAAGACAAATATATTTATCTTTTTTGTTTTTATATATTCCCAAAATTTGTCCATAATGTGGACATAAAGTCTCAAAATACAAAGTTGGAGCTGAAATCTCATCATTTGTTTTCAGCATTATTTTAGAAACCTTATTATCTTTTAGTCTTACAGGAATTATACCGCCATAATGTTGATTTAAAAAATCTCCTCCCTCATAAGCAGTAATCCATTTTTCATACTCATCAGATATCTCTAATCTCAAATCTCTATTAAGCAAAACAAAGGGCGCCATTGGATTTAGCTCAATTTTAATTTCTAAAATATTATTTTGGCAACTTAAACGCCAAACTTCTGAAAGAATTTTTTTATATTTTACAATTAAGATCAATTCTTCAGATTTTTTTTCTATCTGCCAAGAACAGTCAAAAGAATGAATCCATCTTTTATTTTTTAAACATATCGCTGTATATAACCCTCTGTTTTTCGTAATTTCTAAATCTTTATAATAAATCCTTACTGCTTTTTTTTCTGTGTCTGCATATACTTTTAAGTTTTTTGAGGTTAGAGTTCTTTGAGAGAGGAGTTTTTGCTGTTCTTCTTTAATATAGTCTTCAATAAGATTCTCTTCTTCTAAAAATTTAAGTTGTGTAGAAAAAGAAAATTTTTTTTGATTAGGAGATAGAAAAGTGCCTAACTGTAAAACACGGGAGCTTAAATTGTTATTACTATTTTGGATAAAAGCCTGAAGTTTATTTTTATTTTCTAGAACAATAGCAGGATAGTTTTCTCTTTTTCTTACTCCTATCAATCCAGCTTGGAAATCATTTAATTCCATATCCCGCCATGAATTAAATTCTTCAGGAAAATTCTCTTGTTGAGCTCCAGAGAAAAAAGTATTGTATTTTTCAGATAAAAATATACCGAATTTGAATAATTTAAGGTTGGGCAAATTTTTTATTTCAGATTCTATTTGCCAGAAAATAGAATTTTCTTTAAGAGTGAGTTTCCATCTCTGATTAATTCTCAACTTTTTCCAACTAAATTGCAAAATAAGCATAGAGTTTTTCTTTTCTACTTGCCACTCAGCTTCTGAATTTCCATACCAATTGTTATCTATTAAAAAAGAAGTGTGCAAACCAAATGCTTTAGTGATCTCTAAATCTTTGTAATAAATCCTTACTGCTTTTTTTTCTGTGTCTGCATATACTTTTAAGTTTTTTGAGGTTAGAGTTCTTTGAGAGAGGAGTTTAGATTTCAATTTATCTTTTTTATCTTTAATATATTTTTCGAAGTCATTTTCTTCAGAAAATACTTTGATATCTACAATAAGTTTATTATTATTTAAAGGCAACTGAACAATGCGAGCTTCTTCTTTATAACCTGTATTAAAAAGCTTAATCTGGTCACTATTATCTTTTCTTTCAAAAATAAGATAAGGAAAATCTTGAATATTTTTTGATTTAATACCTATTATTCCTTCAGGAGAGATTTTTAAACCTAAATCTTGATATTCTGTTTTAGAAATAAAAGGAGGAAACTCTTTTTCTTCATTCAAAGTTATCCACTTTTTGTATTCAGAAAAAAGTGAAAGACCTAAATGAGATTCTCCAGTTGAACTGAGTATTTCTATTTCTAAATGTAAACAATTATCTTGTAATTGGATATTCCAAATTTGTAAAAGAAAATCTTTATGATCTCTACCTTCAGCTAAAATCTTATTAGAATCTATTTTTTTTACTCTCCAAAAAAGATTTAAAAAAGAAATCTGGCTATTAACTAAAGAATCAAAATAAAAAATACAGCTGTTTCTTTTTGTAATAGGAAAATCTCTCCAGCTTATATTGATTCTTCCATTGTTAAAAACGATCCTTAAATCATTCTCTTCCAAAACACCAATACCTTCTTTATTTCCTACAGTTTCTAGATATTTAAAAACTGCTTTTTGAGGTACTCCTTCATAAATGATCTTACCTTTCTCTAAAAAAATTGCTCTATCACATAATCTGCTTATCATTTCCATATCATGACTTACCAAAATAATAGTCTTTCTTTCCTTTTTTAATTCAAATATTTTATTAATACATTTTTCTTGAGCTTCTTTGTCCCCCACAGCTAAAATATCATCTATAAGAAGAATATCTGGTTCAGCATGAATAGCTAATGAGAAAGCTAACCTTAAAAACATACCCTGAGAGTAATACTTTATAGGAGCGTAAATAAATTTTCCTAACCCAGAAAATTCTATAATTTTTTCTAATCTTTCATTTAAACTATTTTCATCTAATCCATAAGTGTGAGCATTAAGAATTATATTCTCTTTGCCTGTAAATTCAGGATTAAAACCTGCTCCCAATTCCATAATTGTAGCTACTTTTCCTTTTACAATAACCTCACCTCTATCAGGAATAAGCATTCCAGCGATGAGTTTTAAAAGAGTAGTCTTTCCTGCTCCATTAGCTCCAATTATTCCTAAAACTTCTCCTTTCTTAACTTTAAGATTAATGTCTTTTAATGCCCAAATTTCTTCTCGCCAAATTTTCTTTTCAGAGACAAATTTTATACTATATTTTTCCCAAACATTTTTGAGTTCTACCACAATCATATTCTTTTTAACAAAAGTTTTTCTTTTTTAATAAAAAAAGAATAACCTCCAATAAAGAAAAGTAAAGAAATAAATAGCATTATAAATATCTCTGAAAAAGAAAGAGATTCTCCTTTAAAAAGAATTTTCTGATAGGAAATTATGTAATAAGTTAAAGGATTTAAAATACATACTAAACGGTAAGGAAATTTTAAAAAATCAATGGGATAAAATATTGGAGTAACCCAAAACCAAATCATTAATACTATAGATAAAAAACAAGATACATCACGCAAAAAAACATTTAAAACAGAGAGTAAAAATCCTAAACCAATCAAAAAAAGAAGATGAAGAAGTAATATTAAAAATAAAAAAGGGGAGATTAATAATATTTTATGATTGAAAACAATAAATAAAGGTAGCAAAGCAAAAAATCCAATAAGAAAATTAAGGAAATTACTTAAAATAGAAGAAAGAGGAATAAACTCATGAGGAAAAATTGCCTGTTTTAAAATTTGAGAATTAATTACAAAAGAATTTGTAGTTTCGAATAACGCATTAGAGAAAAATATCCAAGGTAAGATTCCAGAAAGAGCAAAAAGAGTAAAGTTTTTGATACCGATATTAAAAACAACATTAAAAACAAAATTAATACTTATTGCCAAAATTAAAGGAGTAATTATTGCCCACCATATACCTAACATAGAACCAGAATACTTTATTTTTAAATTCTTTAGTGTCAGTTCTTTTAGAATATTACGGTAAAAATAAATCTTTTTAAATCTTTCAAAAATTCTCATTTATAAATTTTGAAAATTTCAAACTTTCTAATATTACATCCTCCATGGACATATATTTCCAGTTTCCGAATCGCCCTATACAAAAAATCCTGTACTTTTCAAGATAATTTAAAATTTTTTCTCGAGCTTCTTTCCAGTCCAAATCATAAACAGGATAAGCATATTTTATATCATTAATAACGATTTCTTTTATATTTTCTTTTTTTTCAATTATTCCTATTTTTAGCAAATCTTTGATTATCTTTCCAACTATTTTTCTTTTATCTATAGGCTTATTTTGAGAATAGGAAACCTCTGTATACAGAGAAGTATTAAATGAATTTTGAAAAAAATTGTTAAAAAAACCTACTCTATAGAAACTAAATTCTTTTTCAGGAAAATATATCCAATGCCATTGTTTAGACTTTTCTTTTACTCCTAAATTAAGATTAAAAATAGAAATCCATTTCAATTTTTTAAAAAATTTTAAAATAAAACTTGGAAAGTTTAAAATCTTAGGTAAGTCTGGTAAAGGTAAAGTAGAAATCAATACATCATATTTTTCTTTAAGCCCATTTTTAAACTCTACTCTTTTTAAAATAGGGTCTATTTTTACAACTTCACATTCTTTAAATATCTTCTTAGAATCAATATGCAACAAAAAAGCTTTTATAAGATTATCTATACCTCCTTTTTTAGGATACCAGAAAAAAGAATTGTATCCTAAGTTTTTTTTATTTTCTTTAAGTGTACCTTCTAAAAGTTGATTTAGTGTAGGAACGATTATTACTTTTTCTGCCCATTCCCAGTTTAACTTTTCTAAAGGATAAGTCCAGAATTTTTCATTATAAGGTCTCATAAAATGATCAGTAATGCTTTTTCCAAAATTTTTATAACACCATTCTAAAAAATTAGAAGGCTCTTTTTTCCCATCAAAATAAATTTTTACAAAATCACTAAAGCATCCTTTTGTAATTTTAAAAGGTAGATTATAAAGATTCACTTGAAAAGGATAAGGAATAAATCTTTTAAAACAGTATACTACAGAATTTCTTTTATGTCTTAATAAATCTTTACCCAAAAGTTTTCTTATTAGATAAAATATTTCTTTATGTTTAAAATGTAAAACATGACCACAAAAATCAAATAAAAAATTATTTTTTCTTTTTGTCCTACACAAACCTCCTAATTCTTTTTCTTTTTCAAATAAAAGAAAATTTTTATTTTTTAAAAAATAGGCTAAAGATACTCCTGCTAATCCTCCTCCTAAAATAACAATTTTTTTCTCCATTTTTCTTTATAACTGTTCAAAATTTTCTTTAAATATTTTATATAATTTTCCTCCCAATAGACTTAAAGAATACTTTTCTTTTACAGTTTCGTAAGCATTTTTGCCTATTTTTTCTCTTAAAAATCTGTCCTTTGCTAATTTTAACATATAATCAACAAACTCTTCCTTTGAATTAGCTAAGAATCCATTATAATTGTGTTTTATTATATATTTTACTTCACCCATATTTGAAGCAATAACAGGAATTTTCTTTGCCATATATTCAACTACTTTTACAGGAAATTTTGCCAGATTAAAATGCGTTCTCTCAAGCAAAGGGAAAAGTCCTATATCTACTTTATCTAAATAAGAAGGAATAGTCAAAGGATGTGACCATCTAAAGTATTTTATATTCTCATTTCTATAATTTTTTAATATTTCTAAAAAATCTTTGATGAAAATACCTGTCCCTTTTATCCATAGTTGAGTATGTTTAATTTCTCTATTGACAATAATAAAACATTCTATTACAAATTTAAGATAATCAACGATCTCTTTTCTATTTATTAATCCATGCCAAGAGAATATAACTTCTTTTTTATCACAATTATGTTTTGGTTTAAATAGATTGGTATCTATACCGGTGGGAATAAGATACACTTTCTTATTAAATTGAGATAAATAATCTTTAAGATAATGACTTGCAGCTATACAAAATCTACTATTATGAGCAAATATTCTGGATAAATATTCAGATTTTGATTTAGGAAATATACCAAAATAATATCCTGTATCTTGACGAGACTCCCAATCATCCATATCAAATACATAAGGGATTTTTTTAAATAAAGAAACTAACCATACGCAAAGAGAATGATAATTAAATCTATTCACTACAAAAATACAATTTCTTTGTCTAAGAAAATATGGAAGGCTTTTAAAAGTGAGTATAATTTTTTCTCTTAAAAGAATATCTCTTTCTAAATATTCTTTTTTATTATCTATAAAAAAGAAAAAAGAAGTATCTATTCCCCTTTTTTCAAGCTCTTCAGAAAACTCATAACTCCTAATTCTTCCTCCTGGAAATTCATAACACTCTCTGGAAATAAATATCACTTTCATACAGCAGATTTCACTACTCTGTAAACTTCTTCTGATTTAATTACCTTTAAACATTTATTATCCTTACATGCAGAACATCTATGGTTTAAAATAGAAAGGCAAGGAGAACACGGAAGATTTGAATATATTATATAAGTATTTTCTCCCAAAGGAGAAAAAACCAGCGGAGATTCTGGACCAAATATTACAAATTTTTTAACTGAGGTTAAAGAAGCTAAATGTGCTAAACCGCAATCACAACATATCAAAGCTTCAGAAATTTCAAAAAGAGTTAATAATTCTTTAAGCGTAGTCTTTCCTGCTAAATTTATAACTCTTTTTTCAGAGAATTTTTTGCAAAACTCTTTTACTTTGTAAGATAAATTTTTTCCTACAATAATAATGCAGTTTTCTTCATCATCTTCTAAAATCATCTTTGAAAGAGAAATAAAGTTTTCTAAAGGCCATTCTCTTAAAGGGATATTTCCTTCACCTAAATTAATGAGGAATAACTTTGCTTTTTCATTTATACCTGCATCTTTCAATTTATTTAACATTTCCTTTTTCTCCTGTTCAGAAGCAGCAAATTTCGGTAAATTAATATCATCTTCATTGATTTTTTCTTCTAATTCAGGTGTATTTTTCTTTTCTTTTTCTATCACTTGTAAAAAAGATAAATAAACTTTACTTATGTGGATTAAAGGATTGTATTGAATTTTATGAGTTAATAATTCTCCTCTATAGAGACCTTCAAAAGTATAGTGATAAAACCCTACTCTTTTCTTTGCTTTTATTAAAAAAGATAAAATAGCTGTAAAACGAGAAAAAAACTCTAAATCAAAAACAACATCTATATTTTCTTTTCTTAATTTTTTTATCATTCTCAAGGTATCTAAAATAAACTCTTTTATAGAACCTTTTCTTATACTCAGTATCCTATCTTTAGAAATCTTTAATACCTCCAAAATAGCTTCATTTTCTTTAAAACTAAGAAAAAATATTTCACTTTGAGGGTATCTCCTCTTTGTGCATTGAAGTAAAGGATAAGCTAAAATAATACTTCCTATTTCTGAAAGTTTAATAAACAATATTTTTTTGATGTCTTTCTTCTTTTCTTTAAATAAGAATAATTTTGAGAAATGGACAAAAAAAGTAAACAAAAAGCACAAAGGAATACCTAGCCAATAATCCAATCTTCTCATTAATTTAATAGACATAGTTTACTTCTTTCACAAACCTGCCATTTTCTTTTTTTAGAGGGGCTATTTTCGTTGAGGAGAATGAAACTCCCACAATATCTCCAATTTATCTGAAGTATAGAACAGAGGAGAAAGACAAGGAACCAATATGTTCCTAATAGGATTGCTTCTTTCTAAAAGTATTTTTTCTCTCGGCAACCAGCAAAAGGCATGATACATTAAAAGGTTATTCTTATCATCGAAACCATATATAAGATAACAATCAACTGGTTCATTTATCATTAAAGAGAGGGCTGCTGAAGCAATTGCTCTTGTAATACAATGACCTAATTTGCTTCTATAACTTCCACTAATAGTATAGTAAATACCCTCCAATTTCATTCCATGGACTATGTATCTAAGCCAACTATCCTCAGTAGTGTAATGTCTATATAGAGTAAAAATAGTATATATATCGAACTTACTCTCCCATAGAGATTCATTGACTATATATCTTGCGATAGGATCGATAAGATTAGCATAAATAAGGGAGGTAAACATTTTATTCCTTTTATTATAAAAGCTATTTTCATCCTTACTAAACTTTAAAAGTAAATAAGAATTCCGAGTTATTTCCATTTCTAAAGATGATTTTTTTATAATCTCACGATACTTTTTCAATACTTCTAGTTCTTCAGTGGGTATAAATTCTCTTTTAACCAATCTCACATCATCACCAGTTAAGCCTAAAACATTAAGAACTGACTTCACCCATTTGGGGATTTCTTTCTCTATAAAACACCAATTTTTTTCAAAGTTCACAATTACTAAAGGGATGTTTTTCATTACAATGTTTTTTTTAAAAGAATAACCTTTGAATACTTTTATTATTTTATTATCTTTTATAATGATACAACTCTTATCCAACAACAATACAAGAAAGGTATTACTATCTACATTGTTAAGAAGCATCCACATCCATCCTTTTTCAAAAGGAGTGATTATCTTTCGTATGTCATTTAAAAACTCAGTAAAAGGTGGTATTCGTTCATCTAAGAAATAGAAAATCTCTGCACTTTTTGGATATATCTGAGAAGTAGGGACGACTTTAAAAGTTTCTATAAAGTTCTTTATCTCCTCTCTGGTTAAACAACCATCATTAGAGGAAGAGAGAATAAACTCAGAAGCATTACGAGAATACATTAACTTTCTACTATGGGGATGAGATAATAAAGTATCAAGAAGCATCTTATCGTATTTTAAATATTCTGCCAACTTAGGAGAAAATACTGATCTTACCATATCTACACCTTCAGGATGAGAAAGAAGTGTATTATTTTCAAATAACTGTTTTAACTCTCTTGAGAAATTTTTCGTAGTAACATATACAAAAAAAGATAAAGAAAAGCCATCTGTTTCAAAAGTTAAAATATAAGGATAACTGAATAAAAAATTTCTTTCTAATGGATGATAAGGATTATAGATAGAAGAATAAATTATATAACGTTTTTTATTCAGAATAACGAAAGGGACCTTTCTAAATGAAAAAAAACATTTTTCTATATTATCCTTGTAGAAAAGAAAAAAATGGTAGGTAGGATCTTTTATTGAGGTAAACTTAACATAGATAGGAACTTTCTTTTTTACTGATTCTATACTAAAGCTTAATAATCCTTTTTCTATTTTAAATGAGTCTAAAGTAATATCAAAATACGGAGTTCGAAAAGTTTCTTTACAATAACTGTCTCCAGCTAAAAACAAAAGATAGATTCCTATAACTATGAAGCAATTCTTCAATAACTTTTTTCTTCTCCTCATAAAATATCCTCTTTAGCTCTTTTATATTGTTTTCTTCTATTTTATTATGAATTACAGAAAGAGCATCCATAGCTTCTTTGATATACATAGGGCAGGGAGATTTAAGAAGGACAAGAAAAAATAGATTTAATAATTCGTCTCTTTTATCTTTGTCTATATTCTCTTGCTCAAGGATGTATTTTATTCTATATAATGAACATACCTTCGCTTCTAAGAAAGTATCTCTTTTTATTCCTTTTTCCTGAGTATAAGATGATAAACAAGATGACAATTTAAAAGGAAAAATTAAAAGAGGCAAGTAACATTTTGTTCTTCCTAGGATTACAGTTGTTATAAGTGTCATAAGCAATAAAGAGACTAAGACTCCTTTTATTCTAAACTTTTTTCTTAAAAATATAAAAAATAACCTTAATAACACGCGAAAGCAATCATTATAGTCTTTTTCTCTATATCCTCTTTTTGAAAGTCTTTTGCTATTTCTTCAAATAAATTTGATAAATATTGTTTTTTCACTATTTTTTTAGAAGCGTTAGACATATTGACTATAGCTTCACTTTTCTGAACATGAAATAAAAGAGTAATGAATGGTACTAATGGAAGAGTTGTAATTTTTATAAACTTATTCTGCATCCTATCCCTCCTTTCTCTTGATTACCTTTCCATTATAATATATAATGTTCCGTGAAGATTTTCAAGAGAAATGGAAAAATTACTAAAGAATCCTTTCTTTTGGCAATTAATAACTTTATTCCCAGGAAGCGGACATATCAGTATTGAAGATAAAAATTTCATCCAAAAACATTCTATTTTTAACTTTCCTTCTCTCAACTTTACTGAGAAAATCCCAAAATTTTTTTTAGAAGAAATTAAAAAAAAAGAATTTAATTGTGGAGTATACATCCACTATCCTTTCTGTAGACGTATCTGCAAATTTTGTATGTTTGGAGGAATATATCATAAAAATAACAAAGAGCTTATAAAATTTAATAATATGTTTGGCAAACTCTGTAAGAAAGAACTTGAGATATGGATTAAGGGATTATATAAATTATATAAGAAAAAAGGAGGCCCTCTCAGTATTCAATTGTTAAGAATAATCCATCCTCATCTTAACAAAGATGACTTTTTTAGACTTTTGGAACCTAAGTTAATTCACATAGGAGGAGGAACACCTAATTTGTTAAGTATTAAGGGGTTCGTCAACTTATTTAAAAATTTCAGAGAAATGTATGGAAACAAATTTTTTGAAAAAGTATATTGGGAGGTGGAACTTTCTCCTGAAGAAGAAGGAATTGAAGAAATTATAAATCTTCTACAAGAAAATGGATGTAAAAGAATATCGTTAGGAGTGCAAACTTTTAACAACAAAGTAAGAAAATTCTTAGGAAGAGGGGGGGACAGTGAACTTATTTGGGGATTACTAGAGGATTTAAAATCAAAATTTAGGATTCCCTTAGTTAATATAGATTTATTATATGGTTTACCTTATCTCCCTATTTCAGATTCTCTTAAAGATGTTTTCTCTTTAATAAATTTCTTCAAAGATAGTAAAGATGTAAGGTTTTCAATTGATATAGGAAGATATATAGTCACTCCACGAAACTATCGCTTAGGAAAATTTGAACTCTTAGATAATCACGCAGGGATATGGGAAACTTTTTATTTCTTAAATACGGTTATAAGATTTTCTCAAGAAGCAAAGATCTTTATAAGAAATGGAGACTTTGATTACAAGTTGAGAGTTTTTTCTTCCCCTACTTCTGAAAGTAGTAGTCCTACTCCTTTTTCTTATGAATATTACTACTATATGCCATCTATTTACGGAATTCTTATAGGAATAGGACCATTTGCAAAATCTCTTTTTAGTCCATACCTTACTTCTCCAATTTGGTATAATAGATGGGACTGGAAGGGGTGGCATAGTTCTCTACAAAAAGAAAATTCATTAGAGAACTTTCTCTTCTCTACATACTATCCCTTTCCAAAAAACCCTTTCTTAAGGAACTTACTCCTTTTTCATTCACTTTTAATAAGATTTCTTTACTATAAAGGGGAGATCCCTGAGTTTATATTGGAAAGCTTACCTTCAAAAGAAAAATCATTTGTGAAAAGGATTGTAAAATTTCTTTATAAAAATAAATTCTTTGAAAAAAAAGATAATAGTTATAAATTACCTTTAGGTTATAACTTTCTCATTCCTCTCATTTCTCTCTTATTTATTCCTTATTCTTACTTGAAAGGGAAAGAATTATTACCTGGATTTATGGAAATAGATATAAAAGGTATCACAGAGTTTTCAGTAGGTAATAAAATAATAAAAGAATCTTTTCAGGTTAAGGAAGCAATAGCTTATGCTCTTCAAAAAGAAATTCTAAAAAGATGATAAGAAACGTTATTAAAAAAATCCTTAAAGAATCATCTCTATTTTATACCTCTAAAGAAATTATAAATATCATTGAAAGAGTTATAGAAAAGGGAATTATTCTTTCTCCTTTCAATATAGGTTATCCTCATTACTTTCCTCTAGTAAGTACTAAGAATAAATTTATAGAGTATATAAAGAGAAATAGAAGAAAAATAAAAAATGTAATTCTATATGTTCATTATCCCTTTTGTAAGAAAATATGTCCTTACTGTGTATGCCCTTCTTTACCTTTAAAACCTTTTAAAAATTATGCTAAAAACTTTTTGAATCTCATAGAGAATGAAGTAAGAATTATTTCAAGAATACTCAATAATATCAAAATTATAAATGTCCATTTTGGAGGGGGAACTCCCCAATTATTAGAGATAGAAACCCTTCATAGAATAATAAAAAGTCTCAAAAGAAAATTCTCTTTTGATAACAATATATATATAGAAATTGAAATATATCCTGATAAATATGGCATAGACAAAAATTTCCTTAAGAATTTGAAGGATATTGGTTTCAATTATATCTCTCTAGGGGTAGAAAGTCTTAGAAATAGTATTTTAAAAAAAATGGAAAGACGTTATACAAAGGATACAGTACTAGAAGGCATAAAAAATGTATTAGAGTTAGATTTGAGTTTAAATATTGATCTTATTATAGACTATCCTGAAGTTAATTTTAATTATTTAACAGATTTAATAAATCTTATATCTTTCCTAAAAAACTTCAAAGATAATAAAGAAATTTTTATTACTCTTTATAACTACAGTTCTAAAAAAAGAATGAACAAAATCTACTCTCCAAAATACTCCTTCTTAGAAGACATTATAAAAAGGATTCTTTTCTCTTTCATAGTGAGCAATAACTTTATAAAAAATAATTTGTTCATAAGAAAGGGAGGAGCAGGAATTAGATTTACTTTTAAAAAAACGACAAAAAGTTTTCCCTATGAGGAAATAAAGATTAATAAAGAAATTTTCAATGGAAAAACTATCCAAATAGGTTTAGGACCTCTTGCAGAAACACGTTATTATGATCTAAATAAAGTAAACCCTAATCCCCCTCAGTATTTCTTAAATATAAAAAAACGTGGTTTAGAGAATATTCTTTTTAAAAAAGAAAAAAATATCTCCTTAGAGGTATCTAGATTCCGACTTCTCTTATATTGGTGTTATGAAGCTATGTTGCCTCCTTCTCTTTTTCAATTACTAGAAGATCATTTAGCATGTTTGGAGAAACTTTCATTAATAGAAATGAAAAATAAGAAAGTTATCCTTAACCTTAGTGGAATAATTCTTAAAAATGGATTTATACCTTTTATGTATCCTAAGGATAGAATTTTTTCTGAAGATTATCTATACTCTCTAAAGCTAGCAAAATTATTCTTTAATAATTTAAAAAATGTCGACTTTAATTAGAAGATTTTTGGAAGATTATAAAAATAAAGAGAATTTATCTGATTACAAAAACTTTTTGGAAAAATCTTTGTATTTCGAAAAGGAGAAAACACATATCATTCCGTTGATTTCTTATATGATTTCTTATAAGAACGAAGAGCTCATAAATTATTTCTCAAGACGAGAAATTATTAATTTCGAAAATTTTCATACTACATCAGAAGAAAAAGATAGATCAGTCTTCTTTAACTTTGGTGTTTGGATAGAAATATATAATAAGGAAAAGGTTTTTCTCTTCAAAAGTATAAAAATAAATACGGAAAAGCCTTTTAATTTAAATCTATTGTATCCTTTACTTGTTCTTACCCCCACAGGTGATATTCTCTATAAAATATTATTTTTAGAAAAAGAGACAATTCAAGAGCTCTTCATAAAAACTATAGACAGAATAAGAAAATATAGAGTTTCTTTAGTAAATCATAATAAAAAAGATGGAATTTTTGAAATATTTATAGACTCTTTTATAAATGTTATTATAGAAAAAAATAAAGTCAGGATAAATTATCTAAAAAATAGTGCTTTCTTATGTAATTTAATGAAAATCTCTCCCGATTTTCTTCCTATAGTAACTATCCATAGAGTAACCCGCTTAAAATCGTCTTGCATAAACGAAGATAACCATAGCGTATTCTTTATCCATAAAAACAAAAGAGGCACTTTTACTCTTGAAAGTTTCCTATACCTACCCCCCTGCTTCATACCTAACTGGAGTATAGCAAGCACAGATATGCTTGAAGTTAAAATTATTGTCCTCCTCTATATCATCCGTGCCGTCTTTTTTTGGTTCAATAAAGCTCCTTTTTTCCCATTAAATAAAAGAATATCTGATATAGGATTATATTTTTTTACAAACAAAAATACTCCATTTATTGGAGGATTTCTATTAGTCGGAAATTATCTTTTAAACAGAGAATATATATGTATAAGAGTAATGCAAGATAGAATAGAAATAACGGGTGACTTTAATACATTTAACAAAATTAAGAACGAATTTAAAGATAGAATTCTCTTACCATGTGGAAACTACAAAGGTTTTATACCTGATACAATACCTATAGATAAAGTAATTAAGTCCATAAAACTCTTAAATAAAAAAGTGATATTAGTTAAAAGGGTGGAAATTTCTAAATTATTTTTTGTAGAAGAAAAAAATATTAAGTATATTTTATTAGTTAGAAATCTTTCCTTTTTATGGAATAATTATTATAGGGATTTTCTTCGAAAAAACTTTGAAAATATAATAAGAGTATTTAAAGAAAAGGAGAGCGATGAGTACTTTGCTATAATAGGAAAATTAAGAAATAAGAGTTTAAAAAATATTTCTCAAGGAAAAGTAAAAAATATTCTTAAAGTAGGAAGCAATATTTTTTTTGAAAATAAGGAAGTGGTATTTAAAAATATGGAAGAAATAATAAAAGAGGAGGTGAATAATGACTCACATATTGAAATTCTCTAAAAAAACAAAAATCTCATTCCTACTAATAATTTGTCTCACGGTATTAGCTGCTCTTTATTTTTGGCTTCTCTCAGAAAAAAGAATTCCCTATTATACGTCTATATATCTACTTAAAGCAAAATATTCAGACCTGATAGATAATGGAGAAATATCTTTAAATAAAATAAAAACTTTGCTCAACAATGCTAAATATCTATCATTCAAAGAAAGTATTCTTCTTTATGGAAAAATAAAAAATAACCGTCTGCTTTTTCCTTCCATTTCCTACAAAGCCTTACCTTATCGTCCCAATGATGACATCTACTATATGGCAGTAAGAGAAGACAAATTACAATTTCTAAAATTCCGTACAATTAAATCTATCACATTACATAAAGATAACAAAATAAGAGATATTATTTTATTCGTTTCTCCAAAGGTAATAAACTTTAATAAAATATTTAAGAATTCTGAGGAAAGAGAAAGGATAAAAAATGCATATTTAGAAATCTACAAACATTGTGGGGCAGAAGATAAAATATATTTCCCTATATTTTTCAAAACATCGCCCAAATACAGGTTCTCCACATTAGGAGTGTTCCGGAATATAAATATAAAAGAAGATGATCATATAGTTTACAAGACATACGCTTTCCATCCTTCTTCAATAATGTTAAAAAAATTAATACGACTTAATAAAAAACTCTACTTGATTAAAAAAATTTTATCAAAACATGAGCTCTCTCATTTAATCAAAGAAGAGTATAAAAATTTTTCTTATTCGAGAATAGCTAAAGAATTATTACCTCGAGAATATACAAAATTATGGATTCCATCTAGATTTAAAAATATTCCAACTAAAATAGTATCAATCATCTTAGAAATCCCTGTAATTCTTAAAACTCCTTCAATGTTTACTGTTGAAGAAAGTAAAGAAGTAAATTGTATATTATTAGAAGCTGAAAGGGCAATGAGCAATGAGAAATGACATTTCCAAAAACTTTAGTCATTGAAACTACCAATTACTGCCCTTTTAGATGCCCTCATTGTTATGTAAAAAAAACACCCAAGAGAATGATAACTCCGACCGTATTAATGGAATCTATAAAAAAAATTAAAAAAGAAGAAATCCAAAAAGTTATTATCCACGGTGGAGAACCTTTTACTATAGATATTCATAAATTAAATGAAATAGCAAGTATCGTCTCTAAAAACTTTCCTGACGTAGATATAGAAATTACCTCTAATCCTGATTTTTTCTTTAGAAAAGATAAAATTGAAGAACGTATAGATTTCATACAACGTAACCATTTAACTTTAACCATTTCTCTAGACAAGTATAGAAATTTTTGGAGAAATCAAAAAGAAGCTTTTAAATATCTTAGATATGTTAAGAAAGAAAATATTAAAATAAAAGTAGTAGTTACTTTACTGCGAAAAACATCATATAACTGGTTAATCTCATTGGTAATTAAACTCTTAAAGGAAGAACTAATAGATGAAATATTTTGGGAAAGAGAAATTCCTGTTTTTTCGAAAAACAGAAAAGATTATTTGCCCCATCACGATTTTTTCGACATTTTAAATAGACTACTCTATGATTTTAATCATTATTTTGGTAAAAATTCTTTAGTTAGATATTTTTCTTTCTTATTAGTTCCTCAAAGATATAAATTAATTCCTATGATAGGTTGTTCCTATTTCTGTACAGAAGGAGTAACGGTTATTGACACAGATGGATCTTTAAGTTCGTGTACAAAGAAAAAAACCACAAAATATCCTTTTAAACATAGAGAAAAAATAGAAGATGTGTGTAAAAATTGCTATCTTCTTCCTTATTGCAAATTTCGATGTTTATTGTTGCCTACATTAGATGAAAAAGGTGAATGTATAATGGGTAGACTCCATATCCCATGGGATAAGTTTTTAAATGTCAAATAATATAAGAAAAAAGTGAGATTAATTTTGAAGGATCTTTAGAAATATCTTTACCATTTATTAACAAAAAACAATTACATTGATTTATTAATTTATCTAGAATCTTCACCTTATGCTCAAACATTTTATTATCAAAAGAGGAAAATTCAGCAAAAAAACATACTCTTTTAAAAGCTTCTTTAGAAGTTAATCTGCACAATTTAGACATTGTCTTCTTTCTCTCTACAAATAGAATAAACCTGGGAATTCCTATTGGTTCTAACTTTAGAGCCTCTACTTCTAAAAAATTTCCCAAAGAAGAAATAAATCTAATTGAAAAAGAGTAAATCTTTTTAAAATCCAATAACCCTGTTATATCATCATCTATGACTTTAAAATGGAAATAATTTCTTATAAGAGAAGATAAGGTGCTCTTTCCACTTCCAGAGTCGCCTATTATAAGAAGAGTACTCAATGTATTTTTAACTTTTATATTAGCTGAATGTAAAAAAATACAATTATTTAAGAATACAAAAGTCTCAAACCAACGTCTTAAGATAGAAATACCTATTACTTCATTTTTCCCTAATTCTCCATATGCTATTTTTTTCCTAAGATCGGTCTTTAAAAAAGAGCCATCCCATGATGACCATATTATAAACTCATCTTTATTTCTAATTTCTTCCTTCACAATTTTGTTTCCTCCACCTAGAAGTCTTACAGATGGCTTTGAAAGAGGCTTTAAATAAATCTGAAAATTCTTATCGTACCCTTTTATTTTCTCTATTCTAATCCATGGAGAAATATATAGTAAGAATTTCCTGATTATCTGAATAACATAACTTTCAGCTTGTATATGCAAGGAAAGAGAGAAATTATTAAGGACTATTTGGTAGGAAAAGGGCATTTATTAAAAATAACTATACACAAAGGGCGCAACTCTGTGCTATAGCTACAGGAAGCTTCTTCTTCTTGTAGACAACTCTTTTTATCTTTGGTTTCTGATAAACTTTTTTTTGAATGGCATCTTTCTTCTTACTTTCTTGAAAATTAATTAAGAATTTCTTTTTCACTTATTTACTCCTTTTTTGTTAAATTATACCAGAATTAGGTAATACTGTAAAGAGCCTCCAACATTGAGGATCTGGTGCATCTATTTTTTTAAAGAATCCATAGGCAATACATCTTGCTCCTCCTAAACAATAAGAAAAAAAAGGACAATCTTCACAATACGAAAGAAAATTCCTCCAATTACTCATTTTTTGAACAAGTGTTGAAAAAAAGAAAATCTCTTCTAAGTTTTTTTCAAAAACATTGCCAATCTTTATAGGAAGCCTCCTACACAAAAGTATATCTCCATTATCAAGAATAGTAAGAGCCCTCCTTCTTAATACTGCACAATTTGTATAGTATAGATATTTCCTCCTTTTCTTACTTATTTTCTCAACCTCTTGAACAAGAAGTCCATCTTCACATCCATAAGAAATTGTAAAATTTTTATCACAATATTTATCCATAAGTTCTTCTCTAAATAGATAAAAATCCCTCGTCTCCAATGGTGAAAGCATATACTTTTTTAAAATTTCTCCTTTTCCTACGGGAACAAACCGTCTTATACCGACATTATTTACTCCTAACTCCTTAAGATATGATACCAAGGGTTCTATTTCTTCTAAATTTAACTTTGTAAGAGTCACTGAAACTCTAGTAAAAATATTATACTTGACTAGAGTTCGAATGGCTCTTTCTATTTTCTCAAAACTCCCTTTTCCTCTTATTTTATCATTAGTTTCTTTTAACCCTTCCATACTTACCTGAACTCCTTTAAGAGTTTTAATCTTTGAAAGTGCTCTTGCTACATCTTTAGAAATTAAAGACCCATTTGTCATAATATACAATTTTATCTCTTTGTATTTCTTTAATATCTTTATGAAATCCCAAATATCTTCTCTTAAAAACGGCTCCCCTCCTCCAATATTTATTCGCACATCTTTTACATCTAAGACTTCCAATAATCCCAAACACTGATGAAGAATATACTTCAAATCACTTAAGGGTAAATCTACACATGAATTTCTCTTCCTATAACAGTGCAAACAGTTCCAATTACACCTCTCGGTAATATGCCATTGGATAAGAAAAGGGGTAAAAAGGATATTTTTATCTCTTTTTCTCATATTAACTTTCTAAAAACAAAATTGAAAAATAGAAAATAATCTCTAAAGTTGAAAATGAGCAGGTTCTTAACACTACATTATCCATAAATTTTTAATGTTTTTAAAAAACTATTTTCTATATTTTACTCCTTTTTCTTTTAAAGAGAATAGATATTTTCCTCTGATTAAGAATGCTCAAATGCTTCTACTTTTGTTTTGAAATAAATGATTATGTAAAAATTTTACAGTATAACGTAGAAACTATCTCTTGCAGATAATTCTCCAAAAGCTATTTAACATTTGGAAATATCAAATCCTTCCATATAAACCCAAAGGTTAGGAATATTTTTGAATCTTTTTTACATCGATTTGATTATATTCAAAAACTCTATATTTTTTTAATTCTCTGCAACTTTTTTATCTTTTAATTTTGTTCTGATATTCTATTTGTGGCAGTATGAGAATATATCAGCCTATCTTAGTCTTGGTTTTTTCATCTCTTCAATTAAAAAATACTCGTCTCTTAAGGAGAGAATATGCTTTTTATCTTCTTGATATTTTATAAAGAAACAATGTTTCACTATAAACTCTCTAATCCAAAATTTGTTTAAAAAATAAAAACATCACAATAAAACAAAATCTGAGCTAATTGCTATTTTTCTTATGGAAGTAATAACAAAACTATTGACTGCTTTATTAGTTAATGATATATCTGAATTTGAAGTTTTAGTAGAAAGGGATAAAAATATGGGGTACTTATAGAAGATGAAAATATCTTTTGATTAATTTTTTGGTGAAAATCTCTATGGAAGTCATCCCGAATATAAAACAAAGATTTTTTGAAACTCTCACTCTTAATAATTTTGGAATTAATTAAAAATTATTAAATGAGAAGAATCTTTTATTTACTCTCAAGAGGTCAAAGTATGTATCCTACTATAAGAAATCAAGAAAAAATTTTAGTCAAAAAAACTAACTTATCACAGATTTTTCTTCGAGATATTATTATTTTTAGAAAAAAAAGGCAGTACATATGCCATAGAGTTATAAAAATAGATAAAAACAATAATATTATTTATACCAAAGGAGATTTCAATTTTTGGAAAAAAGAAAAAGTTAAAGCAAAGGATATCTTGGGAAAAGTGATAGGCGTATATAGAAAAGATAAGTTGAAATATTTAAAATTTGAAAATACTTTTTTATATTATATTTTTGTAAACTTCTTTTCTTTTTTAAAAGAATCGACTTATTTATTTACAGAAATTCTTTATTCTTCTAATTTTTTTAGAAAATTATTAAAAAAATTATTTCCTTTAAAGAAGGTGAAGTATATTTTAGTTAGAAAAGAAGAGGAAGAAATTTTATTTAGAAGTTTTTATAATATTTTTTTTCCTAATCCCTCTTGGGTAATTCTCTATAAACTTGTAGCTGTAATAGAGAAAATCCCTATAGGTAAACTTTGGATATTAAAAGATAAAAATTCTCATAATATTTTATTTCTAGGTCCTTATGTAAAACTATTATATCGTGCTAGAGGCGTAGGATCACATTTAATTAAGAAAGGTTTAGAAGTAGTAAAGAAAAGAGAGAATATTTATATTTATATTCCTTCTTCTTACAAAAATAAACAGCTATTAAATTTTTCTAAAAAATTCCGTTTAAAGATTTTCCTATCCAACAATTCCTTAACAGTTTTATAAGGAATATATAAATATCTTAGTTTATAAAGTCTCTCTGTAGTTGGTGTATAAAAAGGAAGATGATAAAATTTTGCAAATTGTTCCTGAGGAACAGTAAAAACGTATTTGATAGGATAGAGTATATTGTCGTAGAGAAGAAAATGACAAATTGTATAGACATATTTTAGATTAAAAGGAGTTATAAAAGATTTTGTATATTTTCTAATAACACAAGAAATTAGTCTTTTATGCCAAGAACTAATTCTTAGTTTTTTTAAATACTTACTGAGATCTTTATCTAAAATAATCTGTGTCTGATATAGTAAAAAATACAAAGAAGCTTTAATTCTTTCTCGATAAGCAGCCTCGATTATATATTCCCAATTAAGTTTTTCCTTTTCTAAGATAATGCCTACATCACAAATATATTTGAGATTAAATACTTTCCCAAATCTTCTTTGATGAAGTGCTAGAGAAAATAAAGTATCCTCTGGTGCCATAACAAAAATTTCTTTATCTTTTATTTTTACTTTCTTCAATCTTTTCCATAAACAAGAAAGGGCATATTTATTGTCTCTTTTAAAATCTAAAGACCAATGAAGTTCTACTAGAATAGATCCGTTTTTATTTCTTTTTAGAAAGTTTATATGACATTGTTTATTACGCCAATAACTTTCTTTAGCTCCAAAAAAATTTTTCTCATATCCTAATTCGCATAAAAGTTTTATTCCTTTTTCTAATTCTTCCTCTTTAATTAATAAATCTATGTCACTCAAAGGTCTAAAACCGAATTTTTTGTAATACTCTTCACCGATAGAAAAACCTTTTATGGGTATGATAAGAATTGACTTCTTATTAGCCGCATCTAGTATAGTCAATAACTCATTAAATAATACAATATATCTAAATAAGTCTCTATAATAGACATTCTTAAGAAAAGAAAGAAAATCAAAAGGAAGAGATAAGGAATTGTTTTTTAATATTATATATAAAAAAGAAGCTAACTCATTGTAAAGTAACATGAACTTTAACTTTTCCCACTCTAACTTAGTAGAAGTTAAAAAATTTATCAAATGTTCTTTATATCTTCCATATACTACTTCTTTTGTTAAGTATTTGATTACTTCAAACTCTCGATCCATTTGAAAAAGTTAATACCTTTTATCGAATTCTTAATTATATAACAATGTTTACATCTCCAGTTACATCCTTATGTAATTTTTTATTCATTTTTTGACCAAAAATATTTTTTTGTCAATTAATTTTTTTATAAAATCCAAAACATCTTTTTCTAAAACTTCTTTTTTTATTTCTTTAAACTTTTTTTGCATACTTCTTATAACATCTTTAGGTTTCTTTCCTTTAATTAACTCTTTCCAAATAAAATTTGCTGTCTCATTCAATTCATAAAGATTTCTCTCTTCTTTGTGAAAAAAAACGATCTCTCCATCAATCTCCTTAAATGAAATTATCTCTTCATTGGGTACTAAAATTTTTTCTATTATCTCCTCTCTACACATACCGCACCTCCTTTAAAACAATTTTATTAAAGCTAATTTTATTAAAAAATTCTTCTTTTTTCTATGTTTCTGATAATTTTCTTTTAAGGTATTTCCTATATATTTCTCATCGCTACAGATAAAATATATTTAACTCAATTCCTTATTTTTTATCTTGAGAAAATATCTTTATCAGGAAAAATAATTATCAATTAGTTTTTTTCTTCAAAAATTGATTAATTATACTGCCTAATTAAATATTTAACGCTACTTTTTGTATGTTGGTATCTTTTTGCTTTTGATCATAGCTTCTAATTCCTTACTTAGAGTATATTCTAATAATTCTTTTATTACTTGCTTTACTTTTCATATCTTGTGAAGATACTTTCTTCAGCAAAATATCCTTACTTAAGTGCTTTTTAGGAGTAAATTCCTTCAGAATTAAATTAACTTTTTCACAAACCTGCCATTTCCTTTCTTTTAGAAGGGTATAGTCTTTTTTGTTTAGGTCATTAAAGAATTTATATAAGATATTTTACAATATCTTACTTAAAAAGTTTGTTTGTTTTTAAAACTTATGTATAATAAACTTCCATGAAAATATCTGTAATTATCCCTATAGGAAATGATTTAATCCCTTCAACATTAAATTTTCTTTCATCATTTTACCAAAAAAAATCTTATAAAATAGAAATTCTTCTGGTTGGGAAAATATCTTTGAAAAAAAATTTAAAATTATCGAATAATTTCAAAATAATTCCATTTAAAGAAAATAAAGGAGCTTGTTTTTTTCGCAATGAAGGTATTAAAAAAGCAAATGGAGATTTTATTATGTTCATGGATAGTGATGCTTTTTTAGAGAAAAATTTTTTCTTTGAATTAGAAAAAATAATATCTCAAAATAAAATAGATTTTGTCATTGCTCCTAAAATTATCAATCAAAAAAATAAAAAAATCTTTTCTTGTGGATTGAAAATAAGCTCTTTCTATAGAATATATGATATTGGAAAAAACCAATCTCCAAAAAAGTTTTCTTCTTCCTTTTTTGTAGATGCTCCTAATTTATGTTGTGCTATCTTTAAAAAGGAAATTTTAGAAAAAATAAAAGAAAAAGGAGAAGTCTTCGATAATAAAATATTTTTTCTTTTTGAAGAATTAGATTTATATATGAAAATGAAAAAATATAATATTAAGACTAATTTTTTTCCTCAACTTATCTGTTTTCATTATGGAGGAGGCTTTCCTATATCTAAAAAATTAAGAAAATATTTGTGCTTTAGAAACAGATTATATGTTATATTAAAATATCATAAGAAAAAATCTTTCTTATTTTTCTTAAAAAGCTTTCCTTACGAAATAACCAGATCTTTATATTTTGCTCTTACTAATCCTTATTTTTTTCAGATATTTAAAGAATTACCTAACATGCTCAAAAAATGAAAAAAATTCTTATATTTAACCCAGGAAATTATCTTTATGGAGCTGAAAGAGGATTGATCAATTTAATAAAAGCGTTATCAAAAAAATTTGAGATTATCTGTGTTATTCCTAAAAAGGGGCCTTTAGAAGAAGAATTAAAAAAATTGAATGTAAAAATTATTATCTTTCCTCTTCCTGTTTTGATCTTTTCTCTTTCTCCAATTTATTATTTAAAGTTTCTTTTATTTTCTCTTTTTTCTTTTCTTTATTTTTCTTTTTATGTAATTAAAAAACCCATTGACATTATCGTTACTAATTCTTTATTAATTTATTTTTCATCTTTGGTAGCAAAAATAACTTTTAAAAAACACGTTTGGTATATAAGAGAATTCTTTTTCCTTTCGCCTTTAAATTATATATTGGGAAAAATAGTTTCTGCACTTTCTGATGTTATAGTTGTACAATCTCAGGCGATAAAAGAAAAACTTTTTCTTTCTAAAAAAACATATCTTATATATGAAGGGGTAGATGAAGAAAGATTTAATTTTTATGATAAATTTATTTTAAGAAAAGAAATGGGCTTTCCTAAAGAATCTATAATTTTGAGTATCATCTCCCGTATCCATCCAGAAAAAGGCCAACTTGAATTTTTAAAGACTTATAAAAGAGTGATTAAAGAAAAGAAAAATTTAATCATCTTAATTGTAGGAGAGATTACTCCTTTTACTTTAAAAAATAAACTTTATAAGAAGAAAATAAAAAAGTTTATTGAAAAAGAAGGATTAAAAAATGTATATCTTTTAGGTTTCAGAAAAGACATAGATAAAATCTTATCTTTATCAGATATTTGTGTTTTTCCTTTTTTAAAAGAAGAGCCTTTTGGAATAGCTATCTTAGAAGCTATTTTTTATGGTAAATATGTATTTTTCCCTTTCAAAGGAGGAGCAAAAGAGATAAAAGAGATCTTCAAAAGCAGAAATATATTTGAGTTAAATGAATTAGAAAAAGTTATCCAAAAAATAAAAAAACCTATTTCAGAAAAAAAACTTTTTTTACCTAAAGAGTTTTCTTTTTCTTTTTATGAATCTAAAATTAATGATCTTTTCTCCAAACTATGAAAAAAATATTGTTTATCATTACTCATTTAGAATTAGGAGGAGCTCAAAAAGAGCTTTTACTTCTCATTAAAAATCTTGATCCTAAAAAATATAAACTTTTCCTTTTAGCAGGTGATTATGGATTTTTAAAAAAAGATTTTTTAAAGATTCCTTATTTAAAAGTTTACCTAATTAAAGAATTAAAAAGAGAAATAAACATTTTTTATGATATATTTGCCTTCATAAAAATATTTTTATATATAAAGAAGCATAAATTTGATATTATTCACACCCATTCTCCAAAAGCAAGTTTTTTAGGCAGATGGGCTGCTTTCTTTGCAGGTTGCAAAAATATTGTCTACACAGTGCATGGTTGGCCATTCCACAAATTTATCTCTCCTGTGAGTTATTATCTTTATCTTTTTTTAGAAAAACTGACAGCTAAAATTACAAAAAAAATCATTGTAGTCTCTAAAAAAGACCTAAATGAAGGCAAAAAAATAATTCCTATTTCCAAATTAAAACTTATTCATTATGGAATTGAAACGAATATTTTTGAGAAAGTATTTAAAGAAAGAAATTCAAATAATTTTATCATCACTGTCTCTTCTTTAAAACCTCAGAAAGGTTTAAAGTATTTTTTAAATATGGCAGAAGATGTTTTAAAGATTTTTCCTAAAATTAAATTTTATATTTTAGGAGATGGACCTTTAAGAAAAAAAATAAAAAGATTAATAAAAAAGAAAAGATTAGATAAAAATGTATTTCTTTTAGGATGGCAAAGAGATATTACATATTTTTATAAAAAAACGATTATTTTTGTATTAACTTCTCTTTGGGAAGGGCTTCCTTTATCGGTAATAGAAGCAGTAATAAGTGGCATACCTTTAATTGTAACCAACACAGGAGGAGTTTTGGATATTGTAAAAAATAAAAAACAAGGGCTTGTAGTAGAGTTTAAAGATATAAAAAATTTAGGGAAAATATGTGTAGAAATGTTGAAGAATATAGATGAATGGAATAGAATAATAAAAAAAGAAAGAGAAAGATTAAATACAGAATATTGGTCTTATCAGCGTTATATTAGAGAAATAGAGATGCTTTATCAAAAATTATGAAAGTAAGTATATTTTTTTATCCCTTAATTATAACTCCAATTATATTTTCTTTTATTTCTTTTTTTTCTTCTAAGTTTAATATTTTTAAAACAAAAGAAAAAGTCTCTTTTTTAGGAGGATTGGGAATTATTCTTTCTTTTTTCCTTAGCTTTTTTATATTTGTATTTATTGAAAACATTTCTTTAGATAAAGATTTTAAAATCTTGCTTTTGTTTTCTTTTCTAATTTTTTTAATCGAATTTTTTGATGATTTAAAAGAATTTGATCTTAAAAAAAAGTTTATTCTACATATATTTTTTTGTCTTATCTTTCTTATTTTTGCTAAAAGAATTCAAATATATTTTTTTCCTTCCTTTTTAAATTTTATACTTTCTTTTCTTTGGATAATAGGAATTATGAATGCTTTTAATCTTTTAGATATAAAAGATGGATTATGTAGTGGAGTAAGTTTAATTGTTAATCTTTTTTTTCTCTTTATTTGTATTCTTCTTAAAGATTACTTACTTTCCTTCTTTTTCTTTTCTCTTTTTGTCTCTTTAAGTATTTTTTATATTTTTAATCTTCCTCCTGCAAAGATGTTTATGGGAAACTCTGGGAGCCATTTTTTAGGATTTCTTTTTGCAGGAATCAGCATGTATATTGACTATGCTAATTTAGAGAATGTTTTTGCTATCTTTGTTCCTGTATTACTCTTAGGATTGCCTATATTAGATACTTTATTTCTTATACTTGTAAGAATTAAAAAGAGAATCTTCCCTTTTAAAAAAACTCAAGACCATCTTTTTTTAAGATTATTTAGAAAAACCAATAATTATTATTTTTCTCTTTTCTTAATTTATTTCTTAACATCTCTATGGGCAAGTAGCAGTATCTTTCTTTTTTTAAAAAAATTTCTGTGGTTTTTTATTTTTTTTGGATTATCTTTTTTATGTTCTTTAAAAGTAATTTTACTCGCTCTTACTTAAAATTACTCCCAAACAAATCCACCATAAAAAAGAAACTTGCAAAGTGAAGAAAGTAAAATCTACTAAGTTATGTATGAGAAAACATACTCCAGCTATAAAAATATAAAAATCTTTTTCTTCTTTTACTCTCATTCCTTTCTTTATAAAAAAGATACAAATAATTAAAAATAATACAAAACTTAAAAATCCTGCTTCTGCCCATAATTGAAGAAAGAGATTATGAGAAAACAATGTATTTTTTAAAGAAAATAAACCTATACCCACTCCTCGAAGAGGATGTTTAGAAATTAATTTTATCGTCTCTTTAAAATATTCAATTCTTTTTAAAAGAGAAAAATAAGGTTGAGTAAAGTCCTTATGATATTGAAGACGTAAAAAGAATACCAAAGCTAACAAAAAAATAGAAGGTATAAGTAAAAGAAAAATTCTTTTGTATTTCTTTTTAATTAATAAACATAGAAAAACACTCATTAAAAGAGAAAAGACTGCTGCTATAGATTGTGTTAAAAGTAAGCCAAAAAGAAAGAACACCAAACCACTTATCTTCAAAAATTTGTTAGAAATAGTCCTGTAATGGAAAAACATAACCATAGATAAAAATCCTGCTAAATGTGCTGGTAACACAAAAGGAAAAAATAACCTTTTTCGAGAAAGAAACTCATAGATAAACCAAGAGGCACTCTTTTCTTTTAAATGAGTCGCAACTACAAAATGAGCATGTAAGCTAAGAAGGAGAATAAAAAAAGCACTAAGTATAATTATTCTATAAAATAGCTCTCTTTCTGTTTTTAAAAGAAAAAAATAAAAAAGGAGTAGACAAAAGACATATTTTTTACAAAAGTAAATTGTACTTAAAATAGGAGAGTGAGAATAAACGCAATTAATTAATAAGCTTAAGAAAAAGAAAGAGACTAATTTAGCATAAAACTTTTTTTTGAATTTTTTAAATATTTCTAAAAAGAGAAACAGATCAAAAAGAGATGAAAAATAAATCTCTATTTTTTCAAAAGTAAGATCACTAATGAAAGGGCGTAAGAAAAGGAAAGCAGCTATTATATAAGATAATAAGTTTTTGATTTTAATATTTGTTATTTTAAAAATTATTTTTCTGAAATAAATAAATCTCCTCTATAATCTTTTCTACATTATAAGTAAGCTCCCAATCAGGAAAATCTTTTTTAAACTTAGAATTATCTGTAATCCACCAAATATGATCACCTATCCTATTTTCATCTTTATATTCTATTTCTATCTTTTTACCACAAATCTTCTCACAGATAGAAATAGCTTCAAGAACAGAGACATTGGAAAAACGACCTCCTCCTAAATTATAGATTTCTCCATATTTAGGATTGAGATAAAATAAATAAAAAGCTTTTGCCAAATCATAAGCATGTAAGTTATCTCTTACCTGTTTTCCTTTATAACCATAGATTACATACTTTTTATTTAAAATAAAACACCTTACAAGATAAGATAAAAATCCATGAAGCTCTACACCACAGTGAAACTTTCCACTGATACAACCACATCGAAAACAAGCTGTCTTTAAACCGTAGTATTTACCATATTCTTGAACTAAAATATCTGCAGATAATTTAGAAGCTCCAAAAAGACTATGTAAAGTATTATCTACACCCATTTTTTCATCTACTCCTTTATAGTAAGGATGGGAAGGTAAAAGATCAAATCTTTTTTCTAACTCTACAAAAGGTAAATAATTTACTTTATCTCCATATACTTTGTTAGTCGATAAGAATATGAAAACAGCTTGAGAGTTGTATTTTCTAAAATTTTCTAAAAGAATAAGAGTTCCATAAGCATTTATTTTAAAATCGAATAAAGGGTATTTCTTTGCCCAGTCATGTGAAGGTTGAGCAGCAGCGTGAATTATTAGATCAAATTTATATTCTTTAAAAAGATCCTCTATATTCTTTTCATCACAAATATCTAAATCAAAATGTGTGTAATCTGAAATTTTCTCTTTAAGATAGTATTTAATCTTATTGATAGAACCTAATTTCCCAAATAATCTTTCTCTTGTATTGTTATCTATTCCTATGATTTTAAAACCTTTTTTAGAAAAAAATTCAGAACAGCTTGCTCCTACTAATCCACAAGAACCAGTAATTAAAACTATTTTCTTCACTTTTAACAGAAATTATTTATTAATTATATCAAAGATATTTATTAAAAACTAAGCCTAAAAGAATAAAATTTATTAAAGTGTGTGAACCACCATAACTTAAAAAAGGTAAAGGTAAACCTACCACAGGTAACAATCCTAAACACATAAAGATATTTATAAAAAAATGTAATGAAAAATGGATTAAAGCACCTAAGCAAATCATTCTTTTAAAATTTGTAAGAGAATTTTGAAATTCTTTTAATATCAAATAAAAAAGATAAAAATACAAGAAAAATAAAAAGTTAGCTCCTATAAACCCCCACTCTTCACACCAAACACTAAATACAAAATCAGTATGCCTTTCAGGTAAAAAATTTAATTGAGATTGTGAACCTTTTAAAAATCCTTTTCCTACTAATCCACCTGAACCTATAGCTATCTTTGCCTGCATAGTGCTGAAACCTGCTCCTAAAGGGTCTATTTGAGGATTTATAAAAACTAATATTCTATTTTGTTGATAAGGTTTTAGATGTGAAAAAATATAAGGTAACAGGATAACAAAAAAAACTATTAAAAAGATTAGAGGGTATTTTTTAAAAGGGAGCAAAAGGTAAATTAAGAAGAAAAATAAAAGAAGCTCTAAAGAGGTACCTAAATCTGGCTGAAAGAAAACAAGTATAGAAAAAATACTCGTAAAAAATAAAGGTAAAAAAAACTCTTTTAAAATTTTATATTTGGTAAAAAGACTGTACTCTGATAAATATCTATGGTACCAAAAACTTAAGAATAAAATTAGACTAAGTTTTGATAACTCTGAAGGTTGAAAAGAAAATGTACCTATTCTAAACCATCTTACAGCTCCTCCTATTCTTTTACCGAAAAAAAATAGTAATACTAAAAGTAAAATTGTAAGAAAATATAAGAGTGTGCTGAATTCATAAACCTTTAGATTCTTTTTCTTTTTAAAGAATAAAAAGAATAACCAGCCAACTGATAAAAATATTAAGTGTTTGGCAAACCTTTCTGTAAAGACTAATCTTGAGTTATAACTCATAGCGCTGTAATTTAGTATACAACTAACTAAAGTTATTAAAATTAAACAAATATACACTCTCATCTTATTAACCCTTTTTCTTTAAGTCCTTTCAAAAATCTAAAAGCTATCTTGCAAGCGTTTATACTTGAACCTCCATGCTCAAGCAATACCACAAACACATATTTAGGTTTTTTGTAAGGGAAAAAACCTGCTACCCAACTATGAGGTTTTTTAGGATTCTGAGCAGTCCCAGTTTTAGCACATATATTAAGTTTTAATTTACTTAATATCTGTGCAGTACCATCTTGAACAGCTCTCCTCATTCCCATCTTTATTATCTCAAGATTTTTTTCTTTAATTCCTAAAGGTTTCAATTCGGGTTTAAATTCTATTTCTCCTATTCTCTTTATAAGGTAAGGTTTAACTAAATTACCTTTGTTAGCAATGAAACACATTAATTTAAAAACTTGAATGGGCGTAACTAAAATTTTGCCCTGACCTATAGAAATATTAAGAACATTAGTTTCTGAAAGATCCCCAGAAGGTAAGTATCCTTTTTTTTCTTCTAATTCAATCCCTGTTTTTTGAGAAAATCCTAAAAGATCTGCATATTTTAAAATATTTTTTTTGCCCATCTTTAAACCTAGATTATAAAAATACACATTGCATGAATTCTTAATAGCTGAAATTATATTTTGATATCCGTGTTCTGACCAACACTTAAATATTCTATTTCCATATTTAAACTCTCCACTGCAAAAGAATTTATCATTTATTGAAATCAAATTTTCTTGTAAGGCTCCCACACTTAATACTAGCTTAAATATAGAACCTGGAGGATAAACTCCTTGAGTAGCTCTATTTAAAAGAGGAGCATTTTTAGACTGCATTATTTTTTTTATATACTCATTATCTTTATCTACAAATCTTTGGATATCAAAACTAGGTTTACTTACCAGACTTATAATTTTACCTTTTATATCTCCAAAGATAATTACACCTTTAAAATTTTTCAAAGCTGAAAAAGCTACTTTTTGAAATTCTGCGTCTAAAGTTAGTTGGATATCTTTTCCTTTTTTAGGTTTTTTAATCGCCAAAATCTCTATAATTTTAAGTTTGGAATCTACTTTTATTTCTATTATTCCATTTTCAGGTCTTAAATATTCATCGAAGATCTTCTCTATACCTTTTGCCCCTTCTCTTTTAGGAATATCTAAACCATATTTTTTAAAAATTTGTTTTTTAATAGGAGTGAGATTCACAGTATACCCTAAAACATGAGAGAATATTTTTCTAAAATTGTATCTTCTCTTAAATGTTTTCAAAACAGTGATTTCAGGATAAAATTTTTCATTCATTTTAAATAAAAAAATTTCTTTTTTACTCAAATTTCTCTTTAATATGGTAGGAAAAAAATAATTATAATTTTTTTTTATTAAATCTTTAATCTCTTTGATAGATATCTTTAATGTTTTACTCAAAAAATTTAAACTCTCTCTGCTTAACTCCGAAGAATTTACGGCTAAATTATACACTTCTTTATCTTCAGCTAACAATCTTCCTTTTGCATCTAAAATTCTGCCTCTTTTTCCATACAGAGGAATAAACCTTATGCAGTTTCTTTCTGAAAGTCTCTTATAGAGCTTGTAATTTTCTATCTGAAGATTAAAGAGTGTGTAATCAGCTAAAAAAAAGAGTAAGATAATAACTATTAGATTTCTATACATATTTTCTTAAAAATAAAGTTAAAGCTATATTAAAAGGGAGGTAATAATAAAAAGGGAAAAAGATATTCTTAAATAAATATAATGTGCACTCAAAACTAAAAAAAGCAAGATAAAAATAAATATCTTTCAAAAATCTCTTTTTAAAAAATAAAAGGGAACAAAAGATTAAAAGAGTATAAGGGAATAAATTCAATTCTAAAATATCCTTAATAAAAAAAGAAAGTGTAGGAAGAAATAACCTCTTCCTCTTAGTAAAGAAAGCTAAAGAAAAGCTACTTAAAAAATCCAAATCTAAATTTAAAAAGCTGAGTTTAGTCTGAATAAGAAAACAAAAAAAGAAAATAACAAATCTCATTTATAAATAACTACAAAATCAAAATTTTTAAGATCAGCTGGAGATGAGACTTTAATTATCTTTTGCTCTGGATTAACAAAGTAAACTTTTCCTATGTATATATCTGGTAATAAAGAAGAAAACTTTTGAGTATAAACTTTGTTGCCTATTTTTATCTTTTCAAAATTTTCTACAAACTCTAACTCCAACTCTCCTTTCAAATTTCCTTTCAATAAGCATTCTTCTCTCTCTGATTCTGAAATTTTAACATAAACTGGTAAATAAAAGTGTGCATCATTTATTAAAAGGACTCTACTCATATTTTCAAAAGTCTCTATTATCTGACCTATAAGATATTCTTTTTTAAAAACATACATTCCTTTTTCTAAACCATCTTCTTTGCCTTTATCTATTAAAATTTCTCTGTGTCCTCCTGAAATATTTACTCTTAAAACCTTAGAAACAATTATTTTCTTATTTTCATCCTTTAAACCTAAAAGCTCTTTTAATCTTTTGTTTTCTGCCTCCAAACTTTTCAAAGAAACAAGCTTTGCTTTTAGAAAAACTATTTCTTTTTTTAAAGTTTCTAGTTGAGAAGGGTAAGGAGTTAAGGTATCTGCAAATTTATAAAAGAAAGAAATTAATTTTTTTCTTAGAAAAATATAAATTAAAATTAAAAAGATTAAAAAAGGGATATAAAATTTTACTCTATTCTTCTCCTCGAGAGGTAACAATTAAATTTTTTAAATACTTAAATTCTTCTAAAACCTTGCCAGTACCTTGAACTACAGCTGTAATGGGATCTTCTGCAATAAATACTGGTAAACCTGTTTCTTCAGCTATCAATTTATCTAATCCTCTTAACAAAGCTCCTCCACCAGCTAATACTATGCCTCTTTCTATCAAATCTGCAGCTAACTCTGGTGGGGTCTTCTCTAAAGAGACCTTTGTAGCTTCTAAGATTTCATTGATCGGTGCTTTTAAAGCTTCTCTAACTTCTTCAGAAGTAATCTTTATAGTTTTAGGTAATCCTGTTATTAAATCTCTTCCTTTTACTTCCATCTCTAATTCTTCTTCTAAAGGATAAGCTGAACCTATTTTTATCTTTATCTCTTCAGCTGTCCTTTCGCCGATCATTAGATTGTATGTCTTCTTCATATATTCAGCTATGGCTTCATCCATCTCATCACCTGCTATACGAATAGACTTTGCAAATACTATTCCTCCTAAAGAAATTACAGCTATCTCAGTCGTACCTCCTCCAATATCGATAATCATACATCCTGTGGGTTCTTCTATTGGTAAACCTACACCTATTGCAGCAGCTATAGGTTCTTCTACCCAGAATATCTCTCTTGCTCCTGCTCTATAAGCAGATTCTTTAACTGCTCTTTTTTCTACTTCAGTAATACCTGAAGGGATAGCTATCACCATTCGGGGTCTTCCTGAAAATTTATGAGGATTCACTTTTTTTATAAAATATCTCAACATACATTCTGTAACTTCAAAATCAGCTATCACTCCATCTTTTAGAGGTCTAATAGCTACGATATTACCTGGAGTCTTACCTAACATCCTTTTAGCTTCTTCTCCTACAGCTAAGACCTTACGAGTACCTTTTTGAATAGCTACCACTGAAGGTTCACACAGAATAATACCTGCACCTTTTGCATATACTAAAGTAGTGGCTGTACCTAAATCTATACCTATATCATGAGTAAAAACAGAAAGTAAAGTATGAAAAAATTTAGTTAATTTCTCTTTAAATCTTAATTCCATATTCTTTCAAAAATTTATCAAACTGATTAAAGAGTGTCAATAAAATTATTTTTCAAAATTTTTTAACTAATAAAAAGAATTTTATAAATCTTAAAAAATTCTGGGAAAGATTTATTTACACAATCTTTATTTGAAATTTTACTTACAGATTTTGCAAGATTAGCTGCTACTACCAAAGATAAAAAAGTCCTATGATCTGAATAACTATTTAAAATTCTGCCTTTGAGTTTAGTAGGGCCTTTTATTATTACTTGATAATCATTGCCTTTTTTTTCTATCCAAATTTTGGCTCCCATTTTTCTAAGATTTTCTGTCATAGATCTTAATCTGTCAGTCTCTTTTACTTTCAACTCTTTACAGGAACTAATATAACTTATTCCTTCTGCTTGAGTAGCAACGACCATAAATAAAGGGAGTTCATCTATTAAAGTAGGAACTTCTTCTTCTTTTATAAATGTAGATTTTAATTTTGAGTAGAAGACTTCTATATCTCCATAGGGTTCAGGTTCTTTTTCTTTGTAAGAAAGTTTAATCTTTGCTCCCATCCTTTTTAAGATTCTCAAAAAACCAATCCTTGTAGGATTTAAACTAACATCTTTAATTTTAATATGAGAATCTTTTTTTAATAAAGCTAAAGCTATAAAAAAAGAAGCTGAAGAAATATCTGCTGGGATAAAGAATCTTTTGGGAGTTTTAAAAAAAGAATTTTTAATTATTATCTTTTTACCCCTTATTTTAATATCTGCTCCTAAAAAACTTAAAATTCTTTCAGTATGATCTCTGGATTTAAAGGGCTCTGTTATCTCACAAGAACCCTTAGCATACAAAGAAGCCAGTATCAAAGCAGATTTTACTTGAGCTGAAGCTACAGGCAAATTATACTTTATCCCTTTTAGATATTTAACAGCTTTTATTCTCAATGGCGGAAACTCTTCAGAATCTTTTACTCTTCCTTTGATATCAGCTCCCATTAATCTTAAAGGTTCGCATACTCTTTTCATTGGTCTGTTTAAAAGAGATTTCTTAGCTCTAAGAACTGAACTAAACTTTTGTGCAGAGAGCAATCCTGCCAAAATCCTAATAGTAGTTCCAGATTCCTTACAATCTAAAGCTTTCAAAGGAGCTATCAAACCATATTTACCCCTTCCTTTGATCTTCATCCTATCTTTTTCTACTTCAATCTCAACACCCAAGTTTTTAAAGATATTTAATGTAGCTAAAGTATCTTCAGATTTTAAGGGATTAAATATTACAGTTTTACCTCTAGCTAAACTTGAAAAAATAATTAAACGATGAGTTATAGATTTATCCCCTTTAAGAAAAATCTCTCCTTCTATTTTGGTATTAGTAGGCTCTACATAAAACCAATCATTCATTTACAGGTCTTACCTCTAAAGTCTCTAACACTAAATTCTTCTTTACACCTGGCAAAAACTTGCAAGCTGATACTTTATCATAAACGTATTCTATTTTTATCTTTCCCAAACTTTTAAAATTTCTATCTAAAATTTCTAAGATTCTTCCCTCTTTCATATTATCTAATTTCCCTGCATTTATTATCACAAAATCAAATTCTTTATCTACATGAATAATTTTGAAGTGGTCATCTTTTTTATCTTCTTTCTTAGTCAGAATAACTGACTTTCTCATTTTTATAAGAGACTAATTTTAACATACTAAATAAATTTTAGAAGCACTTCTCTAAAATCTTTAGGTAAAGTTACTTTAAAAAACATCTCTTTTTTAGTTACAGGATGAACAAACTTTAAACTATATGCGTGTAAACACATCCTTTCAAAATGAGTATTTGAATATTTTTTATCTCCAATTATAGGGTGTCCTAAAAATTTAAAATGGACTCTAATTTGATGGGTTCTACCTGTCAAAGGTTTTGCTAAAACTAAACTTGCTTTTTTAAACTCTTTTAAAATTTTATAAAAAGTTACAGCTTTCTTTGCACCTAAAAATGAAACTTTAATATGAGTAAAATTATTTTTAGAATGAGCTAAAGGTAAAGATATTTTTGCTTCTTTTATCTTTAAGATTCCTTCCACTAAAGCTATATATTCTCTTTCTATTAAGTGTTTAGAAAACATTTCTCTTAATTTAAAATGTACAAAATCTTCTTTTGCAACTAATAATAGACCTGAAGTATCTTTATCTAACCTATGTACAATACCTGGTCTCTCAGGATTAACTTTTGATAGTTTTTTTGATAAATATAAGAGTGCATTTACTAAAGTTCTTTCTTTCTCTTTAGAAGTTGGATGAACCAATATACCTGCTGGTTTATCTACAACTAAGAGCCAATCATCTTCATACAAAATTTTTATTTTGAAAGGATAAGGTTTTAAGGAGATATTTTTTTCTTCATATTCTAAAGTTATTAAATCATTCTCTTTGACTTTATAAGAAGGCTTTACCAGATTTTGATTGACTTTTATATTTCCTTTTTTAATTAATTCCTGAATTTGAGAACGGGAAAATTTTTTTTCTAAATATTGAGATAAAAAAACATCTAACCTTTTACCTAGTGCGTCTTTATCTATTTTTATTTCCTCTCTCACTCCAAAATCTGAATATGAATATTAGTATACCTAAAGTTATAAATGTATCTGAAAGGTTAAAGACTGGCCAAACTTTAAAATCTATAAAATCTATAACATAACCATAAAAAAATCTGTCTAAAATATTAGAAAAAGCTCCTTCCAAAATAAAAATGTATCCTAACCTGTGTACTTTAGAAAGAAAATTTATCTCTCTAAAATACCAATACAAAAATACAAAGAAAATAATTATTGAAATTATTATCCATAAAGAAGATAAACCTTTTCCTATACCAAAAACTCCTCCTGTATTTCTAACTAATCTTAAAGTAAATACTCCTAAATCTTTTGTCCTTTGTTCTAAGAATTTAAGAGAAAGGTATTTAGTTAATCTATCTAAGAAAAATAATGAAAAAAAGAAAAAAATATCAAAAACCAGATTCTTTCTCACGCTTTTCCTGACATTTCTTGCAAAGCTGAGTGTAAGGGATTGCTTTCAATCTAGTCTTAGGAATGGGTTTTTTACACATAACACAGATTCCGTATGTGCCTTGCTCTATTCTTTCTAAAGCTTCTTTTATTTGAAATAAAAGCTCTCTCTCATTGGAAGCTAATTCTAAACTCAACTCTCTTTGAAAGTTATCTGAAGCTACATCTGCTATGTGAAGAGTGTAAGCTGATAGATCTCCTGCAGATTCTTTTTGAGTTTCTCGAGTATTTTTAGAGATATGTTCAATCTCAGAAAGTATGTTATCTCTCATATTTAAAAGTATCTTTTTAAATTCTTTCAATTCTTTCTTTGTAAGCTTTTTAGGTCTTCTTCCCATAATTAGCCTCCTTTAAAAATTTAATACATCTTCTGCATAGATCTGGAAATTCAGTATCTGCACCTACACTCTCATCTATACACCAACACCTTTGACATTTCTGACCTTTAGCTTTCTCAACTATTATTCTTTCTTTTCCCTCTGAAAAATTTACTTTTGAAACGATAAAAAATTCTCTCCAGTCAATATCTAATCCTTTAAAGAAATCTAATTCTTCTTTTGAAAGATAAATATCTAACTCTGCTTCCAAAGAAGCTCTTATTAAACCTTCCTGTCTTTTTATTTCTAAAGCTTTGTTTACTTTATCCCTTAAAAGAAGAAGTCTTTCTAAATCTTTTAATAAACTCTTATCTAAAAAATCCTCTACTTCTTTAGGCCAATTGCTTAAAAAAACAGATTCTTTTTCTTCAAAACCCATTTTTCTCATATGCTGCCAAACTTCTTCACAAGTAAAACTCATTATAGGAGCTAAAATCCTTACTAATGTTCTTAAAATATAAAAAAGTACTGTCTGACAAGACAATCTAGAATTTGATTTTTTAGGATGAGTGTACAATCTCTCTTTTAAAATATCAAAATAAATTGCACTCAAAATATTTACACAATAATTGTAAACATTTTGATAAATCTTATAAAAAGCGTACTCTTCATAAAATTTTTTTATTTTTAAAGTGAGTTCAGAGAGCTTAGAAAGGAAAATTTTGTCCAAATATAATAAATTACTAAAATCTATCATATCTTTGGTTGGAGAAAAATCATATAAATTTCCTAATAAAAACCTAAAAGTATTTCTTACTTTTCTATAGAAATCTACTATCCTCAAAATAATATCTGATGAAATCTTTATATCTAAATGGTAATTAGCTGAACACGCCCATAATCTTAAAATTTCAGCTCCATATTTTGTCCATATATCTTGTGGTTTAATTACATTTCCTAAAGATTTTGACATCTTTCTTCCCTTTTCATCTACTACGAATCCATGAGTAAGAACATCTCTAAAAGGAGCTTTATTCTGAGTAGCATAACTCAAAATCAATGAAACCTGAAACCATCCTCTATGTTGGTCTGAACCTTCTAAATAAATATCTGCTGGAAATTTTAATTCTTCTCTTTTCATTAAAACTGCTCTAAAACTCGCTCCTGATTCAAACCAAACATCTAAGACATCTGTTCCCTTCTTTAAATTTTTGCTTTTGCATCTTGGACATTTATAATGAGATCCCAAGAAAAAAGAAACAGGTTTTTCAAACCAAATATTACTTCCTTCTTTTTCTATTAAATCTGCTATCTTTAAGATTAAATCTTTATCCAAAATATAAAAATTGCAATCTTTACATATAAAAGCAGGTATCCCTAAACCCCAAATTCTCTGTCTTGATAGACACCAATCAGGTCTTTCAGAAACCATAGCATATATTCTTTCCTTTCCTTGAGGAGGTATCCATCTTATCTTTTCAATCTCTTTTAATAAATTCTTTCTTAAATTATTCTTTTCTATATTCAAAAAAGTCTGTTCTGTAGCCCTAAATATTAAAGGTTTTTTACATCTCCAGCAATGAGGATAAGAATGCGTAATGTTCTCTGAAATAAATAACTTATCTTTTTGCTTTAAAATCTCAATTATAAGATTGTCAGCAGTATGAACATCTTTATTTCTTAAATCTTGAGGAACAAAATCTTCTTCTTTAAATCTTCCTTTCTCATCTACAGGCACAAGTATATCTAAATTATATTTTAAACCTAACTCAAAATCTTCTTGACCAAAACCTGGAGCTATGTGTACAATACCTGTTCCTTCTTCTTTAGAAACAAAATCTCCTAAGACTACAGGTGAAATTCTATCGATAAAAGGATGTTGAGTTAATATTCCTTCTAAATCTTTTCCTTTGAATTCTTTTAACACTTTACAATTTTTTATCTTAACCTTTTCTAAAATCTTTTCTTTTAAATCTTTCAAAATAATTATGTATTTATTTTCTAAAGAGATTAATACATATTCAGCTGTAGGATTAACAGCTAAAGCAGTATTTGATACTAAAGTCCAAGGAGTCGTAGTCCATACCAAAAAATAAGTATTTTGAGGAAAAGTTTTTTGATCTTTAACCTCAAAAAGAACATAAATTGAAGGGGAAGTCTTATTTTTATACTCTACTTCAGCTTCAGCTAAGGCAGTCTGACAATGTTTACACCAGTTAACAGGTTTTAAACCTCTATATATAAATCCTTTCTCTACTAACTCCGCAAATAACCTTATTACTTCAGCTTCATATTTAGGAGATAATGTGTAATAAGATGTGCTCCAATCTGAAAATACTCCTAACCTTTCAAATTCTTCTTTTTGAATCTGAGCAAATTTTAAAGCAAAATCTGTAGCTTTCTTCCTAAAATCTAAAACATCTATTTGCTCTTTACTAGTAATATTTAACTCTTTCATCAGTTGGAGTTCTACAGGGAGCCCATGACAATCCCATCCACATATAAAAGGCACTCTATAACCTAAAAAAGATTTGTATTTTATTATTATGTCTTTTAATATTTTATTTAGAGCGTGGCCTATATGAATAGAAGCATTACTATAAGGGGGACCATCATGGAGTATAAATATCTTATTCAAATCTCCTTTTTCTAACATCTTTTTATAAATATCAGTCTCTTTCCAAAAAGAAAGGATCTTTAATTCTTTTTCCTTTAAATTAGCTCTCATACTAAAATCTGTCTGAGGAAGATTTAATGTATTCTTATAGTCTCTCATAGATATTTACCAATTATAGGTTTTAATTTTTTCTTTAATTTGTTAGGTACCTCTTTTAAAGGGGTAACTATTGCATCTTTTAAAGCTGATTTACATTTACAATTTCTTTCTTCAGGAATAAGAGGAATCAAAATTTTTAATATTTTCTTAGCATTCTCTACATTAGTCATTAGATTTTCTATTACCATTTGAGCAGTAACAGTCTCATGAGAAGGATGCCAACAATCATAATCTGTAACTGCACACAAACTTGCATAACAGATTTCAGCTTCTCTAGCTAATTTACTTTCAGCTAAATTTGTCATTCCTATAATATCAAATCCCTGAGATTTATAGAATAAACTCTCAGCTAAAGTAGAAAATTGAGGACCTTCCATATTCACATATACACCTCCAAAATGAACGTTAACTTGAACCTGTTGACAAGCTTTATAAATTAGTTGAGCTAAATCTTTACAGATAGGTTCTGAAAAACCAACATGTGCTACAATACCTTCCTCAACAAAAAAGCTCATTTTTCTACATTGATTTGTCCTATCAAAAAATTGTAAAGGAATAACAAAATCTTTGGGTTTTAATTCTTCTTTAAAAGAACCACAAGCTGAAACTGAAATTATCCTTTCTACTCCTAAAACTTTTAAAGCAAAAATATTCGCTCTGTAATTTATGCTAGTTGGAGGAATAGTATGAGCTTTACCATGTCTTGCTAAAAAAGCTATTTCTTTGTTCTCAAATTCTCCAATAACTATTTCTGAGGAAGGTTTTCCAAAAGGAGTTTTAATCTTTACTTTCTTTTTAACTTTTAAACCTTCTAACTCATAAAGGCCACTACCTCCAATTATTCCTATCTTAGGCATTTAAAACCTCCTTACTTAGCTCCTTTGCTCTTTTTTGAGCTTGCCTTACAGCTTTGTAGACTATCTCTTTAAATTTATTCTCTTTAAATATTTTTATAGCTCTTTCAGTAGTTCCTTTTTTAGAAGTTACTTTCTTCCTTAAACTCTGAGCATTTAAATTCTCTGATTCTAATAATTTCAAAGAAGCCTTCATCGTTTGATAAACTAAAAACTTAGAATCTGACTCAGAAAACCCTAATTTTTTTGCACTCTCTTCTAAAGCTTCAAAAAAATAAAAAAAATAAGCTAATCCTGACCCACTTAAAGCAGTAATTTTATCTAAAAAAGACTCTTTAACTTTAATAGAAACACCAAAACTATTTAGAAGCCTAACACCTATCTTTTCATCATCTTCTTTTGTAAATTTCCCACAACTATAAGCATTCAAAGATTCAAAGACTTTAGCTCCTAAATTAGGCATTACTCTTATTACAGGATTATTTTTTAAATACTTCTCTAAAAATTTTAAAGGTATGCCTGCAGCTATACTTATAAATATTTTTTTCTCCTTTATTGAAGATAATGTTTTTTCTAATTCTTTCAAAACTTCTTTCAAATCTTGGGGTTTTACACAGAGAAACGTAACTTTACTTTTTTTGACTAAATCTTCTATACTTTCACAAATGTTTATCTTTAAATTTTTCTTTATTATCTTATTTTTCTCTCTATCTTTATCATATCCAAATAAATTAGCTCTATTTAACTTCTTTACCAAACCTCTCAATATAGCTGTACCCATATTCCCTAAACCAATAATACCTATTTTTATCTTCTTCTCCATAATATCTTTAGTTTTTGAGGATTTTAAATTAACACGCTTCCTTTGAGATGTCAATAAGAAAGAAGGGGGGGTATTAAAATCTAAAGAAGAAATCTATGAAAGGATTTTCAAATCTCTTTGCTTCCTTTTTATAGTAATAACTTATTAAAACTATAAGTAAACCTAAAAAAATTAAAAATGAAGCAACGATCAAAGAAAGAAGTTCAGGGTATATAGCTATCAATATACCTGCTATTATTAAGAGTAAACCTACTAAAATCTTACACCTCCTTTTCTAAAGAAGATCTTTGAAACTCTTCAATAATTTTTTTTACCTCTAATTCTGTCTTCTCTATCTTTTCTTTGCAAATTTTAATTAATTCTAAAGCCCTCTTTACTTTATCTGTGAGTTCATCTACATCGATATCTTCTGACTGCAAATCTTTTAAAATTTTATTTAATTCTTGGAAAGCCTGTTTATACTTCATCTATAATATTTGAGATTATACTCTCAAAACTACCCTTGTAAAGAAAAGTCTTTACCTTTTCTCCATTTTTCAAAAGCTTTGTATCTTTTAAAACTCTTTTCCCTATTCTAGTTATACTAAATCCTCTTTTCAAAATCTTTTTAGGATCTGATAATTTTATTTTTTCCTCTGCATTTTCTAAAAACACTCTTTTATTTTTAAAAATATTTTCATAACCTTCTTTTAAGTCTTCCAAAGTCTCCTTTAGAGAATCTTTCTTATTCTTAAAAAAATCAATCAATTTATGTTTAAACAAAACCTCTTTTTCTAAAATATCATTTTTACTTTGTGAAAAATAAGAATTCAAATTTCTTTCAAAATTAAAAAGATAATTTAGAAGCTGATTTTTTGCATTAGATAAATTTTGTTGAGATATCTTTAAAACCTCTTCCCATAAAAAATTTAAGTTATCTAAAAATTCTTTTACTTTCAAAACTAAAAACTGAGCTATAGCTGTGGGTGTCTTTAAAGAAGTGTATGAGACAAAATCTATAATCGTATTATTTATCTGATGCCCTAAAGCAGTTAAAACAGGAAATTTAGAATTAGCTATTTTTTCAGCTATCTTTATATTATCAAAACAACTCAAATCTGCAGTAGAACCTCCTCCACGAGTTATAACTATCACATCTAACTCTTCTTTACTAAATTTATTAAAAATCTCTAATGCTTTTATAATGTCAGATTCTGTATACTCTCCTTGCATATAAGCGTCATAAAAATAAATCTTAAATCCAAAACCAGAACTTCTTAATTCAGATAGAAAATCATGCCAAGCAGCTGAATCAAAAGCAGTAACTAAACCTATTTTTAAAGGGACTAAAGGAAAAGGTAAATTTTTATTTTTATTTAATAGTCCTCTTTCTTCTAATTCACGTAAGAGTCTTTGCCTATTTTGAGCTAACTTTCCTAAAGTATAAATAGGATCTATATCTATGATTATTAATCTAAATTCTCCCCATTTTGGATAAAAATCTATTTTGCATAATAGTTTTACTTCAATATCATTTTTTAAAGTTAAATAGATATCTTGTTGTTTTAATCTTTTTTCAATAAAAGGGAGTGTGTTCTCAAATATAACACACTTAACTTTTGCTATTATCTCATCTACCTCTGGATGTTTTTGACATAAATTAAAATACACATGTTTTTTACCCAACCTTTTTCTCAAATCCTGAATCTCTCCACATACCCAGACTGCTTCTGGAAGTTCTCTGTTAATGATATTTTTAACAAGATTATTTAATTCTGAAACTGTAAAGATGTTCTCTATCTTAATCTCTCTCATTAATTAATAAGCTCCTCTCTCTTGGGCAAAAGTCATATCTAAAAAGACTCTTAATTTCTTAGACCTGGTGGGATGCTTTAATTTCCTGAGGGCTTTTGCTTCTATCTGCCTTATTCTTTCTCTAGTAACATTAAAGACTTTTCCTACTTCTTCTAAAGTCCTAGGCTGGCCATCCTCTAAACCAAATCTTAAAATTAATATCTTTCTTTCTCTCTCAGTCAAAGTATTTAAAGCCGTCCATAACTCTTCTCTAAGCATAGAATAGATAGTAGCATTTGCAGGAGAGACTGCTTTTTTATCTTCTATAAAATCTCCAAAGTGAGTCTCTCCTTCTTCTCCAATTGGAGTCTGCAAAGAGATAGGTTGTTGAGCTACTTTTAAAATCTCTTTTATTTTTTCTGTAGGCATCTTTAGTTCTTTGGCTAATTCTTCAGGAGTAGGCTCTCTTCCTTTTTCTTGAATAAAAAGTCTAGAAATCCTGGCTATTTTGTTTATGGTCTCTGTCATATGTACAGGTATCCTGATGGTTCTGGCGTGATCAGCTATAGCTCTGGTAATAGCTTGCCTTATCCACCAAGTAGCATATGTAGAAAATTTGTATCCTCTTTTATATTCAAATTTTTCTACAGCTTTTATTAAACCAATGTTTCCTTCTTGAATTAAATCTAAAAAAGATAAACCTCTGTTCACATACTTTTTAGCAATACTCACTACCAATCTCAAATTAGCTTCCACTAATTCTTTTTTAGCTTGATTAAAATGGTCCTGACGTTCTTTGATCTCTTCTAAGATCTTCTTTGCTCCTTCTAAATCTGCACTCAAGAGTCTTTCTATTTTTTTCTTTTCTCTACTTAAGTGTTTAGCCATTTGATATCTTCTACTTTTTTTAAATAATTTTATTTCTTTTTCTATTCTTTCTAAAATTTTAATCTTTTCCTCAAATTCTTTTACTATCTCATTTATTACTGAAATCACTAAATTAAACTCCATTAGCAACTTTAAAGTATCCTTTTTTTCTTTTTTTAATCTTTCCAATAATTTAGCTATTCTCCTTTTTTCTCTCTCCTTACTCTTTATCTCTCCTTTTATAACTTCATCAACATTTACTTCATCTTTTAGAATGCTTTTGGCTAATTTTATAACATATTCTTTTGAAAGAGGTAGTCTTAGCACTATTTCTCTGTATTTGGTTTCTTCTTCTTCTATCCTTTGAGCTAATCTTATTTCTTCTTCTCTACTCAACAAAGGTATCTTTCCCATCTGTTTTAAATACATCTTTACAGGATCATCTAAAGGTAAGTATTTTTCTTCAATATCTGCAGAGGTCCTCTCTGGCTTTTCAAATTGTAAAGCCTCTTCAGATTCTACTACTGCTATCTTTCTTTGATCTAAAAGATCTAAAACATAATCTATCTCTTGAGGGGTGTAGATATCTTCTGATAAAAAGTGATTTAACTCATCATAAGTAAGGTAACCTTTCTTCTTACTTAACTCTACAATTCTCTCTACATCTTTTTGTAATCTCTTTTTTCTCATTTTCGATCACCTTCCTCAAAATATTATATTTTCTTAACAGCTCTAAAGCTAATTTTTCATTGCCCTCTCTTTGAGCTTTTTCTATTTCTTCCTTCAACATTCTACAGTATCTTTTTTTAGAATCTATACTTACCTTTAATACACAATCTCTTAATATCTGAGAAACTTTGCTTTCTTCTATTTCTGCAAAAGAGATTTCACTTAAAAGATTGTTTATTTGTTCATCTCCTGAAAATATGGAACTCAATTCTTTTAGTTGAGGAATCTTATCTAAATCCCAGATACTTTCTAACACCTTTTTTACTGCTGAATCTTCAAAGTCATGTATAGTTAATTTTTCTTTGACTATACTAAAAGTCTCAGGAAATTCTAAAATAATCTTTAAAAGCATTCTTTCTACAGATAAAAATTTTTGATAACTTTTAAATATCTCTTCAGATATGAGAGATTTATTCTTATTTTTCCTTTGGAGTTCTAAATAGAGTGAGTTTTCTTTTACATTTAACCTTTGAGATATGATCTTTATATATTCTGAAAGGAGGATTTGATTTTTTATCTTTTCTAATATAGGTAATAACTCCTTGATAATCTGAATCTTTCCTTTTACTTGAGAAGGATCAAACTTTTTAAATAAAATTTTTAAAACGAATTCTAAAAAATCTACAGAATCATTCACTAAAGTTTTAAATCTTTCTATTCCATGCTCTCTAACAAAACTATCTGGATCAAAACCTTCAGGTAAACAACACACCTTTACATCTATTTCTTTTTCTAAAAACAAACCCAAAGCTCTTAAAGTAGCCAAATTTCCTGCATCGTCTTGATCATAAATCATTATCACCTTATCAGTATACCTTTTGATAAGCTGAACCTGATCAGAAGTCAAAGCTGTGCCCAAGCAAGCTACTATATTTTTTAGACCTTTAATAAAAGGTACTATCATATCAAAGTAACCTTCTACAATACATATTTTTTTCTCTCTGAGAATGTATTCTTTTGAGAAATTTAATCCAAATAGAGTCTTACCTTTGTTATAGATTTCTGTTTGAGGAGTATTTATGTATTTAGGAATATTTGCATCTTCTTTCAACCTTCTTGCTCCAAAACCAATTATTCTGTCTTTTATATCAAAGATTGGAATCATTAATCTATTTCTAAAAAGGTCATAAAACCCACCGTCTTCCCTCTGAGATACTAAACCTGCTTTTTCTATAAGAGATAAAGAAATATTTTTCTCTCTTAGAAAGTTTATTAAAAAATCCCAACTGTTAGGAGCTAATCCCAATAAAAATTTATCTATATGTTCTTTATCTATACCTCTGGAAGCTAAATACTTAATAACATTTTCTCCCTTTTTCTTTAAATAAGCATTGTAGACTTTGGCTGTTAATTCATTTATCTCATAAAGAGAAGTCTTTAAAGTTTTCTGTGAATCCTGAATTTTAGGCATTTTAAGTCCTGCGCGTTCAGCTAAAGTCTTTAAAGCTTCATAAAAAGATAAATTTTCATACTTCATTAAAAAATGAATAGCATTCCCTCCTACTCCACAACCAAAACAATGAAAAAGTTGTTTTTGAGGACTCACAAAAAAAGATGGCGTTTTCTCAGTATGGAAAGGACAGAGCGATTTAAAATTTGATCCAGACTTTTTTAAAGGTATATAAGAAGATATTAGTTCTACAATATCTGTTTTATCTAAAACTTCCTGAACAAAATCTTGGGGTATCATTTTGTGTGTCTAAATCTTCTAAAACCTGAAACTTCTACGAATTCTAAAGGCTCTTCTTTTTCTATCTCATCAAAAAGCAGATTCAAACCTAATGTATCAGAAGAAATATGTCCACTGATTATAATGTTCAATTTAGAATCTGAAGCTTTTTTAAAATGTTCTTCAGATAAATGCATGCTTACTATAGTATCATATCCTTTTTTTACTAACTCTTGATAAATTTGAGTATGAGGTTCTGTACCCCCAGTCATTTCTAAAAAAATCCTCTCTACTCTATTGTTAGGGTTTCCTTTTAGTATTCTGGGACCAAAATTATTTTTTTCTGCTTCTCTGTACTCAGGGAGTTCTAAAAGTAATTCTATAATATCTTTTAATCTCTGAGGCTTTTTTTCTTCAAAATATCTCTTTAAAAATTGGTAAACACAGTTATCTGCTGGAGTATGAATGCACATTAAAGGAACTTTAAAAATTTTAGCTAAATCTATAGTCCTTAAAAAATTTAAAGGAAGTATTTTTCTTTCTACCTGCTTTTTTCTTTCTGAAAGCAAATCTTCAGCTAAACTTAAAGAAAAGCCTGCTGTTTTTAAAATATCTACCTGCAAATCCATTACCTCATAAAAGTTAGCTAAAGCTTTACCTTCAGGATGATGTGCAATCAATAAATCTAAAGAATATTCTTTTCTTAATCTATCAAAAGCTAAAACTTCTTGAGCTTCTATGTCTATACCTACCATGAGAGTTTTAATCTCTATGTCTAAATCCTCAAAAAACACACGAGTATCACTAAATGGATTCCAAAAATTATCCTTATCAAAAAACTCTTTCTTTTTATCTTCCAATTTTTCATATTCCTTTTTTTTCTCTTCTAATAACTTCTCAATAAATTCTTTAGGACGAGGGTCGTTTTTAATACCTATCTCAACTACTTTTTTATAAAACTTTTCCAACTTCATATTTTTCTACCTCCTCATTAAAAGGGTATTGAGGCCAAATTTTTACTATAAATTTTTTGTAAAAGACTTTATATGTAGATTTTGTAAATTTCATCAAAACTGGATAAAAATACGCTTTTTCAGTTATTTTTTTTAAATAATTAATCTCTGAAAATAAAAAAATGCAAATAACAATACAACCCACAAATAAACTTCTTACACTACCTAATATTAAAGAAAAAAATCTATTTAAAAGTCCTAACTTTTCCTTTTCACTTTTAAAAATAATTCTGGATCCCTTTCTTATAAGACTAAAAATTATAAAACTCAATACAGTTATAACTAAAAATATAAAACTATCCAAACCTTCTAAACGTAAAGGAAACTTATTTTTTATCTTCTCTGCTATTATAGGAGAAAAATGCACCCCTATCAAAAAACTTAAAAATACGCTTAAAGTCTTTAAAAATTCAGTTAAAAAACCTTCTTTAAAGGAGATAAAAAGGATCCTCAAAGATAAAAAAATTATTAAAAAATCTATACAATTTAAAGAACTTAAAATCTGGGTATTTAACATTGAATTAAAGTATAGCATATTAAAAATTTAATTTCAAGAAAGCGCTTTCAAGGGTACTGTCAACAAAATTGTGTAAATTCATACAGCTATACCCTTCATAGTTAGAGTTATTGTTTTTATTAAATCTTTCTTTTCTACTAATAGATAAATAACTCTATTTGCACTCTTTTCATCTTTAAACCCTGTCCAGTATCTTGTTAATTGCTCTATATCCCTCAAGAATCTCTCTATTAAATTGGTACTCTTTATTAAGGAATGGTATTTTTCTGGATAGTTATAGAAGGTTAAGGTTTTATCTATGTTTTTAAGTAAGATTTTAAAGAATTTAGGGTTCTTTATTTCGATATTCTTTTTTGAGAGTGTTTAGGTTATTTAAAAACTCATTCTTTGTTTTTGATTTATAAAGATTGTTATGTCTTTTTTTTCTTATAAAGGAGGCAATTTTTTATTTTTTATTTTTTATTTTTTATGTGTCTTAAAACCTCTCTTACATAGTGAATAGAGCATATTTGAATATCTTTGTTGAGATATACAAACAAAAAGGCATTTTCTATTGATTTTTTACTATCACAGATAAGCATTTTTAGATTTTTGCCTTCTAAGCCCTTTTCTTTTAAATCAAAGAAAAAGTTAGTATAGTTTATTTCATTTTCAGCAGATACTATAATAAAGGATTTTGCAAGATAAGTCTTCTTTTATACCTATATTACAGGTTTTTTTCTTTTATTTTGGGGAGATATCTTTACATATTTGCATCTACTATCAAGAAAAGATAATCATCAGTTATTGTTTTCTTTAAGAATTGATTAACTAAACTGTCTATAAAAACTATAGCTTGACATTCTAAATTTTCAGCGATAAATTTTAAGAGAATTAAAAAATAAAAAAATAATCAAAAATGAAAAAAGGTTTTACTTTAGTAGAAATTATGATTGTAGTAGTCATCATTACCTCATTAGCAGCTTTAGTCATTTTCAATTTATTACGCACAAGACTAAACACCAATGAAGCTATTGCAATTGCTTCTTTACGCCTCATCTCCTCTGCAGCTCAAGCTTATAAAGCAGTACATCCTACTTTCCCTAGTGATTTGAATATACTAGGTAGTGTGACCCCTCCTTATATTGATAGTATCTTGGGATGTAGCGATCCAGTTTGTTTAAAACGAGGGTACTATTTTAATCTTACAGGTAGTACAAATACCTTTATAGCTATAGCTTACCCTCAATCTTACGGAATAACGGGTAGACGTTCCTTCTGTGTGGACGAAAGTGGAATAATAAGATATACTGATCCAAACTCAGCTGTAACCTCTACTGCTGGTTGTAATAGTACCTTTGGAGATGTATTAGAATAAATTAACCTATCTCTACTTTTAGAATGCACATAAACCTCTCAATCCAATTTTTCTAAATAATAAACTATCTTTATCTTACTTTGGAATCTATGTGTTGAGAAGAAAAAATAAAATTATGTGGCTCTCTACTATAAGTAAAATTTTCAAAAATTTGTGGTTTCCAAAATCTCCTCCAAAATAGGTATTATTTGAGGATTAAGTAAAAAATGGAGTATTTTGTCATCTATGTTTTTTTCTTTGAAAGAAAATTTAGGAGAAAAAATATTTTTTATTTCCTCTAATATTTGCTCTTTTTGAAGTGAGAAATCTATATCTGACAATTCTCTCATTTTATCTAAAATTTCAACTAAATTCTCCCTAATCTCTTCTAATTTCTTTTCTTCTATTTTCGGAAATCTCAACAAAATATGATTTAAAAAATTCTCTATAAATCTATCTCTTTTAAATATGTATTCTTGACAAGGAAGTTTTCTTAAAAACTCTAACTTTTTTTCTAACCTTTTTGAAGAAAAAGCTTGGCCTATTAATTTAGAACTTTTTGGAGGAATGAGACAGGGTTTAAAATTTTCAATTATGTAAATTTGAGAATCTGAGAGCTTAGATTTTACCTCTTTAACTATTTCATCTAATTTTTGAATATATTCTTTGCGAAGCTTTTTTAGCTCATACTCGGTTTTATGCAACTCTTTTTTAAGTTTTTGAGGAATTACTCCGCTTTCCTCTTTCAATATTTCTTTCAAATCACTCAAAATTTGCTTCTGTTGAGAAAATATCTCTTTAAACTTTTCTTCAAAATCTTCCTTTAAATTTTTGGCTACTTTAGCTTTTTCTAATAAAAATTCTGCTTGTTCTTTAGTGAGATAAAGATTCTTTACTAAATTGTAAAGAACTATTTGCATACGTAACTCTTTTAACTTTGAATCTTTAACCTGTGAAGATACGTTAATACATATTAAAAAGGATAAGATAAAACTAATCTTTTTAAATATTTTTGACATCTTTAAATTCAAAAACTCTCTTTTAGAATATTTTCTTCTATATTTTTAATCTCTTTTTTTAAAGATTCTGGCAAGCCTAAAATATCTACGTCCATAAAACCTCTTATAATTAAAGATTGGGCTTGCTTTTCATTAAATCCTTTAGACCTTAAATATTCTATCTCATCTCTGCTTATCTTTCCAATAGCAGCTTCATGAGAAAGATTTACATCTTTAAAGTGTGTCTCTAACTCAGGAATAGCATGTATACTCCCTTTATCTGAAAAGACCAAACCTCTACATTCTAAATGAGCTTTTACATCTTTACTTTCTGCTTTTAGATGACCTCTCACAACAATCTTACCCCCTAAACTCACACTCCTTGAGATAATCTCTGCCTGAGTATTAGCCTCTTTTAGAATAACTCTTGCTCCTATATCCTGATAAGAATCTGAATGAGACATTATTAAAGAATTAAAACTTGCTTTAGAATTTCTACCTTTTAACACAGCTATAGGATACATAACCACTTCTTTTACAGGTTTCAAACATATATAATTTGAAACAAAATTTCCTCCTTCTTCTACAACAGCTACACTCATTGGTCTTACCTTCACATCCTTATGCCAAGAGTGGATCATTGTAAAGTTTAAATAACCTCCTTTTTTAATAAAAAATTCAGAGATTCCCAAATGAAAACTTTCTTTAGAACTTTGGGAAGCTACACATCCTGTAATAATATAAACTTTAGCATCTTCTTCTACTATTACTATATTGTGAACTTTTTGTTTAAAACCTCTCTTTTTTAAAAAAAGACATGCTTGAATAGGAATCTCTACAGTGTTAGATTTTTTCACTCTTATAAAATAACCTCCACAAATATCTGTAGGGTGGTTTTTATTTAAAATTTTAAAACCTTTTCCTAAATAATTTTTTACCTCTGAATCTTTTAAAGCTTTTTTTATGTCTAATATCTCTACTCCTTCCAAAAAACTTTTAGAAAATAAAACTTCATCATCTTGTTGAAAAAAATTTGCTGAATGTTTTTCTTTAGTAAATTCTATACCAGAAGAAGTTAACGCTTCAAAATCTTCTTTTAAAATTTCCTTTATTTTTTCATTTGCCATTTACACTCCTTACATTTTTCATAACCAACTTCTTTTATTCTTTTAAATATTTCCTTAGGTGAACCTACACAATGTAGGCTACCTTCTATCATCACGTATCCTTTATGAGCAGGTACGTAATCTAAAATGTAACCAGTATGTGTAATTATAAGAGCTGATTTTCCTTTATTTTCTAAATATTTTCTCAACATCTTACCCATTATAGATATATTCTCAATATCTACTCCTGATTCAGGTTCATCTAAAAGTAAAAGGTCAGGGTTTTGAAGAAAGAGTTGGAATAATTCTGATCTTTTAATCTCACCTCCTGAAAAATCTACATTTACATCCCTGTATAAAAGGTCTTGTAAAAGAAAGCTTTCTGCTAAATTTTTAATCCTTTCTCTATCATTACATAAAAATTCAGCTAACTGAATTAATTTTACACCTCTTACTTTCGGAGGATGTTGAGGCATTAGACCTATACCTAATTTGACTCTTTCTTCTATTGGAATAAAAGTTACATCTTTATTTTTAAATAGAATTCTACCTTTCTTTATCGAATAACCACCAAACCCCATTATAGCTTTTACCAAACTTGTCTTCCCACTTCCATTTGGACCAAATAGAACTACTACTTCATTCTCTTTAATAAAAAGCTGCACGTCTTTAACTACTGTTTTGCCTCCAACCTCTACATATAAATTTTCTACTCTTAACATAAGTTTGAGTAACGATTTAGCTTACTTTTAACATCTCTTGAATAGCTCTATAAGCACCTAACCTTACAGAGAGAGGTACCTCAACAGGATACCTTTCATATTTTAATGAGTCTAAAACATCCTTTAATCTTATGACCTTCATGAAAGGACATACTGCTGTTTTTGAAGCAGGATAAAACTTTTTCTTAGGATTTTCTTTTCTCAATCTATGTAAGATCCCTATTTCTGTAGCTATTATCATCTCTTGAAATTTAGTTTTTTTAGCGTACCTGCACATTCCTTCTGTAGATAAGACTTTATCTGCTAAATCTATTACTTCAGGTAAACATTCTGGATGCGCTAAGATTTTAGCTTTTGGATGGAGTTTTTTCTGTCTTTCTATATCTTCTTTTCTTATACTCACATGGACAGGACAGTAACCTGAATGCAATATAAATTTTTTATTTGTCTTTCTCATCGTATATAAACCTAAATATTTATCAGGAATAAAAATTACCTCTTCATCTTTTAAAACTTTTTCTGTTACCTCAACAGCATTAGCTGAAGTACATACTACATTGCTCTTTGCTTTTATCTTAGCTGTGGTATTAACATAACATAAAACCTTTGCATTAGGATGCTTTTTCTTTAATTTATTTATCTGTTGGACAGTAATGTTATCAGCTAAGCTACACCCTGCTTCTTTAACAGGAATTAAAACTTTCTTTTGTGGTGATAAGATTTTGGCAGTCTCAGCCATAAAGTGGACTCCACAAAAAATTATAATTTGAGCTTTTGTGTCTTTAGCTTTAATGCTTAAATTTAAGGAATCGCCTACAAAATCTGCTATATCTTGAATTTCAGGCAATTGATAATTATGAGCTAAAATTATAGCATTTTTTTCCTTTTTTAGCTTTTCGATCTCTTTTTGAATATTCAATTTAAAACCTCCTCAATAATCCCTCCTCCAATAACCACATCTTTTTGATAAAGAACTACAGACTGCCCAGGAGTAATAGCTTCTTGTTTTTCATAAAATATTATTTTTAATTTACCATTTTCTAAAAAAACTCTACATTTAGCAGGTTTATGAGAGTATCTGATTTTGGCCTCAGCTTCTGGAGGTAATCTTTTTACTAAAATATTTACTCTACCAGCTACCAAACCTTTTGCTTTTAAAAACTCTCTTTCTCCCACTATTATTTGATTTTTCTTAGCATCTATATTTATTACATATAAAGGTTTATTTGTTATTAGCCCTAAACCTTCTTTTTGACCTACTGTATAAAAAACTATCCCTTTATGCATCCCTAAAAAATTACCTTCCAAATCAAAAATAGGACCAGGTTTTATTTCTTTTACTCTTTCTAAAATAAATTTTCTGTAATCACCTTGAGGTACAAAACAAATATCACGACTTTCAGAATTTAGATTTTCACACAGTTTATATTTTTGAGCTATTTTTTTCACTCTTTCTTTAGTAAAATTACCTAAAGGAAAGATTATATACTTAAATTTCTCTTTGTCTATAGAATAAAGAAAGTAAGTTTGGTCTCTTGTTTTATCTTTAGATTTCTTCAATAAGAAATCATCTCCAACTTTTTTTATCTTTGCATAATGACCTGTAGCAAAAAAATCACATCCTGCTGAAAGCACTCTTTCTAAAAAAACTCCAAATTTTATAAACCTATTACATTCTACACAAGGGTTAGGGGTTTTTGCTTCTAAGTATTCATTAATAAACCTTTTTATTACTATCTCTTCTAATTCATTTGATAAATCTAAAACATAATGAGGTATCTCTAACTTCTCACATACTTTCTTTGCATCTTCTATACTATGGGATTTAAAGTTGTTTATACCTAAATACATTGTAAAACCTACCACTTCAAAACCTGCTTTTTTAAGCAAAAAAGCTGCCACAGCTGAATCTATGCCTCCACTTATTGCTACTCCTACTCTTTTTTTCATTTTAATCAGTTTAAAAAAATACCAGATTCTTTCTTAAACTATGCCCAAAATCAGTGGCAATCTTTCTTCCTATAGAAGCAAGAAATTTTTCAATATAAATTTTAAATTCTTTCGGATTCTCTTTAACACAGACTTTATTGGGGTATATTTGATAATATTTTTTATATTTTTGAGGAGTTACATTTGGCATTATCACATTTGCTCCACATTCTAAAGCTTTTTCTCTTCCTCTGTTATAAAGTGTACCCATAGCAGTCGTAGCTGGAATATGAGTAATTTTAGTTATAAGTCTTGTCAAAGCTATAACTTTTAAAACTAATTCTAATTTTGGAGAAGAAAATTCTCTTAAAGGTGTATTGGGATGGGGTATAAAAGGTCCTATCCCTATCATGTCTAAATCTAACTCTTTAAATAACATAATATCTTGTGCTAAACTCTCCAAAGATTGAAAAGGTAAACCCACTATGTTCCCTGAACCAGTTTGAAAATCTAATCTCCTAAGATATTCTAAACATCTAAATCTATTCTTATAAGAACTGTCTGGCTTTAATTTTTTATAAAGCTTGTAATCTGAAGTCTCAAACTTAAGAAGGTATCTATCAGCTCCTGCCTCTTTCAAATCTTTATAATCTCTAAAACTTCTTTCTCCTATACATAAAGCTACAGCTAAGTTTAATTTTTTCTTAATTTTTTCTATAAGTCTACATAGATCTTTTATTCTATAATAAGGGTCCTCTCCAGATTGAAGGACTACTGTTTTAAAACCCAATTTTTGGATGAGTTTAACTTGTTTGAAAATCTCTTTAATTTCCATACGATAGCGTTTTAATTTAGTATTCTCTCTTCTTAAACCACAGTAAAGGCAGTTTCTTATACAATAATTTGAAAATTCTATAAGTCCTCTTAAATGGACTTTATCTCCAACGAATTCCTTTCTACATCTGTCAGCTTCTTTAAATAAAAATATCAAATTCTCATATTTATCTTCTCTTAACCAAACTAATACATCGTTTAAGGTTTTAATCATCCTTGTAATTTTGTGAAAAAGGTAAAGGCGAGACAGGTTCGGTTAAAAAGAATTTTTTTTCTTTTATCCAAGATTTTAAAATTTGAGCTATCTGGCGAGCTTTTGCATAACTGGACAAACTTGCTGTGGGGACTTCTTTATTTAAAATTTTAATCTTACCTTTCCTTAAATCTGCATAGCTTACCTTTGCTATTATTCTGCCTGTAGATTCAGGATAATCTTTACTGTAATCTATTACAGGAGCAAAAATTTCCTCATCTCTTACTGAGGTATAAAAAGCCATCTCTTCATTTAATATAGGAATAGGCACACCTATTCCTACACTCAAACTTACTCCATAACCTAAAATACTCACTCCCCTTAAAAATTCATGAGACATCTGCTTTAAATCTCCTATTAAAGCTAAAGTACCTGCAGGCTGAGTAGGCACTCCTCTCTGGGTCCTTTCTACATTAGGGTTGTGTTGTGTTCCTGACCAACATACAAAACCTATTCCTCCTCCTAAAAATACTTTTGTGCCTATTCCTATAGTCTTATAAAAAGGATCGTTCAAAAGGGGAGAGAGTTGACCTGCACTACAGTAATTTGCATTGCCCAGATTTGGTTTTAAAACTCCCATGTAAGTATAAATAATCTTGTTAGATAAATTTACAGCCACATTATAATTTTGATAAGCATTCCTTGGATTAAATAAAATTGCTTGAGGGATAGTTTTAATATTAATAGTAATATCTAACCTTTTTTGAGGATAACAATCTGTTCCATAGGCTTTAGCTTCTAATCTTAAATCTTTTCCCCTTACCAAATCCTCTATTACATGACCTCCTCCATACTTAAATTCTCCAGGATAAATTTTATTTCGAGGGTCATCTTCTGGTAAAGCTGTAGCTCCTATGTAAATATCATAAGCTGCCCATCCTGCATAAGCAGGTACTCCATTAATGTAGACTTTACCTCCTCCTAATTTAATCTTTGGAGCAGTATTTGGGAGATTTAAATAAGCACCTGAAGAACACATAGGACCAAAAGTAGCAGTAGTCACTACATCCACATAATCTGCAGCTTTTTTTTCACCTTTCTTTCTCACAATCTCTTTCATCTCTTCTGCTGTAACTACTACTACTTTACCTTTTTTTATCTTCTCATTTATTTCAGCTATCGTTTTAGCCATCTTTATTTAATTTTTTTATAATGATTCTAGAGGCTTTTTTACCTGATAAAAACATACCTCCAAAGATTGCTCCCATACGCTCTGCACCAAAAACAGCATTTGCTGCCATACCACATACCACCAAACCTGGATATACTTCTTTAGTATTTTTTAAAAGTTCAGATTCACCTTTTTCTGCCCACATAGATTTTTCTCCTTCTACTTTACTTGAAGGAGTGCAAAATACAGTTCCTAACTTTCTTTCTATAATCTTACAGATTTCAGCTTCATGACCTGTAGCATCTACTACTACTTTTGCTTTAACAGCTAAAGGATCTATATGGAGTTGTGCCCAATTTACTGCACTCCAGTTTAAGACTAAACCTGCAATTTTATTTTTTCTTATTACGACATCTTCTACATTTATAAGGTTGAAAATCTTAACCCCTGCTTTTATAGCTTTAAAACATAAACCATTTGTTACTTCCAAAGCATCTGCTACATAGAGATTTTTTTTGTATTTTTTAACATTTATATCTAACTCTTCTAAAATCTCTTTAGCAGATTCTTCTAATACTATTTTATTAAACATCATCCCCCCACCAGCAATACCTCCTCCAGGTCTTAATTGTCTTTCAAATATAGCTACTTTAACCTTTTCTTTTGCTAAATAATATCCGCATACTAATCCTGAAGGACCACACCCTGCAATAGCTACATCTACCTCTAAGTATTCCTTAAATTCTTTAAAAAATGTTTCAAGGATTGCTTTAGAGATTATTGCCTCCATAATTTTTCCTCCATATTTTCAAGCTAACTCTGATAAATATCTTTCTCCGCTATCAGCAAAAATCATAACTATTAACTTACCTTTATTTTCCTTTCTCTTAGCTATCTGTAAAGCTGCCCATAGAACAGCTCCACTAGATAAACCTACCAAAATCCCTTCTTCTCTTGCTAATCTTTTAGTCATCTTGATAGCTTTTTCATCTTCTACACATATTACTTCATCTAATAATTCTTTTTTTAAAATTTTAGGAATAAAACCTGCACCTATCCCTTCAATTTTATGAATACCTGGTTTTTTACCACTCAATACAGCTGAATTTTTAGGTTCTACAGCTATTATTTTTATCTCCTTCTTTTTCTTTTTTAAAAACTTAGCTACACCTGTAATAGTGCCTCCTGTTCCAACTCCTGCTATTAATATATCTACTTTACCATCGGTATCTTTCCAAATCTCTTGAGCAGTAGTAAGGTAATGTGCCTTAGGATTTGCCAGATTTTCAAATTGACGAACAAAAAAGGAATTAGAGTACTTTTTTGATAGTTCTTCTGCTTTTCTTATTGCTCCTCTCATTCCTTCTTTTGAAGGAGTAAAAATTAACTTTGCTCCAAATAAAGAAAGAAGTCTTTTCTTTTCTTCTGAAACATCTTCTGGCATAGTTAAAATCAATTTATAATTTTTATAAGCACACACAACTGCTAAAGCTATTCCTGTATTACCACTTGTAGCTTCAATAATAAGTGTATTTTTATTGACTAAACCTTTTTTTTCAGCATCTTTTAACATAAAAAATCCTACTCTATCTTTTAAGCTTTTAGCTGGATTAAAAAATTCTAATTTCGCTACTAATTTTACATTTAATCCTTTTTCTATCTTTCTTAATCTTACTAAAGGGGTATTACCAATTAAGTCTAAAACAGATTTTGCTACCTTCATAAACTTAATTATATAAAAGAACTTATGAAAGTCAAAAGTTCAAAAAATTTACTTTTTTACATTTTAAGTCTACATACTCCACAGATCTCTTTGTCTGTGGGTTCACCACATTTTATGCATTCTTTAATGGAATCGGGTTCTTTTACTTTTATTTCTACTCTCTCTAAAGCTCTTACAAAATTTATCTTAAAATCAGGTTTTTTTGAATCTATGAGTTTTAATATTTCTTTTAGTTTATCTTTTCTTACTGAATAAGAATATTTAGAGCAACCTGCTATTTTTATTTTATTGAGCTTTACATATGTTAAATTTTCCTCTTCTAAACATTCAAATAAAGGTCTTATACGGGTAACTATTTTAGGATGATTTGATGGCATAATAGGCTTAAATTTAGCTATCCAATCAAAATAATAAGAGAACCAGTTTTTAAAGAAAAGTAAAGTAATGTCATCTGCACAGTGACCTGTAGCTATTTTATTAAATCCATTCTCACGAGCAAATTTATTTAAGGCGTACCTTTTAACCATCCCACAGATTGAACATATAGGTCTTCTTATTTTTTTAGATACCTCTTTTATATCTAAACCTAAATATTCTTTTATTTTTAAAAGATAAAAAGGAACTTTGTATTCATTGCAAAAATCTCTGATTATATTTTCAGTATTTTCATTGGTGCAATCTGAGACTCCTACATCTATGTGTAAGACTCCCATTTCAAATTTAAATCTCTGTCTGAATTTACTTAAAACATGTGCACAACTCATACTGTCTTTACCACCTGAAACTGCAACTAAAATTTTATCTTTCTCTTTTATAAGTTTAAATTTTTTAATTAATCTTTCTACTCTATTTTGATAGTGCTTTAAAAAACAACTCTCACAAAAAGGAGCAAAAGCAATCTTTATTTGAGCAGATTTTTTACAAGATACACACTTTGCCATTTTTAACTCTTTCAATATATTTTATAAAAACAATCTTCTTTAATACAACAAAATAAAATTTTACCTTACTTTGGTACCAAGTTAAAAATTCTTAACAATTTTACTATTGCTGGATGAGGATGCAGATATTCTTTTGTGTTAAATTCAAAATAAGAGGTTTTCTTTGCGAGTTTTTCTATTTTGTTTAAGGTTTGATAATAGATATCTTCAAGGCAATTGGCAAAGTCTGTGATTGCCTCATCTTTGAAGTTATTTTCCAAGGCTAATCCAGCAAAAGTCAGAGTTATGTCTCTGAAAGTTTTGTTGATTATTTGATAGATTTGGGTTATTTCTTTTCTTCTCATTTTTATTTTCCTCCTTATAGAGATATGTCAGGAAATAAGGGAAATGTGACAAAAAAATTCCAAAAATATTTAAAAAAATGGTATATTATAAGAACCAAATAAAAGTATTATGTACTCGAAAGGAGGCAAACTATGAAGTTGGGAATCATAATTTACTCAAACGACTCTGAAACTGTATGGAATGCTTTTAGATTTGGAAACTTTACTTTAAAAGAGAATGATGAGGTAGAAATATTTTTACTTGCAAAAGGAGTAGAATGTGAATCCTTAGATACAGATAAATTTAAGGTTACAGAACAAATGCAAACATTTATTGAAAATGGTGGTAAAATTCTTGCCTGTGGAAGTTGTCTAAAAATTCGCCAATCAGAAGGTTCAGAAACTTGTCCTCTTTCTACAATGAAAGATTTATATGATATAGTAAAAAAGTGTGATAAAGTTATTACATTTTAATCAAAAACTGTGAAAATAACTAAATTGAAAATAAAACTTTCCTTCCTGTGGAATCCTTTTTGCTGACAAGTAAATCAAATAATTTTTCATTTTTCTCACCCCCTTAACTCTTCTTCTGCCTCACATCTTCATAACTTAAATTAAGTTCTTTTGCGATTTGTTTTAAAGGTTGATTGTAGATTATTGATGCTAAAAGGATATGTTTTTAAGTTGGGTAATGATTTTTCTGGTTTTATAAATTCAAAGTAACCATTTCCATCTCAGGAGTGGAAATGTTTAATACCAAATCGTATGCACACTCTAAACTAAAGGGATGGGACCTTTTTAAATGGAGCATATGAGTAGTTGGAAGACAAATATAATTTATGATATAATTCTCCTAAAATGCCTGAGAGGAGTTCTGACTGGTTTAAGCAAGCTAAAAGAGATTTAGAAAGTGCACGTTCTCAATTAAAAGAAGGTTTTTTTGAGTGGGCATGTTTCATCTCTCAACAAGCAGCAGAAAAAGCAGTTAAAGCTTTATATCAAAAGCTTTCAGGTCAAGCATGGGGTCATTCAGTTTATGATTTACTAAGAGGACTACAAGAAAGAGGATGTTGAAAATGCGATCAGTGATTGTAAAGAAATCTTACGGTTCTGTGAAGGTATTCTGGCTAAATAGAGAAGTTCTCTTAGAAAGATTGAAGAGTATCGCTCACAAGATTATCGCTGACGACAGAAATGTTGAAAGTGTGGTTCTTTTTGGATCCTTAGCAGAAAATAGAGCTACCCCTCTCAGTGATATAGATATTCTCATTATAGTGAGCTATTCCCATAAAAGATTTATAGACAGACCCTTAGATTTCATAGATTACTTTAAAGATCTGGAATTAAATGTAGACTTGTTTGTGTATACAAAAGAAGAGTTAGATAAATCTCCTCTATTTAAAAATTCTGTCCTCTCTAAAGGGAAATACTTAGCACGTCGTTTCTGATCCTAAAGTCTTAAAAAGTAAGTTTTCTTTTACTTATTTAGCTAACTTATATTTAGAAATATCTATGTAAAAGAACAACCGCCTACTTCAGATGTCCCTTCGGTGTCAGCAGTTATTCCCTTTGTCCCAAATGGCGGGGCCGATGGGATTTGAACCCACGATCACCGGATCGACAGTCCGGGGTCTTAAACCAGGCTAGACGACGGCCCCATTGTAGAAAAATTATATAACAACTTTGATTTTTTTCAATAATTATAAAAAATATGCAACACTATCTTTTTAGATTCTGTAAAAAAGTTCTTTATAGACTTTATAATCTTTTCTTATTCCAACTTTAATTACATATACTACTATTTCTTTTTTTTCTATCTTATATATAACTCTATAATCTCCTACTTTCAATTTCCAGTATTTTTTATATATTCCCTTTAAAGGTTCACCATAATTTGAAGGATCTACTGATAGCTTTTTCTTTATTGTTTTTATGATTCTCCTTCTCCAAGAAGGGTCTATTCTTTTAAGGTCTTCTTTTACTACAAGGGGATGGAATTTGATCTTCCATATCATCTATTATTTTTTCTACCTCTTCTATGTCTAAATATTGCTTTTTATAAGAAATTTTTTCTCTACGATGAGCCAAATATCCTAAGGCAAAATCTTCTAACTCTTCTAAAACCTTCTCCATCTTTCTGTATTCTTCTATATCTAACAATACTGCAATTAATTTGTTTCTTTTGCCAATAAATACCCTATTTTCTTTAGCTTGTTTTAAAATCTCCTTCATCTTTGTCCTTAACTCTGAGATCCCTACTAAAGTCGTCTTTTCTTCAAAAGTAAGCACTTTTTATCACCTCCATAATAATTGTAACATATATTCTAATTAAATGTCAAATAAATATAACATTAAATAGACAAATAAATTGACATTTGAATATTTATTTTTTTCAAAATAAATAGAATAGAAATATCTCTATAAACCTGGGCGGGGGCAGATTTGAACTGCCGACCTCTTCCTTGTAAGGGAAGCGTTCTATCCAGGCTGAACTACCCGCCCTTTTAAATTACTTAATAATTATATCAATTTTTTGATTTTAGAAAACTTTTCTTTAAGGTTTAAATTTAAACTTTCATCGAATTTTTTAAAGAATTTTTTAAACACTATTTATTACTTTAGTTAAGATTATGTCTTTTTCTATTCCTTCAAGAGGATTTTTTGGGAGGTAGCACTTTAAAAAAAGAGCTTGTTTATACATCTCTTCAAAAATCTTTAAAATTTTCTTCAAAAGATTTCCTTTCTTTATAAGTTCCTTCTCAAAAGCCTGCCATTTAGAAAAATCTTTTATCATTTTCTTATCACTTCTTTTATCCTCAATATTCTCATCAGAAATTCTCTCTCAAATTCTGATAGTTTCTCTTCAATATATTTTATACTTTCTTCAATTGTAGGAATCAAAATGTATTGAAGAGCATTTACTCTCCTTCTTGTTTTTACGATTTCTAAAGAAATGAGTTTTAAAGATAAGTAAATTTCTATCACCTGAAAAAAAACTTCTAAAAACTCCTTTCTCAAAATATAAACTTTATCAAATTGAGGCAGAGTTTCTTCTAAAGGATATTTAAATTCTAAAGAATCTTTTATCTTAAACTTTGGAATTTTTAAATTTAAAATTCTTTTGAATTCTATTTCTACTTTTAATAAATCCAAATTTTCCAAAATCTTTTTTATATTTTCTTTTTTACTCTGAGCCCTTAAAAAAATTAACTCTTCTATAAATTGATTAAAAATATCTTCCCATTTTTTTAATAAAAGCTTTGCTTTTCTATTAATCCTGTGAAACTCTGCTATTAATTCTTCTAATTTGTCTTGTAATAGATCATATCCTCTTTGAGCTAAAATTCTTCTCTTTTTTAGTCTCAATAATTCCATTCTGTTAGGATTTACTTTTAATCTCATAATATTCTTCTAAAATTTCTGGCTTTATTCTTGTTAATTCTTCTTTTGGAAACATTCTCAATAATTTCCAACCTAAATCTAAAGTCTTAATAACATCTCTTTCTTCAAATTCTCCTTGCTTTACAAACTCAGCTTCAAATCTATCAGCAAATTCTAAATAAATTTTATCTAAATCTGTTAAAGCTTCTCTTCCCAAAATTAAAGCTAATTCTCTAACTTCCTGTCCTTTAGCGTATAAAGCGAACAACTGATTTAAAACATAACTGTGATCTTTACGAGTTTTATTTTCACCGATTCCTTTATCTTTTAATCTAGATAAAGAAGGTAAAACATCTATAGGAGGATAAATTCCTTTTTTATGTAAAGCACGTGATAAAATTATCTGTCCTTCTGTAATGTAGCCTGTTAAATCTGGTATAGGATGAGTTTTATCATCATCAGGCATGGTTAAAATAGGTAACAAAGTTACAGAACCCTTTTTACCCTTTATTCTTCCTGCCCTTTCATAAATAGTAGCTAAATCTGTATACATGTAACCTGGATAACCTCTTCTTCCTGGAACTTCCTTCCTAGCTGATGAAATCTCTCTCAAAGCTTCACAGTAAAAAGTCATATCTATCAGAATTACTAAAACATGCATATCCAATTTAAAAGCTAAATACTCAGCACAAGTTAAACTAAATCTAGGTACAGAAATTCTCTCAATTACAGGTTCATCTGCTAAATTTATAAATAAAACTGATCTCTCTAAAGCTCCTGTCTTTTTAAAATCTTGAATGAAAAATTCTGCTTCTTCAAAAGTTATTCCCATAGCTCCAAATACTACTGCAAATTTTTCTTCTTTACCCAAAACCTTTGCTTGTCTGGCAATTTGAGCACACAATCTATTGTGAGGCAAACCTGAGCCTGAAAATATAGGAAGCTTTTGTCCTCTTACTAAAGGATTCATTCCATCTATTGCTGATATTCCTGTTTGAATGAACTCATTAGGATAACTTCTTGCTACAGGATTTATAGGTGAACCATTTATATCCAAAAATTCTTCAGCTGGAGGTAAAGGTAATCCGTCACGAGGTGCTCCTCTTCCAGTAAACACTCTTCCTAAAATCTCTTTACTTACTCCAAATGTTTCAGATTTACCTAAAAACCTTATTTTAGAATTTTCTGTATCTAATCCTTGAGTGCCTTCAAAAACTTGAACTACTGCTAAATCTTCTGAAACGTCTAATACTTTTCCATAACGCTTTTGGCCATTGGATAAAATTATTTCAGCTAACTCTGCATACTTTACTTCTTCTATTTTCCTTACTATTAATAAAGGACCCTGGATGTGTGAGACTGTTTGGTATTCTTTAAATTTCATCTAATTCTAATTCTATTTTTTTTGAAACTTCTTTAAAAAACTCTTCAAACTCTTCTTCTCTTACAAACTTTGCTTTTGAAATCATAAATCTTGAAGAGACTTTTACTACTTTATCTAAATCTTTTCCTTTTTCCAAAGCTTTTTTTGCATCTTCATAAAATTTCATAATTAATTTGAGCATTAAATACTGTTTTTTTAAAGAAGTATAGGTATCTGTTTCATCAAAAGCATTCTGATGCAAGAAATCTTCTCTTAAAGATCTAGCTATTTCTAACTTCAATCTATCATAATTAGATAAAGCTTCTAATCCTACTAATCTGGCTATTTCTTTTAATTCTTCTTCCTCTTCTAAAATCTTCATAGCTTCAATTCTTAGCATTTCAAAATCTTCAGCTATTTTTTCTTTTTTAAACTCATCTAAAAGCTGATTATATAAAGAATAGCTTATTAACCAATTTACAGCTGGAAAGTGTCTAGCGTTAGCTAACTTGTCATCTAAACCCCAAAAAGCTTTAACTACCTTTAAAGTCCCTTGGACTACAGGATCTGATAAATCTCCTCCTGGAGGAGAGACTGCCCCTATTATACTTATTGAACCTATCCTCTCATCTGATCCTAAAGTAATAACTTTTCCTGCCCTCTCATAAAATTCAGCTAATCTTGCAGGTAAATATGCAGGGTATCCTTCTTCACCAGGCATCTCTTCCATCCTTCCAGAAATTTCTCTCAGAGCTTCAGCCCATCTTGAAGTGGAATCTGCCATTAAAGCTACATTGTAACCTTGGTCTCTAAAATACTCTGCAATGGTAATACCTGTATAGATTGAAGCTTCACGGGCAGCTACTGGCATATTAGAGGTGTTAGCTATTATAATGGTTCTTTCTAACAAAGGTCTTTTGGTCCTAGGGTCTTTTAACTCTGGAAAACTTAATAATAAATCTGCAGTCTCATTCCCTCTTTCTCCACAAGCAACATAAACTATAATTTGAGCATCTGACCACTTTGCTAATTGATGTTGTAAGACAGTTTTGCCTGCTCCAAAAGGACCTGGACAACAAGCTGTTCCTCCTTTAGCTAAAGGAAAAAAAGTATCTAAAATCCTTTGACCAGTCACTAAAATCTCAGAAGGCATTAACCTTTTTTTAAAAGGTCTTTTTTCTCTTACTGGCCAAATTTGGTAAAGTTTAACAGGAACTTTTCCTCTCAAAGTTTCTATTACAGCTACTTCTTCTTCCACACTAAACTCTCCTTCTTTAATTTCACAGATTTTGCCTTCAATCTGAGGAGGAACTAATATTTTGTGGGTGATTAAAGGAGTCTCTTTTACTTCTCCTATAATATCTCCTTCTTTAACAAACTCTCCTTTTTTTCTAACAGGAGTGAATTTCCATTTTTTCTTTCTATCTAAAGCAAAAATTTCTATTCCTCTTTCTATAAAATCTCCTTTTTCAGAATAAATTTTATCTAAAGGTCTTTGAATCCCATCGAATATCTTACCTAATAGACCAGGTCCTAATTCCACACTCAAAGGTCTATTTAACAAAACTACAGGTTCTCCAGGACCTATGCCTGTTGTATCTTCATAGACCTGAATAAAAGCTAAATCTTCTCTTAGTTCTATAATCTCACCTACTAAACCTATTTCACCCACCTTTACCATCTCGTGCATTTTTGCTCCTACGCAATTCTTTGCTACCACTAAAGGACCTGATACTCTTACAATTTGAGGTTTCATTTTTTATTTGCCTATTGTCTCTTTTACTAAGTGATAAATATTCTCTTTTAAAAGCTCTTTTTTTTCTTCTAGATTACAAAAAGGAACTATTATTCTATCTTTAAATTTCTCTAAAAGTTTTTCATAGAGATCTTCTTCACACAAAATTATCTTAAAATCTTGCATTTCTTTTATCCTTTCTAAATCTTCTACTTTTAAAGATTCAAATCCTAATATTTTAAAGAATTCTGCAAGTTCATCTTTTCCTATAAACAAAATCTTACTTTCCAAAACTCACCTCCAAAACATTCTTTATTTTATTTATCTCAATTTTTCTCATTTTGCATATAATAATAAATTTTAAAATATCATATTGAAATTTCTTATTAAAAAAATACCAAAAAACTATCTCAGCTCCTAAAAGATTTTTTTTAAATTCTTCTAAAAATCTCAAAAGAAATCTTATCTTTAAAAAATGTAAAAGATAAATTTTACCCTCATCTATTAAACTTTGAGCTTCTTTTATAAAAGAAGAAGGGAAATCACGCAAGTTTAAATCTTTTTTTATCCCTAAATATTTTCTTCTCAAATCTAAAAGAGCATTCTCTAATTTTACTGAAAGAAGAAAATATTTCTTTAAATATTCAGAATTCAATAAATTTAGATTCTTACTTATAAAATTTAAATCGAATGCTTTCTTCAAAAATATTCTTAATTTCTCTTCTAAAAGAACTTCCAAATTTTCATAAAGATAATCTTCTTCTTTTAAAAAAAACATATCTATATCTTCAAAATCTTTTAAATCACCAAAAAACTTATCTCTTAATTTTGAAAGACCTTCAGGAAAATCAAACTTTAGAATCTCATAAAAATATTCTGGAGAAATCAACTTCTTTTCTAATGCACCTATTCTGCCCAAAGAAAAACTATAATCGTAACTCATCATCTATTATCTTCAAAAGAGTTCCTTTAAAATTCTCTTTTAAAAATTCTAAAAACTCTTCTATTGTAAGATTTTGCTGAATTTTCTCATCTTTCTTAACGATTTCTTTTTTAGGGATAAAATTAGAATTTTTTTCTAAAAATAATTTAATTTCTTTAAAAACATCTTTTATTAATTCTTCTTTTTCTTGTAAAAGCAATCTTTTATTTTTTAATTTTTCTTCAAATAAAATCTCTCTTTTTTTCTTTTTTAACTCTTCTTTCTTTTTTAAAAATATTTCAGAAAAATAGTTTTGGGCTTCTTTTCTAATAGAAGCTAAAATCTCTTCCTTTTTTATTTGAGCGTTCTTTAGAATCTCTTCTTTTTCTTTCTCTTTCTCTAAAATTATTTTGTTTAAAAGCTCTGATAACTCCTTCATAATTTAATTCCATTTAAAATCAATATTGAAATTAATAATCCTAAAACTGCATAAAACTCTACGAACACTGCCAAAACTAAAGGCTTTACAAATTCCTTTGGCTGTTTGGAAACCATATATACTCCTGTAGCACATACTCTTCCTTGATAGATAGCCGAAACCAAACCTGCTACTCCTACTGGTAGACAAGCAAAGAACATAGCTGCTCCTTGATAAAGGTCTAAAGAAGCTAACTCTCCTTTTAACAATCCTAACTTCATAGCTAAAATAAATCCTATCAAAAATCCATATACTCCTTGAGTTCCAGGTAAAGCTGTTAATAGCATTAAAGGTACAAAGTGTTCAGGATTCTCGCTCATTACTCCATTAGAAGCTTGACCTGTTTTCCCTACCCCAATTGAAGAACCTATACCCCCTAAAATTACAGCTAAAGCTCCTCCTAATATAGCCAAAACTATACCCCAACTCATAGTTCACCTCCTTAATTTATTAATCTGGTATACTTTGTTACTATTCTAAAAGGCTCAAAATATTTTTTACCTAACTCAAAAAATTTTGGAAAAAATTCTACAAATTGCAATCTTGCTGAATGTATAAATCCACTCAAAAGATTTATAAAAATGTTAAAAGAATGCCCAAAAACCAAAAAAATTCCTCCTAAAATAAGACCTAAAACAGGAATTTTGAAAAAGAATTCTGCTAAAATATTTATCACCATAGCTATTACTCCTGTAGCCATACCTAAAGCTAACAATCTTGAATAAGAAAGAACGTCTGATAAATACCTGGTAATTCCATAAAGTTCATAAAGTCCTTTAAAGAACCTAACTATTACATTCTTACTCTCTGAAGAAAATAAGATTACCCCTATACAAAATAAAATAGAAAGATACTTCAAAAGAAGAGATTTTACCAAAAAATACAATGGCAAACAAACTAATATCCCTATCCATGAAACCTGAAGAAGAAATTGATTGTAATTTCTTCTTTTAAGACTCAAATAAGCTTTTAAAAAAAGACCTAATAAAATTTGAACCAATCCTACCAAAAAACAAAATATTAAGAACTCAAAAGGAGAAGTCTTCATATCTATCAATTTAAAGGGAAGTTCTATACCAAAAAAACTTCCTAAAAAAACACCCACAAAAAAAGTAGAGATTCCTAAGTAACCTAATAACTTAAAAAATAACTTTGCTTTAGAACTCAACTTTTTTTTCTTTAAAATATAAAAAGAAAGGACACTCAATACTAAACCATAACCTGCGTCTGAAATACATACTCCTACGAAAAAGAAAAAGAAAGGAGCCAAAAACACTGTAGGATCTAAAGAATAATAAGAAGGTGGCGCATACATAGTAGTAAGGATTTCAAAAGGAGAAATAATCTGAGGATTCTTTAACTTTGCAGGAGGAGATTCTGTCTTTAAAGGTTCTCTTATCTTTACGTAAACTTTACCTTCAAACCTCTTTAAAAAATTAAAAAATTTTTTTTCATCTTTTTCTAACATCCAACCTGTTACACCAAAAAATCTTTTGGTCTTAGGAAGAATTTTTAAAGTATCTTTGCATAGATTAGAATTGTATAAAAACTCATATAAAATCATTAACTCTTTTTTAAAACTTTGTTTCTTTGAAATCTCTTTTAAAACATTCTCATATTCAGAGTTTAACATGTTAAGTTCTCTTTCCATTTGATTTTTTAGCTCAGATAGAGAAAGTTCAGGATTTTTTCTCATTATTCCTAAAGGTAAATCCAAAATAAAAATATTTTTTGACTTTAAAAAATTTCTCAAATTTGATTCTTTGTCTTTGAAAGTAATAACGACCAATATCTTAAACTTATCGACTCTGTAAATTTCCTTGATAGCTGCTTCTATCTTTAATTCTTTTTTTAATTTATCTAAATCTTTTTCAGATACTTTAATGAATACAAAAGAAAAAATATTTAAATTTTGAAAATCCTTTAAAGAAAAGTTTAAAAATTTCCAAAAATTTAACTCTTCTATTTCTTTTAAAAGCTGTTTTTTCTTCTCTTTAAGTTGAGATAACTTATTTTTCAAATGAATAATCTCTTTGCTTACTTCTAAAAGTTTTGTTTGATCTATATTTTCTATTTCTTCTTTTTTCAAAAAAACTGGCTCTTTAAACATATCTCCTAAAAAATTTTTATCTTCAAATTCTGAAAGTATATTGATAGCAGTTTCTACCGTGCTTAATTCAGGAAGATTTTTAGGAAAAGAAATAAAATCTAAATGTAAAAGTTCTTGTTTTTGCAATTCTTTTATAAATTCTTCTTTTATTTCCTCTACCCCTAAAAGTTCAACTCTTTTTACTCTTTCTATTGCCATTTTTCTTTAATTAAAGAAACTAAATACTGTTTTAATTTTTCTATTAACTCTTCTCTTTTTTCTTTCAACTTTTTTAGTTTGACTTGAAGTTCTTCCTTCATTTTTAAAATCTCAGTTTCAATTTCTTTTTCTACTTGAGCTTTAAACTTTTCAAATTCTTTCTCAAAATTATTTTGATATTCTTTAAATATCTCATCTCTTTTTAAATAAGCAGAATTTACAACAGATTCTGCTTGCTTTTTAGCTTGAATTATGATCTCTTCTGCTTTATCTTCTGTCCTTTTTACCTCTTCTAAAATTTCCTCAAAATCTTTCATCTTATTAACCTCAAAATTTTCTTTATAGTTTTTAAAGGATCTTTGGATTCTAAAATGGGTCTTCCCATTATAAAAAAATCTACATATTTTTTAATTCTTTGAGGAGCACTTACTCTTTTTTGATCATCAGATACAGGTTCAAATCTTATTCCTGGACAGGCAGTTATAAAATCATTCCCTAAAGTTTCTTTTATTATTTTAGATTCTCTACCTGCACATATTACACCATCAAAACCTATTGATCTTGCTTTCTTTGCTAATTTTAATACTCTTTGCTCTATGTTCTTTTTAAAGTTTATGCTTGTAAGAAGAGTAACTCCTAAAAATAAGACTTTTTTCCCTTTCTTTTCAGAATAGCTTTTTAGTTCTTTGATAGTTCCCTTTAAACTAGACTCTTCATTTAAAAGATGAAAGTTTAATAAATCTACTCCTAAGTCTATAGCGTTTTTTCCAGCTTTTATCATGCTGTTGGGAATATCAAAAAATTTTAAATCTAAGAATACTTTCTTATTAAATTTTTTTATTAATCTAACAGATTTAGGACCTATTTTTACAAAACTTCTTATCCCAATCTTATAATAATTTAAATAATCTTTTGTGAGACTGAGCCATTCTTTTATTTCTTTTTCTTTATCTAAATCTAAAGCTAAGATTAATTCAGGCATCTAATCTTCCTATTATTTCTTTTATAGAATTAATCCCTTTCTGTTTAAGATACTTTTGTAAATCTTTTAGAATCTTTAGACTTATTTTAGGGTCTATTAAATTTGCTACACCTATCTGTATACAACAAGCTCCACTCAACAAAAATTCAATTACATCTTTAAAATCGAATATTCCTCCACATCCTATAACAGGTATTTTTATCTTTCTTGAAACCTCCCACACGCATTTTAAAGCTATAGGCTTTAAACACCTTCCACTCAAACCACCTGTTATATTTCCTAAAACAGGTTTTCTTTCTTCAATATCTAGTGCCATAGCTGGAAGAGTATTGATTAAGGTTAAAGCATCTATTCCTGCATTTTCACATATTTTACAAATAGTCACTAACTCTGGATGAAAACCTAATTTTACTACTAAGAGTTTTTTAGTCAATTCTCTCAATTTAGAAAGAAAATTAAAAAATTTTTTTTGAGAAAACTTTAGAGTCTTTTTAATATTAGGACAAGAAAGATTTATTTCATATCCTTTAAAATTAAAATTTTCTAATTCTCTTATCAAAACCTTATACTCATCAAAACTTTCTCCATATAAACTTACAAATACACAGGTATTTAAAGAGGATAAAAAATCTGCATATTTTTCCTTAAATCCTTCTAAGCCAGGATTTTCTAAACCTATGGAATTTAAAACCCCGAAACCTAAGTCATAAATTCTAGGTTGAAGATTACCTATCCTGGGTTTTAAAGTAATAGTCTTTGTAACTACAGCTCCCAATTTATTTATATCAAAAAACTTAACGATCTCTTTTCCAAATCCAACTACGCCAGAAGCTAAGATTATTGGATTTTTTAATTTTACTTCTTTTAAATTTATCGTTAAATCTGGCTTCATTTTGCAAATATCATTTTTAAAGAAATTAATAACAAAAAGAATCCAAAAATTTTTTTAAGCAAAGTATCTGATACTTTCTGAGCAAAATCAGCTCCTAAAAAAGCTCCGAAAAAAAATCCAATACAAACCCAGAAAGCTATTTTTAAATTCACATTTCCTTCAAAGTAATACCTTAAAGCAGCCATCAATCCTATTGGAGGAACCATTAAAGCTAAAGTAGTGCCTTGTGCTTGGTGTTGACTCAAACCCAATAAATACACAAATGCAGGTATTAAGATTGAACCTCCTCCTATCCCTAAAAATCCACTTAAAATTCCTGAAATTATCCCTAAGAAAAGATAAAACAGATTCATTTTGCCTCCTTTGTTTTTTAAAATTTAATTTTTTAGAAACTGGGTTCTATACAGAAAGTCTTATACTTTAAGGAACCTTTTAATCCTCCCAAAATGAAATATAAATTAGTTAAATACTTCATCTTACAGAACTCAAACCATTTATTGTAGGGTTCTATATTAAAGGCTGGTCTAAAAAATTTAAATGAAAATATTAAAGTCGCAGCAAGAAATACCCAGCTAAAAATTTTCCACCAAACAGATAAAGGAAATATCCAACAAAAAGCAAAACTTAATAAAAACAGGAAAAGAAAAATATGCATAAGATGAAAGTTTCCTATATAAAGAAATCCTTTTATTGGAAAAGGAAATTTTAAAACAGGTAAATTTGGGTACTCTCCTAAAAATTGGAACACAATTTCAAAATATTTTTTAGAATGTTCATATAAGAGTGGGGGGTGAGCAGTTCCATAAGATTTCCATACTTTTAGTAAAGACTTTAAATCTGCTCTATGCATATGTCTTACAGAAGCTGAAGGTAAAAAATAAAACTTCCAATTTCCATTCTTTCTTACTCTTAAACCGAAATCTATATCTTCACCTGTGGGCAGTTCCCAGAATCTTCTTTCAGCAGACTCTACAGCTTCTTTTCTATAAGCTACATTTGCAGTAACAAAAAAGTAAGCTCTGTGTCCACAAATTTCAGTAGGAGTAAAATCTTTTAAATCTGGAAAGTAACCTTCTCCTAAATTCCCATATCTCCAAGAAACTCTATTAAATCCAAAAGCTTCACAGTAAATTTCTACTAAATTGTTAGGATCTACTCTTAGAGTGTAAATTTCTCCTCCAACAGCTCCTATTTTTTCATCTCTTTCAAATACTTTTAACATCTTTTTGATCCAATCTTTACATGGAGCGCAATCTGCATCTGTAAAGAAAATAAAATCTCCTTTAGCTTCTTTTAAAGCTCTGGTCCTAGCAAAGCCTGGTGAAGGACAATCTGGAATCTGAATTAACTTTATAAAAGGATTTTCTTTTTGATAATTCTTAATTATCTCTACTGTTCTGTCTTTGCTACCACCATCAACTATTATTATCTCTAACCTTTCTCTTGGATAATCTACTTCACTTAAATACTCAAACATCTTTTCGATAGTTCTTTCCATATTTTTTACAGGTATTATTATTGAAACGAATGGCTCTTGCATTTTCTGCCTCCTAGTTTAAATTTTTAAATCTTCTATATCAAAAACAGGCCCATCTTTACATACCAATTTAGTTCCTTCCTTAGTCAAAATACTGCAAGCTTTACACATTCCTATTCCACAACCTAAAAAATTTTCCAAACTGACCTGTATTTTAAAATCTTTAAATTTCTTTTCTTTAAGAGAATTGATCATCTCTTTAGGACCGCACAAATATATATAACCTTTTTTATTTTTAACAAATTCTTCTAAAAAATCCACAAGATTTTTTTTAACGCCTGTTTTCTCAGTAACAATATAAGTCTTAAATCCTAAGGATTTAAAATCCTCTTCACAGATTACATCTTTCTTTTCTTTAAAACCTAAAATACAAAAAATTTTATTTTTCTTAAATTTTAAATCTTTTATCTTCTGAGCTAAAAAATAAAGAGGAGCTATCCCCAAACCTCCTCCTGCTAGAATAATTATTTCTCCTTCTTTTAAAACTTTAGGAATTTTAAATCCTCTTCCTAAAGGGCCTATTACATTTAACTTTTGATTCTTTTGTTTTTTTGAAAGAAGGGATGTTCCTCTTCCTCTAACTTTAAAGAGTACAAGAACTCTATTTTTTTTAATTCTGTGGATACTGAAAGGGCGTCTTAAACTTAAATCCTCATCTATCTTTATATGGAGGAATTGACCTGGATAAGAATTCTTTGCTAAGTATTCAGATTCTAATTCTATCTTAAAAGTATCTTTAGTTACGCTCTCAACATTCTTTATAGGACACTCTAAAATCTTTATTTTTGACATTTAGGACAAAAATAGGTGCTCCTTCCTCCTAACTCTATCTTTTTAATAGGAGTCTTACAAATAAAACAGGGTTCAGACTCTCTTCCATAGACTTTTAATCTGCAGGTCATTTTTCCTTCTTTACCATAAATATCTCTGTAAGTATCTACTGAACTTCCTTTATATTTAATAGCTTCTTTTAAGACTTCTAAAATGGCTTTAAAAAGTTCCTGAATCTTTTCATCAGAGAGCTTATTGGCAGGTGTTAAAGGATTAATTTTTGCTCTAAATAAACTCTCAACTGCGTAAACATTTCCTACTCCTGAAATAAATTTTTGATCCATCAATAAAAGCTTTATCTTTGTCTTTTTCTTTTTCACTTTTTCTTTAAACTCTTCTAAAGTAAACTCAAAAGGCTCAGGACCTAGTTCTTTTATAAACTTTAAATCCTTAAAATCTTTCCTTAATCTTAATTCTCCTAATAATCTCTGATCCATGTAGTTTAAGTAGTTACCATCCTCAAAAAGAATACTCACAGCTGATTTTTCTTCTTCTTTTCCATACAAAATCCATCCTGAAATCTTTAAATGGATTATCAAAAAATTTTTTTCTAATCTTAATATCAAAACTTTTGCTTTTCTTATTATTTCCTTAACTCTCTCTCCTTTCAAATTCTCTTTAAATTTTTTTGGTGCAGGTTCTTTTACAACTTTTTGTTTTTTTATAATTACATCTTTTATCTTCTTATTTAATATTACTTTCTCTAACTCTCTTTTAATAGTTTCTACTTCTGGCAACTCTGGCATAGATTCTGCCTCCTTTTAATCAAAACCTCCTCTTATCTCTCTCATCTTAGCTAATTGCTGTTCTTTTTGAACTTGCATCTCATGTTCTTTGTTACCTTCTGCTCCTTTACATCTTTGTGATAACCCTCTACTTGCGTCTTCTCTACCATAGCATATTAAAACATCACCTTTTTGAATTACTGTGTCTCCTTTGGGAGCACCTATAAACTTTTCTTCTCCATTTACTTTCCTGTAAATAGCTAAAACTAAAGTTCCTTCTAAATCTAATTTCAAATCCTTTAATTTACAACCTGCCATCCAACTTTCAGGTTTTACGGTAATCTTGGAAATAGTATAACCTTTACTTAAACCTAAAATTTGCTCATAATCATAAATACGAACTTGCGTCCATTTCTCTAATGCTTTTGTAATAATTTTTTTCATCACTCTATAAATATATTTTGAACGAGCGAATAACAGAATTGCAAGCAAACCTATTGTTAAAATACCTGCTCTTATAAGCATAGTCTCTACAGATTGTCCTACAAATGTTAAGACCAAAGTAGCTATAGATGAAGTGATCCCCATGCTTCCTAATAAGATCAAGATACGAATTATTTTTCTCCTCACAGGATGTGAAACTATAATTTCAGATTCAGAAGTAGTAAAACCTGTGCCCGAAAAAGCAGATTGTGCTTGAAAAGCAGCTACTTCAGGTGAGAGACCTGTTAATTCTAAAGCAATAGCACCTATTCTTACACAGATTATAGAAAGAACAACTACAGTTAATAATCCAAACAAAGCTATCATTTTAATATCTTAACCCAAATTTTCCTGCTTCTTGGACCATCAAATTCACAAAAAAATATTCCTTGCCAAGTACCTAATTTTAATTTTTTGTTCTCTATAAAAACTGTCAATGAATTTCCTAAAATTGAAGACTTAATATGAGCAGGTGAATTTCCCTCTAAATGAGAATAAACTTCGTCTTCAGGAATTAGTCTTTGTAAACTACTTATAATATCTTTTCTTACACTAAAATCTGCATTTTCATTTATAACCAAACCTGCTGTGGTATGAGGACAAAATACTACACACACTCCTTCTTGAACGTTTTCTTTTCTCACAATCTCATTGACCTCAGAAGTAATATCTATAAATTCTGTCTTCCTTTTTGTAGAGATAGAAATTTCATGAATCATATTTAATTAATTTATAATACTCTTGCAAAGACTTAATGTCTAAATCTTTTTTCAACAAAGCTTCAATCCCATTTACTGAAGCTTGAGCTCCAGAAATAGTAGTAATACAAGGGATATTATGCATTATAGCTTGAGATCTAATCTTTACCTCATCTTTCCTAGGTATCCTTCCAGAAGGAGTATTTATTATCAAATGCACCTTCTTATCTTTTATGTAATCCAAAATATTAGGTCTTCCTTCTGAAACTTTTGGAATTATTTTAGCATTTACTCCATATCTATTCAAAACTTTACCTGTACCTTCTGTAGAGATTATCTCAAACCCTAAATCTTGAAGCTTTTTTGCAATAAACACAATATCACGTTTATCTTCATTCTTAACACTGATAAAAACACATCCTTTTTTAGGTAAATTTTGAGAAGCTGCAATTTGAGACTTTATAAAACTCAACCCAAAATCAAAGTCTATTCCCATAACTTCTCCTGTAGATTTCATTTCAGGTCCTAAGATAATATCTGTGCCTGGAAATCTATTAAAAGGAAAGACAGATTCTTTTACACAAAAATATGGAGGGATTATTTCTTTTGTAAAACCTAATTCTTTTAAAGTCCTACCCACCATTACTTTTGCTGCTAATTTAGCCAAAGGCACACCTATTGCTTTAGATATAAAAGGAATAGTTCTTGAAGCTCTGGGGTTTACTTCTAATACATAAAGTTCATCTCCTTTTATTGCATACTGAACATTCATCAATCCTATAATATTTAACTCTTGAGCTAAGGAGTAAGTAGCTCTTCTAATCTTTTCAATTAACTCTGTACCTAAACTGTAAGGAGGTAGACACATTGCACTATCTCCTGAATGGATGCCAGCTTCTTCTATATGTTCTAATATACCACCTATTACAAAAGTTTCTCCATCACCTATTAAATCGACATCTACTTCAATAGCATCTTCTAAAAACTTATCTATTAATATAGCTTGATGGGGGGAGGCTTCTTGAGCTTGTATTATAAATCTTTCTAAAGTCTCAAAATCATACACAATCTCCATAGCTCTTCCTCCCAACACATAAGAAGGTCTTACCAGAACTGGAAATCCTAATTTGGAAGCCACTTTCTTTGCAGATTCTAAAGAAAAGACTATCTCAGAATCAGGTTGTTTCAATTTCAATTTATGCAAAAGTCTCCTAAATTTTTCTCTATCTTCAGCTCTATCTATATTCTCAGCTGAAGTCCCCAAAATTCTTACTCCTTCTTTTTTTAATCCTAAAGCTAAGTTAAGTGGGGTTTGACCTCCAAATTGCAAGATCACTCCTACGGGTTTCTGAATTTTTATAATATTTAAAACATCTTCTAAAGTAATAGGTTCAAAAAATAACTTATCTGAGGTATCATAATCAGTTGAGACTGTTTCAGGATTAGAATTTACCATTATAGTCTCAAAACCTTCTTCTCTTAAAGCAAATACACAATGTACACAACAATAATCAAATTCTATACCTTGGCCTATTCGGTTAGGACCTGCTCCTAAAATCATAACTTTCTTTTTGTCAGATACTCTGGATTCATCTTCAGTTTCATATGTAGAATAAAAGTAAGGAGTGTAAGCTTCAAATTCTGCAGCACAAGTATCTACTAATTTATATTTAGGTTTTATACCTTTATTTTCTCTAAGTCTCCTCACATCTCTTTCTGCAATACCTGTTAATTTTGAAATATAAAGATCTGAAAAACCTATTTCTTTTGCTTTTTTCAAAGTCTCATAAGTCAAATTCTTTGCCTCTTTTAAAATCTTAGCTTCGACTTCGATTATTTCTTTTATATTCTCGAGAAACCATTTATCTATTTTAGTTAATTTAGAAACCTCTTCTATGGTAAAACCTAATCTAAAAGCATCTCCTATGTAAAAGATCCTTTCAGGAGTAGGCTTTGTTAATTTTATTCTTACCTCTTCTTTTAAATCTTCAAATATTTTTTTGCAAGAAAGATCTTTAAAAATAATACTTTCTAATCCTGCTTTTTGAAGCTCTAATCCTCTTATTCCTTTTTGTAAAGCTTCTTTAAAATTCCTTCCTATAGCCATTACTTCACCTACAGATTTCATAGATGTAGTAAGAGTGTTATCTGCTCCAGGAAATTTCTCAAAAGTAAATCTGGGTATCTTTACCACACAATAATCTATTGTAGGCTCAAAAGCAGCAGGAGTTTCTTTTGTAATATCATTTGGAATCTCATCTAAAGTAAATCCTACTGCTAATTTGGCTGCAATTTTGGCTATGGGGAAACCTGTAGCTTTTGAAGCTAAAGCTGAAGACCTTGATACTCTTGGGTTTATCTCAATTATTACCATCCTGCCTGTTTCAGGATTGAGTGCAAATTGAACGTTACTACCACCAGTCTCTACTCCTATAGCTCTGATAGCTCTTATAGCTTGCATTCTCATTTTCTGATATTCTTTATCTGTCAAAGTCTGAATAGGTGCTACAGTAATAGAATCTCCTGTATGGACACCCATAGGATCAAAATTCTCAATAGAGCAGATTATCACCACATTATCTTTTTTATCACGCATAACTTCTAACTCGAATTCTTTCCAACCCAAAACTGATTCTTCAATTAAAACTTGATGAATTAAACTCTGTTCTAAACCTCTCAAAACTATTTCTTCAAATTCTTCCTTATTAAAAGCTATCCCTCCTCCTGTGCCTCCTAAAGTAAAAGCAGGTCTTATCACACAAGGTAAACCTATTTCTTCTAAAGCTTTTTTTGCAGATTCCAAAGAATTAACTGTTATAGATTTTGGAACTTCTAACCCTGCTTTTATCATAGTTTCTTTAAATAACTCTCTATCTTCAGCACGAGCAATAGCAGTTTCATTTGCTCCTATTAACTCTACTTTATATTTTTTAAAGACACCTCTTTTAGCACATTCAAAAGTAACATTTAAAGCGGTCTGCCCTCCTAAAGTAGGTAATAGTGCATCAGGTCTTTCTTTTTGAATAATTTTTTCTAAAATCTCTGGAGTAATAGGCTCTATGTAAGTACTATCTGCAAATTCAGGATCAGTCATTATGGTAGCAGGGTTAGAATTCAAAAGTATAACTTTATAACCTTCTTCTTTTAAAGCTTTACAAGCTTGAGTACCTGAATAATCAAACTCACAAGCTTGACTAATTACTATAGGACCAGAACCTATTATTAAGATCTTTTCAATATCTTTTCTTTTAGGCATGTAAATCTTTGATCAGTCTTATAAAATTCTTGAAAATATACTTTGCATCTAAAGGGCCAGGTCCTGCTTCTGGATGAAACTGCACACTGAACAAAGGTAACTCTTTATGAACTGCACCTTCAGGAGTATTGTCATAAAGATTAATATGAGTAAGAACTAAATTTTTATCAGGTATACTTTCAGGATCTACTATAAAATTATGATTTTGACAAGTAATATCTATTTTGCCTGTTCTCAAGTCTTTAACTGGGTGATTTCCTCCGTGGTGGCCGAATTTAAGTTTTTTGGTCTTACCTCCAAAAGCTAAACCCAAAATCTGATGTCCTAAACAAATTCCCATAACAGCTATTTTCAAATCTTTTTTTCTCAGTCTCTGGATTAATTCTCTTGCAGTCTCTATTACATACCTAACAGGCTCAGGATCTCCTGGACCATTACTAAATAAAATCCCTTGTGGAGAAAGCTTTAAAATCTCACTTAAAGGAGTAAAAGCTGGAACTACTATCACCTTTTCTACATATTTTTTTAAATTCCTCAAAATACTGTACTTTACTCCGCAATCTATAACTACTACACAGAATTTATGAGGAGTTATTTCTTCTTTATCTTCTAAGACTTGGTTCCATTCAAAAATACTCTGAGTAGTTACCTCTTTTACTAAATCTATTCCTACAATGGAAGGGAATTCTTTTAGTTTTTTCATTAAACTTTCCTTATCAAAATCTATAGCTGAAATTATTCCTTTCATTGAGCCTTTCTCTCTAATATGCTTAACTAAACTCCTGGTATCGACTCCTTCTATTCCTACAATCTTATTCTCTTTTAGATATTCATCTAAAGATTTTTCTGCTCTCCAATTAGAAAATATCCTACTTTTCTCTTTGATTATAAAACCTTCTACCCAGATTCTATAAGATTCTGTATCTTGTGAATTTATCCCATAGTTTCCAATTAAAGGGTAAGTCATGCAAACTATCTGACCTTTGTAAGAAGGATCTGTTAAGATTTCTTGATAACCTGTCATAGATGTATTAAAGACTACTTCACCTATTGCTTCAGATTTAAAACCAAAAGATTTTCCCTCTAAATAGAATCCATCTTCAAGTAACAAAACAGCTTTTTTCATCTTTTCAATTTTTTTATAAAGTTAATAGCCTCTTGAGGTGTCTTTACTTTTTTTATACCCTTTATATCCCAAGTCTCTATCCCTAAAACTAATTTACCTTCATTTAAAGCAAAAGCTATTTCAGATAAAGTCCCATACCTTCCATCGACAGCGATCAGAATATCTGAAGCTCTAACTATTAAAGTATTTCTAACATAACCTAAACCTGTAGGAAGTTTAACATCTAAATATTTGTTTGCTTCTCTTCCATCTATACTGGGTAATATTCCTACAGTTAAGCCTCCTTCAGACTTTGCACCTTTACACACAGCTTCCATTACACCACCTCCACCTCCACATATTAAAACCCATTTTTCTTTTGCAATTAATCTACCTAACTCAAAAGCTATTTTGTAAATCTTCTTATTACAGACTGAACCTCCAATTACTCCAACATTCATCCTAATTTTTTTATAAACTTTCCCTTTTGGTGCCCCTGGGCAGACTCGAACTGCCACCTCAGGCTCCGGAGGCCTGTGCTCTATCCAAATTTAAGCTACAGGGGCTTTTTATAGAGATTTTATAAGTTTTTCTAACTTTGTTATTAAACCCCTTTTCTCTTTAATTTCCTTTTCTTGGAAAGAAATCTTTCTAATAAAATAAGCTCCTTTTTTCTCTAAAAACTTTTCCATTTCATTTAAACATTTATCTTTACCTAAACCACTGCCATAAGTTACAAACAAAATTATCTTTTTATCTTGAAGTTTGGGCAAATCTTCAAAAAATGTTCTAACAGCTGGTGGAAAAGTAAAAGCCCAAACAGGACACCCAATTATAACTATCTCTTCTTCTATAGAAAAATCTATAGGATATATTTGAGTCTTCTTTTTAAAAAAACTCCTGACTGCTTTTTTAAAAAAACTCTTTGCTTCATTTAAAGCTACTATCCTTTCTATTTTTGTAAAAATACCTCTTGCTTCTAAAATATCTTTAAAAAACTCTGCTACTTTTTTTGTATTTCCTGTCTCTGAATAATAAAAGATCCTTACCTTCATTTTAAAACAAATTCAATTGAGTCTCTTTTTTAGGTTCTGAATCTTGGTCAAAAACTTTTATTACTCCATACTCTCCATCAAAACCTGGTTCTTTTTTAACTTTACCTTGCCTCACTCTAATAATACCCTCTGCTATTTTTGGAGAAAGGTTTTTTCTTAAATCTTGTTCTGGAACATTAATTAATGTTTCGAATTCTGAACCAAATTTATAGACTATATTTAAATATTCATCAAGAACTGCCTTTGTATTTTTATTTAGTCCTCTACTTTGAGCTATTATTTCTTCTAAAGGAACCAAACTTTTAAAAGGTATAGTCTGTGAAGGTATAAAACCTTCAGGACGATCTGCTAAATCCTCTACTCTGTGTAAGACTCCTTTAGTCAAAGGTCTACCACATTTAGGACAGATACCTCCAATTTTTTTTGTCTCTTTAGGATGTAATCTCACTTTGCAGTTTCTATGTCCATCATAATGGTACTTGCCTTCCTCAGGAAAGAATTCAATTGTATATAAAAATTTTTCTTTATCTTTATTTTCTAAAACTCTTTTTATTTCCCAGTAGTTTAAATCACAATCAAAAACATTTGCTTCTCTTCCAATCCTTGAAGGAGAATGAGAATCTGAGTTTGAAACTAAACTAAACCTATCTAAACTAGAGACTCTCCAATTCATAGCTGGATCAGAAGATAAACCAGTCTCTAAAGCTGTTATTTTTGTTGTGTATTTGTCAAAAGCTTCTTCTATGGAATCGAATCCTGAATTTGATCCAAACAAACTAAACCAAGGAGTCCAAATATGAGCGGGTATCAACATAATATCTGGTGAAATTCTAAAAAGTTCTTCAGCTAATCTCTTGCAACTCATACTTAAAACAGGCCTACCATCTGAAGCTAAATTCCCATAAAAACTTAACATGTTATTTATTTCTTTGGCTATTTTAAAAGAAGGTGCTAATATCACATTGTGTACTCTATAAACTTTGTTATTTTGTGAAAATATATTACAGACCTCTACAGAGAGAATAAAATAAACCCCATTAGAAATAAACAAACCTTTATCTTCTATATACTCTAAATTATTCTTTAACTCTTCAAACCAAAGATGATGAGTGAAATCTCCTGTACCTAATAGAGTTATACCTTTTAGTTTTGCCCATTTTACTAAATTCTTAATATCCATATCTTTGGAAGTAGCTCTTGAAAATTTTGAATGGATGTGAAAATCAGCTATAAATTTCATAATACTTCTTTTAAAAGTTCTTCTACCTTTTGCCAGTGTGAACCTTGCCAATAAATTTTATTACATTTTGGACAGAAATAAAACTTTTTTTGTGTAATAAATACGTATTCAGGAACTTTGTCTTTTACTTTTTCTTTTTCTATCTCTTTTATCTGAGTATTGCAGATATTGCATCTAGTAAATTTTTTCTCTTCTTTTATATAATCTTTTAAAAAACTTAAAATTTCTTTTAACTGCTCTTTATAGCTATCTGAATTCACTTTTATAAACTTTACTCCTGGATGCTCATAAATCTTTTTTCTCTTTGTTATTATCACCCTATCTTCTTTTAAAGCTTCTAAGATCACTTTGGAAAACTTTTCTTCTCTTGTATACTCAGTATCAAAACCTAATATTCTTAACCATTTAGCCAATCTTCCTAATTCTTGGGTTAATAAAAGCTTCATTCTTTATAGACTATCTTTCCTTTAGAAATAGTAAACTTAACCTTTGCTTTCAAATTTCTACCTAAGAAAGGAGAATTCTTGCATCTTGACTCGATTTCTTTCTCTGTAAAGACGCATTCTTCATCTAAGTCTATTAAAACTAGATCTGCATCTAAGCCTTCCTTTAACAAGCCTTTTGTTTTAAGACCTAAGATTTGGGCAGGTTTTAAAGTGAGTTTTTCTACCAATTTAAAGATATCAATATATCCTTTATCGACCAAATAAGTGTAAAGTGCAGAAAAACAGCTTTCCAAACCTATTACTCCAGGATTAGCTTCTGAAAATGGTCTTAATTTTTCTTCTTTGGTATGAGGAGCGTGATCAGTAGCTATACAATCTATTATGTCTTTTTTAAGAGCCTTTATTAATTCCCTTCTATCTTCCTCAGAACCTAAAGGAGGATTTACTTTAAAATTTGGATCGTATTTTGATAACTCTTGAAAATTTAAAATTAAATGATGAGGTGTTGCTTCACAACTAACTTTTATTCCTTCTTTCTTTGCTCTTTCAATTAAAACCACACCTCTCTTAGTAGAAACATGAGCTATATGGAGTTTGGCACCTGTGTATTTAGCAATCTCTAAATCTCTTAAAATAGCTATCGTCTCTGAAATTGCATAATTAGGGAAAAACCCACATTCTATATTTAATCTTCCTTCTCTACATACTCCTTGAGATAAACTTTTCTCTTCTGCATGAGTAATTATTAAAGTATTTAAAAATTTAGCATATCTTAATGCCATTAAGAAAAGAAAACTATCTTCTACCCAACTTCCATCATCACTGAAAGCTAAAGCTCCTTCTCTTTTCATTAAAAACATCTCTGTAAGTTCTTTACCTTTTCTTTCTTTTGTTATTGCTCCACATACAAATATATTTATATCTGAAGATTTTGCTATTTTTAGAAAACTCCTTATCTTTTCAGGAGTATCTAAACATATTTGAGTATTGGGCATACACAAAAGAGATGTAAAACCTCCCTTTGAAGCTGATCTCGTTAAAGTACTTATATTTTCTTTATACTCTGCACCTGGCTCTCTTACATGAGTATGCAAATCTACAAACCCTGGAAAACAATATAAACCTTTAGCATCTATAAGTTTTGCATCTGCTTTTAAATTTTTCCCTATTCTTTTAATTTTTTCTCCTGCAATTAAAATATCTGCTTCTACAAATTCTTTTTTCTCTAAATCACAGATTTTTGCTCCTTTAATTAGAAGATTCATTTTCTTTTAAAAGGTAAAACAAAGCCATTCTAACAGCTAATCCATTTTTCACTTGCTCTAAAATTAAAGAATGGAGTCTTTCTTTTAATTCAGAGTGAATTTCAGTATCCCAATTTACAGGACCTGGATGTAGAATTAAAGTGTCCTTTTTTATAAGTTTATATCTATATTTATTTAGAGAATATAATTGTCTATATTCTCGTAAAGAAGGAACAAAAACTGCTTTTTGTCTCTCAAACTGCATTCTGAGCATGATTATTACATCTTTATCTTTTAAAACTTCATCTAAATTATAACTGATTTGGACGTCTAATTCTTTAAAACTCTCAGGTAAAAGTGTAGGAGGTCCACATAAAGTTATCTTACAACCAAATTTTTTTAACCCAAAGATATTACTCCTTGCTACTCTTGAATGCAAAATATCTCCTATTATTAATACATTTAAACCCTCTAAAGTTCCTTTTCTTTCTTTTATTGTATACATATCTAATAAAGCTTGAGTGGGGTGTTCATTTATACCATCACCTGCATTTATTATCGTTGCTTTTGAGTATTTACTTAGAAAATGAGGAGTGCCAGAATTAGAATCTCTTATAACCACAATATCAGCTCCTAAAGCTTCTATATTAAAAAGTGTATCTAAAATTGACTCTCCTTTCTTTAAACTACTACTCTGAGCAGAAAAATTAACAACATCTGCACTTAAAAACTTTGCTGCCAACTCAAAAGAAATCCTCGTCCTTGTAGAAGGCTCAAAAAAGAGATTTGCAACGGTCTTTCCTCTTAAAGCAGGAGTCTTTTTAATAGGTCTTTTTAATATTTCTTTGAATTCTTTAGCTGTCTGTAAAATCTCTTCTATTTCTTCTTTTTTTAAATCTTTTAAACCTAATAAATGTTTTCTTTTAAAATATCTCATCTTATTTGATAAATGTAAACTGCATCTTCTGAATCTATCTCTTTTAATTTAACTTCTACATGCTCTTTTTTTGAAGTGGGAATATTTTTACCTACAAAATCTGCTCTTATAGGAAGTTCTCTATGTCCTCTATCTATTAAAACTGCTAAATAGATCCTATTAGGTCTTCCAAAATCCATTATCTCATCTAAAGCGCATCTTACTGTCCTTCCAGTATAAAGAACATCATCTATTAAGACTATATTTTTATCTGTCAAATCAAAAGGTAACTGTGTAGATTTCACTTGAGGATTTAAACCTATCCTTGTTAAATCATCTCTATAAAGAGTAATATCTAAAACTCCTAATGGGAGTTTTACTCCTTCTATTTTTTCTATAAACTTTTGGATTCTCTGAGCTAAATACACTCCTCTTGTTTGAATACCTATTAAAGCCAAATCTTTAATCCCTTTATTCTTTTCTAAAATTTCATGAGAAATTCTAAGGAGGGCTCTTTTTATCTCATTTTCATCCATTATCTTTGCTTTCGGCAGGAGCTTCATTATTTTTAGCTTATTTCTGAATTACCTTTCTGGCCTCACAGGACCAGATTTAAAGGTCTTTTAAAGAATAACAGCTTTTCCTTTTTCTGTCAAGAATAGCTTATTATAAAAACTTTTAGCCTACTTTGTAAGAATTTAAAAAATTACCTTATTTTTTCAAGGATTTAATTATTTGGTCTATTAAAAAAGGAGGCGTAGATGAACCTGAAGTAATAGCTATCTTTGTATTGGGTGTTATATTTTCATAAGGAATATCTGAAGGTTCTGAAATTAAATATGTAGAAGGATTTATTTTCTTACTTATTTTATAAAGTCTATTAGTATTCGCACTAGTCTTTGAACCAATAACTAAGACTATATCATTTTCTTGAGCTAATTTTTTTATTTCTTCTTGCCTTAATTGAGTAGGTTTGCAAATAGTATTAAAGACCCTTAACTCTTGAGTGTTCTTAAGTATTTCTAAGATTATATCAAAAACTTGTTCTAAATCTTGTGTAGATTGAAATACTACTCCTATCTTTTTTTGATTTAATTCTTTTTTAAATGCTCTTAAATCTTTCATATCCTCTATAACCAGAGCTTTCTTCACTTGAGCTCTAATTGCTTTTGTTTCTGCGTGGAATTTGTCTCCTATAATGACTAAAAAGTATCTACTTTTCTCTAACTCTCTAATTTTTCTGTGAATCTCTAATAAAAAAGGACATGTACAATCTATTAGCTTTAGCTTTTTTTTCTTAGCTTCTCTTATTAAATCAGGGCTCGTTCCATGTGCAGGCAAAATCAAAAAACTATTCTCAGGAATCTCTTTTAAAAACTTTACTTTTTTTAATCCTTTCTTTTCTAAATCCTTCATGACATATTCATTGTGGACTAAAGGATTTAAAATAAAAACATTTTTATTTTCTTTCAAAACTTCCTCTGTTAGTTTTAAAGCTCTTTTTACTCCAAAACAAAAACCTAAATTTTTTGCTAAATTAATTTTCATCTTTAGAAATCAAAACTATAAATTCTCCTTTTATCTTATTTCTTTTTTCCAAAATCTTTTTAACCTCTGAAACTCTACCCCTTAAAACTTCTTCATAGACTTTGGTTAACTCTCTTACTACTGCTATTTTTCTATCTCCTAAAATTTCTAAAATAGAATCCAATAGTTTAATAATTTTATGTGGAGATTCATAAATAATTACAGTCCTTTTTTCTTCTTTTAACTCTTCTAATCTCTTTTTTCTTTTACTCTTTTTGTAAGGCAAAAATCCTTCAAAAACGAATCTATCTGTAGGTAATCCTGAAAGTATTAACCCCAAAACTCCTGCAAAAGGTCCTGGGATTATACTGAACGGTAAGTTCTCTTCTATAAGTCTTTTCACAATCAAATACCCAGGATCAGATATACACGGTAAACCTGCATCTGAAACTAAAGCTAAATTTTTGCCTTCTTTTAAAGATTTTATTATTTTATTCAACTGTCTGTATTTATTATGTTCATGGTAACTTAAAAGAGGTTTTTTAATTTGATAATGATTTAAAAGCTTTAAAGTCCTCCTTGTATCTTCACATACTATTAAATCTACTTCTTTTAAAATATCCAAAGCTCTTAAAGTAATGTCTTTAAGATTCCCGATAGGAGTACCTACTATATAAAGCATTACTCTACTGTAACAGATTTTGCTAAATTTCTGGGCTTATCGATTTCTAAACCTAAATTGTCAGCTAAATAATATGCAAAAAGTTGAAGAGGGAGAGCTACTAAAAGAGGGCTTAATTCTTCTTTTATTTGAGGAATAAAAATCACCTCATCTGAAAGCTTTTCACATAACTTATCACCTTCAGTTAAAATACTTACAATTTTACCCTTCCTTGCTTTTATCTCCTGCATATTAGAAAGCATCTTTTCATAAACAAAACTCTTTGGATTTATACAAACAACGGCTCTATACTCATCTATCAAAGCAATAGGACCATGTTTCATTTCACCTGCAGCGTATCCTTCAGCAGGAATGTAAGAAATTTCTTTAAGCTTTAAAGCTCCTTCTAAAGCTGAAGGGTAATTTATATTTCTTCCTAAATATAAAAAACATCCAAATTTTGAAAACTTCTTAGAAATCGTCCTTATCTTTTTTGATTTTAACAAAATTTCTCTTTGAAAGTCTGCGACTTTTTCAAACTCTTTTAAATAAGCTAAATATTCTTTTTCAGAGATCTTATTTTTTAGTTTTGCTAAATATAAAGCAAATAAAAACATACAAGCAATTTGAGCAGTATAGGCTTTAGTGGAAGCAACTCCTATTTCAGGACCTGCATTCGTATAGATCAAAAAATCTGATTCTCTATATAAACTTGAACCTAAAACATTACAAACTCCTAAAACTTTCACACCTTTTTCTTTTACTCTCCTCAAACAAGCTAAAGTATCAGCAGTTTCACCTGATTGAGAAATGCAGACCATTAAATCCTTTTCTTTATCTAAATAAACATCTCTATATCTAAACTCAGAAGAAATTTCTGTTTCGCACTTTATTTTACAAAACTTTTCTAATAAGTATTTAGCTACTAAACCTGCATGAAAAGCTGTTCCACAAGCTGTTATTAGAACTCTCTCTACTCTCTTTAAAAATTTTTCATCTAAGTTTTTAAAATTTATTTTTTTAGTTTTATCTATATATAGAGAATATAAATTTTTCATAACATCTGGTTGTTCAAAGATCTCTTTTAACATAAAGTGTTTAAATCCTTTTTTCTGAGCCTGTTCTGGAGTTAAATCTACTTTTTTTATTTCAAAATCTTTGGGTTTTCCTTCAAAATCAAAAACTTTAATTTTTTCTTTTGTCATTAAGATTACAGACTCTTCTTCCAAAAAAATCACTTGATCTGTAAAAGGTAAGAGTGCTGGTAAATCTGAAGCTAAAAATTTTTCTTCTTTGTTAAGACCTGCTATTAAAGGAGAAAAATACCTTACTCCTATTATTTTATCTGGCTCATACACGGAAACTATTCCTATAGCAAAGCTTCCTTTTAATACCTTAATAGCTTTAAGAACTGCTTTTAAGAGATCTCCTTTATAAAATTTTTCTATTAAATGAGGAATGACTTCTGTATCAGTATCTGAGGTAAAATGATGACCTTCTTTGACTAACTTTTTTTTTAACTCCTCAAAGTTTTCTATTATTCCATTATGAACGACGAAAATTTTTTTATGGCAATCTGTATGTGGATGTGCATTTATTTTATTGGGTGCACCATGTGTTGCCCATCTAGTATGAGAAATTCCTATATTTGCATCTATTCTCTTATCTTTTACTAACCCTTCTAATTCTGATACCTTTCCTTTCAACTTCCATAATCTAAATTTTCCTTCATTTAAAACCACCATTCCACAAGAATCATAACCTCTGTATTCTAATCTTTTTAAAGTATCTAAAAGAACATCCTTTGCTTTTGAGTTACCTAAATAAGCTGTAATTCCACACATTATTTAAAAAATTTTAAAACATCTTTTTTTGTGAGATAAAAAATCTGGATCCCAAGATATAAGAAAAAAATGATATTCAGAATACTTAAAGGAGATTTTAAAGATCCGATTAAAATAAGAAAACAAAAAACGATACACAAAAATATTGTAAATTTATGAGCCCATTTTCTTCTTAAATTTAATCCTATCCCACTTATTAAAAATAAAACACTGCACACAAGATAAGTAACTCCCATATACAAAAGTATTTCTTTAGTTATTGGAACTGGTAGTTTTTCTTTCAATAACTCTATTAACTTAGGATCTTTTAGGACTAAAAAAATAGAGACGCCTGCTGCTAAGAAAAAGAGACTTATTAATACATTTACAAAACTTAAAATTGTGATTCCCATAAAAACAGAACGTCCCCAGGGGGATTTGAACCCCCGCTGCGGGCTCGAAAGGCCCGAGTCCTAACCTGGCTAGACGATGGGGACTTATTTATATAAAAATATACCAACTCTGAATTTATGTCAACTTATTCAGAAACGATACGAGCTACAGAACTTACCAAATCTTGAGCTTCTAACTTTATAACTTTAGTTCCCTGAGTAGCTCTTTTTGTAGGTTTTATAGCCAAAACGTTTAACCTTTTCAAAATACCTTTCTGAGTTATCAACACTATTTGATCTTCTTTTTTCACAATGAGAATGCCAACGACTTTTCCTGTCTTCTCATTAACATTAAAATTTATAATACCTTTACCTGCTCTTTTTTGAACTCTGTATTCTGAAAGAGGAGTCCTTTTAGCAAATCCTTTCTCACTAAATGTTAAAAGCCCTAACTCCTTTTCTAATCTTTTATCCACAACTTCCATACCTATAACTTCATCTGATTTCTTTAAATCAATTGCCTTAACTCCTCTTGCAGCTCTCTTCATTCTTCTCACATCTGTTTCAGAAAATCTTATGCATAAACCCTCTTTAGTAGCCAGAATTATATCATAACCTTCTTTTACTAAACCTGCTCCTACCAAATCATCATTTTTATCTAAAGAAATAACGATTAAACCTTTCTTTTTAGGTGAACCCAAATCTTTTATCCTCAATTTTTTTATAAATCCCCTTTTTGTAGCTAAAATCAATGAACTATCTTTTTCTACTTCTTTTAAAGAAATAATAGCTCTAACCTTCTCATTTGAACTTAAGTTTATAAAATTCACCAAAGCCCTCCCTTTAGCTCCTCTTGAACCTTCAGGAATCTCATAAACTTTTAGCCAAAAAACTTTACCTTTGTTAGTAAAAATTAAAATATAATCTTTGCTAGATGCTAAAAACAAATGTTCTAAAAAATCTTCTTTAGAGATTTGAGTAGCTAACAAACCTTTTGCTTGTTTTTTTTGTTCTCTGTAAGAACTTAAAGGCTGTCTTTTAATGTAACCTGTATGAGTTAAAGTTATTACCACATCTTCTTGAGGAATCAAATCTTCTATTTCTATTTTTTCTACTTCTTCTATAATTTCAGTCCTTCTTTTATCCTTAAACTCTTTTTTCAAAGTTAATAACTCTTCTTTTATTATTTCTTTAACCATCTCCTCTGAACTCAATACTCTTTCAAGATACTCTATCTTTTTTATAACCTCTAAATATTCTTCATCTATCTTTTTCTGTTCTAAATTAGTTAATTTTTGCAACTGCATCTCTAAGATACTTTGAGCTTGGATTTTGCTCAATTCTAATTTTTTCATTAAATTTCCTTTTGCTTCTTGAGGAGTTTTAGATTTCTTAATGATAGAAATTACCAAATCTATAAATTTTAAAGCCTTTTTTAATCCTTCTAAAATATGAGCTCTTTTTTTGGCTTTTTCTAATTCAAATTTTGTTCTCCTAATAATAACATTTTTTCTATGCTCAACATAAAGAGAAATTAACTCTTTAAGATTTAAGATCTTAGGTCTTCCTTCTACAATAGCTAAATTTATTATGCTAAAAGTAACTTCCAATTGTGTGAATTTATAAAGCCTGTTTAAAACTATTTCAGAATTAGCTTCTCTTTTTAACTCTATTACTATCCTCATACCTTCTTTATCTGATTCATCTCTTAAATCTTGTATCCCTTCAATTACTTTTCTGTTTACTAAGTTTGCTATGTTCTCTAAAAGCTGAGCTTTATTTACTTGATATGGAATTTCTGTAATGATAATCCTTTTTTTTGATTTATGTTCTTCAAATTCAACTTTCCCTCTTAAAACTATTCTTCCTTTTCCTGTCTGATAAGCTTTTAAAAGATCTTCTTTTCCATAAATAATTCCACCTGTAGGAAAATCAGGACCTTTTATGAATCTCATTAAATCTTTTATTCTACAATCAGGATTTTCTAAATAATAAATTATTCCATCTATAACTTCTGAAAGGTTATGAGGAGGTATACTCGTAGCCATTCCCACAGCTATTCCTGAAGTTCCATTGACTAAAAGATTAGGTAAAACTGCAGGAAGGACTACAGGTTCAGATAAAGTATTGTCAAAATTAGGAACAAAATCTACAGTATCCTTTTCAATATCAGTCAACATGTAATTTGAAATCTTTGATAATCTGGCTTCTGTATAACGCATGGCAGCAGGTGGGTCTCCATCTATAGAACCAAAGTTACCTTGTCCTTGAATTAAAGGGTATCTTAAAGTAAAATCCTGAGCCATCCTTACTAGAGCTTCATATACTGCCATATCTCCATGTGGATGAAATTTCCCCAAACATTCTCCTACAATTCTTGCAGATTTTTTAAAAGGCTGATTGTGCCTTAAATTCAACTCATGCATAGTGTAAAGTATTCTTCTTTGAACAGGTTTTAAACCATCTCTAACATCAGGTAGAGCTCTTCCCATAATTACGCTCATAGCATAAGAAAGATAGGAATCTTTTACTTCTTCTTCTAAATATTTTGGAATTACCTTCTCTTTCATAGCTTAGATATCTAAATTTTTAACTTCATGAGCATGTTTTTGGATAAACTCTCTTCTGGGCTCTACTTGCTCTCCCATCAAGATCGTAAAGATTCTATCTGCTTCAATAGCATCTTCTAATGTAACTTGAATTAAAGTTCTTCTAACAGGATCCATTGTGGTCTCCCAAAGTTGAGAAGGATTCATTTCTCCTAAACCTTTATATCTCTGAATGCTCATTCCTTTCTTTGCATTCTCTTTAATAAACTCCAAAACATCTTTTAAAAAATTAAATTTTTTCTCCTCCTCATTTTTCAAAATATAAGATTGGGTACCTTTTTCTTTGCCTAAAAAATTCTCTATTTCTAAACCGTATCTATCTAATCTTTTAGCTAAATCTTCTAAATCTTGAGCTTCAAATATTTCAATAATATCTTCTTCATCTAAATCAGAAAATTTTTCCAATTCTTCATCTGAATATATAAAAATCTCTTTTGCATTTACTTTAATCTTATACATAGGAAATTTCTTAGTCTTTTTATCTCTCAACTTTATAAACTCTTTAAAAGAGATTCCCTTCTTTTCTAAAACTTTACTTAAAGAATCTATCTCTGAAAGAATCTTTAAGATTTTTTCAAATTCTTTAGAACCAAATTCTTTAATGACTCTGTTCTTGGTCTTAATCAAAAACTTATAACCTTCAGCTCCTAAGGATAAAAGTAACTCATTAAATTCTTTTTCTGTATGGATATACTCTGATCTGTTTTTCCTAGTCACTCTATAAAGAGGAGGTTGAGCTATGTAAACTTTTCCATTCTCAATTAACTGTGGGAAGTACCTATAAAATAAAGTTAATAAAAGAGTCCTAATATGAGAACCATCTATATCTGCATCTGCCATAATTATTATTTTCCCGTATCTTAACTTATTTATATCAAAATCTTCTCCAACACCTGCCCCTAAAGCTTGAATTATAGCTCTTATCTCAGCATTGTTTAAAATCTTTTCTAACCTTGCTTTCTCCACATTTAAAATCTTTCCTCTAATAGGTAAGATTGCTTGAAATTTTCTATCCCTTGCTTGTTTAGCAGAACCTCCAGCTGATTCTCCTTCCACAATAAATATTTCACTAAATTCTGGCCTTTTTTCTTGACAATCTGCTAACTTTCCAGGTAAATCTAGAGATTCTAAATAAGATTTTCTCCTAGTTAAATCTCTTGCTTTCTTTGCTGCTTGACGTGCTTTGGCAGCTATGATTACTTTCTCTATTATTCTCTTTGCATCTTGAGGATTCTCTTCAAAAAAATTAGATAATGCCTCAAAAGTAAAAGATGAAACTAAACCTTCTATTTCAGAATTCCCTAGTTTAGTTTTAGTTTGTCCTTCAAACTGAGGTTCAGGTAGCATTACACTAATAACAGCTGTTAAACCTTCTCTCGTATCTTCTCCTAAGATACTTACATCCTCTTTAAGCAAATTTTTTTGTTTTATGTAATTATTTATGGCTCTGGTAACAGCTGTCTTAAAACCAGATAAATGTGCTCCTCCTTCTATAGTGTGGATGTTATTTGCATAAGTGAAAATATTCTCTTTATAAGTATCTGTCCACTGAATAGCACATTCTACCCTTATTGCTTCTTTTTCTTTCAAATAATAAATAATTTTTTTATGAAGGGGGTTTTTAGTTTTGTTTAATTCCTTTATAAATTGAACTATTCCTCCCTCAAATTTAAATACTGTTTTCTTTTCAGTTCTCTCATCTATCAAGGTGATTTCTAATCCTTTATTTAAAAAAGCTAATTCTCTTAATCTTTGAGCTATATAATCATAAGAGAAATTTATTTCTTTAAAGATTAACTTATCAGGCTTAAAAGTAACTTTTGTACCTGTACTTTTTGCTTTACCTATAACTTTTAATTTGGAGACTGGTTTTCCCCTTTCATATCTTTGATGATAAATCTTACCATCTCTTCTTACCTCCACTTCTAACCAAGCTGATAAAGCATTAACTACACTCACTCCTACTCCATGCAAACCTCCTGAAACTTTATAAACTCTTTTATCAAATTTACCTCCTGCATGAAGTTTTGTTAAAACGACTTCTAAAGCAGATTTCCCTTCTTCTTTATGAATATCTACAGGTATACCTCTTCCATTATCTTTTACACTTACAGAATTGTCAGGATGAATAGTTACTTCAATCTTGTTACAGAAACCTGCCATTGCTTCATCTACAGAGTTATCTACTACTTCAAATACCAAATGGTGCAAACCCCTCACAGAAGTATCTCCTATATACATTGCAGGTCTTTTCCTTACAGCTTCAACGCCTTCTAAAACCTGAATAGCAGTTGCATCATAAAAATTTTCTTTATTCATCTCACTCATAGTTTCTTAAAAATTCTTAAGCAATCTTAAATTTTATATCTTCTATCTCTGAATCTTTAAGCACCTTAAGAAGCTTTCCTTTTTTGAATTTTAAAAAATAACCTACAAAAAAATTTGACACTTTAATATACACTATTTTATTACTCACTTCTATAGATTTTATAAAATTTATCTCTTTAGAAGAGAGTTCTTTTAAAATCTTTTCTTTTATTTCTTTCTGAAATTTAATATACTTTTTCTTTGTTGAATTTACTATCTCTTTTACACTATTACCTATTTTTTCTATCATACCATCCTAATAGGCAACACTATATAAAGAAAATCTTCTTTTCTAATAACTGCTGGTTTTTCAGAATCTCTAATTTCAATTTCAAGTTCAGAGTCTTTTAAATTCTTTAATGGCTCTATTAAATAAACTGGATTAAAACTAATACTTAGAGGTTTACCTGAAAATTTAGCTTCTAAAGATTCCTGCATCTCACCTATTTCTGGTGTCTGTTTCTTAACTATTAATCTGTCTTCTTTTATATCTAACTGTACAGCTTGATAATCTAAAGTAGTTAACAAATTAGCTCTTTTTAAAGAAGCCAAAAAAATATCCCTGTTTATCTTAAGTCTTGAAGGCCAAGGATCAGGTATTACTTGTTTATAATCTGGAAATTCTCCTTCTAAACTCCTAGAGATTATTTGAATATTATCTAAATCAAATAAAATTTTATTTTCAGAAAAACATATTTTTATATTTATCTTCTCACTTATAAAATCTTCTAAAACATCTACTGTCTCAGAAGGAGCTATAAAAGAAATTTTTTCAGTTATTTCTGTTTTTAAAGGAATCTTAGATAAAGCTAATCTCCTCCCATCAGTAGCTATCAATTTTAACTCTGAATCCTCAAATTCAAATAAAATACCATTTAATACATATTTACTCTCTTCACTAGAAACTGCATAAGAGACTAATTTTATTGCTTTTTCTAAACTGTGAGTATCTAACTCAAATGTTAAAGCTTCTTTTATTTCAGGAAACTCAGGAAACTCATCTGGATTTTGACCTAAAATCTTAAATTCACAATTTTGACTTCTTAAAATTCCTTGAAAATCTCCATCTATCTCTAACAAAATCTCTTCACCTGGCATTTCTCTAACAAAGCTGAGTAATCTTTTAGCAGGAAAACAAACTCTTCCTTCTTTTTTAACAGAAGAATTAATCCTAACAGAAATAGATTTTTCTAAATCAGTAGTTAAAATCCTCATTGTATCTTCTTTAAAATCTAATAATACATTACTCAATACAGGTAAAGGTGGTTTTGCAGTTATTATTTTAGATGACTTTTGCAATGCTTTTAAAAACTCATTCTTTTTAATTTCCACATTTCCACTCATTTTTACCTCCTATTTTCTTCTACACTTATACTCTGTAATTAAGATAGTAGGGGATAGAAAATATTGTGAAAAATGTGGATTAGTTTCTTCTAATTTCATTTTCTATTTCTAAAACTATATTTTTAACCTTTAAATCCTTTTTTACTAACTCTTCTATCTTGTTGATAGAATGTAAAATAGTTGTGTGATCTTTTTTACCAAAAAACCTAGCAATTTCTGGTAAAGAAAAATCAGTTAATTTTCTAACCAGATATATAGCTATTTGTCTTGGAAAAATAATAGTTTTACTTCTTTTTTTAGATTTCAAATCTTCAAAAGAAATATTGAAATATTCAGCTACTTTTCTTTTAACTTTATCTACACTAATATTTAATTTAGCTTCTTTTAACATGTCTTTTAACACTTCTTTAGCTAACTCTAAAGTTATAGGTTTATTTTCTATTAAAGAATAAGCAAAAACTCTTACCAAAGCACCTTCTAATTCTCTTATGTTAGAAGTAACCTTTTCTGCAATAAATTCTAAGACTTCAGTAGGGACTTTTATAGGTTCATTTTCTATTTTCTTTTTTAATATAGCTAATCTTGTCTCAAAATCTGGAGGTTGAATATCCACAACTAATCCCCAATTAAATCTAGATACTAATCTCTCTTCCATCCTAGGTAGTTCTTTTGGTGGACGGTCTGAAGAAATGACTATTTGTTTATGGTTATCATAAAGTACATTGAAGGTGTGAAAAAACTCTTCTTGGGTAGATTCTTTACCTCCTAAAAAGTGGATATCATCGATTAATAATACGTTAAGATTTCTAAATTTATTCCTAAATCTTTCTGTAGAATGAGTTTGGATAGACTTTATCAATTGATTTGTAAAATCTTCTGCTGAAATATATAAAACTTTAGCTTCAGAAAATTTTCCTTTAACTCTATGAGCTATAGCTTGCAAAAGATGGGTTTTACCTAAACCTACGCCTCCATATATAAACAAAGGATTGTAAGTTTTTCCAGGAGAGTTAGCTACAGCTAAACAGGCTGCATGTGCAAATTTGTTAGAATTTCCAACTACAAAGTTTTCAAATGTATAACGAGGATTTAGATGTGAAAAATCTTGAGTCTCTTGAAATTGAAATTCTAGCTGAGAAAATTTAGATTTTGTAGAGGGTTTCAAAAGATAAGGATTTATTTTTAATTTTATTTCTCCTTTATATCCACATAACAAAAGGCATTCTTTTATTATTTCTAAATAATGGGTCTCTAACCAATCTTTAAAGAATTTATCAGGTACTTCTAAAATTAAACAGTTTTTGTCTTCCTTTACCTGTGTGGAAGATATCCATGTTTCAAAAGAAGTATCTCCAATCCTAGATTTTATTTTTTCTTTAGCTTCTTGCCAAATTTTTAAAACATCCATAATCTATTTTTTCACAATTTCCACAATTTTTCCACAGGATTCATAAGGAATAATAGTTGCAATTTTCAGAATAAGGATATTATAAAGTGTTATTTCCTACTTTCAAGAAAAATATTTTCTTGTATAATTTATAAAATTTCATGGCTAAAATCTATTTTTTAGGAACTTCAGCATCAGTAAGTACAAAAGAAAGAGATAACACAAGTCTTCTCATTCTTTATAGTAAAAGACCTATACTTGTAGATATAGGAGGAAGTCCACTCAAGAAATTACAAACTTTGAATATAAAATTTTATAATTTAAAAGATGTAATCATTACCCATACTCATCCAGATCATATTTATGGATTAGTAAGTTTGGTACATTCACAAGGTTACTTTAATGATTTTTTAAATATTTACACGCATTCTCTATCTATAAATTTTATAAAAAAATATTTAAAACTTTTTAAAGTTTTTAATAAAAAACCTTACCCTCACATAAGATTTGTTGCTGTAGATAAAACAGAGCCTTTTTATTCATATAAAAATTTGAAAATTTTCTATTTCAAAACAAAACATATTTCTAATTCTTTTGGAATAAAGATTATAAAAAATGAAAAGAAAATAATTTTTACTTCTGATACTAGGTTTTTTAAAGAGTTAACAAGAATAGCTAAAGGTTCAGACTTTCTAATATGTGATTGTACAGCTCCTCATACATATTTTTTAAGATACAGAAATCTATTTTCAATGCATACTTCATCTTTACAATTGGGAATTTTAGCAAAAGAATGTGGTGTTAAAAATTTGGTCCCTATACATTTTCTCGTTTCTTCAAAAAAACACTTAGAGAAGATGAAGAAAGAAATAAAGAAAAATTTTAAAGGAAACGTTATTTTTCCAAAGGATTTTTCTTTTATAGAATTTTAATAAGTTAACTAAATTCTAAGTCTCCTTGAACAAATATCTTTCCTTCAAAGATGACAAGAACTGCTTTTATTTCTTTGTATTTTTTAATTTTTTTAAAAGCAGGTAGAATGTCTTTTTGAGTTTTAATGAGATTTCCTAAGAATGTAGCTGCACCGTCACTGAAAATAGCTGATTCACTAATTACGCACACTAAATCACAGTTTCCAAAGCTTAAAGAATGTCCAAATTTTCCTGAGGATGAAGCTATTCCTAAAGGAGTATTAAGAGTAGTTAATTTTATTTTTAAAAGATCGTTTTTATTGTAGAAAATTCCTATATTTCTTTGTCTGGTAATTTTTAAAAAGATATCACCTCCATTTTCTACTATAACTTCTTTACTTTTTTTAAGGAGTTCTCTACCTAAAAATTCACTGATAGCACCTGCCACACACGCCATAGGTCCAACGTCTAAAATTTTACTTACTTTACACATTTCTTTTATTATTTGGGGAGCAGAATTTTCTGGTTCATAAGCTGAGAGGGTAGTTAAAAAATTCCTATCTCTTTTAATGTAAGTTTTAATATCTTCTCTTAAACTTTTTACCTTTTTTTCTATTTCAGAACTTTCTATTTTTTCAGAAGTAAAGACTAAAATATCAGATTCTTCAATGATTAAATGTGTTTTAAACAGATCTTTGGGTACTGAATATTTTCTATAAGTTCTTTCTTCATACATTAGCAGGTTTTAAGACTACTATTTGAGTTTTAGAAGGTAAATTTTCTTTTTTAATCTCTATTTCTGAATTTTCTTTTTTTACAACATTTTCTTTTCCTTCCAAAAATTTATCTACTCTGTCAATATCAAAACCTAATCTTTCTGTTTTATAATGCATGGGGATGACTATTTTGGGATTTATTAAGTCTATTAATTGGGTAGCTTTTTTGTAGTCTATAGTAAATACTCCTCCTACAGGGATCAAAAGTATATCTACATTTTTGAGTTCATCTAAAATATCTTGAGAAGGAATGGTTCCTAAGTCTCCTAAATGGGCTATTTTTAAACCTTCTGATTCGATTACAAAGATAATGTTTTGACCTCTCAAAAGACCTCCTTTTTCATCATGAAAGCTTTTTAACCCTTTTATTTTTATTCCTTCAAAATTTTCTTCTTTTTCAGTATCTTTTATTATAGGATTACCTTTTAAAGAACTCGTTCCACTGTGATCAGCATGAGAATGGCTTACAGTTACTATGTCTACAGATTCTTCTATTGGAGTGTAAGCTACAGCTCCTCCATAACTTTGAGGTTCATAAGGATCTGTTAATATTTTTTTATTTTGAGTTTCGATCAAAAAACAAGCATGTCCCAAGAATTTTACTTTCATAGATCTCACCTCCTTTTAAGATTATCATAGCGTTCAATTATTTTTAAAAAGAGCCAACATTTCTTTTCTTAGGATTATACAACAATTTATCTTTATGGACTAAAAATATTCCATCTTCTTTTGCTAATTTTATCATGTTTTTAGTAAAACCACTTTTACTAAAAAGAACATAATATTCTTTTCTGTTTTTTCTCATCCAATTTACAGATTTGCTTTTCATTCTTAGTTTTTTATACACATCTACATCTATAGGCTTATTTGACCACTTTGCTTCTCCAAAAATAATTTCTTTAGTTTTTTGATTAAGTCCTACTATATCTATTTCCTCTCCTTTTTCCCACCACTTTCCTATTCTTTCAAAAGGAAATATTTTATCTCTCAATCTCCAGAGAATTTCACGAGATACTTTTTCATAAGTTATAGCCTCTAAAATTTTAAAATTTTCTTTTAGTTTCCTTAAAACTTCATCGAATCTTTCTATCTCCAAATCACTTTTATAAGGATAGATATATTGAAACCAAAATCTAAAAAAATTGTCACAAATTTCATAAAGTCCTTTTCTTGATTTTACAGGATTCTTCTCTGTAACAGGTACTTCCTTTTCAACCAGTTGAAGATTTTTTAAAACATCTAAATATTTTGTAAGAATGTTTTTTTCTAAGCCAGTTTCGTTTATTATTTCGCTAAATCTTTTTCTTCCCCAAGAAATAGCTTTCAAAATTGCAAGATAATTTTTAGGTTCTCTTAATTCTTCTTTTAAAATAAATTCAACTTCGTTATGTAAAAATTCTGTTTTAGGGAAAATCTTTAACTTAATATTCTCTTCAAGAGAAAGAGCAGAGTTAATCTGAAGAAGATAGCAAGGAACTCCTCCTGTAATAGTAAAGATCTCTAAAAACTTATCAAAATTTATCTTGGGAAAGAACTTCCAACTTTCATAAAAAGAAAGTGGTTTTAATAAAATCTGTCCTGTTCTTCTTCCATAAAGAGGAGATTTATAAATAAGAGTTTCTTCCTCCATCATAGAAACACTTGAGCCGCAAAGAATAAGAAAAATTTTGGTATTCTTTAAATATTCATCCCACCCTTTTTGAAATATAGAAGTAATAGATTTTTCTACTTCAACTAAATAAGGGTATTCGTCTATGACAAAGATGAGTCTGTTTTTTACTTTTTCTTTCAGATACTCAAATACTTCTAAAAAATTATTAAACCCTCTCCTTTCTAAAATTGTATCTTTAAAATATCCTCCAATAACTTTTCCTAATTCTTTTAATTGTTCTAAGAGGTTTCTTTTGTCTGCAAGAAAATATATAGCAGGTTTTTTCTTAATAAACTGTTTGATAAGTTCAGTTTTGCCTACTCTTCTTTTGCCATAGATGATGATAAATTCGGGTTTTTTAGATAAATATCTCTCTTCTAAAAATTGCAGTTCTTTTTCTCGATTTATGAACTTCATATTTAACTTAAATAGTATACTCGTAAGTAGTATACTTTAGAGTATACTAGTTGTCAAGTGGATAATTTAAGTGTCTATGGGAGTAAGATCATTTCTACTTAACTTTTTCTTTTAAAAAACTCACACTCTTTGCTTATTTTGCAGATTTCACATTTAGGTTTTAGAGGTCTACAGATTTTTTGTCCAAAACTTACTAAAATCCAATTAATTTCTCTCCAAAATTTTATAGGTAGGACTTTTTTTAACTCTCTTTCTGTTTGTTGAGGAGTTTTTGTCTTTACCCAACCTAATCTGTTAGAGATCCTGTGCACATGAGTATCTACACAGATTTCAGGTTTTTTGAATACCAAGCTTAAAATTAAATTAGCACATTTATTGCCTACCCCTTTTAATTTCAAAAGTTCTTCTTTTTTATCAGGAACTTTTCCTTTATATTCTTTTATTAATCTACAAACTAGTTCTTTTATTCTCTTAGCTTTTGTTCTATAAAAGCCTACAGGAAAGATTACTTTTTCTATTTCTTTTATACTGGCTTTTTCAATACTTTTAAGAGTCTTAAATCTTTTAAAAAACCTTTGCACAGCTTTTTTAGTAATCTGATCTTTAGTCCTTAAGGAGAGCAAACAACTAATTAACACTTTAAAAACATTTTTGGATGTTACTTTGTCTAAAAAAGGTTTTTCTTCTTTTATCATCTCTTTTATTTTTCTGATAACGAGTTCTATCTTCATAAGAATCTTTCTAATTCTTTAGTACTTATAGCTAACTCTTTAACTATTATTTTTTTGCAAAGGTCTTTCCCTTGGTTGATTAAAAATCCTGTTTTCTTGCCAAAAAAACTTATAATTAAATCTGGTCTTATGCAAGTTTTGTTTATAAATCCAGTTTGAGAATCTAAGCCAGAGGGCGTATCTATACTTATTGTAAAGATAGAGACTTTATTTATTTTTTCTATCAATTCCTTATAGAAACCTTCTACTTTACCTTTAAAACCTATTCCAAAAATTCCGTCTATATAGATTCCTTCCTTTAATTTATCAAAGTCAGATTCATTTTCTAAGTATTCTAAGTTTATACCTATATTTTTAAGTATTCTTTGATTCTTTTTGTTTAACTCTGAGTAGTCTTTTTCTTTTATTAAAAAAACTTTTAAATTTTTTACTTTCATAGAAAGATATCTTGCAGCTACTAAACCATCAGCTCCATTATTTCCTTTTCCTGCTATGATAAAAATGTCCTTTTTGATATTTTCAAAGATTTTTAAGACCTCTAAACTCACAGATAATCCAGCAGATTCTGCTAATACTTCTTCACTTATATTAAACTTTTCTTTGCAGATTCTATCTAATTTTTTGCATTCAGCAGGAGTAAAAGCTTTTAGAAATTCTCTACAGAATTTTAAAGTTTCTTTAAAATTTTCTTTTTTTAACTCTAAGACCAAGACATCTCTTCTTTCTTTGATTTCTTTTAGAAAACCTTTGTTTTCTCTGTGTATAGTTCCATAGATCCTTTTGTCTGAGTTAAGAATTTCTTCTAAAATTTTCTTAAATCTTTGACTGAACAACTCCATTTTTCCAATTTCATCTATAACTATGAATCTCTTATCTTTTTTTGTTAATAACTTTAAAGCCTTCTCTTCAAATTCTTTTATATTTATTCCATAGTCTTTTAATTTGTATTCAGAATCCATATTTTTCTGAGCAAAGATGAATTCATTTTTATCTGTAGTTTTTAATAAAAATCCTATTCTTCTTCTGTCTTTTTTAAGTTCTTCAGTAATAAATCCACAAGATGAATTCTTAAATTCTTTTAAGAGTTCTTTTACAAGAGTAGTCTTTCCAACTTTAGGAAGGCCACTGATTAATAGATGCATTAATGGTCTTTCTTTTTTCTAAAGAGATCAAGGAATCTATCTTCATATTCAGAATATACATTCCATTTGTCGAGTTCTTTTTTTAATTCAAACGCTTTAGAGATATTGTGTTCAGCTTCTTTAAATAATTCTTCTATTCTTTTACGTGCTGATTCAGGGAGTTTTGTAGAGGCATTTAGTTCTTTTTTAATCCTTTCTATTTCTTTTTCATCTAAAGGTTTTTGAAGAGGACTTTCTCCTTTTATCATACCGATTATTTTATCTATTTCTTCATTTATAAGTTTTGCTCTTTCTTCTAAAGGAGATAAATCTACGTTTAATCCTATTAAGTCTAAGAATATTTCTAATACTCTTTTAGAAGCTTTAGGATTTTCTATCTGTATCATATAAAAGGGAATTTCACCTAATAGACAGATTCCTTTTAATCCTTTTTCTTTGGCTACCCCTAAAATCAGTCCATTTAATCCACTAATACTCCCTTCTTTTAAAATTTTAACTTCAAATTTTGTAGCTAATTCCTCTAATAATTCTGTAGAAGTAGCTGAGACCCAACAGCTAGGAGTTTGGGTATGTTCTATAGGTTGAGGCATAGCTGCAAAAGTGAAGACTTTTTTACAACCCAATTTTTTTACAAATTCAATGATATTTAAAGCATATAAATAAGCTTTTTCAAAAGGAGGTTGAGCTTCAGCTAAAAAAAGAATAATCTCTTTGTTTTCTTTTATGTAATAATAAAAAACTCCTACAGGTTCTGGAGGAAGTTCTATTAAGCCATCTTTTACTATTACACTTTGAGGGTAATAAAAATTTTTTCCTTCTAAGAAAGCAAATTCCTTAAAATTTAATACATCTCTTAAAAATAAACCTGCTTTAAAAGCCACCTCTCCCATACCTGGCCAGCAGGCGACAAAAATTGGATTTTTAAAATTTACCTTTTCTTTTACTTTAATCATAATACTTTAAAATTACCATAAAATTTCAATTACTTCAACACTTCTAAGAATGCTAAAGTCTCTAAATGCAGAGTGTGAGGGAAGAAATCATAGGGCTCAATGAATCTTATATTTATTTTTTCTTTTATCTGGTAAAGATTTTCAGCTAAAGTCTTTGGGTTGCATGAGATGTAAATTATATATTTAGGATTTATATCAAATATTCTTCTCAAAACTTTTTTACTCATTCCTGCTCTTGGGGGATTACACACCACTAACTCTGTGTTTTTGAAATCTTCTCTTTTAAAGTAAAGAATTTTTGCTACATCTCCTTGTATGAATTCAGTGTTTTTTATTTTGTTTAATTCTGCATTTTCAAATGCATTTAAGACTGCTTTTTCTACTATTTCTACACCTTTTACTTTTTTTGAGTTTTTTGCCAAAAACAAAGAAAGCACTCCTGCTCCACAATATAAATCCAAAACGTTTTTTTCTCTATCAAAATCTGAATACTTTTGAGCATTCTTATACAAAAGCAGAACACATTCAGAGTTAGTTTGAAAGAAACTTTCAGGATAGATTTTAAAGTATAAGTCATCTAATTTTTCAATAATGTACTCTCTGCCTGCCAATAAAGAACATTTTTCAAAAATAACTGCATCTGAAGCTGAATCATTCACAGTATGGTATACAGATTTTACGTAACCAGAATCAATATCTTCTTGTAATATCTTTAAAATTTTTTCTTTATCCAGTTCTTTAGCAGAAGTAGTCACAATATTTATCATTAATTCTTGGGTGAATTTGGTTTCTCTTAAAACTAAGTGCCTTAAAAACCCCTTTCTTTTAAATACATCATAAGCTGAATACCCTTCTTTATTAAAAAGCTCTAAAAGTTTTCTAGCTACTTTCATAGCTCTTGTTGAGAAAATAGCACATTCTTTGATATCTACTATTTCTTTTACTCTTTGTTTTTTATGTAAACCTAAGATGAGTTCTTTGTTTTTCTGTGAGAAGCTGAATTCCATTTTATTTCTGTAGTACCATATTTTTGGAGACTGGACAAAAGGTTTAAATTCTTTAACTTTTTCATAGACTTCATAATATTTGAGATATTCAATTAAATTTTGTTCTTTCTTGTTTAACTGTTCAGAGTATTCTATATTTTGGAGACTACACCCACCACACTCACCAAAGTAAGGACAAATTTTTTCTTCAACTTTCATATCCAAGTTCTCTTAAAAACTGTGGTTTATTAGGCCAGTCTTCTTTCACTTTTACCCAGAGATCTAAATATACTTTTTTATTGAGTATAGTTTCTAACTCTTGTCTTGCTAATTTTCCAGCTTCTTTTAAAATTCTACCATCTTTGCCAATAACTATTTTTTTATGAGAAGGTTTTTCTACATAAATAATAGCTTTAATATACATTAAATTTTCACTTTTTTCTGTCATCTCTTCGATATTTACTCCAATTGAGTGTGGCAACTCATCTTTTAAGAACATATACAATTTTTCTCTTATGATATCACTAAAAGCTATTTCTTTTGGTAAGTCTGATAGCATATCTTGAGGGTACAGTAAAGTGCCTTCTTCTAAATTTTCAAAAATTATATCTATTATTTTATCTAAATTTTTATTATTTAAAGCTGAAATAGGTACAAAAAATAAAAGGGGATTTTTTTTAAGATCTTTGGTTAACTTATTCCAGTATTCTATGTAATCATTACTAAAACCTGTGCCTCTATCTATTTTATTTAAAGCCATTATAGTTTTTTTATTTTCATTAATTATCATCTTCATAATTTCTAACTCTTCTTCACCAACAGGTCTTGTTACATCTGTCATATATAAAACTAAATCTACTTCTTTTATAGAATCTTTCATAAAATTAAAGAGTGTCTTTCCTAAAAAATGTTGCGGTTTGTAAAAGCCAGGAGTATCTATAAATACTATTTGCCCTCTGTTGTCAGTGTAAATACCTCTTATTTTGTAACGTGTAGTTTGAGGGATAGGAGTTACTATAGAGACTTTTTTCCCTAAAATAGCATTTAAAAAAGTAGATTTCCCTACATTAGGTCTTCCAATTAAAGCTACAAAACCTGATTTCATTTCAAAATAAAAGTATTTCCAATATTTACATACTTTAACCCTACAGCTTTGGCGATTCTATAAGATTTTAAAGCAAAATTTTTAGAAGTAAATCCAATATCTTTCATAAAAAAATTAGGAGAAAACCCTAACAGAGAATAAGGGATCTCTTTATTTAAAGAAGCTATAAATTTTGCAATACTTTCTATTTCAGATTCATCTATGTAACCTGGGACCAATAAAGTAGAAGCTACCAAAAGAGGAAAAGTTGAATACTTTTTTGTCCAAAAAGAAGCTCTTTTGAAATTTTCCAGAGTAAATTCATTAGATACCCCACATAAAGCAAAATGCAAATTTTTATTAAAAGCTTTTAAATCAAACTTCACGCAACCTTTACTCTTTAAAGCTATCTTCATAATTTGGTCTAAATACTTGGGGTTAAAAGAACCATTCGTTTCCCAACAGATTCTGACTTTTTTAGATCTTAATATCCTTTTAGAAAACTCTATTTGAAATTCAATTTGGCAAGAAGGGTCTCCTCCAAAAAAGCATATACATCTTGTAGTTTCATCAACAGCTTTTTCTAATTCTTCTAAACTTACATAATGATGAGGGATATTTCTCCAATCTGAATTTTGACAGAATAAGCAATTGAAACTACATCCATAAAAAAATACTGCCAAATTTTTATAACCTGTGTATTTATTTTCTCCACAGATAAAAGAAGCTACACAGTTTGTGGGTAACAAGTCATAATAGTAAAAGAGTTTTGCATTTTTTGAGTCAGGACCATCTAACTTATTATTTTTAAATTCTCTTAATCCACATATACTTTTTGTACCTTCTTCAAACTTACAATTATTAATACACATATTGCAACTTAATTTTCCTTCCTTTAAAGGTTGTGTACAAAAAGAGTATTTTTCTTTTACAAAGTTATGGGCTTTCTTTATAAACTCTAAGCTTTGGTCAAATCTTTCTATTATGCAGTCTTTGCATACTTTTAAAATTTTAGAAATGAGTTTTTTCTCTTTGCAGACTGCACATTCATTTAACTTAATATCTTCCTGGTATCTCATACCCGCAAACTGGACATTTACCTTTACTTAAAAAATTTTTGATGACAGATACTTGATCTCTTTCGACTAACAAACTTTTACATTTCGGACAATAAGTGTTGTTAGCTTCTTTAAGATTTACATTTCCTATATAAACATACTTTAAACCGATTTCTAAAGCCATTTCTCTTATTTTTTGTAAAGTCTTTATAGGAGTGGGATAAAGATTTTTTAATTTAAAGTAAGGAAAGAATCTTGTTATATGCCAAGGGACATTTTCAGATAAATTATTTTTTATCCAGAGAGCTAAATTCTTTAATTCTTCTAAGTCATCATTTAAAGTAGGAATTATATTTGTAACTATTTCCACCCATACTCCTTTCTTAAAAGCAAATTCTACATTTTTTAAAATTTCATTGAATTCAGTAAAGTTTGCTACTTTTTCATAGGTATTTTTAGAGAAACCTTTAATGTCAGCTCTATAAGAATCTATAAAATCAATGATTTCTTTTAAGACTTCAGGATTTATACTTGCATTAGTTACCCAATTAGTTAACAATCCTTGAGATTTAGCTAATTTTGAGACTTCTAAAATATACTCTATTTGAATGGTAGGTTCATTGTAAGTAAAAGATATTCCTTTGGTTTTGTAAGTCTTAGCTAAATTTACTAAATCTTGAGGTTCTATGTATTCTGTTTTAAAGAGATTTTCTTCTATTTTTGTAATGCAAGCTATTTCGTAATTTTGACATCCTTTACATCTAAAGTTACAACCTAAACTTCCTACAGATAACCATTTTGAGTCAGGATAAAAATGGTACATAGGTTTCCTTTCAATAGGAGAAATATTTATAGGAGTTAGTCTTGCATAAGTTAATGTGAAAAGAACTCCATCTATATTTTTTCTAACAAAGCAAAATCCAGTCTTTCCTTCAGGAATTACACACCTCCTTGCACATAAATAACATTCAACTTTTTTATTTAATCTTTTTCTATAGAATTTAGCTTCTTTTAACTGACGCAATTTTATCCTCCTCTATTATATGGATTACTTCAAATTCATTAGACAATGCCTTTGCAATGAAATTTCTATGACATTTAAAATAAAGTCTTTCAGAGCAGATTATGCATAATTTTTTTGATTTACCTAAACTTTTAATCTTTTCAATTCCTTTTTTAAAATCTTTGGTCTTTGTGTACTCTTGATAATTTGGTTTTCTGAATCCTCCTAAAATGTCTCCTAACCAAAGATAGTCTATATTGTGTTCTTTAAGAGATTTTTTTAAAGAATCTTTTTTAAAATATTCAAATTTAGAAGTAGGAAATCTTCTTACATCACACACTAATTCTATTTTGTATTTTTTAAGGATTCTTAAGAATTCTGTGAGTGTACGGTTAGAAGTTCCTAAAGTATAAATTATTTTTTCCAAAATTTTTCTGAAATTATTTCTTTAAATTTTAAAGCTGACTCTTTCATGTATACATTATTGAACATAACATAACTTTTTTTCTTTTTAATAATAAATTCTAAAAGCATCCTTAATTCTTGTTCTGTATATTTGTAGTTATAACTTGTTTTTCCATGTAATCTAAAGTAATAAAAATCTCCCCAACAAGGAAGTTTTTTAAAAGGATCTGTGCAATGTATTAAATTCAATTCTTTACATAATCTTTTAATAGTAGATTTGCTCCATCTGCCTCTTTCTTCCCATACATAAATAAAATTCTTATCTGCTTTTTTAAAAAACTCTTGCATATTTTTTATATTTTCTTTTTCTTCTTTGAAATTTGGTGGTGTTTGAAATAAGATGATTTTAGATTTTAAAATGTAAGCTATCTCTAAGATTCTTTCAAAGGCTTTAAAGACTTCCTTTGTTGGTTTAAAAAATCCATAATTTTCTTTATTCTTTATCTTTTCTTTTAGTCTTCTGTAAGTAGGAGAGCTTGGAAGATGAGTAATTAATTGCCAAGCTTTTATAGTGAATTCAAAATCAGGAGGAGCTGTCTTTCTTAATCTTTCTACAGTTTTGAGTTTTAAAGGTGGTTGGTAGAAAGTATTTTGTAATTCTATAACACTGAAATTTTTGAAATACTCTTTTTGACTTTGACAGAATCCACAGCAACCTATTTTTACTTCTTGCATCCTTAAAGATTATATTACTTTCTATAAAGTTTTTGTCAAATGATGAGCTATTCTCAGAGGTTCTGGGATTCTGAACTTTTTGCAGAGTAAAAGCACAATTTTTATTGAGGAATCTAAGTCTATTAGATTTCCAGGTGAAACAAAAACAGGTTTAGTGTTATCTTTTGTTCTTAAAACTGCTCCTATTATAGAATTGTCTTTATCAAATATATAAGAAAAACTTCCTTTTTTAGGAGGAGGCATCTTATACTTTCCATAAAGAGGATTTTTAGCACAACCAATAGTAGGGATTTTTAAGATCACTCCTATTTGAGAAGCTAAACCAAACCCAAGAGGATGAGCTGTTCCATGAGCGTCTAAGATAAGTAAGTCAGGTTTTATTTTTAAAGAGAAAAATAAATCTTTAATAAAAGGAGCTTCTCTGAAAGCAAAAAATCCTGGAATGTAAGGAAATTCTATTTTTTTCTTTAATGTTTTTGTTTCTAAGATTTCTAATTCAGGAAAAGAAAATACGCATGCACTCGCTATTCCTATATTTTTCTCTTCTTTGAAACTCACATCAAAACCAGCTATTTTTTGGATCTTTCTTTTTAAAGGTACAATTTTTAATTTTTTCTTTAAACTTTTTTGAATGAGGAGGGCTTCATTTAAATTTTTAGGAATCTTCACTTAGAGGAGTTTAGATTTTTTATTTTTAAACTTTGAATTTTTCTAAAAACTCTTCAAGGGAATGGTAAATAGAAGAAATCTGAGAAAAGTTTGAAGTTAGTTCTTCCATTGCTGAAGATTGCTGTTGAACAGAAGTATAAACTAACTGGGAAGCTTCCTTTACTTCTTCAGATAGCTTTGCTGATTCTTCTAAGTGTTTTCTAATTGTGTCTAAGCCAGAAGAAGTTGTAATCATTGTTTCAGAAATAGTTACCACAGCTTCATATGATTTTTTAATGAGAGAAAATACTTGAGAAATGGAATCTTTAATACTAAAGAAGGTGTTTATACCTTCTTTAATTCCTTCAGCTCCTTCTCTTGCAGATGTTACTACTGCTTGATTTCCTTTCTCTATATTTTTGATTAAATCTCCAATATGAGATGCAGATTGAGCACTCTCTTCAGCGAGCTTCCTTACTTCTTCAGCTACTACTGCAAATCCACGACCTGCTTCCCCAGCCCTCGCTGCTTCAATTGCTGCATTTAAAGCTAAAAGGTTTGTTTGATCAGCGATTCGTAATAATACATTAAGGATTTCAGTGATCTTTTTTATATTTGCAGATAAAGCTTCTATAGATTTATTTACATTAAGAACCATTTCATTAATTTTTTCCATCTTCTCAGAAGCGCTTTCTAAATTTTTTCCACTTTTTTCAACAAAACTCTGAATTTCCATCGCTGTTTTCTCTGTTTCTTTACTTTGCCCAATTAAATAATCTGAAGAAACAGCAATAGCTTCTACCATACTTAAAGCATGGTTGACTCCGGTAGTTTGCTTTTCTATATGGTCTACTAAATTTTTTACACTTCTTACAATTTCATTTCCTGCAGAGGTAGTCTCTTGAGCAGTAGAGGTTGAACTGTTAATCAAATCAGAAACTATCCATCCCACAGATTTGACTTGAGCAATTAATTTTTGAAATTCTTCCAGAAATTTATTAAATTTATCTATTAATTCTTTAATCTCTTTTTCTCCAAAGATTTCAATTCTCTTTTTTAAATCAATCTCCTTTTCAAATTCAGTCAATAAAGAATTTATCTTTTTAACTGGTTGAAGATACTTCTTTTTGAAAAAAATTAAAAGGAGGCAAATTATGAGAGAAAAAATTACTGTTTCTCCTAAAAAAATCTGCAGATAAATTTCTTTTTTTAAAGGTAGGTTTAAGAAAGTAAGAAGGAGAATTTGAAGAAGTGAGAAAGAAAGGAAGGAAAGGGTTATTATTTTCTTTCTTGACATTGACCTCTCCTTTTAATCAAAATTGTATCTGTATTCTTTTTTTTCCACCTCCTTCATCTTTTACTGAAAGCAAAACTTTCCCCATCCTTTCACACCAACTGCGAACATCTCTTTCAAAACTGGGACAGTCACCTACTACTTCTAAAATATCTCCTGGTTGCATTTGAGGAACCATCTCTGCTATTTTAAGAACAGGTTGAGGACATCTTAACCCTAAAGTATCTAAGAATTTTGTAGCCATCTTACCACCTCCTTATTAAAAAGAAAAAGTTATGGTAGCGTCTTTTATTTTATTCATAAAAGTAGTAGCTCCTATTATCTCCACTCCTTCTCTGAAGTCTTCTTTTTTTAATCCCTTTGCCTCTAAGGCAAGTTCACAAACATAAATTTTTCCTCCTAACTTTACTATTCCTTGGTATAGTTCTACTGGATCAGGTAATCCTTTTTTCCCTCTCATCTCTTCCAGTTTACCTTTTACTAATGCAGGAGCTCCTCCGGGAGTGTAAAACAAAATTACTTCATCACCACAAGCAATCGCACTCGTTCCCAAAATAAGAGGAGGAAAGATATTAGAAGGTTCTGCACCATTGCATACAATTGCTACTTTAGCCATTTTTCCCTCCTTTTGTTTCTAACTTCTTCAACTATATTTTATAAGAAAAAAATCTCTTTTGTCAAATTAATTTTTAACGGTCCAAAAATTTAATAATGGTTAGCTGAAAATATAACTATAACTAGGAACCTTCACTTAGAGGAGTTTAAATTTCTTTTGAAGGTTTGATAACTTCATTTACAGGTAAGGTTAAGATCATACCCATTCCAGGTTCAGTGAAATCTATATTTTCCTCTGCGAGTATTTTCTTAAATTTTAAAAAATCTTCTTTGTTTTCTATTAAGGCTAAGATAGTCTTGTTTTGAGATTTTTTCTTTCCTACTAAGTATCTTAAACCTGCAAAGATAGGGACTTTGTAAGCTAAAAAATGTCCTAAAGCTTCACTTTCTAAAATAACAGCTTGAGAGATTCCAGCTTCTATAAGAATAGATAAAATTTTTTCTAAGTATTCTTCTTTATTAAGAGTAAGTATCAAAAGTTCCATTCTCTGCCTCCTTTTTATTTCCTCTTTATTTCTTTTGCTTTTGTTAAAGCAAATTTTGTAGCTAAAGGTCCAATTATTTCAGTAAATATAGTAGTAAATAAAAGAATGTTTATAGCTATGTTAGCTAAATTATGACCAACTATTCCTAATTTACCAAAATCTCTTTCTACTAAGATAGCTAAAGCCACAGCTACACCGATTTGAGGCCATAAACACAGTCCTACATATTTTTTTATAACCTTAGGAGCTGAAGCTAAATTCGCTCCAAATTGAGCTCCAAAGAATTTCCCAACTAATCTTGCAATTAAATACACAAATCCTAAAATCCCTATTTTAGGCAAAAGATTTATATCTAATCTTGTTCCTGCTAAACAAAAGAAAGCACTTATTAAAGGAAAGCCTACAATATTTAAAGTATTCATTACAGGATTAAATTTACGAAAAGCCAAATTACTTGCTACAAAAGCTAAACTCATTATAAGAAGTAGTTCTGAAAGATCAAACTCTAAAGCGAGTCCTTCTCCTAAAAGAAATATTCCCATTGTAATAGCAAATCCTTCTTCTTTGGATTTTATTCTGTTTAAAATATAACTTAAACTTAATCCTAAAGCTCCTCCTATTAAAATAGAAAGCAGAATTTTTTTAAGAGGATTTAGAAATGTAGCAAAGAATGAAAGAGAGTTATGAGTTATAAGGTGGAAAGCTAAACTTGAAGCAAAAGAATAGATAATTAAAGCTATAGCATCATCACTTCCTACTATTCCTAATATAGTATCTGTTAAAGGTCCTCTTGCTTTATATTGGTTTATTACTGCAACTGTAGCTGCAGGAGCAGTAGCTGAAGCTATGCTTCCTAATATTAAAGAGAGAGAAATTTTCTTTGTTAAAAGATAAGAAGAAAGACTTACAAGAAAAAAAGCTCCTAAAGATTCAAACAGAGTTATTAAAAAAATAGCTTTGCCTACTTCTCTGAGACGGACTAAATTTAATTCTCCTCCTATCATAAAAGCAATGATTCCTAAAGCCAAATCATTTAAAAGATGAGTTCTTTCAACGATTTCAGGTTTTAAGAGATTTAAGAAAGATTTACCCAGAATAACACCTATAATTACGTATCCAACTACCATAGGAAATTTGAATTTATTTATAAATTTTCCTGCTGCCAAACTTATTAATATAGATGATCCTATTATGAGTAGAACGTTGAGTTCTGCCATAGTTTTTTGAAAATTCTTAAAGCTCAAAAATTTTACATCTTTAAAAAAACTGTGTCAAATGAGCAAGACCAGATTTACAAAAAAATTGTAGATGGAGTAAAATAATGATGAAATGAAGGCAAAGATATTTTTCTTTATTATTTTCCTTTCATTTTTTAAAAATTTAAATTGTCATCAAGATTTCTATAAGATTTTAAAAAAAGCCCATTTAGAAGAAAGAGCAGGTTTTAAAATAGTGTATCTTAAAGGGGATAGCTTTGAGATGGGTTATCAGCAAGGAGTCTTATTAAGAAAAGAAATAAATCAGCTTTATAGAGATTATTTTTTAAATACATTTTTAAAAAAACAGATAAAATCTAAACTTAAAAGGTTTATCCTTTGGAATTATTTCAAATTTAAAGCTTTTTTGTACCAAAGATACATCCCTAAAGAATTAAGGAAAGAAATAATAGGGATAGCAAAAGGTTCAGGGTTAAGTTATTCAAAAATATTAATGATGCATACTTTTTTGGATACTTTGAGTTTTTTGAGGAAGAAAAAGACTTGCACGAATATTGTACTGATGCCTAAGATTACAAAAGAAGCTTTACTTTTTCATGGTAGAGATTTAGGTTTTGTGCCCCCACAGGGTTTAGTAGAAAACCAAGTAATCTTCTTTTTTATGCCAAAAAAAGGTGTACCTTTTGTTTCTATTGGATGGCCTGGAATGTGTGGAGTTTTAAGTGCAATGAATGCAAAAGGAATCTCTGTTTCTGAGACAGGGGTGGGAACTAGTGAATTAAATCGCACAGGAATACCGATTATGTTTCTATTAAGAGAACTAATTCAAAATTCTGAGAGTTTAGAAGAAGCTATTGGAAAAGTAATCTCTTCAAAAAGAATAGCAGGCTTCACAATAACTATTTGTGAAAAAAATAAGAAAGCTGCACTAATTGAATTTACAGGCAAAAGATATCAAATACTTTTTCCAAAAGATAATTATTTAGTAAGTGTAAACCATTATCTTTCAAAAGAATTATTTAAGACGATGAAGAAAGTTTATCCTAATACTAAATTAGAGAATACTTCTTCTTATAAAAGACTTAAGAAATTTAAAGAGTTTATAAAAAGTAAAGATAAGTTTTCTTTAAAAGATATCTTTAAAATTTTGAGGGCTAAGCCTTTTTATTCAAATCATCTCTTGCAAAGTATAGTCTTTATTCCTTCAAAAAAGGAATTTTTTATTTATTCTGTTAAAGAGAAAGAATACGTAAGATTTTCTTTAAAAAGTGTATTTAAAGATTATAAAGAGAAAGTTTATAAAAAAATAAGTTTAAAAAGATCAGAAAAGATTTCTCCTAAATTGATAAAGGAATTACAAACTCCTTTTTATAAAAAATTAATATATTTTTATATCCCAAAAATAAAAAATAGATTGCCTGATAAAAGTATATACATATATTGTTACTTACCTTTAGAAGCCAAAGAAAAGATTCCATTTTTAGTTTTTATTCCACATTCAAGAGGAGTGAGTAAGAATATAGAAGGAGAGTTAGGAAAATTTTTAGCTCAAAATGACATTGGGTTTTTAACTTTTCAGACAGGATTTCAAAAAGATTATCGCAAATACAAAAAAATAAGGAGAAAAAAAGATATTATTTTTCTAATATATTTAGATTTAATTAAAGAACTCTTGTTTGAAGCTCAAAATATATTGGACTGGCTAAAAGAAAAGGAATTCACAGCTAAAATCACTTTAGGTGGAGTAAGTTTAGGGAGTATAGTTAGTGAAAGAGTTTTAGAGTTAAGAGAGGATATAGATTCAGGGATATTTATTTTAGGAGGAGCTGATTTAAAAGAATTACTTTTAAAGAGCACTATTTCTAAAAAATATAAAGTAAAAAAAGAACTTGCACCAGAGATCTTAAATGAATTAAAAGTTTTAGATCCTTTAAATTTTGCTTATAAGTTAAAGGATAAAAAAATATTGATGATAAATGCTATCTTTGATAGGTACATCCCAAGAAAATGTGTATTAGAATTTCAAAGAGCTTTAAATTGTAAAAAATCCTATTGGCTTTTATCAGGACATTTAAGTTCTATAGTTTTTTTAGGTTTTATAGAAGAAAAGATTCTGAATTTTTTAAAAGATACCAAGAAAACTTTAAGATTAAGAATGACAGCTTATAACAAACTGAATTTAAGTTATCATTTTAAAAATATTAAACTCATAGCAGGAGGTAAGTATTCTGAGTATGAGAAAAAAATAAGATTAGGTTTTGAGAAAAAAGAAATATTTAACTCACCTCTATTTTGTGGAATTGTATTCAAAGGGAGATGGGAAAAAGATAAAAGATATAGTTTAAAAACTAATTTTTCATTGGATTTTTATTTAGGTGCTCAAATTTTAAAATTTACAAAGTTAAAAATAGGATTTAGTTTTAATGAGTACTCAATAAATAAAGTTTCTTTTAAAGCACCTTTAAGTTTAAAAAAATATCAGCCAAGATCTCAAATCAATTTTTTGAATTTAAAGATTATAAGAGATACCTTAGATAATAAGATTTATCCTACAAAAGGAAGTTACTCTGTAATCAATTTTAACTTATCAGATTCAGCTTTAGGTTCAGATGCAAATTTTTATAAAATAGAATTTGAAAATAGATTTTATTGGGATTTAAAGAAAGAAAGAGTGTTTGTTTTAAGAAATAAATTAGGATATGAAGATAAAATAGGAGATTTTCAGACAATACCATTCTTTGAGAAATTTTTTATAGGTGGTTCAAGTAGTATAAGAGGTTATAAAGGGAGGAGAGCAGATCTCTTAGATAAAGATAACCTTCCTTTAGGTGGAAGATTCTATGGGATTTTAAATTCAGAGTTTAGGTTCCCTATTTACAAAAAATGGTATGGAGCTTTATTTTTTGATACAGGTTTTTTGACAAATAAACCTAAGGAATTTAAGATTTCAAGATTAAAATGTGGGACTGGTTTAGGATTGAGATATAGAACAAAATGGGGATTTTTAAGATTAGACTTAGGGATTAAGTTAGGTCCAGTTAAAGAAGGAAAGAGAGAAAAATTTCATTTAAGTTTTGGTTTACCCTTCTAAGAATTCAAGAGCAGTTAAGACCTTTTTTCCAAGATTAGAAGCTGTCTTATAAATTTTTTCTACTTTTTGTTTGTAGTTTAAATCTCTTAATAGATGGTGGTCATAAATGATCGTTTTAGCTTTTATATTTTTAATTATATAAGAAGTATTTTCAATAGCTCTTTCTAAATTTTTTTGATTTAATAAATAGCCTAAGAGATATGTTGCAGGTCCATCAGCTATTAATAAATCAGGGTTAATCTCAATTATCTTTTGAGCATAATCTTTAATAGGAATACCTTGTAAATCTGAAGTGTAGAGGACTTTTTTATCTTTATATTCAACATTTACCATTATTACCCAGCCTAATCTATCATATTCTATTCCATGGAATAAAGGTTCTGAAAATGATATCTGTGTGTTTTTAAAAGTTACTTTTTTTCCATCTGCAAAGTAAACAGAAGTTTTGTTTTTAGACCACTCACAAACACTCATTTCTTTATTCCAAAGTTTAAATAAATCTTTTAGCCATTTTTTACCTTTTTTGAGTTGTTTTTTATCTACCTCTTTAAATTTCAAATCTTCAACTGGGTCATAAAACTCTAATTTTTTAGGAGATTCTAATATGTTTTTAAACTTTACTTTGTTTAAATTTGCTAATCTCTTTAGGAATTTTCTTGCTCTAAAAAATTGAGATCTATTTATCCATTTATTAGGATCTTTTATAAATAAAGTTTTTTGTTCATAAAAGTTTGACTTTTTTGTAGGAAGAGTATGGTGGTCATAATGGTAATGAGTAATGATTATAATATCAGATTTTTTAGAAAAAGACTCTATTCTTTTTAAAGCTTCTTTTTTGAAAAATTCTTTTTCTTTATTAGACAAAGGATATGAGTTCTGCATTACAGCTGCTCCTGGATCTATGAGGATCTTTACATCTGGTGTTTGGATAAAAACAGCAGAAGACTTAGCTTTCATAGAATCGAACCATACAAGATAGACTTTTATCTTGCCCACTTTTAAGAACTTTTCCATATTTAAACATTTTACTTATAAAAATTTTTAGAGTAAAATTTAATTTATATGGGTAAGAGATTTAAATTGAATTTGATTTCTATTCTCATCTTTATTTTTTTAATTGGAGTTTTATTTTTTTCTTTACGTTTTACTTTAAGTGTAGACCAAGAAGAAAAATTATTTGAAATATTTAGAATCATTTATCTACCTCTTATAATTCTGTACAAAAGAGTAGGACTCATAGGTTCTCTTATGCTCGGTATAAGTGCTATTTTTTTGAGTATTTTGGGTATTGTTTTTTCACAATCTAAGTTAAAGTTCTTTTTTGTCTTCTTACTCCTTTATCTTTTAGGCCCTGTCTTTTTATTTATCTGGACAGAATATTTAGAACCCATCTTTTTTAAATAAATGAAAGAGATAAAAGAAGTCTTAAAAGTACTGGCAGGTATGATTTTGGGATTTTTAGGGATCATTTTTTTATCTGCAGGTGTTATAGGGGTTATAATGCTTTTTTTAAACTTCACAATAAGAGATTTTATAGTAACTATGTTTGCTTTGGGGATAGGTATTATCTTCATTCAAGTAGCAAAATTTTCAGCAGAATCAGAAAAAAGGAAGATTCTGGTGACTAGTTTATTTATTTCTTTAGGATTTTTTTTATGGCTTTTGGGGATTTTGGCGAGTTTTGTTAATTTTGAAGAAAAGATTTTAATACCAGGTATTTTTATTTTAGGAGTTATAATCTTTATATTAGGTTTTTTCATTTTTCTAAAAGAGTTTAAAAAGTTACCTATTAATGAAGGAAAAATCTTGGGAGTAAAAGAAAGAAATCCATTTTTAGTATTAATATTTAGTATTCTGAGTTTGGGGATTTATCATCTTTGGTGGCTTATGAAGACAAAGAAAGAATTAGAACTTACAGGAACAGAGTTACCAGGATTTTTATATTTAATAAACCCTTTCACAACTCTCTATTTTTTATACAAATACTTTGAGATCTTCTCTTTACAGATTAAAAAAGACAACACCCCTAGATTCTGGACCCTTTTGTATTTAGTTTGCTGGCCTTTGGCAGTTGTTCTGATTCAGATAGAGTTAAATAGAGTAGCTTTAGAAGTTTATTAATTTTAATTAATTTTACTTTACATTTACCTGCAATCATTTGGCTGATTTCATTTTATATTTAACTTTTTCTAAAAATTCTTTTATTGTAACTATTGGTATTTTATGAAGTTTTCTTAGTTTGAGAAGATGTTTATCTCCACTTATAATGTAGTGAGCATTTCCTTCCAAAGCTAAAGTAAGGAATTTATTGTCTTCTTTATCTTCTTTTATGAGGTTGATTTTTGATTTAACTTTTATTACTTCTGCAGAAGGTAGCAGTTCTTTTTCTATTATATACTTTATTTCTTCTTTTGAGAGTTGAAACTTAGGATAAGAGAGGACTTTTATGTACTCTTCTAAAACTTCTTTAGAAATTAAAATTTTTAAAAAATTTTTTTTCCATAGATCGACCAACTTAGCTGGGTATCCTTTGAAAAGAATTGCTGATATGAATACATTTGTATCTATTACTACTCTTAATTTTTTCATCTATTTACTTCTTGCCCAGAAAATTGCCTTTTCAATATCTTCTTCAGTAATGCCTAAGGAAGCCATTTTCTCTCTAATTTTGGTTAAGGAGATATTTTTTATTGGTTCTATTTTGACAGGTTTTAGAATAATCTTATTTTCTTGCGCTTCTACTTCAAAATATTCTACATCTTTAAATCGTTCTACAATTTTTTTAGGTAAAGTTATCTGGTTTTTACTGGTTTTCTTGCAAAGCATTTTCTCACCTCCATTCCAAAAGTATCATACAGTAAGGAGTCTGTCAAGTAAGGAAATCTTACTGAAGTGATTTTTAGAGAAATTAATTTTTAGTTTTAAAATTATGATTTTGAAATTTTTGTGTGTAGTATAAAATTAAATTAAAGATGAAGGAGATAATATATAAACCAATTGGGATAATTTACTCTCCTTTTAAAGAACCTAAAGGTGTTCCTATTCAGCCTCAAGCAGCAGAAGGTATTAAAGGAAAAGTGGAAGTATTTTCTGAATATAAAGAAGCTTTAAAAGACTTGGGTGGTTTTTCTCATATTATCTTAATTTATCATTTCCATCTTACCAAAGGCTGTAAATTAAAAGTAAAACCATTTATGGATAAAAGATTCCATGGAATATTTGCTACACGTGCTCCTTCTCGTCCTAATCCTATTGGTATTTCAGTAGTACGTCTTCTTAAAATTAGAAAAAATATTCTTTATATAGAGGATGTAGATATTGTAGATAAAACTCCTCTTTTAGATATAAAACCTTATGTTCCTCAATTTGATATAAGAGAAGTAGAAAGAATTGGCTGGCTTAAAAAGAATATATTTAAATTAAATAAAACAAAAGACGACGGAAGATTTATAAAGTAGTCTTCTTTTTGTTCTTTCTAATAAAATAAATTCAGATACTCTTCATAAAAGAAAACTCTATTTCTCTTTCGTCCCATTCTTTAAGTATTCCCCATTTCAGAAATTTTTTGATTAAATTATTTGTATTGAAATTATTGAATCTGAACTCCGCTCCTTATAATTACACTATCCGTAATTAATTTCTCTTTTAATTACGATTCTCAGTATAATCGTAATTAACGAAATTTCAAGAAGTTAATTCTTTTTTAGCTAAAATTTTATTCAAGTGTGCGATTTGAGTATTCAAGAAATAACTCTCATTTAAGAAATACTTCGTTTCTCTAATCTTTTTAAAAATGGTAAGGGATCAACTTGAGGAATATTAAAAATTCTATTTTTGTTGAACAGCTCAACAACACAATCACGCACTATTTTAAATTTAGGATAAAGTCTATTTATAATATAATCAGAAGAAAAGACCCTCCCTTCATAACGAGCATCTCTGCTTGCTTCTTCCAAATGTCTGTAAGGTTTTATGATTTGAAATAATTCTTTTCTTGCATACAATTGTTGTTTCAAGGCATAATGACTTTGAATATCTTCGCCATACAATCTGAATAAAGCTTTTAAATAAATACATGCTATATAAAATAAAGTAGTTACTATCCAGTCAGAAAAATCTTCTTTTTCAAGATGAGATGGATATTTTTCTGTAAGCAAATCTAATAGCTTTAAATCATGTTCAATTAATCTAAAATACTTCTCAACTCCTCCTCTACTGAAGTCATACTCGTTCATATCGGATAAGAAGTCCCTGTTTCATCTTTTCTATTTCTTCTTCAGAAGTAATTACACAAACACGAAGATCAAAGTTTATATTCTTAAATTTTTTTCTCATCTCTACTTCAATAGAAAAAATTTTATCTAATAGTCCTTCTGGATCGTCTTCTAAAACTACAATAGTTTGCAAATATTCTGGGTAATATCTATCTCCTATTAATCTGACTTGAGGAGTTCTTCCTAATCTGTTAATTAAATATGTAGCTGGCGTCTGCCAAATATCTTCAATTAAAGAAACACCACTTTTTTCTGACTGAATAAATTCTGTTTTAATTTCCAATTTTGGACTCATAATGTATTACCTCCTTTCACTTTATTTGAACAACATCTATAGGAAAATCTTGAATAAATTCATCATTAAGATATAACTTAAATAAATATCTCCCTGGTTTTGGTAAAGGAAGGTTATAAGTCTGAATCCCAATTTCTGGAGTGGCTAATCTGGAACCTACCTTAAGTTTTCCTTCGAATAGAGATAAAACTTTCCCATCTATTTCACAAAACTCAATTTTAACGTTATACTCACCTTCTGCATTACTTAATCTAATATATAAGGCTAAACTTGGGTGGATACAAGGGAAATTTTTAGAAAAAATCCGGTCAAATATACCTATCACACTCCACTTTTTAGTCCCTTCCTCTCGCATAACTTTATCTGCAATAAGAAAAGCTTTTACTATAGGTTTTACTTGCATATTAGCCTCCATTTAGAATTATAACATAAATTTTATTTAACCATAAATATTTCTAAAATATGCTTTTACTTTGTTAAGCCAATATCTATTTATTATTTATTTCAAGAAAGTTAAGTAATCTATAAACAATCCAAATGTCTATTTAAATCCATTAAATCTCTCTCATCTATAGAATTAATAAACTTCTCAAATTTATAAGTAAATTGTATTCTTTTTCTATTTCTATATTTATTCATCCCCTTTTTGAAACATAAAAGACTACATTTACCTTTATGGACATACTTATTCCTAATTATCTAAAGTATATTTAAAATCTACGTCATTGAAAGAAGCTATACTTTTTTGTGAAAGGAGCAAATAACAAAAGGCTGGTTGATGAATCATCAATATTTATACTTCAGTTAGAGGAAAACCTGCCCGGCGTGGATTCGAACCACGACTACCAGGTCCAGAGCCTGGGGTGCTACCGTTACACCACCGGGCAAAAGATTCTTACCAGTAGTGTTCTTGAAACCACTTATCTATCTCTTTGAGTTTTTGATAGTCAGATTTCATTCCTTCAACAAGACCTTTTATAGTTCCGCAGCCTGTCAAAGATAAGATCAAAATTAAGATTAAAAAGAACTTCATTTTTTACACCTCCATGAATTCTTTTGCTCTTTCTAATCTTTTTATAACTCTATCTTTTCCTAAAACTTCTATCATTTCAAATAAGGAAGGTCCTATTCTTTTTCCAGATAAAGCTGCTCTTACAGGATGGATTAAATCTTTTGCTTTTATATTCAATTCTGCTACTAACTCTCTGAATTCTTTTTCAATTAAAGGAGCTCTAAAATCTGAGAGATTTTTAAACCTTTCTATTAAAAGAGTAAATTCGTTTTTTAAATTTTTCTTTAATAATTCTAAAGCTTCTTTTTCAAACTCAAATGTATCAACAAAGAAATATTTTGAATACTCTAAAAAATCTTTTAAAGTTTTTATTCTTTCTTTAAATAAACTGATAACCTTTTCAAGATAAGAATCAGAAGTATTTATTTTTTCCTTTTCTAAAAATGGTTTTAACAGTTCTTTTAATTCTTGAGTGCTTTTCTTTCTAATATGATTTTGATTTACCCATTTTAATTTATCTATAGAAAAGGTAGCTGCTGTCTTTTTTACATCTTTTAAATCAAATATCTTTATAGCCTCTTCTAAAGTTATAATCTCTTGATTATTTTTTGGAGACCAACCTAACAATAAAAGATAATTACAAATTCCTTCAGCTAAAAAACCTTGTTCTCTGAATTCTCTGATGGAAACTGCTCCCTTTCTTTTTGAGAGTTTACCACCTTCTTCTGCTAATATCATAGGCAAATGTGCAAATTCTGGAATTTTAAAACCTAAAGCTTTGTATAGAAGAATTTGTTTGGGAGTGTTAGAGATGTGATCATCTCCTCTTATTACACAACTTATTTCCAAAAGTGCATCATCTATTACACAGGCAAAATTATAAGTAGGAGTTCCATCACTTTTGATTAGGACTTCTTCAGATTTTGGGAGTTCTGTGAATTTTATTTTACCTCTAATTAAATCTTTAAATGTAACTTCTTGAAATTCATATTTAAAAACTATAGCTCCTTCTTTTAAAAAAGCTTTACCTTCATCTACTAATTTTTGTGCATACTTTTTGTAGATATCTAATCTTTCAGATTGAAAGTAAATCTCATCAGGTTCTAATCCTAACCATTTTAAGGAATCTAAAATCTCATTCAGAAATTCAGGTTTTGATCTTTTAAAATCTGTATCTTCTATTCTTAAAATGAACTTTCCATTGTTTCTTTTAGCATACACATAATTGAAAAGAGCAGTCCTTGCTGTGCCTATATGTAAAAAACCTGTAGGTGAAGGTGCAAATCTTACTCTTACTGAATTTCCCATCCTAATTCTAAAGCTTTTAAATTCAATTCTAAAAGTTTACTATCAAGAGTTTCTTTTAAGATCTTTATTACAGATTCTTTTTTTACAAACTCATCTTTTTTTAATAATATCCCTAAGGCTATCAAATTTGCTACTTTTACCTCACCTATTTTGTTCGCCATTTCATTTAAAGGATAAAGATACACTTTTACATCTTTCCTTTTAGGGAAAGTATTTATCAAAGATTTATTGCCTATTAATATCCCTCCTTTTTTTAATTTGGATTCAAATTTTTCTAAAGAAGGTTGATTCATTACTATTAATATATCTGGTTTTTCTATGTAAGGAGAAGATATTTCAGAATCTGAGACACATACATAGCAATGAGCAGTTCCTCCTCTCATTTCAGCTCCATAAGAAGGAATATGAGTAGCATATTTCCCCTCTAGAACAGCAGATTTACAAATCAATTTACCTAAGAACATTAAGCCTTGTCCCCCAAAACCTGAAATTATAAGACTCCTCTTCATTTGATTCTTCCTAAAGGATAAGTTTTGGTTACCTCTTCATCTATCCATTTACAAGCTTGGGAAGGAGTCTTTCTCCATATAGTAGGGCACATACTTAAGACTTCTACTAAAGAGAATCCTTTATTTTCTATTTGATTTATAAAAGCCTGTTTTATAGCTTGTTTAGCCTTTAATACATTTTTAGGATTTGAAACTGAAACTCTTTCTACAAAACATACTCCATCTAAACTTGCTAAAATTTCAGATATCTTTAAAGGATGACCTTCTCCTCTTTCAGGTTTTCTACCAAAAGGTGTGGTAGCAGTTACTTGATTTACTAGAGTAGTAGGTGCCATTTGACCACCTGTCATTCCATAACAAGTATTATTTATAAAAATGCAAGTTAAATTCTCACCACGATTTGCTGCATGTAAGGTTTCAGCTACTCCTATTGAAGCTAAATCTCCATCTCCTTGATAAGTAAAGACTATTAGGTCTGGTCTACATCTCTTAATACCTGTAGCAGTAGCCAAAGCTCTTCCATGAGCAGATTCACAGAAATCAACATCTATATAATCATAAATTATCACACTACATCCTACAGAAGCTACTCCTACTGTTTTTTCTTTTATTCCTAATTCTTCTATAACTTCACAGATTATTCTATGCACTATTCCATGACCGCAACCAGGACAATAATGAGTAGGATTTGGTTTTAGGACTGAAGGAGTTTTGGTTATCTTTTTCATAAGAGTTTTTTTATAAAATTTACAATTTGTGTAGCTGTAGGTATTCCACCACCTGCTCTTCCAAAAAAATAAACAGGTTTTTTATCTCTAATTGCTAATCTCACATCTTCTACCATTTGACCAAAGTTCTGTTCGACTACTAAAATAAATTTTACTTTTTTTGAGATTCTTTTAAGAGAATCTTCTGGAAAAGGCCATAAAGTTATAGGTCTAAATAGACCTGCTTTTATCCCTTTTTTTCTCAAAATTTCTACTGCCTCTTTTGAGATCCTGCTTTGAGACCCAAAGCTTACAATTAAGATTTTGGCATCTTGAGTTCTATAATCTTGTGCTCTCTGTTCTTTCTTTTTTATTCTTTCATACTTTCTTTTTAAAATCAGGTTGTGTTTTTCTAAGAATCCTTCTTTTATAAAGAAAGATCTGATGATTCTTTGAGGTCTATCTTTTTTAATATCTATTTTCCAGTCTTTTTTAACTTTCAAGATTTTTGGTTTCTTTAAAATTACAGATTCTGACATCTGTCCTAACATAGCATCTAACAAGATCATCGTTGGATTTCTGTATTTATCTGCTAAATTAAAACCTAAAATTACCAGATCATAAGCTTCTTGGACTGAATTTGGAGCTAAGACTATTAATCTGTAATCTCCGTGTCCTCCTCCTTTTGTAGCTTGGAAATAATCAGACTGTGAAGGAGCAATATTACCTAACCCTGGTCCTCCTCTCATTACATTTATAATGAGACATGGTAGTTGCATTCCAGCAATGTAAGAAATGCCTTCTTGTTTTAGAGAGATTCCAGGTGATGAGGAAGAGGTCATGCATCTGGCACCTACACTCGCAGCTCCAATTATCATATTTATTGCAGCTAATTCTGATTCAGCCTGCACAAATACCCCTCCTGCTTTAGGGAGTTCTCTAGCCATAAAAGCAGTTAACTCATTTTGAGGAGTAATTGGATAGCCTGCATAAAATTTACAGCCTGCTTTTATAGCTGCCAGACCCATAGCCTCATTTCCTGTAATGAAAATTTTTTTATCTTTCATAGATTTCAATACAAGAATCTGGACACATAAGATAACAAAATTTACATCCTATACATTTCTTATTTTTATTAAATACTGCATATTTTACTCCTCTTTTGTTTAAGTCTTTTGAAAACTCTAAGTTTTTTTGAGGACAAAATTCAATGCACAAACCACAACCTTTGCATCTATCTTTTTCTATCTTTACTTCATACATAGATAGTTTCTTTTAAAAATTTGAGGATCTGGTTTAAGAGAGGTTTGGCTTTCAATCCATTTAGTTCTAAGAGCTCATCTCTTTTGCCAAAAGTTATAAAATCTTTTTTTAATCCTATTCTTTTAATATTAATCTTTTCTAATAGATCTTTTTTTTCATAAAATTCTAACACTGCTGAACCAAATCCTCCATCTAAGATTCCTTCTTCTAAAGTAATTATCAATTTAAATTCTTTTGCTATTTTTAATAATAAATCTTCATCTAAAGGATTTATAAATCTCATATTTACTACTAAAGGCGAAATACCTTTTGATTTTAATTCTTCTAAAATTTCAAATACATACTTACACATTACACCTACGCATAATAAAGCTATGTCTTTTCCCTCTTTTAAGATTTCAGCCTTTCCTAATTTAATGGGAGTCCTTTTGTTTAAAGAAAAGCTCTCATCTTTAGGAAACCTTATGCTAATAGGACCATTAACATTTAATGAAAATTCTAAAAAATCTTCTAATTCTTCTTTATCTTTTGGAGCTGTAATTATTAATCTGGGTATAGTTCTCAAATAAGCTATATCAAAATTTCCATGGTGAGTGGGACCGTCTTCTCCTACTAAACCTGCCCTGTCTAAAATAAAGACTACTTTTAAATTTTGCAGACATACATCCTGCATTATCTGATCATAAGCTCTCTGTAAGAATGTAGAATAAATACAGACAAAAGGTTTAAATCCCAACTTTGCTAAACCTGCAGAAAAACTTACAGCATGTTCTTCACAGATCCCTACATCAAAAAATCTGTCTTTGAATTCAGCTTCAAATTTATCTAAACCTGTCCCCTTTTTCATAGCAGCAGTAATAGCTACTATTTTTTTATCTTTTTTGGCTAATTCTACTATTTTTTTGCTAAAAACATCTGTAAAGCTTTCAGTTTTAGGTTTTTTAGGATCACCTGTCTGGATTATAAAAGGTGGACTTGAGTGAAATTTTTCAGGATTTTGTTCGCTGAATACATAACCTTTGCCTTTTTTGGTAACTACATGTAAGACTTTTGGACCTTTTATTTTTAATACATTCTTTAAAGTGGAGATCAATATTTTTAAATTATGTCCGTCTATAGGTCCAAAGTATCTGAATCCTAATTCTTCAAAGATGATTCCTGGAACCAAAATATTCTTTAATCCTTCTTCAAATTTCTTAATTAAATTTGTCATTCTTTTGCCAAATTTAGGAAAAGATTCTATGAATTTAGAGATCTCAGATTTTAATCTATTGTAAATAGGAGAAGTAATTATTCTGTTTAAGTAAACAGATATTGCTCCTACACATTTAGATATTGACATTTCATTGGAATTTAAGATTATTAATAAATCTTTCTTTAATTCACCTGCATTGTTTAATCCTTCAAAAGTCTGACCACCTGATAGAGCTCCATCTCCCACCACACACACGACTTTAAAATCTTTATTTTCTAAATCTCTTGCACAGACCAAACCCAGACCTAGTGAAACTGCATTTGAAGCATGACCTGTATAGAATACATCGTATTCAGATTCAGAAGGAGCTGGGAACCCACTTATCCCTTCTAATCTTCTTAAATTTTTAAAATCTCTGAATCTACCAGTAAGGATCTTATGAGTATAACATTGGTGACCTGTATCAAAGATGATTTTATCATGAGGAGTATTGAGTACATAATGAAGAGCAACACTTAATTCTACTACTCCTAAGTTTGAGGCTAAATGTCCTCCTGTTTCTGAGACTACTTCTATTATGTAATCTCTTATCTCTTTGCATAAAATCTTTAAATCTTTAATCCCAAGTTTTTTTATATCTTGAGGAGAATTTATTTTTTCTAAAATCATTTTTCTTTTGAGAGTTTTTCTACTAACTTTGCAATCTTTTCGATATCTTCTTCTTTTATATCTACAAATTCTATACCTGTATCAAAAGATTCAGGTTTAAAACTTTTAGAACTTTTTCTTCCTACTACCCAGACTATTCTTCCTGAACATTCAATAGGTGAAGATTTTTCTTCTAAAAATAGTTGTATTCCTACGATAGAAAAGAGTTTTAATGGTTTTGGGAGGACTACACAGACTCCTCCACATCCTATATTTTCAGTTTTTGTAGTAAAACTTTTAGGATGTTCTGAAGAAAGAATAATTATTTTACAAGGAAAATGAGCCCTAGGGAATTTCCTCCTATTGATCCCATCCCACATTAAATCCTCCTTTCCAATCTTTTAATACTTAAAGCTCTACCTGTATTTTCATCTATTTCTATTAAGACTGCTTGCAAACCTAAATCTTTATTTGAGACATCAAATCTTTTAGGTAAATCTGTTAAAAAATGTTCTATTACTTTTTCTTTTTCTCTTCCTAATACTGAGTCTAAGCTTCCTGTCATTCCTACATCTGTTATATAAGCTGTATGGTTAGATAAGATAGTCTCATCAGCTGTGGGTACATGGGTGTGAGTGCCGATTACAGCTGAGACTTTTTTTTCTAAAAAATACCCTAAAGCTTTTTTTTCAGATGTAGCTTCTGCATGAAAATCTACGATTATGTTAGGAGTTATTTTTTTTACTTCTTCTAAGATTTCTCTTACTCTTAAGAAAGGACATTCTACAGGATTCATGAACACTCTTCCTATTAAATTTATCACACATAATTTTACTCCATCTTTCTCTTTAATGCAAAAACCTTTACCTGGAAGTGTTCTTTTGAAGTTAGCAGGTCTTAAAAGAAATTCCTCTTTATCTATTATTTTGAATATCTCTTTCTTCTTCCATACGTGATCTCCTGTAGTGATTACATCTACTCCTGAAAAGAATAATTCATTTACTACACTAGGTACTAAACCTGAACCTCCTGCAGCATTTTCACCATTAACTATTATGAAATTTAAATTAAACTCTTCTTTTAATACAGGTAATAACTCTAATAAGACTTTTCTACCACCTGGTCCTACTACATCTCCACAGAACAAAACCCTTATCATTTTGCGTATTCTACAGCTCTCGTTTCTCTAATAACAGTAATCTTTATCTGACCTGGATATTCAGTCTCTTCTTCTATTTTTTTCTTTATTTGTCTAGCTAAAATTATAGCATCTTGATCTGAAACTTTAGAAGGTTCAACTATTACTCTTATTTCTCTACCTGCTTGAATTGCATAACAGTTCTGCACTCCTTCAAAGCTTTTAGCTATGGATTCTAATTTTTGTAATCTTTGAATGTAGCTTTCTAAAGTTTCACGCCTTGCTCCAGGCCTTGTGGCACTTATTGCATCTGCTATTATAGCTAAGACTGCATAAATATTTTTGGGTTCAGTCTCTTCATGATGAGATCTGATAGCTTGGATTACTAATTCTGATTCGCCGAATTTTTTAACTAACTCAGCTCCAATTTGGGCGTGTGTACCTTCGATCTGATGATCGACAGCTTTTCCAATATCATGGAGCAGACCTATTCTTTTAGCAATCTTAGCATCTAAACCTAATTCAGAAGCTAAGTTACCCATTAATAAAGCTACTTCTTTTGAATGTTGCAGAGCATTTTGACCAAAAGATGTTCTAAACTTTAATCTTCCTAATAGCTTTATCAATTCAGGATGCAAATTATGCACACCTGTTTCTAAACATACTTCTTTTCCTGCCTCTATTATCTGTTGATATATTTCTTGTTTTGTTTTTTCTACAACTTCTTCTATTCTGGCTGGATGGATTCTACCATCCTGAATTAATTTTTCTAAGGCGACTCTTGCTATTTCTCTTCTTACAGGATCAAAGCAGCTAATGGTAATGGTCTCCGGAGTATCATCAATTACTAAATCTACTCCTGTGAGCATTTCAAATGTCCTTATGTTTCTTCCTTCTCTTCCTATGATCCTTCCTTTCATTTCATCTGAAGGCAATTGCACAACACTGATTGTAGTTTCCTGAGTATGGTCTACACATACTTTCTGCATAGCTAAAGTTAAAATCTCTCTTGCTCTTTTAGTAGCTGTTTGTTTAATCTCTTCTTCTAATTGTTTTAATCTCAAAGCTTTTTCTTTTTTTAATTCATTTTCTATTTTTTGTAATAAGATTTCTTTTGCCTGTTGAGGAGTAAGATTGCTTATTTTATAGAGAAACTCTTTTTCTTTATTTAATACTTCTACTAATTTCTCTTTTAATTTATTCACCTGTTTTTCTTTTTCTAAAATTTCATTAAGTTTTTGATTGAGCTGCTTTTCTTTTTCTTCCAAAAAATTAAACCTTCTTTCTAAATTTTCTTCTTTTTGAAGAAGCCTTCTCTCTAAGTTTTGAAGTTCAACTCTTTTTTCTTTAGTCTGCTTTTCAAAATCCTGTTTTAATTTTAATAAGTATTCTTTATGTTCTAATTCTTGTTTTCTTTTTATTTGTTCAGCTTCAAATTTTGCAGATTCTATTATCTTTTTTGCACTCTCTTTTGCTTTTTTTATCTTTCTATTTTGAAGATATATTCCTAAAGGGATTCCTATTCCAAAACCTATAAGGAGAAATATTAAACTCATCATATATCTTCACCTCCTCACAGAAATAGAGGTTTAGATGTTTAAATTATTCCTTTGTCAGTGATTAAAAAATCTAATCTTACGTCCTGTTTCTTAGAGGGGAGGCACTCAAAGACTTGAAAGGAAAAACACAGTCCTATTTTTTTTATATTTTTAGAATTTATCTTCTTCAAAAATCTATCATAGAATCCTTTTCCTCTCCCAATTCTATTTTTATTAAGATCTGCTGCTCTCAAAGGGACTAGAATCAAATCTAATTTTTCTATATCTTCTAATTTTGTGCAAGTTTCTTTAGGTTCCAAAATACTGTAACTACCAGTTTCTAAATCCCTTTTTAAATCTTTTATTTCATAGATCTCCAAATTTTTATCTTTAATCTTTGGTAGATAAACTTTTTTATTTTCTCTGAGTGCTCCCCTCATTAAACTCCAAGTATCTACTTCATCTTCTTTGGAGGCATAAAAAAGTATTCTTTTTGCTCTTTTATAAAAAACAAATTTTTGTAAATTTTCTCTAACATACTTACTCCTCCTTTTTATTTCATTTTTATCCATTTTTTTGAATATTTCTCTTATTTCTTTTCTAATCTTCTCTTTGCTCTTTACCTTTATCATTTTCTTGGAAATTATAATACTTTTTAGGAATTTGTAAATATTCTTGAGATACATTCTTAAAAAAATGAGGATTTTTGTAACCAGTTCCATGCCCTAAGATTTTAGCTCCTTTATAATGAGAATCTCTTAAATGTTGAGGGACTTCTTGAGTTCTTTCATTCTTTATATCTTCTTTAGCTTTCAAAAGAGCTTGAAGAGCACTATTAGATTTTTTAGCCTTTGCTAAATAAATTACAGTCTCAGCTAATATGAGCTCAGCTTCTGGCATGCCTACAAAATGTACACTTTGAGCACAAGCTGAGGCTAATACCAGAGCAAAAGGATCAGCTAGACCTATATCTTCACAAGCACTGATTACTAATCTTCTTGCAATAAAAAGAGGAGATTCACCTCCCTCTAACATTTTAGCCAAATAATAGATTGCAGCATCGGGTTTTGAGGCTCTAATAGATTTTATTAAAGCAGATGTTAAATCATAATGATAGTCTTCATCTTTATCGTAATAAATAACTTTTTTCTGCATAGCTTCTTTTACAGATTCTAAAGTTAAGATAGTTTTTTCTTTATCTTTTGAAATCAGAAAAGCTAACTCCAAGATATTTAAAGCTTTCCTTGCGTCTCCTTCACAATTTTCAGCTATAAATTCTAAGACTTTTTCTTTTATTTCTATCTTTTCTTTTCCTAATCCTCTTTCATCTTTTAAAGCTCTTTTTAGGATTTTTAGTATCTCTTCTTTTGAGAAAGGTTTAAATTCCAAAACAGTTACCCTAGATAAGAGTGGACTGATTAGATAAAAAAAAGGATTGTGAATAGTAGCTCCAATTAAGATTAAGAAATTTTCTTCTAATACAGGCAAGAATATATCTTGCTGTCTTTTATTGAAATGATGGATTTCATCTACAAAGAGAATAGTTTTTTTGTGGGTCTGTTTAAATCTAAATTCTGCTAAATTTATTTCAGATTTTAATTTTTCTAAATTGGAATCAGCTCCATTTATATAAGAAAAATAACTTTGAGTTTCATTTTTAATACATAAAGCTAATGTAGTTTTACCTACACCTGGTGGACCATAAAATATTAAAGAAGTTAATCTATCTTCTTTAATTAACTTCCTTAAAAACTTATTCTCACCTAAAAAATGTTCTTGGCCTATAAACTCTTCTAAATTTTGGGGTCTGATTCTTAGATGGAGGGGTATTTTTTGCATAAAAATAAAAATATCCCCACCCTGCCGTTGGGAAAAGCTGCCACTGCAAGCCCTATCCTCATACAGGTGGGTGCCCTGTCTCCTTGACCACAGTCAAGGAGAACGCAGGCTCCCTCAAAAATGGTGTTGGCGCAGGCGCCTTTTTCCCAACCAACAGGGCAGGGATATTTTTCAAAGAGAACTTTAAATCTCTCAGTTTAAATATTACCATCTATTTTTCAGGTTGACAAGTTTTATAAGGTTTAAAAAAATTATGATTTTTGAAAGGTTATCTTATTTGAGCAGAGAATTTTTCTTTTAAGTCTTCTTTCATTTTAAGGACTATTTCTTCAATCTCTTCAGAAGATAAAGTTCTAGAGAAAGATTGAAAAAAGATTCTTAAAAGAAGAGATTTTTTATTTTTAGGAATCTCTTTGCCTTTGTAGATCTCTAAGAGCCTTATCTCTTTGATTAGTTCTTTTTCTTTTCTTTCAAAAAGCACTTTTTTAATCTCTTCAAATTTTATCTTTTCATCTATTATGAAACTAATATCTCTAAAAGTAAAAGGAAATTTAGAAAAAGGTATAAATTCCTTTTTGTCATTATAATTAGAAAATAATTTTTCTAAACTTAACTCTGAATAAAAAATCTCTATATTGTTTATGTCTAAACTCTTCAAGACTTTTTTAGAAAGTTTTCCTATAAACCCTAAAGATTCTTTTTTAAATAGAATTTGAGCTCCAAATTCAAAAAAAGGAAATTCCCTTTCTTTAAAATCTATATTTTTTATACCTAACTTTGTTAAAAGATAAATAACTATGCCTTTTAGATCGAAATAATCAAAGTTTTTATCTTTGTCTTTCCAATAAAAAGATTTTTTTCCTCCTAAAAGAATGCCTATTACCTCTTCTTCTTTAATATTCTTTTCTTCTTTATAGTATATGTGAGCGGTCTCAAAGAATCTTATAGATTCTGCATATTGGTTGAGATTAAAACTTGCTCTTTCTAATAGTCCAGCCAATAAAGAATTTCTTAAAAAAACATATTTTTGACTTAAAGGGTTAATTAGTTTTATTAAATTTTCAGAAAATATTCCTAAATCTTTTAATGTTTTTTCAGAGGTTAAAGAAAAAGTTATTAATTCATAGAATCCTTTTTCTATAAGGATGTTTTTGATATTTTGCTTAAATTCAAAAAAGTCTTTTTTTTCTATTGAGGGTTCTTTTGAAGGAATTCTATCTTTTATATTTTTATATCCGTAGATTCTGGCTACGTCTTCTATTAAGTCCTCAGGTATGTTTATATCTTTCCTAAATTCAGGAGTATATACATAAATTTTGTTATTCTTTTGAGTAAATTTAAATTTTAATCTTTTTAAGATTTTAGATACTTCAGATTTTTTTAAATTTAAATCCAATCTTTTATTTAAAAGATCGATATCTAAAGGTATCTTTTTATGAGAGATTTTTAATCTCCCTACAGATTTAAATCCTTTAAATTTTGCAAAACAAAATTTTTCAAATAGGTGCGAGCATCTTCTCGATGCAAAATCTACATAATAAGGAATTACTCCTCTTTCAAATCTATAAGAAGATTCAGTCTCAATTCCTAAGAGTCTTTTTGCTCTCCTTACTAAAATAGGATTAAAGTAAGCACTCTCTAAAAGAATCCTTTTAGTTTGAGGAGTCACAGATGTTTCTAATCCTCCAATGACTCCTGCTATAGCTATAGGTTTCTGACTATCAGCTATTACTAAAATTTCAGGATTTAATTCATATTCTTTGTTATCTAAAGCTAACAATCTTTCACCATGTGAGGCTCTTCTTACTATCAAAGGAAGTTTTAATTTGTCTAAATCAAAAGCATGTAAAGGTTGTCCTAATTCAAATAAACAAAAGTTTGTAATATCTACTACATTGTTTATGGAATTTAAACCCATCTTACTCAATCTATCTTTTATAAAACCAGGACTCTCAGTTACTTTTACATCTTCAAATATTCTTAGAGTGTAGAAAGGACAATCAGAAAAATTTTGAATTTTTATGTCTACATTTATCTTTTTTGTATAAGAAGGAGGTTGAATCTTTTTTAGATTCTTGTTTAAAATGCAAGATAACTCTCTGCAAATACCATATATACTTAAAAGATCTACTCTGTTAGGAGTGATTTCTAGCTCAAATAAGACATCAGAATCTGATTTATTTAAAGAAAGTACTTCTATACCTGCAAAAGTTAGAGCTTCACATAAAACATTAATATCTTCTTCTAAATTTATATAGTCTTTTAACCAATTTAAAGGTGCTTTCATACAAAAGAATTTAAAAATCTTATATCGTTATCTGTAAAATATCTGATATCTGAAATCTTAAACTTGAGCATAGCTATTCTTTCTATTCCTAGTCCAAAAGCAAATCCACTCCATTTTTTAGGATTAATACCACAGGCTTTTAGAACATTAGGATGAATTAAACCAGCTCCTAATATCTCTATAAAACCTGTTTTTTTACAAACACTGCACCCTTTTTTATTGCAAAAAAAACAGCTTACATCCATTTCCACTGAAGGTTCAGTAAAAGGAAAATAATGGGGTCTAAAGCGGGTCTCAGTGTTTTTGCCAAATAATTTTTTAGCAAAAAGATTTAAGACACCTTTTAAGTGAGAGAATTTCACATCTTTATCTACATAAAAACCTTCAATTTGATGGAACATAAAGGAATGTGAAGCATCTAAATTTTCTGGTCTGTAAACTCTGCCAGGTGAGATGAATCTTGCAGGTAATTGTTTTCTTTTGAGTATATGGATTTGGGAAGGAGAAGTATGAGAGCGTAATAACCATCTGTAGTTATTTTGAGGAGGAAGGTCTAAATAGAAAGTATCAAAAACATCTCTTGAAGGATGTTCTGAAGGTATATTTAAAGCTGTGAAATTGTAAAATTCAGTATCTATTTCTTTACCTTCTTCAATTTTGAATCCTAAGGACCTGAAAATATCTACAATCTCTTCTATTATTAAAGAGACAGGATGCTTTACTCCTAAGAGAGGAAGGTTTTCAGGTTCAGTTAAGTCTATCTTTTCTTTTTCTTCTTTTTCTAATTCTTTTCTTTTATTTTCAAAAGCTTTTATTAAGAGGTCTTTAGTTTGGTTGATTAATTTGCCTATCTCTTTTCTTTCTGAGAGTTCTAAATTTTTTAAATTTTTGATTAAGGTATTCAATTCTGCTTTTCTTCCCAAAAATTTGCTGTAGACCTCTTGAAACTCTTTTAAATCTTTTACACTCTCTAAACTTTTGATAGCTTCTTCTTTAATTTTTAGGATCTGCTCCTTCATAGACTTCTTTAATCAAGGCTTCTATTACTTGAGGTCTTCTAATAGCAAATTCTTGTAAAATTTTTCTGTCTAAAAGGATCTCTTTTTTTCTAAGCCTTCCCATAAAATCACTGTATTTTTTACCCCTTTGTCTTAAAAAAGCGTTTATCCTTTGAATCCATAGTCTTCTAAATTCTCTCTTTCTAACTTTTCTATCTCTGGTAGCATATCTTAAAGCTCTGAATACTGTTTCTTTAGCTCTCCTATACCTATTTTTTCTCTCACCCCAATACCCTTTAGCTAACTTTAACAATTTTTTAACTCTTTTTTTTCTAGCTACACAGCTTTTTACTCTACTCATTTTTATCGAACCTCCTTTTTTATTCTAAAAGAGCTCTTTTAATCATCTGAGTATGAGATTCAGAGACCAAAGTAGGTTTACTTAATCTCCTTTTTCTTTTTCTACTTTTTCCAGATAGGAGATGAGATTTTCCAGCTCTTCTTCTTAAGATTTTACCAGTACCTGTTATTTTTACCCTCTTTTTTAAAGCTTTTTTGGTCTTTAGTTTCATAGTTCTTTTACCTCCTTAAAATTTTATTTAGGAGCCAAAATTAATAAAAGTTGTCTTTCTAATTTTTGTAAAGGCTTTTCTATTTTAGAGAATTCTTTTGTGTCTGCAATTATCCTTTCCATTAATTCTTTCCCTTTTTCAGGATGAGCTAACTCTCTACCTCTAAATAGTAATCTTATTCTTACTTTATGTCCTTTTTTTAAGAAAGTTTGAATTTGCTTTAATTTTGTTTGGTAATCGTGTTCTTCTATTCTGGGTTTTATTCTTACTTCTTTTAACTGGTGCATTCTTTGTTGTTTTTTAATCTCTCTTTCTCTTTTTTCTTGTTCATATTTAAACTTATTAAAATCCATGATTCTGCAAACAGGAGGATTAGTTTGAGGAGCGAGTTCTACTAAATCTAAATCTAATTCTTGAGCTTTTTTTAAAGCTTCTTTCAAAGGCACTATGCCTATTAATTTTCCATCAGGACCTATCAATTTTACAGTTGGACTTTTGATTTGAAAGTTAACTCTGTAATTCTTCAAAATAAGACCTCCTTAGATTCAACTCTCTCCTTTAATTCTTTTAAAAATTCTTCAACTTTTACTTCTTTTTTTACTTTTCTTATCTTATCTCTCAAATTTATAGTTTTGTTTTCAGCTTCTTTTTCACCTACTACACATATTAAAGGTATTTTTTCAGATTCAGCTTCTAAGATTTTTTTAGAAAGAGTTAAGTTTCTTAAATCGAGTTCGACTCTAATCTTTTCTTTTTTAAAGATCTCTTCTAATTCTTTGGCATATTTAAGAGATTTATCTGAAATACTCAAAATTCTAACTTGAACAGGAGCTAACCATACAGGAAACAAGCCTTTATAGTGTTCAATTAATATACCAAAAAATCTTTCTAAACTTCCTAATATTGCTCTATGGATTAAGACTACTTTCTTTTTTTGATCGTTTTCATCTACGTAACTTAGATTAAAATTTTCAGGCAAAGCAAAATCAACCTGAATAGTAGAACATTGCCATAATCTGTTTAACGCATCTTTGACCTTTACATCTATTTTAGGTCCATAAAAAGCTCCTTCTCCAGGACAAATTTTATATTTTAAATTTAATTCCTCTAAAGCTTTTTGTAAAGATTTTGTAGCTTTATCCCACATACTTTGAGTCCCTATAAATTTTTCAGGTTGAGTACTCAACTCTATCTCGAAATCTTTAAATCCAAAGGTCTTAAAAGTGTGATCTATAAATTTTATTATTTCTTTTACTTCTTCTTTTACCATATCTTCTGGCGAAAATATGTGAGCATCATCTTGAGTAAATCCTCTCACTCTTAACAATCCATGTAAGACTCCTGACTTTTCATATCTATACACAGTACCCAATTCAAAAAATCTTAAAGGCAATTCTTTGTAGGATCTTATTTTAGATTTGTAGATTAAGATGTGAGCAGGACAATTCATAGGTTTTATTACCATTTCTGAATTTTCTTGATTAAATACATACATTAATTCTCTATAGTAATCTAAATGTCCTGAAGTTTTAAAAAGGTTGGATAAAAACAAGTGAGGTGTATAAAGAAGTTTGTAACCTCTTTTGAGGTGTTCATCTATTAACCAGTCTTCAATTTTCCTTCTGATAAAAGCTCCTTTAGGTAACCAAAAGATAAAACCAGCTCCAGCTTCCTTATAAAAGATCTCATATAATTCTAATTGCTTGCCTAATAATCTGTGGTCTCTTTGTTTAGATTCATCTAAATTTTTTAAGAATTTTTCTAAATCAGATTTACTAAAAAAAGCAGTTCCATAGATTCTTGTTAGTTGAGGATTAGATTCTTTTCCTTTCCAATAAGCACCTGATATTTTAAGGAGTTTGAAAGCTTTGATTTGAGAAGTAGAATCAAGATGAGGACCTTTACATAAATCTACAAATTCTCCAGATCTATAGATAGAGAGTTTTTGATCTTTTAGTTCTTTTATTAACTCCACTTTGTAATCTTCTTTATTTTTGGAGAAGAAATCTAAAGCTTTTTCTCTTTCCCAAAATTCTTGAATGAAAGGATGATCTTCTTTGATTATCTTTTCCATCTCTTTTTCTATCTTTTCTAAATCTTTTTCTTTAATATCTAAATTATCAAAATCATAATAAAAACCCTCATCTGTTGCAGGCCCTATTCCTAATTTAGCTTCAGGATATAATCTTTTTACAGCTTGGGCTAATACATGAGCAGTTGAATGTCTTAAAGTTTTTAAGTCCTGCATAGTTTTTAAATTAAAAAATGGGCGCAGGAGGATTTGAACCTCCGACCTTCACGATGTCAACGTGACGCTCTAACCAGGCTGAGCTATGCGCCCAAAAATAAAATGTGGGCGGGGTGGGACTCGAACCCACACGCTCCTTCGAGGGAGCACGGGATTTTAAGTCCCGGGCGTCTGCCAATTCCGCCACCCGCCCAAAATTTAAAGATTTTATTCAGTTTTCTTGAAACTCCTTTTAAAAATTATTTCTATTTTCCAAAATTCTAAATTAAAAACTTCCTTTATTTTAATATTTTTTTCTAATTTTTAAAACAATTTTTTAAAATTTCACCGTTTTAAAAAGGCGCGGGTGGGATTTGAACCCACGTATCCGGGTTTTGCAGACCCGTGCCTGACCTCTTGGCTACCGCGCCTTTTTATTTTCAAATATTTTTTATTTTTCTTAAAACCTCTTCTTCTGAAATTATATGCCCTACACCTTTTTTGCCAGAAACTAATTCTCCTTTAACTGGACCTAAAAAAATATATCCAAGTTTTTTTAATTTTTTTAAATTTTCTTGGAATATAGGATTTAAATACATATTGGTATCAGAAGCTGGGCAAAATACGACTTTCCCTTTAAAGCTCATAATTACGCAGCTTAGCAGATCATCACAAATACCACAAGCTATTTTTGATATAAAATTACAGGTAGCCGGATACACTAAAATTAATCTTGCTTTCTCACAAAGACTTATATGCAAAGGATTATTTTCTTTAATCAGTTCAAAAAGATCTGAGTAGACTTTTTTCTTTACTATGCTCTGGAAGGTGAGAGGTGTAATAAATTGTTGAGCTTCTTTCGTCATAATAACATCAACTTCAAATTTTTCTTTTATGAGCATTCTTAATAAATTCAATGATTTATAAATAGCTATGCTTCCAGTCACTCCCAGTATAAGACTTTTACTTTTTCCTTTCTTCATATCCAATCCTTCCTGCAGCTATTTCTTTAAGAGCTCTAACAGTTGGTTTGTCATCTAAAGATTCATCTTTTATTAAACTGAAAGCTCCTTCTGATAATTCTAAGGCTCTTTTGGAAGCCATGATAACTAACTTGTAAACACTCCCATCTGCTTTATCTAAGAGATTTTCTAATGGTATGTAACTCATAAAAATTTTAACTCTCTATTTTTCTTAAAATTATATCTTTTAACTCTTTTAAAGCAACATTTAAATTTTTATTTATTATTTTAAAATCGTAAAATTTTGAATTAAGTATTTCTTCTTTAGCTCTTTTAAGCCTTAAAGATATTTCTTTTTCTCCTCTCTTTCTGATCCTTTTTTCTAATTCTTTAAGATTAGGAGGAAGTATAAAGATTAATACTGCTTTATCTTTAAATATTTTTTTTATTATTTTAGCTCCTTTATAATCTATACATAAAAGTACATGACTTTTCTTTATAGCTTTTAAGAGTTCTTTTTTAGGAGTTCCATAATAATCTTTGTATATTTTTTGAGATTCTATGAAAAATCCCCTTCTTTTTAATCTTTTGAATTCAGAGATATCTACAAAAGTATAATCTGAACTTTCTTTCTTGCGAGGTCTCCTTGTAGTATAAGTAGTTATTTTAGTTAAATTTTCTTTTATTTTTTTGAATCTGAAGAGTCTTTTAATAAGAGTCGTTTTTCCAGAACCTGAAGGACCAGAGATTACAAATATAAAATATTTACTTTTCATCCTTTTCTAATCTTTGAGCTAAAGTTTGAGGTTGAAGAGAAGATAAGATGATATGGGAGGAACTTGCAATTATGACTGCTCTTGTTTTTCTTCCGCAAGTGGCATCTATTAATTTTCCTTGAGTGCGAGCTTGGTCTACTAATTTTTTCACAGGTTTTGTGTCAAAATCTATTATGCAGACTATTTTCTCTTGAGAGATAAAGTTGTTATAACCTATGTTTAAAAGTTTATTACCCACAGTTTTTTAAACCCACACTTTCTTTTTGACTTCTTTTATTTTTATCTCTTTTGTTGGATATAATTCTAATACTAATTCTTCTGGTTCAAACCAAAGTTTTATTTCACGTTCAGCTTCAGATTCATTTGCAGAGGCATGGATGACATTTTCATAAACACCAGTTGTAGTAATTCTTCCATATTGACCTCTGATGGTTGTGGGGTCTGCTTCTTCAGGATTAGTAGCACCACAAATTTTCCTTACTTTTTCTATAGCTTGAGGTCCATAATAAACTAAAGCTAAGACTCTGTTTACTCCATGATAATAGCCTTGGATGTATTTTATAAGATCTTCAAAAAAAGGTTTATCTTTTAAATGTGCATAATGAGCTTCTGCTAATTCTCTTGTTACTCTCACGACTTTAGCCCCTATTATTTTAAGTCTTGTCTCAGATAATCTAGTCAAAATATTCCCTGTCAGTGATTTTTTTAAACCATCAGGTTTTATTATTACTAAAGTTGCTTGATTAGATTTATTATCTGGAAGATCTTCAAAAGATGGCATTTTTTATTTTTCTTATAAATCTTTCTAACTCTTCTTTATCACAAAATTCAAGGATAACTTTTATATTTTTCTTACTTTGAGTAATCTTTACTTTTATCCCTAAATCTTTTCTCAATTCATCTTCATATGCTAAGATTTTAAAATCTTTTTTAAACTTTTTAGTTTTTGTGAGACTTTCTTTTTGGACTAAATTCTCTGTTTCTCTTACACTCAGATTTTCATTTAAAATTTTTTCAAAAATAATTATCTGTTTTTTAGGGTCTTCACAGGATAATAAAGCTCTTGCGTGTCCTGGTGTGATTTTGTTTTCTTCTAAAGATTTTTGGATAATTGAAGGTAGTTTTAGAAGTCTGAGTGTATTTGAGATTGTGCTTTTGTCTTTACTTAAGAAATGAGCTATATCTTCTAAAGTGTAATTGAATTCTTCTATTAATCTTTTGAAAGCTTTAGCTTCTTCAATAGGATTAAGATTTTCTCTATGAAGATTTTCTATAAGAGAGATTTCTAATACTTCTTTATCTGTAAGTTCTTTTGTAATTACAGGGACTTCTTTTAAATTCAATCTTTTAGCTGCTTCATAACGTCTGTGCCCAGCTACTAACTCAAAGCCTGTTTCTTTTTTTCTTACAATTAAAGGTTGCAGGATCCCTTTTTCTCGTATAGAATTCATCAATTCTAAGATCCTTTTTTCATCTGTTTTTAATCTTGGTTGATAAGGAGACGGTTTAATCTCTTCTATTTTGACTTTTTGAACTTCTTTAGGAAAAGTCTTTATCTCAGGTATTAAAGCCTGCAACCCTTTGCCCAATTTTCTCTTCATTATATACTCCTTCTATTTCTTCATTTAATAACTCTTTAGTCAATTTAAAATAAGCTTTAGAACCTGTAGAGTTTTTATCATAAAAATAAACAGGTTTTCCAAAACTCGGAGCTTCAGCTAATTTTACATTCCTAGGGATGATGGTTTTAAATACCTTTTCTTTAAAAAATTTTCTAACTTCTAAAATTACTTCTTGAGTGAGAGTAGTCCTGAAATCTGCCATAGTCATTATTACTCCTTCAATTTCTAAATCAGGGTTTAGATTTTTTTTGACTAAATTTATAGTATTCATTAATTGTCCTATTCCTTCTAATGAGTAATATTCACATTGAAGAGGAATGAGTACAGAATCTGCACAAGTCAAAACATTTATAGTTAGAATCCCTAAAGAAGGAGGAGCATCTATTATTAAAAAATCAAAATCTTCTTTTAAGGTTTGAGTAATCATTTTTAACCTGAACTCTCTATTTTCAACCTCTATTAATTCCACCCTTGCACCAGATAAACTCTCATTTGCAGGTATAATCCAAAGATTTGGAAATTCTGTTTTAGTTATAACCTCTCTAAAATCCAAATTTTCTATTAAGCATTCATAAATATTAGGGTTTCTTTTTTCTACTCCTACACCACTCGTAGCATTTGCTTGAGGGTCCATATCTATTAATAAAACTTTTTTTCCAGCTAATCCCAAAAAAGCAGATAAATTTACTGCAGTAGTAGTTTTGCCTGTTCCTCCTTTTTGATTACAAATTCCTATTACTTTTCCCATAAAGTTTTCACGTGAAAACTTAAAAAATATTATATCATAAATTTTTGAGAGTTTTTAATCTTAAATAATACAGAAGAGTCAGTATAGAGTTAGACAACCAATATAAAAGAAAACCTGAAGGAAAAGAATAAAAGATAACTGCGAAAAATAAAGGGAAGAAAATTTCAAAAAATTTTTTCTGTTCAGATGAAGTTTGTGTTGAGTAAAATTTTTGTTGAAAAAAGAATAATAGAGCTGTTAATATAGGGAGTACATTTATATTTACATTCCCTATAGTTATAGTTCTGTCAGGAAGAGATAAATCCTTTATCCATAAAAATTTTGCTCCTTTTAATTCTATAGCTCGCATTAAAGCTTGATATAATCCAATAAATACAGGGATTTGAAAAAATAGAGGTAAGCACCCACTTAGAGGGTTTATTTTATGTTTTCTGTAAAGTTCTAAGAGTTCCTTATTTAACTTTTGGAGATTATCTTTATATTGTTTTTTCAATCTTTCTATTTCTGGTTGAATTTCTTGCATCTTTAACGTAGATTTTGTGGTTTGAATCGTAAAAGGAAAGAGGATTATATAAATTAAGACAGTTAAGACAATAATACTGAGCCCCCAATTTTTAAATATACTGTGTAAAAAACTCAATATTTTTAATATAAATTTGGAAATTCCACTAAAGAATCCATAATAAAGTATCTGTTGCCATTCATCTTTGAGTAGTTCCTTAATTTGAGGTCCTATAAAGCAATTTATGGTTAAAGAATCAGAATTTGCCAAAATTGTAGAGATGAATTTTCCATTTTTTCTTTTATGTTTCCATTTTATTGGTTTATCTGGTTCAAAAATTAGGCAAAAGTATCTTCCTCTAATACCTCCCCATGAAAAATTGTCTATCTGAGTTTTTCCTCTTTTTCTATAAAGCTTATTATTTTTGTAATAAAATACTTCTACAAATCTTTGATTGATCTTTTCTTTGTCAGGATACTTTTCAAAGATCAGAAATTCTTTTAAGGAATCCTTTAAATTTTTAAATGAGACAGTCAAAAAATATTTTTTTATTTTGTATCTTATCTCACCAAATTCACCTTTAAAAATTACTGAATTACTGGTTGTTATAATATCTTTACTTTTAAACTTTGGTAAGAAAAAAAGATTCTTGTAAGTGAGAGTTTCTGAGAATTTTTTTAAATATATTTCTTTTATAAAACCATATTCTTTTGAAAAGGTTATTTTTAAAGATTCGTTTTCAAAGTATAGATCTTTGGAAGTAGGTATAGTAAGAGTTTTATTTACTTTTTTTTCTTCAAATTTAGAAGGAGGTGTATAAAAGAAAAGATTAAATATGAAAAGGACTAATAAAGAAAGAGTAAAAGCTAAGAGCAATCTTACTTCTTTCATTTTATTATTAAAGTTTTCACGTGAAAACTTTAAGTTACAGGATCGTAGCCACCTTTTGAAAAAGGATTACATTTCAAAATTCTTATAAGAAACTTTAAAAACCCTTTTAATATACCCTTTTTTATTATAGCTATTTTCAAATATTCTGAACAGGAAGGAATATATTTACAAGTAGATGGAAATAAGAAACTTTTTATTTTTTTAAAAGATTCTATTAAAAATATTAAAAAAAGTAAAAATCTTCTATACAGGTACAAGTCTCCAGCGTCCCTTTTTCCTTCTTCTTTTCAAAACTTTTCTACCAGCTCTTGTGCTCATTCTTTTTAAAAACCCATGAGTCCTTTTTCCTTTTAATTTTGTAGGAGTAGTTAACCTCTTTTTCATAGCTCTCTGATTTTAACAATTCTTTCCAAAAAGTCAAATTTTTAATAAAATATTTTTGATGAATAAAGTCAAATTAGAATTTTTAAAATATACCAATATTCTTCCTTTGCATCCAACGAATAAATTAGAAGATAGATGTACTCGCAAGGATGTAATTTTCAATACATTAGCAGAAAAAATATTTGATAATCCTAAATTATTATCTTTGTTGAGATCTAAAATTTGAAAATGGGTAAAAAAGAATAAAGATGAGTTTGCCTATTGTTTAGCTGGATATCTTTATTATTTTGCAGAAGAATTCTCACAAGCAGAGAAATATTTTCTAAAAGCAATAAATAGAAATCCTCAAAATTTAGATAATTGGTTCGACTTAGCGTTCGCTTTATACCATCAGGACGATGAGAAGCATACTTTAGGAAAGGAAATTTTATTTAATTTCGATAGATGTGTTGAGCATTTTAAGAAAAAGAAAGTTAACTTGAAAAATTTGAAAATTTTCTTTTCAAAAGAGAAGAAAAAAGGATAAACTTTATCTTTTTTTCTTTTTCTAATTTTTTTAGAAAAAAACAGAAGATTTTGAAATTATTAAGATCATTTTTGGAGAGTATTCCAGAGTGGTGGAATACAATTCCTATGGTCTTTTCACTATTTGAATTTAAATAAAATAAAAATTTTTTTATTGAAATTTTTGGATCCAAAATCTTCATTTTTTTATCACTATAGTCATTTAAGGAAATTTTAATAGGTAAATTTAAAAAATTTTTTCTTGTATTTATTTTCTCTCCAGAAAATAAAGGGATTTTGAGTTCTTCGATAATATTTAAAGTAGTTGAATTGTATCCATGATAAGGAGGTACAAAAGCAGGAGTAAAATATTCTCCGAATAATTTTTGCATTTTTTTATAGCCTTTTAGAATATCTTTTTTTTGCTGGATATATGAACGTGTAGGTCCAAATTCATATTTGTTATTAATGTCTTTACTGTAATTTTTATGCTTCCATCCATGTTGAACTATATCTATTAAATTTGGGTCTTTCTTTTTTTCTTTTTTTAGGAATTCGACTAGTTTTTTTTCTACTTTTTGAGGTATTACTCCATATATAGTAGGTATTTTGATTTTTTTTAAGAAAAAAAAGATATACCTAAATTTTAAGCTATCTTTATAAACATCGTCGTCTCTTATAAATGTAAACTTCATAAAAGTTTTTATAAATTTTATTCTAAGCGCAATAGAAGTTAGATCAAGTTTTAATAAAATAATATTATTGACATTATCTACTTTGAGAGAGATAATATGAAATAATGATAAGAAAAATAATTATTTTAGGGATAAGTGTTGTATTATTGTGTGGAAGTATAGTAGTTTATTCTCAAGAGAAGATCACAATTACTACTTATTATCCTGCTCCTTACGGAGTATATAAAGAGTTAGAAAGCTATATTACAAGAATGAAATATTTGCAATTAAATTTTGAGGGAAGTTCTTACCATTACTTAAGAATTTCAAAAGGTCCAAGTGTAGGAGCAGCTGATGCTAGTGGTAATTATATTGCAGGAATAATGTGGAATAGAAATTCGCCTACTTATGGAGATGGAGATGATTTTACGATCTTTACATATGGAGGTAAAGATATCTATCTTTACACTGGAGGAAAAACAGTATTAAAAAGTAATCACACTAGAGTAACAACATCAACTGGTAATCCTGGAGTCTTGAAAGTTAAAGAAATTTGGTTCTGCAATTGTTGGGATTAGATGGAGAAGGTTATAAAAAAAGGGAAAAATTGGGTAAGATTGACTACAGATTTAGATGTTTATCCTCTTTCAACTGTATATTCTGCTAGTTATGTATTTTTAGATAGAGCGTATATTTATTTGGATAAAAAAAAGAATAAAACTGTAGAAATTTGGCTGTTTCCTAAAGACAAAAAAGAAAATTTAGATAAATTAGGAATGGAATTTTATAATGAATTAATTAACTACGCCCATTATTTTGAAAGTCTTAAAGTTAATGGTGAGGTAGTTAAGACTTTACTACAAAGAGCTTTATTTTCAGCTGCTCCTTCTTTGGTGCAAGAAGCTGAAGAAAGAGAAATAGAAGAGTTGATTAAAGAACTTGAAGAAGAGGAAAAGAAATCTGCAAAAAAGTAACTTGCCTTTTTTAAAAATAAACAGAAACAATATTTTTTTAAAATTGCATAGAGATCTTTATTCAAAAGAGATACTTGAAAGATTACAAAAAGAGAATGCAGAGTTTATTCTTTCTATTAAAGAAAAAAATAAATATTATTTTTTAAAATTGAATAAGTTTAATCTACAAAATTGTTTTGATTTTTTAAATTATTTAATTTACCTTTTGAGGAGTGAAACAAAAACTTCTTTATAAAATCCCCCCTCAAGTTAAAAGATTAGTCCTCTTTGTAGGTCATTCTTGTATAAATGATTGTAAATTTTGTGTAGTTGCAGATAAACGTATATATCCTGATAAGACAACGCAAGAAATAAAACAAGAATTAGAAGAAGCTTATTTAAAAGGTGCAGAGAAGTAGTATTTACAGAAGGAGAAGTGACTATTAGAAAAGATGTTTTTGAAATAGTTAGATTTGCTAAAAAGTTAGGTTATCTTCTCATACAGATTCAAACTAATGGAAGGATGTTTTCTTCACTCGATTTTTGCAAAAAATACTGTTAGCAGGAATGAATGAATTTGCTCCTGCTTTGCATGATATTGATGGAATAGATGAGTTTAAACCTGTGATAAATTAAAGTTATGGAGAATAGAAGATTTGCAATTTTACCTTTTAATTCAACTATTATTAAGGATAGATATCTTGTATCCAATTTTTTAGGAGGTTGGGATTTTTTAACAAAAGAAGAATTTAAAGAATTAAATTCATTAAAAGTCAAAGAAAATACTCCCTTATTTAAAAGATTATATGAAAAAGGTTTAATTGTAGATGAGAATAATTTGAAAAATTTGATTAATGAATATAGAAATCTGAATGGGCATCTTTTTAGTGATACTTCTCTTCATATTGCAGTAGTAACCACAGCTTGTAATTTAAGTTGCAGATACTGTCAAACAAGGTCTTTTAAAAAAGAGAATATGAATTATGAGGTTGCAACACGAGTTTTAAAATTCATTTTTGATGTGAGAAATCCGTATGTAACTTTAGAATTTCAAGGAGGAGAACCTTTACTTAACTGGGAGATAGTTTCTTTTTTAGTAGAAAATGCTAAGAAGTTTCAAAGAAAAGAGGTAAATTTAAGGATCGCTTTAGTAAGTAACCTAACACTACTTACAGAAGAGAAAATGGAATTTTTAAAAAAATTTAATGTTGAAATATGTACTTCTTTAGATGGTCCTAAGTTTCTTCATGATAAAAATAGAATATTTAAAAATGGGAAAGGAAGTTATGATATTGTGGCAAAAAAGATTGAGAAAATTAGAAAGAAATTTAAGATGAAAGTGCATTTATTACCTACAATTACTAAACATTCTTTAAAGTATTATAAGGAGATAATAGATGAATATGTAAGATGGGGGCAAGAGGAGATTTCTCTTAGACCTGTAAATAGATTAGGAGTAGCATGCAGAAATTGGTTGAATTTAGGATACACTGCTGAAGAGTTTGGTGAGTTTTATAAAAAATCATTAGATTACATTTTGGAATTGAATAAAAAAGGGATTTATATAAAAGAAAGAATAGCAAGAGTAATTTTAGAGAAAGTTTTTAATAAAATGGATGCTGGGTATGTAGATTTGATGAATCCATGTGGAGCAGGAAGAAATGTGATAACTTATATGCCTGATGGGAGTTGTTTTCCCTGTGATGAAGCAAGGATGGTAGATGAAGATACATTTAAGTTAGGAAATATTTTAAAAGAAAATTATGAGGATATAATTAAAAAAGAAAGGCTCCTTTATCTTTTGTATACTTCTGTAGTAAACATGTGGGATTATAATTCTGCATTTTTGCCTTGGATAGGAACGTGTCCTGTGTTAAACTATTATACACAGAGAAATTTTGTTCCTAAAATTTGGTGTTCTTTTATTTACAAAATTTATAATTACCAATTTAGGTGTATTTTTGAAAAAATTTTAGAAGACGAAGAAAATGTTAAAATATTTAAATCATGGATAAGAAGGAGGTGAAAAAATGAAAAAAAGTAAAAAAAATAAATTTAATAATCTTAAAAAAGACATTAAAGATTTTATAAAAGATGAGAAAGGTTTTGTTTCTAAAGAAAATATTTTAAAAATAGGTTTGGGAACGATTTCTGCATTAGGAATAATGAGTTCTTTAACTCATTCTTTTGCAGGTCATACTTCGCACTCAAGTCATAAAAATGTTTGCTCTCCTCAATGTAGTACTTCTGCATCTGGTTGTTGCGTAAAAGTGCATTTTACACATACAAATTCTTCTATTCATACTAATCATGCTTCTTATTAAATTTTTAAAATCAATGTTGAAGAAAATCTTGTTTGTTTTTTCCTTTATTTTTATATTCCAATTGACTTTTTCTCAGCAAAAAAAAGTTGTAATTTTTTTACCTAAAAAACTTTCTGTAGAAAAAACTGAAGAAAAAGAAGATATAGAAGAGAAAATAAAGAAAGAGATGGAATTTATAAAGAATAGTAAATATTATGAGTGCTTTCAAAAATATATTGCTGTAAGAGAAGATGATTTAAATGTATGTGAGACAGAAGATTGTAGAAGCTCAGCGAATGGTATGTTATCTATGAGGTACTTAGGGGAAGGAAGATGCAGAGATTTTGTTGAAGAAAATGAAGAAGTTTTTAAGGATCCAGAAAAAGTTTGCATTGCTTTTAAGAATGGTAATTGTAGTATTTTAAGTGGTTGGGAGAAAATTTTTTGTGAAGGAGTTTTTAATGGTGATGCAGATTTAGTTTTGAAAGCAATTTCTTTTTCTCCTTTTGAGAATAGCGGTGTAGATAGGTATGATATTATAGAAATGATAGCTGTATTTTGGGGTTTTAAAAAATATAGTTGTTTAGCTTGTGAAAGATATTTGAAAGGAGAAGAACTTCCTTTATGTAAGCAGTTTGCCTGTGAGATAATATTTTCTTCAGATCCAAAAGAAAAGATAGAAAAAATAACAAGAGATATAGCTATTTTTAATCTTTCAAGAAAAGAAAAAGATAAGAATCTTTGTGAGCTTATAGAAAATTCAAAGATTAAGAAAGCTTGTTTAAATTCTTATATAAAGACTCTTGGAGAAATTTGGTAAGATTAAGTTTTAAAAAGAGGATCAGAAGAAAAATAATTCTTATTGAAAATTTTTGCTAAAGCTCTACTTCCACCTTTACACCATTTCAAATAATAACACTCTTTACATTTTTGAGGTAGATAGTCTAAGGATCTTAACTTTTTTAAAAAAGGAGCCTGCCAAGATTCCTCAATAGTTTTTCCTAAATACACATTTATAAAATAACTTGGCTTAAAATATCCTTTTGCATCCCACACAATTCTTGAGTGTCCATCATCAGCTATTCCTCCCAAAAGGCTCATTAAAGAAATTTTTTTGTTTTTTACTATACAGAAAGGAAGAGGATTTGCAATTTTTGTTTTCATTCCTGTTTTTTTTATTTCAATTAAGAGACACATGATTTTTATCAAATCCTTTTTAGATATTTCAAATTCTTCATCATCTTTGAGAATAGGCCTGTATAATTCCCAATGTTTTATCCCAATCTTTTTTAATAGATAATAATATCTATTAAAATTTTCAATTAAAGTTTTAGATATTACACTACCAATTCTTACTATAGGGATTCTAAAATTCAATTTAATTACGTTAGTAAGCTTTTTGTTGAAATCTATGTGAGAATTTGTTAATCTTCTTTCTGAAGTTTGATTGTAACCTTGCAAAGAAATTAGGACATTATCTACATTTTTTTCTAAAATCTTTAATAGATGAGAATTTAAAAGAGTAGCATTAGTATTGAGTAATACATAAAATCCATTTCTTTTTGCATAAGAGAGCATCTTTTCTAAATCAGGATTTAATAAAGGTTCTCCTCCTGTAAATCTTACAGCTCTTATTCCTAAAGTTTTGCACTCATCTATTATATTTTTTACTATTTTAAATTCAGCATTTATAGGGTTGCTTTTATCTAAATTACAACACCTACAATTAAGATTACATTTAGTAGTTATTTCCATCACTATTTCTTTAGGAATGTCTTTAGGTAAGTTTACTTTATTCCTCTCAATGTTTAAAGATTCATTCCATCCAGGACAAATGTTCTTTAAGTAACATTTTTCACAAATTTCATCATAATGATATTTATTCTTCGGAATCTTTTCGTAAACAATGTGTTCTAAAGCATCTGGCATAAGACAGTAAGGAAGGTTTTTAATGATAATAAAATAATTATCTTCATAATTGTTTAAGAGTAGATATAATAGTTTTATTGCTGATAGAGTAATTTTCTTTTCATCTATGTGAATGTGTATAATAAAATCTTCTTTTTTAACTTTTCCTATGTAATTTTCTATAGAAATTAGAATCTTATTTAAATTAACCGTTTCAGGTAAGCTAAAGTTTTTAAGACCCATTTCAAAAAATCTGTATTAGTAAGTAAAGCACCTATGAACATAAAAGGTGCAAAAGGGACTCTTTTTTGAAAAGTTTTGTCTAAAATGGATTTATCCTTTAAAAGATAAATGATCAAAGAGTAAGAAAATAAATATTTTAAATAATTTATTATGCTTGTAATAGAAAGACTCTCTGGGAAAAGAAGGTATCTTAAGATTAAAGCTATAAGTATGATGTAAAAACTAATAAATTTATTTTTAATTTTCTTAAAAGAAGAACGAATAAAAGAGTATCCTGTATACAAGAGAATAAAATTAAAAAAAATATTTTTTTCTAAATGGAGTTTATATAAGAGAGGTCTTATCATCCAAGAAAGGCAAAAGGTTATTAAAAAGATTCTTCCAAAATATAAAAAAGTTTTTTTGGAGATTAATTTTTTAAAAATTTCTTTGTTTTTTAAAAAATTTTTAATAACACTTGGTAATATAAATAAAAAAGCTATTAAGAAGGTGTTTAAAAATAAAGTAAAACAAGAAAAAGGAAGTATTGAGGAATACTTGTTTAAAGGTAAGAGCAGAGAGTAAATAAAAAATAATTTTCCATCACCTGCACGCCACAAGTTATTTTTGTAAAGAATAAATCCAATGATTAAACTTACAAATGGATTGAGTAACATATTGAGGGAAAACTTTAATTCCTTTTTTATGAAGAGTATAATATATAAAAAGATTCCTACAAGACTTATAAAAAGAAGATGTTTATTCTTTATTTTATGCTCGGTTATATCTGTGATTGTAGTTAAAATGCCTGTAAAAATGATTAAAATGTAAAACCACAGCATTCAAGATGAAGATGATATTTTATTATAACATTTTGAATTATTCTGCAAGAGTATTTTTTAATTTTAAATGAAAGGTGTCTTAAAAATTTTAGAAAACGATCAGATTTTTAAAAAACTCAAAATAGGAAACATTTGGCTCTTTATTACAGAAAAATGTAATTTAAATTGTGATTACTGTTTTTTTAAAAGAGAAGGGAAAAAGAATCTTAAGTTTTCACAGGCACTATCTTTATTAAGAATGTTACCTGCGAATAAAAATTATGATTTCGTAATCTCTGGAGGAGAACCTTTATTATGTTGGAATTTTGTGAAAGATTTAATAGAATACGTTCGTATTTATCATTCAGAGAGCAAAATTACTTTACAGACAAATTTATATTTTTTGAGTGTTCAAAAAATAAAATTTTTAAAAGAGAATAATGTGATTATAGAACCAGGTATAGACGGAGGTTTCTTGACTAATTTTAGACATAGAAAAGGTCTTGATAGAGAAAGCTTTAATAAATGTATAAAAAATTTAGAATTACTGATAAAATATAAATTAACTTTAACTCCTACAATGACTGTTCATCCTCAGGAGACAAAGTATATGTTTAATAATTTTAGAGAATTAGTTTCCCTGGGGTTAAGTGCTATAGAGGTCCATCCAGCTTTTTTAGCAGAGTGGAAGGAAAAAGAAGCTTCTGAATTTATTAAGCAATATGTTAGAATCCTTGAATATGAAAAAAATGAGCATAAATATTTGGTATGTAAAGACTATAGTTTTAAAATCGATTTCTTTTTAGATTTGGTTATAAGGCCAGATGGATTTGTCCTTCCTAATTGGACTTATTTACCTTTCCCTTATGAACTACAGAAAGATTTTTTTATAATGAAATTGACAAATAAAGAAATCTATATTTTTGAGAAGAATCTTAAAGAGTATCTTGAGAAAATTAAATTTTTCTTCAAAGAAAAGAAAAGTTACAGAGAATTTAGCAATTTTAATGCTGGACTTATTTTAAATAAAAGTAAGGATGCTCATTTAGAGAAGAGATTTAAAGTTTATCAAAATTTATGTGAGGAGATTCAGAAATTAGATTTATTTTTTTGTAAAAACAATGGTAATAAGATATGAAGATAATAGAATAGATCGAGCCCTTATCAAAGAGTATCAGCAACAATTAGAGAAAGATTTAAAAAAAATCAGAGGAATTAATGATATAGAGCTTCTTTTAAAAGAATTTGAGATTACTTTTGCTAAATATATCGGCACAAAATATGCTATTGCAGTCAATTCAGGAACAGATGCTCTGTGTTTAAGCTTACTCACCTTAGGGATAGGCAAAGGTGATAGTGTTATTCTTCCTAATGTAACTTATCCAGCTGTTCCTTTGAGTGTGATTTATACAGGAGCAGAGCCTATTTTTGTAGATATAAAAGAAGAAGATTTAGAGATAGATGAGAATTTAATCAAAAAAAATATTAAAAAAAATACAAAAGCAATCATTGCAGTCCATATGTTTGCAAGACCATGTAACATTGAAAAGATTTTAGAGATTGCCAAAGAATACAACTTATATGTGATTGAGGATTGTTGCCAAGCAGAGAGCTCAGAATATAAAGGTAAAAAATTAGGTTCTTTTGGAGATATTTCATGTTTTTCATTTTCTTATTATAAACCCCTTTCAAGTTGTGGAGGGGGAGGGGGGATGGTTTGTTTCAACAATGAGAGATATAAAAAATTGCTTGATTATACAAGAATCTGGAAAGACGATGAAGTTTTACTTAATGCTGGAAAAAGATTTTCACGTATGTATTTTTTGGATTTGATTTCTATTAAAGTTAAATTTAAATATTTGAAGGAAATAATAAAATCACGTTTAAAGATAAAAAAAATATATGAAGAGAGATTAGGGAAAATTAAAAGTATAAAAATCTTTAAAGATAGAAAAGATAGTGTTTCTGTTCCTCAAAATTTTGTAATTTTTTCTAAGGAAAGAGATAGTTTAGGTAAGTACTTAAAAGAAAAAGGAATCATTTGGCAGGAGCCTTATTGTCCTTTGCATTTGATGTCTATTTTCAAAAGATTTTCTAAGGGGAAGTTTCCTAACAGTGAAAGATACTATCATAAAGCAATACATCTACCTTTATTTTCATTTATGAAAGAGCAAGAGGCAGAATATATCATAGAAAGTATAATTGCATTTTTTAATGCTTGACATTAAACTCTTTTAAATATCCGTGGTAAGAAAGGCACTTAGGGCAGATCCCTTTAAGTGCATTTTTTGAAATTTTGTGAGCTTTTTCCCATTTTAAATTTGGCCAGTCTTTGATATTTCCTATACTTTCCTGATAAAGACAATTGTATATTTTTCCGTAAGAAGTAATGAATAAAGAATATTTGGGGGTTAAACATCTTTTTATAAAATTAAGATTGTTTTCTTCTATGAAGTGTTTTATGTTCAAAAAAACAAAGATTAAAAATTTATTTCTTATATTTTTTAAATCTTTTAAAATATCTTCAAAAGTTTTTTTTATGAACTCAATTTCTTTTTTATTCCACAAAATTTTTTTTCTTTTTTCGCTACGATGGTAATAATTAGGAACTCTTTCTACGAGTTTTACTGCTAAAGGTATATTTATTTTTTTTGATAACTTATATATCTTCATTAAGTCACGATAATTTATTTTAGAAATTACAAATTTTAAAGTTATGGGAATGTTGTATTTTTTTATATCTAAGATGTTTTTCAATGTATTTTCAAAAGCACCCTTTTTGCCTCTTTGAAGATCGTGGGTTTCTTTAACTCCATCTAAGCTTATTGAGAAAGATAAAGGTTGAAGGTAATTTTGATTAATCTTTATGAATTGAAGTATTTTTGTTGAGTATCCATTAGTGGAAATATCTATGTTTTTTACCTTTTTTTTGAGGAAGAGTTTGAATAGATACCTGTATATTTGATTTATTTGTGGATGCAGAAAAGGTTCTCCACCTGTTAAAGATACTGTTACAGGATTATGAATAGATTCTAAGACTTTTTTTATTTGGTCAAGATGCAAGATTCTTTTTTCTTTCTCTTTCCATATACTGCAGATTTTACATCTTAAGTTACATTGGTTAGTTATCTCAAAAGTTATTTCTTTTAATTCTTCTATCATTTTGAAGATTTTGTAACTTTTCCATAATTTCTCTATTTTCTCTATACCAATGGCACCATTGACATTCCCCTTTAAAAGGTTCTTTTTTTAAATTAAATTCATACTTACACATTAATCTTTTCTTATGGGCTAATTTACTTTTCCATATTTCTTCTAAAGATTTCTTTTTTAAATTCCCAACTATTAACTTTTCATTGTGGCAGCACAATCCCACATTTTTATTAAAATCTATGAATAGGTTAAACCATCCAGTAAAACAGCTTTTTAATTTGAAAGGACTCTTATTGTATTTTAAAATCCCCTCTTTTATTTCTTTTAAATTATGGATGAGATTTGTTTTATATTTTAATGTTTTTGTTATTATTTTTATTAACTCTTGTTTTTCTTGCTTACTGAGAGAGAGTTTCTTTGTATAAGGGGTAGTTTCCATAATTCTGAAAGTTATTTTGTCTATTTTTAATTTTTCTCCTAATTTAAGCATATCTGGAATGGTTTTATAATTAGTTTTATTTATAATGAAAGCTATATTTAGATAAGGTCTTTTATATTTTTCTTTAAATTTGCTTAATATTTTGATATTTCTCAATACCTTTTCATACATATAAGGATTTTTAGGTGATTGAATTTTGAAATATAAATCTTTTTGGGGAGCAGAAAAAGTAATGTAAAGATAATCTATATTCAATATTGAGTTTAGTAATTCTTTGTTAAAGGTAGCGTTTGTAGTGAGAAATACTCTGAAATTTTTTTTGATTATGTATCTTACTATTTCTTTAAATTCAGGATGGAGTGTAGGTTCTCCATCTCCAGAGATAATTAACTCTTCACAGCGCCATTCATAAGCTTTGTCTATAATTTTTTTAATATCTTCAAAACTAAGTAAAAGAGGTTTTTTATAAAGAGGTTTTTTATTTAAAGGAGAATGTATCCAACAAAAGTTACAATTTAGATTGCATTCTGTATTTATATCTATATATATAGATTTTGGACCAACCAGTAATTTATCTTTATGGATACTGATTATTCTTAATTGGTCTAATAAATTCATTCACCAAATTTTTTTAATATTGAATCTATATAAAGATTTTCTTCTTCCATGAAACAAAAAAGACAATTTTTCCATTCTCTTTTTTTGAAATTAAAATCGTATTTTAATTTTTTCCTTAATTTATTTGCAATGTCACTAAACCAAGCTTTTTTTATAGAGTCTTTTTTCCAATTTCCAATTATAAGTTTATCATTTTGACAGCAAAAACCAATCTTTCCATTTAACTCTAAAGAGATTCTTAACCATCCTACAAAGCATCTATTGAGTTGGAAGTTTACCTTTCCTTCATTTCCAATATGTTCATAAAGTTTTTCTAAATTGGTTTTGCAATTAGAATATTTTTTAAGAATTCTTTTAATCATATTTTTTAAAGATAAGTAGTCTTCTTTACTTAAAAGAAGGGTTCTTGTAGAAGGAGTAGGATCAAAAATTCTGAATCTTATTTGAGGTATTCTTAATTTTTTGGCTAATTTAAGCATCTTGTCTATATACCTGTAATTATTTTTGGTAATTATATACCTTACTTCTACAAAGGGTTTTTTCCTTTTTCTATACAAACTAGAATAGAGACTAAGATTTTCTACTACTGTTTCAAAAGTAGAAGAATTAGAGGGGGAATGAATTTTTTTATATAATTCTTTTTCAGGAGCAGAAAAGTTTACAGCTAAAAAATCTGCTCGGGCAAAGAGTAAGCGTAATTTTTTCTCTTTAAAAGTAAGATTAGTGGTTATTCTTAAATAAAGTCCTTGATTTTTTATATAGGATATTATACTCTGAATCTGAGGATGAAGCCATGGTTCGCCATGAGAGCTTAATACTATGTATTTTGTTCCTAATTCTTTTAGTTCATTTATATTTTTCTGAATAGCTGAAAAAGGAATAATTCTATTTGGCATCTTTTTTTTATTAAGAAAAGAATGAAACCAGCAGTATTCACATTTCAAATTACATTGAGAATTGATATAGATATTTGCTATTTGTGGTCCATAATTTACTTTATTTTGCAAAATGTCTAATATGAGTTTATTTTTCATAATTATTCCTGTTACCATTTTAATTTAATGATTAGCGAATTCAAGTTCTTTAATTTTTTCAAGTTGCATTTGACTGTTAGTCTTACAACTCTCAATGTTGACGATTCTCATCTTGAGAGATACAATGGTTTAGAAAAATGAGAAAGAAAAGTAGTTGTAGTTCTAAGGAAGGGTAAAAAGGAGAGAGATTTTATTAAAAAATTTCTGATAGATTCTTTTGGGTAGAATAGGTTTTTATTATGCTCATTATGAGTGTTTAGGACACACAAGTAGATTACTATCCCTATTAAGAGTATTAAAAAAAAGGATTTCAAGTGATTTTTATTTTATCCAAGCAAGTCTACCACATTCTTATTTAAGGTTTCCTTCGTATGTTAAAATTCTTCCTCTTCCATTTTCTCTATTTACTCGTCGATCTTTTTATGGAAACTATGAAATAAATAAAGAGGTATTATTAAAAAGAGCTATCTTCCTTTTTAATCTTATGAAAAAATTTGATTTTTCTGTATTTATTACTGAGTTTTTTCCTTTAGGAAGAAATCTATGTAAATATGAGTTGTTACCTGTTTTATCTGATTTTAAGAAAAAAGGGAAACCGATATTCTCTAGTGCAGGATACCCTGTTATTTCTAAAAAATCTATTGCTGATTTTGAGACTTTTGTTCATTTTTATAAGAAAATTTTCATTCACTCTCCCAAAGAAGAGATGTTTTATATTTCTGAACTTTATAAGAATAAAATTGAAAGAGAAAAATATTTAAATATATTTGAAAAGTACTCTCATAAAATTGTGTTTACAGGGTATCTACTCCCCTCAAAGTTAAAATTTAAAGAGCCTGTTAAATTAAATTTCAAACAAAATAAGATCAAAGTGTTAGTTACTAGGGGAGGAGGTGCTTATTATCCTAAAATAATTTCGTGCGCTATAAAAGCAAGTGATTTGTTAAATGAGAAATTTCATTTTATAATCGTAGCAGGTCCTTCTACTTCTCAAAAAGAGTGGAGGTATTTTTGCAGTTTATTTAGTAAAAAGGTTGTTAAAAATGCTTCTTTAGTAAAATACGCATCTAATCTAAAAGATTTGCTCAGAGAATCTCATGTGTGTATATCTACAGGCTCTTATAATACTTGTGTTGCTATTATATATTTTAAAAAGAGAGCCATATTAATCCCTTTTAAAGGATATAAAAAAAACGGAGACTATAAAGAACAAATAGCAAGAGCAAAATTACTTAGAGATATTATGGGAGTAAGTGTTTTAGATTATTTTTTGCTTACACCTTTGAAGTTAAAAAAAGAGATAGAAAAAAGTTTAATCTATTCAATGAGTGAAAAAGCTGTAAGTATAAACAAAGAATGGTTTTGTGATGAAGAATTATTTTTAAAAGAGTTTTTATCTTTTCTTGACAAAGATTTATTAAAATAAAGTAATTTTATTTTGAGTCTTAGATGTTCAGGGTAATTTTTTATTTTAATCATTACAATACTTTAGGACATTCTACTCGGATATTCTCTATAGTGAAAGCTCTAAAAGAATTTTATGGAAGGAGAATAGAGATTACTATATTGCAGGGTGGGAAAAAGCAAAGATTTATACCTTTGTCGAATTTTGCTAAAGTGTATTTACTTCCTTATTCTTTGGATAAAAGAGGTCTTTTTATAGAAGAAAGTAGAAAGATTTATGAAAAGATGGTAATTCATAAGAAGATGGAAGAGATGTTGAAAGAAAGACTTTCGCTTATGAAAAAGATAGTAGCAAAGCAAAAGCCTGATGTTTTCATTACTGAATATTTTCCTTTTGGAAAGGAATTTTGGTCTTTTGAAATTCCTTACATACTTGAATATTTAAAAAAGAAAACTAATTGCAAAATAGTTAGCAGTTGTGGATATCTAAGTTGGAGTGAGAATCTTTACGAATATGTTAAAGATTTTTATGATTTAATACTTATTCACTCTCCAGCAGAATTTTGCCTCAGATATTATAAATATTTACATCCTAAAGGAGTAGAGGAGATTTCAAAAGTTTTTAAGGAATTTTCAAAAAAGATTTTTTTTACTGGTTTTATATTAGATACTTTCCCTAAAGAAAAATACAATAAAAAAGATTTGAAATTTCCATTTCTAAAAAAGAAAAAAAAGAGATTAATATTGGTGAGTAGAGGTGGAGGAATAGTAAATAAAAAAATAATTTTGGCTTCTCTACTCCTTGCGAAAAATAATAAAGATCTTTCTTTTGTTATTTGCTGTGGACCTGCTACATCTTCAGAAGAGTTAAAGGAGTATAAAAAGTTTTCCAAAAACTTAAAAAATGTTAGATTGATAAAATTTTTACCTCACTCTTTTTTCGATGCCCATCTTAAAGAATGTGATTTGAGCATAAATATGGCAGGTTACAATACAATAGTAAGATTGTTATATTATAAAAAAAAGTCTTTAATTTTACCTTACTATACTACTGAGCAAAGATGGAGAGCGAAAGAAGTAGAAAAGTATTTGTGTTCACGAGTGATTGAGAAAAATGATTTTACCTTTTCTTTATTTGAAAAAGAAGTTAAAGAATTGTTAGAGGCGAAAAATGAGAATATAAAAATTAATAAAGACTGGTTTTCTGGGATAGCTAATACTATAAAACTTCTAAATTCTTTAGTGTAATAAATTGTTTTAAAAAGAAAAGATTTTTAGAGAATAAGAAAAGAATGTAAAAAAGTAGCAAAGACAAAATGGATATTCAAAAGAAAGATAAGATTAGAAAGATAATATTATACAATTCTCTAATTAAAAATTATCCTGCTAAGATAAAAAAATATATTTTTAAAAATCTTCTTGAGAACAAAAAATATGTCCCTGATATTACCTTAATAATTAGATCAGATAATTATAAAGATACTGTTACTCTCTGGTTTGATTTATATTCTCCTGAAGATATACTTTTATTCCCTGAAGCAGTGTTTTTGAAAAAATTGTTATCTTATTATTTACATTTAGTAGATATTTTTATAGTAGGCATTAATGAAAAGACAGTAATTGATGAATTTTATTTAGAATTTAAAAACAATAAGGTAGATTTAATCCCTAAGATTATTTCTTGCATTAAGAAAGAATTTAAAATAGATTGCCGTATAATAATAAAGAAAATGAAAAGAATTGTGCATTTTTTAGATGAAGATAATTACTATATGATAGGATTCTGTTGCAATAACAAGAAGGTTAAAAAAGTAACTTTTTCTTTTAACTTAAGAGAAGATTATTTTATTTCTAAAATTTTAAGAAAAGATTTCTTTTCTTTATTTGAAAAAGTTAAAGCAAAACCTTTTCGAGGAGAACAGTCTTATATTGTAGAGTGTTCAAACGAAGTTTTTGAACAGATAGGCTGGATGGTAGATAAACCTATTGTTAGATGTGCTGACATCTTTAGAATATTTTTAGAGGATATAAAATGGAAAAAATCTTTGATTGAAATATTAAATTCTTATTGTAAATGTGAATATAATTTTTATTTAAACATTGGATGGTTTTCTTATGTCATAAAAGATGAAAGATTAATTCAAATAAACTTAAACATAAAATTATAGATATGAAATTATAGATATGGATAAGATTTCTATTACAGCTAATAGGGCAGATAAATTGTTGCTTAAAGAATACATAAAGTATTTAATTAAAGAAGTTAAGAATATTGAGGAGGTAGACGGTTATATTAATTTTTTGAGAAAATGTGAGAAAAGTATTGCAGAATTTATGGGAGTAGAAGATACTCTTTTGGTAAATTCTGGGACAGATGCTATTCAACTTTCTTTATTATCTCTTAATGTAAAGAAAGGAGATGAAGTTATCATACCGGCAACGACTTACATTTCTGTAGCATTGGCAATTTGGTATACAGGAGCAAAGGTTGTTCCTGTGGATATCTCTGAAGAAGATATGCTAATAGATGCTGGAAAGTTGAAAAGAAAAATTACTCCAAAGACAAAGGTGATAATTATGGTACATATGTTTGGGCATAGTTGTAAAATAGATGAGATAGTTAATATTGCTAAGGAGTATAATATAAAAATTATTGATAATGCATGTCAGGCTATAGGGACAAAATATAAAAATAAAAGAGTTGGTAGCTTTGGAGATATAGGAACACTTAGTTTCAGTTACGCTAAAACGATTTCTTCTTTTTCTGGCAATGGAGGAGCAGTATTATTGAAAAATAAAAATGATAAAGAAAGGATAAGAGAGAACTTTTTAGATATCTTTAAAGGTAGAAATGGACTATTCAAACTGGATAGAAAGTTTCATAACATTAGTTTCTTAGATGCTTTGACTGTTTATGTTAAACTGAAACATTTCAATGAGATAGAAGAGAAAAAGATTCTATTAAGAAAGATTTATGAGAAAGAGCTTAGAGAGGTAAATGAAGTCACTATTTTTCCTGATTCAGATGATAGTGTAACAGTGAGACCTTGCTTTTTTATTCTTGCTGAGAAGAGAGATTCTCTCATTAAATATCTTTACAGAAAAGGCATAGTTTGTGAATCTTCTTATCCTCCTTTGGTGGTATTTAAAAAATTTGGAAAGTTCAATTATAATGAATTTAATGTGGCATTTAAATGCTGGAAAATGGGATTAAGATTACCGTTGTTTTCTTATATGGAACCTGGAGAAGCAGTTAGGGTGTGTAAAGAGATAAAAAATTTTTATGCACGGAAAAAATAGTATATTTGAACCTTGGGTTTTAGTAATGCTAACTAATAAATGCAATTTGCAATGTAAATTGTGTAATATTTGGAAAGAGAAGGAAAAAGATATTAATCTTTTAAAGTTATACAAAGTTATTTCTCTTATACTTCAAAATTTACAGTGTATTTCTTGTCTTGGTATTACAGGTGGAGAGCCATTTATTAAAGAGGAATTATTAAATAATTTTTTTAAATCTCTTTATCTCTACATTTTGCGAGGCAAAATAAAACATTTTAATATAACTACTAATGGAACATTACCTTTGCAGGTTAAAAGATTTGTATATTCTTTATCAGATGAATTCTTAGAAAGAATGTCATTCAATGTAAGTCTAGATGGATTAGAAAGTACGCATAATTACTTACGGGGTAAACCAGTTTTTTGGAAAGTGTTAGAAACGATTAGAATTTTAGTTAAAAGAGGAATAGATACAACTGTTAATTTTGTTATAAATCCTTTTAATGCTTCTGATATTTATTCTGTTTATACACTTTCTAAAAAAATTGGTTGTAATGTTGAGTTTGAAATATTTTCAGAGAATACTCCTTCTTACTATCATTATAACTCAAAAATAAATATTAAAGAGAAAGATCCTAATTGGAAAGAAATATGTAAAGAAGAGATAGAAAAAATATTTGAAGATAAACAACCTATCTGCAACATTAATCAGCTAAAAGTATTATATGAATATTTATCTAATGGACAGGTTAAAAAAGAGATAGCAAAAAAATGCTGCACTCCTTCGAAGTTAATCTTTATAAGAGCAACAGGAGAGATTTATTCTTGTCCGCATGCAGCTCCTTTAGGGAATATTGAGAATTTTAATTGGGATGAATTTACTAAGAACCGTATTAAAATGATAAAGAAAATTAATTATCATGGTTGCAAGGGATGTTTATCTACGATGGGAGCTTTAAATTATGTCCTATGATTACAATAGTAAAATTTTTTCAAAGATTAAAACTCTACTTAAAAATTTTAGAGAGTTTTATCATCAAAAAAAAGGGGTAGATGTTTCTAAAATAAAAAAAATCGAAGATATTCCTTTTTTAAAACGAGAGGATTTTAATGATATTTCTCAATTTTTAAGAAGTGGGAAAGAATACTTTGTTACTATGACTTCAGGGAGTACAACTAATTCTTTTTTCATTCTCCGAAACAAAAAAAGTTTTGATGCACACATAAAAAGACAAGTAAAAATATACAAGACTGCCGGTCTCAGTAAAAAAGATCGTTTCTTAAATTTGTTATCTTATTCTATAAGTGGAGCAGCACGAATAATCGATGAGGCTTTAGGGAAGATAGGTGTTTGTCGAATTCCTGTAGGTTCGATTAAAACAAGACAACATTTACATTTTGTTATTAAAGTTATTCAGGATTTACATCCTACAGTTATTGAAGGTTATGTGAATGAGATATATGAGGTATTTAGCAGAATTGGTAAAAAACATAGTATAAAAAAATGCATCGTTACTGGTGAGTATTTATCCAATGATTTTAAAGAGATTATATGTAAAATAGGAGGTGTAGAGATATTTAATAATTACGGATCTATGGAATTCTCAGGATTTGCTATTTCTGATGATCCTGAAGATGAATATATGAGACTGTTTGAAGATGGTTTGTATATAGAAATTTTAAAAGACGATGGAAGTGTCTCTGAATTAGGAAAGGGGAAAATAGTTATTACTGATTTAGAAAATTTCTGTATGCCTTTTATAAGATATATTTTAGGAGATATAGTGGAGATAATAAAAAGGGGTAGGAGAAAATATATAAAAGTTTTAGGAAGAGCAGATGATTCTATTCTTCTTGATGGAGAAGTTTTTTCTAAACAGGAGATAATAGAGACTATTCAAGGCATTTTAAAACATCCTCATTTTTTCCTTCTGATAAATAAAAATCCTTACACTTATAAAGATAAGGTTTTGATAAATCTTTCTCCTTCTGATAAAGATAAAATTGAAAAGATAAAAAAAGCCATTTCTGAAAGACTGAGGATTTTGGACATATTTGAATTTAATATTTATAAAGGTTCTGTGCCAAAAACTTCTACAGGAAAATTTAGACACATTATTGATTTGAGAAAGAATGTTCGATAACCTGTTTGTTTATAATGTTTTTATATACATAACTGAGAAATGTAATTTGAATTGTGATTATTGCTATTTTAAGGACAAAAGAGGCAGAACTTTAGATTTTTCTGCTATTAAAAGATTTATAGACTTTTTAAAAACTAATTTAGCTACTCCTTGTAATTTTGAGATTAGTGGAGGAGAACCATTTCTCTTTTTCCCTTTAGTGAAAAAGACAGTAAATTATATAAAGAAAAAATTTCCTAAGATTAATATAGGAATTCAAACTAATGGTTTACTTTTAAATGAGGAAATAATTTCCTTTTTGAAAGATAATAAAATCTCTTTAGAGATTGGAATAGATGGAGATTTTTTTACTACTTCTAAACATAGGAGAGGAATAGATAGAGATTCCTTTGAGAAGTTAATAAAAAATATTAAGAAGTGCAAAGAAAAAGGAATCGATATCTCTTGCACAATGACCGTCCATCCTCAAGAAAGCTGTAGGCTTAGTGAGAACTTTTCTTTTTTGATTAATTTAGGTTTAAGGAATATAGATGTTACCCCCTCTGCCTTAATAGAGTGGGATGTTAAGAGCATAGAATGTTTTAAAAAAGAATATATCAAGATCGTTAAGAATAAGAAGTTTCTTAAACATATCTTTATGGAAGAAGATTTTCCTTGTCTAAAGAAAAATTTATTAGATTTAAGTTTACATCCTCCTTTTTATGTCTTTTTTGGAGATGTCTTTTTGTGTTTGTCAGAAAATATGCGAAAAAAATGGTCTTTTCTTAAGCTCGATAATGGACGCATTAAAGTAAATGAGAAGATTTTTTATTTTTTCATAAAAAAAACCAGAGAATATTTTGATTCCTTAAAAACTCCATTAAGTTATAGAGATTATGTATCTTGGGGATTTAAAATGATTTCAAAATTTGTAGATAAAGATTTGGATTTTAAAGAGACTATTTTCTTCCAAAACTTCCTTAAAAAGATCCATCTAAAGAGCATATTAACTTAAAAAAATTGAATTATTTTTGATATTTTACGATTTCTTGTCAAAAAAGGGCAATGAGATTCTGATTTATGAATTTTATCAAGGTTATATTTATATTCATTTCTTATCTCTTGTGCTTTAGGAGAATACCAGATTTCAGTAAGACTTCTTTTATATATATTCCCTGCAGATGGAGATTGAGGAGAAAAGCAACCTACCTTTACTTTACCTTTTATTCCTACTAAGAGTGTAAAGTATCCCATATAACATCTTTTAAGTTTTTGATTCTCAAATTTATTTTTATAGTATTCTTCAAAAAAAGTATCTTCAATAAAGGGATACTTTTTCTTTAACTTATTTTTTTCTTTAATAAAACTTTTAATTTCTGAATAATCTAAAGAAAGATTTTTATTAAAAGGAGTCGTATCAAAAGGTTGTATTTCTATTCCATCTAAATTTAATTTTTTGGCTAACTCTAGTATATCTTTAAAATATTTAAAATTAAGTTTATTTAATATAAACATAATATATATTTTCTGTTTTTTGTTAGGATTTTGAGAGGATTTTAAGTAAGTAATGTTTTCCAATACTTGGTCAAAATATTCAGGGCAAGAAGGAGATTGCAATTCTTTATAAAGCTCTTTTGTAGGCGCTAATAAAGTAATATCTATTCTATCGCAGAGGCAAAGAGATTTTAAGATTCTTTTAGAAGTAACAGTCAGATTAGTAGCTATATGGAGAGGAAGTCTTGCTTTTTTTGTTTCTAATATCATTTCAGGAAGATTTGGATGTAAGGTAGGCTCTCCAATTCCAGGAATACATATAGATTCCACTCCTAAAATTTTAGCTTCATTAATTATTCTTTTAAATACTTCCAGTTCCATCTTCCAAGGTTTTTCTTTATAAAAAGAACCCAAGGGAGAAAAAAACCAACAAGTAAGACAATTTATGTTGCAGTAGTTAATTATTTCAATTTCTAATCTTTCTGGGCCAGTTAGAACTTTATCTTTTTTGATTCCAATTAATCTCAATAAAGCTTTTTCCATATTTGTTCATTAAAAATTCTACTTCCTTTTGAATTAGGAGATTACGTTCTTTTAGATACTTCTCACAGGATTGACATACTTTCCATTTTCTTTTAGAAAGATCAAACTCAAATATAGCTGATTTTCTAATTTCCTCTGCTCTTTTAGATTTCCAAATGTTTAAGAAGCTATCTTTATATACGTTGCCAATAATAAGATTCTCATTTTTGCAGCAAAAAGCAACAGTTCCATTTACTTCTATTCTGCTATGAAAGAAAGGAATGTAACATTTATTTATACTTATACTAAGATCTTCTTGCTCAATGAGATTGTTGTAGAAATTAATTTCATTTTTAACTTTATTGATTAATTTACAAAAGTTTATTATTTTTCTCTTGGATAAAGCAAATCTCTTAATAAATGGTCTAACTTCTAAAGGATTAAAGTCTATGTGGCTTATATGAAAGTTTTTTATAAATTTCACAAATTTTAATATGTGTTTATAATTGAGGCTATTTACTACATAGACTATTACAATGGAAGGTTTACCCCTTTTTTTGTAAATTTCAGAGGCTATTTTTAAGTTATTAATAAGTTGAGAAAAGGATAAAGAATTCCCTCTATGAATATGAGAATAAGTTTTCTCATCATAAGCACTTAGGTTTATAGAAAGTTTATCTGCTTTGAGAAAACATTTAAGGATGTCTTTTGAGAATACTAAGTTTGTATTTATATTAAGAAAAAACTTTTTTTTCTTGATGTAATCTATTATTTTACAGATCTCAGGATGTAAACTAGGCTCTCCATCTCCACTTAAAGTTATGTTCTCTACCTTCAGTTTATAAGCATCATCTATTACTTTTTTGAGGATAGTAAAAGGAAGATGTTCTTTTTTTATTTTTTCAGAATTGTAAGGAGAATGTATTGTGCAGAATAGACAGTTTAAATTGCATTGAGAAGTTATCAGAATATCTAAAGTCTTTGGTCCTATGATAGCCTTGTTCTTAATTATCCCTAAGATTCTTAGCTTGTCATTGTTAAGCATTATTGTATCTCCTCCAAAATTTTAAAAAACTATCTTTGTTAAACAATAAAGGTATAAAATTTGGAGGAATCAGTGTGTGTTGAGAAGGTTGAGTTACAATTTCAGAATTTAATATCTTCTTTATTTTTAAAAATCTTTTGAGAGATCTTTTATTTTTTCTTTTTTTAAAATCAGTAGTAAGCGCATAATTTATTAAATTTCTGTTTAAATAAGGAGCATAAAAATCAAGATTAAAAGATTTAGCTATTTTTTTATGTATATTTATTTCTTCAGGTATCTTTTTGAATAAAAACTCCTTCAAGTTTCTTTTTGGAAAATCAAACAATTCATTGTTACCCATACCACTTAAAATAAGTCCTTCTCTTTTATAAAATTTACTAATTTTATAAAACAAAGTATATACAGCAGCCAAATCCTCATCATAAATTGGTTCATCCATTAATTTTACTACTAAAAATAATCTTTTTACATATTCTTCTTTCTTAATAGGGATAACATCAAATTTTAAATTAAATTTATCTGCCAGTGCTTTACATCTTTTAATTGAATAAGTATTATATTCTTTAAGAGATTTATCCAAAATAGCTGCAAAGAAAAGATGAGGTTTAAAATCTTTTGCCAAATATATTAAAAAACTTGAATCTAAACCTCCTGTTGCAAGAACTCCAATTTTTTTATAATAACTACAATAATTTTTAATATTTTCTTGTAAAGATTTTATACAAGTAGATAGACTCATCTTTTTGCTTTTGTATTCTCTATTTATAAAGGATAATCTTTTAAAATCAAAATAGTTATAATGCGGTTTTAATTTTTTTACCTTATCAAAGATAGTATAAGGAGGAGGTATGTAGCTTAATTTATCATAAAAAGAAAGAGCACTTTTGTTTACTTTAGTCTTTGTTTTTCTGATAAGGGTTTTTATTCTTGAAGAGCAAATTAAACAACTTTTATCTATTGTATAATAAAGAGGAATGCTTGCACATACATCTGAATAAAATTCTAAAAGTTTATTTTTAAGGTCTACTATACAGATTAAATAGTTTCCTTCTAACTCTAGTAGCTCTTTTTTTCTTTTTTTGTAAATCCTAACTATTTCTTGAGGAGAGAGTTTTTTGAAATTACTTCTCCAAACATAACCTTCTAAAGCAACTATGATTTTTTTAGAGAAGAATATTTTTTTTGAGTATATATATTTTATTGAAAAGTCTTTCAGTTTAAGTTTTAATTCCATCTATCATTCTTCTCAATTCTATTTAATCTTCTTATCAGAAATGCATGTAAGTAAAAGGGGATAATTTCATTTAAGAAGTTAAATCTGTAATAGGAAGTAATAACACTAAGTTGTAGAATTTTATAGAATCTTACTCTTTCTAAGAATTCTTCATCAATATTTACATATTTTTTATAAAATTTTAAAAATAAGATTTCAGAAAAGTCTTTGTTTTCAAAAAGACTTGTTAAATCGTAAGCAGGGTTTCCAAATTCTGTTTTTTCCCAATCTATAATGTATAATTTTCTTTTTTCGAACAGGATATTATCCTTAGAAAGATTTCCACAGATAAAGGAGTATTTTATCTTTTTTTTAAAAATCTCTTTTTGCAGAAGAGATTTTAAAAATTTTTTGCATTTTCTAAAATATAAATATTCTTTAAAATATTTCCTAAATATTATGAAGAGCCCTATTGTTTTGGCTAAGAGAGAAAGTTTTTCAGAAGTATATTTAAATTGAGAAGATTTTATGAAATCTTGAACTAAGAATTTTGCTCCCTTAATTTTTTTAAGAGAAGTTTTAGGTATAAAAGAGAAATTCTCTTTTTTTAGAAAATTTAAATTTTTATATTCTTTATCAATTCCTAAGAGTTTTGATTTTAAAATATACTTATTTTTGCCTTTGAGATAGATAAAAATGTTAGTCTGCTTTCTTGTTTTATGAAGGAAAACTTTCTCCTTCATAAAGGAATGAGTATTTTTGTATATTAATCTAATAGAATAACAAGTTCAAAATTTCCTTAACTTACTACGCAGGATAAATTTTTTATATTTTTCTAAAAGTAAAAAAGTTTCTTTTGCAGCTTTGAAAAAGTTTTGCCAATCTTTGTAAGGTAAGTCTTTTAAATTAAAATAATTAACAGAGATTATTTTACCATCTTCAAAATATCTTTGATCAAAGGAGAACTGAGAAATCTTTAAAGGTGTAGCAAAAAATATTTCCAAATTTTTTAAGAGATTTTCTTCTAAGAATGGGGCTAACTCCTTTAAATTTTTAAAAAAAGTTTTGACAGTTCTTCTAAGGTTTTGGTAATTAATGTAAATTAAACCTGTTTTGTTTCCTTTTTTAAAAAACTTTTTGAAATAAAAATTATTTAAAATATTTGGATTGGTTTTTTTAAAAGTTTTTATTATTTCAGAATAGATGTCTCCTACTCCTATTATTAAAAAATTTTTGATGAAGAAGTAATTTACTTCAAAAAAGTTTTCTGGTTTGTTAATGTTAGGAGTCACTTTCAATTTGTAGATAATGAATCCTTTGTAAGAAAAAGGATTACTTTCAACTTTAAAAGTATTTTTTTCTTTTTCAACACCAGAATTCAGTATGTTATTTAAGATATTCTTTAATTTTTCTTTATCTTTTACTTGGAAGAAAATACACCCCTGAAAGATAAAAGGCATTTTATTCGATCTTGCTAATTTTAAAAAGAGAATTCCAAATTCATTTTCTAAATTATTTAAGAGTTTTTTTAAGAAAGTTTGTATCTTTTTTGATTTTTTTCTAAAAGTAAACATTTGCAAAAAAGGTTTTAAAGTTTCAAAATTAAAGAGTTCAATATCAAGATAGGTAGCATTTTCAGGAATAAATTCTAAGGAAGAAAAACTTTCTGTTTTCTTTATAAAAGATCTTAATAAAGGATTTATTACTGAGATCCTCTTGAGAAAAAATATATCTTTTCCTGCTTTATGGAGTTCAAAATACATACTTTCAACAGCAGGAAAATGGGATATACAAGCAGGTCTTTTAGTTATTTTGGTAGGTATTTTGAAGTATCCAAGAAAGTCTGGCTTGTGTTTTTTTGAGATTTGTTTTTTGAAAAAATCTGAATAATAAAAGCTCGTTTTGAGAGATTTATTTTTATAAAAGTCTATACATTTTTCTATTATTTTTTGAGAGTTTGAAAATAGAAGGTAATTTTTAAAGAATAAAAAATCTATAGATTTTTCTTGAGAGCTATTAAATTTAATCTTTCTTATGTTAACTCCTTTATATTTATAACTCGTAGAAGAATTATACAAAAGAGTCTTTGTCAAAACAGGGTTTTTAATTTCAATTGCTCCTAAAAACTTAATCTTTGAAGGATCTGTTAAATAAACACCAAAGATAAATTTTTTGCCTATTTGGGAAATAAATCTTTCTATTTGGGTCTTTTTTGAAGATAAGTGCGTATCTTTTTCTATAAATTTCAAGAATGCTTTGTAAAAGTTAGTCTTCTTTATTTTTAGAAGATGTTTATCTAAGTTATCTATGTTCAAATAGAAGACAGGATTTGAAGGGATGTACTTTTCTATAATCAAAGGTTTTTTGAATAAAATAGTTAAAAATAAAATAAAGAACAATAAGATTATTAAGATAAAAAATCTCTTTTTCATTTTTAACCTCCTTATTGATATTCTTTTAAGACTTAAAACCTCTTAAAAACTCAATGGGTAAAGGTACAATTACAGTAGAACTCTTTTCAGATGTTATTTCAATCAGAGTCTGTAGGTATCTTAACTGGAAAGTCAAAGGGTTTTCAGAAAGGATTTGAGCTGCTTTTTTTAATTTTTCTGCAGCTTGTAGTTCACCTTCTGCACTGATTATTTTTGCTCTTCTTTCACGTTCTGCTTCAGCTTGTCTTGCCATAGCTCTTCTCATTTCTTGTGGTAAGTCTACATCTTTAATCTCCACAATAGATACCTTTATTCCCCAAGGATCAGTCTGTCTATCTATTATCTCCTGTAAAGAAGTATTTAATTTATCTCTGTGTGAGAGGAGTTCATCTAATTCAACTTGACCTACAACACTTCTTAAAGTAGTTTGAGAGATTTGAGAAGTGGCAAAGTGATAATCTTCAATTTCTATTACAGCTTTTACAGGGTCTACTACTCTGTAGTATACTACAGCATTAACTTTTACACTCACATTATCTTTTGTAATGATATCTTGAGGAGGCACATCCAAAGTTACAGTCCTTAAGTCTACTACGACCATTTTGTCTATAGGTTTTAATATAAAAAATATCCCTGGACCTTTAGGAGTAGATAAAACCCTACCCAATCTAAATATTACTCCTCTTTCATATTCTTTTAAGACTCTAATACAGTTTAAAATGTAAAGAATAAAAAAACCTAAAATTATCCATTTACCCATTTTCTCCCCTCCTTTTTACTTTCAATCTCATTCCTTCTACTTTTTCTACTATTACTTCTTCATCTTTTTCTATAACAGTATCTGAAAGTGCTTCCCAAATCTCACCTTTTATAAAGACTTTACCTTTTTTATCTATTTTAGTATAAGCTACACCAGTCTTACCTACTAAGCTTTCTAAACCTGTTAAAGGTTTTTTTGTGTGTGCTTGAAATATTTTAGTTAAGAGGAAAAGAGTAATTAATCCCATACTGATAATCACTGGAAAGACTATCTTTAGAGAGAGTTTTAAGAAAGGAGCAGGTTGATTAAATAACATAAGAGCTCCTAATGCTAAACAAGTTATTCCTCCCAGAGTAAAGATTCCAAAAGTAGGAGTAAAGATTTCAATTATTAAAAAAAGGATTCCTAATATGGTGAGTACAATACCTACAAAGTTTATAGGCAGGACCTGAAATGCATAAAAAGCTAATAACAAACTTATTACTCCGAAAACCCCTGGAAATCCAAAACCAGGATGTGTAACTTCATACAAGAGAGCAAAAAAACCCAAAAGCATTAATAAGTAAGCTACCTGAGGGTTTATTATATGATTTAGAATCTTTTGTCTCAGAGTCATTTTTATTTCTATTATCTTTACATTATTCAAATTTAACTTAATATTTTTCTGTTTTGTAATCTTATTCAAAAGTTCATTTAGGTCTTTAGCTATAAAATCTATTACTTTAAGCTTTTTAGCTTTAATCTCATCTATAGATTCACTCTCTAAGACTGCTCTTTTTGCCCAATTCACATTTCTATTTCTTTTCTTTGCAATAGATTCTATCCAGCTGATAGTATCATTTATAATCTTCTTTTTTAATTCTTCATCTAAATTCCCCCAGGATTTGTTAGCTAAAACCGGATGAGCAGCTCCTGTGTGAGTCTGAGGACTCATTGCAGCAATATCTGCACTCAGTAAGATAAAAACACCAGCTGAAGCAGCCCTTGCCCCTTTAGGATACACATACACACATACTGGAACTTTAGAGTTTAAAATCTCAGTTACTATTTTTCTCGTAGATTCTAATAGTCCACCAGGTGTATTTAATTTGATTATTAATAACTTTGCAGATTCAGATTTAGCTTTTTCAATTCCTTCTTTGATGTATTCATAACAGATAGGATTTATGATATAATCGTTGATATTAAGAACAAATATTTTTTGGAAAGAAAAGCCTTGAGAGGCTAATAAAAAGAAAAAAGAAAAAAGAATCTTTCGCATTCTGAGTTATATTATGAGTTATATTATATTATTGATTTAAGGAAAGTAAATAATAAGGAGGTAAAAAATGATTACTATTTCAGATTTTAAAAATATGGGTTTAAAAGTAGGTAAAATCATTGAGGTAAGTGATCATCCAAATGCTGAAAAGTTATACGTATTAAAAGTAGATTTAGGTACAGAAAAAAGAACACTTGTAGCAGGTTTAAAAAAATATTATTCTAAAAAAGAGTTAATGAATAGACAGGTAGTAGTAGTTACAAATCTTGCTCCTGCTAACTTGAGAGGCGTAATTTCAGAAGGGATGTTGTTAGCTTCTCAGGATAAGAACAAAGATATAGTAAGTATAATTTCACCTGATAAAGAAGTAGCTCCTGGTTCTGAAGTCTTATGAAGATTTACACTATAAAAAAACAGATCTCTACAAAAGGAGTGTGTGATGTAATAGACATTACTCCTTTAATAGAAGCTGAATTAAAAAAATTAGATATCTCAGAAGGAAATGTTTTGATATTTATTCCAGGTTCAACAGCAGGTGTATCTACTATTGAATATGAACCCAATTTAATAAAAGATTTAAAGGAAGCTTTTGAAAGACTTATTCCTCAAAATAAAAAATACCATCATTCTCTTACTTGGGGAGATGACAATGGATTTTCTCATATAAGGTCTACATTTTTAAAGACTTCTTTACAGGTCCCTTTTAAAGACAAAAAACTTTTACTAGGTACTTGGCAACAGATAGTCCTCATAGATTTCGATAATAGAGCTCGCATCAGAAATTTTATACTTCAATTCATAGGTCTCTGAATGCAACTTGAGCTTATAGATAGTAATTTCTGCTTAAAGTGTAAAGGCTGTTGCAGATTTATTACAAAAGATTCGATCTTTAGACCCTCTGTAAGTAGGAGTTTTGAGATAAGACACAATATTCAAAGAGATGATTTGAAAAAAATAAAGTTAACTAAAAAAGGAGACTTATTTTATTGTCCTCTTTTAGATATTGATACCAACAAATGTAAAGTTTATACCCAAAGACCTTTAGATTGTAAGCTTTACCCCTTTTTGCTTTTAAATATAGAAAATAAAGTTTATTTAGGCTTAGATAAAAATTGCTCTTTTTATAAAGAAAATAAAGATTTTTTGGAATCAAAGGTAAAAGAGCTTAGAGATTTTTTAAAAACTCCTGGAGTTTTAAGAGAAATAATACAATCTTCTGTTATAAATAGATACCCTTTAGATGATATTAAAATTTTAACGAGAATAGAAGAATTAGATTTTGCTTTAGATTTTACAGATTTAGAGATCAAAGATAAAAAGATTTTTGAAGATTTCTCTCCTAAAGAGAATTCTTATTTTGATTTTGTGCCTAACTTTATGCATAAGGGAATATCAGATGTTTTGAAAAATAAGATAGATGGTGAGTATTTTGTTATCTTTTTCTTTGAAGACCATTGTTTTTGCAATGTTTTTCTGAGTTCAGATTACAGTTTAGATAAGATTAAAAGTATTTTTTTGCTTTTGCATAAATTAAATGAGAATAAGACCTTAGCTACCATTGAGAATATTCCTCCTAAATACGTAAATTCATTTAAAAAAGATTTCTTTTTAAAAGAGAGTTTTCCTGAATACGTGTATTTGACTTCTGATATAGCTACTTTAAGAGGAGATAGATTTAAGACTATAAGGTGGGAAAAAAATTATTTTAAGAAAAATTATAAATTTCAGCTTTCAGAATTGAATGAGAAAGACTTTACACAAATAAAAGAAGTTTACAAAAAGTGGATGCAAACAAAATTAGATGAATATGAAAAGAAGTTAGCTTTAGATAGTTTTTTTATGTTAGAAAAAATTTTAGATAACTATCAAGAGTTAGATTTAAAGGGCTTAGTTTTAAGAGTAAATAAAGATTTAGTTGGTTTTACAATCGGGAAAGATTTAGACAAAGATACTTTTTTAATTTTATATGAAATAGTTTTGAAAGAATTTAAAGGAGCACCGAGTTTCTTATTTACAGAATTTGCAAAAAGGATAAATAAAAAATTCTTAAACTGTGGAGATGATTCAGGAATAGAGAATTTAAAAAAGAGAAAATTAAGATTTTTACCAAAATTAATAAAAAAATACACACTTAAATGGATTTAGTTTTTTTAGATATTGAGACTACAGGTTTAGATTTTGAAAAAGGTGACAGAATCATCGAGATAGCAGGTTTAAAATTAACTTGTTCAGGTAAAATCCTTACTTTTCAGGAATTAGTAAATCCTCAACGTTCTATTCCAGATTCAGCAAAACTTATTCATCATATAACAGATGAAATGGTAAAATCTGCTTTAAAAATAGAAGAGGTTATAAAAAAGTTTGAGGATTTTATAAAAGATAGTTTCCTTTTAGGTTACAATTTAGAATTCGATCTGTCTTTTTTAAAAAACTATTTTTCTCCCCATTTTTTAAAAGAAAGGATATTAATAGATGTATTAAAGATAACTAAATTCTGTTTTCCTAATTTTAAAAAATACTCTTTAGAAAATGTGTGTAAAGAGTTGAATTTACCTTTGCCTTCCCACAGGGCTTTACAAGACTGTTGGGCTACAGTTAGAGTGTTTTTTATGTGTATAGAACATCTTTTGAGAAAAGGGTATAGAGATTTTGAAGCTCTCTACAAAGATTTTGGGATAAGGATTTAAAGTATGATATAATTTTTTAAAGCTTAAAGGGAGGTGGATATTTTATGGATGAGATTTTAGAATTATTAGAGAACAATTCTAAATTATCTGCAGAAGATATCTCAAAGATAATAAAAAAACCTCTTAAATATGTTAAAAAAAAGATAAAAGAATACGAAAAAGAAGGTATAATTCTTAAATATAAAACTGTAATAAATAAAGAGCTTATAAAAGAAGATAAAATCGTAGAGGCATTAATAGAAGTAAAAGTAACTCCTGAAAAAAATCTGGGTTTTGATCATATAGCAGAAAGAATCTATAAGTTTAAAGAAGTAAAAGCTTGTTATTTAGTCTCAGGTACATATGATCTTTTGTTAATTGTAGAGGGCAAAGATCTCCATACCATTGCAGATTTTGTAGCTGAGAAATTAGCTCCTTTAAAAGAAGTAAAAGGCACTGTTACCCATTTCTTGTTAAAGAGATATAAAGAAGATGGCATAGTTTTGACAAAAAAAGAAGAAGATAAAAGGTTAGCTATTACTTATTAAAATGATAGTGCTTAATAAGAGAGTGGAAGAATTAAAACCTTCAGGTATTAGAGAATTTTTTGAGTTAGTTTTAGGAATGAAAGAAGTCATTTCTTTAGGAGTAGGAGAACCAGATTTTACTACCCCTTGGAATATAAGAGAAAGAGCTATTTTTTCTTTAGAAGAAGGTTACACTTCTTACACTTCCAACAAAGGTTTATTTTCTTTAAGAAAAGCTATATCTTCATATCTTGAAAAATATTATGATTTAAGCTATGATCCTGAGACTGAGATTTTGGTCACGGTAGGAGTAAGTCAAGCTTTTGATTTAGCTATAAGAGCTCTTGTAAATGAAAGAGATAAAGTTTTAATCTTTGAACCTTTTTATGTAGCTTATCCAGCCATATCTTTTTTGCAAGGAGCTCAAAACTTATTCTTAAAATTAGAAGAACCAGATTTTAAAATTAATCCTAAAAAACTCTATGAAGTTTTAAAAAAAAATAAACCCAAAATCATAATTCTTAATTATCCTTCAAATCCTACAGGAGTATCTTACACCAAAGAAGAGTTAAAAGAACTATGGAGAGTTATCAGAAAATTTGATTGTGTGGTAATCAGTGATGAGATTTATGATAGGTTATCTTATGATTTTATTCATACTCCTTTTCCTAAAGTTGGAAGTGCAAAAAAGCGCACTGTATATATGAGTGGGTTTTCTAAGAATTTTGCAATGACAGGTTTTAGAATTGGTTTTGTAGCAGCTCCTTCAAAAATTATAGGAGCTATGACCAAGATCCATCAGTATTCAATGTTATGTGCACCTATTACTTCTCAGATGGCAGCTTTAGAAGCTTTAGAAAAAGGAGAAAAAGAATTAGAGCTTATGAAGAAAGAGTATAAAAGAAGGAGAGAACTGGTAGTAGAGTTTTTGAATGAGATTGGTTTGAAGACAACAAAGCCTAACGGAGCTTTTTATTGTTTTTCTAATATAGAGGTATCTAGATTAAAGAGTGTTGAGTTTGCTAAGAGGTTATTGTTAGAAAAAAAAGTAGCTGTAGTTCCAGGAATAGCTTTTGGAGATTTTGATAATTTTATAAGAATAACTTATGCTCAAAAGATAGATACTTTAAAAGAAGCTTTAAATAGAATTAAGGAATTTTTATCTTCTCTTTAAAGTTTTTTAATAAAACTATGAGGATAATCTATATATTATGGATTTTATTTTTTGTAGGTTGCTCTCCTTTAAAAAAAGCACACTTTCTTTTAGAAAATTCTATTTTAAATCTTAAAAAGGCACAAAGTTTATTAGAAGCACATCTTAAAAAACATCCTCAAGATAAGAGAGCAAAACTTTTATTAGCTAGACTCTATTATCAAAAGTCTGAATTTCAGAAAGCCTTTGAAATTTATGAAGATTTAAAAGACTATTTAGATCCAGATTCAAAGATAATATTCTCTAAAATACTCATAAAAAAGAATTTATTTGAAGAAGCAAAAAAAATATTAAAAAGCATAAAGAATTCTGATTATAAAAAAGAAGCTCAGCTCTTACTAAAAAAGATTGAAAAGAAAATCTCTGAGAAGTTACCTTCATATTTAGAAGAGTTACTATCAAAACCTGTCACTCAACAGGATATTGAATGTGGAGCTCAAATTCTGTTAGTAGATGAAGTAGTTCAAATCACACCTGATAACAAAGAAGTGAGTTTAGTCCATTTTATAGCCAGGATCTTAAATGAAAGAGGAAAAGAGTTAGGAGAAGTAAAAATAGAATATGATTCTACTTATGAGTATATAGCTGAATTGACTGCTCAAACTATTACTAAAGATAAAAGAGTAATAAAAGTAGGTAGAGAAAATATAAGAGATGTATCTAAATATTTAGAATTTCCTTTGTACAGTAATTTGAGAGTAAGAATAATATCTATGCCTGAATGTGTTCCAGGTTCTGTTATAGAATATAAAGTAAAGATAGTTAGAACCAGATTAATAAACAAAAAGGATTTTTCAATAATTTATGTTCTTAAAGAAAAGTATCCTATAAAAATAGCAAAGTTCAAGTTAATTGTTCCTAAAAATAGAAAAGTTAACATTTATAAAAGAAATCTAGAATTTAATTTTGAGAATTTTAATTTAGCTCCTGTTGTACAGGAAGATGAAAATGTAAAGATTTATAAATGGGAATTTAAAAACATCCCTCCTATCATAAGAGAGCCAAATATGCCTCCAATTTCAGAGATAAATCCTTATATTTTAATTACAAGTTTTTCTGACTGGAAAGAAATTTATAATTGGTGGATAAGACTCTACAAAGATAAAATAACCCCTTCTCAAGAGATAAAAGAAAAGGTAAGAGAATTGACAAAAAAAGATAAGCTTTCAGCTTTAAAAGAAATATTCAAATTTTGCTGTGAGAATATAAGATATGTAGCTGTGGAATACGGAAGAGCAGGTTTTACACCTCATTATGCAAAAGATATCTTTTTAAATAAATATGGTGACTGTAAAGATCAAAGTATACTTTTAGTTTCCATGTTAAGAACAGCAAAGATTAAAGCCTGGCCAGTCTTAATCTCTACAAGAGGTAATTTTGAGATAAAAGAATCAGAACCTTCTTTAAATTTCAATCACTGTATAGTTTTAGCTAAGATTAAAGATAAATTTTATTTTTTAGATCCTACTGCAGAAACTTCAGATATTTATAATCTGCCTTTTTCTGATCAGGCTAGAACTGTGTTGGTATTTTTTGATAATAATTACAAAATAATGAAGACACCTTTAAAGAAAGATAATGAGGTCTTTGTAAAAATGGATGTATCTTTTGAGAAGGATAAATTAAATTTTAAAAGAAAAATTACTACCAAAGGAGAATTTACTTTAGCTCAAAGATACTTTTTAAAATACACTCATCCTAAAATTTTTAAAGAAAAATTGTTAGAGAAAGCAAAAGATATCCTCAAAGATGCCCAGTTAAAGAGAGTAGAGATAAAAAATTTAGAATTTTTTTATAAACCTTTAATTCTTTATTATGAGTTTTCAGGGAGTATGTTTTTTAAAGATTTAGGAAAATATAAGATTTTACCTCCTCTTTCAGAGGTTGAGATTTCAGGTAGAATAATTTCTGCTCAGCAAAGAAGGTATCCTGTGTTTTTAGGATTTTTGAGAAAAAAGAGGATAAAAATTTCTATTCCTTTGAAAGAGTCTTTTAAAATATACTTTCTGCCTCCTCAAGTAAAGATAAATTCTAGATGGTTTAGTTATTATAATAAGTACTATATTCAAGAGGGAAAATTATATTATGAAGAGTTATATGAGATTAAAAAAGAGAAAGTTACTTTATCTGAATATGAAGATTTTAAGAAAAAATTTGAAGAACTTTTGTTCTTAAAAGATATACCTGTAATATTCAAATATGAAGAAAAGAAAGAAAACACAACTTGATTTTGAGATAGAATTTTACAAAAAGATAGTCTCTGAAAGACCCAGATTTTTACAGGCTCTATCTGCATTAGGAGATGCTTTGACCAAAAAAGGTCTATATGAAGAAGGGTTAAAGATAGACGAAAAGCTATCTAAGATTAATCCTGAAAATAGCATAGTCTTTTATAATTTAGCATGTAGTTATTCATTGGTGGGAAAAATAAAAGAAGCTTTCAAAGCTTTGAAGAAAGCTATAATCTTAGGGTACGATGACTTTGATTATATGGAAAAAGATCCAGATTTAGAAAATTTAAGGAAATCTCCTTACTATTCTCAATTAAAAGAGAAAATAAAAAGGATAAAAAATCTATAGGTTCAAAATGCAAAATAAGGAAAAGCTTTACCATACTTTAAAAACATTGAATTTCTTTTTTTCTATTTTTTTAAACCTATTTTTCTTAATTTATTTTCTAAAGACAGGTGCTTTTTTACAGTTAAAAGGAATAATTTATTTTAAAAATTATTGGCTGAGTTTATTTTTTTACTTTTCTGTTTTTTACTTTTTTATTTTAATCATAAATTTACCTTTACATATTTTCATAGATTTTTTTGTAGAAAAAAAATTTAAATTTTTGAAACTCAATTTTTTAGGCTGGACAAAAGAATTTTTAAAGCAAAATTTAGTTACTTACATTATTTTTCTTATACTCGTTATAGGATTTTATCTTTTCTTGAAAAACTTCAGATACAGTTGGTGGATATACAGCTGGTTATTTTTCTTTTTATTCTGTATCATCTTTGCAAAAATTTTTCCTTACTTAATATTGCCTTTATTTTATAAAGTAAGAGAATTAGAATCAGCAGAGTTAAAAAAAGAGATCTTACAACTTTTAGAAAAGTTAAATACAAATATAAAAAAAGTATTCGTAGCTGATTTTTCAAAAAAGACTACAAAGTCTAATGCTTTTGTATGTGGATGGGGAGACTCCCAAAAAGTTATCTTAGCAGATAATTTAGTAAAAGATTTCACTCCTAAAGAAATTCTGCAAGTAATCTCTCATGAAGTAGCTCATTTAAAAAACCATGATGTTTTAAAGAATATAATCTTTTCTGGATGCGTATCTTTTTTAGGTTTTTTTATTTTAAAAGACTTAATTTATGTTATTTTGGATGGTTTTAAAATCCCTTCTTTATATTCTCCTGAGACTTTACCTGTATATTTATTGTTTTTTTATATTTTTAATCTCATCTTTGTTCCTTTAAAAAACACCTATTCAAGGTTTTTGGAGAAAAAAGCAGATATCTTTACTCTAAAAACCTTAAAAGATAGAGAGAGTTTTATTTCTTTAATGGAGAAATTAGCTGAAAAAAATCTTTCTGAAAAGAACCCACCTTTATGGAAAGAGATTTTACTCTTTGACCACCCACCAATCTCTAAAAGGATAGAATTAGCTCAGAAGATAAAATTATGAAAAAAGCTGAAAAAAGAAATTACATAAGATTAAATAGTGTTTTTCCTGTTGAATTTGAGTTTGTAGAAGGTGAAAAAGTCTTAATTTCTTGGTCACAAGGTTTTACAAAAAATATAAGTTTTGGAGGCATAGCCTTAGAAGCCAGATTTATAAAAGAAGATTTAAGAAATCTTTTAGGTAAAGAAATAAAATTTTTCATAAATATACCTTTAAACAGACCTCCTATTGTAGGAAGAGGCACAGTAAGATGGGCAAAGAAAATTCCTTCTAAACCTTCAGATATTTATGTAATGGGAGTTGAATTTACTGAAATCTCTGAAAAAGAAAGGAAAAGATTAGTAAGATATGCCAGAATTAAAAAAATCCTGCCTAAGTTAAGTGTTCTTATTATCTGTTTTTTAATCTTTATCTCAGGATACCTTTTTGTAAAAGTTAGACTTTCATATCTACAGACTAAAAAGTTACTTAAAAGCTATATAGAGAAAGTTGAAAATTTAAAAAGACTTAAAAATTCTCTTTATAGATTAAATAATGAATTTTTGAATTTTAAAAAGATGTATGAAGCAAAGATAAAGAAAGCAAAAGAATTAGAATTAAAATACAAAGCTTTAGAATCTGAGCTCGATTTTTATAGACAAAAGTTAATCAGTGTATTAGATACCAAAGGTTATCAAGATATAAAAGAGAAGATAAAAGAAAAGGAAACAAAGTTAAAAGATCTCCAAAAGAAAATTTTGCTTCTTAAAATAGAAAATGAAAAATTAAGAGATAAACTTTGTAAAATAGCTCTTTTAAAAAGTAAGTTCTCTGCAGATCTTTTTAGATTAAAGCAAAAGATAGTTGAGTTAAAGAAAATAAATATAAGTTACCTCTATAATTGGATAAAGAATCGCCAAAATTTAAGGACAGGTTTGGTATTCAGTTTTGAAGGAGACCCTTTCTTAAAAAACATAGCTTTTACTTACGATCAAGCTCTGTGTGTATGTGAGTTTTTAATATTTAAAGACTTTGATAGAGCAAAACGGATTTTAGATTTTTATAATAAAAGAGCCAAGACCTCAAAAGAAGGAGCTTTCTTTAATGCTTATTATTCAGACACAGGAAATGTCGCTGAATACATAACTCATACAGGACCTAATGCCTGGATAGGAATAGCTGTTTTGCAATACATAAAATTTACAGGAGATAGAAGTTATCTAAATTTAGCCAAAAGAATAGCTGAGTTCTTATTAAAAATGCAAGATGAAGAAGGAGGTTTTAAAGGATGTCCTAAATGCAGATGGTATAGTACAGAACACAACTTAGACTGTTATGCTTTCTTTAATATGCTTTATGAATTAACTCAAGATGATTTCTATAAAGGGATAAGAGATAAAGTATTTAGGTGGCTTAAGAAATACTCTTACACCAAATCTGAGATTCCTATAAATAGAGGGAAAGGAGATTCTACTATAGCTACTGATACCTATGCTTGGTCTATAGCTGCTATCGGTCCTGAGAGATTAGAAAGAATAAATATGGACCCTTTTCAAATAATAGATTTTGCTGAAAAAAATTGTAAAGTAAAAGTAAGGTTCAAAACAAAAGATAGAGATATAGAAGTAGAAGGTTTTGATTTTGCTCTTTACCGGAATCTGCCAAGAGGAGGAGTAATATCTTGTGAATGGACAGCTCAAATGGTATTAGCTTTTAAAATCATGAGTAATTATTATTATGAAAAAAAAGACTATGAAAAAGCTTTGTATTTCTTAAACAAAGCAAATTATTTTTTAAATGAACTTCAAAAGATGATAATAATTTCACCTTCACCTACAGGTCAGGGGAAGTGGTGTTTACCTTATGCTTCAGCTGACTTTGTAGATACAGGTCATGGTTGGAGGACTCCTCGTGGAAAAACTACAGGTTCAGTTTCTGCTACCTGTTATTTTCTATTTTCTCAGTTAGATTTCAATCCCCTAAAATTTTCTCCTCCTATAAAAAAAGAAGTTTATGGTCTTTTAAAAGAAAAGAAATACGCCTTCAAATGAATGAGTATAGGTTGTTGCTTTCTACTTTAGGAGGTTTAGAGGATTTTTTGTATTCAGAATTAAAAGAAAAATTAAATGTATTTATAGAAAAAAAAGAAGATGGGAAAGTAATCTGCAAAGCAGATGCTTTAGGAGTATTTAAGGCAAATTTTTTATTAAACAGTTGTGAAAGAGTATCTATACTTTTAAAAGATACTGAGTTTTCTGATTTAGAAGATATTTATTACATTACCAAAAGTATACCTTTTGAGGAATTTATACAAAAAAATCAGAGTTTTAGAATAGTATCTGAAAGAAAAGGCACACATAATTTCACTTCACAAGATATAGCCAAAATTACAGGTCAAGCAGTAATAGATAGATACAGAGAAAAGAAAAAGATAAGATTAAAAGTTGATTTGGAGATGCCTGATATAAAAGTAATCTGTAAAGTTATTGAGAAAAGAATCTTAATAGGGTTAGATACAACAGGTGTAGGACTCCATAAAAGAAGGTATAAAACCTATATACATCGGGCAGGGTTAAATCCGTGTTTAGCTTACAGTTTAGTTAAATTTTCTGGTTGGAATCTGGAATACTCTCTTTATGATCCTTTTTGTGGAGCAGCCACAATTCTAATCGAAGCTTACAGAGAAGCTTTAAAGATCCCTAACTATTTAAAAGAAAGAGAATTAGCTATTTGGAATTTAAAATTTTTACCTTTAAAGGAATTTAAAGTTTTATCTGAAGAATTAAAACAAAAAGTGAATATAAAAGCATTAAAGATTTATGGTTCTGATAATTCTTTAAAACATTTAGAAGGAGCTAAAATAAACGCTCAAAATTTAAATCTAAGTTTAAATCTCTTTTTAGCTGATGCTCAGACTGCAGATTTCAATTATGATTTTATAGTAACCAATCCTCCTTTTGGATTGAGAATAGGAACAAAAAGAAAGGTAAAAAGAGTCTTAGAAAATTTTAAAGAAAGATTACTCTCTTTTAAAGGGAAATGGAAAAATGCAGTAATACTTAGTCCTTTAAAAGATCTATTTAAAGAGTTTAGGATAAAAAAGAGAGTAATTTATGGAAACTTACCAGTTTATATTTTAAAATATAGGTAAAATGATCAATCAAAAAAGGCTTTTGTATTTATTAAAAAAGAGTATCCAAATTGATACCCAAAATCCTCCAGGAAATGAAAGGGCTTTAGCTAAATTCTTAAAAGATTTTTTAAAAAACTATAAAATAAAAGCTGAATTAATAGAGTTTTTTAGAAAAAGAAGTAATCTGATATTTAAACTCTCTTCTGAAAATTCAAAAAAAGTCTTAATAGTTATGCCTCATTTAGATACAGTCCCTGCAACAGGCAACTGGCATACCGACCCTTTGAAAGCAGTAGAAAAAAATAACAAGATTTATGGATTGGGAACCACAGACTGCAAAGGAAATTTAGCAACAGGTCTTGAAGCACTCATCAGTTTAAAAGAAAACTACAAATTAAAAAACTTAGATATTTTATTTTGTGCTACTGCTGATGAAGAAGCAGGTTCTCACAAAGGTTTAATTCCTTTATTAGAAAATAAAGTTTTAAAAGGAGATTTTTGTTTAGTTTTAGATTCAGATAATTTTGAAATAATAATTGCTCAAAAAGGTTTATTGCAAATAGAAGTAGAGATTAAAGGAAAACCTATTCATGCAGCTTTTGCTGAAAAAGGAATAAATGCTATAAAAAAAGCTTCAGAATTTATAGAAAAGATTTATAAACATAAATTTACTCATAAAAAACATCCTCTTTTAGGAGCTCCTACTGTGAATGTAGGTACAATTTCAGGTGGTATAAAACCAAATGTTGTAGCTCCTAACTGTAAATTCAGTTTAGATATAAGGTATTTACCTTCTTTAGATTCTAAAAAGATTTTGGAAGATATTAAAAAAATACTGAGTAGCATAACAAAAAACTTTAAGATCAAAATTTTAGATATTCAAAAGCCAATAGAGATAGATAAAAATAATTTCTGGATAGAAAGATTTGCTAAAGTTTTAAAAGACAGCAATTTAAAACCCAAATTTAAAGGAAGTTTAGGAGCTACAGTTATGAGTATTTTAAATGATTTTAAGATAAAATCTTTTAGTTTTGGGGTAGGGGTAAAATCTAAAGCACATTCTGCAAATGAATTTGTTTTTAAAGATTCTTTAATAAAAGGAGCAAAGCTTTTATATGAGTATTTTAAAGAATTGGATAAGAGTATTTAGTTTTATAATCAGTATAATCTTTTTTCTTAATCTTTATTCTCAACAAGATCCTTTTTTAAAAGAAAGAGAGAAAATGGTAAAAGAGCAAATTATAAATAGAGGTATTACTGATCCTAAGGTAATAAGAGCTATGCTAAAAGTTAAAAGAGAAGAGTTTGTTCCTAAGATTTGGCAAAAATTTGCTTATTCTGATACACCTTTACCGATCGGTAAAGGTCAGACTATATCTCAACCTTTTATGGTAGCTTTAATGACCTCATTATTGGAATTAGAACCCGACGATAAAGTTTTAGAGATCGGTACAGGTTCAGGATACCAAGCTGCAGTCTTAGCTGAGATTGTAAAAGAAGTCTACACTATAGAGATAATAAAATCTTTAGCTGAATCTGCTCAAGAAAGATTAAAAAGATTAGGTTATAAAAATATAAAAGTAAAATGGGGCAATGGTCTTTTAGGCTGGAGAGAGTTTTCACCTTTTGATGCCATAATAATTACATGTGCAGTAGAAGATTTTCCACCTCAATTAATTGAGCAACTAAAAGAAGGAGGCAGGATCTTAGCGCCCATAAACAATAAGAAAGGTTATCAAGATTTAGTTTTGGGAATAAAAAGAGAAGGAAAGTTGATTAAGAAAAAAATAATTCCGTGTAGATTTGTACCTGTCACTCACAAGTTAAGAGAATAATCATCATTCAAATTTGAAAAAAATCTTTTTTCTGATAGAATTGAAAAGTTAGATAATACTTTCTGTAGATAAAGGAGGTGGTTGAATGGATATCTCTAAGATAAGAGTTTTTAGTATTACAGGTCATGCTCAAAGTGGTAAGACTACTTTAGCAGAAGGAATTCTTTATAAAACACAGGCGATTAATAGATTTGGTAAAGTAGACCAAGGAACGACAGTTTCTGATTTTGAACCAGATGAAATAGAGAGAAAATCTTCTATAAATGCAAGTTATTTATACACAAATTACAAAGATCATTTCATTCAGTTTATAGATACTCCAGGTTACCAAGATTTTATAGCTGAAGTTATAGCTCCTCTTAGTGTATCTGATTGTGTTCTAATCGTAATAGATGCAGTTTCAGGGGTAGAATTGGGAACAGAATTTGCATTTGAAGAAGCTAAAAAAAGAAACTTGCCTTGTATATTTTTTGTAAATAAATTAGATAAAGAAAATGCAGATTTCTATAAAGTTTTAAATGATATCAAAGAAAATCTTACAAAGAACGCAATCCCTTTATATTTACCTATAGGCAAAGAACAGAATTTCAAAGGAGTAGTTCCAGTTTTAGAAAAAGATTCTTCACAAGTAAAAGAAGTTTCAGAATTTTATTCAAAACTTTTAGATTTAGTAGCTGAATCTGATGACACTTTATTAGAAAAATATTTAGAGACAGGAGAATTATCTTCTGAAGAGATTAAGAAAGGTTTAAAGAAAGGAATCCTTGAAAGAAAAATATTTCCGGTATTGTGTGGAGCAGTTTTGAATGAGATTGGATTAGAGGAATTAATAAATGTAATTTTGGAATTCTTTCCTTCACCCAAAGAAAGACCTCCTTTAAAAGTAAAAATAAACGGAGAAGAAAAAGAACTAACACCCCAACCTGATTCTAAATTTTCAGCTCAGGTCTTTAAATCTATATTCGATCCTTATGTAGGTCAACTAACTATTTTTAGGATTTGGACAGGCCTTTTAAAATCAAATACAGGTTTTTATAATGTGACTACAAAGACAAAAGAGAGATTTGGTCAGTTGTATTTACTTTTTGGAAAAGAACAGAGAACTGTAGATAGTTTATTTGCAGGTCAAATAGGAGCTGTAGCTAAATTAAAAGATACTCATACTAATGATAGCTTAGGTGAAGAGAATTTTTTAGTAGAATTCCCTAAAATTGAGTTTCCTACGCCTAGCATATCTCAATCTGTAAAACCTAAAACAAAGCAGGATGAAGAGAGAATATCAGGAGCTTTACAAAAATTGAGTACAGAAGATCCTACTTTTAAAGTAGAAAGAGACCCTCAAACAAAAGAGTTGATAATCTCAGGAGTAGGTGAGCTCCATTTGAATGTAATCTGTCAAAGAATGAAGAGAAGATTTGGAGCAGAAGTAGAATTAGGAAGACCCAAAATTCCTTACAAAGAAACAATAACAAAATCAGTTAAAGTGCAAGGAAAATATAAAAGACAGACAGGAGGTCGTGGTCAGTATGGAGATGTATGGATAGAAGTAGAACCTTTAGAAAGAGGAAAATTCTTTGAATTTGTAGATAAAATTGTAGGCGGAAAGATCCCTAGGAATTTTATTCCTTCAGTAGAAAAAGGTATAAGGAAAGCTATGGAAGAAGGATTCTTGGCAGGTTATCCTATAGTGGATATAAGAGTTACTCTTTATGATGGTTCTTATCATCCAGTAGATTCTTCAGATATAGCTTTTCAGATAGCAGGTTCCATGGCTTTAAAAAAGGCAGTCGAACAGGCAGGTCCTATTCTTTTAGAACCTATAATGGATGTAGAGGTAATAATCCCTGAAGAATTCATGGGGCAAGTTACAGGAGATATAAATTCAAGAAGAGGAAGAGTCTTAGGTATGGAAGCAAGAGGAAAAAATCAACTCATAAAAGCCCAAGTCCCTTTAGCAGAAATGTACAGATATGCAACAGATTTAAGGTCTATTACAGGAGGAAGAGGTTCTTATTCGATGAAATTTTCTCATTATGAACCTGTGCCTCCTCAGATAGCTCAGCAAATAATAGAAGAATATAAAAGAAGAAAAGAAGCAGAAGCAAAGAAATAATTTTTAAGTGAAGATAGCTTTCTTTGGACCCACAGAATATATAGGCACACATAAATTTTTAGATCAAAGGTTAGAAAGATTAAAAGAAATCTTTAATCCTCCCAAAGTTACTTATGCTCAAGTTGAATTCTGTGAGAGCTCTCTTTATCAAAGATGTGAAGGAGTATTGGTAACTAAAGAAAAAGTTTTAGATTTAATAATTGAAGATATAGATGCTTTAGAAAAAAAGATTTTGAAAGAGACTTCTGAAAATAAAAGAAAGTTTTTTGAAAGACTTAAAGAAGAATTAGAAAAAGAAAGATTTATCTCAGAGATAGATATTTCTAAACAAGAAGGAGAGTTAAATTTTCTTATAAGCATAAGACCTGTTTTGAAAATAGATAGCAGAGAACTAAAAGATTTAAATTCGTTACTCAAAAAAGTTTTTGATTTTTTTGGGTATATTTTCTTTTTCACCTGTAATCAGAAAGAATTAAAAGCTTGGCCTATAAAGAAAGGAACTAAAGCTATAGAAGCAGCTGGTAAGATTCATTCAGATATAGCTAAAGGTTTTATAAAAGCAGAGGTTATCAGTTTCCAAGATTTGATAAGTTGTAAAAAAATAGGCGAAGCCAAAAACAGAGGATTGGTGAGATTAGAATCAAAAGATTATGTAGTTCAAGATGCAGATTTTATTACCTTTAAATTCAGTGTAAGTAAATGAGAGAATTTTTGAAGATAAAGACAGCTTTGGTTAGTGTTTATGATAAAGAAGAGATAGTTTGGTTTTGCAAAGAATTAGAAAAGTTGAAGATAAAAATAATCTCTACTGGAAAGACTGCCCAAGTTTTAAAAAATTCTCAAATTAAAACCATAGAAGTTAAAGATTATACAGGATTCCCTGAGATTTTGGGAGGCAGACTAAAAACCCTTCATCCAAAAATATTTGGAGGGATTTTAGCTAGAAAAGAAAAAAAAGAAGATTTAAAGAGTTTAAAATCTTTGGGGATAGAAACAATAGATATGGTAGTTACAAATCTTTATCCATTTAAGGAGAAATTAAAAGAATTAAAAGATTTTAAGGAAATTTTAGAATTTATAGATATTGGAGGCGTCTCTCTTTTAAGAGCAGGAGCAAAGAATTTTTTAAATGTATGTGTAGTCCCTTCTAAAGAATTTTATAAAGAAGTAATAAGAGAATTAAAAGAAAATAAAGGAAAAGTATCTTTACTTTTGAGAAAGAGATTAGCTAAAGAAGTATTTAAGATAACCAGTCTATATGATTATGAAATTTTTAAATTCTTTTCAGAAGAAAAAAAATTTACACAAGATTTACTTTTGCATTTAAAAAGAGATTTGAAACTAAGGTATGGAGAAAACCCTCATCAGAAAGCCTATCTTTATAAATTTTTAGATTCAGAAAGAGAATTAATAGAAAAACTGCAAGGCAAAGATTTGTCTTTTAATAACTTTTTAGATATCCAAGCAGTTTTAAACATCTTCAAAGACTTTAAAGAAAGTTGCTGTGTAATAGTAAAACATAATTCTCCTTGTGGTTTAGCTTGTGATAAAGATTTAAAGAAAGCATTCTTAAAAGCATATTCTGGTGATCCTATATCAGCTTTTGGAGGGATTATAGGTTTTAATAGAAGAGTAACAGAAAGAGTAGCAAAAGAAATATTAAAAACAGGTTTTAAAGAGATAATTTTAGCTCCTTCTTTTACAAGGAAAGCTTTAGAAATCTTTTCACAAAGAAAAAGATTAATAGTCTGTAAGATAAATCTAAAATTTAAATCTGATAATTTAGATTTCAGAAGAACAGATTTAGGTTTTTTAGTCCAAGAAAGAGATTCTAAAGTTATAGATAAAAAAAATTTAAAAATGCCCACAATTTTAAAACCTTCAAAAAAAACTTTAGAAGATTTGATTTTTGCTTTTAAAGTAGTAAAACACTTAAAATCAAATGCAATTTGTATAGCAAAAGATAAAAGGACTCTGGGAGTATGTGGAGGTCAACCTTCAAGAATAGATGCAGTAAAGATAGCTATTCAAAAAGCTGGTGACTGTAAAGGAGCAGTTTTAGCTTCAGATGGTTTTTTTCCAAAACCTGATTCTATTGAGGAAGCCTTTAAAGCTAAAATCAAAGCTATTATTCAGCCTGGAGGTTCAATTAAAGATGAAGAAGTAATCAAAGCCTGCAATAAATACAAAATTCCAATGGTATTTACTCAAATAAGACACTTCCTTCATTAAACTTTTGAATACTTTAAGTCTTTCGGAAAAAATATGGGAGTAAGAGAGTATTTAGATTCTTTCATAAATTATGAGAAAAAGATAAAGTTTGATTACAAAAAAAGTTTAAAGTTAGAGAGGATGAAAAAGCTATTAAAAGATTTAGGATTTCCTTACCAAGAATTAAATGTGATTCATATTGCAGGTACAAAAGGGAAAGGTTCTATTTCAAATCTTTTAAGTTCTATATTGAGCACAAAATACAAAGTAGGTCTTTTTACTTCACCACATTTGGTTGATTTAAAAGAGAGGATAAGAGTTTTGACAAATAAAGATAAAGAAGGTTTTATAAAAGAATCTGAATTAGAAGAATTAACCAGACACTTAAAACCTGTTTTGGAGAAAAATAGGTTTTCTAAAAAATTAGGTTATCTTTCTTTTTTTGAAGTGTATACTGCTTTAGCTTTGTTTTATTTTTTTAAGAAAAAAACAGATTTTGTAATTTTAGAAGCAGGTTTAGGAGGCAGATTAGATGCTACTAATTGTTGCTATGGGAAATATATAGGCTATGGTTTAATAGACTATGACCATCAAGATAAATTGGGCAGGACTTTAAAAGAGATAACTTATGAAAAAGCAGGTTTTATAAAAAAAGCTCAATCTGTAGTCTCTTTTCCTCAAAGGAAGTCTGTGAGTAGTTTTTTGAGAAAAATATGCAAAGAAAGAAAATGTGAATTTTTAGAGGTAAACAAAGAGATAAAAGTAAGAGAACTTTCTTACAACAAAGATTTTCAAGAATTTTCTTACTTAGGTAAAGCCCTTAAATTAGAAAATTTAAAGATCCCTCTTTTAGGATTTCATCAAATTTTAAATTCAGGAGTAGCAGTAGGCATTACAGAGATTCTAATAAAAGAAGGTTTAAAGATTAAAGAAGAAGATATAAAAAAAGGTTTAGAGAATGTTAAAATAGCTGGAAGATTTGAGATAATAAAAAATGAACCTTTAATTATTTTAGATTGTGCTCATAATCCAGCTTCAATTTTGGTTTTAAAAAATACTTTATTAAGACATTTTCCTGATAGAAGAGTGATTTTGGTATTTGGCACCTCAAAAGACAAAGATTTTAAAAAAATGGGAAAAATCTTATTCAATATGTGTAAAAAAATAATTTTGACAAAAGCTGAAGTCCAAAAAGCACAAAACCCTTATCTTATCAAGAAAAGTTTTAAAAAAGCCCAAGTAATACCAGATCCTTGTAAAGCTATTTTGAAAGCAATAGATTTATGTGATAAAAAAGATTTAATATTAGTTACAGGTTCAGTATATTTGGTAGGAAAAATAAGAGAAAATTTATGCTGAAAGATACTATCTGTGCAATATCTACTCCTTTAGGAAAATCTGGAATAGGTATAGTTAGAATGTCAGGTCCTCAAAGCTTTGATATTTTGAGTAAAATCTTTGTCCCTAAAAAAAAGAAAGACTTAAAAAAAGCAAAATCTCATACTATTCACTATGGATTTATTAGAGACCCCCAAAACTTAAAAATAATAGATGAAGTTTTGGTATTTTTAATGAAGGCGCCTTACACTTACACTACTGAAGATGTAGTAGAAATTTCCTGCCATGGAGGTTTGGTGCCTTTAAAAGAAACTTTGTCTCTGCTAATAAGAGAGGGAGCTAGATTAGCTTTACCTGGTGAGTTTACTATGAGAGCTTTTCTAAATGGAAGAATAGATTTAACTCAAGCAGAAGCTGTTTTAGATGTTATCTATGCGAGGACTCCTCAGAGTTTGGAGATAAGTATAAATCAATTGCAAGGAAAAGAGAGAAAATTTTTAGAGTCATTAAGAGAAAAATTATTAAATATACTTACTCATTTAGAAGCAGTAGTTGAGTTTCCTGAAGATGAAATAGATACCATAGATTTTAATAAACTTAGAGAAGATGTACACAAGATTTTAACTGAGATAACCCAAGTGTTAAAATCTTCTGAAGAAGGTTTAATTTTTAAAGAAGGTCTGAATGTAGTAATAGCAGGTAGGACTAATGTAGGAAAATCTTCTCTTTTAAATTGTTTGTTAGCTTCAGAAAGAGCTATCGTTTCACCTTTAGAAGGTACCACAAGAGACATTTTAAAAGAAGAAGCCAACATTAAAGGAGTCCCTTTAAATCTTTTTGATACAGCAGGTATAATTACACCAAGAGATTTAGTAGAAAAAGAAGCTTTAAAAAGGACTCAAGAAGCTATAAAAAAAGCGAATTTAATCTTATTGGTCGTTGATATTTCTCAAGAATTGACAGATAAAGATTTGTTTTTAATAGAAAAGTTAAAAGATTTACCTGTGATTTTGGTAATAAATAAAATAGACTTACCTCCAAAAGCAAATCTTAAATTTTTAAAAGAAAGATTTAAAGAACATGTTTTTGTATCTTGTTTAAAAAAAGAAGGGATCGAAGAATTAAAAGAAAAGATGATAGATTTTTTATTCAAAGGAAATTTTGTTGAACCTGAAAAAATTATAGTCTCTAATAAAAGACACACAGAGTTGTTAGAAAAAGCCAAGATCTCTTTAGAAAATTTCTTAAAAGATTTACAATCAGGTTTTAGTATAGATTTTTTAATGTTACATTTAAAAGAAGCTGTCACTCAAATAGATAAGATTACTGGTAAAATCTATTCAGAAGAGCTTTTAGAAAATATATTTTCAAGATTTTGTATAGGTAAGTGAAAATAAAACATCTTTAAATTTTAATGTAGTGAGCCTTTGAATGATGTAGTATAATTTAGGAATGAAATGCTACTTATTTAAATATGGATAAGAAAAAGATAGAAAAAGCATTTGAGATAATTCTAAAAGAGATAACCCCTGATTTTAAAAAAAAGAAAGATTTAAAAGATACCCCTAAAAGAGCAGCTCAAAGTTTAGAAGAGTTATTATCAGGCTACAGATACTCACCTGAGAAAGAATTAGAAGTATTTTTAGCTCAAGAACATGATGAGATAATTCTTTTAAAAGATATTTCTTTTTTTTCTATCTGTGAACATCATTTGTTGCCATTTTTTGGTAAATGCCATATAGCTTACATCCCTCAAAATAAAATCACAGGTTTAAGCAAGATAATAAGAGTAGTAGAGATCCTTTCTAAAAGATTGCAGGTCCAAGAAAGACTCACCACTCAAATTGCAGATGTTTTAATGAAAAAATTAAAACCTAAAGGAGTAATGGTCGTAATCGAAGCAGAACATTTATGCATTAGTATGAGAGGAGTAAAGGCTCAAGATTCAAAGATAATTACGAGTTGTGTGAGAGGAATATTTAGGAAGAATCAAAAGACAAGACAGGAGACATTATTTTTATTAAAGAACAGAGATTAATTCTTTAATTTAAAAAATTAAACTTCTTCTATTTCCCACTCTTCAAATAGATCTTTTTTGAGCTCTTCAATAAACTGTGATCTTTTGGTGAGGATAGCTCCTGATCTAAAATCATATCTTATAGTTGGATAAGTAATATAAAGCTGAGATTTACTTCTGGTCACAGCTACATAAAATAGTCTTCTTTCTTCTTCTAATTTAGTTTTAGATTCAAAACTTTCAGGATGAGGAAATTGTCCATCGACACACCCTATAATAAAGACTACCTCCCATTCTAAGCCTTTTGCTTGATGGATAGTAGTTAATATAAGTGTCTCTTCAGTAAAAGCACCTCTAACTATTTCTCCTTTGAATTCTTCAAAGAGACTTAAATCACTGATAAATTTTTTTAAAGATTCATAGTTTTCAGCTATCCTCATTAACTGTTCTAAGTCTAAAATCCTTTCTTTAGGATCTTCAAAAGCTAAGTAACAGTAATCTCTATAAAAACTATCAAGGATTTCTTTTATCATTTTATAAGGAGAACTTATATTCATTAATTTAGAGATCAATCTTTTAAAATCTTGCCATCCTAATTCAGCATTTTTATTCAAAGGTATCTTCTCTTTAAAAATTTTTAAAAAGTCATAATTTAATTCTGAGAACTTTTTCCAGATTTTTTGAGAGAAAGCTGTACCTATTCCTTCATGGAGTTTTAAAGCTCTTTTAAAAGAGAGTTCATCTCTGGGATTTAAAATCAGTTTTAGATAAGATAAGACATCTTTTATATGAGCTTGTTCAAAAAATCTTAAACCACCTCTTACCACATAAGGTATCTGTTTTTTTAAAAGTTCTAATTCTAATTCTGCAGATTGAAATCTCGATCTAAAAAGTACAGCTATCTCATTTAGAGGGATGCCAGTTTCAACTAACTCCATTATTCTTTGAGTAACGAATTTTGCCTGTTGCCATATGTCTCTACAACAGACTATGATTGGTTTTATTCCATCTTTTTTTGTAGCACTTAAAAACTTATGAAATTGATTTTTGTTATGGATAATTATGTTATTCGCTAAGTTTAATATCTGAGGAGTAGATCTATAGTTTATCTCTAATTTAAAAATTTTACAATTTTTAAAGACTTTAGGAAAATCTAAGATATTTTTAATGTAAGCTCCTCTAAAAGAGTAAATAGATTGGCAGTCATCTCCTACTACCAAAATGTTTTTATGTATCTCAGAGAGAGCTTTTAATATCTCAAATTGAATTTTGTTAGTATCTTGAAATTCATCTACTAAGATATAAAGAAATTTTGAAGCATATTTTTTCCTAACAGAATCATCTTTTAAAATCTCATAGAGATAAAATAAAAGATCATCAAAATCCATTAAGTTTGAGTTTTTCTTTTTTCTTTTAAAATATTTAAAGAGGACTCTAAACTCTTCTACAAAATCTAAGAGGTAATCAAAGTTTTCTTTTACTATATTTTCAATGCTTTCTAAACTATTAATAGATAAATTAAAGATCTTCTGGATTACTTGAGTTTTAGGAAACATCTTTTCTTTTTTATTTAGTTTTAATTCTTCTATACATTCAGATAAGATCTCCTTTGAATCTTCTCTATCTAAAATCGTAAAACTCTCATTAAATCCTATTTTTTTGGCTTCTTTTCTTAAGATTAAATTAGCTAAATGATGGAAAGTTCCTGCCCATAGATTTTCTAAATCTGCTTTTAATAGAATTTCTATTCTCTTTACCATCTCCCTAGCAGCTTTATTGGTAAATGTAGCTAAAAATATATTTTTCAAAGGGATCCCTTTTTCAATTAAAAAAGCTGTTCTGTAAACCAGAGTTCTTGTTTTACCAGTTCCTGCACCTGCTAAGACCAAACAAGCACCATCTCCTTCTAAAACTACTTTTAATTGTTGTTCATTCAATTCTTTTTCATAATCTACTTTTGATAAAAGACCAGATTCTTTATGTAAGATGTATTTTTTCATTTTTCTAAAAGTCTTCTAAATTGAAGAGCATTCTTTACAGCAAACCCATAAGCATCGTTATTAAAAAAACTGAATAAGACTTCTATATCTTTTTCAAATTCCTTTACTATCTTTTTAAATTCTGATAATTCTTCTAAAGAGTATTCACTACCATATAAAATTTTTCCTCCATGGAATCTTAAATACAAAAAATTTGAAGTTAAGACTTTGATAAAAGGCCATTTTTGAGAATGAGCTATACATAAATTTACGTTATACTCTTTTAAAACTTTATAAACCTCTTCTACAAACCAACTTTTATGTCTAAATTCAATTGAATGGAATATTTTCTTAGCAATTCTTATTTTGAATAATTCTTTTAGAAAATCTTTTAAGAGTTGGGTATCTTTTTTTAAAGAAGGAGGCATCTGCCATAAGATGCAGGTTAATTTTTCTTTTAGTTCTTTAACATTTTCAAAAAAAATCTTTAAGTATTCTAAAGTATTTTTGAGTCTTTTTATGTGAGTGATCTGTTTCCAAGCTTTAACTACGAATTTAAAATCTTTAGGAGTCTTTTTATACCAACTTTGAAAAGTCTTTTTTGAAGGCAATCTATAAAAAGTTACATTTAACTCTACACAGTTAAAATGTTGAGAGTAAAACCAGAGCCATTTATTTTGAGGTAAATCTTTAGGGTAAAAAACTTCTCTCCAATGAGAATAATTATACCCTGAAGTACCTATATATATTTTCATCTAAAGAATTCTCTATCTAAGACTCTATACTGGATAGCTTCAGCTATATGATGGGGTTCTATTAATCTTTTTTCTTCAAAATCTGCTATGGTTCTAGCTAACTTTAATATTTTTTCATAAGCTCTTAAAGAAAGTTTCAATTCATTCATAGCCTTTTTTAATAATTCTTTTGCCTCCTCTTGCATTATGCAAAATTTTTTTATGTGTTTGGGTGACATTTGAGAATTGAAAAAGATATTTTCTGATTTAAATCTTTCTTTTTGAATCTTTCTTACTCTTTCAACTCTTTTTCTTATGGTTTCAGAATCTTCTTGAGGCAGATTTGTATCTAAGTCTTTTAATTCTACAGGTGGTATTTGTATGTGTATATCTATTCTATCTAATAAAGGACCAGAGATTTTAGATAAGTATTTGGTTATCTTAGAAGAAGAACACCTGCAAGTCCTTTTAGGATGAGTGTAATATCCACATGGACAAGGATTCATAGCTGCTACCAACATTACCTTTGCAGGAAATCTAAAAAAGGATTTAGCTCTTGAGATGTTTACAAATCCATCTTCTAAAGGTTGTCTTAAAGATTCTAAAACATCCCTGTGAAATTCAGGTAATTCATCTAAGAATAGCACTCCATTATGAGCTAAACTTATTTCACCAGGTGTAGGAGGATTACCTCCTCCAATCAAAGCTACTTCAGAAGCTGTATGATGAGGATTTCTAAAAGGTCTTTGAGTTATTAAAGGTTTATCAGCTGGAAGCAGTCCTAAAGCAGAATAGATTTTAGAAGTTTCTAATATTTCTTCTAACTCCATCTTAGGCATAATAGTAGGGATCCTTTTTGCAAGCATACTCTTTCCAGAGCCAGGTGGTCCAATCATTAATATATTATGGAAACCTGCTACTGCTACTTCTATTGCTCTTTTTGCTTGGAACTGTCCTTTTACTTCTGAAAAGTCATAAAGATAGTTAGAGTTAACTTCTAAAAATTCTTTGGCTGATTTTTTAGATGGAGGAAATAGTTCTAAATTTTGTAAAATAAATATTACTTGATTTAAAGACTCAGCTCCCCATACATTTACATCTTCTAAAAATGCAGCTTCATTTAGATTTTCTTTTGGGATTATGAGATTTTTAAATCCTTTAGCTTTAGCTTCCAAAGCTGAGATTAAGATACCTTTAGTTTTTTTTAAACTGCCATCTAAAGCTAATTCACCTAAGAATACAAAGTCTTTTAATAAGTTAGGGTTTAATTGATTAGAGGAAGCCAAAATCCCTAAAGCTATCGGAAGGTCTAATTGAGTACCTTCTTTTTTTGTATCTGCAGGATAAAGATTTATTGTGACCCTTCCTAAAGGGTATTTAAATCCACTGTTTTTTATAGCTACCTTTATTCTTTCTTTACTTTCTTTGACTACAGAATCTGCTAAACCTACGATCAAAGTCTGAGGTAGACCTTTTGAGACATCTACTTGGACTTCAACATTTAAAGCATTAATACCTATGATTGAAAAACTATTTAATTTTGTAAGCATATTTTAATTGCTTGCTTTTTGGAGTGATTATACTATAATTTCTTTTTGAATTCAAACTCAGAGTTTTTAAGAGTCATTATGGAGAATTTTTCAGAAATTTTTAAAAATAAATTTTTGATCTCAGCTTTTTTAGGTTGGGCTACAGCTCAAATTATAAAAGTTTTTTGTGGAGTTTTAAAGGAAAGAAAGTTTGATTTTAAATGGCTAATTGAAACAGGAGGTATGCCTTCAGCACATTCTGCAGGAGTAACAGCTTTAGCAACATCAGTTGGTTTAAATGCAGGTTTTAATAATCCTTTATTTGGATTAGCTTGTGTTTTTGCTTTGGTTGTAATGTTCGATGCTCAAACTATGAGAAGGAGTGTTGGTGAGCAGGCTGAGATTTTGAATAAAATTTTAGAGGATCTTTATCAAGGCAAAAAAATAGCAGATAACAAGATAAGAGAATTTTTGGGTCATACTCCTTTAGAGGTAATAGCTGGTGCTTTTTTAGGGGTTTTAATAGGAATAATTATTGGAGGTTGAAAATGAAGAGGCTTATTCTGTGGGTAGTTTTAATCTTTTGTATAGGATTTATCTCTTATTTTTCATTTTTAAATAAGTTAAATAAGGAAGAAGAGAGCTCCTTTTCTAAAAAAAATGAAATTTCTATGCAGATGTTAGAATTAGCCAAAAATTTAGAAAAAGAAAAGAGATTTGAAGAAGCAAAAAAAATTTATCTTAGAATAATGTCTCAGTTTCCTCAAGATGTAAATCTTTTGAGGATAGCTAAAAAGAAGATAGAAGATTTAAACATCAAACTTTTATTTTCTAAAAATCCAGATGAGTTTAGCACTTTTTATATAGTAAAGCCAGGAGATACCTTAGAAAAGATAGCCAAAAAATTTAACACTACCATAGATTACATAAAAGTAGCAAATGACTTAAAATCAGATCTTATAAGAGTAGGTCAAAAGTTAAAAGTCTGCAAAGCAAAGTTCTATGTAGTAATAGATAAATCTCAAAATCTCTTATTTCTAAAAACAGATGATAAAATAATAAAGACTTACAGAGTATCTACTGGTAAAAATAATCACACTCCTACAGGTGAGTTTAAAATAATAAATAGAATAAAGCACCCTACTTGGTTTAAAGATGGAAAAGAGATTCCTTATGGAGCACCTCAAAACATATTAGGAGACTATTGGTTAGGATTAAATATTTCAGGTTATGGAATCCATGGTACAAATGATCCTAAAAGTATAGGCAAACACGTTACTCAAGGATGCATAAGAATGCACAATAAAGATATTGAGGAACTTTACATTCTCCTTCCTGTAGGCACATCTGTAAAGATAATAGATTAAAGATGTTAGATTTTGAGAGACCAATAATAGAATTAGAAGATAAGATAAAAGAGTTAAAAAGATTCCAAGAGGAAAAAAAGGTAGATTTATCTTTAACTATTGAGTCTTTGACTCAAAAATTAGAGAACTTAAAAAAAGAAATCTATGGAAACTTAACACCCTGGCAAAAAGTTCAGATAGCAAGACACCCTCAGAGACCTCTTACCTTAGATTATGTAAGAATGATAACTTCTGATTTTATAGAATTACATGGAGATAGGTTATTCAGAGATGATAAAGCTATTGTATGTGGATTCTGTAAGATAGATAGTTATAAAGTAATGCTTATTGGACATCAAAAAGGACATGATACTAAAGAAAATTTGTATAGAAACTTTGGATGTGCTCATCCTGAAGGTTATAGAAAAGCTTTAAGGTGTATGAAGTTAGCAGAGAAATTTAAACTGCCTGTTGTGAGTTTTATTGACACTCCAGGAGCTTATCCTGGAATAGGAGCTGAAGAAAGAGGTCAAGCTTTAGCTATTGCTGAAAATCTGAGAGCTATGAGTTCTTTAAAGACTCAAATTTTGGTATGTGTAATAGGTGAAGGAGGTTCAGGTGGTGCTTTGGGAATAGGTGTAGGTGATAGGATTTTAATGTTAGAGAATGCTTATTATTCAGTTATTTCTCCTGAAGGTTGCGCTTCAATACTATGGAGAGATTCTTCTCAAGCAGAGTTAGCAGCTAAAGCTTTAAAGTTAACAGCTCAAGAGTTATTAGAGTTAGGTATAATAGATGAGATAATACCTGAACCCTTAGGAGGAGCTCATCGTGATCCTCAAACTGCAGCTAACAATTTAAAAGAAGCTCTTTTAAGAAATCTTTCAGAGTTATTGAAAATGGATATAGAAACACTCATTGATCAGAGATACAAAAAGTATAGAAAAATAGGTGTATTTAAAGAAGAGGATTAAAAGATGTTACATCAAGAGTTAGTGCTTTTAGGTTTATTAATGGATGGCCCAAAACATGGTTATCAAATTAAAAAATCTATAGAAAGAATAAAAGGAGTCTTTGCTTCCATAGATACAAATTCCATTTACTATCCTCTAAAAATGTTGGAACTGAAAGGTTTGGTGACTAAAAAAATAGTAAAAGAAGGAAAGAGACCTGAAAAGTATGTTTATTCTATTACTCCTAAAGGGAAAAGAAGATTCTATAAACTCTTGAATGATAATTTTTTATTGATTCAGAGGCCTTTTATAAATGTGGATCTTTCTTTTTACTTTTTCCCTTATGTAGATAAAGAATTAGCTAAAAGGAGACTGAAGATAAGATTAAGGGGTTTAAAGAGAGTAAAAAAATGGTTAGAAGAAAGAAAATCAGAATCAAATTTACCTGAGCATTTAATCTTAATATTAGAGCATAACTTGGAATTGGTAGAAGCTGAGATAAAATTTACATCCCGCCTGTTAGATACTTTTCTTTGAGAAAAATGGGTATCTTAAAAGTAAAAACAGAACAGATACTTTTAGAAGAAAGCTTTACTATAAGCTATCCTTTATATGAAGAAAAGCTTTATGAGTCTATAAAAAAAGTGGGATTACTATCTTATCCTATTCTGAAGAAAGAAAAAGATAAATTCAAAATAATCTGTGGTAAAAGGAGGATTTTTGTTCTTAAAAAATTGGGTATAAAAGAATTTGAAGCTCTGGTAATAAAGATTTCAAATAAAGATGCTTTTATTTTAGGTTTCTTAGATAACTTAGCAAAGAGAGATTTAAATCTGGTAGAGAAAATAAATGTTTTGAAAGGATTAAAAGAGATCTGTAAACTTAGCTGGTCTCAGATAGCTGAAAACTTTTCTCAGAGTTTGAATTTACCTTCTAATCCCCATTACTTAAACAAGATATACTACATTCATGAGTTAGAAGACTCAGCTAAAATTCTACTCTGTAAAGAAAGAATAAATTTAGAGACCTGTTTAAGGTTACTAAGACTTAATGAAGCTGAAAGAAAAGTATTTTTAGAAGTTTTTAATAAACTTTTTTTAGGAAGAAACAAAGCTAATGATTTATTAGATTTTTATTTTAAGATAAGAAATAAAAGGAGCCAAAAAGATATCTTAAAAAAGATTCAATCTTTTCTAAAAAAAGAACACACCTCTCCAAAGCAATTATTTCAGACTTTAAGAGAATATCTTTTTAGAAAAGCTTACCCTCGTTATTCTGCAGCAAAAGATAAAGTAAAAAATTTAATCAATAATCTTAAGCTCCAAGATATAAAAGTAGAGTTCCCTCAGAATTTTGAAGAAAAGGAATTAATATTTAGTTTTAAAGTTCAAAATATCAAGGATTTCATCACCAAAGTTAATACCCTCTCTCATATAGATAAAGAAAAGCTCTCAGAGATTTTTAAGACTTTATGATAAAGATAAAAAAAATCTTTACAGATAAATCAGTTTTTAAAAGATATGCAAAAGAAATCTCTTCTATTTGTAAAAAAATAAAAGCACCTTTAGTTATTTTAAATTCTAAAGAAGATTTATATATAAAATCTCAAAGATTAGATTTAGGAAAAAATAACGTTTATCTTACTCTTCAAAGAGGAAAGATTCTTTCAAAGTGCCCTTGCTCAAAAGGGAGTATAAGTTGTGGTTACTTTGTTTTAGATACCATGGTAGGTTGTCCTTTTGATTGTAGTTACTGTTATTTGCAGATCTATCAGAATATAAGAGCAACGAGTTTTTATCTGAATTTGGAAGAAAAGATTAAAAAAGTAGCACAGTTTTTAAGTAAAAGGAAGAAATTTATGAGAATAGGAACAGGTGAATTTTGTGATTCTTTAACTTTAGAAGATATTTTACCTCAATTAGATATCCTTTATTTTTATTTCAAAAAACTTCCTTTTGTAATTTTAGAGTTAAAGACAAAATCTGATAATATAAAGTCTTTACTGAATTTAAAACCTTTAAAAAATATAGTTGTAAGCTGGTCTTTGAATCCTCAAAAGATAGTAAAAGAAGAAGAAAAGTATACAGCCTCTTTGAACAAGAGACTGAAATCAGCTTACCTATTGCAACAAAAAGGGTGGTATGTAGGGTTTCATTTTGATCCTATTATTTATTCACCTGATTACAAAGATATTTATCTTGAGGTCATTAAGAGATTAAGAAAATTTTATCCAAAAAAAATAGCATGGATTTCTTTGGGTACTTTGAGGTTTCCTCCTCGCACTCCTCAAGTAATAAAAGAAAGATTCCCTGATACCAAAATCTTAAATGGGGAGTTTATTTTAAGTAATGATAATAAATACAGGTACTTTAGACATATAAGAAGAGAGATTTACAAATTTATGTTAGATAATCTGAAGATGTATTTTAAAGATGTACCGATCTATTTATGTATGGAGACAGCTTTAGTATGGAAAGAAGTCTTTGGATTCGTTCCTGACTCTAAGTATTTCTCTAATCTCTTTAGTTCGCACTTTTCTATTTAATTTGCTACTCTGGAAAAAATAATAAGTTTTATTGTATATTTTATATAAAAATGGGGATTATCTTGTATTTTATAATCACAATAGGTATAACTGTACTCTTATTTACTCTCTTTCCTCCTCCAAAAGTTAAACCCTTTAAAAAGAAAAAAAGAAAAGAAAAGGAAAAAGAAAAAGAAGTTTTTATTAAAGATGAGCAAGATGAAACACTTAAATTAGAAATAAAGTTGAATTCTTTAAAGAGAGAGTTAGAAAAGACAAAGAATGAATTTACAGAATTAAAAAAAGAGTTTGAAAAAGCAAAATCTGCAGAAAAAGAAGCACTTTCAAAATTAGAAGAACAGAAGAAATGGATAGAAATTTCAGAAAACAAAGCTAAGAATTTAAAAGAACAAAATATTAAGTTAAAGAGAATTCTTGAAGAGAAGGAAAAAGAATTGGAAAAGGTTTTTTCTGAAAATGTAAGGTTAAATAAAGAAAAGAAAGAAATCTTAGAGCAGAATAAAGATTTAGAGAATGAGAACAAAAAATTAAAGGAAGAAATAGAAAATCTAAAACTTAAGATTTCAAGGTATCAAATAGATATAGATCAAAAATTAAAGATAATAGATGAACTTAGAAAAAAAGAGAAGATGAGTTCTTTTGTCTCTATAGAAGAGTATAACAAGTTAAAAGAAGAAAATGAAAAGCTGAAAGAAAAATGTGAAGAATTAAAAGTAGAACTAACTTTAAAGAAAAGGGAATTGGAATTAAAAGAAACAGATATCAAAAGATTAATTGAAAAATTACAGAAATCTGAGTTTGTAGAAAGAGAATCTCAAACACCACAAGAAATTTCTCAAACCTCAAATGAGGTTTTAATCAAAGAGAGATCTTCAGAAGAGATTTCAGATAAAAAACCTATAGAAGAAAAGTCTGAAAGTTTACCAGAATCTAAAGAACCTGAAGAATTGGTAGCTGAAAAAACTTTATCTGAAAGCTCTCAAGATGTTCAGGATAAGGAACCTGAGCTTACATGTGTAGAAGAAAAAACAGAAAGGTCAGAGGAGAAAAAAGAAATTCCCAAAGAAGAATTTTTAGAAAGAAAAATCAGCTTAGATAGGATAAGGAATATAGGCATAATGGCTCATATAGATGCAGGAAAGACCACCCTTACAGAAAGGATACTCTATTATACAGGACGCTCTCACAAGATAGGGGAAGTCCATGAAGGTAAAGCTCAAATGGATTGGATGCCTCAAGAAAAAGAAAGAGGGATTACCATTACCTCAGCTACTACTACCTGCTATTGGAAAGATACTCAAATAAATATAATAGATACTCCAGGTCACGTAGACTTTACAGCAGAAGTTAGAAGGTCTTTAAGAGTTTTAGATGGAGCAATAATAGTATTTTCAGCTGTAGAAGGAGTGGAAGCTCAAAGTGAAGCTGTATGGTATCAATGTGAGAGGTACAAAGTGCCCAGATTAATATTTATAAATAAGATGGACAGAAAAGGAGCAGATTTTTTTAGAGTTGTAAAAGAGATAGAAGAAAATTTAAAAGCAAATTTAGTCTTATTACAGATACCTTTAGGTGCAGAAGAAAATTTTAAAGGAGTAATAGATCTTTTAGAAATGAAAGCTTATGTATTTGACGAAAGTTCTTTGGGAGAAAAATTTTCTGAAGAAGAGATACCCCAAGATTTAATAAAAGTAGCTCAAGAAAATAGAAAAAAGATGTTAGAAAAGGTAGCCAGTTTAGATGAGAATTTGTTAGAAAAATATTTAGCACAAAAAGAGATAAAAAAAGAGGAAATAATCAGTGTTTTGAGGAAAGCTGTAATTGAAAATAAAGTTTTTTGTGTATTTTGTGGTTCAGCTTTAAAAAATAAAGGTGTTCAGCAACTTTTAGATGGAGTGGTTAGGTTTTTGCCTTCTCCACAGGACCTTCCTCCTGTAAAAGGAATAGATTTTAAAGATCCTAATAAAGAGATAGAAAGAGAAATCTCAGATTCTGCTCCTTTTACAGCTTTAGCATTTAAAATTCAGGCAGATCCTCATATGGGAAAACTCATCTATTTTAGAGTTTATTCAGGAGTATTAAAAGCAGGCAGTTACATTTTAAATGCTACAAAGAATAAAAAAGAAAGGATTGGGAGACTATTTAGAATGCATGCTAATCAAAGAGAACAGATCGAAGCTGTTTTCTGTGGAGATATAGCTGCTACTGTGGGTTTGAATTCAGTCTCTACAGGTGATACTCTGTGTGATCTTGAAAACCCCATAATCTTAGAAAAGATGGAATTTCCAGAACCTGTAGTTTTTTTAAACATTAAACCTAACTCTAGGGCAGATCAAGATAGATTAGCAAAAGCTTTATCTAAACTTTTAGAAGAAGATCCTACTTTCAAAGTAGAAATAGATACAGAAACTCAGCAAACTCTTTTGTGCGGAATGGGTGAACTTCACTTAGAGATAATTGTGGATAGATTAAAGAGAGAATTTAAAGTAAATGCACAGATCAGCAAACCCAAAGTGGCTTACAGAGAGACTATTCAGCAAAAAGCTATAGCTGAAGGAAAGTACATAAAGCAAACAGGAGGTCGTGGTCAGTATGGACATGTGGTAATAGAGTTAGCTCCTTTAAATTTGGGTGAAGGTTTTAAATTTATAGATAAGATTACAGGTGGCAGAATACCCAAAAATTTTATTCCAGCAGTAGAAAAGGGTATAAGAGAAGCTATGAAGAAAGGACCTTTCTGCGGTTTCCCGGTTACAGACATTCAAGTTACACTTTTGGATGGTTCTTATCATGAGGTAGATTCTTCAGAATTAGCTTTTAAATTGGCAGCTATGAGAGGGTTTAAAGAAGCTTTTATGAAATGTAAACCTGTACTTTTAGAACCTTATATGAGTTTAGAAGTTTTGGTTCCACAAGAATATGTAAGTAACATCATAGCTAACATTTGTCAACGTAGAGGAAAAATAATTAACATTGAGCAAAAGCAAAATTTAAAACTTATATTAGCAGAGGTACCTTTAGCTGAAATGTTTGGGTATGCAGATACTTTTAGGTCTTTGAGTAGCGGAAGAGCTCAAAGTATGATGCGATTTAAATGTTATCAGATAGTCCCTCCTGAAATTACAGAAAAGATCATTGAAGAAAGAAAAAAAGAACTCTAACATCTATAATTTTAAAGTTTTTCTTGAAGAGAAAAAGATCCAAAGTAAAATGTGAATAAAGATGGAAGAGATAGAGAAAAAATTAAAGGATTTCCTTTCAAAACAAACTGACATTGAATTTGCGTTAATCTTTGGATCCTATGCTACTAAGAAAAACACACCTTTAAGTGATATAGATGTAGCAGTTTATCTTAAAGGTGCAAGAGAAAAATTGGAATTAGGCGAAAGACAAATAGAAGCTTCGTGTACTTGAAAATTCTTAATAAAAAGCAAATCGATTTACTTAAAAAATTAAAATTTTTGAAAAAATATGGTTTTTATTTAGCTGGAGGTACAGCTTTGGCTCTTCAGATTGGGCATCGCACTTCCTTAGATTTTGATTTTTACACTGAAAAAAAATTTACCCCTCGTAAACTCCGAGAAGAGTTTGATAAAAAATTTAAGACTGTTCAGGAAATTTATATTTCTGAAGATACTTTGGTACTCAATGTTAATAACATTGGAGTAAGTTTTTTTAGATATCCTTATCCTCTTATTAAACTACCTCAGGAAATAGAGGGAATCTTACTTGCTTCAATTGAAGACATTGCTGCAATGAAGATTTTAGCCATTTCTCAAAGAGGGCGAAGAAGAGATTTTATTGATATCTATTTTTTAATAAGAAAATTTGGCTTAAAGCAAATATTAGAGTTTGTTAAAAAGAAGTATCCAATGTTTAATATTTATGTAGGACTTCAAAGCCTTGTTTATTTTATAGATGCTGATGAGGATCCTGAGAAAGGAAGGTATAAACTTTTTAAAAAAATTAGGTGGTCAGAAGTCAAAAAATTTATTGTTAAGGAGGTAAGTAGATTTAAAGAACTTGATTTAAAAAAATGAAAAAAAAAGTTCCAAAACAATTTCAAAGAGCTCTTTGGTCTTATGATATTAGCAAGATGGATTTAGAGAAAGACAAAAAAGAGATTATTACTCAAGTTTTAAATTATGGCACTTGGGAAGATGTAAAATTACTTTTTAGGCTCTATTCAGAGAAAGAGATTAAAAAAGTAATAGAGAATCCTCGGCGAGGCGCGTGGTTTGAGAAAGTCCTTAATTTCTGGACATTGATGTTTAATACTAACCTTAAAAAAGAAGCTCTGAAAAAAGCAGTTTTTTCTTTAAAGATAATAGAAGATAAGTATAATATTTAGTTATGGTAATTGAACTTACTCCACAAAAAACAGATCCTTATCCTTTAGTTTTAAGAGTTTTTCTAAAGTCTATAGAATTATTAGGAGGGTTAAAAAAATTAGCTGAGTTTAGAACTCTTACTTGGCTACCTTCTATTGCAAGAGCTTGTTTTTGTGTAGTTTTAAAAGAAGAGTATTATAAGACAGATGAAGAGATAGCTGAATTAATAGGTTTAACTAAGCAAACACTGAGAAATATTTTAAGAGCAGATCCAGATTTAGCTATGAAGAAAATAGAGAATATAAAAGAACTAGTAGCTAGTGAAAAAGAAGAGATAAAAGTCCACACAGCAGGAGGGTTAGCAAAGAAAGCTTACAAGCTTATAAAGGAAGGTCAAGAAGAGATAAGTTTATTTTTAGAATTTTCATCTCAAACTTTAGAAGCTTTAGGAGAAGTTCCTTGGGCATATAGAGTTTTAAAAGCAATAAAAGAGAAGGAGATAAAGTTTCCTATAAGTTCATTTCAAGAGTTAGAAGGGAAATTAAGAGGAATAAAAGTTAAAGATAAAAAAATAGAAGAGCTCCTTCCTGTTTTAAAGTATCCTATAAATAATCCTGCCCAACTTTTAAAGAAAATTAAAGAAGCTTTATTATGAGTGAGGTAAAAAAAGAAGCTCAAGTAATAGAAGAAGGCTTAATTCTAGGAAGTAAAGCTTTAAAAAAAGCTCCTAAAATCTATCCTGTCCCTACAGGAGTTGAGGGTTTAGATTCTTTATTTTTTACTACAGAATTAAAAGAAGGAAAATCTGAAAAGAAAATTTTAGGAGGCATACCTTCACTTTCTGTATTTAATATAACTGGAGCTTCAGATACTGGAAAGTCTTTGTTAGTAGAACAATTTACAATAAAGCAAGCCTCTTTAGGTAAAAGGGTAGCTTTTATAACTGTAGAGACACCAGCTAATTTTGTTATTGTATCTTTAAAAGAAAGAGCTAAAGCTATGGGGATAGACTTTTCAAAAATAGAAGATAACATTATTTTAATAGATGCAGCTTCACATACTCTTTTAAGAGAGAATATCCCTAATCTTTTAGCTACCTTAGCTCATGGAATTAAAAATTATGATATAAAGTTTACAATTATAGATTCTGTTACAGGTTTATATGAACATAAAGAGATGCTTGCAAGGACTGTAGTAAGACAACTCTTTAACTTTATGAAAAAATGGTATCAGACAGCTTTATTCGTTTCTCAAAAAAGATCTTCACACGAAGAGTTAACTTCAGAAGCTGCAGGAGGGTATGCAGTAGGTCACATAGTAGATGGCACCATGGTTTTGGCCAAAGAATTGATTATGAACCAGTTTCAATCAAAGATCTTTAAAAGACCAGTAGGAGAGATAGTGAGGTTATTTAGAATAGATGGTTGCAGGTTAGCAGGTCATGATACAAGGACTTATTATTTAGAAATAACTCAGACAGGATTAATAAAGATCACCCATCCTTTATCTACTTGAGAAAGACACTTAATCCTTCCCTGATAAGTCTTACACCTAAAGCAGATAGAATCAAGCTCATTAATTTAGAGATGACTTTTATTCCTCTTTTGCCCAATAATTTCAATATGAATTCACTTTTAATAAGTAAAAATCCAGTTAAAAAAAGATTAATAGTTAACGATAAAAAAGTTAAGAGTATTCCAAATCTATCTATTAAAAGCAAAATAGTTGTAAGGACAGCAGGCCCCACGATGAGAGGCGTCCCTAAAGGAACTACCCCTCCTGATATTCCAGGTGAAAAACTCTTTCTCTTTTCAGGAAATATTAAGTCATAAATTCCCAGAGCAAAGAGGATAGCTCCACCAGCTATTAAAAAATCAGCTTGTTTTATACCTAAAATCTTTAAAAAACCTTTACCCAAAAAAAG